>NZ_JAYRDZ010000002.1:0-547171 GCF_041909175.1 Aquabacterium sp. | reverse complement strand
AGAGGTGGTCAATGCGGTCGGTGTTGAACAGCGACGAACGGCGCTTGATGCCGTGCACCTCGTAGCCCTTTTTGAGCAAAAACTCAGCCAGGTAAGAACCATCTTGCCCAGTGACGCCTGTGATCAGCGCAACCTTCTTAGTCATGAAAAAGCTTCCCTTTGGTGAAATAGGTGCACGCCCGTTGTGCGGACGTACGCTGACGGAGAAATCTACAGCAGGGTACGTGCCTGCCGCCTTGTTCTATGTTGTATTGCCCCGCAACTAGGGGGCAACCCGAACACCCGAACCGGTTCGAAGTTAGTATGCCGGGAGGGTGGGTAAACACTATGAAAATATTGCTCTACGGTCTGAATTACGCGCCAGAACCAACAGGCATAGGCAAGTACACAGGGGAAAAGGCCGCTGCATTGGCCCGCTTGGGCCACAGCGTGCGTGTGGTGACGGCACCACCCTATTACCCCGCCTGGCGGGTGTCTGATGGCTACGCCAACCGTTATGAGCGCACTGAAACGCCTGAAGGCGTGCAGGTGTGGCGTGCGCCCTTGTGGGTGCCCAAGCAGCCCACCGGCCTGCGCCGGGTGCTGCATTTGCTGAGCTTTGCGGCCACCTCGCTGCCTGTGCTGTTGCGCCAATGGGCCTGGCGGCCCGATGTGGTGCTGGTGGTGGTGCCGGCTTTGACCTGTGTGCCCGGCGCCCTGGTGCTGGCCCGCCTGAGTGGTGCACTGGCCTGGGTGCACGTGCAAGACTTTGAGGTAGACGCCGCCTACCGCCTGGGTTTGTTGAAGGGGCGCGTGCCCCGTGCCTTGGCCTCGGGGCTGGAGCGCTGGCTGCTGCGGCGCTTTGACCGGGTGTCGACCATTTCGCACAAGATGATGCAGGCCGCTGCCGAAAAGGGCGTGGAGGCGGGGCGCCGTGTGTTTTTGCCCAACTGGGTGGATGTGGCCTATATCAGCCCCTTGAAGGGCCCTAGCCCCTACCGTGACGAGTTGGGGCTGCGCAGCGATGCGGTGGTGGCTTTGTTTTCGGGCACGCTGGCGGGCAAGCAGGGGCTGGAGTTGTTGCCGGAAGTGGCGCGGCGCCTGCGTGTGAGCCGGCCCCATGTGGTGCTGGTGATTTGCGGCGACGGCGTGGTCAAGCCCGAGTTGCAGGCTGCTTGCGCGGGTTTGGACAACGTGCGCTTTTTGCCGCTGCAGCCGTTTGAGCGCCTCAATGACCTGCTGGGCATGGCCGACATGCACCTGCTGCCTCAAAACCCGGGTGCGGCCGATGTGGTGATGCCTTCGAAACTGACGGGCATGCTGGCTTCGGGCCGACCGGTGGTGTCGACCGCCGCACCAGGCACCGAATTGGCGCATGTGGTGTCGCAATGTGGGGTGGTGGTGCCGCCTGGCTCAGCAGAGGGCATGGCCGAGGCCATCGCGCAGTTGGCCGACGACCCGGCCCGCCGCGCCGAGCTGGGCGCCAAGGCGCGCAGCTATGCCGAGCAGAACCTGGCACTCGATGGGGTGATGCGCCACCTGGATGCAGCGCTCAAGCAGGGGGTGGCCTCACCCCGGGACGCGGGCGCCCTGGCGTGGCGCGACCCGCATTCACCGGCGGCGTGATTTGGCCTTGGGCTTGCTGGTACCGAGCAACATGTGCCGCACGCTGTGGAAGACGAACACCGAGTTGGTGACGGCATAGCGCTTGAACAGGCGGCGCGGCTCGCTGCAGAGGCGATGGAACCACTCGAGCCCGGCCTTTTGCATCCACACCGGGGCGCGCTGGATGGTGCCCGCGTGGTAGTCGAACGCGGCGCCCACACCGATCATGACCGCACGGATGCGGCCACGGTGCGCGGCCATCCAGGCTTCTTGCTTGGGGCAGCCCAGGCTGACAAACACCACATGCGCGCCAGATTGGTTGATCTGGTCCACATAGGCCTGGTCTTCTTCAGCCGAGAGCTCGCGGAACGGCGGTGACACGGCGCCGGCCACGTTCAGGGCGGGGAATTTTTCTTTGATCTTGTCTCGCAGGCGGACCAGTGTGGACTCGCTGCTGCCATAGAAAAAGACCGACTGACCGATTTTTTCTGCCTCGGCCAGGTAGCGGCACATGAGTTCGGGCCCGCTGAGGCGTTGTTGCTCAGGGAAGCCGTCTTTCCGCATGGACCAGGCAACTGGCGCGCCATCAGGCAAGGCCAGGTCGGCCCCGGCAATGACGCTGTGAAACAGCGCATCTTGGTTGGCCGTGACCACCGAATGCACGTTGCACAACGTGACATAGCGGGACTGATGCTGGTCAGCCCATTTGACGATGCGAGAGAGTGCTTCGTCCCAAGTGGTGGCGTCGATATGAGAGCCGAGTACTTTGCTGCCGCGACGCATGAAGGAGGTTGCTTGCTGGGACTGAGGCCGGCCCTGCGTCAGTTCCTGCTCGATAAGGGATGGGGAAGGATACAGGAAGTTCGGATCTGGGTGCCTCATGTGAACCCCGTCAGAATGTAAAAGTGACTTCGCCACCGCGATAGCTAGGTCGTTTGTTGTGGGGCAATTCTGCGAGTCGGTGCCGTTGCGCGTGGTGAGGGAAACCGCTGACGGTCAGGGGCCGATGTCACGAACTGTGACCAAAACGTGACCAGAATGGGTGCTGCATTCATCTGTTTGAATGATGTGTGAGGGGGGAAACCCTCGTCGATTTGGTTTGGCTGGGTGGCGTGTGTGTTTGGGCATTGAATTGCGGGGGTGTAATGCGGTGCGATTTGCCGGCGCCGTTGGGGGTCAACCCTGTCAGTGCTTGCCATGCGCCCCCCCTGAATCGAGTGGCTGGTTTGCATATTTGCGGTCAGACCCGTTGTTCGGGGGGCATGGTTGACCCCAAGGGCGAGGAACTTTGAACGTTTTATCCGTCACAGTAGAGCCATGGCAACGACTCAGCTTTCCTCACCCGTGACATTCCCTGCGCGAGCCTTGATGGTGCTGCTGCTGGGCTTGGCCGTGATGTATGTGCCAACCTTCATGCGCCTGGCTGAAACGGTCTGGTCGACCGACGAGCAGGGGCACGGCCCCCTGATCCTGGCGGCCTGTGCGTGGTTGCTGTGGGACATGCGAGCCAGTTTGTTCTCGCCATCAAACCGCCCGGCGCCAGGCCCGGCACTGGCGTTGCTGGCGGTGTCGACCGCCATCTATGTGATTGGCCGGTCTCAGCAGGTGATTGAGATGGAGGCCGGGTCTTTTTTGCTGACCTTGGCTGCATGCATCTTGTTGCCGTGCGGCTGGACCGGCTTGCGCAAGGCCTGGTTTCCGCTGCTGTTTCTGGTCTTCATGGTGCCAATGCCAGGTGTGCTGGTGCAAGCCTTGACCATGCCGCTCAAGAGTGCGGTGTCGGTGGTGGCTGAACAGGTGCTGTATTGGGCGGGCTACCCCATTGCGCGCACCGGGGTGACGCTGACCATTGGGCAATACCAGTTGCTGGTGGCCGACGCCTGCTCTGGCCTGAATTCCCTGTTTACGCTGGAAGCCTTGGGCTTTTTGTATATGCGGATCATGAACTACACCTCGAAGGTGCGGAACGTGATTCTCGGCGTTCTGATCATTCCGATCTCGTTCATTTCGAACGTGACACGGGTGATGATCCTGGTGCTGATTACTTATTACTTTGGTGATGAGGCGGGGCAGGGCTTCATGCACGGTTTTGCCGGCATGGTGCTGTTTGGTGTGGCCTTGTTGCTGACTTATGGCGTGGACCGTTTGCTGGCCGCCCGATTTGACGAGCATGGAGGTGCGCGTGGCGAGCGCTGAAGCAGTGGGCGGTTGGGGTGTGACCAGCAAGGGACAGATGACGGCCGTGATCGTGGCCGCAGCCATGATGGTGGGCGGTCTGGGCCTGGCCGAATGGCTGACGCCGCACAAGATGCTGGCTGATGAGTTGCCCGCGCTGGATCTGGCGCAAGCCGTGCCGGCGTCGTTTGGCACCTGGCGGCTTGACCCAGACCTGGTGCCGGTGCTGCCAGACCCGACGGTTGAAAGCAAGCTGCAGCAGTTTTATTCACGCACCTTGGCGCGCACCTATGTGCGGGCTGACGGTGCCAGGGTAATGCTGACGGTGGCGTATGGGCGCAATCAGAATTCAGCGTCCACGGCGGCACACCGGCCGGAGTTTTGCTACACAGGGCAGGGCTTTGTGGTGAGCAAGGTGGGCAAAGAGTTCCTGCCCGTGCTGGACCACCGGCTGGAGGTGGTGCAATTGATGGCCAATGCCGGGCCAAGGCACGAGCCCATTACCTATTGGGTGACGTTGGGGCAAAGCGCCAGTGTGCCGGGCTTGTCTCGCAAACTGGCGCAGTTGAAGTATGGTTTGCAGGGCTGGATCATGGATGGCATGTTGATGCGGGTGTCTAGCCTGACACCAACAACAGGTGCGGATGACCAGGCTGCGGCACGGGTGCTGCATGCAGCGTTCATCAGTGATCTGGCCAAGGCCATGCGGCCTGAAGACCGTGATCGTTTTTTTGGTTCCAAAGAAGAGTGATATGTCGAAGAAGGTTGCACTGATTACCGGCGTGACGGGTCAAGATGGTTCTTACCTGGCTGAGTTTTTGCTGAAGAAGGGCTACGAGGTGCACGGCATCAAACGCCGCTCGTCGCTGTTCAACACCGACCGCATTGACCACCTCTACCAAGACCCGCACGTCGACAACCGCAACTTCATCCTGCACTACGGCGACCTGACGGATTCGACCTCGCTGGTGCGCATCGTGCAGAAGGTGCAACCCGACGAGATCTACAACCTGGCCGCCCAAAGCCACGTGGCCGTGAGCTTTGAAGAGCCCGAGTACACGGCCAACGCCGACGGCATCGGCGCCCTGCGCCTGCTGGAAGCCATCCGCATCCTGGGGCTGGAAAAGAAGACCAAGTTCTACCAGGCCTCCACCTCTGAGTTGTATGGCCTGGTGCAAGAGATCCCGCAGAAGGAAACCACGCCCTTCTACCCACGCAGCCCCTATGCCGTGGCCAAGATGTATGCCTACTGGATCACGGTGAACTACCGCGAGGCCTATGGCATGTATGCCTGCAACGGCGTGCTGTTCAACCACGAAAGCCCGGTGCGCGGCGAAACGTTTGTGACGCGCAAGATTACCCGCGCCATCAGCCGCATTGCGCTGGGCCTGCAAGAGTGCCTTTACCTGGGCAATATGAGCGCCCTGCGCGACTGGGGCCATGCCAAAGACTATGTGGAAATGCAGTGGCTGATGCTGCAGCAAGACCACGCCGAAGACTTCGTGATTGCCACCGGCGTGCAATACAGCGTGCGCCAGTTTGTCGAGTTTGCCGCCAAGGAGCTGGGCGTGACCATTGCCTTCGAAGGCGAGGCCGAAGCCGAGATTGGCAAGGTGGTGAAGGTGGAGCCGGTCAACGGCGACATACTGGCCAAGTGCAAGGTGGGCGATGTGATCGTCCGGGTTGACCCACGCTACTACCGCCCCACCGAAGTGGAAACGCTGCTGGGCGACCCCACCAAGGCCAAAGACAAGCTGGGCTGGACGCCCAAGACATCATTGCAAGAGCTGGTAGCCGAGATGGTGCGCAGCGACTACACCTCGGCCAAGCGCGACAGCCTGGTCAAGCTGGCTGGTTTCCAGGCCTACGACCACTATGAGTGACATGGCGTTGTCGCCTGCGGTGCTGGCAGCGGAGCGGGCCCGCCGCGCGCGCTCGTTCGCCGGCATCATCACTTTGCTGGCCGGCATTGCCTTCATTGTGGATGCCGTCTGGCTGATCATGGCCAGCAGCTTCTTCCTGATCCAGTTGCCCATCTTGATGGGCTGTCTGTATTTGGTGATGTTTTTCGGGTTGGGCTATGTGTTGAATCCGCCGGCATGGACCGGGGCGGCACTCATGGCCATCGTCTACTTTGGTCAGGACTTCACGCTGCGGCAAGGCCTGGTAAGCGATGGCGGCATGGACTTGCAGACCGTGGTCAAAGGCATGCTGGCGGTGCTGTTGTTTGCCTATGGTTTGTTCAATGGCCTGAGCCGAACCTGGCGGCACCCGGTATTGATGGTGTGGTTCGCTTATGCAGCGTTTGCAGCGATGTCTGCTTCGTATTCCAGCGCGAAGGCCATTGGTATCGGCTCCGGTATTGCCTTGTTGGCGATTTCGTTCGGGTCAGCGCGCGCGGCGACCGTGGGTGACCGCGACTTCTATGCGTACTGGCGTGGGCTGTATACCGCAGCGTGCGTGATGTGTGTCATCTCGCTGATCTTGTTGGTGGCGCTGCCCATGATGGCGCGTGACCTGGCTGACCCGGGCGCATTTCGCCTTCGCGGGTTGACAGGGTCGGCCAACAGCATTGGCCCGATCTTGACGGTGGGTTTGATCATCGGTCTGTCGATGCAGCACCTGGCCAGAGACTCGGCATGGCGCTGGTGGCACCGTTTCATGATGCTGTGTTTGCTGGTTGGCCTGGTGCTCACCAACAGCCGCTCGTCGATGTTGGGTCTGGCTGCGGGTGTGGCGGCCGAGGCGGTGATTGCCCGACGCCACACTGTGTTGACGGCCTTGGTGGCGATGCTGGGGGCAGCGGTTGGCGCCGTGGTGATTTTGGTGCCCTCTGTACTGAAGGGCTTTGTGACGGTGTTCACCGAGTTGTTCTCTCGCAGTGGGCAGGCACAAGAGATCACCAGTTTCACGGGCCGCAGTGATGTCTGGAAGGCCTGTTTGAAGCTCATTCAGGAGCAACCGTGGTTTGGTTATGGCCTGGGCAGTGTTCGGGTTGAAATTCCCAAGGTGTTCTGGGATGCCTGGGGCAATACCACCGCAACAGCCCATAACTTTGTGCTGGAGAGCATGATCAGCGTCGGTTTGCTGGGAACCTCGTTGCTGGTGATCGTGCTGGTGATGACGACCTTGGGCCTGGTGCGCTACGTGAGTGCCGTGCAGAGCCCGTTTGCGGACGAGACACAGCGGGAATGGACGCGTTGTGCGCTGCGCTGCATGCTGATGTTCTGGGTTCACTCGATGGTGGAGCGTGCGTTTGCGGGCACGGCTGCGCCGTCTACTGTGGTGCTGGGGGTGTGTGTGGCGACCTACGCTTTCATGGCCTTGAAGCTCAAAGATGAGCGCCACCAGCGGATGATTCGTTTGCGCAGTCTGGTATGAAGTGGTGGGATCGCCTGCGCTCGCCTGAGGTGGCTTTGCTCGGCTCGAACCTGTTGGCTCGGGCTCTGGGCTTTGTGGCATCGCTGCTGGTGTCGCGGTCTTTGGGTGTGGCTTCTCTCGGGGTGTATTCGGGGGTCTTGATCACCACGGCGAGCCCGACCACACCGATGTCTGCCGTATTGGCCAATAACGCAACGATGCTGGCGGTGCGCCATCGGGCTGATGCATCGATGTGGCAATTGCTGGTGTCGCATGCGAGCTTGCTGCTGGGCAGTTTGTTGGCTGCAGCGCTAGGCTGCGGGCTGATGTTGGCCAGTGGCAACTTGTTGTCGTCACCCTTGCTGGATGTGCGCGTGCTGTGGCCGGTGGCTGCCGGTCTTGTGCTCGGGCAGCTGTTGTCGCAGGTGGCCATGGGGGTGTGCCACGGCGCTGATTTGTCGCGGCAAGCGGCATGGGTGTCGGGTGGAATCACGTTGACGGCATTGCTGCTGGTGTACCCCGTGCTGCACTACTTTGGCCTGGCGGGGGTGATGGTGCAGGCCATGTTGGTGGCTGTGCTGCCGGCGTTGGCCATGGCCTTTTTGTTGCGGCGAGGTACGCAAGCTGCCCACGCAAGCCGGGTGCCGCGTGCTGCACTGAGTCAGCAGGTGAAGGCCCTGTTCTGGCAGGCTGCACCGAACATGGGTGCCACGGTGGTCAACAACGCGACGAACTGGGTGTCCTGCATTTATCTGGCTGAGCGCTTTCATGGGCATGAAGGCTTGGGGCTGGTGGCCATCAGCTTGCAGTGGAGTGCCTTGATGCTGTTGCCGGTGACGAGCTGGAGTGGTCGGGTCATGCGTGCATTGACCTTGGCGCACGAGCAAGGCCCTGCCGCGTTGCAACACGAGATGGCGCGCCAGATCAGGCGCTGCGTGGGTGTGACCTTGCTGGCCGTGTTGCCTGTGCTGGTGCTGGGGCAGGTGATAGCCATGTTGTACAAGGCCGATGCCGCCCTGTTGTGGCCGATGCTGGCTATAAATGGCTTGTCAGCGCTGCTGGCCGCAGTGAATGTGGTCTATGAGCGGGCCTATTTCTGCCTGGGTGAGCAGCGTCCGTGGTTACGTGTGTCGGTATTGGCTTATGCGGCGCAGATGCTGCTGACACTGGTGATGATTCACTGGACTTTGCTGGCTGTGGCAGTGGGTAATCTGTTGGCCATCGCCATGGTGATGGTGGTGGTGTCTTTCAATCTGAAGCAACGGCTGCATGCCGGTAAGGTGTCTGCGTGACGATGCGTGCGTGGCAAGTCTGTCTGGCAGCTGCAGTGTTGCTGGCCGCCGTGACGGTGGTGTCTGTGAAGTGGCTGGGCGGTCCGGAAGGGGACGAGTCGCTCAAATTGATGTTGCCTGGTTCGGCCGGGACAGGCCATGAGCCGCCCCAGGGAATGCATCATGGATTGGGGTATGCGGGCGGCGAGCCATCTGCTGATGAGGGGCGTCTGCAGGTTGAGTATCAGACCACGCAAGATGCCAGCGGCAAGGCCGTGACCGATGTGGTTCTTCGCAATGAGGCTCGGCGGTCGGCACATTACACCTTGTTTTTGTCTGGCCCACCGCGCAAGTTGCTGGTGGGGCAGTGGTGGCGTTTGCATGCAGACGTGTCAGCTGACGGTGTGGATGACCCGGTGGAGTTGGCCCTGGGCTACCAGTTTTTCAATGCAGACGGCAGTTACTTGTCTGATATGGCGTCTGCCGAAGGTACTTTCCGGCCATCGTTGGCGGCGCCTCAGCCATTGCGCGCGGAGTTTGTGGGCGGGCAGATTGACCCTTCATCGTTGAAGGTGCCCGCGATGGCGTTGCCACGTGTGGCGGTCTACAACATCCCGCCAGGTGCGACGGTTCGTATTCGCTTGAGCAATTGGGGCATGGACGATGCACCTGCGCAAACAGGGGTTCAAGTGATGCCGTTCGACCGGCCGTTCCCTAGCGCGGCGCCAGGACAGGTTTGGCCGTTGACTGTGCGGTTGCAGGCAAGCCCGCAAGCCGCGCCGCTGGATGCTCGGCTGGTGTTGATCAAAGATGGGGTGCGCGCAGTGGCGTTCAACGCAGCTGCCCCCTTGAGCTTGGTCCACTGGGGGCCGGTACAACAGATGTGGCGGGTACGTTTGCCGAAGGATCTGGAGGCCGGGGTTTACCAGGCTCAGTATGAGGTGCCTTCACTGCAACTGGTTGCGCCCTTGGGCGCGCTGACGGTGGCGCCTGACGCGGGTATGTGGGTGGGCATGGGTATACATCGATACCCGGGGAGCAGCGAGCAATTGTTTGGGCCATACCAAGGGCGCTATCAGTTTGTGCGCAGTCTGGCCAGCGACGAGGCCCACCGCATGCAATGGTGGTTGGCCCCCGATCGCTACGATTGGAGCGGGCTGATGAAGTGGGCGGCGTTTCATGCGCCCAAGGGGGAGAAGAAGGTTGTCATGACCTTCTCTGGCTCACCGCAGTGGGCGAGCATGCGTCCCGGCGAACCCGCTGCCATGGGAGTGCCGGGTGGTGCGGCCCCCCCGGCCCGCGAGTATTGGGGCGCCTACGAACGGATGGTGCGTGAAACGGTGAAGCACATGGGGTCGCGGATGTTGGCCAGCGAGTGCTGGAACGAGCCCAACAGCACAGCTTTCTTCACTGGCTCATCGACCGAGTTGGCTGATTTGTGCAAGATCGTCTATCAGGCGACCAAGTCGGTAGACGCTGCGATCCCAGTGATCTGCCCGCAGGCAGATGACCCGCGGCATCTGGATGCGGTCTATGCCGCACGCACGTCGGATGGTGAGCCGATTTACCAGTTCTGCGATCTGGTTGGCGCTCACATCTACAACCGTTTGGCAGATGATGTGAAGGGGCAACCGTATGCGAGGCAGCGTCTGCAAGATGCCCTGGCACTGATGGTCGACATGGGGCGCAAATATGGTGTCGACAAGCCCTTGGCCGTGACCGAATTTGGACTGGACAGTTGTGTGGTGCAGTCCACTGCGGCGCACCCGGATGTATTCGGTCGAATGAGCTCGGAAGAGGCCGCGGAGGCGCTTTACCAGACGGTGGCAGGGTTCCGGTCTTTCGGAGTGCAGATGCTGGGTTTGTATTCTTACGACCACCCGGACAATGACCCCCGCTGCAGGCCCGGTGGCAGTTTCATCCACATGACGAAGTTGGATCAGTCCGGCCGGATGAAGATTGATGCCGTGGTGGCCAACCGCGTGGGTGATGCCGTGTTGGACTTTGGGAAAGCAAAACCATGACGTCCGGCATGCAGGCAGCAGCCACGGTGCGTGTGGCGATGGTGACCAATATCCCCGCGCCTTACAGGTTGCCGGTGTACGAGCGACTGGTGGCCTTGGGTGGGGTGGAGTTGTGCGTGTTCTTTTGCAGTGGGCGTGAGCCAGACCGGGAGTGGGATCTGCAGCAGACCGGTGTCAGGCAGGTTTTCCTGAAGGAAAAGTTTCTGACATGGAAGGGGCGTTTCATTCATGTGAATCCGGACGCCTGGTCTGCGCTGAAACGCTTTCGACCGGATGTCGTCATCACGACGGGCTTCAACCCGACGTTTCTGGTGGCTTATCTGTATGCCCGACTGCATGGTGCTCGCCATATCGCCATGACCGATGGCACGGCCATTTCGGAAGAGGTGTTGGGACCGATTCACCGGTTGGTGCGGCGCATGGTGTACCGAGGCAGTGCTGCTTTCATCGGGGCGAGCCAGGGGTCTTTCGATCTGTATCAGAGCTATGGCATTGACCGCAGTCGGATGTTCCAGTCGCACCTGTGTGCTGATAACGGACGGTTTACACCGGTGCCGTTGGCTGAACGGTCTTTTGACTTCGTTTTCAGTGCCCGATTTGTGGCGGTGAAAAACCCGATGTTTGCGCTGGACGTATGCCAGGCAGTAGCCCGCCGTTTGGGGCGCCGGGTGCGGATCTTGTTGCTGGGGTCTGGCGAGTTGCGTTCACAGATGGAGGCGCATGCAGCCACCATGGTGCAAGACGTGGATGCAGTTTTTGCAGGCTTTGCAAAGCAAGCCGATTTGCCTGCGCTGTATGCCTCTGCCCGGGTGATGCTGTTCCCGACGACCTTTGACCCCTGGGGGGTGGTGGCCAACGAGGCTTGTGCTGCCGGGGTGCCGGTGCTGGTTTCGCCGGTAGCTGGGGCAGCCAACGACCTGATTCGGGATCAGGTCAATGGCTTTGTCTTGCCGCTTGATATGGACCAATGGGCTGATGCTGCCTGTCGCTTGCTGACTGACGCCGCGCTGTTCGATCGCATGGTTCAAGCCTGTCTGCAGGAGGTGTCGCGCTTCACATATCAGCACGCCGCTGAAGGGATTCGTGACGCGGTGCTTCACGCGGAGGGCCAGGCACTTTGATGCAGTTCATTTTTGATGTGGCTGAACTGGCCCCCGATATGGGCAAGAGCCGTGGCATTTACAACTATGCTTTGAATCTGTTCAAGGAGTTGGTGCCTTTGTTGCCGCCCGACGTACGGATGTTGGTGACCTGCAATGCCGGCAGTGCCGCTGATTTTGTGGCGCCTGGCGTGGCACAGGTTGAGCAGCATGTGGTGCTGGCTGGGCGAACCCCTGGGACCATGGCGCGGCAGAGGTGGATACGCTGGGGCGTGCAGGCATTTGCTCGCCGACATGGTGTGAAGGTCTATTTCACGCCCAAAGGTTTTTTGCCGGGCTGGTGGGGGCGCTCTGCTGGCCTCACCACCGTGGCGGTGTTGCACGATCTGATTCCCCTTTGGTATGCAGACCATCACCCTGACACGTTTGGGAGACTGGAGCGCTGGGTGGTGAATGGCGGTTTATTGCGCTGTGCGCGGTGGGCTGATGAGCTGGTGGTGATTTCTCAGGCAACAGCCGGTGACGTGCATGGACGGACAGGACGGCCCATGGCGGACATGCATGTGATTTACAACGGCATACCATTGACCAAGCCGGGGGCAGCAGCCCTGATGGCCGAACCCTATATTTTCGCGGTTACCTCAGGCCTGCCTCACAAAAACGCCCGTGGTTTGCTTGACGCCTACGCCAGGTACAGGCAGCAAGTGTCCAAGCCTTTGCCTCTGGTCGTGTGTGGTTTGAAGGATCCGCTTCAAGATGGGGTTATCGCCGTGAGCGGGCTGGACGATGCAACGCTGCATGCCTATTACCGCGATGCGAGCCTGATGTTGTTCCTGTCGCTGATAGAGGGGTTTGGCTTTCCGCCGTTGGAGGCCATGGCCCACGGTACGCCGGTGTTGTGCGCTGACATCCCCTCCCTGCGAGAGGTGACAGGTGGCGCAGCAGCATTGGTGGACCCCCTTGATGCTGCGGCGGTGGCTGACCGGATGGTGGCCTTGTTGGCTGATGCCGTTGAGGTGAAGGCCCTGGCTAGCAAGGGCCCCGAGGTGCTGAGCCGATATAGCTGGGCGATGTGCGCTCAGCAGGTTTGGGACGTGCTGAGGCAGGCCTCGATCAGAACTCGTTGAGGATCGTCCCGATCAACTGGGTGTGCCCCATTTTGACGGTACGGATGAGTGCTTGAGCAGACTCCACTCGAGTGGTGTTTTGCCTGGTCAGCACGAGTGCCGCACCGCACTTTGCCGCAGCTACAGCACCATCGGCACCGAGCGATGCTGCTGGCGTGTCAACGATGATGCGATCAAATTTGGTGCGCAACTCACGAATGAGCATGTCGAATGCCGGGCGCTCCAACAGTTCAAGCGGGTTGGGCGGCACGGTGCCAGCAGGCAGGACAAACAGGCTGCTCAACTCGCGCACAGGTTGAATGACATTGGTTGCTGCGCGCCCTGAGAGGATGGTGGACAGCCCGGTCCCAGAGTTTTCAAGCCCGAAGATGTCGTGCTGACGAGGACAGCGCATGTCTGCATCGATCAGCAAAGTGCGGCCCGACAGTTGTGCGAAGGCCGCCGCGATGTTGGCGGCAAAGTAGGATTTCCCGTCACCGCTGTCGGGGCTGACCACAGCGATGGCTGGGCGAGGGCCTTCATTGCTGAAGACCTTCATGATCAGGTGGCTGCGGATGGTACGGAACGCCTCAGCCTGCTCGGAGAAGGGCTTGGTGGCCACCACCAGTTCGGCGTGCAGCTTGGAGCGGCCTTCACCTGCATAGGCATAGTGAAATTGCTGTGACAGGGCCCACAGCACGTCATCGGTGTTGGCCATTCCCAGTGCAACGGCGGCTTCACCGAAGCGGACGCCGTGTGACCGCTGGTACTCGAGGATCTGCTCGATCTGCTCCGGGCTCAGGTTGTTGGCCTGGCTGATGATTTCGCCGATAGACCGGTCCCTGGGCATGTACTCGGTGTCCTGGAACCCGTTGGGGGCATCGACGTTGCTGAACGGGGCGTGGGTGGGTTGGAATGCTGGCTGAGACATCTTTTGCACGCCTTGCTCAGACAGAGTCGGAGCGTTTGAGTGAGTTTGCAATGACAGGGAAGGACGTCTTCGGCAAGGCGCGCCCAAATCCGATCAGTCGATTGCGAGGTTTGTTCGGGTTGGGAATCACCCCCAGAACAGGCAATTCGAGGGTGTCCAGCAAATCGAATGGGCTGCGAACACGGCGATCGAAGAGCTCAATCCCGAGCACAGCGATGAGCGATAGCAGGGCGCCGAGCACGATGGCAAGGACCATGTTCAGCATGGTACGCGGCGATGAGGGCAAGGCCGGTTCGGTGGCTGCACTGACCAGCATCACGCCGGGTTGGCTGTTATTGCTTTCGAGGCTGCTTTGGCTCAGGCGCATCTGGATGGCGTCATAAACCCGCTGAGCGCTGTCAACTTCGCGTTCGAGAACGGCCAGCTCGGAGCGTTGTTGCTTGAGTGCCAGCATGCGGTTGCGTTGATCTTCGTAAGCGGCCGTTGCCGCTTGCTCGCGGGTTGCGTTGACGCCTGCTGTTTCACCAACGCTGTGGGTGATACGGCTGGTTTCGGTGGCGATGCGGTTGCGCAGGGCACTGATGTTGGCCTGCAGTTCAATCACTTGAGGGTGGCGATCACCTAAGCGTTCTTGCAGTTGGCTGAGGTTGGCTTCTTGCTGAGCCAGCTGGCTTTTCAGTGTGGCCACAACCATGTTGTTCAGCACTTCGGTGGATTGATCTGGCCTCGCGCTGGCTTTGTTGCTGCGGCTGCTGGACTCCACACGCAGGGCTTTCAGGGCGATAACCTGTTGAGACAGGTCGGCAAGACGCTGATTCTCAACATCGAGGCGCTCCTCTGTAGCGATGATGTTCTTGCTTTTCTGAGCCTCTGCCAAGGCAAGCTGTGCCTTTTCAAGCTTGTCGCGGGCCAGTTTGGCTCGCTGTTCGAAGAAGTCTGCGTACTGGCGAGCGGGGTCTACACGCAGTTGTGTGTTGGCATCAATGAAAGCTTTGGCGTAGGCATTGGCCATGGCTGCAGCAAATCGTGGCTCACTTCCTTCGTACTGAATTTCAATGACGTTGGATTCACGCGATGGCTTGATGTCCATGCTGCGTTTGATGATGCCGGCGATCCAGGCATCCATGTCGCCTTTGCCTTTGGCTTCCTTTTCCCAACGGGCACGCATGCTGTCCATCTTGTTGAGGCCCAACTGGCGAACCACTGACAGACTGACGCGTTGGCTGGACAAGAGGTCAACCTGGGTCGCCACAAAGCTGCTGGTTGTGGCCGTTGCCAGGCTGTTGGTGATGGAGACGGGATCGGGGCGGGTTTCGACCATCACACTGGCCGTCGCCGTATAAGTTTTTGGCCAGATCAGCGTGGCCACCAACGTGACCACGACGATGCCCATGAATATCGAGAGAGCCAGAACCCACCTGGCTTTGACAATGCGGAGAAACTGATCAAAGGTCATGTCGCTTCGGCTCTCAAGATAAAGATCATTTCAAGCCAGACAGGCCCTTGTTGAGGGCGTTGGCATCCAATCCACCCGATGCGGCAGATGCAGGCACAGGGGCCGGTGCAGGCGCGCTGGCCGCATCAGGCGCCTTGTCGGCAAACTTGCCGAGGTATTCCACCTTGGCATCCTTGCGCATGTTGCGCGTTTCCTTCTGGATGAATTCCTGGCGGCGGCTTTCGGTCAGGAAGCGCTCGATCAGCGGCTTGGCTTGCCCTTCGTCGATGGGCTGCGACTTGCTGGCTGCCACCAGAATGACCTTCAGGCCACCATTGAGTGGCTGGTACAGGCCTTCACCATCTTGGATGTTGTTGAACTTGTCGACCAGATTGAGCGGCAGCGATTCGGCAGGCTGGGTGACCTGGTTGACGTTGAACTTCAGGCCGCTGGCCTTGAGCGTTTCAGCGAAGGCAGCAGGGGTTTTCGTGGCCTGCAGCTTGGGCATCAGGGCATCGATCTGTGCCTTGTCGCCCTGGATGGTGAAGTCTTGCAGCATGTAGATGCGGCGATTCGAGAACAGGGCGGGATGCTCTGCGAAGTATTTCTTGACGTCGTCGGCGCTGGGGGCCCCGACTGCAGATTGCGCCGCACGGTCAAGGTAGGCACGGGCCAGAATGGCGCGGCGTGATGCTTCGAGCATTTGCACGACCTGAGGGTCACGGTCGAGCTTTTGCTCGGTTGCCTTCTGGACGGCGAGTTCCTGGTCAATCAGTCCTTCCAGGATCTGGCGGCTGGCGTCTTCCGCTTGTTCGGGGCGGATATTGGGCTGGCGCTCAAGCACCATGTTGATTTGATGGACAGTGATCTCGTCACCGTTGACCCGGGCTGCGGCTTGCGTGGCCTTGCCACCCTCTTTGTTGTCCTTGTTGCACCCGGCGGCGAGCACGGCGGCCAGCACGATGGGAACCAGGGCAAAACGCTGAAATGCACGTTGACGAGAGAGTGAGGCTGGATTGGCTTGCATGACAAACAGATCGATATAGGGGGTGGAAACAAAAGGGGGGCGTGTCTTCATCATGACCCGATTTGCCGCGCTTTAGTTCCGCTTGACCCTTGGGGCAAAGGCTTTGCGGCCGAGTGTACGGTTAGCTTGTGGCAGTTCAGGGGCGGGATTTCGCGGGGCCCCTCGGAATGCGGGTAGCGAGCCAGACCAGGCAGGCTACGATGAAACCGCTCACATGAGAGAGAGGCGCCACCTGCATGCCCAGCTCGGGCCGGTCGATGAGCGGCAGCAGACGGGGGTTTTCGAGCACGCATTTGAGGGGGACTCCAAGCAGCAGTATCCACCCTGTCCAGCTTGGTATAGCGGACACCGTGTTGTTTTGCCGAACGATGTGGAGGGCCAGTAGCGTGATCCCTGCGTGCAATACGCCGGACATGCCGAAGTAGCTGTGCAGGCGTGGGTCGAGCAGCAGGGCCAGGTGGGTGAGTGGCCAGCTGAGCAGCCACAGGCCTGCATGGGTGAGGTCAACTCGGGCAAGCCAGGCCAGCAGGCACATGATGACCACGCCGGCTAGGTTGGCCAGCAAGTGGGCGGTGTTCGCATGCACCCAGGCACAGCTGATGAGGTGCGACAGCGGCTGTTGCAGGCCCTGATCAGGGTGAAGCAGCCAGGCTGTGGTGTCGGCGTGGGCCAGATGCGCCCACAGCGCTGGCAGGGCGAGCGCCGCAGCAACGCCCACCCAGGCGAGGAAGCCGGTCAGGCCGGGAAGACGGCTTGCCACAGCGCGAGCACAGCCTGCCGATGCGCTTCGATGGCTTCGCGTGCAGCACCTTCCAGCTTGGTGGGCGATTCGTCCAGTCGGGCCCTGTGCTGCACGCGGCGCAACTCACGGTAGGCGCGGCCGGCCGCGTCGCCCACACCCTTGGGTAGCAGCTGGGCGTCTTCAGCGCGGTGCAGCAGGGCGATGTTGCCGACGTTGTCCATCAATGCCGGGTGGGCATGGCTATGGGCCAGCACCAGGAACTGGACGGCGAATTCAACGTCGATCATGCCGCCATGGCTGTGCTTGATGTCGAACTGCTCTGCAGGGCAGGCGTGCGCCTGCCGCAGGCGCTCACGCATGGTCAGCACCTCGGTGCGCAGGGCATCGGCATCA
Organism: Aquabacterium sp.; assembly: GCF_041909175.1. GTDB lineage: Bacteria > Pseudomonadota > Gammaproteobacteria > Burkholderiales > Burkholderiaceae_C > Aquabacterium. The sequence continues at coordinate 530,023 of NZ_JAYRDZ010000002.1, read as the reverse complement.
CGCACGGTAGACAGCACCGCGCGGCGGGTGGCTTCGAAGCGTTCGGCCAGACCCGTGTCGCCGGCGCACCAGCGCGCCCGGGTGAGGGCCTGGTGTTCCCAGGTCCAGGCGGTGTTGCTGCCACGCTGGCGCTGGTAGTCGTCAAACGAGTGGAAAGACGTGACCAGCAGCCCCGAGTTGCCGTTGGGGCGCAGGGCGGTGTCGATGTCGAATAGCTCACCGGCTGGCGTGCGCAGCGTCAGCCAGGTGATGACCTTGCGGGCGAACACGGCATAGGCGTCGATCGGGTCGGGCGCGTCCGGGCCGCCGGCGTCGTCGGGCTTGTCTATGGTGTCGTCGAAGACGAAGACGACATCGAGGTCGCTGCCATAGCCCAGCTCCTTGCCGCCCAGCTTGCCGTAGGCGATGACGGCGAAGTGCGGCGCACGACCCACGGCGTAGCGTGACTGCTTGGTGGGGCGTTGTTGAAGCAGGCGCCAGGCCCAGCGCAGGGTGATGTCGAGGGTGGCATCAGCCAGGGCGGAGAGGTCGTCGGCCACCTGTTCTACGGTGATGAGGCCTTCCACGTCCCGCACCAGGGTGCGGAAGACTTCAGAGTGGTGGGCGCGGCGCAGGGCGTCGAGCAGGGCTTCTTCGTCGAGCTGGCCAGAGCGCTCCCAGGCGTCGTGGCGGGCCTGGAGGTCGTCGAGATAGCTGGCGGCTTCGAAGCGGCCTTCCATGAGGCGCGGGTCGGCCAGCTCGTCGATCACGCCAGGGAAGCGCTTGAGGTAGCGCATGGGCCACTTGGCCATGCCCAGCAGGCGCAGCAGGCGTTTGAGCACTTCGTGGCGCTCGGCCAGCAGCGACAGGTAGCTGTCGCGGCGCAGCAGCGGGTTGAGCCAATCGATGAAGTGCAGGACGGTGGCGCGGTCGAGGTGTTCGTTTTCTTCGTCGAGGTAGACGATCTTGGTGGCGCGCCCGATCAGCTTGGCCAGCCGCAGTTTGGCTGCGTCGTTGAGCATGGCTACCCGGGGTTGGGCAGCGAACTCGCGCACGTAGGTGGCAACGGCTTCAGGCAGGCGGGCGATGAATTCTTCGCTGTCGATGGGCAGCGGAGGGCCGCCACATGTGCCGCCTTTGCAGCCGGATGGTGCGTTGTGCGGCTTGGCTGGTGCGCCGCCTTCATGGAGCAGAGCGTCAAACTCATTGGCAACGAATTCGCGCACGCCACACAGGGTGTCGAGCAATTGGCGGGTACCGTCAGCGTAGCCAAGGCTGGCCGCAATCCAGGCCAGGTCACGGTCTTCCGTGGGCAGCACGTGGGTCTGCTGGTCGTCCAGATACTGGATGCGGTGCTCTACGCGACGCAGGAAGGTGTAGCAGTCGGTCAGGGTGTTGGCAGTGTCAACCGAAATCAGTCCGCGGGCAGCCAGGCGTTGCAGCGCCTTGAGCGTGGAGCGGGTGCGGATTTCAGGGAATTGCCCGCCTCTGACCACTTGCAGCAACTGCACGGTGAACTCGATTTCGCGGATGCCGCCACGCGACAGCTTGACATCGTTGGCGCGCTCGGGGCGGCCAGCGGCGCGGCGGTTGGCTTCGTCGCGGATCTTGCGGTGAAGCTGGCGCAGACCTTCAAAGACGCCGTAGTCAAGGTAGCGGCGGAACACGAAGGGGATGACGACGTCGCGCAGGGCGAGGGCGCGCTGACGGTGTGCCCCCTGCGGCATGGCGCGACGCGGCGCGATGATGCGGCTCTTGAGCCAGGCAAAGCGTTCCCATTCGCGGCCCTGCACGAGGAAGTATTCCTCCAGCATGGCGAGGCTGACCACAGGCGGCCCGGAGTTGCCATTGGGGCGCAGGGCCAGGTCGACGCGGAAGACCAAGCCGTCTTCGGTGGTGTCGCCAATGAGGGTGCTCAGCTTCTTGGCAACCTGGGCGAAGTATTCGTGGTTGGTGATCTGGCCGGTGTGGCCGCCCCGGCCATCGTCCACGCCCGTGGTCTGACCATCGTCTTCGTAGACGTAGATGAGGTCGATGTCGGACGAGACGTTGAGCTCACGCCCGCCCAGCTTGCCCATGCCGACGACCCACATGTCGACACGCTGGCCTTGTGCATCGACAGGGGCGCCGTGGCGCTGGTCAAGCTCGGCTTCGGCATCTGCCAGCGCCCGGTCGAGCGTGACTTCAGCCAGGTGGGTCATCGCCCGGGTGACCTCGGTCATGGGCAGGCTGTGCTCGGTGTCGAGCGTGGCCAGTCGCTCCATGACGAGTTGCCGCGCCACCCGCAAGGCAGAGCCGAGGTTGCGTCCACCTGCGACCAGGTGGTCAATCAGCCCACCAATGCTGGTAAGGTCCGGGGCACCGGGCCACAGCGAGGCAAAAGCCGCTACCTCGGGGCCATATCGACGCCGAATACGCTGAACATAGCGGGCGTGATCAGCCTGGGCGAGTGATGGAAGCGTGTCTGAAGGGGTAATCAATGTAAAACCCATGAGCCTGATTTGGGGTCTATGCTAGGGTTATCGGTTGTTGGTCCGACCGACGATGGTTTTGTGTCTCGTATTTCATGTCTTCGACTTCTTCCGCGTCCGCTCGCACATCGTTGATCACCCGTTTCCGCTGGGCATGGTGGCTCTTGCTGGCATTGGTGATCATGGCTGGGACCGCTTGGTCGATCTTGTTGTTTGGCATTCTGCCGCGAATCGGAAATTGGCGCGACGACCTGGCTCAACAAGCCACTAAGGCGTTGGGGGTGACTGTCCGGATCGACAATTTGTCCGGACATGTGGAAGGCGGTTTTCCCGTCATCACATTCAAAGGGGTGTCGCTGCTGGATGAGCGCGGCAAACCTACCCTGACCCTGCCTGAGGTGCAGGCGCGTGTGTCGCCGGCCACCTTGTTGCCTTCTTCCATCTGGCGCCGCGAGTTGCACATGGGGCGCCTGGTGCTGGTGCGGCCTCAGCTGGAAGTGCGGCGTGATCCGCAGGGGCGGCTGCATGTCGCTGGTCAGGTGATCGACCCCACCGTATCGACATCGGGCGGCCATGGCCTGGCGGATTGGCTGCTCTCGCAGAAGTTGATCCGGATTGAAGGTGGCATCCTGACCTGGATCGACGAGATGCGGCCGGTTTCGCCGCTGACGCTGACCAGCCTGAATGTCTCGTTGCGCAATCACCCAGGGCTCGGGACGCGCGTGCATGTGTTTGATTTCCAGGCCTCGCCACCCCCCGAATTCGGCCAGCAGATTCAGGCTCACGCCGAGTTGTCGCAGCCGGTGTGGATGAGTGCCGTTGCGCTGGCGCACTCGGCCAGCAGCGTGGATGCGCCTTTCTGGCAGCGTTGGGTGGGCGGTGCCCCCCTGGCCAGTGATTGGCGGACCTGGTCTGGCAAGTTGGCTGTGAAACTGCCCTATGCGGATGTGCAGACGCTGCGCGAGCGGGTGGAGTTGCCCGTGGACGTGCAGGGTGGACACGGCCGCATTGCTGCTGACATGAACGTGCGGCGTGGTGAGCCGCGTAGCCTGGCTCTGGATGTGGATGTGCAGGGTGTGAGTGTGCGGCTGGCGCGTGAACTGGCACCTTTGGCCTTCAGCAGGCTGAGTGGGCAGATCAAGGTGGTTCACGAGAGCAAGCTGTCCACGCTGAGCCTCGACAACCTGGCCTTCACACTGGATGATGGCCTGGTGTGGCCAACCAGTGCCATCCATGGTCAATGGCGCCATGCTTCGCTCGATGGCAAGCCGGTATCGCAGGCCTGGAAAGAAACCTTGGGCGGCAAGGTGGATGCCGACCGCCTTGACCTCGCACTGCTGGCCCGGTTGGCTGACCGCCTGCCTTTGTCTGCCACCCTGCGCCAGAAGCTGGCTGAACTGGCCCCGCAAGGTGTGGGCGAAAAGCTGTTGTGGAGCTGGGATGGCGCACTGGATGCCCCGAAAACTTACCAGTTGCAGGGGCGCATTGCAGGTTTGACCTGGGCTGCCGAACCAGAGACAGGACGGCCCGGGCTCGCGCGTGCTTCGGTCGATGTGAAGGCCGACCAGGACGGCGGGCAGGCGACCCTGGCGATGGCGCAAGGCTGGCTGGACTTGCCGGGGGTGTTTGATGAGCCCCGCATTCCGCTGAAGAACCTGAATGCCCAACTCAGCTGGAAAATCACCCAGCCATCGAAGGCCGGGCAACTGCCGGCCATGTCGATGACGGTGAGCAAGGCCGTGTTTGCCAACGACGACCTGCAAGGCGAGCTGAAGGCCCAGTGGCAGACCGGGCCTGGCACCGGCGACGGTGTGGCGGCACGTTTCCCTGGCAAGCTGGACATGACTGGGCAGCTCGACTGGGCGCAGGCCAACCGTGTGTGGCGTTATTTGCCGTCCCTGATTTCCAAGGATGCGCGCGATTACGTGCAGCATGCGGTGAAAGAAGGGCGCGGCGAGAAGGTCAGCTTCGTGGTGCGTGGTGACCTGTGGAATTTCCCCTTCCAGGACGGCAAGGGCGGCTTGTTCAAGGTGTCGGTGCCGGTTCGGGGTGTGACGCTCGACTACGCCCCGGCCGTATTGGCTGGTGGCGGGTCGACGGGTGCCGCGGCGGCGTACTGGCCCGCTTTTTCGAACCTGGATGGCCTGCTGGTGTTCGAGGGGCTGAGCATGCGCATCGAGAACGCGACGGCGAAGCTCGGTGGGCTGGGATCCGGCCAGTTTGCGCTCAAGCAGGTGCATGGCGAGATTGCCAACCTGGATGCCGATGACCCCCGGTTGACCATCAGTGGGCAGGGGCGCGGGCCGCTGTCGGACTTGCTGAAATACATGGCGGTATCGCCCGTGGGCGTCTGGACGGGCAATTTGCTGGCCCACTCGGAGGGCTCCGGTATGGGCGCGTTGCAGCTGGCGCTGGACATCCCGCTCAACCGCACCCAGGACTCCGGCTTGCGCGGTAAGGTGACCCTGGCTGAGCCGGACAGGGCCAGTTTGCGGATCAGCCCGGATGTGCCGCTGATGCAGGCGATTCGCGGGCAGATCGAATTCACCGAAAAGAACCTGAAGGTGTCGGCCCAGACGCGTGTATGGGGACAAGAGGTGCGGGTGGAAGGTCAGCAGGGCGCCAATGGCGCACCGCGCTTTGTGGCCCAGGGTACGGTGAGCGCCGAAGGCTTGCGCCAGGCGGATGACTGGCCCTCGCTGGCGCGGCTGGCTACACGCATGAAAGGCCAGTCGCCCGTGACGGTGACGGTGGCTTTGCCCAAGGGGCACACCAATGCCCGACCGGAGCTGCGCGTGACGTCGTCGCTGCAAGGCATGGCCATTGACCTGCCCGACCCTTTGACCAAACGTGCAGAAGACAGTTGGCCGCTGGAATTGGTGCTGCGTGGCGACGATGCACAAGGGCATGCCGATGCCCTGCAGGTGAGCCTCGGCTCCGCTCAGATGGCGGTGGGCCGAGGTCAGCCATGGGTGCAGGCTGATTTCCGCCGGGACGTGTCGGGGGACGTGGCCAAGGTGCAGCGCGGTGTGATCAGCGTGATCCAGACCAAGGGCTCGCAACAGGCAGCGGTCGCGCCGTCCATGCCTGCACGTGGCGTGGTGGCGGAGGTGGATCTGCCGACGCTCGACCTGGATGCGTGGCAGGGGTTTGCCCAGGCATTGAAGCCTGCCAGCACCTCACATGCCGCCGCAGCGGCTGCAGGTGAGACTTATCTGCCCGATACCTTGTCTTTGAAGGCCGACGTGGTGCGGGTGCATCAGCGGGTCTTGCGCAAGGTGTCTGCCACAGTGGCGCACCCATCCTCCTCCGTGTGGCGCGCCCAGATCGATGCCGACAAGCTGGCCGGACAGATCGAATACCGACCTGAAACCCTGCCGGTGGCTGCGGGGCCGGGGACCAGCCGGCTGGTTGCCAGGTTGTCTCGCCTGTCGGTGCCGGAGGCCGAGGCGAAGTCTCTGCAGGCGCAGGCCAATCAGCAGATGCTGAGTGCGGATGCATCCAGCTCGGTGCCGGCGCTGGACATCGTGGTTGACCAGTTCGACTGGAAAGGGCTGCCTTTGGGCAAGCTGGAGATTGAGGCGGTTAACCGCGTGGCCAATGTGGGCAGCGGTGGGGCAGGTGTGCCCGAGTGGCGCTTGAACAAATTCAGGTTGGCCAGTGCAGATGCGCAGTTGAGCGCCACTGGCAACTGGATCGTGACCGGTGTGGGCGGTGGCATCTCGACTGGTGGGGTGGGGATGCAGGCGCCAGGTGCCCGAACAGGCGCGTCAGCCAGCAGTGGGTCGGGCAGCAAACCGCAGCATCGGGCGGCATTCACTTTCACGCTGGACCTCAACAATTCGGGGGCCTTGTTGAACCGGCTGGGCTTGCCCCAGACGGTCAAGGGTGGCAAAGGCAAGCTGACCGGGCAGGTGGCCTGGGCCGGGTCACCGCTGGAGCCGGATTTGGCCTCGATGAATGGCAGCATGAAGGTGGCCATCAGCGAAGGTCAGTTTCTGAAGGTGGACCCGGGCGCAGCCAAATTGCTGGGTGTGTTGAGCCTGCAATCATTGCCGCGTCGCCTGGTGCTCGACTTCCGGGATCTGTTCCAGCAGGGCTTTGTCTTTGATGCCATTGATGGCGATGTGCAGTTGCAGCAAGGGGTGGCCGAGACTCGCAACTTGCGCATGCGCGGCCTGCAGGCCCTGGTGATGATGGAAGGTCAGGCTGACCTCACCAAAGAAACCCAGGACCTGAACGTCTACGTGGTACCCGAGATCAATGCTGGAGCGGCTTCGCTGGCCTATGCCGCCATCAACCCGGCGGTGGGCTTGGGGACCTTCCTGGCGCAGATGCTGTTGCGCAAGCAACTGGCTGCGGCCAGCACCCGTGAGTTCCATGTCACAGGCCCCTGGGCTGACCCCCAGGTTGAAAAGGTGCAGCGCCCCTTGCTGGGCGGGGGCAAGCCTGTACCACCCGAGCCCAGCGCGACGCCGGACGTCACAGCCCCGAAAACACCTTCTTGAGAATGGCGCTCCCCGTGCCCACCGGGTCACGGCGGATGCGGCGCTCTTCTTCTCCGATGATGAAGTAGAGGCCATCCAGCGCTTTGGCGGTGACGTATTGCTGCACGGTGGATTGTTCGCTCTTCACCAGGCCGGTGCTGCCGGCTTTGCCGACCAGCGAGTTGTATTGTTTGACCAGCGGTGACTTGCCGATGGACTTGGTGACCACCGGCAGGAATTGCTCGGTCAGGGGCTGGCGGGTCTTGCCTGCAAAGAAATCGGTGACGGAGTGGTCGCCACCAGAGACGATCTTGGTGGCGTCTTCAACCGACATGCCCTTGATGGCGCTCTTCAGCAGCGGCAGCGCAAGCGGCACGGCACTTTCAGCCGCGTGGTTCATGCCGGTGACCAGTTCGTCCAGATCATGGCCCTTGCCCATCGCGCGCAGCAGCGGCGTGGCTTTTTGCAAGGCATCGGGCAACTGGATGCGGACCTTGTCGTTGTTGAGGAAGCCACCTTGCTGCCCCAGTTGCTGGACGGCGATGTCGGCGCCCCGGTCGAGCGCGGTGCGGACGGCGGTGGTGGCATCAAGCTGGCTGAATGCGGCGGCGCGAGAAGGGGCCGAGAAGAGGGACAATGTCCCCATACCGACCCAGGCACCCCAGGCAGACGACAATACGGTGCGACGTTGCATATGCTTCAAGCCATGAAATTTTCCAGACGCCATCTTGCCCTTTTCGGACTGGCCTTGCCAGTGTTTCTGTCCGGATGTTTCTCTGATTCGGGCTCGGCCATGCCGGTCAGCAGCTATGCGCTGCTCGATGGCAGTACCCACAGCACGTCAGAGTTGAAGGGCAAGGTCACCATCATCAACTTCTGGGCGACCAGTTGCTCGACCTGCGTGAAGGAGATGCCGCAGATGGTGTCGACCTTCCAGAAGTTCCAGGGGCAGGGTTTGCAGACGGTGGCCGTGGCCATGTCTTACGACAACCCCCAATATGTGGCCCAGTTTGCCGCCACGCGGCAACTGCCTTTCACCGTGGCTTATGACAAGACGGGGGAAATGGCCAACGCTTTTGGGCCGGTACAAATGACACCGACTACCTTTGTGGTCAATCGCAAGGGCGAGATCGTCAAGCGCTACGTGGGCGAGCCGGATTTTTCTGCCTTGCACGACTTGCTGGGCAAGCTGCTGGCCGAGTCGGCCTGATGACGCATCACATGATGCGGGTGAGTTCGTAGACCAGGGCCGATGGCAGCGACTTGCTGATGGCGTGGCGGCCGACGCAGGCCATGCCGTTGTGGCTGACGCCTGAAATGTCGAAGCGGTCGCCATCGGCCATCAGCTCGACGAAGACGAATTCCGGCACTTCTCGGCGGATGTTGTCGACCAACTCGTCAAACCGGTTGTCGCGCAGGGCTGATTCGAAAACGATGCAGTGCGGCAAGCCCTCGCGGCAGAACTCCATGGCTTCAGGTATGGAGTTCACATAGTCGACCACCAGGCCCATGGACTTGATCGACTCGCGCACCAGGATGCGCATGTCGCGACGGGCCACGACCACCAGCACATGGCTGCCGGCCAGGGGCTTGGAATTGACCGAGTTGGAAAACCCATGGTCAAGCTCGGGCATCAGGTTTTCTGCCAGCAAGGCATTGACGGTGCGAGGGAATTCGATCAGCAGGTTCACGTTGCAATCGTCAGCTTGCCGTGTGATGCGGGCGTTCATGGTCAGGGCTGTCTGCTCCAGCAGGCGCCACGCCATGTTGTCGATGCTGGGCTGCGTCTGCACCGGGGCGCCATCGCCGTCCAGCCCGTCGGCCAGCTTGTGGCAGAAGTGGCAGTGCAGTCGGCCATCAGCCGGCCAGTTGGCCAGGTCCACCCGCAACTCGACCGGGCCTTGCGCACACTGCAGCCACCACTCGACCATGGCATTGAGCAGGCCGTAGAGCATGGACGCGTCAACCTGCAACTCGACGGGCTCCAGCGACTGAGCCAGTTGAATGCCCTTGGCTTGCATCTCGCGGGCACGGTAGGCGAGCACGCTTTGCAAGGTGTGGGTGAGGTGAACCCGCTCGTGTGACTGGCGCACCCGCCCGGAGGCCAGCCGCGCAATTTGCTGGGCCCAGATGCCTGCCTGGCGTGCCCGCTCGACCTCTTCGCGCAGGGCCTTGAGGCCGCGCCGATCGATGCGGCCCGTGGTGGCCAGGGTGGTCACGCGCTCCAGGGCATTGGTCAGCGGTTCGGCCAACTCTTGTCCGATTTGACCAAGCAGATCTTGCAGGCGCAGGACATCCCCGTCGATGAACTCGTGTTCAGTCGTGTCCGAATTTCGTATGGTGGAATGTGTCGGGTTCATGGCTGGCAGGCTTTTGTAACAGTCTGTAGCCGGGGCGGGAGACTGTCCATCCCACGATCGGGTGAGAGTCGCCGCAAACGTCACGGATGGGCTCGTGGCGTTTTCCCCACGCCTCCCTTTTTTGAGGGGGTCGTCCGATAATGCGCGGAATATGCCCGGCTTGTTCGTCATCGCTCACACACCGCTTGCCTCTGCCTTGAAAGAGGCGGCGCAGCATTGCTTTCCCGAGGCAGCGCTAGGGATGCGGGCGCTGGATGTGACGCCCGAGTTGGCGCCCGATGAAATCGAGTCGCGCGCCCGGGCTTTGCTGGAACAGGTTCAGCAAGCCGACCCCAGGGGCGAAGCGCTGATCATGGCCGATGTGTTTGGTGCGACACCATGCAACACGGTGCAGCGCCTGGCCGATGGCGTGCATGTGAAAGTCATTACCGGTGTGAATGTGCCCATGCTGTGGCGCGCACTTAATTACGCCGGAGAATCTCTGGATACCCTGATTACCCGGGCCGTTGCGGGCGGGACTCAAGGGGTTATGCAGATCGCAACCAGCCGGCCGCAGAATCAGGCCAACCAGCCTACCCATGATCAAGACCACCGCCAGCATCAGCAATAAGCTCGGCCTCCACGCACGCGCATCGGCCAAACTCACCAAACTCGCCAGCAGTTTCCCCTGCGAGGTATTCATGAGCCGAAATGACCGGCGTGTGAATGCCAAAAGCATCATGGGCGTCATGATGCTGGCTGCGGGCCTGGGCTCGACGGTTGAGCTCGAATGCAGCGGCCCCAAGGAAGAAGAGGCCATGCAGGCCTTGCTGGCCCTGATCAACGACAAATTCGGCGAAGGCGAGTAAGCGCCTTATAGGGTTTTCGCGAGCAATTTGCTTGTGAGAATCCGTGAACTTTCGTTGATTTAACGTGAGATGTTGTTGCTTCTCGGCGACAACCCGCCCCCCCTTTGTCCGTCATTCAGGGCACAGTTGTGATCATATTAATCAGGAAACATGAGTGATCTTTCCTGACATTTGAGTACGCGCCTCAAAGCTGACTATTAATTAGATTTCTAGGAGTGAAGTGGATGAAGACCAATCGCAGTCAAACTCGTTCGTTGTGGGCCCCTGCTGTCAAGGCTGTGGCTCTGGCCGCTGCTGTGGGTGCCAGTTCTGCTGCACTCGCTGCTGAAAATGGCCTGCAACGTTACTCGCCCGGCGTCGGTGGCAGCGACATGACCGCGCCGCTGGTGCCGGGCTGGTATGGTCAGATGCCACTGGTGGTCTACCACGCCTCCAAGATCAAGGACAACAGCGGTGATGCCAAGGTGCAGTCCGGCTCCACCTCCGTGACCGGTCTGGGCACCATCCCGTATAGCGCCAAGCTGGACTACAGCGCCGACACAGTGGCTTTGCAGCCTCGTCTGACCTACCTGAGCGCCAACCAGTTGTGGGGTGCCAATCTGGGTATGACGGTCATGCTGCCGCTGGTGTATCGCAAACTGGATCTGTCTGCCAGTTCGGTCACGCTGCCCTCCAGTGTGCCGTCCGCTTATGTGCCAGCCATCAGCTCAGGCATCTCGTCGGCTATCTCCAGCCTCAGTGGTTCGGTGTTTGGCCTGGGTGACCTGGAATTCTCGCCCATCATGCACTGGGAGATCGGTGATCACCAGCACGTGACGTTTGCGCCCACCATCATCATCCCGACGGGTGAGTACGACAAGTATCGCCGCGTGAACCCCGGCTACGGCAACTTCTTTACCTTCCGCCCATCGGTGCAGTACGCCTTCATCGGTGACGGCTGGGACGTGGGCGCGCGTCTGGTCTGGTCCTACAACACCCGCAACAAGGACACGGGCTACCGCTCGGGCAACATCATGAACATCGACTACCAGGCGATGGCTTTCGTGAGTGACGACGTGCGTGTGGGCCTGCAAGGCTATGTGGTCCAACAGCTGAGCCGTGACTCGCAAGACTTGTCTGGTTTCAGTGCTTCCGATGTGGCCAAGCTGTCGCAAGACACCTCGACCGGCAACAAGATGCACGCCTATGCGGCTGGTCCGGCTGTGGCGTGGCTGAAGAATGGTGGTGAGTTCCTGCTGGAAGGCAAGTTCCTGCAAGAGTTTGGCGCGCGCAACCGCGCAGAGGGTCAAGCCTTCTGGCTGATGTTCTCCAAGCCGCTCTGATGTCCTGACCCCACCCTGCGGGGGGGCCCGGGGCTGAGCCGGGGCCATGTGACTCTGCAGGGCTCCGAAGTGTGGAGTGTTCGCACCATGTATATCAAACGCAAACCCCTGACGCCGGCCGAGAGTGCACGCCGGCAGATGATGCTGACGGCAGCGCTGGCTGCGGTGCTGCCCTGGCCGGCCAAGTCGGCCAATGCTGCGGGGCAGGTCGCCCTGGAAGGCGTCGAGCTTGACGAAACCATCACGGCCTACGGCCAAAAGCTCTACCTGAATGGCGCTGCCGTGCGCAAGCGCGGCTACTACAAGGCCGACGTGACGGCTTTGTATCTGCCGCAGAAGACGACCAATCCTGACCACATTTTCAAGCTCAATGGTGTGCGGCGTGTGCAGCTCAATTTGCTGCGCGACTTCACCTCTGCCACCATTTCGCGCATTTTCATTGCCGACTTCAAGCAAGTGGCCTCTGATGCCGAGTTCAAGCAGCTGATCAACGAGATCGGCCAGATTGGCTCGGTCTATGCAGCCATTCCGCGTGTGGGCAAGGGCGATGTCATCAACCTGGACTGGGTGCCAGGCAAGGGCTGGATGTGCTTCCAGAACGGCAAGCAGATCGTCACCGACATGGTCCCCAGTGGTTCCATCAACAGCGAGTTGGCTTTCCAGATCTACATGCGGATGTACATCGGGCAGGCCGCGCCAGAAAACTACCGCAACGGTCTGTTGGGCATCAAGGACTGATGGCCCCTGGCGTCACAGGTTGTAGTGTGACGCCAGCGCAGGTGGCATGGGTGAGTTGATCAGCCCGGCCACCAGTCTGAGGGCATCTGCGGTGTCATCAGACAACAGCCCGTTGGGGCTGTGATTGAGCGATTCCTCAACCCAGGCGCGAAGCAGCACGGGCTTGAGAATCCACGACATCTCCTGCACCCCGGCGATGGCATTGACCAGACCGTCGGCGTCAGGGGCTTCCCAGGCAGGCAAGCTCTGATTGGCGGCGGTGTCCACGCAGCGGTTCATGACGCGCGTGTACCAGGCGAGGCCTTTCAGCGATGGCCCTGTGGGCGTTTCCCTTTCCGGGACAAAGCGTGCGAGATAGGCCGTGAGTGCCATGACGTATTGCCGCTCGTGGGGCGTGAGTTCGGTCAGGTCACGACTCAATGCAGTGACTGGGCGCAGCGGTGCTTGTGCTGCTTGCTGGTCGTCCATGTAGTGACGCAGTGACAACCACATCAGGCGCTCCATCGGGCTGATGCGGCCGTCGGCCCGCATGAGATCGCGCGCACCTTCGACCAGTTCGCGGCGTTGGGGCAGCGTGCCCTGGCTGATCAACTGGCACAGGCGCTCGAACTCTGGCAGGCGTGCCGCCGGATGCAAGGCCTGGACGGCCTGCAGAATCTGATCGGCCTGCGCCACGCCTTTGGCTCGCCTGCGCCACATCTTTTGCTCTGCGGGGTTGCCGGGCGACATCATGATGGCCAGTACCGCGAGATTGCATTCCGCGGGGCCGGTGAGTCGATGCAGACGTTCGATGGCTTCGGGGCTGTGGTCCCAATTGATCTGGGTGGGGTCGGCCCGCACGGCCATGCCGGAACTGGCATGCAAGGCCGCTGCGGCCAGTACGCCCTCAGGCATGGGCAGCGGTGTGTCAGACGCGCTGCGCACGCGGCGGGTTTCCTGAACGTTTTCATGCAACGGGGGGGCCGGCATCGGCCGCAGTATGGCTCCGCAGATGCGCTCGATGCGAACCGGCAGGGCCGGGTGGGAGGACAGCCAGCGGCTCCACCGTGGTTCATGCATGAGCATGGCGGTCACCATCTCGGCATGGGGTGAGCGGATGCGGTCAGCCAGCTCGTTCTGGTCACTCCAGATCTTGCGCAGCACGTTGCCCAGCCCGTCGCGTGTGCGGGTGAACTGAATGGCATCGGCGTCGGCCAGAAACTCGCGCTGGCGTGATACCGCAGCCTGCAGGATGCGGCCCGCCAGCCAGCCCAGCCAGCCGATGATGGCAAAAACCACTCCGATGGCCCAGACTGGCGGCGAGATACGCCCCTCCGCATTGGGGCTCATGAGGGTCTGGCCATAGCCATGGACCAGCGACAGGCCCCAGACCAGCGCCACCAGCCGCATGGTCAGGCGGAGGTCGCCTTCCTTGATGTGCCCGAACTCGTGGGCGACCAGGCCTTGCAGTTCGGCGCGGTTCAAGCGTTCCAGGGCACCTTGGGTGACGCACAGCACGGTGTCTTCGTCTGCCCAGCCCGCCACAAAGGCATTGATGGCGTCTTCACGTGGCATGACGAATACCTGTGGCGTGCGCTGACCGCTGGCCAGCGCCATTTCGTCGACGACATTGAGCAGGCGGCGCTCCAGTGGCGTGCCACCGTCGGTGACTTCTCTACCGCCCAGCCAGCGCGCCAGGCGGGGGCCGCCGCCCTCACGCAGACGCTGGGTCTCGACCAGGCAGCCGCCCACGACGAACAACAACACGATGCCGGTGTTGGTTTCGAAGAAGAAGTTGGGGAAGCCGTGGGCGAAAGGCACCGCGAGCTTGTAGACCAGGGCCAGCACGCCATTGATCGCGACCACGAGGGCGGTCAGGAGCAGGGCAAACCAGACGAACAGCCTGGTGGTGCGGGTCTGGGCCTGATCCTGATGCTGACGGAACTTCATGGGAGGAGAGTCAGAACGATACCTTGACGGGAGCGCGTTCGGCCTCGGTGGTGGTGGCTTGCAGCATGGCGGCCGTGCGGAAACCGAACAGGCCGGCAATGACGTTGGCCGGGAACTGGTGGATGGCGTTGTTGAACTCGAGGGTCACGTCGTTGAACAGTTGCCGCGAGAATGCCACCTTGTTTTCCGTGTGGGTGAGCTCTTCATTGAGGTCGCGCACGGTCTGGTCGGCCTTGAGCTCAGGGTAGGACTCCATGACCACATTGAGCTTGCCCAGCGCGCTGCCGAGCACCTGTTCAGCCAGGTTCAGGCTTTTGAGTGCACCAGCCTGGTTGGGCTGGCTGCGTACCAGGTCGGCAGCGGCCATGGCCTGGGCCCGGGCGGCGGTGACGCGCTCCAGGGTTTCGCGCTCATGGCTCATGTACTTGCGGGCGACCTCCACCAGATTGGGGATCAGGTCGTGGCGACGCTTGAGTTGCACGTCGATCTGGGCAAAGGCGTTGGCGATTTCATTGCGCAACTTGACCAGCCGGTTGTAGACCCCGACCGCCCAGAAAATGAACAGGGCGATGATGGCCAGGGTGAAGATCTGAGCGATGCTCATGCAGCGGTTCCTCCTTGTTGAGCTTTTTTGTGGGCAATCCAGGTGTCGTAGCCGTCCCGGCGCAGTTCGCACGCAGGGCAGGTGCCACAGCCATAACCCCAGGCATGGCGCTGGCTGCGGTCACCCAGATAGCAAGTGTGCGTGTGCTCGATGATGAGTTCATTAAGGGCTTCGCCCCCCAACTGGTCCGTGAGTGCCCAGGTCTGTGCTTTGGTCAGCCACATCAGCGGGGTTTCGACGGTCATGGGGGCAGCCAGCCCGAGGCTGAGCGCCACCTGCAAGGCCTTGAGGGTATTGTCGCGGCAGTCCGGGTAGCCAGAGTAGTCGGTTTCACACATGCCACCGACCAGCACACTCAGGCCCCGGCGATAGGCCAGTGAGGCTGCAAAGGTCAGGAACAGCAGGTTGCGGCCAGGCACAAAGGTGTTGGGCAAGCCGTTGGCCTGCATCTCGATGGCTTTTTCAGCCGTCATGGCGGTGTCGGAGATCTGGCCGAGCAGGGCGAGATCAAGCTTGTGGTCGGCGCCCAGTCGGGGCGCCCACTGGGGGAATTGTGCAGCCAGGGCGGCGCGGACCTGGTCGCGGCACGCCAGTTCGACACGGTGGCGCTGGCCATAGTCGAAGCCAATGGTCTCAACCCGTTCGAACCGCTGCAGGGCCCAGGCCAGGCAGGCGGTGGAGTCCTGTCCACCAGAGAACACGACCAGGGCACTGCGTGGGTCATGAGCGAGGGCGGCAAAAGAAGCGGGTGCGGATGTGGTCATGGAAGCGTCAGTCATTCAATAGTATCCAGAATACCGGAACTCACCCCTATATCTTCATTGGACATTGACGCAGCTCATTTGGCAGCAGGTGTAAAGCTGCGCGACAATACGTGGTTTTGAAGAATACCCGGGCCCGTATCGTGGGCTCTGCAGGAACCCGTCATGGCCGCTTTCAATCAAGAGACCGTTCTGTCCGTTCACCACTGGAACGAGACGCTGTTCAGCTTCCGCACCACGCGCAATCCGTCGCTGCGTTTTCACAGTGGTCATTTCGTGATGATCGGCCTGGAGGTAGATGGCAAGCCTCTGATGCGCGCCTACTCGGTGGCCAGCGCCAATTACGAGGAATACCTCGAGTTCCTGTCGATCAAGGTGCAAGACGGCCCCTTGACCTCGCGTCTGCAAAAGATCGAGGTAGGCGACAAGATCCTGGTGGGTGCCAAGGCCGTGGGCACGCTGGTGGTGGATGACCTGACTCCGGCCAAGAACCTGTACCTGTTTGGTACCGGCACCGGTCTGGCGCCGTTCATGAGCATCATCCAGGACCCCTACACCTACGAGAAGTTTGACAAGGTGGTGCTGGTTCACGGTGTGCGCTATGTGAGCGAGTTGGCCTATCACGACTTCATCAGCAAGGAACTGCCTCAGCATGAACTGCTGGGCGAGCTGATCACCGAGAAGCTGATCTATTACCCGCTGGTGACGCGTGAGCCCTTCAAGAACCAGGGTCGCCTGACCGATCAGATCCTCAATGGCGAATTGGCCAAGGGGGTGGGCTTGCCGCAGATGAGCCCCGAGAATGACCGCGCCATGATGTGCGGCAGCCCCTCGATGCTGAAAGACCTGTGCCAGATTCTGGACGACGCGGGCTTCAAGGTGTCCGAGGCCCAGGGCATTCCGGGCGATTACGTGATCGAACGCGCTTTCGTCGAGAAGTAATCCGTTCGACTCAAGGTCACGACAGGGCCGCTTTCCCGCAAGGGAGGCGGCCTTTGTCTTTGGGGGGGGCTTGTCAGGTTCGTTGGGTGACGAGGCGGGTCATGGCGGCGCGACCGGCTACGGCACGGGGGTGCTCCCAGTACTTGTCGAAGAAGTAGTGCATGACCGTGTTGACCAGGGGCTCGACAAAGGTCACCACACCTGCCACTGCGATACTGCCTGTGATGAGATAGGTCACGCTGAACGAGGTGACGATGTGCATCACACCGAAAGTTGCTGTCTTGGCCATGGTGATCTCCTCTTGTGCCTCCATTGAGAATGGTTCTCATTGTCTTTGCTGCGTATTGATTGATCAAGAAAATCGTATGAATTGTCTTGATAGGTATTGGCAATGGTTCTGACCATAGCGAGGGCAAGTCCGGAGAGGCGAGCGCGTACCGTTCCTTGACACTGCCATCTGAAAACGGATTCGGTCAAAAACAAGGGGTTGGGCATGACGACGGGTTCCATGAAGGTGTCTCGTGGGCGGGTGAATTGGCTGGCCAGTTGGCTGACACCACTGCTAGCCTCACTGGGCTACTTGTTCTTCTGGCCGATTCCTGTGGAGCCCCAGGGCTGGCATGCGCCCAAGGACAAGGGCTACAACGGCCCCCATGTGCGCAACGAATGGCTGTCCGGCCTGAACCAGGTGCAACTGGGGGCAGGGCAGGAGGGCCCCGAATACATTGCCCGCCATGGCGATGTGCTCTACACCGGTTTGAGCAATGGCGACGTCCTGTCGCTGTCAACCGATGGTGCACAGCAAGCGGTGGTGGCCAACACCGGTGGGCGCCCGCTAGGCTTGGCGGTGGCCGCTGATGGCAGTCTGCTGGTGGCGGATGCCATGCGTGGCCTGTTGCGCATCAGGGGGCAGGGCGCCCAGGCGCACATCGATACCCTGTTGACCGAGGTGGACCACCCGGTGGCCCATGACCCGGTTCGCTATGCGGATGCCGTCGAGGTGTCGCCTGACGGGCGCATCTGGCTGACCGACGCCTCTCGTCGGTTTGGCGCCAAGGCGTTGGGCAGTACCTTCGAGGCCAGTGTGCTCGACATCCTCGAACACAGTTGTACCGGCCGGGTGATCGTGCTGGATGCACAGGGAGGGCAGCCCAAGGTGGCCTTGGCCGGCTTGTGCTTTCCCAACGGCATGGTGTTCTCGCAGGATGGCCAGCACATGTTCCTGGCTGAAACGGGCACGTTCCGGGTCTTGAAGGTGGACCAGGCCAAACTGGCCACGGTGCGTGCGGCCGACCCTGCCGGGGTGCCTCGCATGGAAGAGGTCTTGCAGCAAGGCGCTGCCGTGGTGCTGTTGGACAACCTGCCGGGCTACCCGGACAACTTGACGCGCGGTGAAGAAGGGCGCATCTGGGTGGGCTTGACCAAGCCGCGCAGCCCGGTGCTGGACATGTCAGCCGAACACCCATGGGTGCGGTCGCTGACCTTGCGCCTGCCTCGCTCGCTGTGGCCGGTGCCCAAGGCCTATGGGCATGTGATCGCCTTCAACGAAGCGGGGCGCATCGTGGCCGATCTGCAGGACCCGACGGGGGCCTATCCGGAAACCACCTCGGCCACTGAAGCCAACGGCCGGTTGTTCATTCAAAGCCTGCATGCACACACCATGGGCTGGAAGCCGTACCTGGCGTCGCTGCAGCCTCACTGACCCCAGGCCGTCCAGGCCGTGCGCAGCACGAGCGCGCCCACCACGATGAGAAAGGCGTGGCGCACAAACCCGGCGCCATGCCGGATGGCCAGGTGGGTGCCGAGTGAACTGCCCGCCACATTGGCGACCGCCATGGGCAGCGACAAGGCCCACACCACGTGACCTTGCGGGATGAACCAGGCCAGCGCAGCCACATTGGTGGCGAAGTTCAGCCGCTTGGCTGCGGCACTGGCATGGAGAAAGTCCCAACCCAGCAGGCGCACGAAGGCGAACACGAAGAAGCTGCCGGTGCCAGGGCCGAAGATGCCGTCATAAAAGCCGATGCTGGCGCCAATGGCCGTGGCCAACAGGGTTTCCTGGCGCGTGGACAGGTGGGGGGTGTGGTGCTGACCCAGGTCTTTGCGCCACAGGGTGTAGACCCATACCGCAGCCAGCACCACGGGCAGGACGCTGCGAAAGCGACTCGCCGGTACCTGTGTCGCCAGCCAGGCTCCGAGCAGGGCCCCCAGCATGGCTGCGCCAATGGCCCCAAGCAGTCGGCGTGATGGCAGGCGCACCTTTTTCGCAAATTGCCAGGCGGACCAGCCCGTGCCCCAGATGGAAGCGGCCTTGTTGGTGCCCAGCAGCGTGGCTGGCACAGCTTGGGGAAACAGGCCAAACAGCGAGGGCACGATGATGAGGCCGCCGCCACCCACGATGGCGTCGACCAGGCCCGCACCCGCCGAGGCAAGCAGCATCAGGCCGATGTTGACGGCATTCAGTTCCAGCACAAGCAGGGCCTGCAGTGGCGGGGGATGGGGCGGCTGGTCAGCTGCGCACTTCGCCCTGACCGAACACCACGAACTTCAGCGAGGTCAGCCCTTCCAGCCCGACGGGACCACGGGCGTGGAACTTGTCGGTGCTGATGCCGATTTCGGCACCGAGGCCGTATTCGAAGCCGTCTGCGAAGCGGGTCGAGGCATTGATCATGACGCTGGCCGAATCGACCTCGCGCAGGAAGCGCATGGCGTTCGGGTGGTTGGTCGTCAGGATCGAGTCCGTGTGGTGCGAGCCGTACTTGTTGATGTGGGCAATGGCCTCGTCCACCGAGTCGACCACCTTCACGGCGATCACGGCGGAGAGGTATTCCTCGTACCAGTCCTGCTCGGTGGCATCGACCACCTTGGCACCAGCCACGCCCGCCAGGATGGCCTTGGCACGGGCATCGGCGCGCATTTCGACGCCCTTGTCGGCAAACACCTTGCCGATCAGCGGCAGGAACGCGGCGGCCTGTGCGGCATGCACCAGCAAGGACTCGGTGGCGTTGCAGGGGCTGTACTTCTGGGTCTTGGCGTTGTCGGTGACCTTCACAGCCAGCGCCAGGTCGACTTCGCTGTCGACATAGGTGTGGCAGTTGCCGTCGAGGTGCTTGATGACGGGCACACGAGCCTCCTGGCTGATGCGCTCGATCAGGCCTTTGCCACCGCGGGGAATGATGACATCGACATACGCAGGCATGGCGATGAGCTGGCCGACGGCCGCACGGTCGGTGGTCTGCACCAGTTGCACGCCGTTGGCAGGCAGTTGGGCTTCCACCAGAGCCGCTTGCACCAGCTTCCACAGCGCCAGGTTGGAGTGGATGGCTTCGGAGCCGCCGCGCAGCACGCAGGCATTGCCACTCTTGATGGCCAGCGAAGCGGCTTCGATGGTCACATTGGGGCGGCTTTCGTAGATCATGCCGAACACGCCAATGGGCACGCGCATCTGGCCGACGCTGATGCCGGTGGGGCGGCGACGCACATTGGTGATCTCGCCAATGGGGTCGGGCAGGGCGGCGACTTGTTCGCAGCTTTCGGCCATGGTGGCGATGACCTTGTCGGTCAGGCGCAGGCGGTCGACCATCGGGGCTGCCAGGCCATGGGCCTCGGCCTGGGTGATGTCACCCGCGTTGGCGTCTTTCAGTGCGGCGGCGTTGTCGCGGATCAGGCGAGCCAGGGCCAGCAGCGCACCATTTTTGGCGGCGGTGGAGGCGGCAGCCATCACGGTGGCAGCGGCGCGGGCGGCCTGGCCCACGGCGGTCATGTACTGGTCGACAGGTTGGTCGACGGACACAGAGGTGTTCAGCGCGGTGTTCATAAGGCAAGATTGTCTCAAACCCGAGCCTTTCATGCAGCAAGACCGTATCGAGATCCACATAGACGCCCCGCCCAAGCCCGCCTTGGGGCAGCCATGCAATGGTTGCGGTGTGTGCTGCCTGGCTGAGCCGTGCCCGGTGGGCATGCTGATCAGCCGGCGTCGCAAGGGGGCTTGCGATGCACTGCGCTGGAGTGTCTCCGAGGGCTGTTACCGCTGCGGGCTGCTCAGTGCGCCGCAGGAGGTGGCACCCGCATGGCTGTGGCGGATGCCTTGGCTGCGGCGGCCCTGGCTGGCTTGGGCCCGCCGTGTGATCGCGTCCGGCAAGGGCTGTGACGCCGACTTCGAGGTGACGTCAGCACCCTGATCCGATGGCGAAGACTGCGGATGAGGAGGTCAGCGGCGACCGAACATCATGGTGTTGGCCAGGGCGCGCTTGAGGGGGCCCAGCGCCTGCATCGCGCCCAGCCCCAGGCCGCGAGCGGTCGCCAGGATGGGGGCCGGGAAGGTGAAGCTGCGGGCGAGGAAATCGGTGCCGGCGATCAGGGTGAAGCGATCAGGCTGACGGCGGCGCTCGAACTGGCGCAGGGCTGTGGCCACATCGGTGGACGTACCCTGGCTGGCGCGCACCAGGGCCGCCAGCAGTTCATGCACATCTCGCAGACCCAGGTTGAAGCCTTGGCCGGCGACCGGGTGCAGGGTCTGGGCGGCATTGCCGATGCGCACCAGGGCACCTTCGCTGACCAGTCGGCGGTGGGCGTTGAGGCCCAGCGGGAACACCTTGAGCGGCGACATCTGGCGGATCTCGCCCACCTGCGCCGGGAAAATGGTGTTGAGCACGGTCAGGCGCTGGGCGTCATCGAGTTCGGCCACGGGGTCGTCATCGCTCGGCACGCACCAGACCAGCGCAGCACGCGGCCCCACGGGTCCACCGGGCACCACCGACCCCCTGGGCAGAGGCAGCAGGGCAGCCGGGCCTGACGGGGTGAAGCGTTCATAGGCCACGCCAGCGGGCGTGTCGTCCGCCAGCAGCACCTGGCCGATCCAGGCTTTTTGACGGTAGTCTCGGCTGACGCCTTCGGGCCAGCTCAGCTTGGGCTGGTCGGCAAACACGCCCCCTTCGGCGATGACGGCCAGGTCGAAGTGCTCCACGATGTCAGCATCGATTTCAACGCCTTCACTGACGGCCTTGACGCCTTTGACCGGGGTGCCGAAACGCATGGACAGGCGGGCCTCATCGGCCGCCACGGCTGACAGCCACGATGCCTGCATGGGTGCGACCAGGGTGCCGTAGCTGATGACGGCACCGAGTTGCGGCACGCCTTGTTCGGCCGCAGAGATGTGCACGGCAGGCTGCCCCTGACCGGGCCACAGCACGGTGGGCTGTTGCTGCGAGACATGGACCTGGCGGATGGCTGCAACCTGTTGCGTGGCCAGCATGGCATCCCACAGACCCATGCGCTGCAGTTCCTGCACAGAGCCGAGCGAGAGGGCCAGCACCCGCGGGTCTTGCGAGACATCCTTGTCGGCCGGGCGGGCATCGAACACGGTGATGTGCGCGTGCGGCAAGGCACGTGCCGCCTGCAGGGCCAGCGACAGCCCGGCGGGGCCGGCGCCAATGACGGCGATGGACAAAGAGGGGCGGGCGGTCTGCTGTGCGTGATTCAGCACATCCTGGCTCGTATTCATGATGCAGGGGGATGTCAGGAAAACAGCGGGGGGTTTCTATAATCAGCGCTTACCTTACCTCAGACCTGAGCAGTTTCTTCAACGTGTCCGCCACAACCCCCACGCCCGCCAGCTACCGCACCCTCTCCGCCAGCGACATGGCAGAGGTCGATCAGGTCATCCACCGCCGGCTGGCATCAAGGGTGGTGCTGGTCAATCAAATCTCTCATTACATTGTCAACGCCGGCGGCAAGCGCGTGCGCCCGATGCTGCTGTTGCTGGTCGCACGAGCCCTGGGCTGCGACAGCGCGCAACGCCATGAGCTGGCTGCGGTGGTGGAGTTCATCCACACCGCCACGCTGCTGCACGACGACGTGGTGGACGAGTCGGATCTGCGCCGTGGCCGCAAGACGGCCAATGCGATGTTCGGCAACGCCGCCAGCGTGCTGGTGGGGGACTTCCTCTACTCCCGCGCCTTCCAGATGATGGTGTCGACCAACCGCCTGCGCGTGATGGAAGTGCTGGCGGATGCGACCAACGTGATCGCAGAAGGGGAAGTGCTGCAGTTGATGAACATGCACGACCCCGACATCTCGGTGGAAGACTACCTGCAGGTGATTGAATACAAGACGGCCAAGCTCTTTGAAGCCAGTGCCCGTCTGGGCGCACTGATCACCGATGCGTCGCCAGAGGTGGAAGAAGCCTGCGCCGCCTATGGCCGTGCGCTGGGCACCGCATTCCAGCTGATCGATGACTTGCTGGACTATGAGGGCAGCACCGAAGAGCTGGGCAAGAACATTGGTGACGACCTGCGCGAGGGCAAGCCCACGCTGCCGCTGCTGGCCGCCATGGAGCGCGGCACAGCCGAGCAGCGCGAAATGATCCGCAACGCCATCATCAACGGTGAGGTGGAGCGCATGCCCGAGATCGTGGCCATCGTGAAGTCGACCGGGGCATTGGAAGTGACCCGTGCCGCGGCTCAACAGCAGGCCGAAGTGGCCAAGCAGTGCCTGGACGCACTGCCAGCTTCTGAATTCCGTGAAGCTCTGCTACAATTATCGTTTGATTCGATTCACCGCTCTTCTTGAGTTGTGAATCGACATCGGGGTGTAGCTTAGCCTGGTAGAGCGCTACGTTCGGGACGTAGAGGCCGGAGGTTCGAATCCTCTCACCCCGACCAGAATTTCCGTTGCAAATCAAGGACTTACGCAGTTCTTGATTTGCCAACCGGATAGCAGCAGTGGCAAATCAGTGGCAATCTCTGCCACTTCGCATGCCACCCGCGCAATCATCCCCCATCTCCTTGCCTATACGCCTGTTCCTCATCTACGGAACATTGCGTCATGGCATCCATCGAGAACCGCTCCAAGGTTCAAGTCACGGTCAAGAACCGCGACGACCTCACCAAGTCCTTCGAGTACAGCGCGACCAAGGCCATCACGGCCTACGTCGAGCAACTGAAGGCGCTGGGCCTCAAGCCCAAGCTGGCCAGCCTCAACAACCACTACGTCATCCGCGCTCGTCAGGTCGGCTACCCGACCCTGACCTTGTACGCGTCGAGCGAGGCCGAGGCCATTGAAGTCCAACAGCGTATAGAGAGCGAGCGCCGTCGCGGCATCATCATCGACTACGGCGTTGCTCGGCGGACCTCGTTCGCGGACGTCCTGATTCGGTACCTGCGCGAGGAAGCCCCCCGGCACAAGAGCTTCGAGGTCGACGGCTACAAAATCAATGCCATCCTGCAAGACGCCGGACTGCCTCGCGAAGACATGGGCGCCATCCTGGCCGCGCACCCCAACCCAAACCCAAAGTGGAAAGTCACGCCGATGCGCAAACCAACCGGTGCGCGGATGAGTGAGCCATCGGAGACCAGCCGGTTTGTGCGCAAGTCCTTCGCCGATGTCGTGCCGGAAGACTTCAGGGACTACATCGACGAACGGCTTCAGGTCGTGGAAGCCTCGACGGTGGACAGGGAGATTGACATCTTCACCGCCGCCTGCAATGCGGCTATCGACATGTGGCGGATTCCTTGCGTCAAGAGCCCCATGGACGGCATCCGACGCCCCTCCTACTACAACGAACGTGACCGCCGCCTGAAGGACGACGAGGAGGCGCAACTTCTGGACGCCGCGCGAACAGAAGACCGCACGAAGTCCATTGAACGCCGACTTGAGCAGTTGATGCAGGACGAGCGCTCGGACGCCAACGAGGCCTCCACCGTCTACCGGCGCAAAAAGATTGTCAAGGCAGCCCGAGAGCAGTACCAGCACGAGGCTGAACAGACGTACACCCACGTCGCACTTGTGGAAACGCTCACCCAGTTCCTGCTGATGACCGGGGCACGTCGCGGGGAAGCGCTGAACCTCAGATGGTCACAGCTGGACTTGGAGTCGCAGACCGCCCTACTGCCCGAAACCAAGAACGGGCGTGCACGCAAGCTACCCATCCGCGCGGACCTTGTCCGCATGCTCCGCGCCCTCCCGCGCACGTCTGAACACGTGTTCCCCATCACCGTTGACGGACTACGGAAAGCGTGGGTGCGCATTTGCACAGCGGCAAAGCTGACAGAAGAACACGAGTTGCGGGTTCACGACCTGCGTCACGAAGCCATTTCACGTGTCGCGGAGGCTGGCAGCAACACACCGGGCGGCTTCACGCTGGTTGACCTGCAAGCCTTCAGCGGCCACCGTGACACGCGCATGCTGCTGCGGTACGCGCACCTTTGCGCTCAGAACTTGGCGAAGCGCCTGGACGCAGCCTTCGCGGACAAGAGCCAGGTCACCACGCACCACGGCGTGCGCCGTTTGAAGAAGGGGGCGGCGGTGAGCATCACCGACCTGTGCGGATCGGCGCCGCCGACCGCGCCTGCACCAACGCCGCTCCCGGTGATTCAGACGCAAACTTTCAAGTTGCCGGCGGTATGTCTGACATGGGGAACCACGCTCAGCAAGGCGGCCTGAACAACTTGCAGTAGCACGCGGTTCATGCAGTGATGTTCGCGCTATACGGTAGGCAGTCATGTGACTGCTTACCTTTGGGAACTGCACATGGACCGTCTTCTGACGCCCCGCGACCTGAGCGCCCTCATTGCGCTCGCACCACGAACCATCTACAACCGCCGTGCGACCGGCGGCGACCTGCCACCGGCCATCGTCCTTGGACGACGCCTGCGCTTCAAGCTGTCGGATGTCCATCAATGGATGGAGTGCCACAAGGAGGACCGCGCCGCCATCCCTGCCACGACTGCGCGGGAAGGGGGCAACGCATGAGCCGCCGTCCTCCCTTCGAGCCCATCGGCTACGCGGAGAAGCTGGAGAGGTCGGGCAACTACGCGTCCGCCGACCAGTTGCTTCACGAGTGGACCGGCACGCACTGGCGCATGATTGATGACGAGGCCGGCATGCGCATGGCGCTGCGGTGGATTGCCGACGGTAGCCACGGCGTTGTCAACGCTGCCAACGCCAAGGCCACCCACCAAACGGCGTTGCTCTGGTTGCCAGCCCTTCAGGAGCCGACAGACGCGGCCGTCATCCCCGTGCAGAACGGCTATCTGCACCTCGACGGCTCGCCGGTGCTGCGTCCCCACGACAAGGGGCTTGGGCTACGTCACGTCCTTCGTTGTGACTACGACCCCGCCGCCCCGCCCCCGGAAGCGTTCGAGAAGCTGCTGAGCCGAATCCTCCCGGACCCGGCAGTGCGCGGCCGGGTACAGGAGTACATCGGCTACACGCTAATGCCTGATGCGCGTTTCCAGCTGGCCCAGCTCTGGCTTGGCTCGGGTGCCAACGGCAAAGGCACCCTGGCCAACATCGTGCAGGCCCTTCATGAGCGGATTGCGGCAACGTCACCCAGCAAGCTAGACGGCTTCCACGCCGCCATCGTGCTTGGCGCCTCGCTCATCTATTGCGACGAAGCACCGCCGCAGGACTGGTGCGAGCAGACCATCAAGACCATGATTGCCGCCGAGTCCGTCCCCATCGACAGAAAGTACCTCCCCGGCATCACGACGCGGGTCTTCGGCAAATGGCTCATTCTGGCCAACCACATCCCCGTCATCCGGGACCAGTCCAACGGCTTCTGGCGACGCTTTGACATCGTGCCGTTCACGGTCGAGATTCCGGCCGGCGAGCGGGACCCGCTCTTGGCCGCCCACATCATCAAGCACGAGTTGACCGGCGTGCTGAACTGGGCGCTGGACGGACTTCAACGTCTGCTGGCACGCGGTCGGTTCGACGCCTCCCCGCCGCCAGCGATGCGGACCGCCAAGCAGGCCGCCCGCACAGAGACGAACTCAGTTCATGCCTGGGTCGAGGATGCTGCAATCGAACGCACGCTGATTGCAGACACGTCGAAGTCTGAGGTGTACATGGTCTATGCCTCATGGTGCCGGGAGAACGGCATGATGCCGCTGTCGTCGCCGAAGTTCTGGAAGCGCTTGTCGGACTCCATCGGCGAGGTGTTCGAAGCCAGGCCGGTGACGAAGGCCGGTCGCTTACGCCTCTGCAACGTCCAGTTGCCCTGACCAGCAAGGCCCCGACTTCGGTCACGAGAACAGCCGTTGAATACGGCTGTTCTTCATCATGACCAGCCTGACCGGCTCAATGCGGGAACCTTGGCTCCCGCAGCAGCCGCCCTCCATCTCTTCCTTCTTTCGCCCGCGAACAAGAAGAGACATGCAGAAGGTTTCGCAAGAACTCCGGTCAGGCTTGGTCACTGGAAGATGTCCGCTTGATCGCGGCGCTTTTTCGTGACCAAGCTGCACAGCCCAATCCGGTCTGAGCCAAGGGCAACCAGGGACGATGCTGCCGCATCGTCTCAGCGGGCGACAGTACTGTCCTCCGTGTCCAGCTGATACGCCTATACCAACGCCGTCAGCACGCCTCGCGCCCCGTACACCAACACGTTCTTTGTCAACTCAGGGAACAATGCCGGTAGCACTATTGCCAGGGTCTGGTTCACATTCTGCCCCCCCCCGCTGACAACATCTCGGCGGCGGCCAGCGCAGGCGCGACGGTCGGCGCCGCTGGGCCGTGCGGCCGGAAGGTAACCACCGTCTGCCCGGCTTTGCAACCTGCAACAAGGACGAGTTCGCTGTGAACGTGTCGATGGCTTCAGGACTCGTGTCGGCTGTAGGTTCATTCCGCCTTTTGATGAAGGTCGTCGCCATCGTGAGCCTCCCGGCTCGCAGGGAACACCTAGCCATCATCACGGGCAGGGTGCCGGTCGGCGCAGCTGCAGCAGATGCACGCGTAGGGCGTTGAGCCGACCACCTGGATGCCAAAGTTCGCGTCGACGATGCCGCGCCGGACCGCCAGGGTGACAGCACGTTTGACGTCAAAGCGCAGGGCAATCGCAGACCGAAGCCAACAACTCGACTGTCGGGGCTTGCGCAAGGGCCTACAGGTCGTGGCCTAGTTCCTCGGCGTTGACGGCCCTTTTTGGAAGGTGCTGTGAACTTGAGTGCGCCGAACAGGGGGCTCGAACCTCGCCCAGAAACGCGCTCCCGTTGGGTAGCCGGTTACACGGAGCGCAACACTCGGACACAGTTGGTTCTTGTCGCAGTCAACGACGATGAAATCGAGTCCTTGCCCCTCCCGAACCCCGTCCCTCTTTGCACTAAATCAGATAAAATGAGAGTCTAGGGCCGAGACTATCCAATCTCAAAATAAAAACATAAATTTTATTTGGATGCCTCTAACTCGCATCGCAATGTTTAACCCCGCAGTGAATTGAAAAATCAATCGATAATTCAGGCCAACTTCGAGCGACCAACCAAATTAAGTAAGCCAACGAGTGGGGCAACATCAAAATTGAACAAAGCTCTAGAAATCAAGCAAACTCCGGCCGGCCAGCAAGATTTGTTTGGCGAAACTCCCGAAATCCAAATTTCAATCAAAGAAGCCGCAGAATTCGCCAGCGTTTCGCAAGCCACTATTAGAAATTGGATTAAGGCTGGGAACATTCATCAGGCGCCAAGCGGACTAGTAATAAAAAACTCCTTGGCCGACTTCAAACGCAACGAGATTGGAAAGAAGAAGCTCACCGCAAGAGCGAACAAGTCATCAAAAGACACTCACAATCACGATGATGCGTCTTTGCAGATTCAAGGGAAGATTAACTCAGAATGCTTTGACTCTGATGCACTTTCATCAGAGTATGAATCATCTCTTTCGGATTCCTACCGCAACAAAGAGGGCATTTATTATACACCGCCATCTATTGTCGCGAACCTCTTTGATATTCGACGCGACGAGATAGGTTCAGCAACATTCTGTGACCCATGCTGCGGCTCTGGGAACTTTTTGGTGCATGCCATTAACTTGGGCTTCAAGCCAGAAAACATCTATGGATTTGACACCGATGCAAACGCCATATCAATTGCAAAAAAGCGCATTTACGCAGCCACAGGCGTAGAGCCAAAAAATATAAAATGCGCCGACTTTTTATCTGAGGCAGCCAAGAATTCAGCCCCCCAGTTTGACGTTATTTACACCAATCCACCATGGGGGAAAAAAATACAAAAAGAACAAAAAGAACAATACGGCCTAATATTTGGAGCCGGCCGAGCGCTAGACACTAGTGCACTATTCTTTTTCGCATGCATTCGAAGCTTAAAGGAAGGGGGGCGCCTAGGGCTGCTGTTGCCTGACGCATTCTTCAATATAGCCACGTTTGAGGAGGCGCGGATAAGAATTTCCAAGTTGGGGCTACTTCGGATAGTAGACTACGGAAAAGCCTTCAAAGGCCTAATATCGAAGGCAATTGGAATTTCACTACTAAACATTGGCAGAACAGAGGCACCCCCAATTGTTACCTGTGAGTCAGCCGGAGGAAAATACGAGCGCAGCTCGGCATCATTCACAAAAAACCCTAAAACCATTTTCAACTATTGGTGCTCACCAGAAGAGAATGACGTCATTTTAAGGGCTTACTCAACTCCCCATTCAACTCTGGCAGGACACTGCAACTGGGGACTTGGTGTCGTCACTGGAGACAATGATAAATTCTGTCGCCCGACACAGGGGGACGGTTGCATTCCTGTTTTCAGAGGTGCCGATATAGGAAAAGGCACCATTGCCGAGCCCAGCTGCTATATTCCTTCTGATTTGACACTCTATCAGCAGGTGGCGCCACGCCCTGTCTACGAGGCAAAAGAGAAGATTATCTACAAGTTTATAACGAATAAGCTGGGCTTCTTTCATGACACAGAGCAGAGATACGTGCTCAATAGCGCCAATATCTTGATAGCCCGAGAAAGCTTGGGTATATCAACAGGTCAGCTATGTGACCTGCTTAACAGTGATTTCATGGATTGGCTTTTCCTGAAACTATTCTCGACGCACAAAGTACTACGAGGAGACTTAGAGCAACTCCCAATTTACGTCGACTACTTCAGAACAAACACTATATTCCACGAGGATAGCTTCTTGGAATTTCTGTCAATTGAAAGGACTGACAATGGAACTTACAGAACTAAAAGATAAGATTATCGGGTCGTTCTCAGGGAGCGCAGAGCAATTGCAGGAAGTACTGGAGCTAGTGGCACTGGACCATTCCGTATTTCCGTTCAATGAGTACGAGCATTTAATCTGCAACTTAATAAATCGCGGCTGCCTGACCTTTGCGCAGTACATCGAAATTAGAAATGAGTACATTTCAGAGAATCCAAATCTATGGATTTTTGAGATTTCAGCTCCTCGCGGTTTTGGCGAAGGATTTGCCCAGACTTACGTTCAAGGAAAAGGGGCGAACTTAAAAAGGGCATCTAAGAAGCTGGATGCCAATTATTCCGGCGAATATGACCTTTGGCTTGATGGCATAAAAATAGAAGTAAAGGCTTCTCGTGCCGTTGATGCAAACAGCGAAGAACCACTCTACATGAAGGCGCTGTCTAGAAATTCAAAGAAAAATCTTCTGATGAATTTTCAACAGCTGAAACCGCAATGTTGCGATGTATTCGTTTGGGTGGCCGTTTTTCGCGATGAAATCGTTCTTTGGGTTATGAATTCTCGCGAGGTAGCCGAGAACAACCTCTTCTCACGGGGACAGCACAGAGGCAATAGTGGGAACGAAGGTCAGCTTCATGTGAAGCACGACAATATCCACCAATTCAAGATGTACGAGTTGGTGGGAAACGATATTGAGTCAGCCATCCGCGCAGCCGCAAGTAAAACCTCAACCGCCCACACAACCAGTTGAGACATCGGCCTCCCACCAAGCATTCCTGAACTTGGCATCTATCCACTGCGACCCTAAAGCCATCCTTGTCGGGATTAGGAAAATTCGTCCTCAGATGCTCTTCATGCTCGACCTATGCTCAGCGAAGCCGCCCATAAAACCGCCCCCGGCCGCAGTTACGCAGCCAGGGGCGGGAACCAGTACGAGCGACGGCCGGTAACGCGAGCCGCAAGGTTGACGCCAGGACTTGGGGCATCAACGAGAAGGTTCTCGTGCAGCGCGGTACCAGCCTTGGCCGCGCTCCATTGCCTTCATTACTTTGGGAACAATGTGTCCTCGAAACTGTATAGCGCGGATTCGAAGGATGACAGCGCATCGACCTGCTGCGCCGTCCATCCGGCGCCTGTAAGGTCCTTACGTAGCTTCGCCTCGAAGGCCGGGGTGCAGATGAAGATCACGCGCCCCCACACCTGCCCCGGCCCCAGCAGTCGGGCGCCGTCACGGCGGGTGCTGTCCTGCAAAACCTTGCCCAGCCAGACCAACAACGCCCGATAGTCCCGGGAGTTTTTTCGGGAACGCTCGACTTCGACCCAGTGCACGCGGTCGCCGCTGCGCAACAGCACGTCCGGCCGCTTGCCTGCGATGCCCGCCTCGCCGCCAAGCCAAAGGCCCTGCGCAATCTCGCGTTCTGTCGATGCCCGGAAGCCTTGCACCATGCCCGCAATCGCGACCTCGTTGGCGATGCAGCGGTGCCGGTAGTACGCGCTGCTGAAGCCGCGCACCACGTCCTTGCCGCTGATTGCCGTAACGCCCGCGTCCTTCAGCGCCCGCGCGCCGCCTTCGGACAGCGCGTAGAGGCGGCTTCCATCCGGCCCCTGTGCCGTGATGACCAACCGCGCATCGCGCAAGCGACGCATCGTGCGCTGCGCCATCCGTACCGCTGAAGCTGTCGGCGCCGTCGGTCCCACGCCAGGCGTGCCGCTTGGCCTGGAAGCCCATCGCCGCCAGCACAGCGCGGCAAGGTCGCGCGTGCGCAGCCAGCCAAATCGGTGCAGCGCCCGCAGGACACGGGCTTCGTTCTCGCGGGCGACCTGTCGCCCGTCCTTGCGCATGAGTGTTGTCATGCTCTGTATAGCGCGGCGACCCGTTCATCCCCGTGTGCGACGGGGAGCGAACAGGGGGGAACGAACAGCCGCGATGCGGCTGAAGCACACCGCCCCCTTCTTCCCGGCTGGACGCCGGGCGGGGGCTTGTCCGGGCTGGACGCCCGGCCATGCGCTCACGAATACAGGCGCCCCCACGCCTTCCGTGCCCCGCCTTCAGCGGGCCACTCCACGCGCGGGCAAGTGTCTCCACCCGGCTCGCTGGACGCGATTGGGCTTCGGTCTGCGCGTTGCCAGACTAGACCCACTTGCCCGCGCCTGCGGCGTGGGGCGCGGGCTTTCGCCCCCACCTCGCAACCGCCGCGCTGGGGCACGGCTACCGCGACGGCGACGGGCTGCGCCCTGCCTGCGGTTTCCAAGGCGGCTCCCCCGGCGACGCGCCGACCCTGTGGGCAGGGTGCGGCGTGTCGGGCAGCGGCTGGACGCCTTGCCCCGCTGTGCCACTGCGCTTCGCTCCGCTGCCGAGCGGCCCCCACTCCGCCCCCGTGCCTGCGGCACCAAGGCTGCGCGCCTGTCGGCTTGCTTCAACAGCCGGCCCGCACCGACTGCCGGCGGCAGACGATGCAGGCCAGTTCCCGTGACGCCATCACGGAAACGCAGACAGGTTCTCGTGGCGATCAGCCACGAGAACCACATGGCGGCACGTGACGGCATCACACCGCAATGCCGTGTTCCCGTGACGAGTCTCAGCGCCAACACCGTCATGCCCCGTCACGCGCGCTATACCGGGGATGCGAGACAAACACGACCACGTCACCCTTGACCTTGACCTGCTGCTTGCCGTGGAAGCAGCGCCAACCCCTGTTTGCCAGGCCAAGCGCAAGCCCGGCCGGCCAACGAAGCCCGACGCCCTCAGCGATGCCGAGCGCGCCCGACGCTACCGCGCGCGCAAGAAAGCCCGCCTCGCCGAACTGCGAGACGAGACAGTGCCGGTCAGCTCGACCGTCATTGACCTGAGCGCGCTTCCGCCATGGAAGCGCAAGGCGGCTTGAGCCGCCGCCGGGTTGCCGCCAAGCCCTTCGACATCACTGCCGCCGTTCTCCCGAGGTCCGTCGCGTCATCTGCGATGTGACCTCAATTCGTCCCGACTGCACAGGCCCTGCAGGCACTTCGTGCGCCCCTGCACCCGGTCCCCTGCGGGGCTGCGGCTTTGGTGGCGCTTGTTCCGTCGCTCCGCCTTGCGGTGCCCATGCGCAGGCGACGAACTCAGAAGAACGGCGGCAGCAATGCCAGCGGGCCCCATGCGACACACCGGGAAAGGCATGGATGCAGGCTCGGAATCTTGAAGCCCGGCAGCACTTGGAGAACACCATGCATGAAGAACTGACGGACAGCGCCCTGAACACCCTCTTCGGGGAGGTCATCCACCGCTACACGCGCGCGCAGGCGCTGGCGGATGGGATGTTGGTAGACGTGACCGAAACTGCACAGGAAGCAGGCTTCCGGGTGCCAGTGGCCCTGACTGCGGCAGCTTGGGGCAAGGCAGTTGCGTGGACGGATGCCGACTCAGCACGGCAAACGCCGCAAGACGAGTCCGGCCGGTTGTGGGATGTCGTGTGGATGGCCTACATCGCCGCCCGCCGGGCCAGCGGCGGTTGCCGCGTGCCCTTCCAAGTTCATGTCGTGCCGCGTGGCGGGAAGGCGATGAACCCCCGCCCCCTGACGCTGCACATGCACATCGGCCCGGGCGATGAAGCAGAACCGGTCATCACGGTCATGAACCCGGACGAAGACTGAGCCACACGCCCGCCCGATCCGGGCGGGCAAGCACCAACCATGAAGGAACAGCAGATGCACAACGAACCCAACGGCGACGGTCCCGACATCAACCCGGCGACTGGCCTGCCGCTCATTGAGGACACGTACATCGACGTGGGCGGCAGCCCCTACGGGCAAGACATCCACCCGCCGGTTTGGCAGCCGCCAGCCCCGGAACCGTACTGGCCGCCGGCCGACTGCGGCGACGGGTGGTGAAGGCGTCAGTTCAGCCCTTGGAGCCGGGCAAGCTTGCGTTCGGTGCTGGCGCGCAGACGCGAGGCGGCTTTGTCCGAGCTGGAGGCTTCGCGGCGGGATGGCGCGGGTGTGGGCACCAAGCGCAGTTCAGCCGGTGCAGGCTCGGACTCCACTGCCTGAGCTTCTTGCAGCCGGCGCGATAGCCAGCCGAAGTACACGTCCGGGTGCCAGTAGACCCGGTTGCCCAGCTTGGCGGGCGCAGGCAAGGTGCCGTCGTTTATCCAGTTCTCCACCGAGCGGATGGAGATGCCCAGCGAGTCGGCAACGGCTTGCTTGGTCAGCGGGGTGAAGGCGGAAGAGGTGGTCATCACAGGACCCATGTAGTAGAGGTCTTGTGTATAGGCAGAACACGCGGGCATGCGCGCAGCCAGCCGCAGAGCGGCTATACAGGAAGCACACCAGGTGGCCGATTTCCAGTGGCAAATCAGTGGCAATCGGGCAGGTTTGCCACTGCGTTTAGCTTCGCGCAGCTTCGCGAAGACAAGCGCAAGTCGTTGATTTACAATGACCTCGCCCATCCACAGAACAGCGTTTTAGGCAAGGATGCCCCGTTCGGGACGTAGAGGCCGGAGGTTCGAATCCTCTCACCCCGACCAGACAAAAAACGGAAAAGCCCAAGTGAATCAAGCACTTGGGCTTTTTTGCTTTTGAACGGCATTCATGTCGTTTCAAAGCAAATTTCCTGGGCCGGTGTCCCAAATTTGTCCCAAGGCTCCACATGGACATGAATGGCTGCGCTGAGGCGGCGCCGGCTTAGCCTTTGACAGCCCGGAAATTGCTCGCTACTGTCATGCACAACCATGTGCATGCTGCCCTACCTTCGAGCCCCCAAGCAGGCCCGCCAGATTGTGCGGGCGCTGGCCATGGACATGGGCTGGCGGTTCACGGCGGTTGGCGCACTGCTCGCCGTGCTCATGTTTTGGGTTGTGCCGCATGCACCTGATTCGATCTCAGCGCCCCTGACGCAGCTCATCGGGAGCTGGGTGCTGGCTTGCATTCTTGGCACGCTGGCCGCGATCTTGTGTGTCTGGGTACCCGCACACGACGATCTGCTCCGCTGCAAGAACGAGCTCTACGGCAAAGACAACAGCATCCGCTGGCCCGTGCGGCTCGATGGCTTCACGTCTGCCTCACTTCGCCGGGCCACCCCACCGCCCCGCGCCCGCCATCGCTGAACTTGCGTCGCAGCGCGCACTTGCGCTGCCATGGCGACCCTGTCGCCCAACGCTTCGCGATGGTGAAGAAGATGACCAAACACGCAGCCACCCAGATTGGTGGCGTACCTAGATGCGTTCTGATTGAAGAACTGTCGACCCTGATCGGCAAGGCCGAAACCACGATCCGGACTTGCGCGACCAACGAGAAGTACAAGCACCTGAT
Organism: Aquabacterium sp.; assembly: GCF_041909175.1. Taxonomy (GTDB): domain Bacteria; phylum Pseudomonadota; class Gammaproteobacteria; order Burkholderiales; family Burkholderiaceae_C; genus Aquabacterium. Next base: position 495,366 of record NZ_JAYRDZ010000002.1, on the reverse strand, counting down.
CCCCAAGCCGTTCAAGATGCCGAATAGCAGGCGCCTGTGCTGGTGGGAGCATGAGGTGCTGGCCTGGATTGAATCCAATCGACCGGCAGAACCGCCTCCACCCAAACGCCCGCGCGGACGACCAACCAAGGTGGAGCAATTGGCCCGTGAACGGTGGGCTCGAACTTCCTCAGCTCGCGCGTGCGAGGCCGGAGGTGAGCAATGAGCGCCGAAAAGCTGATCAACGCCAGCGTCGCCATCAGCATGGATGCCCCCTCCGGTGATGAGCGGATGTTCTGCCACTCAATCATGAGCCAGATCGGACTGCCTCGTACGCAGGTCCAGGGCCGCGAGTTCCACCACAGCTTTGGCGCGGCTTGGCTGAGTATCCAGGCAGGATTGTTGGACGAGGGCACGGGGCCTGTCCTACAGCCTGTTCCATACGGCGCCACCGCACGGCTGGCACTCACCTGCATCTCAACACTCGCACGCAGACACCGAAGTCGTGAGGTAGATGTTGGCAGGCATGCATCAACGTTTCTATCCATGCTTGGCTATGACCTTCAGGGGCATCGCTACCGGATGTTGCGTAGGCAGATGCACGCCCTGGCTGCTTGTCGTTTGCAGCTCGGCTTCCAGGGACGAACGATCAACAGTCTGCCCATTCATCAGTTCGACGCCTGGCAACCTCGCTGGCTCGCTGGCGCCTCGCGATGGCCCGGCTTGCTTGTGTTGAGCACGGAGTTTTACGCCGACCTCATCGAGCACAGCGTTCCCCTAGATGGCCGGGCGTTGGCGACGCTCAAAGGGTCTGCGCTTGCGCTGGACATTTACACCTGGCTGGCCTATCGCCTTTATCAAATCCAAGGCAAGCCGGTCGAGATCACGTGGTCTGCGCTGATGCGACAGTTCGCCCATGATCCACGCGGGGCACACGCCGCCGAGACATTTCGCAAAGGATTTCTCCAGGCGCTACACAAGGTGCTGATGGTCTATCCAAAGGCAAAGGTCACCCGATACCCCGGTGGACTGGAGCTTCATGCTTCACCACCGCCTGTGGCACCAAAAGCCTTCGAGGCGAGCCCGTCGCTGCGTCCTCCGTGCCAAGAGAGGGCTGCATGAGCAGCCTTATCCCAGCCCTGAAGGCCAAGATGCTTGAAAGCACCAAGCTTCTACAGCAGCTTGCGTCCGACCGCTCGCGCAATGCCGCGCGCTCGCCCGACACGGAGCACGACTACCTGCGGCTCGGGCAATCGCTGCTCACCCGAGCCAAGGTGGCGCAGGACGGGTTGATCGGCGTGGTGTCTGACACCCGACGCCCCTCCACGTTCCAGAAGCGCATGTCCGCCCTGCGGTTCACCCTGCAGCAAAGGCAGTTGGAATTGCTGGGCAGCATCATCGAACCCGTTTCGGATGAGCAGGCACAAAGACACATCGCTGCGTTCGACGAACAAATCGCGTGCGTGCAGGCCCTGCTCGAACTTCGGCGAAGAGGCCTGGGCGGTCTGCGAGCGCTACGCAACAGCAAACGGCGAGCCCTCAGTGGGCTTCCCCCTGACTGGCGCGTCCAACTCTGCAAGCGCGGCCGTGCGGGACGGTACGGCGCTGCCTTGCTGGTCGCCGCGCTGACGGGATGCCGCCCCAGCGAACTGGAGAGAGGCGTCAAGGTTTGGCAAACGCAGGATGCAGCGACGCAGGAGATCGAGATCCACTTTGAGGTCGCTGGTGCGAAGGTCAAACGGGAACAGGGGCAGCCGCATCGCCGCCTGACGTACGCGGCGGGAGACACGCATCCGTTGTTGTCGATGATCAAGGCGCTGTTGCCCGGCACGGCCGAGACCCCTGTCGTCGTTCAGGTCGCGAGCGCCATGAACTTCTCTGCAGAGGTACAGCGCTTAGCTGGCTGCTTGTGGCCTTCGCACCCGGACACCGTGACGGCGTATTGCCTCAGGCACCAATGGGGGGCGGATGCCAAGCGGAAGGGAGACGCAGACGCGGTCAGCCGGGGGCTGGGCCACCTATCCCGAAAGACTCAGAGGGTCTACGGCACCGCATCACAAGGCAAACCGGCGCATCGGCTGAAGCCACTGCGTATCGAGGCAGAGAGACCGGTCAAAGGCACAGCGCCTGAAGTGGCGCCTACCGATCCCGACGAACCGGAGTCCGCAAGCTGATCCGACAGGGCTAATTGGGGTAAACATCGAGTTATTGGGGTAATGAAGAGCAAACATACCCCAATTTGCAGTAGTATTACCCCATTCTTCCTCGTCCGGATGCTGCTGCATGCAATCACTCTCGCCAGACTACCTCGCCAAGCTGCGCTTCGACGCGCAGCAGCTGGCGACCCTGCGCGCCCTGGGTGAGTACAGGGGCAAGCAGCAGCTCTTCGTGGCGCAGTCGCCGGAGGTCTTGAGCGACCTGCGGCAAGTGGCAGTGGTCGAGTCCACCGAGTCCTCTAACCGCCTGGAAGGCGTGGTCGTCGCCGCGCACCGGCTCAAGTCACTGGTGCTCAAGAATGCCACGCCGCAAAGCCGTTCCGAGCAAGAGGTGGCAGGCTACCGCGATGCCCTCGGTCTGATCCATGAGAGCGGCGAGCAGATGCCGTTTTCCGAAGGCACGGTCCTGCAGCTGCACGGCATGCTGTACCGCTACATGCCCCAACCAGGCGGGCACTGGAAGGCCACCAACAACGACATCGTCGAGCGCCACCCCGATGGCAGCTCACGCATCCGCTTTCGCCCGGTTGCCGCGCACCTCACGCCCATCGCGATGGCGGACCTGATCGCGCGCTACCGCTTGGCCTTGGATCAGCACTTGGCAGACCCCTTGGTGCTGGTGCCGTTGGCCATCCTCGACTTCCTGTGCATTCACCCCTTCCCGGATGGCAACGGCCGCATGGCACGTCTGCTCACCCTGCAGCTGCTCTATCACTTCGACTATGCAGTGGGCCGCTTCATCAGCCTGGAGCGCATCTTCGAAGAATCGAAGGAAAGCTACTACGAAACGCTGGAAGCCAGCTCCCAGGGCTGGCACGAGACCGCACACGACATCGCCCCGTGGCTCGATTACTTCTGGGGCGCACTGCTGCGCGCCTACAAGGAATTTGAAGAGCGCGTGGGCACCATCGAGCGAGGCCGTGGCGCCAAGGGCGACCGCGTTCGCTCTGAAATTCTCAAACGCCAACTGCCCTTCTCCATCTCGGAGATCGAAGAGGCCTGCCCCGGCATCAGCCGCGACATGGTGCGCGTGATCCTTCGCGCCATGAAGGCCGAGGGGGTGATTGCCCCTACGGGCAAGGGCCGCGCGGCGAAATGGAAGCAAACCGGGTTGCAGAGCACGCCCACACCCAACGACACCCGCAACGGAATCGGGCCAGGGAGCCCCTCAGCAAAGACATGAAAAACACTGGAAAGCAAAACTTGCTGGACAGCTTGGGGCAGATGTCAGCCCCGGAGCTGCGTCGGCTGCTGACTGAACACCTGACCCGCCAGAAGCTCGGCCTGTACTGGGAACGCGACGCCATTGAGCACGACAAGGCGCTGAATGCCAACGTCGTACTGCCACGCCTCGTGCCCGAGTGGAGCCACACGCCCGAGGGCTGCACTGAGCACCGAAACTTGATCATCGAAGGCGACAACTTCGACAGCCTGCGTTTGCTACGGGCCACCCACGCCGGCAAGGTACGGGTGATCTACATCGACCCGCCTTACAACACAGGCAACAAGGACTGGGTCTACAACGACAGCTACGTTGGCCAGAACGACCGCTGGCGGCACAGCCAGTGGTTGGAATTTCTATATCAACGCCTGACGCTTGCGCGAGATCTGCTCAGCAGCGATGGCGTCATCATGGTCAGCATCAACGACGAGAACCGCGCCCGGCTTGAACTGCTGATGGATGAGATTTTCCCCGGCAGACGCCTTGGAACGATCGTATGGCGGACGCGCCAGGGCTCCAATGCGGACCAACAGTGCTTCTTGTCCGTGGATCACGAACACGTTCTGGTCTATGGCAACCCTGGATTTGCGTTCAAGGGCTTCGACAAGAGCTACGAGATGTACAGCAACCCGGACGGAGATCCGCGAGGAGACTGGCGAACAAGCGACTTAACTCTTGGCTTTTCCTACAAAGAGCGACCAAATCTCTACTATCCGCTGGTTGACCCGAAAACCGGCATCCACTATCCGCCGAACCCAGATCGCATCTGGGTCTATGCCAGCGAAACGCGCTTAAAGCCAGGCCAGACTCTTCAGGCGAAGAGCATGGAAGAGTTTGGGCGACTCGGTCAAATCTTGTTCCCACAGGACCAAAGGGTTGAGACCTGGAACACGCTGGAAGACTTGCTGAAAGCGATTGACGCGGGTGATGTCCCTCGGAGCGGCAAGACGCCCATCCTGAGACGGGATCTCCCGGACCTTGAACAGTGGGTTGGCAAACCGGTCGGTTTCGGCCGCCCCCAATTCAAACGTTACAAAGCCGATCTGCGCAACCAGACCCAACCTCTGTCGAGTTGGATCGTGCCAAGCTTCGAGGAAGGGACCTACGAGGCTGAAGCCAACCTGACCTCCGCCACCAATCAAGAGGGCGCACGCCAAGTTGCCCAGATTTTTGGCGACCGCGCATTCAACTACGCCAAGCCGGCATCTCTGATCAAGGGACTGCTGGCCCAGGCAGCACGTCCCGACGACATCGTGCTGGATTTCTTCGCCGGTTCGGGCACGACGGGTCAGGTCGTCATGGAACTCAATGCGGAGGATGGCGGTCGCCGTCGGTTCATTCTGTGTAGCAGCACGGAGGCCAATGACAAAGAGCCTGCCAAAAACCTGTGCCGCGATGTGTGTGCGGAACGCATCCGCAGAGTTATGCAGGGCTATGGGGGCAAAGACGCCCACAGCTTGGATCGCGGCGGCGAGTTCGCCTATCTGCAACTCGACAAGCTGGACGCAGCCGATGTGGCACTGGATGCCACAGCGGACCATGCAAGCACTCTGCTGACCATGCGCCACGCGGCGGCTGCGCCTGTGACACATCAAAGTGGCGCAGTCCGCCTCATTGCCAAGGGTGCCGACTGGCTGATGGCGCTGTGCCCCACCGTCAATGAGCAGGTGCTCGACGCGTTGTGCGGCTTGCCAGACCGGCACCAAGTGGCTCGTCTGGTGATTTACGCCCCACGCCCCAAGGCCTTGGCCGCCTTGTTGGCTGAGCGCGGCCTCGAGGCGCAAGTGCACGCGCTGCGCCAAGCACTGATTCAAGGCCAGGGAGGCCGCCAACGATGAACACGCCCGACACGCCAACAACCACGATGCCCACAGCACAGCCCAAGTTCCAAGCCACGCTGGACCTGGCAGTCCGAGCCTCAATGCATCAGCCCGAGCAGTTCCAGGCAGAACTGATGAACAACATCACCAAGGCTTTGTTGCGCACGCCATCACCGCCGTGCCTGCTGCGTGCACCCACGGGCTCGGGCAAGACATTTGTCATGGGCCAAGTCTTGCAACGCGTCGGGACGCAGCGCAACGTGCTGTGGTTTTGGTTTGTTCCATTCGTGACACTGGTGGGGCAAACGCTGGATTCGCTGCTGCAACACGCATCTGGCCTGTCGCCCGTGCTGTTTTCGCAGGGGCGCAATCAGGACCTGGGTGCGGGCACGGTACTCATTTCCACCGCACAAGGCGTGGCGCGCGCCCAATGGCGCACCAAAGGCTACGACGCCGATGCCGACGACGATGTGCGCACCTTGGCGGCCTTGGTCGCGCGCGCGCGTGCCAAGGGCTTGCAGATTGGCCTGGTGGTGGATGAAGCACACATCGGCCTGGACAAGAGCACCGAGTTCGGCAAGTTTGCGCACTGGCTGCAGGCGGACTACCTCCTCATGGCGACCGCCACGCCCAAGGACCAGCGGCTGACCGACTTCCTGGCCCATGCCGGCTACAGCGGGCAGGAGCACTTCTCGGTCAGCCGGGATGATGTCGTCAAGGCCAGGCTGAACAAGCAGTACATCGAGGCGGTGGTGTACAGCTTGGGCACCACCATGCAGCAGGTGACCGACTTGCGCCGCACGGTGCTGCGCCAGGCTTGGGCACGCAATGTGTTGATCGGCCAACGGCTGCAGCAAGCTGGCATTGCCTGCACGCCTTTGCTGCTGGTGCAGGTTGCCAATGGCGAGCGCACCGTGGACGAGGCCGCTGAAGAGCTGATGCGGCAGTGCAACGTGCCGCCCGAAGCCATTGGCAAACACTCTGCCGATGAACCCGACCCGGTGTTGATGGCCGCGATTGCCAACGACACCACCAAACAGGTGCTGATCTTCAAACAGTCGGCCGGCACGGGCTTCGACGCCCCGCGCGCTTTCGTTCTGGCCAGCACCAAGCCCGTGAATGACGCGGACTTCGCCATGCAGTTCATTGGCCGAGTCATGCGAGTGGCACGGCAGGTTCGCGAAGGTTTCCCCAAACCGCAACCCATTCCCGCTGAGCTGAACACTGCCTACGTGTACCTGGGCAATGCCCAGGCACAGGCGGGGTTTGAAGCTGCGGTACAGGCCACCAGCGCGGTGAAGAGCCAGCTTGAAGGGCAGACCGAGAAGCTGATGACCCGCCATACCGTGGCCGGGGGCGTGGTTTACACCAATCGGCCCACGGCAGATCAGCCCCTGAGCTACAACCTGGGGCTACCCGGCACGCAGGCGACTGTCCCACCCGAAGCGTCAGAGCCCACGCCAACATCTCCGTCATGGTTGCCCACTGCGGGCGGTGCTGCACCTCAGCCGTGGGGGCAGGATTTGTTCGGCGACCCGACGTGGACGCTCGACACCCAGGCTGCAGAACCCGCGCAGAAAAAGCCCGCTCGCATCGACAAGCCACGCACGCGTTCTGAGGTCTTGACCGCCTTGAATGAGAACCGGCTGAAAGCCTTCCATCGCAAAGGCAACCTGCCCACCCTGGGCGCCGCGCTCAAGTCTGAGGAAAAGCCTTCGATGGTCGATCTCTCGGCCATCTCGCTGCAGGTCGCGCAGTCGCTGGAGATCGGTTCCACCCTGGCCCAGACAGCAGTCAACGCAGCCCTCAACCGAGTGCGGCAGAAGGAGCTTCACAAGGAACTCACCGAAGGCACCAGCTATGCCGAGGACATACAGGTTGTGACGGATCGCGCCGCCTTGGCGCGAGAGGCGATGGCAGCCCTGGAAGAGCTTCCCCATGCAGAGGAAGAGGACTATCGCATCATCGTTCAGGCGATTTCTGCCCGCTTGAAGCCGACGTTGGACGCTGCGCTTGAGGCGGCGCCTTCCCAGGTGGCGCTGTCAGAGCAAGACCTGGTGCGCCTGTCGCGGGATGCGGCTCACTGGGTCATCCGCGACTGCGCGCAGGAGCTTCGCGAAGCCATCTTCCAAGCCATTGCGGACCAGGCAAAGCAGGTGGATGCCCAACCCCTACCCGATGTGATGATCTTCCCGGAAGACCTTCCACTCGAAGCCTCCAGCAAGAACATCTACGGTGTGCTGCCCCCATCCACCGAGGACGCACAGGACGTGGAGACGGTGCTCTTCATGGACGAACGGAATTGGTGGACGGATCAGCTGTTCGCATTCGACGACGGCAGCACCTTCAGCGTGGGACGGTATGACGGTTGGGTGAAGCTCAACACCCTGGAGCAGGCGTTCGCCAGAGCGCTCGACGAAGCTGATTTTGTCCATTGGTGGCATCGGAACCCGGACAAAAAGCCCTACTCGGTCCGCGTGGTGCGGGCTGAGCACGACCACTACTTCTATCCCGATTTCGTGGTCTGTGTGTCACATGAGGCCGGTGAAGCACCCATGCAGCGTCTGCTGGAAACCAAGGAGAGCACCAAGGATGCCGCACGCAAGTCCCAGCACTTCCCGGCCGCTTACGGCAAGGTTCTGTTTCTCACGCCAGACGGCAATCGCCTGCGGTGGGTGAATGACGATGGCAGTCTCGGTGAGGTGGTCAAGCTGACAGAGACGAATGCGATCCAGACGAAGCTAAAGGCATCTCAGCACACTTGTCAGCCTGTTTGAATCAACTGCCAAGGACACAGGCGTGCAGCACACAACTCAAACAAAAGAACCCCTCAGCAGCGCCCCGGCGTTCAGAGCCAGGACATCGAGAGGGGCCGTGTTGCGCGAGATTGTCCGAGTAGATGGTGTCTAGGTCAACGCCCGTTCAGACGCACGGCTGCGATGGTTGCGGGCCGCGAGCTAGCTTGCCGCTGAAGGCACAAAAAAGACAAAGGGAGAGGCATGTCAGAACAAATCAGCAGTCAACCCTCAGGCACCACCTGGTTCGTCGGAGCCAGCTTCGGTCACACCGATGATCAGAGCGCCCGCTTCCTCGACGAAGGTATCTGGGAGATCAGCAGCCCCAGCCAGAAGGAACAGGCGCTGGTTCGCTCCATGCGGCCGGGTGAGCGCATTGCCATCAAGGCTGCGTATGTGCGCAAGCACGGTCTGCCTTTCGACAACCGTCAGCAGACGGTGTCTGTCATGGGCATCAAGGCCACAGGCGTCATCACCGAAAACCCACAGGACGGTGAGCGCGTCAAAGTGCAGTGGCAGCCCGCCGAAGGCGTGCGCGAGTGGTACTTCTACACCTACCGCCCCACCATCTGGCGCGTTGTGCCCGGCGAATGGAATGCGGATGCGCTGATCGAGTTCGCATTCAACGGCAAGCCCCAAGACATCGAGCGATTCCGCAACGCCCCGTACTGGAAGGACCGCTTCGGCACCCTGTTCCAGTGGGCGGACTTCTACGAGGCCATCGCAGAAAAGCTGCTGGCGTACGCAAGCGACCGAGTGCCGCTCATTCAGGGCATCCACCAGATTGCTCAGCATGTGCAGGGCCTGGGCTATCTGCAAGACAAATTCCCAGACGGAAGCAGCGGCCCACTGCAGGACATCTGCCCGTTCACGGTGATGGGCACGTTCAACCGAGGCATGACGGACGCCAACCGCAAGCTGATTGCTGCAGAGCTGGCGAAGCTGCTCGGCGTCACCGTGCCTGTGCCCGGGACGTTCGAAGGCATCCCCGTGCTCAACAACCAGCGCTCCTGGTTCTTCCGCTACGCGGACAAGCGAGGGGCCGGAGACATTGATGCCCTCTGGCGCGTCTTTACTGCGGCGCAGACGCTGGTTGAAGATGACGGGCCGGGCACTCGCGACGAGTTCATCGAGGCCTATGACGCAGCGACCCAGGTCTGGGGTGTGGCGTGGAACCTGTCCACTGGCTTGTACTGGGCTGCGCCCTGGGAGTTTCCGACGCTGGACAGCCAGTCGCGGCACTACATCCAGAAGCGCCTGGGCGTTCCGATCACCACCCCAGCGCCGCAAGCGCCATGTGATGCGGCCACGTATTTGCAACTTGCCGACGACCTGCGTACGCGGTTCGCGGAGGAAGACTACCCGGTGCACAGCTTCCCGGAGTTGTCGCTGGCATCGTGGCAGTTCAAGGATGCAACGCCTGCGCCTCAGGAGGACGAAGTCACGCCGGACATGCCCGACGATGACTCAGGCGATGAGCTCGCAGCCGAAGTCGTCCAGTCTCAGGCCCCCATCGTTCCCTACTCGCTCGCCGACATCACGAGTGACGGCTGCTTTATGTCGGAGCCAGAGCTTGAGCAGTTACTGGACCGGCTGCGCATCAAGAAGAATCTGATCCTGCAAGGGCCACCCGGCACCGGCAAGACATGGCTGGCCAAGCGATTGGCCTTTGCCTTGATGGGGCAAAAGGACGAGAGCAAGGTCAGAGCCGTTCAGTTCCACCCGAATCTTTCGTACGAGGACTTCGTGCGCGGCTGGCGGCCTACTGGTGAAGGCAAGCTGACGCTTGCCGATGGCGTCTTCATGGAGGCGATCAAGGCTGCGAAGAAGGAGCCCGCAGCCAAGTTCGTCGTCGTCATCGAGGAGATCAACCGAGGCAATCCGGCCCAGGTGTTCGGTGAATTGCTGACGCTGCTGGAGGCAGGCAAGCGCACCCCCAGCGAGGCGTTGGAGCTGTGCTACCCGGATGCTGACGGCGTACGGCGGCCGGTCCACATCCCCGAGAACCTTCATGTCGTCGGCACCATGAACATCGCGGATCGGTCTTTGGCGCTGGTCGATCTGGCGTTGCGGCGCCGCTTTGCGTTTGTAAGCCTTGAGCCGCGCCTCGGCCCAGCATGGCGGAACTGGGTGGTTTCAGCCTGCGGTGTGGATGAAGCACTGGCGTCAGACATTGAGCGACGCATGGTCGAGCTGAACGAGCAGATTGCAGCGGATGCACGCCTGGGCAAGCAGTTCCGAATCGGTCACAGCTATGTCACGCCCGTGCATCGGCTGGATGCGGGCAGCACCCGGCGATGGTTCCAGCAAGTCGTGGACACAGAAATCGGCCCCCTGCTGGAAGAGTATTGGTTTGACTCCCCAGAGGAAGCGCGTCAGGCCACCGCACGGTTGCTGCAGGGCTGGTGATGGGTCTGATCGCGCCACCGATTTCCGCCGAGTCAGGGTTCACGCCCGGATTCGTGGGGCGCATTCCTGTGCGGAACCTGTGGCTGTTGATGCTGTATGCGTCGGACCTGTTTCGGACTGGCGGCACCGCCCATGTGGCGGTCGAAGAAAGCCCAGATGAGTTGCCCGATCTGGTGGCAGAAATTTTGGCCCATGCCGTTGAGACTCGGCTGCATCGTCAACTGAGCCTGGGCTACCGATCTCGGGAAGAGTGGCTCGGCCGCGTTCGCGGGCGCATCGATGTGCTGACCACTGAGCGGCGCCAGTTGCTGGATCGCGGCTTGGTGGCCTGCCGCTTTGCGGAGCTCACCATCGACACGCCACGGAATCGTTTCGTCCGCGCTGCATTAGAGTCCGTCGCCCGCCTGGTCAAGAAGCCAGTTGTCGCCTATCGGTGCCGATCTCTTGCTGCAGCGATGTGGTCCCGGGGCGTCGCAGGCCAGCCGCCGACCCGAGCCCAGATGAGCGCTGATCGATTCGGACGCCATGATGCGGACGACCAGTTCATGGTGGCAGCAGCCAAGCTTGCCTATGACCTGGCGCTACCCACGGAATCCGCAGGCGGCAACGTGCTGGCGATGCCTGGCCGGGAGGAGGATTGGGTTCGTCGTCTGTTTGAGCGCGCCGTTGGCGGCTTGTATGCCGTGGTGCTCAGTCCACTCGGGTGGCATATTCGTTGCGGCGCCACGCTGCAGTGGCAAATCTCGTCCAAGACGGAAGGTATTGATGACATCTTGCCTGCCATGCGGACCGACGTGGTGCTCGACCATGGTGGCTCGGGGCGACGTATCGTCATCGACACCAAGTTCACCTCCATCGTCACGGCAGGGTGGTATCGAGAGCAAAGCCTGCGCAGCGGCTACATCTACCAGATGTACGCCTATCTGCGGTCACAGGTCGGCTGTGGCGATGCACTGGCAGACTCGGCAAGCGGCCTGTTGTTGCACCCCGCCGTTGGAACGATGGTCGATGAGACAGTCGTCATCCAGGGTCATCCGATCCGCTTTGCGACCGTGGACTTGGCAGCGAAACCTGCAGAGATTCGTGTGCAGTTGCTGAAGTGCGTCGAGGTGCCATGCTGACGCGCTCCTGGCAGATCCCCTCCTTGAGTCGCCACACTGCTGGGCGACATGACGCCACACTGCGCGGCGGGGTGTCAGCACACTGCTGCCACATTGGGCGGAGACCTCTTCGCACAGAGTTCACACATGGCCCCCACCTGCTTCGCACAAAGCAGGCACCGGTCTTCGCGCAAGGGTTGGCACCGTCTGTCGCACACTCATGCTGGACGCACGTTCGCAGGGAGGCTGTCCCCACCGCATTCGGCACATTCTTTGAGTTCGCTTCTTCGAGCTCAAAGAATGTGGCCGCTGGGCGCCAAGCCCACAGGTTTGGTGGGCAGCGGCAGCTGGGGACAGTGCAGGAGAGAGATGCGTCCAGATCAGGTATCCGGTTGAATCGTTGCTGCGGCCATGGGCCGGTGTGCCGCCATGCGCGGCTGTGGGCGACACCAAATGGTCTGGAATCGCGCACCGAGCACGATGCTCGCCATGGCGGGAGGTTGAGCTGACATGGCCAACCCGCGTTCCCTGGTCTACGCGCTGTACACGCACTGGGACACCGTGGAGGTCCTGGTGAGGCTGTCCCGCGAGTTTGCGGTGCTCACCACCGAACAAGTGCTGGGCTGCATCGCCAAGGTGGCTCCGCAGATGGATGCCGAAGCCCAGGGGGCAGCGCTTCGGGCCATGGTGAATGCAGACATTCTCCAACCCTGCGCTCGCAGCAACGACCTGCAGCTCAATGCCTACGTGCTGGACTTCGTGCGCGGGCTGACGCGCGAACACGAGCTCGGTCTAGCTGCCGTTCTTCAAGCACGTGTTGCCGCCATCCGCGAGGCCACGGAGGGCCTCAACGAGGGGATGCAAGCTGCCGACATGGATCGGACGCGGGGGGCTGCCAACAAGCTCGCTGAGCTCTTTCGCCAGATCAGCTTGCAACTGGATCAAGACCGCCACGCACTGCTGGAACTCGCCGAAGACGCCAAGAGCGCCGACGCCAACATGCCCATTGCCCAGCGCTACCGGCGTGTGCTGGAGGCCTATGACCACTACGTGGAGCCAATGAACCAGATGATGGACACCAGCCCGCAAGGCACGTTTTACCGTTACCTGGAAGACGCCGAGCGCTCGCTGGACCTGGCCTTTGAGCAGCTGTCGGTTCAAGGCGGGCTGTACTCACATCGCCTGCAGCTCAGGCAGGTGGCGCACCAGGCCAAGGAGCTGCGTCGATTTGGCCGTCTGATCGCTCAACAGTGCGCCGACACGGTGCTGCCGTTGCGCGAGGAGATGCGTCAACACAATGCGCTGACCAGTGCCGTCAGCCTGCTGCTGGGTCAGGTGCGCAAGCGGGGTCTGCGCCGAGCCTTGTCACGGCATACCGCCGACACCGCGATGCCCGTTTGGCGCAACGAGCGGGGCTTCCGCTTGCAGCTGGGCGATGAGGTGCGCGCCGTGATGGCCGCAGCGCAGCAGTACCAACCGCAGTCGGTGGCCTTCCCGCAAGATGACCCTGGCAACGCCCCGCCCCTGCTGGAGCACGTGGACGAGGCGGCCATCCGACAACAGCTGAGAAGCAGCCTACCGGTGGACAACCTGCTGGACTGGCTGCATACCCATCACGGTCATCTGCAGGATGCGACGCTGCTGCGGCTGTTCCATGAGCTGCAGCACGAGGGCAGTTGGCAGATCGAAGCCAGTGCGCATCCTGAGGCCACCACTTTGCAGGCCATCCGCGTGCTGCACCATCCTCACCGCGTGAGCATTCCGGAATGACGACGCCTCACCCACTGACGCCGCAACTGGCGCAGATGCCAGCACTGGCCGAGCTCTTCCGCTTGTTCCTGTCCGGCAAGCACCTGAACCGCATGGCCGAGCCCGCACTTTGGGCCGAACTTGAGCAGCACGAACCGGCCTACGCAGGTCTTTTCGCAGCGCTGGGCTTTGAGCTGCGCGTGGATGCGCGAGGCTTTGCTTGGTTCCACAGCACCGATGCCAGCAGCAACATCGGCAAGGTCAGCCGTCAACTGGCGCTGCTGTTCATGGTCATCTTCGACGCCCAAGCCAATGCCGGCAAAGCGCTACAACGCTTCACTGACTGGCTCATTGATCGGGAATGGCTGGCCGAGGTGCACGAACAGCAGAAAGACCTACTGGACGCCGAAGGGCTGTCTCCCGATGGGCTGATCGATCTGCTGGGCCGCGCCTGCACGCTGGGATTCGCAGTGGCGGAGCCGGCAGGCTGGCGGCTGTTGCCCGCCGTCTGCCGCTACCTGGACCACTTTGAGGGCCTGGCCGCAGCCTCCCGAGATGACGACAACGAGGCGGACGCTGCCCCTGAGGAGAGCGGCGACGACGTGCTGAACGACGAGGAGACCGACTGATGCAGCACGGCTTTCAACGCCTGGTTTTGCTTGGCAGCGCAGGCTACTCGCGCGCCGAGCTTCCGCTGGATGGCGCAGTCTCCCTGGTGGCGCCCAACAACACGGGCAAGACCAGCCTGATCAATGCCCTGCAGTTCCTGCTGATCATTGACCGGCGCCGCATGGACTTTGGCGCGCACGACGTGGAGAAGAGCAGGCGGTTTTACTTCCCCAACAACAGCGCCTATGTGCTGCTGGAGGTGTCTTTGCCGGAATCCGGCACCGTGGTGCTGGGTTGCGTCGGCAAGGGCGTGAGCTTCGAGTACGAGTACTTTGCCTACGCCGGTCCGCTCAAGGTGGAAGAGTTCTGCCTGCCCGATGGCTCGCTTGTGGCACAGCCCAAGCTGGCCAGCCATCTGGCCACCCACGGGCGCCGCGTGTTCAGCTACAGCGGCAGCGAGTTCGCCGACATGGTGTACGGCGGCCGGAATCGCAAGCTCAGCGGATCACAAGACTTCTGCGTGTTCCGCCTGGAGCACGCCAGTGACGCCAGCGTCTTCCAGCGTGTGCTCACCCGGACGCTGCGGCTGGACAAGCTGCGCTCCAGCGAGGTGAAAGACTACCTGCTGCAAATCTTCCGGCGTGATCTGCCGGATGCCAGCATCGACTTCAAGGCGGAGTGGGACAAGGCCTTTGCCGACCTCAACGCTGAGCGCAGTCAGTACCTGGCCGCCGAACGCCTGAAAGGCAGCCTCGCCGAACTGGAGCGCAAGCAAGATGCTCGACTGACCCTGCGCGGCAAGCTGCTGTGCTGGCGGCCCATGATCGACGAGGCCCTGGGCCAGTGGCAGCAGCACTTCGAATCACGCCAGCAAGCCCTTCAGCACGAGCTGCAGCAGTGCGATGGCGAGCTGGACCGCTTGCGAGAGCAGGATCGCCAGGCTGTGCGGGAGCAGAGCCAGTGGGAGCTGGAGCAGAAGCAACTGCGCCAGGAGCGCCAACAGCTGCAGGCATTGCAACAGCGATTCGCTCTGGTCGAAAGCCGGGCGGTTCTGGAGACGTGCCGCCGCGACGTGCAGGCCCAACGAGATGCTCTGGTGGTCCGCTTGGGCCAGGCGCAAAGCCGGCCTCCGGCATTCATCGAACGCGAGCTCGCCCGCGTGGACAGAGAGCTGGCCCAGCTGACACAGGAGATGCGCACCCAAGGCCACAACCTCTACCAGCAGCTGGCAGGCGCGTTGCCGCCCGATCAATTGGCGGCGCTGAACAAGGTGCTGGCCAGACCCGTGCTGACCTTGGGCGCCGAAGACTTCCAGCTCGATGGCCATGCGCTCTCCAAGGCTTTGGGGGATGCCAATGGTGAGCATGCTGGCCTTCCGGGCCTGCAGCTGCGCGTCGCCGCCCTGCCTGAGCAGCACCAACAGCGCAGCCTGGCCGAGCTGGGCGAGCTGCTGCGGGATTTGCAGCAACAGCAGGTGCAGCTGAAGGAACAGCTGGCGACGGCACAAGCGCTGGAACTCGTCCAACGCGAACGTGATGGATTGGAACAGCAGCTGGTGCAGCTGGACGCCGAATTGCGGGACTACAGCCAGATGCAGGCCCTGCAAGACAGCGACGCTGAGCGGCAAGCACGGCTGGTGACACTCGACCAGAAGCTCGCCGAGCTGGCCACCAGTTTGGCGCAATCGGCTGCCCGGTACCGGGCGCTGGATCAGCAGCGTCAACAGAGGCAGAAGGATCTGGATTCACTCGGGCAACAGCACCGGCAGATCGAGCAACGCCGCAACCAACGCGTCGATCAGGAAGGCCCGTTCACGTGGCTGTCCGACTCACCCCACCACCCCTGGTTGGCACAGCCGGAGTTCGCGCTGGACCAGCTGGCCGAGCGCCTGCAGACCTATCAGGCTGACTGCCGCCAGTTGCTGGAACTGGACGACCAGATCCGCCGACTGCTGGGCGAAATCCACACGGGCGGGCTCACCAAGTACCAGTTCGTCGGTGAGCCCGAGGCAGAAATCGCGCGCCTGGTGGAGTTCGCCCATCACCTGCCGCAGGAAGCCGAGGCCCTGGAAAAGAAGGTTCGTTCGGCGGTGGTGAACGTCGCGGCTTGCCTGCGCGAACTGCGCGATGGCTTGGCCGCGTTCAAGCGCCGGATGCGCGAGTTCAATCGCAAGATCAGCGGACGCCAGCTCTCCGATTTGGCGATCTTCAAGATCGAACCCGAAGACGAAACCGCGCTCGTCGAGGCCATCGAGCTGCTCATCAGCACGGCTGCCACAGTCGGCAATGGCGAGACCTTCGAACTCTTCAACCAGCAGAGCGTGCTGGATGATGACCAGCTCAACCGCGCCAAAACCCTACTCATCGAGGAAGGCAATGCCCGCCACGGCTTGCGCGTGGCCGACCTGTTCCGGCTGCGCTTCTGGGTGGGCAAGGCTGGTCGCGAGCCGGAAGCCTTCGACGACCTCGACAGCGCCGCCTCGAACGGGACGGTGCTGATGGCCAAGCTGGTGACCGGCCTGGCCATGCTGCATCTGATGCAGGATCAACGGCGCCCGATCCAAGGCATTTGCTATCTGGACGAAGCCCTGGCGCTGGATGCGCGCAACCAGCGCAGTCTGATCGAGACCGCTGCCGAGTTCGGCTTCTCGCTGATCTTCGCCTCCCCGGCGCCGCTGACCACCGTGCGCTACTGCGTGCCCATTCATCATCGCCAGGGCAGTAACCAGATCAGCCGCTTCAGCTGGCAGATCATCGAACCCGTGGAGGCCTGATGACGGAGCAGGCCCTACGCGCTGCGTTGCTCAAGCTGCAAGGCAAGAGCCCCTTACCCGCCAGCCAGTTCACCGCTGCACAACGCGGGGCCCTGGATCAATTTGCTCGGCAAACTGGTGCCGTGAACTGTCTGCGCCAAGGCCGAGGAGACGTATACAGCGTTTGCAATCAGGCTGTGTTCGACGCTCACGTGACCCAGCTCTCCCCTCAGGTGGAGCCGTCAATCGCCGAACAGCTCCCTCTGCGCGCACAGCACGTGGCCCATGCCCGCGACAGCAAGGCCCGGCGCCATCAACACGGCAGCTATTACCCGCTGCTCAAGGCGGTCGGCGACACAGTCAGCTGGCGTGAGGACGAAAGGGGAGCGGAGTTGGCACTGAGTGCTGCCACACGCGAGTTCGGTGCGGCCTCACTTTCCATTCAGTCAGATGACGCCTGGCACTCCGAGCGAGCGCTCTGGCTCGTCGAGAACCAAGCCTTGTTTGATCGTACGGACTGGCTGCCCGAAGGCACGCAGGCCTCGCTGCTGTACTACGGCGGGCAGCTCGACGGCAGGCTGCTGTCATGGCTGGGTCATCGCCCCCGTGCCAACCGGGTGATCCTGTTTGCGGACTATGACGGCGTGGGCCTGAGCAACTTCGTGCGGCTTCTCGAGGTGCTGGGAGACTCGTGCGAGTTCTGGCTGATGCCGCAGTGGGAGAGGAAGCTGGCGCGCTATGGCAGCGTCCAGCTATGGCGGGCCACATTGCGCCACTTCGCCACCGCTGTGGCGCAACTACCGGCGCCCTTGCGCGAATTGACCGCGCAGATGCAACACCAGGGAATGGCACTGGAGCAGGAAGCGGTTTGGCTGCCTGCGTTGTAGGTGCATGCGGCAACCACGGCATGCCACACGAGCT
This sequence comes from Aquabacterium sp., assembly GCF_041909175.1. GTDB lineage: Bacteria > Pseudomonadota > Gammaproteobacteria > Burkholderiales > Burkholderiaceae_C > Aquabacterium. The sequence continues at coordinate 477,794 of NZ_JAYRDZ010000002.1, read as the reverse complement.
GAGATGCTGCACTTTTAGAACTCGGCGAGGACGAACTCACGGAGCACCTTGGCGTCCTGCCGGTTGGACTCGAAGAGGGCCTGCAACTTTGGTCCGGTGGACGAGAAATAGGGGCGCTTGATTGCAGTAACTACGAACTACTGAACGGTTTCGTCCACAGACCTCTTGATTCCTTGGATGACGAAGGATTGGGGCGCCTTGCCAGGCACGCGCAGGACCACGGTTTCTCCCACCGTCGAACCGATGAGCACGGAACCCAGAGGCGTCGTCTCTGCGACCAATCCGAGGTCCGGGTTGGTCTGTCGAGCGGTGATGCGGGCCTGAAGTTCCTTGTCAAGAGCGTCCGCCGGCGCGAACGTGACTAGGTCTCCAATTTCAGCTTCAAGCTCGTCCTCATCATTTTCAAAAACGAGGTCCTCAGGCCGCTCATCGTCTTGGTCCACGTCCCCGCTGGGCGGTGCTGCGTAGGCAGGCGCAGGCGCCATCTCGGCAATCAAGTACTCATCGGGCACCTGCTGTTGCCTGAGGTCATCCAGGAACTTGAGAAGGCGGTCGGTCTCCGCAAGCGGGTTGCGGAACCAGTCAGTCGACCAAATGCGCCAGATGCGGTTTCGCCAACCGAGGCTCTCGAGAATCTCCTGGCGGATTCGGTCCCGGTCGCGCACAGACACGCCGGAGTGGTAAGACGCACCGTCGCACTCGACAGCCGCGAGGTACCCGGACCTATGCACGGGATGCTTGACCCCGATGTCGATGCGAAAGCCTGCGACGCCCAGCTGCGGCTCGACCTCATAGCCCCGGCCCCGGAGCACGTCCATGACAGCGATTTCGAAGTCGCTGTCGGGCGGAAGGTCGGTTTCGCGCTCAACGGGCAGAACGCCCGTGCGCGCGTACTCCAGGTAGTTGCGAAGCGCTCGCGTGCCCTCGGGAGTCTTGTTGTCGACGACGATGTCCTCCGGCCGCATGGAGCTGAACACCGCAACAGACTTCCTAGCGCGGGTGAACAGCACGTTGAGCCGACGCCAACCGCCATCGCGACTGATGGGGCCGAAGTTCTGGCGCACCACGTCGGTCCCACGAGCCTTGCCGAACGTCGTAGAGATGTAGATGCAGTCCCGCTCGTCGCCCTGGACGTTTTCAAGGTTCTTGATGAAGAGGCCCATACCCTCGGCCTCCCAGCGCTCTTTGAAGTCCACCGCTTCCGGCAAGACCCGCAACCTTTCCTCCAGCAGTTCGGCGACCAAGTCACGTTGCTTGATGTTCAACGTGACGATGCCCAGAGAATCGTCCGGACGGTTGAGGATGTGGTCCACGGCGGCGTCGACAACCCTTCGTGCTTCCACGTGGTTCATCTGGTTCTCGTAGACGCCGTCGGCAACGTGCTGGTACCGCAACCCGAGAGACTTGCTCTTGGGGTACGGCGACGGGAAGACCACCAGGTCGCCCCGGTAGAAGTGATGGTTCGAGAACGCAATGAGCGACTCGTGACGCGACCGGTAGTGCCACCGGAGGGTGCGCACCGGCTGGAAGTGGCTGATACACACATCGAGGATGCTTTCAGCCTCGGTGGTGGTCAGCGGGCCCAATCCGTCATCGCCATCACCGTCCGCCGCAGACACACGCGAGAAGAACGATGTAGGGGGAAGCTGCTTCGGGTCCCCGACCACGACCAGCTGGGACCCTCGTGCGATGGCACCAATCGCTTCCTCCGGGCGCAGCTGCGATGCCTCGTCCATGACGACGATGTCGAAGTGCAGATGCCCAGGGGCGAGGAACTGCGCCACGGCCTGCGGGCCCATCATGAAGCAGGGCTTCAGCTCCTGGATGGCCCTGCCAGCGCGACGGAGCATCTGGCGGACAGGAACCCGAGGCCGCTGCTGCGGGATGAGCAGGTTAAGCAGCTCCATCTCGGTCTTGTCGGCGACACGGGTCCCAGACGTGCCCGCCGGAGGCCGGGCCAGTCGCTTGCACTCCTGCGCGACCTGTCGGCCACGCATCTGAATGATTTCCTTGTCGAGACTTGCGAAGTCCTGACGAACGGACGCATGCCGGCGACCACTGAACTGTCGAAGTGCTGCCGAATTCTCGAAGGCCGACTGTGCAACCGTCGCGTAGAAGCGGTGAATCGCCCCGGTTTCAGTAGACACCTTCGAGCCTCAAACTGAGGCCCAATCGGAGGTGCCATGCAAAGCAAGCAACCCTACCCAGAAGAATTCAAGATCGAGGCGGTCAAGCAGATCACGGAGCGAGGCCACCGGGTGGCCGACGTGTCGGCCCGGATTGGCGTCAGCCAGCACAGCCTGTACAAGTGGATCAAGGCTTACTCGGTGCCGGCAGCGGAGCGGCAGGCTCAGATCTCGCAGGCTGAGGAGCTGCGCCGCTTGAAGGCCGAGTTGCGGCGCGTGACCGAGGAGCGCGACATCCTAAAAAAGGCCGCCGCGTACTTTGCCAAGCAGTCCGGGTGAGGTACGCGTTCATCAAGGCGCACGAGGGCCAGTACAGCGTGCGCCGCATGTGCAAGGTCATGCAGGTGCACCCCAGCGGCTACTACGCGTGGAAGTCCGAGCCGCAGAGTGCGAGGGCCAAGGACGATCAGCGCCTGAGCGGCCTGCTCAAGCAAGCTTGGCTGGAGAGCGGCGGCGTGTACGGCTATCGCAAGCTCACGCTGGACATGCGCGACCTCGGCGAGCACTGCGGCAAGCACCGTGTGGCCCGGTTGCTCAAGCTAGAAGGGCTGCGCTCGCAGACCGGCTACAAGCGCCGGCCCGGAGTGCGCGGTGGCAAGCCGGCCGTGGTTGCGCCGAACCATCTGCAGCGCCAGTTCACGGTGGTCGAACCCAACCAGTCGTGGGTGACCGACATCACCTACATCCGCACGCACGAGGGCTGGCTGTACCTGGCGGTCGTGGTGGACCTGTTCTCGCGCCAGGTGGTGGGCTGGTCGATGGGCAGTCGTATCGACACCGACCTGGTGCTGGATGCACTGCTGATGGCGTTATGGCGGCGCCAGCCTAAACAAGCCGTCACGGTGCACTCCGATCAGGGCTGCCAGTTCACCGGGCACGAATGGCAGAAGTTCCTGCGGGACCACAACCTGGTCAGCAGCATGAGCCGGCGCGGCAACTGCCACGACAATGCCGTGGCCGAGAGCTTCTTCCAGTTGCTCAAACGCGAGCGCATCCGTCGTCAGGTCTACGCCACGCGCAACGACGCCCGCGCCGACGTCTTCAACTACATCGAGATGTTCTACAACCCCAAGCGGCGCCACGGCACCGCAGGCGACACTTCGCCAGTCGAGTTCGAACGACGCCATTCCCAACGGCTCACAGGTGTCTAGGAAATCCGGGGCGATTCAAACTTTTAGTAGAGAAACGCCGCTGCGGTGGACAACCATCACGCGGCCACCAACGCAGCAGCAACAGCCTGGCTTTCCAGCATGGAGGGCCAGGCCATGATCGTCGCTCTGCTCAACCAGAAAGGCGGCGTGGGCAAGACCACGCTCGCCACGCACATCGCCGGCGAACTGGCGATGCGGGGGCAATCGGTCATCCTGCTGGACGCCGACCCGCAGGGGTCATCGCTGGACTGGACGCAGCGCAGAAGCCAGCAAGGCTTGCCACGGCTGTTTAGCGCCGTGGGCCTCGCACGCGAAACGCTGCATCAGGAGGCGCCAGAACTCGCCAGGCGGGCCGATCACATCGTCATCGACGGGCCGCCGCGCATCGCGGCGCTGGCGCGCTCCGCGCTGCTGGCGGCCGAGCGCGTGCTGATCCCCGTGCAGCCCAGCCCTTACGACCTGTGGGCCAGCGCCGAGATGGTGGCGCTGATCCGCGAGGCGCAGGTGTTTCGGCCTGTGCTGCGCGCGGCCTTTGTCATCAACCGGCGCGTGGGCACCACGGTGATCGGGCGCGAAGCGCGCCAGGCGCTCGCCGACCAGCCGCTTCCTGCGCTGCGCGCGGAAGTGCATCAGCGCATCGTGTTCGCCGATAGCGTGGCCGCTGGCCGGCTTGCACGCGAGACGGCACCCGACAGCGCCGCCGCGCGTGAGATCACTGCGCTGGTCGATGAACTGCTGCGGTGGCCGTCATGACAGCGAAGTCGCCACCGGACAGCAAACGCGCGGCAAAGCGCGTCGGCATCGGCGCGCGCCCACCCGCGAATCCGCACGCAGAAGCGTGGATTCGCCAGGGCGACGCCGATGCGCTGGGCAAGGGCGACCTCTACACGGCCCGCCTGACCCTCGACGTCACGCCCGCGATGCGCTCGCGCATCAAGGTATCGGCCTTCACGCAAGGCGTGACCGTCGCCGACCTGCTGCGCGGCTTGCTGGAGCGCGAGTTTCCAGAACACCGCAGGGAGAACACCCCATGACCGCATCCGCTTCGCCTGCCTCCACACCTGTTGCCGTCGCGGCCACGGCCGCGCTCGCAGCGCCTTCCGGCCAACTTGCCAGCGCGCCGCTGACGCGCGTGGCGCTGGCCTACATCGAACCGCGCTTCAAGCTCTACCTGCGCTTCGGCGAACCTGCGCGCATGCACCAGCTCGACCGCTGGCGGCGCTGCGCGGTATTCCTGCCGGGCGCCATGTTCTGCCGCATCCGCTGGCAGGCCAACGACTACGGCACGATCCGCTGGCAGCTCATGGTGATGCAGGCTTGCACGCCGCTGGACGTGGTGCAGCGCATTCCCGGCGTGCAGCCGGGCGCGCGCCTGCTGCTGCACGCGGAGGGCGAGAACCAGGTGCGCGCCGTGTTGGAGCGCATCGACGCCATCGAGGCGCTGGGCATCGCGGCCGTCGCCGTCTCGCCCGCGTACTGGCGCACGCTCGCCAACCGGCTCGCTGCGCGCCTGCCGCTGCCCGAATACACCGCCGAGCGGCTCGCCGCTTGGCTCATCGGGAGGGGGTTTCCATGACCGCCGTTTCGACTGCCGGCACCGCGCCGCGTCCTCGCTCGCCCCGCGCACGTTTGCGCGCTCGCCTCGTGCTGGCGGGCCTGTCCGCCTGCGGCCTCGCTGCGCTGGCCTGGGCGTCCTTCGTGCAACCGATGCCGCGCCTGATCTACAACCCATCCGACAGCGTGGCGGTCGGCTGGTATCACGTGGAGCTGCTCCACCAGCACACCGGCTCGCTGCTCCGGCCTTTGTCCGTTGGCAGCATCGTCCTGACCACGTTGCCGGCGGAAACCACCGCGCTGGCTGCGCAGCGCCGCTACCTGCCTGCGCGCGTGCCGTTGCTCAAGCGCGTGGGCGCGGTCGCGCCGCAATCGGTGTGCGTGTTCGATGCGCTGGTCTGGATCGACGGCGTGCCGGTGGCCGCCGTCCTACCCACCGACCGGCTGGGCCGTCCGCTGCCCTCATGGAGGCAGTGCCGCCAGCTTCGGCCTGGCGAACTGTTCCTCTTGAGCGTGACCAACCCGGCGTCGTTCGATAGCCGGTATTTCGGGCCGGTCAGCGCATCCGCCGTGATCGGCGTTGCGCGCCCGGTCTGGCTGGAGTCGCGCCCATGATGGCCGCCGATTCGCTGCACGTTGACGTGCATCTCACCGTGCTATCGGGCGTGTCGTTCCGGCTGTTGTCGCCGTGTCGCCTCGCGCGCCGTGCGGGTGCCGATCCTGCGTATCCGGCACAGCACTTCGCGCTGCCTCCGGCGCAGCCGTCCAACGTGCAGGCGTCTTGCCTCGAACGCGCCCGGCCTGTGGCCGTGTCTGCGTTTGCCGGCGCGCTGGCTGCTCGCGCAGCAGCGCCGCCGGGCCGCCGCTGCCCGGAGCGCCAGCGAGGGGCAAAGGCGGAAGGCAAGACAAAAGGACGCGGCACCGGGCCGCGTCGAAAGCCAGTCTGCACGTGGGGTTGGCGCAGCACGGCGCGGCTTCGCCGCCGTGCCGCCTGTGGCGCGAGGCCCGCGCCAATGCAGGCGTGTCCGAGTGCTTCGCACGACCGGACACGCCTCAACTTCCCGGGGAGACAACCATGACCGACCGCCGCGACGATGATTTCCGCATCCGTCCCAGCGCCCCGAAGCACCGGGGCCAGGGCTTCGTTTCCAAGGTACTCAAACAGGCCGGCAAGGCCAGCAGCGGCAAGTCCTCCGTGCGCAGCCCTGGAGGAGCTGGCAAGGGCGCTGGAACCGGCCAGCGTCCCGGTTCGCGCCTGGGGCGCGGTCACACAGCGGCGCGCTTCGCGGGCGCGAAGCTGACGTCCCTATCGCGGCGCGTCACCATCAAGACCTTGCTGGTCAACCAGCAGCGGGCCAGCCCGCAGTCGCTCGCCAAGCACCTGCGCTACATCGAGCGCGATGGCGTGGGCCGCGACGGAGAGCCGGGCCAAGCCTACGGGCCGCAGACCGATGCCGCCGACCTCGATGCCTTCAAGGAACGCTGCGCCGAGGACCGGCATCATTTCCGCTTCATCCTCTCGCCCGAGGATGGCGCGGAACTCAAAGACCTGCGCACCTACACGCGGCACCTCATGGGCCGCATGGAGGCCGACCTGGGCACGGGCCTCGATTGGGTGGCCGTCAACCACTGGAACACCGACAACCCGCATACGCACATCGTCGTGCGCGGGCGCGACGACACCAGCAAAGACCTCATCATCGCGGGCGACTACATCGCCGATGGCTTCCGCCATCGGGCCGCCGAACTGGCGACCGAATGGCTGGGGCCGCGCACCGAGCTGGAGATCCAACAGACCTTGCAGCGCGAAGTGGAACAAGAGCGGTGGACGAGCCTGGATCGCACGCTCAAGCGCGAGCTGGGCGACGATGGCCTGGTGCATGTCGAACGGCTCAACGAACCGAGGTTGCAACGCCAGCGCCTGCTGTTGATCGGCCGGCTGCAACGCTTGCAGCGCCTGGGCCTGGCCGACGAAATGCAGCCGGGCACCTGGGCCGTCCATGCCGACGCCGAAAAGACCCTGCGCGCCCTGGGCGAGCGCGGCGACATCATCCGCACCATGCAGCGGGCCATGCGCGGCGAGCCGCGCGAGCTGGCGGTATTCGAGCCGGGCGACGACGGCCGAACCATCCTCGGCCGCGTCGCCGCAAAGGGGCTGGCCGACGAACTGCGCGACCGGGGCTATCTGGTCATCGACGGGGTGGACGGCAAGGCCCACTACGTCGCGCTCAACGCCCGCGACGAGCTGGCGAACTATCCCGCCGGCGCCGTGGTGGAGGTGAAGGGATCGGCCGCCGTGCGCGCGGCCGACAAGAACATCGCCGCGCTGGCGAGCGATGGGCTGTACCGCACCGACCTCCACCTAGCCATCGCGCAGGGTCAGGCCGGACCGGGCCGCGATCCGCAGGAAGTCGTCGCGGCCCACGTCCGCCGGCTCGAAGCCCTGCGCCGCGCCGGCATCGTGGAGCGCGTGGCCGAGGGATTTTGGAAGGTGCCGGACGACCTGGCCGAACAGGGCCGCCGCTACGACGCGCAGCGCCTAGGCGGCGTTGCCGTCGAGTTGAAATCGCACCTGCCCATCGAGCGGCAGGCCCGCGTTATCGGGGCCACCTGGCTCGACCAGCAGTTGATCGGCGGCGGCACGGGCCTGGGCGACCTGGGCTTTGGCGGCGAGGCCAAACAGGCCATGCAGCAGCGCACCGACTTCCTGGCCGAACAGGGGTTGGCCGAGCGGCGCGGGCAGCGCGTGATCCTGGCGCGCAACCTGCTGGGCACGCTGCGCAACCGGGAGCTGGCGCAGGCCGCGAAGGACATTGCAGGCGAAACGGGCCTGGAGCATCGGCCCGTGGCCGACGGGCAGCGCGTGGCCGGCATCTACCGGCGCAGCGTCATGCTCGCCAGCGGGCGCTACGCGATGCTTGATGACGGCATGGGCTTCTCGCTGGTGCCGTGGAAGCCGGTGATCGAACAGCGATTGGGGCAGCAGCTTTCCGCGACGGTTCGCGGCGGCGGGGCGTCCTGGGAGATTGGGCGGCATCGGGGGCCAACCATTTCTTGAGTCAAGGTAAAGCCACAAGCCGGTGGGCAAAATTAGATTTTATCCATAGATGGGTGATCAATCCAAAGCGTTACCAAAGGTTGGGATGCCAAAATTAGAATTATCTGTAATTTCGGATACACGGCCACATTCAAAGGCACGCTATCGCGTATATGGATTGATGGTTTCCGACCAGTGCCGCATGCGCCTTCCGCAGAATTTGGGGCAAATCCACGATGAAGAGAATAATTTGGACGTTCTGGTTTTTTGCGCTGGCATTGAGCGCTTTATGGCTTTTTACCGATACGCTCTGGCCTGCACAGTCCAACTACTTCGCCCTGCGAACGGTATGGATTCAATACAGCGGCGTACTGGCCATCGGCGCGATGTCCGTGGCGATGATGTTGGCCACGCGCCCTGCGTGGCTGGAGCCCAGCTTGAACGGACTGGACAAGATATACCGCCTGCACAAGTGGCTCGGCATCGCTGCTCTGACCGCTGCAACAGTACACTGGCTGTGGGCGCAGGGTACTAAATGGGCCGTAGGCTGGGGCTGGCTGACGCGCCCCGCGCGCAAGCCCCGCGCAACGGCCGATTCAATGGGCTCCATTGAATCGGCGCTGCGTGGCTGGCGTGGACTGGCCGAGGACTTGGGCGAATGGGCCTTCTACGCCGTCGCCGTGCTACTGGTGCTGGCTTTGGTTAAGCGCTTTCCCTACCGGCTGTTCGCCAAGACGCACCACTGGATGGCAGCGATCTACTTGGTGCTGGCCTTCCACACCTTGGTGTTGGTGCAGTTCTCCTACTGGGCCCAGCCCGTGGGCTGGGCTTTGGCTATGCTGCTGGCGAGCGGCACGGTATCGGCGGTGTGGGTGCTGCTGGGCCGAGTCGGTGCGCAGCGCACCGCGCACGGTGTCATCGAATCGCTGCAGACCTACCCTGCGCTGAACGTGCTGGAAACCACCCTGCGGATGGACCCGGGCTGGCCCGGCCACCGGCCCGGACAGTTTGCCTTCGCCATGTCCAACCCGAAAGAAGGCCCGCACCCCTACACGCTAGCCTCAGCCTGGGTGCCGGAAGACCGGCGCATTACCTTCATCACCAAGGCGCTGGGCGACCACACCCGCCGGCTGCCTGAGCGCCTACGGGTAGGCGACCAGGTAACGGTCGAGGGGCCTTACGGCTGCTTCACTTTCGACGACGAGAAGGCCCGCCAGATCTGGATCGGCGCCGGCATCGGTATCACGCCATTCATTGCGCGCATGAAGTATTTGGCGCAGCATAAAGGCCAAGACGCACGCCCGGTCGATTTGTTTCATCCTACGAGCGACGTTGATCCGCAGGCCATCGAGAAACTGCGCGCCGACAGCCAGGCGGCCGGCGTTGTGCTGCACCTGCTCATCGACAAGCAGAACGGTCGCCTGACGGGTGAACGCCTGCGTGCCATGGTGCCGGGTTGGAAAGACGCCAGCGTCTGGTTCTGCGGCCCCACGGCCTTCGGCCGCGCGTTGCGCGCCGACCTGCTGGCCCAGGGGCTCGAGCCGGAGGCGTTCCACCAAGAGCTTTTCGAGATGCGCTGAACGGAAGAAAGCACATGCGCGTATTGATCGTGGAAGACTCGCAAACGCTGGCCGAAGCCCTGAGCCAGAGCCTTCAGTCGGAAGGCTATGCCTGCGATACAGCAGCCGATGGCGTGTCCGCGCTGAAGTTTCTTGCCAGCTACCGGTACGACGCCATCATTCTGGACTTGATGCTGCCCCGGCTGGACGGCTTTGGCGTGTTGCGCGCATTGGGCCGGGAGGCCCATGCCGCACCGGTGTTGGTGCTCTCCGCGCGCGAACTGCTCGACGACCGGGTGCGGGCCTTGGATGCGGGTGCCGATGACTACCTGACAAAACCCTTCGAGTTAGCCGAACTGCTGGCTCGCCTGCGGGCGCTAGTACGGCGTCCGCCGCAACGGGACGTTCCAGTTCTGCGCCACGGCGATCTGGAGGTCGATCCGCGCTCGCGCATCGCGAGGTTCAAGTGCATTGATCTTGGGCTCACGCCGAAGGAGTATGGACTGCTCGACTTGCTGCTGCGTCGGCGCGGCGCCACGCTGTCGCGCTCGCAGATTTTTGAACATTTGTACGACAGCCGCAGCGATGCATCGGACAAAGTGGTAGAGGTGATCGTCAGCACCTTGCGAACCAAGCTTGCCCAGTGCGGCCTGGATGAACTGATCGTGACACGCCGTGGCTTCGGCTACATCCTGCCCTGAACGATGGTACGTCCCGATTCCGAAGCCCTTTCTGATGCGAGTCAAGGCGGATCCTGGTCCTTGCAGCGGCGGCTGGCTGCCAGCTTGGTGATCTGCATTGGAGGAACCTTCGCGATCCTGTTTCCCGTCCTCGACTACTGGATTGACCACGAAATCTATCGACGGATGGATACCACCCTGATGCAACGATCAGCGGCGGTGGGGCGCGTGCTGCAGGAGTTGGATGCGAGAAAGCTCGAAAGCCTCATGCCGGAATATGAGCATGGCGGGCATACCGAGTTCTTCACGGTCTTCGATTCACAGACCCACCGGACCTTGCTACGGTCTCCCAGCAGTGCAGGCGCCGAGCTATCGCTTGGCCCGGTGGAGCAAGGCACCCCGCGCTATTACGACGTGACACTTCCGGATGGCCACGCGGGCCGCGCGCTGGCGACGCGCGTGTCGGTAACTGGAGAGAGGTCTCAGCTATTAGTCGTCGCAACAGAACGCCGGGATTGGGATCAAACCGAGCGGCGCATCCACTTTGCGCTCTTGGGCGGTATTGTGCTGGCAACGCTGCTAGCGACGGGCCTGGCGCTGCTCATGGTTCGGCATATCGTGGTCATGCTGGAGCGGGTCGGCGAGCAACTGGCCGATCTGCGTTCGGATCGGCCGATTGCGCGGATCGGAGCGGACTTTCCCCGTGAACTGCGTCCGTTTGCCGAAGCCTTCAATCAGGGCTTGCATCACCTGTATGCGGCCATTGTCCGCGAGCGCCGCTTCTCCCGCGATGTGGCCCACGAGTTGCGCACGCCCCTGGCGGAAATCCGCATCAGCGCAGAAAGCGCTTTGATCGATGCCGACCCGGCCCGAATCCAGCGCGCCCTGAATGCAATGATCCAGGCCAGTTCACGCATGCAGCGCAGTGTGGACACTCTGCTGTTGTTGGCGCGTCTTGAGTCCGGCCAACACACACTGGCGCTGGATCCTCTGGATCTGACAGCTTTGCTGCAAGAGTTACTGGCGGGACTCAACGTCCAGAAAATGGCACCCAAGTCACCCATCCGCGTGACTTTGCCTGAATCAGCATGGGTGCAAAGTGATCAGGGCGTGATCGAACGCATCCTCTCCAACCTCTTGCGCAATGCCATTGAATACGCGCCCGAAGGCGACGACATTCAATGTAGGTTGGAGCTCGAGGCATCCGGCTGGATGTTAACCATCGTTAACACAGCTCCCAATTTGCAGGCATCCGATCTAGATCAATTCGGCCTTCGCTTCTGGCGCAAGGATTCCGAAGGCGGCACGGCGCATCACGCTGGACTGGGACTGGCGCTGGCCCTGGCTCTCGCGCATGCCATAGACCTGCCGCTGGCGTTCTCACTGGACAACGGTCGGCTGTCCGCGCGGCTTGGCCCTTGGCCACCGCTGCTCTGAGATTGACGCAGATCTACACCGCAGTGCCGAACATGGCTCCCACGCCCGCTGTCACGGCCATGGCAAATGTGCCCCAGAACGCGACGCGCAGCGCACTTTTGAAGAGCGGCGTACCACCCACGGCAGCAGCCGCAGCGCCGAGCAGGGCCAGGAAGACAATCGCCGTCGCGACGATCCAATAGAGCAGGCTCTGCTCTGGCGCCAGCAGAACCACAGCCAGCGGCATGGCCGCGCCCACGGCGAAGCTCCCGGCGGACGCCATTGCAGCTTGCAGCGGGCGAGCGCTCAGCGTTTCAGAAATGCCCAGTTCATCGCGCGCGTGCGCGCCCAGCGCATCATGTGCCATCAACTGCGTGGCGACTTGATCCGCGAGCCGATGATCCAGGCCACGCCGGACGTAGATGGCGGCCAGTTCCCGATGCTCTGCATGCGGACTACGGTTCAGTTCATCTTGTTCCCGTGCCAGATCTGCCTTTTCCGTATCAGCTTGTGAATAGACCGACACGAACTCGCCTGCAGCCATGGACATGGCGCCGGCTACCAACCCCGCGATGGCCGTGGTCATGATGCTGGCATGGCTTGCATGGGCAGCAGCCACGCCTGCAACTAGGCTGGCCGTGGAAATGATGCCGTCATTGGCACCCAGAACAGCGGCGCGCAGCCATCCGATATGTTCAGTGCGGTGACTTTCAGGGTGGGCGCGGTGGTGAAATTTGGTCATTGGAGATTCGAATTCATGTAAAGCAGCCTGAGGCCAGTAGGTCAGGGGCGTCGACCGGGAAGCATGCGAACCACTGTGTTGTCACGCATGACGTAGTGGTGCAACAGCGCCGCCATCGCATGCAATCCGATCAAGACATAGCCCAATGTCGCCAGCGCCTCATGGACATCCTTGAGTTGGCGCGACAAAGCAACGTCGGTGCCGATCAGAGAGGGAACGGGCAAGCCAAACAGAACAATCGGCTTGCCCGCCGCACTCAAGGTGAGCCATCCGAGCAGCGGCATGGCGAGCATGAAGCTGTAGAGCGCATAGTGCATGCCATCGGCGAGCGTGGCCTGCCAGCGTGGCATGGGTGGTTGGATCGCGGGCTTCACGCCCGCCTGGATGCGCACCCCGATACGGATCACGACGATCACCAGAACGCTGAGGCCCAGCAGGTAGTGCAAGGACTTCATGGCGTCTCTCAAGGCTCCCTTGGGTGCCAGTCCGCGCAATTCCATGCTCGCATAGACCGCAATGATGAGAATCACGGTCAGCCAGTGCAAGCCTATGACCAAGGGACTGAAACGGTATTCGGAATTCTTGATGTCCATGGCGCATGGCCCCGATGTTTGAGATGGCAAAAAAGCGAACCGCTGGCTATCCTGGCTATCGGATCAAGTGACTGAGAAGTCAACTTACCGGCAGCTTGTGGCTCAAGACAAGCGGTTTTTTTCTGAATAGATCGTACAGAGAAAATTTCGCTTTCTCCAAAGCTTTCTCAAAGCTTCACCGAAGAACATGAGCTGATCTTTACAAGAGATCGACCGCATGTTTCGCCTCATTAACCTCGCGCACCGCTTCATATGCGACGAATTTTCAATTCGCGCTGTGTGCTCTCTACTCTGCTCTACGTCATTTGGGGCGGCACAAGCATGAGCTTCCCGACCTTGAAAGCGGCGGGCTCCTCCAGCCGAACCAAGACCTTGGCCCTGTCCGCCGTCGGTGTGGCAGTTCTGGCTGCCGTAGGGTACGGCTGGTGGGCTTGGGCAACCCAGCAGACAACCGTAGCCGATAAAGACGCGAGCGAAGCTGTCGCCCAACCGAACGCTGGCGGCGTTCACCTCAATGCCACTCAGCTTCGCGCGCAGGGTGTGGAAACCGCACTCGTCAAGGATGCTGCAGTGATACCGCTGGATAGCTTACCCGCGCAGACGGTGGCACCACTCTCGGCTAGCGCGCAGGTCGTGGCGCCATATGGCGGTGTGGTGACGCGCGTTCTGGTCGATGAAGGCGCCGCAGTGCGCCAAGGTCAGGCACTGGCGCGCATCCAGAGCAAGGACGTTCTGGCGTCTCAGGCTGATCTGGCGCGTGCCCGCACCGAAGCGGCGGTGGCTACGGCGCAGGCCCGGCGCGATGCCACGCTCTTGGCCGAGGGCATCATCCCAGCCACGCGCAACGAGCAAACCCAGGCGCGCGCGGCGGCTGCGCAAAGTACGTTGCAAGAGGCCAATGGCGCCCTCGCACGGCTTCGACCCGTTAGCGGCGGGCAGGCCGGCGAGTATGAATTGCTGGCGCCTTTGTCCGGGCGGGTGATGCGTCGTCACCTGAGCCTCGGGCAGGCGGTCGCGCCGCTCGACATCGCCTTCATAGTGGCTCAGCCTGGCCCGCTGGATGTCAGCGTCGCGGTTCCGCTGCGCTGGCGCTCGGATCTCCACCCAGGCTTGGAAGTGCGTCTTCCCGATGGCACGATCGCTCGCGTGACGGCTGTTGGTGGCGACACTGACCTCAGTAGTCAGAGCCTGCGGGTACGTGCCCGCGTCGATGCAGATCAGGCAGGGGCAGACCGCTATGCGGCCGGGCAGCAGATCAGTGTCGCGCTGTTGCTGCCAGCACCGCAGGGCACCTTGAGCGTGCCATCGTCCGCACTGCTGCCAGCGGGCAGCGCCCACGTGGTCTACGTTGCTGAGCCGTCATCGCAAGACATGCACGGCGACCTACGCGTCCGCGCTGTTCCGGTGCGACTGCTGGGGCAAGACGAATCAGAGGCGTCAAGCGCCGTGCGTGCCGTCTCGCCAGACACTGCGCCGCTTGCGGCAGGCATGCAGGTCGTCGTGCGCGGTACGGCACTGCTTAAATCCATGATTCCATTGCAATGAGGGGCGACCACGCATGTTGTCCCGTCTGATTGAATTTTCCCTGCGCCAACGTGCGCTGGTACTGCTTGGCGTGCTGGCTTTGGCGGGTGCGGGCCTGGCGGCCTTCCTGCAATTGCCGATCGACGCCTATCCGGATATTTCCCCCACGCAGGTCAAGCTGATTATCAAGGCCCCTGGCATGACGCCCGAGGAGGTGGAGTCGCGCGTGATCACGCCGCTGGAGATGGAGTTGCTCGGTGTGCCGCGGGGCGTGATGCTGCGCTCCACGGCCAAGTACGCCATAGCCGACATCACGCTGGACTTTGCCGAAGGCAGCGACATCTACTGGGCGCGTCAGCAGGTGGCTGAACGCTATGCCGGCGTTTCGGGCAGCCTGCCCGAAGGCGTCAGCGGCGGGCTGGCGCCGATTTCGACACCGCTGTCGGACGTGTTCATGTTCACCATCGAAGGCGGTGGCCTCACGTTGAGCGAGCGCCGCGCCCTACTGGACTGGACGCTGCGCCCGGCCCTGCGCACGCTGCCCGGTGTTGCTGATGTCAACGTGCTGGGTGGAGAAGCCAAGAGCTTTGCTGTGGTGCCGGATCGCGCACGGCTTTCCGCTGCGGGCCTCAGCTTCTCTGATGTCATCACGGCGATCGGCCGCAACAACCGCAATGACGGTGCGGGCCGCCTGGATGCAGGCGAAGACACGCTGATCGTGCGCGCCGAAGGCGCGATCCACACTTTGGACGATTTATCCCGTCTGATCCTGCGCGCGGGGGCCAATGGTACGGCCCCAGTTCGCCTGGGCGACGTGGCCCAGGTGCGCATCGAAGGCGTGACGCGATATGGCGCCGTCACCCGGGACGGCGCGGGCGAAGCGGTGGAAGGCATCGTGGTGGCGCTGCGCGGGGCCGATGCCTCGGCGCTGGTCAAAGCCATTCGAGCCCGGCTGGACGAGGTGACTCCCAGCCTGCCGCCCGGCGTCAAGGTGGTGCCGTTCTATGACCGCAGCACGCTGATCGAGCGCGCCGTGGGCACGGTGGAAAGCGCCTTGCTGGAAGCGACGGTACTGGTCGTTATCCTGCTGCTTCTGTTCCTCGGCGAGCTTCGCGCCGCGCTGGTTGTGGCGGTGATGGTGCCTTTGGCGGCACTGGGCACCTTCTTGCTGATGCGTCTGGTCGGCATGAGCGCCAACCTGATGAGCTTGGGGGGCCTCGCGATCGCCATCGGCATGCTGGTGGACGCTGCCGTAGTGGTGGTGGAAAACGCCGTCAGTCGGCTCGACCCGCACGCGCCCAGTGCGCACCAGCCGCGCCTGCACCGCATATTCGCCGCGGCGCGCGAGGTCGCCATGCCTGTGGCCTCGGGCATCCTCATCATCTGTCTGACCTTCATGCCCCTGCTCACTCTGCAAGGGTTGGAAGGCAAACTGTTTGTGCCGGTGGCGCTGACCATCGTATTCGCCCTGGGCGTCTCGCTGCTGCTGTCGCTCACGCTGGTGCCGGTGCTGGCCTCGCTGCTGCTCAAGGAACACGCTCACACCGAGCCGTGGGTGATGCGCTGGGCCACGCGCCTGTACCAACCGCTGCTGGAGGCTGCGCTTCACCACCCGCTACGCGCATCGGCGGTCGCCATCGCGGCCCTGGCATTGGGTGTGGTGGCCTACCTCGGCACGGGCAAGGCGTTCATGCCGACGATGGACGAGGGCGATATCCTGCTGCAACTGCAAAAGCCGCCGTCCATCGGGTTGCAGCGCTCGCTGGAGATTGACCTGGCAGTGCAGAAGGCCATCGGTGCGGCGGTGCCCGAGGTGCGGCACAGCATCGGGCGGGTGGGCTCCGACGAGCTGGGGCTCGACCCGATGGGCCTGAACGAAACCGACCTGTTCATGCAGCTCGCACCGCGCAAGGATTGGCATGCAGCCGACAAGGACGCGTTGAGTGCCGAGATACGCAAGGTGATGGATGCCTTCCCCGGCCTGGAATTCGGCTTTACCCAGCCCATCGAGATGCGCATCTCGGAAATGCTCACCGGCAGCCGGGGCGACGTGGCAGTCAAGCTATTCGGCCCTGATCTGCAAACGCTGGGCGATCTGGCGCAGCGCATGGCCGCTCGCATCGAGAAAGTGCCCGGTGCGCGCGACGTGCTCACCCAGGCCAGCGACAGCGTGGAATACCTGCAGGTGAAGGTGGATGCGCAGGCGGCGGGGCGCGCCGGACTGGCCGTGACGCAGGTTCAGGACGAGCTGCGCGCGCAGCTCGAAGGCGTGCCGGCCGGGCTGGTGATCGAGCCGGACAGGCGCACGCCCATCGTGGTGCGCGGGGATGCCCGGCTGCGCGGATCGGCCGAGCGGTTCAAGGACTTGCAGCTCGCCCGTGGCGATCAGGGCGAAATCCCCTTGACCTCGCTGGCGCGCATCGCCACCACTGATGGCCCCGTGCTGGTGCGGCGCGAGAACGGCTCGCGCTTCGCGCTGATCCAGTCCAGCGTGAGTGGGCGCGATCTGGTCGGCTTCGTGGATGAAGCGCGCGCCGCCGTGGTGCGCGACGTGCCGCTGCCGCCCGGCTACCGCGTCGAATGGGGTGGGCAGTTCGAGAACCAGCAACGCGCAGCGGCCCGCCTTGGCATGGTGGTGCCGGTGGCCCTGGGACTGATTTTCTTCGTGCTGTTCATGACCTTCGGCTCGGTGCGGCAGGCCGCGCTCATCCTCGGCAACGTGCCGTTTGCCATGGTCGGCGGCGTGGCGGCGCTGTGGCTGTCGGGGCAGTACCTGTCGGTGCCTGCTTCGGTCGGCTTCATCGCGCTGCTGGGCATCGCCGTGCTCAACGGATTGGTGCTGATGACGCACTTCAACCACCTGCACGCGCTAGGCCTGCCCACGGAACAGGTGGTGCGCGAAGGTTCGCTGCGACGGTTGCGCCCCGTGCTGATGACGGCTTCCATCACCGCCTTTGGCCTAGTGCCCCTGCTGCTGGCCAGTGGCCCTGGCTCTGAGATCCAGCGCCCACTCGCCATCGTGGTGATTGGCGGACTGGTCAGTTCCACTGCGCTGACCCTGGTCCTGCTGCCGGTGCTGTACCGGCGATTCGGCCAGGCCATCTCCTCACAACAAGGAGTCCACGCATGAACGGATTGAAAGAAGCGCAACTGGTGCGCCTGAATCTGGTGTTTCCACCCACGCTCGAAGACGCCGTCACCGATGCCCTGATGGCCGACCCGGTGCTGCCAGGGTTCACCCTGTTGCACGCCGAAGGGCATACCGGCGACTTCGCGCGCGCGTCCATTCGCGAGAAGGTTCGCGGCCGTGTGGATCGGCGCGTCATTTGGGTGTTGATCGAATATGAACAACTGGAACAGGTCCTGGCGCATCTGCGCCAGCGCATCGCGTCTAGCGATGTCCGCTGGTGGGTGGAGTCGGTGTTGGCAAGTGGAAGACTGGTATGACGAGTAAAAACAAAGGATGCAGCCTGGTACTACCGACTGGTGCCGTCATGGTGGCTATCGCGGCTTTGACATTTCATCCCGCGCAAGCGCGCGCCGATGATCTTTCGTGGCTGCCTGCGCAGGCGCAAGTCGAAGCGGCGATAAAAATCCAGCCGGTCGTGAATGCCGCAGCCGCTCGCTTGGACGCGGCGGCCGCCACGCAAAGCGCCCTTGAAGCCGGTAGCCACGAATTTGAACTCAGTAGTGGCCTACAACGTCGCAACGTGACCAACGAAGCGCGTCGCTACAACGAATGGGAAATCCAGCTCAGCCGTGCTGTTCGCTTGCCAAACAAGGCGCGTATAGATCGGGACATCGGCAGCCGCACCCGTAGGGTGGCCGATATGCGCCTTGAAGATGCCGAGCACCAAATGGCAAGGCGACTGTTGGAAGTCTGGGCCGGATGGCTGCGCAGTTTCGTCGTAGCCGACGAGATGCAAGCTCAGGAAAAGTTGCTTAGACGTGAGCAGGAAGCAATGGCCCGCCGCGTGGCCCTGGGCGATGCAGCGCAGCGGGACAGCGACGTTCTGCAAGCCGAACGCGCGATGCTTGCAGCCCAGGTTAGCGCTGCGCGCGACGCAGAACGGGCAGCACGACAAACGATGGTGATCGAGTTCCCGGGCATTGAGATTCCCGCGCGGCCATCCACGCTGCCAGATCCCGATCCTTTGCCGGGCGGGGTACAGGAGTGGCTGGCGCGAATTGTGCGACAAAGCGTCGAAATCGGCATTGCCGATGGAGAGGCAGCGCGCCTTGCCAAGGTGGCCGAGCGAGCTCGCGCCAACCGCACGCCCGACCCCACAGTCGGGGTACGGATGATGTCTGAACGCGGTGGGACGGAACGTGTCATTGGCGTTGTCCTGACGGTGCCATTTGGCACTGACTATCGCAGTGCAATGGCTGCCACGGAAAGCGCCAACGCAGCTGCCGCAGAGGCAGAGGCGCTCGGCGTGCGGCGCGCGGTGGAGCAAAGTGCGTGGGTAGCCGCGCAGGCAGCTGAAAGTAAGCGCACGCAGTGGCAGTCATTCGCGCAGGCGCTGGCCGCGCAGACCACGGCCAGCAACCGCACGCGGCGAGCTTGGGAACTGGGAGAGGCCCCCTTGGCCGAATACCTCTTGACGTTGCGAAACCTGCGCCAGACACGCCTCGGTGAGGCACAGGCTCGCATCGATGCGCTGCAAGCGTCAGCACTGGTGCGTATCGATGCGCATGCGCTGTGGCATTCGAAGGAGGCACATGCCGATGCCCCTCAATGAATCCCGACTACTGGGCAACGCCCCACTATCCAACGCACCATTCGCACCTCGATTCTTAATCACTCATTTAGCGCTACCAGCGGGTGCGGCGCTGATCATCAGCAGTCTATTGATGGATGGCGGTGGGGACTTCTGGGTCGCCGATCATCTCTATCGCTTGCAGGGCAGCCGATGGGCTTTGCGGGATGCCTGAATCGCCCCGGATTTCCTAGACACCCGTGAGCCGTTGGGAATGGCGTCGTTCGAACTCGACCGGCGAAGTGTCGCCTGCGGTGCCGTGGCGCCGCTTGGGGTTGTAGAACATCTCGATGTAGTTGAAGACGTCGGCGCGGGCGTCGTTGCGCGTGGCGTAGACCTGGCGGCGGATGCGCTCGCGCTTGAGCAACTGGAAGAAGCTCTCGGCCACGGCATTGTCGTGGCAGTTGCCGCGCCGGCTCATGCTGCTGCCCAGGTTGTGGTCCCGCAGGAACTTCTGCCATTCGTGCCCGGTGAACTGGCAGCCCTGATCGGAGTGCACCGTGACGGCTTGTTTGGGCTGGCGCCGCCATAACGCCATCAGCAGTGCATCCAACACCAGGTCGGTGTCGATACGACTGCCCATCGACCAGCCCACCACCTGGCGCGAGAACAGGTCCACCACGACCGCCAGGTACAGCCAGCCCTCGTGCGTGCGGATATAGGTGATGTCGGTCACCCACGACTGGTTGGGCTCGGCCACCGTGAACTGGCGCTGCAGATGGTTCGGTGCGACGACTGCAGGCTTGCCGCCGCGCATGCCCGGACGGCGCCTGTAGCCAGTCTGCGAGCGCAGCCCTTCAAGCTTGAGCAGTCGCGCCACGCGGTGCTTGCCACAGCGCTCGCCGAGGTCGCGCATGTCCAGCGCCAGCTTGCGATAGCCATACACGCCGCCGCTCTCCAGCCATGCCTGCTTGAGCAGACCGCTCAAGCGCTGATCGTCCTTGGCCCTCGCACTCTGCGGCTCGGACTTCCACGCGTAGTAGCCGCTGGGGTGCACCTGCATGACCTTGCACATGCGGCGCACGCTGTACTGGCCCTCGTGCGCCTTGATGAACGCGTACCTCACCCGGACTGCTTGGCAAAGTACGCGGCGGCCTTTTTTAGGATGTCGCGCTCCTCGGTCACGCGCCGCAACTCGGCCTTCAAGCGGCGCAGCTCCTCAGCCTGCGAGATCTGAGCCTGCCGCTCCGCTGCCGGCACCGAGTAAGCCTTGATCCACTTGTACAGGCTGTGCTGGCTGACGCCAATCCGGGCCGACACGTCGGCCACCCGGTGGCCTCGCTCCGTGATCTGCTTGACCGCCTCGATCTTGAATTCTTCTGGGTAGGGTTGCTTGCTTTGCATGGCACCTCCGATTGGGCCTCAGTTTGAGGCTCGAAGGTGTCTACTGAAACCGGGGCGATTCAGGCGATTCAGTGCTTGGTCTTTGAGCAACGACAGGCTGACGCGGCTGCGTACTTGTTCACGCATGCTGACCTAGTCACTTCGTGTGTCACGGATGTGTCACGCCCGGTCCTTACAAACCAGTCTTGATCTGTCGCATAGCCGGGCCAGTGAGAGCCGGCGTGATGGCAGGCATTTCTGTCTGGCTACCGGTCTGGTGACGCGCAATGAACCTGTTGAATCGCATTCGCAGCCTGCCCATTGGGCAACGGCTTTTGGCGGGCTTTGCCCTGGTGCTGGTGCTGATGGTGGTGGGGGCCATCGCAGCCTGTGTGTCGGTCAGCCGGGTGCAGGCGCTTCAGGAGGCTGCCAGCCGTGCGACGTCCACCCAGTTGACCGTGGAGCATGTGGCCCAGGCTCTGCAGTCCAATGTGTCGAGTGCGCAAGCCATCATCCGCGCAGCAGGCATGCCCGAAATCGAAGAGGGTTTTGCTCCGCAACTCAAGACGTCTGACGAGTCCGTACGGGCGGGGCTGACCGCATTGGTGAAGCTGGCCAGTGATGACATGGACGGTGGCTTGATTGCGCAAGTGCAGAACCAGTACAAGGCCTATGGTCAGGCACGCGAGGCCGTGCTGACGCTGGTGGCTACCGGGCAGACCATGCAGGCGAGCGAACAGGAGAAGTCCGCCTTGAGTCCTGCGGTTACTGGCTTGGCTGCATCCATGAAGACCTTGTCGGCATCGGCAGAAAAGTTGGCCCAGGTTCGCCGGGACAAGGCAGCGTCCATCACCGCACAGGCCAATGCCCTGGTGCTGAGTCTGACGGGCGTGACCCTGGCACTGGGTATGGCCGTGGCATGGTTCATGGCCCGCTCGATCAGTGTGCCGGTGCGCCAGGCTCAGGCGGTGTGTGAGGCCATGGCCGACGGCCACCTGGGCGTGCACATTCCCGATGCGGATCGTGATGACGAAGTCAGTCGCCTCATGCGTGCCATGGGCCGCATGCAGACCACGCTGATCACATTGACCGCTGAGGTGCGCCAGCAGGCGCAACAGGTGGCGCACATCTCTGACAAGGTGGCCGGCAGCATGGATGGCCTGGCGCAAAGCTCGATGGTCCATTCCGCCACGCTGACGGACGCCATGCAGTCATTGGTACAGATGTCGGCAGAAATCCACCAGAACCACGAAGGGACCCAGGAAGGGGCTTCGCTGGCCACCTCGGCAGCCCAGGCGGCTTCGCAAGGCGCGGGGGTGATGAGCCAGGTGGTGGACACCATGCGCGGCATCCATGCCTCGTCACGTCAGGTGGCCGACATCATCGGCGTGATCGATGGGATCGCATTCCAGACCAATATCCTGGCGCTCAATGCGGCGGTGGAAGCGGCCCGTGCAGGTGAGCAGGGTCGGGGCTTTGCGGTGGTGGCAGCTGAGGTGCGCACCCTGGCGCAGCGCTCAGCCACGGCGGCCAAGGAAATCAAGGCCTTGATCACCAACAGTGTGGAACGCATTGAGAAGGGCAGCGGTCAGGTCGATGCCGCTGGTCAGGCCATGGAGCAGATCATGGCCTTGATCGACCGTGTGGCACAGATCATGGCCATGTTGCAGCAGTCGAGCGCCACGCACGCATCCGGCATTGCCGTGGTACGCGATACGGTCAGCCGGCTGGACGAGTCGAGCCGAACCAATGCCGACTTGATGAGCACCCACGCTCAGGACACGAGCCAACTCAAGGACCAGTCGCACGGCCTGCTCGACGCCGTGGGGGCCTTCAAGTCAAGCTGACTTGATCGAAGTGCTGATTGATGGATTTGGCGTCGAAGCCGGAGCCATCTTGTGCCGGCTCGATGCTGCGAAACTGGCCTTCGCCAACCTGGTCGAGTGGGTATTGATGGGCGGCTGTGGTGAGTTTGCCTTCGCCACTATCGATGCCCTCGACATACAGGATCAGCCGGTCGGCATGAGCGGGACGCGTGCCGGCCTTGATTTCATTTTGAATGGCCGCAATGGCAATGACATCGCTTTGGTCGCTTGTCGCAAAACACAAGGTCTTGCGGTAGATGGCCGAGACGATCTCGCTCATTTCGATGTAAATGCGAAATGGCATCATGCTGCCCAGAACGGGAATGTTGCCGTTGGTGACCTTGCAGGTGTAGTGCTGGAAGGTCCGGGTGGGCACATGGTAGTAACGCAAGGTGGCCGAGATGCGCACGTTGAACAGGTCGTGCTCGTTTTCGTTGAGCAGCCGCAAAACCAGGTATTCACCCTGAAACTGTGATTGCTCGGATTCGATGATGGCCCGAGAGTAGTAGGCCAGCGGTTTGGAGAAGCGCAGCTTGGACTGGTGGCTGATCATCTTCGATGTCAACACCGAGGAAGAAAACGCCGTGAGCAGCAGCAAGCCCAGCTTGTTGATGCCGCTCCACATGGATGAAATGCCGGAAGCTTCGCTGCTGTCGAGGAACAGGAAGGTCGTCACCTGCGTCACGCGTTCAGCCCAGTCAGGTCCATGGGTGTAGCTCCATGTGAACTGATTGATCAGGATGAACAGCGCCACATAGAACAGCCCATAGGCACCGGCAATGAGGGAAATCTGGGTCCAATAGCCGGCGCCCTGCAGGCGCTTCCAGATGTGCTTGAGCCACTTCATGATGGTTGTGTGTCTTCCGAGCAAGGGGGGGGTTGTCGGCTTGTCAGCCTCAAAAGCGCAGCGCGGCGCACCCAGGCATCTTCATCGGCCGTGAGGGCCAGCAAGGCAGCCTGAGAGACGTCAGGCCGCTGGGTGACAGCCAGCCTGATCAGCCAGTGAGTTGATTCGATGGCCTTGGTCAGGGGGGTGACGGGCAGGTCGACGATGGCCTGCGCAAGGTCCGGCGCCATGCGCGATGGCGCTGCCGGTATGGGCTGACGAGGTTGCCTGTGTCGCAGGTCCAGCCACATCATGCCTGTTGTGATGGGGCGATCAAATTCAGCCAGGTTCAGGGCTGGATCGCACGAAGCAGGGCCGATCTGCGTGTCCAGGCATGTGAGCAGCAAGACGAGCGAGGAGTCCGGTTCATTGAGCAGCCACAGGTGGCGCCCGTCGCGGCCGAAGTAGACAAAGGCGAGTGCCTCATCAAGTCGGTTGCCGGGCGCTTCGGTTGAAGCCAGATAGTCCTGGAGAAAATGGGGCACGCGGCTTGACAGTGCTGCAGCCCCTTGTTCACCCATGCGGTAGTAATGGGCGCTGATGCAGGCGGGTGCGGCGCTTGGCGCCAGATCCACGTAGGCATGGCAGCGTGCGCCCGTTGGCAGCGACATGCCAGGGTAGGGTTCAATGGCCTCTGTGACGTCCACGCGGCTGTAGCCTTGCTCGCGGAAGTCCAGGTCTGCCAGTGCATCGATGTGAACACGCTGGCAGATGCCGTTCACGTGCACGTTCGGGGCGGGTTCGATGTTGGCAAAGGCAACGCGTCCTGCAGGTTGCCAGTCGGGTGTGCGGACGTAGCGCTTGCTGCCGTGGTCGGTGAAGTCGCGCACGGCAGTCCAGGTACGTTGGTGGTTGCGCAGTCTGGCTGCCAGCCAGGTGCTGTCGTGCAGATCGCCACCGATGGTGGACGTCAGCGAGCCTTTGGCCAGAATGCTTTGATAGCCGAAGATATAAATGTCGCCTGGCATGACCTGGTTTCAGCTGGCGATGTGGCTCAGGATGCCCTGCGCCGCGTGCTTGCCACTGGCCATGCTGGCCGTGAGCAGGTAGCCGCCAGTCGGGGCTTCCCAGTCCAGCATTTCGCCGGCAAAGAACACCCCGGGCCACTGCCGGGCCATCAATTGCGCATCGAGCGACTCGAAGCACACGCCGCCGGCTGTGCTGATGGCCTCGTCGATGGGGCGCGTGGCGGTCAGCGTCACGGGCAGGGCCTTGAGTGCCTGCGCAAGCTGAACCGGGTCATTGAGCTGGGTTGTGTCCAGCAGTTCGTAGAGCAAGGTCATCTTCAAGCCCTGGATGCCCAGGCGGCTCTTGAGGTGGGTCGACAAGCTGCGTGTGCCGCGCGGGCGGCGTGTTTCGGTGAGCACCTGGTCGGGGCTGTAGGCAGGCAGCAGGTCCAGCAAGATGGTGGCCTGTCCTTGAGCGTCGATGGTGTCGCGAATGGCCGCCGAGAATGCGTAGATCAGGCTGCCTTCCACACCATGCTCGGTCACCACGAACTCGCCTTGCTGGTGGCGGGTGTGTCCTTGCAGGTCCGTGAAGGTGATGGCAACAGGCTTGACCGGTTGTCCAGCATGACGCTCCTTGAGCAGGGCGCTCCAGCCGGTGCGATCAGGCCCGGTGGGGGCCACATGAAAGCCGCAGTTGGCGGGTTTGAGCGGTGCGACATCGACGCCATGTGACTGAACAGCAGAGACCCAGGCTCCGTCGGAGCCGAGTCGTGCCCAGCTGCCCCCGCCCAGTGCCAGCAAGGCGGTCCTGGCCTCGACCTGACGTTCGCCATCGGGCGTCGCGAAGCGCCATGCACCGTTGGGTGTCATGCCCAGCCAGCGATGCCGCATGTGAAACCGCACCCCCAGTTGGCGCAGGCGGTGCATCCAGGCACGCAACAGCGGTGCCGCTTTCATGTCGCTCGGAAAGACCCGACCCGATGTGCCGACAAAGGTGTCGATGCCCAGGCCAGCGGCCCAGGCCCGCAAGGCTTCCGGCGTGAGCGCCTCGATCACCGGGGCCAGCACATCCTGCCGTGGGCCGAAGCGCGTCAGGAAGGGGGCCAGTGGCTCCGAGTGGGTGAGGTTCAGCCCACCGCGCCCCGCCAGCAGGAATTTGCGGCCAGCCGATGCACTGGCGTCATAGACATCCACCTGGATGCCGGCTTGGGCCAGTGTCTCGGCTGCCATCAGGCCCGCGGGGCCAGCCCCGATGACCATGACAGATTGAGATGTGGCGGACGGGGATGAGGAGCCAGATGACACGGGGTAGACAAGACAAATCGACAACAGTCAGGATTAGACCATCGTCGGCCGCCAGCTTGGGCTCATTGCAAGGGCAGGGCAGAGGCGCGCGGTTCAGGGCGCGAGCACAACCACACGCCCACCACCAGGAAGGTGGCATAGATACCCCAGCGCACCCAGGGCGGCACGGGTATCACGAACCAGAGCATCAGGGCACTGCAGCTCATCATCGAACAGGCAAACCACTTGGCCTTGCGTGAGACGGCACCATGCTCGCGCCATTGACGAATGGACGGGCCATAAGTGGGGTGGGCCAGCATCCGGGCTTCCAGCGCAGGCCAGCCCTTGCCGGCAGCCCAGGCGGCGACCAGCAGAAAAGGTACGGTGGGCATGACCGGCAGCACGGCACCGATCACGGCCAGGATGAGGGCCACGATGGCCAGCAGGCGCCACAGCAGCAGTTTGGTTGTCTGGATCACGGTTGCAAGGGTTGAATGATGATGCCAGTCAAGGACATATCCAGACGGCCGACCTAGGATGGCGCACCGTCTGTTTCGCCAGTTTGCCGCAAGGGCGTGCCAGCTTGCAGACAGATTCGTGACATTTGCTGAGGAAGAAGGTCTGTCGTGAATGCGTCGTATGACACCGAAGTTCTGATTGTCGGGGCTGGCCCGGCTGGCTTGGCGCTGGCTTGTTCACTGGCGGATGCCGGCATCCGCTCGATGGTGCTGGAGCAGGCGCCGCTGGCTACCCTGGTCGACCCGCCTGAAGATGGCCGCGACATCGCCTTGACCCACCGTGCCCGCCGTGTGATGACGACCTTGGGCCTGTGGGAGCGCCTGCCAGCTGACGAGGTGGCTCCCTTGAAGAAGGCCCATGTGACCAGTGGCACCTCGCCCTTGGTCTTGCCGTTTGATGCGCAGGAAGAAGGACACGATGCCCTGGGCTGGCTGGTGCCGAACCACCGCATCCGGGCGGCTTGCTATGCGGGCGCCCAGGCGCGTGCGCAGTGGATCACCCTGCAGGGCGATGCCCGTGTGACCGCCTTGCACCGTGACAGCGAACGCGCCACGGTGACCCTGGCGGATGGCCGTGTGTTGTCGGCGCCGTTGGTGGTGGCTGCCGACAGCCGCTTTTCCAGTGTGCGCAAGATGGCTGGCATCGGTGCGCGCATGCTCGACTTCGGTCGCACGGCCATTGTCTGCCGCATGCAGCATGAACTGGACCATGAAGGGGTGGCGCACGAGTGCTTCTTGCGTGGTCATACCCTGGCCATCCTGCCCATGGCGGGCCATCAGGCGTCGGCGGTCTGGACGGTGAGCACCGATGGCGCCGAAGCCCTCATGCAGATGAACGAAGCCGATTTCGCCCAGGCCGTGGACAAGGAATTCGGGCATCGCCTGGGTGAGATGAAGACCGCCGGGCAGCGCCACGCCTACCCGCTGGTGGCGGTGTATGCCCAGCGCTTCTGGGCGGCGCGTTTTGCGCTCATTGGCGATGCCGCCGTGGGTATGCACCCGGTCACGGCGCACGGCTACAACTTCGGCCTGTATGGCATTGAAACCCTGACGCGTGAGCTGGTTGCAGCTCGACAGGCGGGCCGTGATCTGGGGGATGTGCTGGCGCTGCAGGCGTATTCACGCGAGCACCAGCGGGTGACACTGCCCATCTATATGGGCACGAACGCCATCGTCAAGCTCTTTACCAATGACCAGCCTGCGGCGCATGTGCTGCGCGGTGCAATTCTCCGGGTGTCTCGCCATCTTCCACCACTGAAGACGGCGATCACCCGACAACTCACTGGCAGCGGCAAGTCACCTTTCGATGTCGTGCGTGAGGGGCTGGCCGCCTTGCCTGCCTTGCCCCGTCCACCCTTTCTCTCCGGGCGGCACTGAGGGTGCTCACATCAGCCGCTCAACACGGCTGAACAGGGCCACCAGTTCGCGCGGGGACAGGTGACAGGGGGGGATGGTGCTCAGCAGGCGCTCGTCATCGGGCGTTTCCGTGCCGGTTTCGATGCGGTGCATCAGGTCATGCAGTCGACCGGCCAGACCAGGGCCCTGCATGGCGCCCAGGAAGGCCGAACCCGCTGCGCGCAGCTTGTCCATCTGCAATTCTTCCGCGCCCATGGCTGGCTGGCTGCTGCCAGGCTCGGACGGTGTGATTTTCGTGGTGGCATCCATCGTGAACTGCTTCCTCAATGTGAAGGTTGAAGACTGGCAGTCAGTGTGCGGCGCGCGTTTTGCCCAGCTGTTTCGCAGTTGTACGAAACCGGTTACATAAGCAACTTTGAAACGATGAATTGGCGGGTTTCCACCCTCATTCATCCACCGGCAGGATGAGGGTTTCCTTGATCTCTTCCATCACGATGTAGGTGCGCGAGTCGGTTGCGCCCGGCAGCTTCAACAGGATTTCACCCAGCAGGCGGCGGTACTGCGACATCTCGCTGATACGCGCCTTGATGAGGAAATCGAAGTCGCCTGACACCAGGTGGCAGTCGAGCACTTCCGGCACGTGCCCCACCTGTGATTTCACTTGGTTGAACACCTCGTCCGACTTGGCTGACATCTTCAACTCCACGAACACCAGCATCGATTTGCCCACCGCGGCCGGGTTGAGCCGCGCGTGGTAGCCGGTGATGACGCCGTCACGTTCCAGCCGGCGCACCCGTTCCGTGCAGGGCGTGGCTGACAGCCCCACCTGCTCGGCCAGTTCGGTCATGGTCAGTCGACCGTTGCGCTGCAGGGCGGCCAGGATGCGTCGGTCCAGTCGGTCCAGATCTCGTTTCATTGAAAGTCACCATAATATTCTGGTGTTTTGGTGATTATCACTGGTTTGCGTGGTTTGTGCGCGTAAGAACGTTGGAATCCACTGGGCCGGCTCCACTACAGTTTGAATGCATCTTGTGGTGATTTTGGAGTGAACCCATGGATGTGATCGTGCTTGGCGGCGGTGTCATCGGCATCAGTACCGCGTACTACCTGGCTCGGGCCGGGGCTCAGGTGACGGTACTGGAACGCCAGCCAGGTGTGGCGCTGGAGACCAGTTATGCCAACGCTGGCCAGGTGTCAGCCGGTTACGCCACCCCGTGGGCTGCGCCGGGCATTCCGGCCAAGGCGGCGGGCTGGTTGTTTCAGCGTCATGCGCCGCTGGCGATCCGTCCCGATGGCACGCGCTTCCAGCTGCGCTGGATGTGGGAGATGTACAAGCAGTGCACGCCGCAGGCCTATGCGGTCAACAAGACGCGCATGATGCGCCTGGCTGAATACAGCCGCGACCGCCTGCGTGACTTGCGCGCCGCCACCGGTGTGCGCTACGAGGGCCGCAGCAAGGGAACCTTGCAGCTGTTTCGCAGCCAGGCTCAGGTTGATGCCGCTGCGCGTGATGTCGAGGTGCTGAAGTCTCTGGGGGTGGACCACCAGTTGCTGCGCCCGGATGAACTGGCCCGCATCGAGCCGGCCCTGCATGCCGTGCGCGATCAACTCACAGGGGGGCTGCACCTGCCCAATGACGAAACGGGTGACTGCCACCTGTTCACCCGTGCGCTGGCTGACGAAGCCCGTGCCCTGGGCGTCGAGTTCCGTTTCGGGGTGGACATCCAGTCGCTGGAAACCGAAGGCCAGTGCGTGCGTGCTGTGGTGGTGGATGGCCAGCGCCTGCAGGCCGACCACATCGTGCTGGCCATGGGCAGTTACAGTCGCGAACTGCTGTTGCCGCTGGGGCTGGATCTCCCGGTCTACCCGCTCAAGGGCTACTCGCTGACCGTGCCCATCGTGGACGAGGCCCGTGCGCCGGTTTCCACCATCCTGGATGAGACCTACAAGATCGCGGTGACACGCTTTGACCAACGCATCCGCGTGGGCGGCATGGCCGAGATCGCCGGCTTTGATCTGCGGCTCAACCCGCGTCGTCGCGCCACCTTGGAAATGGTGGTCGACAACCTCTTCCCCGGAGCCGGGCAGACGGCCGAGGCCACCTTCTGGACGGGCTTGCGCCCCATGACACCTGATGGCACCCCCATCATCGGTGCCACCCCGTGGCGCAACCTGTGGACCAACACCGGTCATGGCACCCTGGGGTGGACCATGGCCTGTGGCTCGGGGCAGTTGCTCGCCGACCTGATGGCAGGTCGCGTGACCGCTATCGACCCTGAAGGCTTGTCGGTGGCGCGGTACCAGCGCCAGGCGCGCAAAGGCCATTTTGTCGCGCAACCGGCGCACCACCTGACGCGGGGTTGAGCCATGGGTCGCCCTTCAGAAGTCTGCATCGACCTGGATGCCCTGCGTGCCAACTATCGTTTCCTCAAGCAACACCATGGTGGTCGTCTCGTCGCGGTGGTCAAGGCCGATGCCTATGGGCATGGTGCCGATCGTTGTGCCCGTGCCTTGTCTCAGGGCCCGGTTCAGGCCGATGCTTTCGGCGTCGCCTTTGTGGAAGAGGCGGTCGCCCTGCGTGAAGCGGGTGTCACCGCGCCTATCCTCGTGCTGGAAGGGGCATTTGACGTGGCCCAGTGGCAGCAGGCCCGGCAACTCGGCCTGTGGATGGTCGTCCACCATGCCGCGCAGATCGCCACGCTGGAAGCAGCCTTGCCGGCCGGTTCCGGCATGCATGTCTGGCTCAAGCTCGACACGGGCATGCACCGCGTGGGCTTTGCGCCCGATGAGGCGCGCTCGGTCTGGGACCGCCTGCACAGCACGGGGCGTGTAGCGCAGATCACCTGGATGTCGCATCTGGCGCGCGCCGACGAGCCGGATGCAGATGCCACCACCCGTCAGATTGATACCTTCAACCAGGCCACAGCCGGTCTGCCTGGCGAGCGCAGCCTGTCGGCGTCGGCCGGACTGCTGGGCTGGCCGGCAGCGCGGTATGACTGGGCCCGTCCGGGCATCGCGCTGTATGGTGGCTCGCCCTTGCCTGCGTGGCAGGCTGCATTGAGACCGGTGATGACCTTGAGCAGCCACGTGTTTGCCGTGCGCGAGGTGGCGGTCGGCGAAGCGGTGGGCTATGGCGGCATCTGGCGTGCGCCTCGACCCAGTCGCCTGGGCTTGGTCGCGATGGGCTATGCCGATGGCTATCCGCGTACGGCCAATGTGCAGACCCCGCTGGCGGTAGATGGCCATGCCGCCCAACTGGCGGGGCGTGTGTCAATGGACATGCTGATGGTGGACCTGACAGATCTGCCCCAGACCGGTGTCGGCTCGCGTGTTGAGTTCTGGGGGCCGCAGGTGCTGGCTGGTGCCGTGGCGGCTTCGGTCGGTACCATCGACTATGAATTGCTGTGTGGGGTCAAACGTGTGCCGGTGAGGGTGCTCGGTGCATGACATGGCGCGTCATGTTCGTTGTGTTCAGCATTGAAACTTGACGGAGCCTCAACATTGCTTTCGCAAGGATTTACGTTGGTTTCCCATGATGTCGGCTGGTGTACTCACGAGCCGATGCTCTTGGCGGATCTGTCGTGTCCTTGTTGTCTTGTCTTCGAAAAATCTGCCTGCTGGCGCTGCTGGTGAGCGCGGGCTCGGTGTGGTCCAAGGCCCCATCGGCCAGCATCAACCTCAACTTTCCTGATACCGATGTGTCCGCCGTGGCGCGGGCCATGGCCGCCATTGTCGGCAAGCAGATCATGGTGGACCCCCGTGTCAGCGGCAAGGTCAGCCTCTATACCGATGTGGCGGTGACGCCAGCACAGGCCTACGCGCTGTTCACAGCCGCCTTGCGTGGCCGCGGCTATGCCGTGGTGGAAGCCGATGGCCTGCTGAAGGTGGTGCCGGAGGCTGAAGGCAAGCTGCAGGGCGGGCTGGTGCTGCCCGAGGGCGTGAGCTCCAAGGGCCGGGAACAGATTGCGACGCAGATCTTTCCGATCCGCTACGAAAACGCCTCCAACCTGGTGACGGTGCTGCGGCCCTTGATCTCGCCCAACAACACCATCAACGTGAACCCGGGCACGAACACGTTGATCATCACGGATTACCTCAGCAACCTGGCTCGTCTGAAGACATTGCTTGCGGCCCTCGACACGCCCAGTGCGACCGATGTCGAGGTCATCCCCTTGCGCTACACGCAGGCCTCCGATCTGGCTGTGACCATCCGCCAGCTCACGGAAGGGGCTGCCAGCACACCCAGTGGCGGTGCCACCGCAGCAGCAGGGAGCAATGGCGCGGCGGCAACCATGCAGTCAGGGGCCACGGTGATCCTGGCCGACCCGCACATCAACGCCTTGCTGGTGCGGGCGCCCAACCAGTCCAAGCTGGCCATGGTCCGCACCCTGGTGGCCAGGCTGGATCAACCCGGCGGCACCGGCGCTGCCGGCAGCAACATCCATGTGGTGTACCTGAAAAATGCAGAGGCCACCCGTCTGGTGTCGGTGTTGAAAGCCGCGTTCACCGCCGATGGGGGGCGTTCGGCCACCAACACGGGCGCCGGCAGTGGAGGCGGGACATCGTCCAATGGCACCATCTCGGGCGGTAATGTCGGCAGTCAGGGCACGGCCGGCATCACCAGCATGGGCAATTCGTCATCGACATCCAGTGGCCTCAACAGTGCACAGGCCACGGCAGCCGTGGCGGCCACAGCCCAGCCCATCACGGGCGGCTACATCCAGGCTGACCCGGCCAGCAACGCCCTCATCATCACCGCGTCAGAGGCCTTGTTCCGCGAAATGCGCGGGGTCATCGACATGCTCGATACACCGCGTGCGCAGATCTACGTGGAATCGCTGGTCGTCGAAGTGGCCGCCAGCCACACCTATGACGTCGGTGTGCAGTGGGCGCAGATTTTCAACATCAGCAAGGACACCACCCTGACGCTGGGGACGATCGCCTCCGCAGTCGAGTCGCTGGCCGGCACCAATGTGCTCTCGACGGCCAACCTGATCACCCTGGACAACGAAGAAGCGAAGATCGTGGTGGGGCAGAACGTGCCGGTTGTCACGGGCAGCTACACCAGCAGCTCGAGCAGCTCGTCCAACCCATTTCAGACTATCGAGCGCAAGGATGTGGGCATCACCTTGCGCATCCGTCCACAGATTGGTGAGAACGGCACGGTCCGCATGACGATCTACCAGGAGTCGTCCTCCGTGTCGGCCACGGCAGCAGTCGGCACATCCAACTCAGGCGTCACCACCAACACCCGCTCCATTGAAACCAAGGTGGTGGTCAAGGACGGCAAGATCATCGTGCTGGGCGGCTTGCTGGAAGACAGCAACGCCACCGAGGCCGGTCTGATGCCCGGCATGTGGGATACACCCGTGATCGGCGGTCTGTTCCGCAGCCTCAGCCGCACCCGCAAGAAGACCAATCTGGTGGTGTTCCTGCGTCCCCACATCATGCCGGCGGAGACCGGTGCGGCCGATCAGATCACGCTGGATCGCTACGCTTACATCCGCGCGCGTCAACTGGAACAGCCGGGTGATCCGTTAAAGGTGCTGCAAGAAGGCACGGAGGCGGATAATCCGCCCTTGTTGCCAGAAATTTCCAAGAATCAGGCTGAGCCTGCCGCACCCACGACACCCGCCAAACAGCCTTGAGGGCTGTGACAGGGCGCAGGATGCCCAGGCCTGTCTGGTACGCCAGCTGGCCTGTTGACGATGTCGGTATCCATGTCCATGTTTGTTGCCCTGAATGCCCCCCGCCGGGCCCTGCTGGCTGCCTGCCTTTTGACCACATTGCTGGCGGGCTGTGGCTCGTTTGACAAGGGCAAGGTGTATGCCGCCCAGGAAAAGTTTGCTTCGGGTGAAACCTACTCCCGCCTGTTCGATGCGACGCCACCCAAGGTATGCCGGTCGGCCAAGCTGGCCTTGATGAGCCAGGGCTATCTGGTCAACTCCACGCAGACCACGGTGGTGGAGGGGCGCAAGCACTTCCAGCCAGATCCGGGCTCCAACCTTGAAATCATCATCCGGGTCGAGTGCATCACCGACGCACCCGATGGCAAAGTCAGCCTGGCGTTTGCCGCAGCCATCCAGGACACCTATGTCGTCAAGCGCTCCACCAACTCGGCCAGCCTGGGTGTGGGGGGCATTGGTTCGGTCTCCATGCCATTCAGCGAGTCGAGTGACGGGCTCACCAAGGTGGCCAGCGTCACCATCACCAATTCCGATTTCTATGACCGGCTGTTTGATCTGATCAAGCAGTACGCGGCGGCCGAAGACCCTGCGGCCACTGTGGTGGACACGCCCGCATCCTCAGCGCATTGACGCTGGCTGGGTGTCGATCGCATCCTGCCAGGTGCCGAGCGACAGTCCGTCCAGGCTGTAGGGGCCAATGGCCGTGCGAATCAGCCTGAGCGTGGGAAAACCCACGGCGGCGGTCATGCGGCGCACCTGCCGGTTGCGCCCTTCCTTGATGCGCAACTCGATCCATGAAGTCGGGATGGCCTTGCGTTCGCGGATAGGCGGCACGCGATCCCAGACTTCGGGGGGCTGCTCCAGCAGGCGCGCCTGGGCCGGTCGGGTCATGCCATCTTTGAGCATCACACCCCGGCGCAGTGATGCGAGGGCCTCCTCAGTCGGGATACCCTCCACCTGTGCCAGGTAAGTCTTTTCCATCTTGAATTTCGGGTCGCTGATGCGGGCCTGCAGCTCGCCGTCATTGGTGAGCAGCAGCAGGCCTTCGCTGTCGGCGTCCAGTCGGCCGGCAACATAGACGCCGGGCAGGTCGATGAAATCTTTCAGTCCACGCCAGGCTCCTTCGGGCGTGAATTGGCTCAGAACACCGTAGGGCTTGTTGAAACGGATCAGGCGTGAGGGCGGGGCTGATGGCATGTGTGAGGGGATCGTGAGCGTACTTTGAGGTTGCTGTATGTGATGCCCCTCGCAGGTAGGGCTGTCTTAGGGGCTGCCTACGTTGATCGCATGGCGCACTGCGCACGCCTTATTGCCAGGTACATGACACGAATTTCGAAGAAGCTTGCATTGCTGTCTTGTCAATGAAAAAGCCCTAAGTAGTTGATTACTTAGGGCTTTTTGGTGCTTGGCGAAATTCACCGAAGCTTTGTATGGTGGAGCCGGGGGGAATTGAACCCCCGTCCGTAAGCCATCATCGAGCAGTTCTACATGTGTAGTCGTCTGATTTGATTCTCACCAACCTGATCGCGCAGCGACACGCTACCAAGCTAGCCAGTCACTTGATCTCGACCTGAACTGTGTGACCCAGCTCAGACCCAGCCTATGTGAATGACCTCTCAGCCTTTGTCTTGCGACTCAGGCACAGCCCATAGGCCAACTGTTGAGAGGCTCACCGGTATTAAGCGGCGAGTGCGAACGATTCGTCGTTTGCAGTTAGTTTTTTCCAGTGGATTTACGAGCGGACTGGTGCTCGACATGCCCTGTCCCGAATCCGCACCCACGTCGAAACCAGGTCGGCCCCAGGAAAAGTTTGGCCATTGTAGGCGGGTTCTGCCCCGCCTGCCAGCCTTGTGGGTCTACATGGAGGCCTGGAACGTGATTTCAAGCCCCCGCAAGGCAACTTAGGCCATGTCTTCAACCAGGCCGGCACACATCAGGTCAAGTGCGTCGGCTTCATCGGGCTCCAGGGTGCCCGCGGTAAGCCGGGCCACGCGCTCGATTTCCTGCAGGCGCGCGCGCAAGGCATCTTGTACAGCCTCGGCTTCCGCCGCTTCTTCTGCACCGACCTGGCTGGCCCACAAGCCGCTTTCATTCCAGCCGCTGCGCAGCTTGTGCACGAGGAAGCGTGTCAGGCTGGCCGCCTTTTGCAGGCTGTCACTGGCTTCGGCCGGGATGAGGGTGTCGATGCGCGACATGGAGGTCTGCAGGGCGGTGTCCAGGCGGGCCAGCTCGCGGGAAAGGTCGGGCAGCGAACGCTTGGCCTGCATGGGCGCCACTTTGCGTGCCGCTGCAGCCAGCGGCCCCGCCAGATGCTCGTCGAACTCGCCAGGCACCACCCGCAGCGCCACGCTGGCATGGTGCAAGGTGGCCCCAGGCATGCGCAGTGCAGCCAGCGCAGCCTCGACCGTGGCCAGCAGGCGCCCCAGGGGCGACATCTGTTCGCCCCGCAGCATGTGCGGGTAGCCTGATCCGTCCAGGTGCTCGTGGTGTTCGCCCACCGCCCGGGCAATGTCTTTCGAGTAGTCGGTCAACTGGGTCAGCAGCAACTGGCCAATGTGGGGGTGCACGACCAGTTGGCGGTAGCTTTCCACATTGAGGGTCGCGGCCGCATCGGCTTCGCCATGTTCAGGGGCGATGTACATCTCCCCCACATCGTGCAGCAAGCCGGCCGTCATGGCCTGGGTGATGAGGCGCTCCTCGCCTCCGCTGGCGCGGATCATCAGCGTGCCGGCCACCGCCATGGCCTCGACGGCATGGGCGTAGGCCTGTGGGCGGGCTGATTCGCTGGCACTCAGCAGCAGTTGCACCACCGGATGCAGGCGGATGTTGGCCGCTGCCTTCAGCAGGGTGGCGGCATAGGGCTTCAGAAAGGGGGCCAGGGCGCCCCCCTCGCTCTGCAGCAATTCGTGGAGCGACTTGAGCAGGGACTGGGTGGTGACACCATCTTCGGCCACCAAGCAGGTTTCCAGTGGTTTGCTCAATGCCCGGTCCATCAGCTTGCGCTGCAGGTCCTGTGACACCGGCTGGTCTCGTGCCCACAGCTTGATGCCACTGATGTCGAAGATGTCATCGGCGGCGATGATCGACTTCGTTTCACTGGCTTCCAGGATGGCAGCCAGGGCATGTGGGTTGGCGGTGCGGAACGCGCCGGTCGCGGAGATTTGACTCATGACAGACTCCTCTCTTCGTCTGCGTGGGGCCGAATCCATTATCAGATCAGTCCGAAAAAGAGGGGCTATGGATGCCCCTGATCTGGTCTGATCCTGCACAAAAAAAAGCCATGTCCGGGTGAGACATGGCTTTTTGGCAGGGGAGGGACTGCGGGTAAACCCGCAATGATCAGCTGCGGTAGTCGGCGTTGATGCTGACGTAGTCGTGTGAGAGGTCGCAGGTCCACACGGTGGTCTTGGCGGTGCCGCGGTTCAAGCCCACGCGGATCGTGATTTCGCTTTGCTTCATCACGCGCTGGCCGTCTTCCTCGCGGTAGCTCGGGTTGCGGCCACCCTTGGTGACCACGTGCACGTCGTCGAGGTGCAGCTCGATCAGGTTCTGGTCGAGGTCATCGATGCCGGCGTAGCCCACTGCTGCCAGGATGCGGCCCAGGTTCGGGTCGCTGGCGAAGAAGGCGGTCTTGACCAGCGGCGAGTGCGCAATGGCATAGGCCGCCTTGGCGCATTCGTCTTCCGTGCGACCACCTTCGACGGTGATGGCGATGAACTTGGTGGCGCCTTCGCCATCACGCACGATGGCCTGGGCCAGGTGCTGGGACACGGCGATCACGGCCTCGCGCAGGGCACGGCCTTCAGCGCTGTCCAGATCGGTGATCTCGGCGTGCGCGGCCTTGCGGCTGGCCATCAGCACGAAGGAGTCGTTGGTCGACGTATCGCCGTCGATCGTGATGCGGTTGAAGGAAACGTTGGCCGCCTCGGTCACCAGGGCTTGCAGCAGGTCAGGGCGGATATTGGCGTCGGTGGCCACATAGCCCAGCATGGTCGCCATATTGGGGCGGATCATGCCGGCCCCCTTGCTGATGCCCGTCACGGTCACGGTGACCCCACCCAGGGTGATCTGACGCGAGGCTGCCTTGGGCAGCGTGTCGGTCGTCATGATGCCTTCAGCGGCTGCGGCCCAGTTGTCGGGCTTGAGGTCGGCGATGGCGCCGGGTAGGCCCGCTTCAATGCGGTCGACCGGCAAGGTTTCCATGATCACACCGGTGGAAAACGGCAGGATCTGTTCAGGCGAGATGCTCAGCTGGCGGGCCAGTGCGATGCAGGTGGCGCGGGCGCGCACCAGGCCGTCTTCACCCGTGCCGGCATTGGCGTTGCCGGTGTTGATGACCAGCGCGCGAATCTCGCTGCCGGCAGCCAAGCGCTCGCGGCACAGCTGTACCGGTGCAGCGCAATAGCGGTTCTTGGTGAAGACGCCAGCGACGGCGCTGCCTTCGTCCAGGGTGATGACGGTCAGGTCACGGCGGTTGGCCTTGCGCACGCCGGCCATGGTGATGCCCAGCTGGACGCCAGGTACGGGGTGCAGATCAGACGGGTTGGGAACGCTCAGATTGACGGGCATGGTGAGTCAGTGCTCCAGCAGGAAATCAGGCCAGCTTGCCGTGGCAGTTCTTGTACTTCTCGCCACTGCCGCAGGGGCAGGGGTCATTGCGGCCCACACGCGGCACCTCGCCGGCCACGGTGCTCTGGTCGGTCTCGGCTGCCACAGAGCCATCTTCATTGGGGTGGGTATAGGTCACGTTGACAAAGCTGTCGCCTTGTTCCTCGATGGCCTGCGTGGCTTCAGCCACTTCTTCCTGGTTCTGGATACGCACGGTCATCAGCACGCGGGTGACGTCCATCTTGACCACGTCCAGCAGTTGGCCGAACAGCTCGAAAGCCTCGCGCTTGTATTCCTGCTTGGGGTTCTTTTGAGCGTAGCCGCGCAGGTGGATGCCCTGGCGCAGGTAGTCCAGCGCAGCCAGGTGCTCACGCCAGTGGCTGTCGATCGATTGCAGCAGCACGCTGCGTTCGAAGTTGCTGAATTCGCCCGCGCCGACCAGTTCGACCTTGGCCTGGTACGTTGCGTCGGCAACCTGCAGCACGCGCTCCAGGATGTCGGTGTCTTCAATGGAGGAGCTAGATTCAACCCAGCCCTTGAGGTCAACCTCGACCTGCCACTCTTCCTTGAGCGTCTTTTCCAGGCCGGGCAGATCCCACTGCTCTTCCATGGTCTGCTCGGGCACGTAGGTGCGCACCACGTCGGTCAGGGCGCCCTTGCGCAGGTTGGTGATGGCGTCGCTGACGGCATCCGACTCGAGGATCTCGTTGCGCTGCTGGTAGATCACCTTGCGCTG
This sequence comes from Aquabacterium sp., assembly GCF_041909175.1. Lineage (GTDB taxonomy): Bacteria > Pseudomonadota > Gammaproteobacteria > Burkholderiales > Burkholderiaceae_C > Aquabacterium. The sequence goes on along the minus strand of NZ_JAYRDZ010000002.1, from coordinate 439,379 downwards.
GTCGTTCGACACGTCGTCGTACTCCAGCAGCTGCTTGCGCATGTCGAAGTTGTGGCCTTCCACCTTGCGCTGGGCGCTTTCGATGGAGCGGGTCACGATGCCGGCCTCGATGGCTTCGCCTTCGGGCATCTTCAGGCGGTCCATGATGGCGCGCACGCGGTCGCCCGCGAAGATGCGCATGAGCGGGTCATCCAGGCTCAGGTAGAAGCGGGTCGAGCCCGGGTCACCCTGGCGACCGGCACGGCCACGCAACTGGTTGTCGATACGGCGGCTTTCATGGCGCTCGGTGGCGATGATGCGCAGGCCACCCAGCTCCTTCACCTTGGCGTTGAGTTCGACCTGCTCGGCACGCAGCGCTTCGATCTTTTGCTTCTTGCCAGCCTCGTCGAGCGACTCGTCGGCCTCGATGGCGGCGATGTCCTTCTCGACGTTGCCGCCCAGCACGATGTCGGTGCCGCGACCGGCCATGTTGGTGGCGATGGTGATCATGCCGGGGCGACCGGCCTGGGCCACGATGTCGGCCTCACGGGCGTGCTGCTTGGCGTTGAGCACCTGATGGGGCAGGCCTTCCTTGGTCAGCAGGGCCGACACCAGCTCCGAGTTCTCGATGCTGGTGGTACCCACCAGAACCGGCTGGCCACGGCCATGGCAGTCCTGGATGTCGGTGATGATGGCCGCGTACTTCTCTTGCGCGGTCTTGTAGACCAGATCAAGCTGGTCCTTGCGCAGCAGGGCACGGTTCGGCGGGATCACCACGGTTTCCAGACCGTAGATTTCCTGGAATTCGTAGGCTTCGGTGTCGGCGGTACCGGTCATGCCGGAGAGCTTGCCGTACATGCGGAAGTAGTTCTGGAAGGTGATCGAGGCCAGGGTCTGGTTTTCGGCCTGGATGGGCACGCCTTCCTTGGCTTCGACAGCCTGGTGCAGGCCATCGGACCAGCGGCGACCAGACATCAGGCGGCCGGTGAATTCGTCTACGATGACCACTTCCAGGCCGTGCTGGCCAGGTTGCACGACATAGTGCTGATCACGGTGGAACAGGTGGTGGGCACGCAGACCTGCGTACAGGTGGTGCATCAGCGTGATGTTGGCGGCGTCGTAGAGGCTGGCGCCTTCCACCAGCAGGCCCGCTTCGGTCAGCAGTTGCTCGGCCTTTTCGTGGCCGGCTTCGGTCAGGAACACCTGACGGCTCTTTTCGTCGGCCGTGAAATCACCCGGCTCGATGATGCCTTCGCCCGTGCGCGGGTCGGCTTCGCCGATCTGCTTCTTCAGGTGCGGCACGATGGCATTGATGCGCAGGTACAGCGCCGTGTGGTCTTCGGCCTGGCCGGAGATGATCAGTGGCGTACGGGCTTCGTCGATCAGGATCGAGTCGACTTCGTCGACGATGGCGTAGTTCAGGCCACGCTGCACACGGTCTTGCAGTTCGTAGACCATGTTGTCGCGCAGGTAGTCGAAGCCGTATTCGTTGTTCGTACCGTAGGTGATGTCCGAGGCGTAGGCGGTCTGCTTTTGCTCACGGTCCATCTGGGGCAGGTTGATGCCCACGCTCAGGCCGAGGAAGTTGTAGAGCTTGCCCATCCACTCCGCATCGCGGCGTGCCAGGTAGTCGTTCACCGTCACCACGTGCACGCCCTTGTTGGTCAGAGCGTTCAGGTACACGGGCAGCGTGGCGGTCAGGGTCTTGCCTTCACCGGTACGCATTTCAGCAATCTTGCCGTTGTGCAGGGCGATGCCACCCATCAACTGCACATCGAAGTGGCGCATCTTGAAGACGCGCTTGGAACCTTCGCGAACAACGGCGAAGGCTTCCGGCAGGATGGCATCGAGCGATTCGCCCTTGGCCACGCGCTCTTTGAACTCTTCGGTCTTGGCGCGCAGTTGTTCGTCACTCAGAGGCTCGAAAGTGGATTCAAGCGCGTTGATCTTGGTTACCGTACGCCGGAACTCCTTGAGCAGGCGTTCGTTACGGCTACCGAAAATCGAAGTGAGAAGCTTGGGCAACATGGAGAAGGTAATCCATTGAAACAAGTGACCGCGCCAACCTGGTTCACCCCTTCTGGGTGAGCAGGCTGACACGTCCGCCTACGAGGGACTTTTCCCCAGTAGACCAAAGCGGAAAAGTGTAGCACCTGGGGGTGACGGATCCGCGACGACTCAACCGTGAGGTTTCCCGCCCTTGGGAGCCGGGATCACAGTGCTGAATACCGCCGCAGACAGTGCCATGGCGAGCACCACCACAGCACCTGAAGGCCAGTCGAGCATGGCCGACAGGCTCAGGCCCAGCCCATAGGCAATCACGCCCATGCCGTAAGCCAGCGGCAGCTTCCATCTGGCTGGGGCATGTCGCACAGCCAGCGCGGGCATGATCAGGCTGCTGAACACCAGGTAGACACCCACGAGTTGCACGGAAGCCGTGACGGCCAGGGCGAACAACACGTAAAAGCCGCCTCGGCGCATCAGCTGAGGGGCGCCAAACCACAGCACCAGAATCACCGCCGAGAGTACCGCCATGGCGGTCAACTGCGAGTTGGTGACCCACAGAATCTGTCCGACCAGCAAGTCCTTGAGGTGTTCGCCGCCATGCGGGTTGCCTGCCAGCAGCAAGATGCCCACGCAGGAAGCCAGCACAAACAGCACGCCGATCAGCGCTTCCTGGATGTCAGGCCAGCGGCGCTCCATCCAGGTCAGCAGGGCCGCACCAGCCAGCGCGGCACTGGCGGCCGCGGCCTGAACGGCCCAGCCTTGCGGCTCCCAGCCCAGTGCATCGGCCGCGATCACGCCGAGTCCGGCAATCTGCGCAATGGCCAGGTCAATGAACACAATCCCACGCGAGAGCACCTGCATGCCCAGGGGAACGTGGGTCGTCAGCACCAGCAGCCCTGCCACGAGGGCAGGGCCGACGATGCTCCAGTCAACGGGGTGAAGCATCGAGGAGAACATCAGTGGGCCGCCTTCACCAGTTGTTCCACGGTGTCATCGAACAGGCCAAACAGGTCCTTGGCCTTGTCGCTGCCACCCACCGTGAAGGGCAGCACCACAACGGGAATGCCGGCGCGTGATGCCAGCCATTGCGAGCCACGACCGTCGTTGTAGGCTGCACGGATCACGAATTTGGCCGGACGCTTTTGCAACTGCTCCACGACGGAAGATAGGTAGGCGCTGCTGGGTTCGACGCCCGGTTTGGGCTCCAGCGTGGCCACCTCATTGAGGCCCAGCCAGTTCTCCAGATAAGGGAAGCCCTTGTGCTGGACCACAATGGGCAGGCCCTTCAGCGGTGTGGCCTGCTTGGCCCAACGCTGCATGGCCTGGTTCCACCGGGTGTTGAAGTCAGCCAGACGGCTTTGGTAGATGCCGGCATGTGCAGGGTCCACCTCAGCGAGTCGCTGGGCCAGGCCTTGTGCCACTGCGGCGATGTTGCGTGGGTCGGTCTGGATATGCGGGTTGCCGGCGGCATGCACATCGCCATCGGCGCGGTCGAGTCGGCTGGGTACCTCCAGCATCCGCACGTAATGGGCCGCTTCGAAGTAGCCCTTCTGTCCCGGCTGGATGGCGGTGTTGCCAGACTGCCGCAACAACACGGGCAACCAGCCCACTTCGAGCTCGGCGCCGGTGCACACCAGCAGGTCGGCATTGCGCACGGCTGCCATCAGGCTGGGGCGGGCCTGCACCTGGTGGGGGTCCTGCATGGCGTTGGTGGCGCTGTAGACCGTGGCCTGGTCGCCTGTCAGCTCCTTGGTCAGCGAGGCCCATTCGGGCTCGCAGGCGAACACCTTGACCGCGGCATGGGCGCTGTGCAACGAGGCCAGCATCGAGATGGCCAGGCTGAAGGCCAAACGAGAAACCTTATTCATATCAAACATCCTTTCTTCTTCAATCTCAGTAGCTGTGTGCGCCGTGGCTGCCCAGGCTCATCAGGTACTGCAGGTAGATCTGGCCATCACGCACGCCTTGTTGCGAGCGGTCATCCGTGAACTGCAGACGCCAGCGGCTGAACTCGCTGGGCGACCAGTCCAGCATCAGGCTGGTGCGGTTGGGGTGGTAGTCGGGGCTGGTGTCGCTGCCGTCGAACTTGACCGAGCCGGTGTCCAGTCGGTCATAGCGCAGGCCCACACGCCACGCGGGCATGAACTGGTAGACCCCTTGCAGATACCAGCCCGACTGTGCCGAGCGGTAGGTGGCATCGGCCTCTGTGCTGCTACCTACATTGGTCAGCGCCTGGCCCTTCTCGTCACGATAGAAATATTCACCCTGCAGCTTCACGTTGGTGTACTTCGTGTTGCCGTTGGGGGCCCATTTCCAGACGCCATCCAGCACCCACAGCCGGCTGTTGCCGGTAAAGGCATAGGGTGTGCCGTCGTCGGTGGTCGACTCGCGGTCGCTGGCCTGTGTCCACAGGTGCGACAAGCCGGCCCGCCAGCTGCCGCTGTCGCCCACATCGCCGCCCAGGTGTCCGAACAGGGCCACGGCGCCTGCACCGTTCTTGCCGCTTTGGGTGCCGGGGAAGTTGTCGCCATTGCCCAGCTCGCCGCCCAGCTCGATGAACTGCTCTGTGGGGAGCACCCACTTGGCCTGCACGCCGTTTTGCTTGTACTGCCCCCCCAGAAAGGCCTGATAGGCCAGCGGTGCATCGACAAAGTCCCAGGCATGGGCGTGCTGTTCGTTCTGATAGCCCATGGCCGAGAAGAAGCGACCGGCCTTGACGGTGAGGCCATTGCCCAGTGCGGTGGTCTGCACGAAGGCTTCTTCCACTTCAGCTTCGTTCTCTGGCGTGAAGGCCAGGGTGAGGGCGCCATACCACCAGGGGTCGATGTTGGCGGCCAGCGTGGCTTCAGACTCACCCAGGTTGAAGCCCTTGTTGCCGGGGCCGATTTCGCCATCACCGGTTGCAAAGCCAGTGATGCGCCAGTTGTCGGGGTCTCGCTTGAGCTGTGCATACGTGCCCGAGAGCACCACGGATACCGCCGGGTTGAAGCCATTGCTGCCGCTGGCCGCTGCGGTGGCCACAGGCTCAGGGGCGGTGGCATTGTTGGCCGCCGCAGCAGCCGTATTGGCGGTGGTGGTGGCCTGGGCTGCTTGCTGCTCTGCGGCTTGCAGGCGCTCTTCCATCGCCTTCAGGCGGGTTTCATACTGCTGGCGCATGTCGTTCATCTGCTGGCGCAGTTGAGCGAGGTCGTTGGCGGAGATGGTGTCTGCCGCCCATGCGGTCTGGTTCATCAGGGCGAGCGAAGCCAAGCAGGCCAACGCAGTTGGCCGCCACACAAAGTGTCGATTCATGAAATGGTCTTTCCAATAGCGTGTGCTGATCGCGGTCGGGCGATCAGCAACGGTTTGACGAATGCGGAAACGAGGTCAAGGCCAGTCAGGCCTGTTTGGAAAGACCGGGAGGGGCGCGGCTGAGGTAGACGCGCGGTGCGGCGGGCGTGCATTGCGCACGGCCCACTTCAGGCAGTGTGTCTGCAAGTGGCGCACAGGTGGGGGTGGCCAGCGGGTTGCTGGCCACAGCATGGTCCAGCGCCGAATAGGCCAGACACTCCTTGCAGAGCGTGTGCTGGGTAGGTGATTCGTCTTGAGCGCGAGCATGCTGGAAGGCGTGCAGCACCGATGCCTGCTGCAACAGCAACAGGCAGAACGTGAGCAGCACATGGCGCCCCAGGTACAGCAGGCGATTCGCGCGAATCATGGGCGCCAACTGTAGCGTCAAACGGGCCAACCCGTGTCAGCGCAGGGTATTTTGGGCGAGGGTGGGGGCTTGCCCCTTGCCTGCGAGGAAGCGGGCCGGATCTTGCTGCACGCCTTCAACCAGCACCTCGAAATGCAGGTGTGGCCCGGTAGATCGCCCTGTGGTGCCAATCAGGGCAATGGGTTGCCCGCGTCGAACGATGTCCCCTTCCTTGACCAGCACTTTGGAGGTGTGGGCATAGCGGGTGATCAGGCCGTTGCCGTGGTCGATCTCGATCATGTGACCGTATTGATGGTGCATGACATCGGTGATGACGACGCCGCCAGCAGCAGCCTTGATGGGTGTGCCAATGTCGCCAGGAAAGTCCAGCCCGGTGTGCAGGGCTGACCCGCCCGTGAACGGATCTCGGCGAAAGCCAAACCCTGACCCGATCGGGCCTTGTACCGGTGCGGAGCTGGGGATGAGCCGGGCCTCCAGGCGCTTTTCAAACAGGCGGGATTCGATCAGGGTCAGCACGTCTGCCGCATGGTCGCTTTGCGAATCCATGGCCGCGACCTGCTGGTTCAAGTCCTGTAGCGACAGTGCGCTGTGGGGGTCGTCCCCGGTTCGAAGGCTGGGGAGTGCTCCGCCGCTGCCTTGTTTCGGGTCCGGCTCGGTCATCTGCTTGAGTTCATCGGGCTTGACCCCGGCCATGCCGGCCAGACGCTCGCTCACGGCTTCCAGTCGCACCACCTTGGCCTGCATGTCACCCACCTTCTGGGCCATGGCGTCCAGGTTCTCTCGCATGTAGCGGTCACGCTGGGCGAATTCCTGGCGCTCCACAAAGCGCACGGCTTCCGACAGACTGGGCCAGTGCTCATGCGCGGCCTTGATGACCACGGCGTGGTAGATCAATGCAGACAGCAAAATGGCGGGCAAGCACAGTGCCAGTGCGGTGAGCACAAAAGTGACCGGGGTGAATTGCAACACCCGGGGACGCGACAATACGCTGGAAGTGATCAGAATCTGCATGCCAACCCGTTCGACGCCAAACCACACGCCATCATGAGCCTGCGCTCACGCTCCACTTTTCGACCGCTCGTGCCTGAAGTGCCCCGTATCAAGGAGGCGCTTGCACAGGCACAGCCCTTGGTGAGCCTGATGCAACGGCTTCAGGCTTCGCAGGCATGTCTGGAGGTGGTTCGGGCAGTTTTGCCGCCCGCTGTGGCCGCCTATGTGAAGGCGGGCCCCATTGACGATGAAGGGTGGACCCTGCTCGTGCCGAATTCGGCCTTGTCGGCCAAATTGCGTCAGCTTCAACCACGCCTGCTGGACGCTTTGCAGCGAAAAGGGTTCAAGGTTAGCGCAATCAGGGTCCGGGTTCAAACGGGGTGAGACCCCGTTACCCCTGTTTCAGGACAACAACGCGGGGGCTTGTGCGGCCCAGGCTTGTCGCTGCGACACAGCTTTACCTTGCAACACAAAACCCAACAGTTGCGCCGGGTCGGCGGGCGACGTGAAACGGGCCTCCAGTGCATCGTCGGTCTCGTTGACTTGCCAGTCGCCTGCCGCACCTGCTGGTGGCGGGCAAATGACGGTGGGTTGCGCGGGTGTTTTCACCACCACGGGCATGGCCGGGTAGACCACATCCGTAGGCTTGCCGGTCAGCGTGGCTGCCAGGGCACGGGCTTGCGTCATCAGTGGCAGCACGTAGGGCAGGTTCAGCCCGTCGACCTCGGCGCAGTCCCCCACCGCATAGATGTGCGGGGCACTGGTGGCCAACTGCCGGTTCACCACAATGCCGCGGTTGACCTGGATGCCCGCCACGGTAGCCAGCGCGGCGCGCGGGCGTAAACCAATGGCAGACAGCACCAGATCGGCTTCGAGGGTGCTGCCGTCGCTCAGTGTCAAGGTCAGGCCCGGGCCATCGGCTCGCCGGTCCACCCGTTGCAGCCCCACACCGAAACGGAAGCGGGCCCCAGCTTGCTCCAGGCTGGATTGCAGACGGGCGCTGGCCACGGGGGGCAGCAGGCGGTTGAGCACGCGGTCAGACAAGTCAATGACCGTGGGCTCAATGCTGCGCGCCAGCAGGTCATTGGCAAACTCACAGCCAATCAGGCCGGCGCCGAGGATGGCGACCTTGCGCGCGGGTTGCCCACCCGCAGCGGTGTCCAGTGCCTCTGCAAAGAGGGCGAAGTCCTCGAGGTCGTTGACCGACAGCACCTGCTTGACCGCGTCGCCTTCGAGCGGAATGCGGATGGGGTCTGCACCCGTGGCCAGCACCAGATCCCGATAGGTGATGACCTGACCACCGGTGAGCGTCACCGTCTGCGCTTGCGTGTCGATCTGGCTGACGATGCTGTGCGGCAGCACCTGAGCCTGAATCTCGGAGGCCATCTTGTCGGCAGCCTTCATCACCAGCGTGGCAGCGGTCTTCTTACCTGCCAGTGCGTTGGACAGCATGGGCTTGGAATAAAAGCCCGCCTGGTCACGGCTGATCACGACGATGGGCACCTGCGCATCCAGCTTGCGCAATTCGCGGGCCACGTTGTAGCCTGCCAGACCAGAGCCAATGATGACGACAGCTGCTTCAGACATGATGCTCAGATCTCGACCATTTCAAAATCGGCCTTGCCCACGCCGCAGTCAGGGCAGGTCCAGGTATCGGGCACGTCTTCCCATTTGGTGCCAGCCGGAATGCCTTCTTCGGGGCGACCTTGTGCCTCGTCATAGATGAAGCCGCAAACAACACATTGATAGGTTTTCATTGCTCACTCACTCAATACAAATTTCGGGGTGGATTCTGCCTGTGGATCTGAGCAGGCCAGGGAAGGCCATGCGTCAGATCGGGGTGTGCTGGCGTCAGATTGTCAGGCGGACAACTTGTCCAGCACGGCCTGATAGTGGTTGGCGTGGCGCTCTTCCACCTTGGCCAGCGCAGCGAAACGCTTGGCCGCCTTTTCCAGCACGGCCTTGAACTGCGCAGCGTGCTCTTTGGATTCGGCAATCTGCTCGTCTATTTCCTGGACGGCAGCGTCATGCCCTTCCGCAACGGCCGCATTGCGGAACGACGGGTACATTTCGGTGTACTCGTACGTTTCGCCTTCGATGGCGAATTGAAGCGCCTTGGCGGGCGTCATGTTCGCCTTGGGGAACAGCAGGTCCAGGTGACCGAAGGCGTGCATGACTTCCTGATCTGCCGTGGCCTCAAATGCCTTGGCAGTGTCTTCGTCGCCCATTTCGCGACACAGCTTGGCGAAGTAGCGGTATTTGATATGCGCCATCGACTCGCCGGCGAAAGCGGCTTCCAGGTTTTTGATGGTGACAGACTTTGGATCGTGGAATGGGCTGGCCATGGGGGGCTCCTTTCTGTTCTCTTTGGGGCAGCAAGTTGCTGTCGATGAAGATACTGTATGCCTTGTTCAGTCAACCGAGAAGTCAATCGTTTTGATGTTTGTCATTGGTTCTATCTATCGTTTTTGCCCAAATTCCTTGCCCATACAATCGGTTGCCAATTCGCTTGAAAGACTGGGGTCATGGCCATTAAACGCGCACAGAAACCATTCAGGGTCGTCCTGCCTTACCTGATTTCCCTTTCACTCGCCTTGCCGCCTGCCAGCTATGCCCAAATGCTGCAGATGGCCACCGATGGCAGCGGCAGCAGCTTGTCAGGTGCGTCGATGGGCAGTGCCGTGCTGTCGTCTCCGTCCGGTTTGTCCACCTCCCTGGGTGGCTTGTCTGGCATTCCGCAGATTCGCCAGAACAATGGGGTGGCCAGCGACCGTTTGAGCTCCGGTGTCAACACCCCCGCGCCTTCTGTGCCTGATCAGCCTGCACGGCCTTTGCCACCCAATGAGTTTCAGAAGTTCATTCTGGAAAGCACAGGTCAGTCTTTGCCTCTGTTTGGCGCCAGTTTCTTCACGCAAGCGGCCAACAGCTATGTGCCGCTTGCCAACACGCCCGTATCACCTGACTACGCCATCGGCCCCGGCGACGAGGTGCTGGTTCGAGGCTGGGGCTCGGTCGACATTGACGTCAAGGGCGTGGTCGATCGCAATGGGCTGTTGCACATTCCCCGCGTGGGCGCGGTTCAACTGGCTGGCGTGAAATCGTCTCAGGCGGAAGGCGTGCTGCGCACCGCTGTGGGCCGTTACTACCGAGACTTCCAGCTCAGCGTGACCATGGGCCAATTGCGAGGCATCACGGTCTATGTCGTGGGGCAGGCCCGCAAGCCAGGCGCTTACACCTTGTCCAGCGTGTCGACAGTGATCTCAGCCCTGTTCGCCAGCGGTGGGCCTGGTGCCAATGGCAGCATGCGCAATGTGCAGGTGAAGCGCGGTGACCGCGTGGTGGCCGAGCTGGACCTGTATGCCTTCCTCGCGCGGGGTGACAAATCCGGCGACATCAAGCTGCAAGATGGCGACGCCATCGTCATCCCGGCGGCCAAGGGCTTCATGGCTTTGACGGGCAAGGTCAACAACCCGGCGGTCTATGAAATCTCAGGCAAGGGTGACAGCATTGAAAACCTGCTGACGATTGCTGGTGGCCTGCCCGTGACAGCCGACCCCAAGCGGGCCACGCTGGAGCGTGTGGACCCGTCTCACAAACCATCGCGTTCCGTTGAAAGCTTTGCGCTGGATACGGCCGGACTGAAACGCACACTGCGCAATGGCGACACGCTGGCTGTGCAGGCGGTGACGGGTGAGTTTGGCAATGCGGTCACGTTGCGCGGCAATGTGGACCAGCCACTGCGCATGCCCTGGAAGGAGGGCATGACCATCCGTGACCTGATTCCCAGCAAATCTTTCCTGATGTCTCGCGGCTCGGTGAAGCGACAAAACGAAGTGTTGCTGACGCCTGAGGACAAGCAGCGGGCCTTGCTGGGGTTCACCACACCAGCAGATGATGCAGTGTCTCAGCCAGGACAGCGGCCAATGGCCCAGTCGATGCTTGCGCAGCCTGCCGGGGTAAGCGCCATGCCCCAAACCAATGACAAGGATGTGGGCGACACGGCAGACACCCTTGCACAACGCATTGGCAACCTCGTTGACGAGGTGAACATGGACTACGCCGTGGTCGAGCGCGTAGACCGTAAAGATGTGACGGTGAAGTTGCTGCCCTTCAGCCTGAACAAGGCATTGGAAGATGCCAACAGCCCTGACAACCTGGCGCTGCAACCAGGCGACACGGTCACGGTGTTCTCTGTGAACGATGTGCAGGTGCCCCAGTCGAAGCGACAGGTGTTTGTGCGGGTGGAAGGCGAAGTGAACCGCCCTGGCATCTACCAGATGAAGCCAGGAGATGGCCTGAAGCAGATGCTGGAAAAGGCTGGCGGTGTGACCCCGGATGCCTATCTGTTTGGCGCAGCTTTCTACCGCGAAGAAGTGCGCCGTGCCCAGCTTGCCAGCCTGGATCAACTGGTTCGACGCCTGGAGGCACAAGTTGACTCCCGATTGAGCGCAGCAGCAGCCAGCGTTTCCGGTAGTGACTCAGCTGGCGTGGCGCAAATTCGCGTTCAGGCTGAAGCACAGGCCCAGAAGCAGGCTTTGCAGCGTTTGCGTAATCTGAAGCCGACAGGCCGGATCATGCTGGGGCTGAACGACAAATCACGCCCAGACGACCTGCCTGCCCTGAAGCTGGAAAACCAGGATCGCTTGGTGATTCCATCCAGGCCTGACTTTGTCTATGTGCTGGGCTCTGTCAACACTGAGTCGTCTCTGATCTGGCAGGAAGGCAAGTCCGTGCAGTTCTATCTGGACCAGTCGGGCCTGACCAGTGGAGCGGACAAGGATGAGATGTTTGTGATTCGCGCCGACGGCAGCGTGCTGTCAGCCGCGAGCCGTTGGTTTGGCTCGGTGTCGGGCGCGACTGTGAGCGCAGGCGACGTGATCGTCTTGCCGGAAAAGACAGACCACGAAAGCGCCTGGAGCGTGTTCACGCGCAATGCGAAGGACATCACCCAGATCGTCTACCAGTTGAGCTTGGGCGCCGCGGCGATCAAGACGCTGCGAGATTAAGGAACAAGCATGACAGACATGCGTGCTGACAATGGGACGGAAGGTGATATCAGCTTGCTCGACTTGCTGCTTGTCATCAAGAACAACATCAAGCTACTGCTCGTTGGCCCGCTTTCCATAGGCATTGTTGCCCTGGGCTGCAGCTTCTTGATTACCCCGACATATACGGCGACCACCACATTCCTGCCCCCGCAGCAGCAACAAAGTTCTGCGGCAGCCATGCTGCAGGGCTTGGGGGCACTGGGCAGCTTGGCGGGTGCAGCGGCTGGCATCAAGAATGCTACGGATCAATATGTGTCTTTCGCCAAAAGCCGAAGTGTTCAAGAGGCCCTGGTAAAGCAGTTTGATTTGAAGTCTCGTTACAAGGCTGACTTCACCGACGATGCATTGAAAACGCTTGCTGGGAATGCAAAGGTGACGGCGGGGAAGGATGGGTTGATCTCGATTGACGTCGATGATACTGACCCAGTTTTCGCAGCCAAGCTGGCCAATGCCCACATTGAGCAGTTGAACAAGCTGCTAGATAGATTGGCTGTCACAGATGCGCAGCAGCGACGCATGTTCTATGAGCGACAACTTGCCAATGTGCAGACGAAACTGAAGCAAGCGCAGTCTGATTTACAACGCAGCGGAATCAAGGAGGGTGCATTGCGTGCAGAGCCTCGTGCAGCGGCAGAGGCTTATGCTGCATTGAAAGCACAGGTGACGGCAGCGGAAGTTGCACTGCAATCAATGAGAGCCTACCTGACAGATCAATCACCAGAATTGCGTGCTGCACAAGCAAACCTGGGGGCATTGCGATCACAACTGTCCAAGGCCGAAGCGGCAAACAATGCCGCTGCGGATGACGATTACATTGCCAAATATCGGGACTTCAAATATCAGGAAACATTGTTTGAAATGTTTGCCAAGCAGTTTGAGCTTGCCAAATTGGATGAGGCCAAGGAAGGTGCACTGATTCAGGTAGTGGATGAGGCTCAGCCACCTGAACGTAAGTCGAAGCCCATGAAGGCATTGATTGCCGTGCTTGCAACACTGATCAGTGGGTTCTTTTTGCTGATCTACGTGTTTATAAAAGAGTCATGGCGAAAGACTATTCAGTCTGGTCGCAATGCAGAAAAAATGGAGTTGTTGTTGCGTTGAGTGAGTTGCCTAAATGGGCAGCTCAACGACTGGTTTTGGGTGTGGGTAATAACAGAGAAACCCATTTCCAGCTACATGAAACGGCAATCCACCCGAATATTATAGATAGGGCGAACAAATTAGTGTTGGCGAGATTTGCGCTAAAGGTGGCCGCCACAAAGCTGATAAATGCTGCTGGTATATACCCTAGGGTAACTAGGTATGGGATCGATGCTGGTCTTGCTAATAAATGTGCTTGTTCATGTCGGTACCAAATGGATGCGGATACGCCAATCAACATTGCGCCAGATATCATCAATGAGTCGCGTCCAATTTTGTTTGCATAATTGAGTTGCAGCAACAGGCATGTGCCGGCAATCAGTGTGCAGGTTGCGCCAATTTTGAAGGTTAATATTATATTTTTATGTCGCCTGTGGCTTTCTGGGTGTTGGTGTGATGCCAGGTTCCGGATGGAAATTGATTGAAGTATTTGGAATGGCTGTAGCGCGGCAAGTAGTATTCTGGAAATGAAAGCAATGTGGCCGGTTGTGTTGGGTGTAAACCCTGGTGTGCTGCCTACAATAAGTAGTGGGAATTGGAATAGTAGATTTGTGCTTAATGCAATCGCTTGGCTCCATATGGAGTATGTGCGGGTGCTGAAACAATAGAATTCCAGAATTCTATTGGCATTTGTGCTAATGGGTAATAGTATGAGTGCCGATATTAGTACAGGCATCGTGACAGCGAAAAAGTCGAGTGCCATGGTGCTTATTTTTGTGGCCCACAAAATAGCGAGAATGGTCAGGGATAAGCATCTTGCAAAAATTCCAGCTGACGCAATGATCCGTGTGTTATTGCAAGCCAATGAAGTCGTGCCAAGTGTTGCCCACAAGAACTCTGTAGACCCATAAAGCGCAGTCCCAGCAAATACGCCAATCCATCCATCTTGATGGGGTGTGAGCAGATTTTTGGTCGGAAGAGCGTAAAGCGCTCCAAGTGATATCAATACAGAAATTAATATCTTGACCAGCAATGCAGGCGTTGTCAGGCTAAGCAGCCTTTTGGCTCGCTGGCCTTGGGCCCTGACCAAGATGTAGGCATGCGGGTCAGGAATGAGTGAAATGCAAATTCCTAGCGTACCGAGAACCCAGCCCGGTAAGCCATACCCAGAGCTACCATACCTACTGATAAGGTAGGTGTGAAACACAAGGCCGAAAATGCGTGGAAAATAGGCGTCCACATAGCGCCATACAGCCTCTGATCGAACGCGGATAAAGGTCAAACTGTCCACTCCAGTGCGGCATTAGCGTGGCGTGCCATTCGGAAACACACCCCATACCAAGCAGCCGAAGATTGACGGGCCCATGTCAGTTCTTCAACTTCGCAGCTACCGCTGAAGCTGAACTTGTCAGCGGCATTTTTCCCCCAAACTGTGGTCGACTCAAGTACCAAATGTTGATTCAAGGTACTCTCGTTGTTCTGAATGACCAACTTGTCAGTTTGTTGTGAAATAACAAAGCCGTCCACAGCAAAAGGTTTGTCGTGGTGGATGAGTTGTGGGGTCAGGGTAAGCTTTTTCTGCTGGAAAGGCGAGATCAAGAGTTGCTTGAAGAAGCTGATGACGCCGGGTCGCTGTGCTGGTGGCCTCTGATGATTCTTGAGCAAGGCGATGATGGGCCCAGAATTGGTTGCCACTAGACCGGATCCGTCGTGGTCCACAGGATGCCACCAGAGCTGCGTTGAACGTGGGACCACATGGCCAGTCATAGATTCAACTGAATCTGGAGCTGGAATTCCACGTAACCAGAGTTCCGCAAAAGCCGCATAGTCATCGGTGGTGTTGTAGCCGTGCAGTAGACAGTGACGGAATGGGCCAGCCCAAGTTGCAGACATGGCCCCCGTGGGGGTTTCTGGCCGCGCACGAACACGGGCAGCATTCACCCATAACGGATCTACGTTGACGCCCCAATCCTTGGCCATGTGTCCACAAGTGACCATGGATGCATAGCCAAACAGTTGAAATCTTCCCCGGCCCAATGGAGATGGATCACCATATTGGCGCCAGATTTCCTCCATCCAGTTTATGGCTTTCAATACCAATCTTCGCAGCAGCAGGTCGCTACGGTCAGCAAACCGCATGATCAACAGGAGCATGTAGGCGTGATACTGTGAACTGTTGTCTTTTGGTTCGTCAGGTAAAAAACCAGATTGCTCTGGATACAGTCGGATGGCCTTCAAGTCATCCATATTTAGATGGCGCCCAGATAAGCGCACATCAATGATCTTAGCCATGAGCCGCCAGTTGACTGTCCGCGGTCTTGGATTGAATCGAGTTGCGATTGCTGAAAGTCTGGTCTGGTGTATTGTTGAAAGATAACTTCCACGATCTATCAAGTGGAGGTAGCCGATTGCCAGAAACTCCCAATGTCCTTCTCGGGATGGGTTTTGGTTGTGTGGTTCACATATTGCGTTCCACAGATCGTCATCAACCTGATGTGGGTAATCTTCGGCCAGTAGTAGTCTATAGGATGGCCCGTAGAAGCCGCTCCATTCTGTGCGCGTCATTGCAACATCTCACCCTGAACAGTCACCTGGGTAATGTCGATGGTATCCCGTTGACCATTCGCATCAACTTGAAATTGAATTCGCAACGAAATATGTTTGCATGCAATCATAAATATACGTATTAAATTAATTTAAAGTTCAGTTATACAGATGCGGATTGCTTTTGGATTGCGTAGTGCAGGAGGGGTTGTTTCAATATGTTGACGTGTTAAATATCCATGCTGTCAATGGGCGGCGTTGGCTTCAGCGTTGTGAGCGATTGGACCTTTGGGGCGGCGCTATTGTTTAGTGTCAATGCAAGTGAAACAGCGAGGAACAGGGTGTCGGGGACATCCGGAAGGAAGAGGCTCATGGAAAACCAAGATGCCAATAGCCATCTGGAAGTGCGATCTGAGATGTAGAACGTGCTTAATAGCGCAACAATGGGAAGGCAAGTCGAAAGAACGCCGCCGTCAATGAATGAACCTAGATAGAAATTGTGTAGATGAGAGCCATAACTCTGGAAAAATGAGTCAGGTCCACCCATGCCGAAAAACAATTTTTCAGTCGAGGCATTGAAAATTTCCGACAAGGCGCCGGAGTACTGGTGAAAACGATCGGCTGTCGATGATGAACCTTCTTCGTCAAAAAATCTTCTGAACAACCCGTTTTCCGATGTGATTTCGTCACTGAATTGAGAAGAAATTGCTGCAAATGAGCCTATTGCAATGAGCCAGAACGATGTCTTTTGCGTTCTCCATGTCAGTGCGATCCATATTGCAGCAGTAACTAGCCAGGCCGCTCTGGAGAAAGTGAGAAAGATGCCAAGCATGCAGGTCGTGGTGATCAAATATCTGGCAATCTTTCCAAAACTAAAGTGATATGAAATAACGAGGAGGATGATCAGGTTAATTGCCAGGAAGTTGGGATCAAGATAACCGGCGCCGGCGCGTAATAGCGGACCAACAATATATTTTTCGTTGATGGGTTCAGATAAGTCACTTGGTAGGCGGTAGCTTGAATTCAGTGCGGCTGCAATAGCGTAAGTAATCGATCCGGCGATGATTGATGATTTGATCAATCGTGATTTTGGGTCGACTTCTTTGTGTGTTGTCAGCATGAGTGGTGCACATGCGCAGAAAAATATAATATACCTGCCTGCATTTGCAGCCAGCGTGGGGGCTGCTGGATGGTATGCCGATGCAATATTGATGTTGATGGCCGCGGCAAATAGAACAAAAGTGATAAATAAGTGGCTTGACTTCATGGTGAAGTCTGATTTGGATATGGATGCTTTCGCTCCATGGTAGCAAAGCATGGCCCAGCCTAGTGCTGTGAAGGCTGTGAGCGTAGATGCCTGTGTGCTGGCTAGCAATACCTTGGTAGGGTAGGATAGATAATACCCAAGAAGAAAGATGGCCAAATATATTTCAGTGATGTTTGGCATTTTTTTCATCAATCTTCTTCATGATGTGGCTTGCAATCTTCCTCGGGCCTATTCTGTTTTGTATCAAATGAACCCAGCTGCCAAATACGGAAATGCCGAATGAATGAAGTATTTCTCTGTGCCGGTTCAGGAACGTGGCGTTGTTGCGGTGTACCCAATACTCGAACCACAGACGACTTCCCCGTCGTTGTCCACCCTTTTTTGCATAAGCAATTGACAATGGCAGATGGAAGCATACGGCGTCAGGAACAAGAAATACTGCGGCCGCATGACTAGCCCGGGCTGCTAGCTGTGGGTCCGTCTCCTCTCTGTAGCCGTTGCCGCCGTAGCCTTCGTGGAACGTGAGTCCGCGCTCAAAAAGTGATCTGGGCCAGAGTGCTACGGCCGTGACAAAGGGGTATTCACGCACTTTTCCCGGGTTTGACCATGGTGTCAGGGTGAGGTCTTTGTAGTTGAAGAAAGCCCGCTTTTCGGCGTTCGCCCTTGCAATGGCGGCATCTGGTTGCTCGTCGTCAAGTAGATAGATCACCCTCGGACCCACGATGGTCGGGCGGTCGTCGATTGGCTTGCCCGCGCGGCATAGGCGGACCATGTCCGGCGGCAGCAGGATGTCGTCATCTGTCGTGAGCACTTCATCAGATGTGCAATGGAGCAAGCCGCGGTTCTTTGCCGCGGGCGCTCCTAAGCGTGTGTCGTTGCGTATAACTCTGAGCACTATCCGATTGGCCTTGCACGCATCGGAGAGTTGATTGAAAACGGCGCTGTAGGGCTCGGTGCTTCCGTCATCTACCACTACGATTTCAGCCAAACCCTCTTGTTCAAGCCAAGTCGGCCAGACCTTCTCCAAAACATCGGGTCTGTTGTGTGTAGGTGCGAGGATGGTTAGCGTGGGTGCCATTCGAATTCTGGGTAAAGACGGGTGAGAAGTTGCATCCACTGGTGCTGTATGACAGCAGGTGACACATGCTCCAGGGCGTAACTTCTACTTGCGACACTGGCCTGGGGGAGTTCTACCAATAGCGCATCGATTCGTTGCGCCCATTCTGCTGGACTGTCCGGTTGTGCGATGACAGACTCTTTGATGTGTGGGTCAGAGGATAGTAGAAAGTGCTTTGCTTGACCAACATCGCTCGTTATGACCGGACAGCCGCAAGATTGGGCTTCGCTCGCAACCAGGCTGTACCCTTCAAAACGTGATGGTTGGAGGGTTACATCAGCCGATTGGTACACGGTGACCATCTGGTCATTGGGGATATCTTTTAATACAGTGACAGCGGGTGAATTTGGCCATGGCCAACTGGCATTGCCAGGGGCTGCAATCAAGATATGCCAGTTGGGGGCGAGTGTGTTTGCGAGCGCTTCAATTCTGTCGGCGCCCTTGGCGTACTCCCAGCGCCCTGCAAAAAGTAAAAGCTTCTTGTCTAATGGAAGCCCCAACATTTGTCTGGCCAGGGTCTTATCGCCAGGTTGAAACTTTTCCGTATCGGTTGGCGGTGGAATCACCTCATCGCGCACTGGGATTCCATGTTGTCGCAGGCACTCTTGGAGGCCAATCGAGTTGGCAACAGCTCCACTTGGTCTGGCCGTATGTCTCTCCAGTGTGTTCGCTAGCACTCCGTTTGCCCGGCGCAAAAGTCTTTTGAGCCCCCGGGGGGGACTCAGCGCCAGAGCATGAAAGCCTGAATAGCTGCCAAAGAACAGGTGGAGATGTCTTCGCCGGGGCAAGCCGACGCCCATCAACTCGACGCTGAAAATCACATCATATGGCGGCAGTGCACGGTGGCGCAGCAATCGCTTCACTGCCAGAGGGGAGCGCAGCAGAGGTATGACTCCCAGGAGCGCACGCTCCACCCAAGAGGGGGGCGGTGCATCACCAATGGAGATGAACTCGATTCCCGCACAAAGTGGATCAAGTATCTGGGCTAACGTTGCAAGATGTTGCTCGGCCCCTCCAAATCCTTCGCCTGGCTTTTGAGGGGAAAGGATGAGAATCCGTGCGCGAGTTGCATTCGTCATGGAGTAGACCGTTCTAATAGCAGGGCACTCAATGCGCGGTTGGCAATATTGCGATCAAATCGCTTGGCAAAATCCGCTCGGAACAGTGATTGACTGCGAACTATTGCAATGTTGGATGCCAGTTTGTCTGCTTGTCTGGCAAATTCAGCCCAGTCATAACATACAACTCCAGTCGAATCGCTTGGAAATAGTGCACTCAGTGCACTATTGGATCCGGTGATGCAAAGGGGTAGCAGTCCGCATGCCAGGTACTCAAATGTCTTCACTGGAAGGCAATATAGCCGCGTGTCTGGCAGTGGGTTTATACCGATGTCGCAGGCATTTAATAGTCTGGCAACCTGATCGAGCGGCTCATTAAAGCGCCAGATGATGTTTGAATAAATTCCAAGTCGACTGCTGATGACTTCCAACTCTTCCTTGATGGGCTTGGAGTGTTCGTCCAGCACACCGATGATGAGTAATTTGGCACCATCTCTCAACGGCTGCGCGAGTGACTGAATAGCCTTGTCAAGAGACTTGCCGCCTAATATTCCTGCGTAGACAAAAACCGGCTCGTCCCCTGCACCAAGCTCCAGCCTGGTATGGCGTCGAGTAGCCGGGTTCAAATGAAAAATATCAAGATCAATGCCATTGGGTGCAATGACATATGGTGCCATTGGCGTGCTGAAGTGCTTGTTCATGGTGAGCCGAAGAGGCTCTGAAACATAAGACAGGCCATTTGCCACCTTCAGTAAGCAGCTCTCTAGCCACCTCTTGATGTTGGTTTTGAGTCCGGGCGCAATTTCCCCATTTGCAAGCGCCTCGCTGACGTAGGGGTCGCGGATATCTACAATAACCCGCATGCCGAATAGTCTGGCCATCAAAGCAACTTCTGCTGCAGGTGTGCCTGGTGGCGAGCTGACCAATATGGACCATTTTCGATGCTTGAGGATGGTAATGAGTAAACCCAATCTATTCTTGCACCTAATTATGTTGATGCCGTCGACGTGAGTCGGTCCTGCTTGGCTGGTCAATAGATTGACTGCATGCCCGCTCTGGGTGAGGTACCGAGCCAGAGATCTCATTCGCGTGGCGCTGGCAGATGGATGCGGTGGGACATAGTGCGCATAAATCAGCACGCCTGGAGTAAGGTCAGCCATTTTGTACGAAACTCTTGCTAGTCAGTGCCAGTGCTGCAAATTTTGGTAATGTGCGTATCTGGCGCCTCCAGCGTTGTGGCTCGATATACAGACGATATAGCCACTCCAGACCAATTTGACGTAACATCTTGGGCGCACGTGGTACATCTCCACTCAGAAAATCTACTGTTCCACCTAAGCCCGCTGCAATTTTGACTTGATTTGCATAAAGAAATGTTCTGTTTTCATTTATCCAGAACTCCTGTTTCGGCGCCCCAAGGCAAACTGCAATCACAGCCGGTTTGTGCTTTGTGATCAGGCTTTCAATTTCGGTTTGATTGATGAGCGGCAAATGAGGTGTGTAAGGTGGAGAGTTCCCAATAACTTGAAGGTTAGGGAGTAAATCGACCAATCGTGCACAGGCTTTTTCTATGCGGTTGGGAGTTCCACCTATGATCATCAATGCTCTCCCAGCTGCGTGACACATCTGAGCAAGGTCATAGACGAGGTCCGATCCACAGGTTCTATCGACCTGGTGGTGCGTACGTAGTTTCAGTACAGCTTGCAGGCCAACGCCATCGACGACATTGAACTGTCCTGCGTTGAGCACGTCACGGAAGCAGGGCTCAGACAGCGCAGCCATGCAGATTTCCGGGTTCAGCGTATGAACGGCCGTAAGCTGGTCCATGTCTGCAGATGCATCGAATAAACTGGCCAACTGCTTGATTAACTGGGGCTTAGGTGTGAGATCTACGCGCACCCCGGCGACGTGGGTGTCTGCTTGGCGGCTCTTGCTCATGAATGGGATGGCAGGCACTGATTGACTTTGTCCGACAAAATATGTGTCGTCCAGTTGTGCCAATCGGCGCCTGAGAAATGCTTGTGAGCATAGTCTAGCGCGGCAGAACTTGCTTGCTCCCACGCTGTTCTATCGATCGTCAGCCGCTGAATAAATGAGGCCATTTCTTCTGGTTTGTCTGATACCTGCACGGCCGACCCATACCCAGCTGGAAATCCCTCGATGCCCGTTGTCGTCGTAACGACAGGCAGCCCTCTTGTCAAGGCGTGAAGAATCTTGATCTTGATTCCTGACCCAGATAGCAGTGGCGCTACAAGACATTTTGCTGACGCGTAGAAAGGCTCAATGTCGTCGACATATCCATGCGCAATGATATTTCGATGCTCAATCAACATCGACGATAGAGATTGTGGTGCGCCACCGCCAATGACATCCATATCTATGTCGGCCGGTAGGTGTGGGTGAATATGCTCTGCATACCAGCGAAGTCCTTCGTGGTTCGCGTGCCAGCTCAGTGTTCCGACAAACAGTATGGAATCGTTTCGTGTGGCGAATGCCGCGATTGCTGATGGTGGCTTGGGGGCTGCTGGATAGAATATGGATGTATGCTCGTTGCTGATGCCTCTAGTCGCAAGATTGGAAAGATCGTCGCCAGATAGGAGGTGCAACTCATCGAATTTTGGTGTAATCCGGGATAAATATCTCACACAGCGATGCCCCTCCAGCTCAAGCACCGTGCGGGTAGGTTGACGAGCATGGAGGGCCGCTCTAAAGAATATTTCTGGTTCAGCATTGTGGAGGTGTAGAACTCGCCTGTCGGCATGGCAATTCAGTCCCGCCTCTGCAACGAGCCAGTGGTCCACGTAGGCCAGGTCATAGTGCTCTTCGCTTAGTTTTTTTGCAGCACTTACAAATTCTTTGTGGGAATTCCTCCAGACGCTCAGTGGCAGCCCCGCTGTGTAGGAAAGAAATAGATTTTGTGTGGATCTTGCTCGAAGATTTCCTGCAGTTATCCAGTCGATGCTGGGATAGGCTTTTCGGGCTTGATCATCCACCTCTAGGGCTAGCACAGTGACGTCGGATATTTTTGCCAATGCGTCCAGGCGCTCTTGCGTTACCTGCATGCCGCCGCTGGTATGTTGGGCTATTACAGTCGGTGTGACAAATAAAACCTTCTTTGCTGCCATTTAATTACATGTGCGCTGTCTTCGTTGGGTAGCTTTGTGTTGTTGTGTTCGTGTTGTGATAGCTAACGAATGATTGACGATTTGTGGCTGGTCTCGTCAAATTTGGTTCGTCTGTTTGTACCTGGAGGTGTGCTTGTTGTATAAAGCCATAAATAAGTTACTAAAAACCAAAGCAACCCAATAGCGATACTTGATGACGACTCATGGCCGATAACTGCAAGGCCTTGACACAAGAGAACCAAGATCCAAATGATCAAGCTCGCTCCGGCATGGCTTCTCCAAGTTGGTCTCGGTGAACCAGAGGGCATGGCCATGCGCAGTCTGTTCATCAGTACATGGTGCAAGTGAACTTGATCTGGTTGGCTGCTGTCTGTGCCGGCAATCACGTGGCGCCGGTACACCGAGAACAAGGTTTCTACAACGGGATAGCAGCAGGTCAGCAGCACAGCCCAGGTTGACACGGCCGGGCGGCGGACCAGCAGCAGCACGGCACACTCAGCCAGCCAAAAGCCAGCAAGGTATGCGCCCCCATCCCCCAGGAAAATCTTCCCGCCTGGGTAGTTGACCAGCAGAAACCCGGCCAAGGCGACGAAGCCGATGCTGCAAAGCATCAGGACTAGCATGTCGGTGTGAAACCAGGCCAGGGCGCCCAAGCCAGCGAGCATCAGCATCACGCTGCCTGCCGCCAAGCCATTGATGCCATCGATGATGTTGACCGCATTGGTCAGGCCGCCCACCGCAAAGCAGGTGAATGCCACGGACACCGGGCCATAGGCAATCAGGAGGTTGATGCCCGGGGTATCGATGTCTGTCAGTGAAGCGTCCAGACACCATGCGGCCAATGCCGCAGATGCAAACGAGGCGTAGAGGCGGGGTCTGACGCCTACCCGCTTGGTGATGTCTTCAGCAAGCCCTGCGATAAAGGCTGGCATCGCGCATCCGAGCAAAGTCAGGATGCGAACTGCGTGGGGTTCGTCGAAATAGTAGGCACCGGCAATGCCAACCATGATGGCCAGGAGCAAAGCCACACCACCTATGCGTGGCACGGGCTGCTTATGTATCTTTTGTACGCCACAGAGGTCGTGGTCTAAAGAGAGCTTGCCGTGCCAGCGTTGCGTCAGCACAAGGCCAATGCAGGTGGTGAAAGAAGCGATGAGTACTGCCAGTAAAACCAACAGCCCTGGGTGTCCCACTTGGACCTCCTGTGAAAAAGGTACAGCACTACCCCTATAAATGCGGGATTAACTTGGATTGTAAAGCATGGTAAACGCTTGCTCAACTAAACGGAGGTGTACACCTTCGTCGCTTTTCAACCGATCAAATCTTCCGGGTTGGGCTTGGCCTCTACCCGGTACTCCTCACTGGCCCATGCGCCCAGGTCGATGGCTTTGCAACCTTTGCTGCAAAACGGTCGATATGGGTTGTCCAGGCGGTACGGCACGGTGTCGCCGCAGGATGGGCAGCGCACCATCAACGGCTTGGTGGCCTGCGTGTTGTCAGGCGTGGTCTGGTCTGTCATGAAACGCTGTCACGGTGTGCGCGTCATGCGCACAAGGTCAACTCGAAACCCGCATCGGCATCTGCTGCCAACTTCAACTTGCCCTCAGTGTCCTGTTTCATGAGTCGAATGGCAACCATCAATCGGTTACCACTGATTTCAGGCACCAGCCCATACTCTCTGGCAATGCGCAGGCGCAGCAGTTGGTAGGGCTTGTTTTCCTTCAGGCTTTGCTGGTACAGGCCAGAGGGGGCTGCCACCATGTGCGGTGTGCCCGTATCGCGCAAAAGACCCAGCATCAGGCGCAAGGCATCAGCCAGCGGGGTGAGCGTCTGGGTCCACTGCATCAGATCATTCTGACGCTTGGTGGCTGGTTCGTTTTGCCAGGCGTAGTAGGACGGCAGATCGAACTCACAGGTGCCCCCGGGGATGCTGATGCGACTGCGAATGGCCATCAGCCAATCGTTCGATGCCAGCACTTGTCCCGCCTTGCCGGGCAGCTGCTGCAAATTGGAATACGCCGTATCGATGCGTTGCAGCACCTGGTCGAGAATGGCTTCCTGAATGGCAGGGTTGCCTTTCCAGGCAATGAACTGCGAGCGGTAGCGCTCCAGGTCTTTCAGCAAATCACTTTTGAGGTCGGCGCGCGAGGCGACGTCCATGATCTCGAAGATCGTGGCCAGCGCAAAGTGGTGGTCCACCGGGGTTTCGCGCCACATCAGCTGACCAAGGCGGTTGAACAGGTGTTCCAGCCGCAGCAGGGTCCGGATACTCTCGTTGAAGGGGTATTCGTAAAGGATCAACGCGCCACCTGAGCAAGTGAATCAGCAGTCATGCTGCATTGTTCCACAGGCGCCAGAGCTTATTAACTTCCTGTCGCAATTCATCGAGATCAAGATCCTCGTTCAGGATCACATGATCGGCAATGGCAAGCCTGGCGGAGCGTGAGGCCTGCTGTGCAATGACCTTTTCTACGGCTTCTCTGCTCCAGTGAGAGCGGGCCATCACGCGGTGAATCTGAGTCTCCGGCTGGCAATCGACCACCACCACCTCGTCGACCTGCTGTTTCCAGCGGTCGCCTGATTCCGTGAGGAGAGGGATATCCAGAACGACGATCTGGCCAGGTCTGGCCTGCAGGGTTTGCTGGGCAGCAATTTGCCCGATGAGGGGGTGCAGTATGCCGGCCAGGCGTTGCAGGATGTGGTGATCGCTGAATGCAGCCTGGCGCATGCGGTCACGGTCAAGTGCGCCAGTCGCGTCAATGAAGTCGGGGCCAAACTGTTGCCGTATGGCCTCAATGGCTGCGCCACCCTTTGCCGTCAGGCTGCGAGAGATCGCGTCGGTATCGACCAGGTGGGCGCCCAGCTCGACCAATATGTGGGCAACGGTGCTTTTGCCGCTGCCAATGCCACCGGTCAAGCCGATTTTCAGGCCCATCCCAACCACTCCAGCACTTTTTGCGGGCCAGCCAGCATGATGCCCAGGCCTGCGCCAGCGAGGAAAGGCCCATAGGGCACGTAGCGGCCTTCACGAAGTTGCGACGACACCTTCATGATGATGCCGACAACGGCACCGATGATGGATGAACCGAGCACGACGGGCAGCACCATTTGCCAGCCAAGCCAGGCGCCAAGCGCTGCCAGCAACTTGAAGTCGCCGTAGCCCATGCCTTCTTTGCCTGTGGTGAGCTTGAACAGCCAGTACACCGCCCAGAGAGACAGGTAGCCCACCATGGCCCCAGTCACGGCCTCGTTGAGCGGAATAGTCCAGCCGAACAAGGCTGCCAGCAAACCAGCCCACAACAGCGGAAACGTCAGGTCGTCCGGCAGCAGGGTGGTGTCCCAGTCGATCATCGATGCGGCGACCAGGATGGACACGAAAACCGCCCAGACCAGCGTCACGGGTTGCCCATTGAAACGCCAGCTGGTGGCGGCAAACAGCAGGGCGGTTGCCAACTCGACCAGCGGGTAGCGTATCGAAATGGGTGTCTTGCAAGCAGAACACTTGCCCCGCAGGAACAGCCAGCTCAGCAGAGGGATGTTTTCATACCAGCGGATCAGGTGGCCGCATGACGGGCAACGCGAGGCGGGCTTGACGAGGTTGAGTTCGGGCTCTTCCTTGACGGGGATCTCGAGCAAGGCGGAACTGTCCACACGCCACTGGCGCTCAAGCATCTTGGGCAGCCGGTGAATGACGACATTGAGGAAGCTGCCGATGCACAGGCCAATCAGGCCCATGCACCAGGGGGTGGCGAGCATCGCCAGCAGGGTATCGAATTGCATGAAGGAGAGCTGCGCGCTTAAACCACTTGGCCCAGCTTGAAGATAGGCAGGTACATGGACACCACGATACCGCCAATGACCGTACCGAGGATCACGATGATGAACGGCTCCATCAGGCTCGACAGGGATTTCACTGCCTCGTCCACTTCTTCTTCGTAGAAGTCGGCTGCCTTGCTCAGCATCTGGTCCAGCGAACCCGACTCTTCACCGATGGATGCCATCTGAAGCACCATCACCGGGAACAGGTTTACGCTCTGCATGGATGTGGTCAAACTCGTACCTGTCGACACATCGCGCTGGATTTGCTCGGTCGCTTCAGAGAAGACAGCATTGCCGGCTGCCCCACCAACGGAGTCAAGGGCTTCAACCAGGGGCACCCCAGCGGCAAACATGGTGGACAGCGTACGGGTCCAGCGGGCTACGGCAGATTTGAACAGCAGGTCGCCAAAGACGGGGATCTTGAGCAGGAAGCGATCCATCGCTTTCTGCATTTT
Organism: Aquabacterium sp.; assembly: GCF_041909175.1. Lineage (GTDB taxonomy): Bacteria > Pseudomonadota > Gammaproteobacteria > Burkholderiales > Burkholderiaceae_C > Aquabacterium. The sequence goes on along the minus strand of NZ_JAYRDZ010000002.1, from coordinate 413,193 downwards.
TTCGGACCGTTTCCACGACTGCATGAAGAAATAGATGCCGCCGCCAATGGAGCCGAAAATGGCCCACCAGTATTTGACGAAGATCTCGGACATGCCCATCACGAACAGCGTGGGGGCGGGTAATTCGGCGCCAAAGGATGTGAAGACCTGTTTGAAAGCCGGGATCACGAAGATCATGATCACGGCGACCACGATGAACGCGACCACCAGCACGGCGATGGGGTAAGTCAGGGCCGACTTGATCTTCTGTTTGATGGCAATCGTCTTTTCCTGGTAGGTGGCCAGACGATCCAGCAATGTTTCGAGAATACCTGCAGCTTCACCTGCTTCGACGAGGTTGCAGTACAGGGCGTCGAAGTACATGGGGTGTTTGCGGAATGCCTGCGACAGCGCTGTACCGGTTTCCACGTCGGTGCGGATGTCGTTGAGCAGTTTCGTGACTCTCGGGTTGGTGCTGCCGCGGCCCACGATGTCGAATGATTGCAGGAGTGGCACCCCGGCTTTCATCATGGTGGCCAACTGGCGTGTGAAGACCGCGATGTCTTTGCCTTTGATCGAGGAGCCGCCGCTGGTGCGACGCTTCTTGACCTTCTGGACCATGATGCCCTGGCGGCGCAGCGTGGCACTGACCACTGCTTCGCCTGCAGCGCGGACCTCACCACGGACAATCTTGCCGTTGCGATCCTTGCCTTCCCATTCAAAGACGAACTCTTCAGTGGTTTTTTTGGCTGCAGCCGTGGCCATGTGGAACTCCGAGGTGCGTTGCGCGCGTGTCTGATTATTCGTTAGTGACGGAAATCACTTCTTCCAGGGACGTGTGGCCGGACTTGACCTTGACCAAGCCAGACTCCCGTAAGTCTCGCACGCCTTCAAGTCGTGCTTGCTCCGCAATATCCATGGCCGTACCCTGACGCAGAATGATGCGTTGTATTTCTTCACTGATGGGCATGACTTGGTAAAGACCAACACGCCCTTTGTAACCGTTGTTGCAAGCTGAGCAGCCCACAGCCTTGTAAGGCTTCCACGTGCCATCGAGTTCGGATTCCTGGAAACCGGCTTTCAGCAAGGCTTCCTTAGGGTAATCGGCCGGGACCTTGCAGTTTTCACACAAGCGTCTCGCCAGCCGCTGGGCCGTGATAAGGATCACGGCGGACGCGATATTGAACGGGGGGATACCCATGTTCAACAGACGTGTCAGGGTGGTGGGCGCGTCGTTGGTGTGCAGGGTGGACATCACCATGTGGCCGGTCTGAGCGGCCTTGATGGCGATATCGCCGGTTTCCATGTCCCGAATTTCACCGACCATGATCACATCAGGATCCTGGCGGAGGAAGGCTTTCAGCGCAGCAGAGAAGGTCAGGCCTGCGCGGTCGTTCACGTTGACCTGGTTGATGCCGGGCAAGTTGATTTCGGCCGGGTCTTCAACCGTGGAGATGTTGACGCCAGGCTGATTGAGGATGTTCAGGCAGGAGTACAGCGAAACGGTTTTACCCGAGCCTGTCGGGCCGGTGACCAGCACCATGCCGTATGGGCGGTTGATGGCGTTGAGCAGCCGATCTTTTTCGGCCTTTTCGTAGCCCAGTGCATCGATCCCCATCTTGGCAGAGGACGAATCCAGGATACGGATCACGATCTTTTCGCCAAACAGCGTGGGCAGTGTGCTGACCCGAAAGTCGATGGATTTGTTGCCGAATTTGAGCTTCATCCGGCCGTCTTGCGGCACGCGCTTTTCGGCGATGTCCAGCCGGGAGATGACCTTGATCCGTGAGGCGAGCTTTTCCTTGATGGCCACGGGTGGCTGGGTGATTTCGCGCAACTCACCGTCAATACGGAAGCGCACCCGGTAATTGAATTCGTATGGCTCGAAGTGCAAGTCGGACGCACGCATGTTGATGGCGTCGATCAGCATCTTTTGCAGGAATTTGACGACGGGAGCGTCTTCCACGTCCGCTGAAATGTCGTTGGATTCCTGCGGCTGTGTGACATCGTCGGTGACATCGAACTCGAAGTCCTCGGAGGTCAAAGCGTTGAGCTGCTCTTCTGCAGATGCCCCCTGACCCTCAATCAGCTTGGCCAGCTTGTCGTATTCGACGATGACCCATTCTGGCGTGAGTTGCGTGGCAAACTTGATGCGCTCGATGGCCTCCTGATCGGTCGGGTCAGCTCCCGCCACAAAGAGGCGGTTGCCACGCTTGGACAGTACCAGCACCTGGTATTGGCTGGCCAGCTTGTTGTCGATGACGCCTTTGGGCAGCCGTTGAAGATCGATTGCCGAGAGATCCAGCAGGGGAACGGCTAATGCGGTCGACAAGGTGTGTGCGAGATCAGACGATGAAATGGCGCCGCGCGTTACGAGCGTGCTGACAAAGCTGCGTTTTTGCTCTTTGGCTGCGCGGGTCAGTTCGCCTGCGGCGGTGGCATCAAGCTTTCCTGCATTGACGAGCACGCGGGCTACGCCAGACAGGTTGCCGGTGTTTTCAGCCAGGTTGTCGATCATGTGTATGTCAGGGATGGGAGCTTTTGATCAAGGGCGATGATGGGGCAGAAAGCTGCAGCAGCGATGCTTGAATAGCACGATGGTTGCCACCCTGTCACTGCCATCATGCAACACGTTCAGATCATATACGAGCTGGGCCTTTTCTGAAAATTGCCTAATCACAGCATTTTTTTACAAACAACGCATTAGCATCCGGCGAATGAAGGTTGATATTGTTTACACATGGGTCGACAGCTCTGATCCGGAGTGGAAGTGGCAGAAGCAAGCGGCTGCGCATGAGCACCCCGAATTGGTCTGTGAAGCCGGGGCGCATCCGGCTAGGTTTGCCAATAATGGTGAGTTGCTGTATTCGCTCAGGTCGATTCATAAGTTTGCGCCATGGGTTAATAGAATTCACATTGTTACAAATGGGCAAAGGCCGGGGTGGTTGAATGTTGAACACCCAAAGATCAACCTTGTCGCGCATCGGGATATATTTTATCCGTCGGATGTGTTGCCAACCTTCAGTAGCCGTGCCATTGAGGCTCGGCTGGTGAACATAGAGGGTCTGGCGGAACGGTTCGTATATTTCAATGATGACATGTTTCTGGGGCGGTCCTCTTCGGAAAATGATTTCTTCTTCAGGGGGGCTCCCAGGGTATTTACAACAACCCGCTTGCCCTCGCGACGGGCGCTTTTCAATGTGTCAAGCCAGGCCCCAGGCTGGTTGCATCATGATGGGCTGCGGTCTACCCAGCAGGCCGTCAAATCCGTGGCGGGCTCAGCACCCAACTACGAAATACGGCATCAGGTCGTGCCGTTTGTCACAGCTGATTTGCGGCAACTGACCGATGTGCTCTATCGAGAGTACTTTGATGCGGCTGCGGCGTCACCGGTGAGGTCGCCCGGTACGGTATTGGCGCCTCAATGCTTCATGCGGCATATGCTGGCTGTTGGGCGTGCGAAGAAGACGTATCTCAAATCTTTCGGGGATCGTGCGCGATGGAAGGATTATATTTATCGCACGCTGAATATGAGGTCGAGTAAATACGTGAGCCTGCAGGATGGGTGCGAGGTGCAGTTGGGCCGGGTCATGGATATGCGGCCGCTGTTGTTTTGCATCAATCAGACCGAGTTGACCATGCCTGCCAATTTGCAGGAAATGATCAAGTTCTTGGCCGACTATTTTCCGGAGCCATCTCCTTACGAAGTGTGAATGCATTTTTTGCATCGCCGCCTGTGCTGTTATGCTTAAGACAGAGCAGAAGGTTGGGTGGAAATGGGGTTTCTGATATTGGAGCCACAGGCGGCTCGTGTCCTTGAGGGGCGGACCCGCTGGGCGTGCAAGCTGGTTCGCACAGATGAGCATCAGGCTCAGGAGTCAGCAGACGAGCTTTGGTTCGACGCCCCCGTGACAGATGCGGGGGCGCTGGCGCCGGATGATGCCGAGCCGTTTTTGATTGCAAGCTTGATGCTTGCCATGCAGGAGCAACGCTCGATAAGGGTTCAGGGCCGTGTATCAAGGTATCTGTTGCAGAACCTGGGTGAATACATGGCTTTCTGGTCGCGTGTGGCGCCACGCCTGTATCGCTCGGTCGATATCGAGGCCACAACGGTTGATGATGCCGCTCCCGGCGACATGGGGGCGGATGTGCTGGGTACCGGGACGGCCATGGCTGCGTTTTCAGGTGGGCTCGATGCCACATTTTTGGCCTGGCGCCATCACCGTCGACAAGTTGGCTGGCGAAGCCGGGATATCGGGTTCTTTGTGATGCTCAGTGGGTTTGATATCCGCCACGATCGGACCGGGCACGTTGACGCGTCGATGGCATCAGCGCGGAAGACACTGGCCAGCATCGGGGCTGAACTCAAAACGCTGCGAACCAATCTGCGTGAGGTGATGCCGGTGAAGTGGGACCATTTGCATGGCACCTCATTGGTAGCCTGCTTTCACTTTTTCAAAGCCCATGCCAGGACCATGCTGGTCGCCAGCTGTGAGCCGTATGACGATCTCGCAATTCCCTGGGGGATGTCGCCACTTTGTGACCACCTGCTGTCGAGCTCTTCGTTGCGCGTGATCCACGACGGGGCGGAGTTTTCCCGCTCGGAGAAGGCGGCGGCAGTGGCCGGGTGGGCGCAGGGGTGTGACCACTTGCGCGTGTGCTGGCAAGACAGCGTCAGCGGCGGAAATTGCCTCAAGTGTGAGAAGTGTCTGCGGACGATGGCCAACTTCGTGACGCAGGGGCACCCGGTGCCTCGCAGTCTGGGGGGCGATGACCGGTACCTGGGCCGCTACATCACCCGGATCAAGCTGCGGACTCCTGCTCAGGAGTCCGAATGGCGGTCCATCCTGTCTGCCAGGTTCGCCGGGCCTCGCCCGATGTGGCATCGATGGGTTCCGGTACTGCTGTTTGTCGGCAAGTTGCGGCGGCTGTTCTACATCGCCAAGGGTCAGCCCGAGCGGGCCGGGGTGACGAAGATCTGATCCAGCTGGTGCAGCAGGCATTGTTTTTGGGATAGGAAGCTACGAGCCCATGCTGGGGGGGAGGGGGCGTCGAGCTGAAGCGCATCAATGGCCGCGCTCAGAGACTTGTCCCAGTCACTGTTCCAGATGATGAGGTGCTGGGGAAGCCGCAGCATGTTATAGAGAAGGTGCTTCTTGGACTCGTTCAAGGTGGACGTGACAGGGCCAAGCGGGTCGGCGATGCAGATGGCAGGGGTGCCACGTCCCATGGCGCAGATATTCAGGTGGTAAATATCGGTGATGCAAAACTGTGCTCTGGCAATCAGGGCCAGTTGCGCGGCAAGCCGGATATGGAAGAATTTTCGGGGCCAACGGTTGCGAAGCCATCCAACTTCGATGCCCTTCATACCTGTCAGCAGTTCTGTTTCCCGGACGACGCGTTCTGCATCGTTGGGGCTTAGCGTGCGCTGAAAGGCATACACAAAATAACGAATGGGGCTTTTTCGATGGCGCTCAGGAGTGCCCAGCAAGGCAGCGCAATCGAACCCTAGCCGAGGGGTGGCATGTGGCTGAATGCTTTTGACCTCTTCCACAGAACCAGGGTCGCGCAGGATCAGTGCATCTGCATCGAGCAGAAACTGTTGATATGCCTCGCGGATGACGGGGGAATTGCAGTGCGCGTTGCCCCCGAGGGCACAACCACCCGCCACAATGATGCGCTGGTGTGGGTTGAACTGCTTGAGTCGAAGATAGAGTGTCAGCCACTCCTCCACTGTGGAGGGGCTCCCGTGCGTTGATCGACGGGTCAGGTAGTCTCGCTGTCCCCACAAGGGGTTGGTCAGGAAATCTCCCCAGTACACGACCGATTGATAGGGGGCGAAGTCTGCCGGGGTCGACAGTCGACGGTATTGCAGCCCGCCAATATGAGCGCGCCCTTGTGTGACGATCAGATCGTGAGGGATGCCTCTGCTGTTGAAATAGGCCTGTGCGCTGCTGTCCACACAGTACATGCCACTGTTTTTGGGGTTGTGTGCGCAGATGACGGCCACGCGATGTGTCTGGGTCATGGGGCGGCTGCGGGCTGGGTGGACAAGATCCATCCTCCTATCATCGACATATGGGCAACATGCTTGCACCCCTGAAGCATGGGGGTGACATTTGTAGACATCTTGGACCTGGGAAGGCCCTTGAACGGTGATACCGTGTGCGCCATTGTCTGAGTCGAAGGAGAAATCGCTTGCGTGTTGAGTCGGAGACCGTCTTTGCGTGCGTCGCAACCGGCCCGCTTTATGGTTTGGCCGATCAGTACATCAACGCGATGTACCGTATGTTGTCCAAACACTACAAGCGGCCCTTCCAGTTGCGATGTTACACAGACCGGCGGCGTGAGGTGGATGAGCGTATCCGGCAGATGGACTGTTCAAGTTGGCTTGAGTTTCAGCAGGACGGAACTCACCCGACCGACTACAAGATCGGGCTTTTCAACCCGGTCTATGCTGACTGCGAGGAGCTCATCTATCTTGACTTGAGCCTTGTCATTCAGCGCAATCTGACTCCACTTGTCGATTTCGCGTCGGGGTGCTCGCAGGGGCTGGTCGTGGTTCAGGACTGGTTCTATGACGGGTACAACTCGTCAGTCATGCGTATCCGGCCCCGTGATATGAAATACGTCTACGACGACTATCTGGCCGGCATCAAATACCCGATGCAGATTGCGGGGGATCAAGACTACATATACGGTTCAACCCGTGCCAGGGGGGCTGCGGTCGCATTGTTCCCCTCTGAGCATGTAGATAGCTTCAAGCGGTTGATGAGGCTCGGGTTGCATGACTTTGTCGCGGCCAGGCAGTGTGCGGCACAGGCGCTGATCGTGAAGTTTCACGGTCGACCCAAAATGCATGTGCTGTTTTCTTTCGGGTATGTGTTTTTCAAGTATCGGGTTCGCTATTGGCTGCACGGGCACTGGACGCTGCCTGTCGATGTCAAACGTCTGAGGATGGCGTGGTTAAGAAAATAAAAGGGGATCGGTTTGAGAATATTTGTGATCAATCTGGAAAGGTCGGTTGATCGGCGCACAGACATGGACAGGCAGTTGCGTGATCTGGGGGCTGATTACGAGATCTGGCCGGCCATTGATGGGCGGGCACTGGACGAGTCTGTGTACATGCAACGAGGTGGTGCCCATGGATTGTTCCGCGGGGAAGTTGGTTGTTATCTGAGCCATCTTTCCTTGTGGAAGAAGATCCGTGATGAACAGATTCCACTGGCGCTGATCCTGGAAGATGACGCCCGGATCGATTCGGACGCTTTGGATGTGGTACGTGATGCATCACGGTATACAGATCGCTTTGATGTCTTGAGGCTGTCAGCCCTGGAAAAGCAGGTTGGGGCGCCTTTGTCCAACTTGGCGGGTGGGCGTCAGTTGATTATCCCGATGAAGAACCCTAGTGGTCTGGCTGGATATGTGCTGACCAGCGAAGGCGCCGCCAAGCTGGTTAGCCAGGCTGAAGTGGTCCGTATACCCATCGACACTGTGGTGGACCGCTGCTGGACCAGGGGTGTTCGCATGGTCATGGTGAACCCCGCTCCGATTCACCATGCTGAGGGGGTGACGTCGACCATTACGGAGGTCAAACGGCACGGTTTGAGGAAATATCAATCCAGTTGGTGTGGGCGCATCAGCCGATCTGTCAAGAAGCGCCTCTACCGCTACTCGATGAAGGATCAATGGCATCAACAAGATACCCGCAAAGACATAACGGAGTGACCATGCGGCGTGTTTGCCTTGTCAATAGCTTCAACTATGCGCAGTTTTTGCCTGCGTGCTTGAGCAGCATTGAGTTGCAATCGACGCAGTTTGATCTGGTGGTTGTGGTTGACGATGGCTCGAGTGATCAGTCAAGGGGGATCATCGAGTCGTACTGCAATAGATTGTCGGGCTGGGTGGCTTTGTTCAAGTCGAACGGTGGGCAGTTGTCTTGCTTTAATGCTTGCGTTCAGCTCGTCGAGGAAGATGACATCGTTACATTTCTGGATGCCGATGATGTCTATCCGGCTGATTACCTGGCTTCTTTGTTGAGGCGGGTTGACAAGCACCAGGCTGATTTCTATTTTGGCGAGGCGGTTCAGTTTCAGGACGGAAAGGCTCAGCCGCTTATCTCTGCTGTTTTGTGTGACCGGACTGATTTTGTCATTCCGTGTAGTTCTGCCATGGCACGTCGTTTTGGGGCCTGGATCGGTAGTCCGACATCGGCCATTGCTGTGAGGGGGCGTTTGCTCAAGGACATCTTGCCCTATCCTCATGAGCGTGAGTGGGTGACGCGCGCTGATGATGTGCTGGTTTTTGGCGCCAGCCTTTTGGGTGCTTCCAAGGTTTACATGCCGGGGGTGGGTGTGGGATACCGCGTTCATGGCAATAACGGGTTCTTGGGGAAAAAGTACAGCGCTGGCTACATTGCTCAGCGCGCACACAAGCTGGAGAAGTTGTTTGGCTGGTATTGCCAGAAGCAGAGCATCCCGGTTGAGGCATGTGCCAGGCTGGCTGTGCAAGAGCACGTTTTGGTGCCGAACGCGCTGTTGAAGCGCTTGCAGGTCCACAAGGTCAAGACGACAAAATCGCTGTCACTGCTTGACAGGTGGTCGCTTTGGAACCGGCGTCGGAAATTTCACAGCCAGTCAGCCTGAACAGGCGTGGTTTGACGCGAGGTAAATCGATGGTGATCGGTGACAATGCAGGGCTGTGGATGACTCGGCTGCCCAGCCAGGAATGATGGCGTCTTTGTTTTTAACCAATCTTTCGGAGCACATGGCTCTGATGGCATCGCTGTCGGTGGTGTCAGAGCCCGTGGCCGCTGCAGGGCAGCTTGCGTCACAAGCCCTGTCGGCTGGGGGCAAGTTGATGTTCTGCGGCAATGGCGGCTCCGCAGCCGATTGTCAGCATCTGGCTTCCGAATTGACGGGGCGTTTCATCAAGGATCGTCGCGCTTTGGCAGCCATCGCGCTGACAACCGACTCTTCGGCGCTGACCTGCATCGGCAACGACTATGCCTTTGACGAGGTGTTTGCCCGACAGGTGGCCGGTTTGGGGCGTGCCGGCGATGTGCTGGTGGCCATCTCCACATCGGGGCACTCGAAGAATGTGGTGCGTGCCGTGGAAGAGGCTCGCCAGTTGGGGGTGAAGGTCGTGGGCTTGCTCGGCCGGGATGGTGGCGTGCTGGCGCCGATGTGCGATGTCGCCATCGTGGTCCCCAGTCAGGTGACGGCACGGATTCAGGAGGCGCATATCCTGATCGGACACACGCTGTGCGGTTTGATTGAGCACGAGCTCGGCTTGGCCTGACAGCGCTCGTACCGCTTTGTTCTATAGAGAATGGATGCCAATCTGATGATGCCTGCGCGGTCGATGTTTGAAGCCCGCCGAGTGCTGGTGGTGGGAGACGTGATGCTGGACCGCTACTGGATGGGGGCGGTGGACCGTATTTCGCCCGAAGCCCCCGTGCCGGTAGTGCGTGTACAGAGTGAGCAGGACCGGATGGGCGGCGCTGCCAATGTGGCGCTGAATGTCAGTCGTCTGGGGTGCCAGGCGACATTGATCAGCATGGTCGGCCAGGACGATGCCGCCCGCAGCCTGCGCCGGTTGGTGTCTGAGGCCGGTATCCACGCGGTGCTGGGCGAAGACCCGCAGTTGCAGACCATCGTGAAATTGCGCGTGATCGGCCGGTCCCAGCAACTGTTGCGGGTGGATTTCGAGCGCGAGCCCGACCACGAGGTGCTCATGCAGATGTCGGCCGACTTCGAGCGCGAGTTGCCTCAGCACGATGTGGTGCTGTTCTCTGACTACGGCAAGGGTGGGCTGACCCATATTCAGCGCATGATCGAGTTGGCACGTGCTGCGGGCAAGCCAGTGCTGGTCGACCCCAAGGGCAGTGATTACGAGCGCTATGCCGGCGCGACGGTGATCACCCCCAATCGCGCCGAACTGGCGCAGGTGGTGGGCACCTGGCGTACCGAGGCTGAATTGCGTGACAAGGCGCAGGCCTTGCGCGAGCGCCTGCAGTTGCAGGCCTTGCTGCTGACGCGCTCGGAAGAGGGCATGAGCCTGTTTGAGGCAGGGCAGGTGACCGATGCTCCGGCGCAGGCGCGTGAGGTCTATGACGTGACGGGTGCGGGTGACACCGTCATTGCCACCTTCGCGGCCTGCATGGCTGCGGGTGTGCCGATGAGCGAGGCCATGCAGCATGCCAACCGCGCGGGCGGCATCGTGGTGGGCAAGTTCGGCACCGCCACGGTCACTTACGAGGAGTTGTTTGCGTGACGTCGCAGCTTCATCCCGCTGACAAGGTGTGCCCGCGTTCCGAATTGGCCGAACGACTGGCCGCGCTGCCACGTCCACTGGTGTTCACCAACGGTGTCTTCGATGTGTTGCACCGTGGGCATGTGAGCTACCTGCACGAGGCGCGCCAACTGGGTGGCTCGCTGGTGGTGGCTGTCAATTCGGATGCCTCTGCGCGCATGCTGGGCAAGGGGCCAGACCGGCCGCTCAACCACGATGTGGACCGGGCACTGGTACTGGCCGGACTGGCCTCGGTGTCGCTGGTCACTTTTTTCGATGAACGCACACCGGTCGAGCTGATCAAGGCAGTGCGCCCTGACGTCTATGTCAAGGGCGGCGACTACGACATGGCGTCGCTCGAAGAGACACGCGTGGTGCGCAGCTGGGGTGGCCAGTCGGTGGCCATTCCATTTGTAGATGGGTATTCAACCACCGCCCTGGTGAAGAAGATCCGTGCGGGTGAGGCGCGCCGTAAGGTGGCCTTTCTCGACCGCGATGGCGTGATCAACCTGGACCGTGCCTATGTGCACCAGTGGGACGAGTTCGAGTTTGTGCCCGGCGCGGTGGAGGCCATGAAGGCCTTGTATGACGCGGGGTACGCTCTGGTGGTGGTGACCAACCAGTCAGGTATTGCGCGTGGCATGTACACCGAGGCTGAGTACCAGCAACTCACGGGGCAGATGCGGCAGGCCCTGCATGAGGCCGGTGTGGAACTGGCAGGGGTCTACCACTGTCCTCACCACCCCAAGGGCGCGGTGCCTGACCTGGCGCATGACTGTGATTGCCGCAAGCCGGCACCCGGCCTGATCACCCGGGCCTTGTCCGAGCTGGGTTTGTCGGCGTCAGATGCCTTCATGGTGGGGGACAAGCCGTCGGACATCGAGGCGGCGCGTGCGGCCGGTTTGGCGCGTGCGTTCATCGTCCAGTCGGACAACGACGAGTCCACAGGTGACCTGCATGGCGCCGATGCCGGTTTCAAGGACCTCAAGGACTGTGTGGCGCACCTGTTGTCAGGTGCATCAGCCTGACCCCCGCCTTGTCAAAGGCGCGCTCCATGTCGCGCTTTTCCTTGTCTGATTTGAAGCGGGTGCGGTCCCAGCCGAACGCGGCGACCTGGGCCTGGCCCTGGTAAAGCTGGGCGGCGAACAGCAGTGCCGTAGAGCGGGTGCCGACGACGGCGGCATAAGGCTGGCGGCTCATCCACAACTCGATGGGCTGATCGATCTCGAGCACCTCGTAGTCGGCGGTGCAGAGTTCCTTGTTCGGGTCTTTGGGGTGGCCCTTGTAGTGGATGGTCTCGAAGCCTTGCTGCATCAGCCAGTCGTGCATGTCACGGGTGACGATGTCGCGATCTGCTTCAGCCATCAGGCCCGCACCGACCATGGGTTGGCCAATGACCAGGGCGCGGCGTGGCACCGCGCCATCCGACGCGGCAGCTGGCTCGACCAGCGGCGGCAGGGTGACCACCTTGTCGACCGGGTACTCATGGGGCAGGCCGGGTAGCACGTAGATGCGGTCGCAAAACGGTGCGTCCGAGCCGATGCGGTCGCCAGAGAAGCACCAGTAGTCCAGTTCGGGAGCCGCCAGGCGGCGCAGCTTGCGCAGAGTTTGCAATGCGCGCTTGATAGCGCTGAGCGGGTAGCGTCGGATGCTGATGAGTCCGTCGGGCAGGATGCGGGCTTTCATCACCCTGGCACCCACCGCACGCGTCAGGGCACGCAGGAAGTAGTTGATGGCTTCGGTGTCGAAGACGGCGCTGTGGATGTGGAGCTCATCGCAAGGGCCGACCAGCTCGGCGATGTCGCGGATGTTGCTGCGCAACCGGCGGTGTCGTCCGAATGGGCCAGGCAGTGGGGCCCAGCGGGGCCAGGGCATGTAGGCGCTGGCATCCCACTCTTCAGCTTGAATGAGGGACTTCACACCAGGCTGATACCAGACCAATACCTGCCGGGCGCCTTGTTCGTGCTGTTTGGCGATCAACCGGGCTGCCAGGTATTGCAGCGGCGAGGCGATGAAGTAGAGGGCGACACGCGGGTGGCGAGGCTTCATAATCCGACGTTTCTTGTTGTTCGCTTGTTCATGAACCCGCACATTGTCCACCTCGAAACCGGCATGCACGTCTACGGCGGGTCACGCCAGGTGCTGTATCTGCAGGAATACCTGCCGCCGCTCGGGGTGCAGTGCACCCTGGTGTGCGCTCAAGGCAGCGAGATGGCCCTGCGCGGTCGCGAGCAAGGCGCGAATGTGGTCGAGTTACCGATGTCGGGCGATGCCGATGTCGGCTTTGCGTTCCGGTTTGCGAGCTGGCTCAAGGCGGTCAAGCCAGACCTGGTACATGTGCACAGCCGCCGCGGTGCCGATATCTGGGGCGGCCTGGGGGCCAAGCTGGCCGGGGTGCCGGCAGTGCTCTCGCGTCGTGTCGACAACGCCGAGGGGCGCCTGGCTGTGCGCCTCAAATATCCGCTGTACCAGCACGTGATTGCCGTGGCCCAGGGGGTCAAGGATGTGCTGGTGAGCAATGGGGTGGCCGCGGACAAGATCACGGTGGTGCACAGCGCGATCAACCCGGCCTTGTTTCAGCAACCGCGCAGCAAGGCAGAGTTGGCACAGGAGTTCGGTCTGAACCCGGATGCGCCCATTCTGGGCATCGCGGCACAGCTGATTCCACGCAAAGGCCACGTGCTGCTGTTTGATGCACTGCGCCTGATGCAGGACCGGCACCCGACTGTGCAACTGATCGTGTTCGGTCGGGGTCCTTTGTCGGATACCTTGCCGGCCGAAGCGGCTGCCCGTGGGCTGACAGATCGCGTGCGCTTTGCGGGCTTCCGAGACGATCTGGCCAGCTGGATGGGCGCGCTGGACATCCTGGCGCACCCAGCCTATACGGAGGGGCTGGCCAATGTGTGCCTGCAGGCCGCAGCGGCGAGCGTGCCGTCGGTGGGGAGCCGCGTCGGTGGGATTCCCGAGGCCATCAGCGACAAGGTGACGGGCCTGCTTGTGCCGGTGGGCGATGTGCAGGCGCTGGCTCAGGCCTTGTCCCGACTACTGGAAGACGCCGACCTGCGGCAACGCCTGGGCGCCGCGGGGCCGGCCTATATCGAGAGCGATTTCACCGCGCCGCAGATGGCGGCTGGCAACCGTGCGGTGTACCGACGCCTGCTGGGGCGCTGAGCCGGGGCCTCAGGCCCTGGCGTGCAGCAAGGGCTGCGCTTCAGCCAGCACCCGCTCGACTGTGAGTTGCCGCATGCAGTCAAAGCGACCGTCACACGTGGGGTGACGTCGGCAGGGGGAGCAGTCCAGCTTGTCGTAGAGGATACGGGTATGCGGGGTGGCGGCATCGGCATAAGGGCAGGTGGAGCCGAACAGGGCGAGGGTCGGTACCTTCAGGGCCGTACCCATGTGGGTCAGGCCGGTGTCGACGCCGATGAGCAGTTGTCCGCGGGCCACCAGGGCCACGCTGTCATCCAGCCGCAAGTCGCCCGCCACACTGACCAGGCCAGGGCATCCGGCCTGGATGCGGGCCGCAGCCTCCTTGTCGGCCGGGCCGCCCACGATGACGGGGAAACAGCCCTGGCTTTGCAGTTGCTGTGCCAGCTCGGCCCAGCGGTCTTCGAACCAGTGCTTTTGCGGGCGTGTCGTGAAAGGGCAGAGCAGGACCAGCTTGCTGGGGTGCCCCCACTGTTGCATCAACTGCTCGACCTTGGCTGCCTGGGCCTCACCAATGGCCAGATCAAGCTGAAAGTCTTCATCACGGGCGCCCAGGTGGCGAGCCAAATAGCGGTATTCCGAGCTGATGCGGCGGTCTGCGCCGGGCGGTGGCACGAGACGGGTGTGAACCAGCAGGCGGCTGCCTTCACGCGCCATGAGGCTGATGCGTTCCGGTGCGCCTGTGAACCAGGCGCAAACCCCGCTCTTGAGCAAGCCCTGGGCATCCAGTACCAGGTCAAATTTGTTCGTGCGCAACTCGTTTCGGAAGGCCATGACGGCTTGCCACAGCTTGCGCCACTGGCGTTCCTGCCACAGTTGGCGCCACAGTGGTCTCGGCCAGATCAATACCTGCTTCAGGCGGGGATTGTGTTTGATGAGGGGCGCTGCCGGGGCTTCGGTCAGCCAACTGAGTTCGGCATCAGGGTAGGTGTGTTTGATGGCCTGAATAAGGCCGGATGCCATGACGACATCACCCAGCGCAGACAGCCGGATCAGCAGAATGCGTTGGGGTGCGGGAGAGCGAGGTGGAGGCGGGGGGGTCACGACGCGTGAGCGGCCGATTTCTCGGCATTGAACTGCAGGTGGTAGAGCTTGGCGTAGATGCCGCCTTGAGCCAGCAACGCCGCATGGCTGCCGATCTCGGCGATGCGGCCTTGCTCCATCACGACAATGCGGTCGGCGTTGATGATGGTGGACAGCCGGTGCGCGATGATGATGGTCGTGCGGCCCTTGCAGAGGTTGTCGAGCGCCGCTTGCACGGCGCGTTCGGATTCGGTGTCCAGCGCCGAGGTGGCTTCGTCGAGCAGCAGGATCGGGGCGTTCTTGAGCAGGGCGCGAGCGATCGAGATGCGCTGGCGCTGGCCGCCAGACAGCCGGGCGCCGTTTTCGCCGATCTGGGTGTTGAACCCTTCCGGCAGGGCTTCGATGAATTCGAGCGCATTGGCGGCACGCGCAGCTTCACGCAACTGGGTTTCCGTCACGGTGTTCTGACAGCCGTAGGCAATGTTGGCTGCAATGGTGTCATTGAACAGCACGACACTTTGGGTGACCAGGCCGATGTTGGCGCGCAGATTGGCCAGCTTCAGTTCACGGGTGTCGATGCCGTCGATCAGGATGCGGCCGGCGTCTACCTGATAGAAGCGAGGGATGAGCGACATCATGGTGGATTTGCCGCTGCCGGATGCCCCGACCAGGGCCACGGTTTCACCGGGCTGGATGTCCAGGTTGATGTCGTTCAGCGCAGCGCGTTCCGCGTTGGGGTACTTGAACCCGACATGTTCGAACTGCAGGTGGCCGTGCGAGCGGCCCATGGTCTGCTGGCCCTCGTCGGTTTCAGAAGGTGTGTCCAGAAATTCGAACACACTGGTGGCTGCCGCCAAGCCACGCTGCAGGGTCTCATTGACGTTGGACAGGCGCTTGAGCGGTGACAGCAGCAAGGCCATGGCGCTGAAGAACGACACGAAGCCGCCGACACTCAGCTGGTTCATGCTGGATTGCAGGGTCGCGTAGTAGATGATGATGGCCAGTGCGGTCGCTGCGATCAACTGGACGATGGGCCCATTGGCAGCGGATGTGTTGACCACCTTCATGGTGAACTGGCGGATCGAGTTGGTCACGTCGTGGAAGCGCTTGGCCTCATAGGCCTCGCTGCCGAAGATGCGTATTTCCCGATGACCGCCAATGGCCTCGTCAAGCACATGGGACAGGGTACCCATGGTGTTTTGCTGATTACGGCTGAGTTGGCGCAGGCGGCGGCTGACGGCACGGATGATCCAGGCGATCAGGGGCAGCACCGTGAAGAAGGCAAGTGCCAGGCGCCAGTTCATCCACAGCATGTAACCCAGCAACCCGATCACGGTGAGGGTGTCCTTCACGATGGTGATGAGCGTGACGGTGACAATGGGGCTGAGTTGCTGGGTGTTGTAGGTGAACTTGGAGATGATCGCGGCCGCGGTGGTCGAGTCAAACTGGCTGGTCGGCAGGGTCAGCAGCTTGTCGAACATGCGCACACGCAAGTCCATCACCACTTTGTTGGCGACGATGCTCAGCGCGGTGGTGTGCACGTAATCGGAAATGCCACGCACGAAAAACAGCGCAATGAGCAGCAGCGGCATCGCGTGCAGGGTGCTGGGGTCTTTCTGGACGAAGCTGCCATCCAGCAGCGCCTTGAGCAGCGCTGGAATGGCGGTTTCGGTGCTGGCGTTGACGATCATCGCCAGGATGCCGAATGCGAAGATCTTCCAGTGCGGATAGACGCACCGCAGCAGTCGCCGGGGCAATTCGGAACGGTCTTCGCGTTGACTCATGTGTGTGGATGCGAGGGCGACACAGCGGCAGGCCAAGGCGGTGTCAATCCCGGTCAGTGGGTCGACGAGTTTACCAGTCGGGGGGTGTCCAGACACTCTGTGCAACGGACCTTTACCCCTGCTGAATTTAAGTGCTTGCAAATCGAAGTGATTCTCATTAAGATATAAACACGTTCGCGATGCCAGCCATTTTTGGCAAAGAGAAATGGGGGCTTGGTGGATCCGTGGGGGCGGAGAAGCCATCGCTGGGTCGCGAACGTCTTTCGCAAACACGCTCGGGGTGCACCTGGAAACAGGGCACCCCATTTTTTTGCCCTGACGTTGGAGCAAAATAAGCCAGCCTGGGAGGCTGGCTTGGCTGGCAATGGGTGTGTGGTGGTCTTTGTTATTCCGGAATCGCGTGGGTCAGTCGCCGGGCCAGGCTGCTGGCACTGGGCTTGTCTACGAACACGCACTGCTTGCCGGTGCGTTTGCAGTGGTCCTTGACCCGCCAGTACGCGTTGTGGCTGACACAGCCTGTCTGGCAGATGACCAGATCGGCTGCTGCAAGGTTGGCGTCCAGCAAGGCGCTGCTGTCCTCGTCTCCGCCATCGTGGTGCAGAAATTGGGCACCAGTCTCCTCGATCAGCCTTCTGTAGACAGGGATGCTGCCCGCTCTGCCACCCACACACAGGATGGCCTTGTCCTTGAGACGCTCTGCAGGCAAGACCGGATGCAACGGGATGATGGTCGGATGCCGGTTCAGGGACGTATCCGTGTCCATGCTGGTCTCGGTTTGCTCGGTCAGTTGCGCGACACGGTCTGCCAGGATGCGGTTTTGCTGCTCGGCGGCCAGGAGTTGGCGTTGCAACTGGGCATTGCGCTCAAGCTGGTTGTCGAGTTGGCTCTGCAGTGATTGCCGGGGTTTGAGGTCGGGCACCGATTCACGCAGTGACTGCAATTCCGACTCGAGCGAAGCGATCAGTGTGTCCTTGCCAATCAGGGCAGAGCGCAAACGCATGGTGTCGGCCGCCAGGGCTTCTTGCTGGGCGGCCTTGTCGGCGACCAGCCGCGTGATCCGCTCCTGGATGGTGGCCAATTCGCGAACCAGGACGGCATGTTCGCGCACGAGTTCCCGATGGTGGGTCATGTCGACCCGTTCGGCGGCGCCGGCCTGGTGTTGAATCATGTGGATGTCTCTCAGTACCTTTTCTTCCAGCACGGCATCACAGCGGCTGTGCGACAAGGTGGCCCACAGCGTGCCCGGGATGTCCGTGCCGGCAGTGGTGCGGGTCTGCCACCACTGACGCAACTCATCTGTGCACTTCAATGTGCCAGCCTGCCGGATGGACAAGGCGTAACGCTGTTCCAGCTCTTTTTGCAGCAACTCGGCCACCTTGCCACGCTGACGACACTCGGCGATCACGCCGCAGTGCAGTTCGTAATCGTCGGCCAGTACCTGGCCTTTCACCACCTTGCCAACCAGTTTGCGCAACATGGGCAGGGGCACGCAGACACCCAGGATGGGACAGTGGCAGTTGCCTGCCAGTTCCCACAGCCGCCGCCGGCGCGAAGAGCTGGTGCTGGCTGGAGTCGTTGTTGGTGTCGAGTGGTCACACATGATGGACAGGCCTCCTGTGCGTCGTGCGTCAGTGAATCTGGGCGGTTGCCGGACGGCTCGTGTCGTGTTCCCTCGGGGCGAGCACGTCCGGGTCGGCATCGATCTGTGACTGGGCGTGACCCATCATGCCGAGCAGGGCTCGGAATGCTTCGGCATCGAGCCGCAAAGTCAGGAAGTGCAACTGAAGATGGACCTGTTGACACTCGGGACAGGCCAGGATGTGCCCCAGTTCACTTTGAGCCAGCACGCGGGCCTCACAAGAGGATGAGGCTGGGCGGGTATCGGTCGGAATCGACATGGCAAGGCTCCAATCAAACAGTCTGGCCTGCAGTCTAATGCGAACGATTCGTATTTGCAATGACTGTGGGGGTAACTGTCATCACATGTCCATGTGACATGGCGCACGGCTTTGGCCCATGAAGATCGGGTGCCGCAGTGGTGTAACCGAATGGGAGTGAGGCAATGCAGAGTTGGAGACTGTCCTGGTGCAAGTGCGTGGTGGTCGCGATGATGGCAAGTGGATGTGGGTGGACGTGGGCTCAAGAGGCTGCAGAGCCCGTGGTGCCGGTCGATCTGGGGCCCCCGCCCGTAGTTGCCGCAGTTGATCTGGGAAGTGACGCACTGGATATCGAGAATGCAGAAGGCCTCAAAGGCATTCGCAAAGTAGCCTTGGCGGGGGTATCTCTGTATGTGTTGATGGAGTCGTCGGCCGGGGTGACCTCAGGCGGGGCATTTCGTGATCGCAACATGGCTTCGGTGAACACCTCGATCAAGGTGGTCGGATTGCCCCAGGAAGCGTTGCAGCAATTGGCCGATGCCGTTCATGACAAAGTGCTCGCCACGTTGCAGAGACGTGGATTCAACGTGATGTCAGACGCGCAGTTGCGAGCCTTGCCGGAATATGCGCAGTGGGCCAGGTTGGCTGACGCCAGCCCACTGGCTTTCGACGCCTCCGCCGGCAAAGGCATGATCTTCAGTGCCAAGGGGTTGCCCTTGTTCAATATGGATGAAAAGAACTTCCTGGGGCGGACCATTGGAGGGCTATTTGGCGCCAAGGTCGAGGACAACTATGTGTCCTTGGGCAATCAAATCGGAAGTGGCTTTCGCAAACATGATTTCGAAGTGGCCTCCGCTGCTTTGGCGAAAGCCGCAGGCGCCACGCTGGTAATGGCGCGTGTGGTGCTGGCTCCCGCCCAGGTCAAAGCATCTGGCGGCGCATTTTCCTTGAGTGCATCGACCACCGCCAGAGACAGCCTGGTGATGCCTTCATGGATCAACCGTCTTTGGGTGATGCAACCTGGCGCCGATGCGGCACGTGTGTCCCTCAAGAGTCACCTCGTGTCTGAGCAGGCCCCAGGCCGTATCGTGGATGTCACTTCGACGGGCAGGAAGGCCGCGAACATAGCGTTCACCGCTTTCACGATGCTTGCGTCCATGAATGGTGTAGGGCGTGGCGTGGTTGTGAATGAGAAAAAGCTGGAGTTGCAGACCAACGAGGCGTGGTTCGACGCTGTGGCTCAGGCGCAGATCGACGCGACGGTCTCAGCGTTGGGAGCGGCCTTGTCGCCTTGAGTTCAGGCTCAGCTTTGGTGCTCGCGGGAGCCGTATGGGCAGTAGTTGGGCCTCGGCCCTACTTGGGGATGTTTGCGGCAAGTGGCGGGGCGCAACTCATAGACCGTGCATCGCCGCGTGCGCGCATCAAGATACTGGCAGTCGCCATCTGCGCGACGCTTCAAGGTAAACACTTCGGCTTTGGTGTTGTAGCGCTCGACGATACCGGCCTTGGTCAGGCGCTTGGCAATCTGGCGGGGTTCTTCGTGCTGGGCTTCGAATGGATCCACCAAGGTCAGGCGAACCAGATCCGCCAGCTTGACCTCGACCGGCATGGTGCAGCAGTTGGCCATGCACGAGTCACACAAGCCGGGGCGATAGCGTGTCCAGGTGTCGCAGCGGTCTACATCGACGATGTGGATCGAAGATCTCATGCGCAGGTGCGGGAGGTAACATCCTTGAAGGCGTGATTGTCCCATCCCTTCCAGATCGAACCGCCATCACAGGTGCCTGATGCAACAGTCCACTTCTCCTTCCCTGCGTGCCCAGTTGCGCCGCCGTCTCAGCGAGCGGTTCAGCCTGCTCAAGGACAAGGCCAATGATGACGAAATCGAGTCCCGCATCCGGGAGGGTGTGGCGCTGGAGGGAGCAACGCCTTGGATTCTGATGTTTGCCATTTTTGTGGCTTCGATCGGGCTCAATGTGAACTCGACCGCGGTCATCATCGGTGCGATGCTGATCTCGCCGCTGATGGGGCCGATCATGGGGGCCGGTCTGGGCGTGGCGGTCTATGACTTTGATCTGGTCAAGCGCTCCTTGCTGAATCTGGCCATTGCCACCGTGATCAGCTTGGTGGTCTCTGCGCTTTACTTCCTGATTTCTCCCTTGCAGGAGGCGCAGTCCGAGTTGCTGGCGCGGACCACACCAACGGTCTGGGATGTGCTCATCGCGCTGTTTGGTGGCCTCGCGGGCATCGTGGGGGTGACGCGGCGCGAGCGTTCCAATGTGATCCCGGGGGTGGCCATTGCCACCGCTTTGATGCCCCCCGTCTGCACGGCAGGCTATGGTCTCGCGACGGGGCAATGGGCCTTTTTTGGCGGTGCCTTGTTTCTCTATGCGATCAACTGCGTTTTCATTGGACTTGCGACGGCGGCGGGGATCCGTGTGCTGGGACTGCGTCAGCATGGCTTTGCCGATGCCGCCGTCGAGCGCCGTGTCAAGTTGTCCATCTTTCTGTTGATCGCGGCGACGACGGTGCCCAGTTCCTATCTGGCTGTCAAACTTGTCAAGGACGAGGTTTTCAAGGCCAATGCGCGGCACTTTGTGGCGCAACAGTTCGCGCTCAAGGACACCCAGGTGGCGACGCTCAACATCACGCCAGGAACGCGCACCATCGAGGTCGCGCTGATTGGCACGCCCTTGAGTCAAACCACGCTGCAAAACATCGAAGGCCGTTTGTCGATGTCGAATCTGGACGGGGCCAAGATCGTGGTGAGACAGAGCCGCGACAACTTTCCGGATGTGGCATCGCTGAAGTCGAGCCTGTTGCTGGACCTGTATGCCAGTACACAGGAAGCCATGCGCCAGAAGGATGAAGAAATCGCGACGTTGCGCAAGCAATTGGGTGCACAGTCAGCGCTGTTTGACAAGGCCGACGATGTGGCCGCGGAGTTGCGTGCGCAGTACCCGGCTGTCAGTCGTGTGACGATCAGCGAAGGGCTGGTTCTGACAGCGGACGGGCAGAAGCAGCGCGTCGTGCAACTTGACGCTGCAGTGCCGCATCTGGTGCCCATGGCAGAGCGTCAGAGGTTACAGGCCTGGTTCAAGGTGCGCACCAAGTCCGACCAGGCCATCATGCGCTTCGAGGTGGTCAAGTCAGGGCAGTGAGGGGCTGGGGTGAGTTGGCTCCCAGTAGTGTGTCGATGTCGTCCAGGCCTTTGGTCTGGATGCGATCGAACGCGGCTTGCACATCGGTCACAAGACGCTGGTCGCGAGGCCATGTCAAGGCGTCACGAGGGTGCTGCGGATCAGCCCCTTGCCAAGTGAGCACGTCTTTCAGGTCCTGGCGTTCGCCGTAGCGGGTTCGGATGAACGCACACTCTTCGTCGTCTTGCGCCGCGGGGTGATGCAGGGCATACCAGATACCCAAGGCGGCACCCAGCGCGGTGGCCGGAGCTGACTTGCCTTGCGCCTGCACCATGGCCAAGCTGCCAATGATGCGCTCTTCACGCTGCAGTTTGCGCAAAGGGTCCCGGCCCACGCGTTCGCAGGGGTCCTTGAAAGCGTGGCTGCAACGTTGCAGGAAGGTCTGGGCGAGAGCGGGAATGCGCTGCTGCTGGGCCGGGTAACGTGCTGACAAGGCCGGTTGCAGTTCGTGTGCGAGCATCAGCTCGGCGAGCCGTTGAACACGTGCATCTCCCATGGCGTGACCGATGGTGCCGTGTCCCAGCAAGGCGCCATACCAGGCGATGACGGCGTGGGGACCGTTCCACAGCCGGTTTTTCAAGGTTTGAACCTCTTCAATGTCGGCCACGGTGTCGATCTGACGGAGGTGCTCGAGCAGCTCGCTGCCTTGTTGGGCATACAGGGCCATGTCGGTCTCGCTGTTGAACAGCACCATGTGCAAGTGGGCCATGGCGCTGGCGGGTTCGGAGGCGAGCCGCAGGGAGCTGGCTATCGGCTCGAGCATGTCAGCGTGCTCGGCGCTGACCGCGTTGATGAGTGCCTGTGTATCCAATGGCGTCTCGCGCGCCAGTGCCACGTGCTTGGCGTACAGGTCGTGCTTGATCCGCAGTTGACGCAGCAAGGCCTCTTCCGACAGTCTGGACACGATGCGTGTCACCACCGTTTCCGTCAACTCGGTCAGGTCCAGTATGCGGTTGGCCTCGCGGCGAGACACCTGCTGATTCAAGGCCTGCTCGACATGCTGCCTGACAAACTGCGCGCCACCAATCTTGTTGAGGACAACGAGCACAGGCAAGCTCTGCCCCCGATCCCGATAGCGTGCAATCAGCCCCCTGGCCATGACGGGTGCGGCTTGGGGTATGGCCTGCTCGGGCAGGCACAGCGCGACGATCTCGGTGTCTCGATAAAGGCTGATCATGGCGGCTTCATCAGCCGGGTCCACCATGTTCATGCGTTCGATGGTCTGGTCGAAAGCCAGGCTGCCAAAGCGCACGCTGTACTTGCCAAACATGTTGATGGCTTCTCTCAACAAGGCATTGCCCGTGGAAGCGATGATCTGGTGGGGGCGGGTATAGCCATCCCAATGTGACAGTACCTGGGCCAGATAGCCACCACCCATGGCGCCAAATCCGTGGATCCCTGCCTTCAACTGATTGACCGCTTGGGGAAAGGGCTCAGTGGGGGCGGGCATGGGCAATTTGGGCGTGCACGCAGCCAGATCAAGCAGGAATGCACGCATGTGCGGGTACCTGCGAAATGCGCGGGAGGCCATGTCCCAAGTCGGTGGCTTGATGTCTTCCACCAGAATGGTCAGCCCGCCCGCATCGGTAGCCGAACGCAGCCCGTTTTCCGAGTCCTCGAACATCAGGCAGTGTGCTGGGGGGCTGTTCAGTGCCGCGGCTGCTTTAAGAAAGATCTCCGGGTGTGGTTTGCCCTGGGTGACCTCGTCTCCGCACACCAGCAAATCAAAATACTTGAAGACGTTGGCGTTGATCAGGTATTCCTCGGCAATGGCCCGGCGACTGGAGGTGGCCACTGCCATTTTGAGCCCGGATCGACGCAGGCGCTCCAGAACGGGCAGCAGGCCAGGCTTGATCGGTACACCGTGACTGCGGACGTGCAGCAACTCCAGCTCATCGGCTCGCTGACGAATGGCAGCGTATGGGAAGTCTTCACCGTGATGCTGTTTAGCCAGTTCTTCAGCTTTGCGGGCACTCAGCCCCAGCGACCCGATAAGCACCTCTTCGGCAAACGGATGCCCGGCCAATTCCTGAGCCGCCTGCGACAAGGTCTGGAACCGCAGTCGCTCTGTGTCGAACATGGTGCCATCCATGTCAAAAATGGCGCTCTCAACGACGTGTTCTTTGAACTTGAGCATGGTGTGGTTCCTTTCTCGTTCGTTTGGGTGCTGATTGCTCACCTCTTATTACATTTGTGCAAATATATTGTAGCAAGGGGTTTCCATGTGTGCAGAGTCGTCCATCGAACGTCGAGCAAGGGCGCGCGTGTGGGGTGGGGCATCACTTGAAAAATCGGCACAAGACCAGTTTGATTACAGGGTTAATGGGTGTGCCTGTGCGCATGCCCAACCGTGCAAGTTGACCGCCCACCCGGCACGTGCAAGGAAGATCGGTCAGCTAGGGTATGTCCCGCTCAACTACACGGGCAATGGGCTGAAAATCGTTTGGCAGCAAGGGGTTGCCGTTTCCGGTGCATGGTGTTCAAGCCATCTGCCAGGGTTTGGCCTGGGCATAGGCTGTCCTGCTTCGAGTGCCTTGTGCTCAGCACTGCAGGCATCGACTTGCGTTCGCTCGGCCGTGTTTGAGGCAGGCTGCTAGACTTCTAGATTGCTCGGATTTTCGGCCATCCAGCGTCCGTCATTCCGTACTCGTATGGGTGCGGAATGGAAGTCCAGCACCGACAACAACCTAGAGGCTTTCATGGACAAAGCAAACAGTCCGGTGGCAGGTGGCTTGCAGGTCAGCCGTCGCCAGTTTTTCAAGGTATCTGCCAGTGGGCTGGGCGCAGCCGGTCTGGCCATGATGGGAGCCTACCCGGGTAGCGCGCACGCTGAAGTGCGTACTTACCGTCTCTCCCGCGCGCGGGAAACGCGCAACACCTGTACCTATTGCTCGGTGGGTTGTGGCGTGCTGATGTACAGCTTGGGTGACGGGGCGAAGAACGCGAAGGCCGAGATCATCCACATCGAGGGCGACCCTGATCACCCGGTGAGCCGCGGGGCGTTGTGCCCCAAGGGCGCTGGCTTGCTGGATTTCGTGCACTCCCCGGGCCGGCTGAAGTTCCCGGAAGTGCGCGAACCAGGCAGCACCGAGTGGAAGCGCATCTCCTGGGACGAAGCCATCGGTCGCATTGCCAAGCACATGAAGGCTGACCGGGATGCCAACCTGGTCGAAAAGAACGCCGAGGGCGTGCCCGTCAACCGATGGCTGTCTACGGCCATGCTGACCGCATCGGCGTCGTCGAATGAAACCGGCATCCTGACGCAAAAGTTCATGCGTTCGCTGGGCATCGTGGCGACTGACGCTCAGGCCCGTGTGTGTCACGGCCCGACCGTGTCGGCACTGGCTTCGACCTTTGGTCGTGGCGCCATGACCAACAGCTGGGTTGACATCAAGAATGCCGACTTCATTCTCGTGATGGGGGGCAATGCCGCTGAAGCCCACCCGGTGGGTTTCCGCTGGGCTATCGAGGCGAAGAAGCAGCGTGGCGCACGCCTGATCGTGGTGGATCCGCGTTTCAACCGCACGGCCTCTGTTGCCGACCACTATGTTCCCATCCGGGTTGGGTCGGACATCGTGTTCCTGGGCGGCATCATCAACTGGCTGATCCAGCACGACAAGATCCACTGGGACTACGTCAAGGCCTATACCAACGCCAGCGCCATCATCCAGGAAGGCTACAGCTTTGAAGAAGGCTTGTTCTCGGGCTATGACGCCGAGAAGGGCGCCTACGACCGCAAGACCTGGACATACGAGCTCGATGAAAAGGGGCAGGCCAAGGTTGACCCGACGCTGCAACACCCGCGCTGCGTGTGGAACCTGCTCAAGCAGCACTATGCCCGCTACACACCCGAGGTGGTGGCTGACCTGACCGGCAGCCCCATTGATGGTTTCGAGCTGGTGTGCAAGCACCTGGGTGAGACCTGTGCAACCGACAAGGTCGGGACGATCCTCTATGCACTGGGCTGGACTCAGCACACGACTGGCACGCAGAACATCCGCACCATGGCGATGATCCAGCTGATGCTGGGCAACGTCGGCATGCCGGGCGGTGGCGTGAACGCGCTGCGCGGGCACTCCAATATCCAGGGCTTGTCCGATCTGGGTCTGCTGTCGACTTCGCTGCCTGGCTACCTGCCACTGCCCAACGAGAAGCAGCATGCCACGCTGGATGCCTATCTGACGGCAAACACGCCCAAGGCCTTGCGTGACGGGCAACTCAACTATTGGGGCAACACGCCCAAGTTCTTCGTGAGCCTCATGAAGTGGTTCTGGGGCGACAAGGCCACCAAGGACAACAACTGGGGCTACGACTGGCTGCCCAAGTGGGACAAGATGTACGACGTGCTCCACATCACGGAGCTGATGTACCAGGGCAAGATCAACGGCTTCGTCGTCCAGGGCTTCAACCCGCTGGCATCCTTCCCCGATGCGCACAAGGTGCGCGATGCCTTCTCGAAGCTGAAGTACATGGTGATCATTGACCCGATCGCCACGGAAACCTCCACGTTCTGGCAGAACCACGGCGAGTCGAACGACGTCGACTCCTCCAAGATCCAGACCGAGGTGTTCCGCCTGCCTTCGACCTGTTTTGCGGAAGAGGATGGCGCCATCGTCAACTCCGGTCGTTGGCTGCAATGGCACTTCAAGGGGGCAGAGCCTCCGGGTGAAGCGCGCAGCGACCAGGAAATCATCGGCGAGATGTTTGTTGCCTTGCGCGATCTCTACCGCAAGGAAGGTGGCAAGGGTGCCGAGCCGATCCTGAACCTGAACTGGTCTTATGCCGACCCGAAGGCGCCAACGCCTGAGGAGCTGGCTAAGGAACTCAACGGCAAGGCCCTGGCTGACATCCCGGATCCGGCTGACAAGACCAAGGTGCTGGTGAAAAAGGGCGAGCAAGTGCCAGGTTTCGCTGCGTTGCAGGATGACGGCAGCACTTCGTGCGCGTGCTGGATCTTCTCCGGCTGCTGGACGCAGGCGGGCAACCAGATGGCCCGCCGGGACAATACCGACGTGGGCCTGGGCAACACGCCAGGCTGGGCGTGGTCGTGGCCGGCAAACCGCCGCATTCTCTACAACCGTGCCTCCTGCGACCCCGCAGGCAAGCCCTGGGATGCCAAGCGCAAGCTCATCGCCTGGAACGGCGAGCGCTGGGCGGGTGCTGACGTGCCAGACTTCAAGGTGGACTCTCCGCCCGAAGCTGGCATGAATCCCTTCATCATGAACCCGGAAGGCTTCGGGCGCCTGTTCTGTACCGACAAGCTGGTTGACGGGCCCTTCCCAGAGCACTATGAGCCGATGGAAACCCCGCTGGGCACCAACCCCTTGCACCCCAAGGTGGTCAACAGCCCGGCCGTGCGCATCTTCAAGAGCGACCGCGAGCGCCTGGGCAAGCACACGGAGTTCCCCTACGTGGGCACCACCTACCGACTGACCGAACACTTCCAGTTCTGGACGAAGTCGGTGCGTCTCAACGCCATTGCGCAGCCCGAACAGTTTGTCGAGATCAGCGAGGTGCTGGCCAAGGAAAAGGGCATCGTGGCCGGTGACTGGGTCAAGGTCAGCTCCAAGCGTGGCTTCATCAAGGCCAAGGCCGTGGTGACCAAGCGCATGAAGCCGCTGACCGTCAACAAGCAGACGGTTCACCAGATCGGTATCCCGCTGCACTGGGGCTGGGAGACCGTCGCCAAGAAGGGCTACCTGACCAACATCCTGTCGGCGGCCGTGGGGGACTGCAACACGCAGACCCCTGAGTACAAGGCATTCCTGGTGAATCTGGAAAAGGCGTAAGGAGCTGACGATGGCACTGCAATCCCTGGACATCCTGCGTCGCTCGGCGACCACCACGCCCTCCACGCAGGTTCGCAACAACATCACCGAAGTGGCCAAGCTCATCGACGTGAGCGCCTGCATCGGCTGCAAGGCCTGTCAGGTGGCCTGCTCGGAATGGAACGAGATCCGTGCCGACGTGGGCGAGTGCGTGGGTGTCTATGACAACCCGACCGACCTCTCGGCCAACGCCTGGACGGTGATGCGTTTCAACGAGGTCGAAGAAAACGGCCGCCTGGAATGGCTGATCCGCAAGGACGGCTGCATGCACTGTTCGGACCCGGGCTGTCTGAAAGCCTGTCCGTCACCGGGCGCGATCATCCAGTACAAGAACGGCATTGTTGATTTCCACGAGGAAAACTGCATTGGCTGTGGCTACTGCGTCACCGGCTGTCCCTTCAATGTGCCGCGCATCTCGAAAGACGACGGCAAGGCCTACAAGTGCTCGCTGTGTTCCGACCGCGTCGCGGTGGGGCAGGAGCCTGCTTGTGTGAAGACCTGTCCGACGGGGGCCATCCAGTTCGGCAGCAAGGAAGACATGAAGGACTACGCCGAGACCCGTATCGCCGACCTCAAGTCGCGCGGGTACGAGAACGCTGGTCTGTATGATCCCAAGGGTGTGGGCGGCACGCACGTGATGTACGTGCTCCATCACGCGGACAAGCCGAATCTGTACAGCGGCCTGCCTGAAAACCCGTCGATCAGCCCGATGGTGGCACTGTGGAAGGGCGTGGCCAAGCCGCTGGCAACCTTGGCGCTGGCCGGGGTGGCGCTGGGTAGCCTCTTCCACTATGTGATGAAGGGTCCCAATGAGGTCTCGAAGGAGACCGAGGACGAGATTGATGCCGAAGACCGGCTCGAACGTGAAAACGAGGAGTCTGCAAAATGATCCGTGATCCCAAAGACCTCAAGCGTTACAACGCGTCCGAACGGGCCAATCACTGGGCCGTGGGCATGAGCTTCATCGTGCTGGCACTCTCCGGCCTCGCCTTCTTCCATCCTGCGTTCTTTCCACTGACGCAACTCTTTGGCGGACCGGTGTGGACACGCATCCTGCACCCCTGGGTGGGCGTGGTGATGGCCGTGGCTTTTGCCATCATCTTCGTGCGCTTCTTCCGCCTCAACATCGTCACACCAGCTGACATCGAGTGGCTCAAGAAGGCCAAGAACATGGTGGACGGCAACGACCACGACATGCCCGAGCAAGGCAAGTACAACGGTGGCCAGAAGATGCTCTTCTGGACTCTGGGCGTGTGTATGACCTTGATGACGGTATCCGGTCTGCTGATCTGGCGCAGCATGTTCCATGTGGACACCTCGATCATCCGGGTGGCGGTGGTGGTGCATGCCGCGACTGCGGCGGTGATGATCGGGCTGATCTTCGTGCACGTCTACGCGGCCATCTGGGTGAAGGGCACCGTGCGCGCCATGTGGTACGGCACAGTGACGCGTGCCTGGGCACGCCAGCATCACCGTGGCTGGTATCGCCAGATGACCGGGAAGTGACGCGTGGCAGATCCTTGCCAGCCTCAGCCGCATGACGACGACACCTCCGGGTCGACCGGGGGCGCTGCGTCCAGCGCAGTGGTGTCGGTGCAGCGGGTGAGGGCCTCCACTCGTCTCGTGGTGGCCGACGAAGTCATTGAG
The DNA here is from genome assembly GCF_041909175.1 of Aquabacterium sp. Lineage (GTDB taxonomy): Bacteria > Pseudomonadota > Gammaproteobacteria > Burkholderiales > Burkholderiaceae_C > Aquabacterium. The sequence continues at coordinate 384,355 of NZ_JAYRDZ010000002.1, read as the reverse complement.
GAAGTGCCGGTGGCCTTGAGCTACAACGGCGTATCCCATGCGGTGATGCTGGCCACGCCGGCGGACCTCGAAGACTTCGCGGTGGGTTTCAGCGTCAGCGAAGGCATCGTCGCGGCTCCTCACGAGATCCATGACCTGGAGATCGTGCCGGGCTGTGAGGGCATCGTGATCGAGATGCAGATTGCCACCCCTCGATTTCTGGCCTTGAAAGAGGTGCGGCGCACACTGGCTGGCCGCACCGGCTGCGGTCTGTGTGGGGTGGAACAACTCGCTCAGGCTGTTCGTCCTGTGCCTCGCCAGCGCCCGCCGGCGACGCCTGTCGAGCTGGCTGCCATTGACGAGGCGCTGCGCAAATTGCCGCATTGGCAACCCCTGCGCGAGCAAACGGGTGCCTCCCATGCTTCCGCCTGGGTGGATGCACGAGGACAGATTCGCCTGGCACGGGAAGATGCTGGGCGCCATAACGCCCTGGACAAACTAGGCGGAGCCTTGTTGCGAAGTGGGGTGCCGGTGGCCAGTGGCTTCGTGCTGACCAGCAGCCGGGCGTCCTATGAAATGGTGCACAAGGCGGCCTGCATGGGCGCCAGCACCCTGGTGGCCGTGTCTGCGCCCACCGCACTCGCCATCCGCACCGCGCAGGATGCCGGGCTGATGTTGATTGGCTTCGCCCGTCCAGGGCAACTTGTGGCCTATACCTACGCCGAGCGGCTGCGCGGCGACTTGCCAGGCGCAGAAGCTGCTCGCAAGCTCATGTAATGGTGCAGACCGCGTCTGCACCCGGAGACTGATAGATGACTTTTCCCCCTCAGGCCCTGCCTTCGTCCATCGCGCCGCCAGAGGTGATCGCGCCTGCCGAGAACGTGTTTGGCCGGCGTGCGGCCAGGCTGCGTGCGTTGGCGCCCGGGCATGCCATGTCCAGCTGGCTGAGCTGGTTGGCCGATCTCTCTGATCAACAGCAAGCCCAGCTGGAGCGGCGTGCAGCAGAGACCAGCGCGCCGCCCTCGGCATGGCGGGAGATCTACCTCGCTCTGTGTGAAAGCATGGGGCTGGAGGCCTCCGCCGATGAGTCCGGCCTGCAGTCTCGTGCAGCAAACTGTCTGGCCATGGCGCAGGGCACGGGCGCCGGCGCTGGCCGTGACCAGACCGACATACTGGTGGCGGCTGCCATGCAGGTGGCCTGGACGCGTGCTGCGCGACAGCAGTGTGCGCAGGCCATGCCGACCATCACCGATCTGGACCACTGCCCATGTTGCGGCAGTGCGCCGGTTGGCGGCGTCCTCATGGCGGGGGATGGACGAGGCGGATTGCGCTACCTCGAGTGTGCATTGTGTGCCACGCGCTGGCACCGCGTCCGCGCCCACTGCTGCCTGTGTGACAGCGATGCAGCTGTCGAATACCTCGGTATCGAGGGCAGCAAGGGGGAGGTACAGGCCGAGGCCTGCCCGGCTTGTTCAGGCTACATCAAGCTGTTCTTCGAGGCCCGAGCGCCTGGTATCGACCCCGTGGCTGATGATCTGGCCACGCTGGTGCTGGACGTGCTGGTTGGCGAAGATGGCTTTGCCCGCGGGGCGCCCAATTTATTCCTGGTGGCAGGGGAATCGGTCTAAGGACGGCCTTGTCGATTCGATATAGAGGCTCTCTGTGAGCCTCAGCCAGCTCAGGGCAGCGCGAGCGCTGCAATCCCCGCCGTAGCGACTTGGGCATCTTGAACGGCTTGCACGCCGCTGACCCCCACTGCACCTACGCAGAAGCCTGCGGCGAAAATGGGTACGCCTCCTTCCAGCATCCCTTGTATGCCTGGTGCTGAAATAAAAGCAGAGCGCCCTTGGTTGATCATTTCTTCAACCAGTCGGGTCTCTTTTTTATGAGCACGGCGGTGTGGGCTTTGGACTGAGAAATCGCTGCAGATGCGATGTTGGCGTTATCCATCCTCGTGAATGCGAGGAGGTGGCCACCCTCGTCACAGACTGCGATGGAGACATTCCAGTTGTTTGCTTGAGCTTCCCGTCGTGCGGCTTCAAGGATGGTCATGGCATCCGAGGACGATAGAGCCGGCTTCTGAAGCATGGTGTTGAACTTCTTTGATGAGCGTTTCAGCTGATCCGAAAAATTGTAGGGGGCCATTGGGCACCAGCGGAGCGCGCTGGCTAACCTTATGCGTCAACGGGGGTTGACCCGGGAATTGTTGGCGTCCTGCGCCTTGTCCTGCGATCAGTCTGTCGATGTGCGGCAAGCTGCTTGCTCAGCCTTTTCATGAAGCGGCGCACAAAGTAAAAAACCCCGCAGCTTGCGCTAGCGGGGTTTTTGAATTTTGGTGGCCTGGGGCGGAATCGAACCACCGACACGCGGATTTTCAATCCGCTGCTCTACCAACTGAGCTACCAGGCCGCTTTGCTGTTTGCTGTTTTTGTTGCAGCGATCAGCGAAGACCTAGACTATACATCAATTTGAAGCAGTTTTCTTGCTGCGACTGAGATCGACACCCAATTGTTTGAGTTTTCGATACAGGTGGGTGCGTTCCAGGCCTGTTTTTTCTGCAACGCGGGTCATGCTGCCGCCTTCGCGGGCCAGGTGGAACTCGAAGTAGGCACGTTCGAAATCGTCGCGGGCTTCACGCAGCGGGCGGTCGAGTTCAAAGCTTTGTTCGTGCGACAGGGCCTTGTGGGCTCCGTAGCCATTGCTGACCACATGGTGGCTCTCCACGGCATGCAGGGGCTCGTTGCGCACAGCTACCAGCGCTGGTGCGCTGCTGTTGTACGACGGGGCAGCGGTGATCGGGGTCACCGTGGCCATGTGAACGGGTGCCGGTGCAGGTGCCGCCGGGCGGGGTGCAGGCTTGCTGAGGCCTTGTTCGACCGCGCGCAGCAATTTCTGCATCGTGATGGGCTTTTCCAGGAAGGCCTGGGCACCAAACTTGGTTGCTTCGACGGCGGTGTCAATGGTGCCGTGTCCCGACATCATGATGACCGGCATGGTCAGCTGACCACAGGCGGCCCATTCCTTGAGCAGGGTCACGCCATCGACATCCGGCATCCAGATGTCCAGCAAAACCAGGTCTGGTTTGCATTGTTCGCGCAGCCGGCGGGCTTGCACTGCATTTTCAGCAACTTCGACGCTGTGACCTTCATCGGTCAGGATTTCAGAGAGAAGGGCGCGGATGCCAAGTTCGTCGTCAACAACAAGAATGGTGGCCATGTATTTGAAGTCCTCGGAAGACGCAGCCCATGTTCATGAGCCCGCTTGAGGTAGTGTGGATGACAGCTTTGAAAATGATAACGAAACTTGAGCCCCACTCCAAAGGTCTTTACCCGTACTTTCGATATTTCTGAGCCTGATCAGAGCGCCGTGCTCGTCAGCAATCTTTTTGACCACCGCCAGACCCAGGCCCGTGCCCTTGGCTTTGGTGGTTACATAAGGTTCGAAAGCGCGCTTGAGGATCTTTTCTGGGAAGCCTGGACCGTTGTCTCGCACGACCAGTTTGACAGCACGGATCGTGCCATCAGGAAGGCGAGAGAGGTCCGTGCGGATCAGCACCTTGCCGCTGGTGTCCTGACGGGGGTGTTCGGCGATGACATCCAGACCGTTTTGCACGAGGTTGTGCACGACCTGCCGCAGCAGCGTCGGGTCGCCCATGATCGGCGGCAGATCCGGGGTCAGATCCGCGACCAGGGTGCCTTCGTCCAGCGCTTGTCCATACAGGCCCAGCACATCGTTCACAAGGGCATTGAGGTCGAGAGGGGAGAGCTTGGCTGATGGCAGGCGCGCGTAGTCCCTGAATTCGTTGATCAGGGTCTTGAGTGCCTGCACCTGGGTGACGATGGTGTCCGTAGAGCGCTTGAGCAGTTGCTGGCCCGCGTCGTCGAGCTTGCTCTCGAGCTTCATCTGCAGGCGCTCCGCAGACAGCTGGATGGGCGTCAAGGGGTTCTTGATTTCGTGCGCCACGCGGCGTGCCACTTCGCTCCATGCCTCGGTCCGCTGAGCGGAGACCACATCCGAGATATCGTCGAACACGATGAGCTTGGCGTCCGGAGGCAGATCGGCGCCACGCACCAGCAGGGTGATGCCGACCTTGTCGGCCCCCATTTGCAACTCAAACGACTCCTGCCATTGCTGCCGCTCGCCTGGTGTGGGGTCGCTGTCGTAGAGCTCGAAGCGGGCCTTGAGGGCCTGCGCGAAGTCTTCCAGCCCCTCGACTTCGGAGAGCCGCTTGCCAAGGTAGGCCGACAGCGGTGCACGCAGGATGCGTGTGGCACTGGGGTTCAATGTGTCGATACGGCCCTGGCGATCGAACACGATCACCCCGGCAGTGAGGTTGTCCAGAATGGTCTGCAGATAGGCGCGCGCGCTGTCGAGCTCCAGCACACTGCGATCGGCCAGGGAGCGGGCATCGGCCAGCTGCTGGGTCATGGCTGCAAAGGAGCGTGTCAGTCCACCGAGCTCGTCGCGTGTGGCGAAGATGGCTTTGGGGCTCAGGTCGCCTTTGGCCACCTTGTCCACGCCTTCGGCCAGCAACAGCAGTGGGCGGGCCAGCTGCTGGCCGAGCGTGGCTGCCAGTAAAAAGGCGCCAAACACCGCCAGCACCAGGGCCAGGGTGAGCGTGCCGATGTACATGCGGCGCAGCCCTTGCCGGCCCAGTGAACGCTGCTGGTATTCGCTGTAGGCGCGCTGCACGTCCAGGGCATTGCGTACCAGGTCGGCACGCATCTTCTGGGTCACCAGCAGGTAGTGACCTTTGCTCTGCAGGCTGTAGCTGCGATCGGGCAGCCAGGCCAGGGCAATCACCCGGGCGGGTTCACCCGCTGCGGCAGCAGGAGCGGGTGCTTCATCCTGCTCCTTGTCTTCCAGGCCCTCGATGATGCTGAAGACGCCCTTGGATCGTGCTTCCTGTCGCCAGCTCAACGACACGCGCTCGGACGTCAAGGTGGTGGTGTCATTGGTGCCCGCTGCCACTTCGACGAGACCGTTTTCGCTGACCAGCGCCACCGATTGCGCGCCGAGTTGTTCGCGTACACGTTCCAGCGCGAGCACGCCCGGGGAGCCGTCGCTGTACAGCGAGCTGCCTGTCTCACCGAGTCGCTCGGCAGCCAGCTGGGTCTTGTTGGCGAGGTCGCTGCTGAGCGCGTCCAGTGTGCTGCGACCCAGGTTGAGGCCGGCTTCCAGTGCGCCTTCTACGCGCACGTCGAACCAGGTCTCGATGCTGCGTGACACGAACTGGTATGACACGGTGTAGATCAGCACGCCAGGCACCACGGCGACCAATCCGAAAATGCCCGCGAGCTTGAGCAGCAGCTTGCTGCCAAACTTGCGGTTGCGCAGACGGATGACCAACCGTCCCAGTGTAGCGACGATCACCAGCACCAGTGCCGATGCAATGGCTGCATTCACACCGAACAGCCAGCCAAAGTGCGGCTCGAGTCGCTCCGAGTTTTGGGTGGCAAACACCAGCAGGAAACCCAGCAACAGTGACATGCCGGTGATGGCCACGCCCGCCACGATCCAGGCAAGACGGTTGGAACGTGCGCTGCTCATGGGCGTGTGTCAGCGTGCGATGCTGACATTGATCTGGCGTTGCACGGCGATGTTCCAGTCGCTCTGGATACCCAGTCCGATCTGCATGGGGCGAGGCAGTTCGTCCGTATCGAGCCGGAAGCTGAAGTCGACGTAGTAGTCGCGCTCGTCGCCGGCAGGCACGTTCTCGCCAATGCGCCATTCATTGACCCGGCAGATCATGAACAGGGCATCTTCGAGCGAGTTGTATTGGCGAGCCAGGCCGTCCTGGGTCAGGCGCCAGCGGCGCGTGAGAGGCTGGTAGGCCAGCCGCCACCTTCTGGTAGCACGACTGCGCTGCTTGTCACTCCAGTACCAACGGCGCTTGAGCAGGGTGGTTTCGGCGACGAAGACCACGGCGACCCCTTTGTAAAGGGCATCTTCAATGTCTTTGGGGAGATCGAAAACCACACGGTAGCTCAACTGGAGACCGTCGTCACCCCGTTCCAGCTGGATCTGATGCAGGTCGATGGAGGCCGCATTGGCCCCGGTGTCTGCCAAAGCCGGCAGCCCTGCGGAGGTCAGGGAGACACTCAGCAGGGCCTTCAAGCTGCTTGTGAGCAGCTGGCGGCGGTGCAGTTCGGTCATGTCGCGTCGGGGGCCTTGCTCAGTCTGGCGTAATAGAAGCCATCTCCCGAATCTGGCGGCAGGCTATCGTGGCCTGTCGCATCTGTTGCAGGGTATTCGACCACAGGGAGCAGGTGACCGGGGGCTGGCAATGCCCTCGCATCGGGCGTTCGTTGCAAAAATGCGTCGATCTGGTGCTCGCCTTCTTCCTTGAACACCGAACAGGTGCAGTACAGCAGTCGGCCGCCGGGTTTCAGTGTGCGCCACAATGCGTCGAGCAGGCGGGCCTGCGTGCGCGCCAGGGCCTGGATGTCGCTGGGACGGCGCAGCCAGCGTACGTCCGGGTGGCGGCGCACGATGCCCGAGGCGCTGCAGGGCGCGTCCAGCAAGATGGCATCAAACGGACGTCCATCCCACCAGGCTTCCAGCTGTGAAGCATCGGCGGCCTTCATGTCGGCCTGCAGGTGCAGGCGCTTCAAGGTGTCCGCCACGCGTGTCAGCCGGTGAGCGTCGGTGTCCAGTGCGAGCACATCCAGATCAGCCAGCTCCAGCAGGTGCGCGGTCTTGCCGCCAGGCGCCGCGCAGGCATCGAGCACGCGTGCGCCAGAGGGCAAGGTGTGGCCGTCAATGGGGGCCAGCAGGAGGGGCGCAGCCCGCTGTGCACTGGCGTCCTGCACGGACACATCGCCCTCCGCAAAGCCCGGCAACTGCTGCACGGGCACGGCTTTGGCCAGCTCGATGCCTTGTGGTGTGCCCAACTCGGGTGGCAGCAGTCGGCCCGCGATGCCGGCTTGTTGCAGGCGTTCAAGGTAGTGCTCGACGGTGCCATGCCGGGCGTTGACGCGCAGCGTCATGGGGGGCTGGCCCTGATTGGCGTGCAGCAGGTCGGCCCATTGCGCGGGCCAATCCGTACGCAGGTGCTTGATCCACCACAGGGGGTGATTGAAGCGGGCGACTGGGCTGTCGGCCTTCTCGATCAGGGCGTCGCGCTCGCGCAGAAAACGCCGCAACACGGCATTCACCAGGCCGCTGGTACGGGGAGCCTTGCGTTTGGCGGCCTCGACGGCCTGATCTACCAGCGTGTGGGCGTTGTACTCGTTGCCGCAAGCCAGGGCCAGGGCCGACACCAGCAGGTTGTCGACCCATGGGGCAGGTTGGCGTGGCACCAGTTCCTGCTTCAAGGCCTGGGCCAGGCCCAGGCGGCGCAGCACGGTGAAAGACAGGGCCTGTACGCCGGGGCGTTCTGGTGCCGGGCAGGCCTGCAGGGCATCTGTCAAGGACTTGCCCTGCATGACCGCCCCCACTGCATCAGCGCAGCGGCTCAGGAGGGCCGAGAGCGGCAGGCTGGCTGGAGAGGCGCCCTTGGGCGTAGAGGCGGGAGACTGCGTCATGGCGCGCAGTCTATGCGCCTTTTGACCTGTTTCAGGCGCCCAGGAAGTGGCGGCGGTACCTGGTGGGCAGATCTTCGATGCGCATCAGCATCGGCAGATCGGCGGTGTTGAAGTCAGGATCCCAGGCGGGGGCGCCCAGAATCTTGGCGCCGCAGCGCAGGTAGCCCTTGATCAGTGCAGGGGGCTCGACCGGCAGGTCGCGCTGCAGGTCTTCCACCGGCAGCGGCAGGCGTGGGCGCACCTGGACTTCGATCGGGGCCAGGTGGGTCTGACGCAGCTGCTCCCACAGGCTGGCGGCCACGTGACCACCGTCGCGCATGCTGATACTGGCGCAGCCGATCATGGTGTCCAGATCGTTGCGAACCATGAATTCAGCCAGGGCGCCCCACAGGGCCAGGATGGCCCCACCGTTGCGGTGATCCGGGTGCACGCAGCTGCGGCCCAGCTCCACCATCTTGCCGCGCAGGGGGCGCAGGCGGGTCAGGTCGAATTCGGTTTCGCTGTACAGGCCACCGACCCGCTTGGCTGCTGCCGGGGTGAGCACGCGGTAGGTGCCAATGACCTGACCGGTATCAGCCAGACGCACCAGCAGGTGCTCGCAGAACGGGTCAAACAGGTCGATGTCATGGCGTTCGGGGCTGCCGGCGGGCACGCTCAGGCGCGCACCCATTTCCTCGGCGAAAACCTCGTACCTCAGGCGTTGGGCCGCGAGAACATCTTCCGGATTGCGAGCCCAAACGACTTCAATCGGTTGCGTCGAGCCAGGGTGAAGTGACCTCCGTGCGGCGCGGGCTTCGGCCGAAATGGTGGGGCGCAGGTCAGCAATCGGCTGCGTCGGCAGTGGCAAATCCCTCATCATCATCTCCAGACACTCGTGTGTTGGGTTGCCAGTTTTGATGCGGGCGATGACGCTGGCGTGAATCTCGCATGACAGAACGGTGACCGCATCGGCTCATGCGGGCGTGACAGTCTTGTCATGCGATTCCCGCATAAATCCTCAGGCCGATGCCTTGCTGGCGCTGGTAGCATCAACCCTATGAGCATTCAGATCTTTGGTTTGCCGGTATCGCGCGGAGTGGCCATCGGACGGGCTGTGCTGGTGGCGTCGAGCCGCGTCGATGTGCCTCACCACTTCATTGACCCGGCCAAGGTCAATGACGAAGTCACCCGTCTGCTGGACACCCGTGACGTGGTGGCCCGAGAGTTCGAGGTGCTCAAGAGAGATCTGCCGGCCGATGCGCCGACCGAGTTGGCCGCCTTGCTTGATGTGCACCAGATGCTCCTGCAGGACGAGGCGTTGATTGGCGCTTCGGTCGAGTGGATCACCAAGCGCCACTACAACGCGGAATGGGCCTTGTCGGCTCAACTGGAGGTGCTGGCCCGGCACTTCGACGACATGGAAGACGCCTACCTGCGCGAACGCAAGGCGGATCTGGAACAGGTGGTGGAGCGATTGCTGCGCACCCTGGGTCGTGGTGGCGTACACGGCATGCCTGCGGCCCATGAGCCGCGTGACTTCGGTGGTGATGAGCCCCTCGTGCTGGTGGCCAGCGACATTTCGCCCGCTGACATGCTGAACTTCAAGCGCAGCGTGTTCAAAGGCTTTGTCACGGATGTGGGCGGCAAGACCTCGCACACCGCCATCGTGGCGCGCAGCATGGACATCCCGGCCGTGGTCGGGGCCCGTCAGGCCAGCAACCTGATCCGTCAGGACGACTACGTCATCATCGATGGCGACGCAGGGCTGGTCATCGTGGACCCGTCGCCCATCGTGCTGGAGGAATACCGATTCAGGCAGCGCCAGAGCGAGGTGGAGCGCAGCCGCCTGGCGCGTTTGCGGCACACGCCTGCGGTCACGCTCGATGGCGAACGCATCGAGCTGCTGGCCAACATCGAGATGCCGGAAGACGCCGATGCCGCCTTGCAGGCCGGGGCGGTGGGCGTGGGGCTGTTCCGCAGCGAATTCCTGTTCATGGGGCGCGGCATCGACAACTTGCCGGATGAAGAGGAACAGTACGACGCTTATCGCCGGGCGGTCGAGTCGATGAAGGGCCTGCCGGTGACGATCCGTACGGTCGACATTGGTGCCGACAAGCCGATTGATGGCATGAGCCAGTCCGAGTTGCGGCACGAGTCCATCCTGAATCCGGCATTGGGTCTGCGTGCGATCCGCTGGAGCCTGTCCGAGCCCAGCATGTTCCGCAGGCAATTGCGGGCGCTGCTGCGAGCTTCCCATCATGGGCCGGTCAAGATCCTGATCCCGATGCTGGCCAGCCTGCACGAGATCCGCCTCACGCTGGACAACCTGGCGCATGCCAAGCGTCAGCTCATCGAAGCAGGCAAACCGTTTGGTGAGGTGGAACTGGGCGCCATGATCGAGGTGCCCGCTGCGGCTTTGACCATGCCGCTGTTCCTGCGTTACTTCGACTTCGTTTCGATCGGGACCAATGACCTGATCCAGTACACCCTGGCCATCGACCGGGCAGACGAGGCTGTGTCGCACCTGTACGACCCCTGGCATCCTGCGGTGCTGCAGCTGATCATGTCCACCATCCGCCAGGCGCGTGAAGCGGGCAAGGGGGTGAGCGTGTGCGGCGAAATGGCGGGTGACCCAGCTTTCACGGAGCTGCTGCTGGCCATGGGCTTGCGCAGCTTTTCCATGCATCCCACCCAGGTCGCTTCGGTCAAGCAGAAGGTGCTGCGCTCAGATACCCGTCGCCTGGCAGCTTTGCTGGAGGCGGTGCTGTCGAGCGATGACCCTGAGCAAAAGGCAGGCGAATTGTTCGCGACGGTGGGTGGGACCGGCAAGAAGCCGGTGTCCGAAGCGGCAGCCTGATCGCGCTCAGCGCTGGCCGAGTTCTTCCCAGCGCTCCAGCAAGGTCAGCAGCTCCTCGTCGATGGCGTCATGACGGGCTTGTATGGCCGGCACGCCTTTCGGGTCTTTTTTGTAAATATCCGGGTCGGCCAGTTGGGTCTGCAGCGCCGCTTGTTCGGTTTCCAGTGCAGCAATGCGGTTGGGCAACTCATCCAGCTCGCGCTGCTCCTTGTAGCTCAGCTTGCGCTTGGGTGTAGAGGGTGCCGCAGCAGGGGCTGTTTCGGGCGGCGAAGCCTCTTTGGCTGGCTCGCTGGCGGCTGGTGCACTGGCAGTCGATGCGTTGCTGCGCGAGGCCGCCGAGTTCGCCAGGGCTTTGGCCCGGCGGGACTGGATCAGCCAGTCTTCCACGCCACCTTCGTACTCGCGCCACAGGCCGTCGCCTTCAGACACGATGGTACTGGTGACCACATTGTCCAGGAAGCGTCGGTCGTGGCTGACGAGGAAAACGGTGCCGGGGTAGTCGGCCAGCAACTCCTCCAGCAGGTCCAGGGTGTCGATGTCGAGGTCGTTGGTCGGCTCGTCGAGCACCAGCACGTTCGACGGCTTGGCAAACAAGCGCGCCAGCAGCAGGCGGTTGCGCTCCCCCCCGCTGAGTGTGCGCACGGGTGAGTTGGCTCGGGCTGGGGCAAACAGGAAGTCTTGCAGATAGCCCATCACGTGCTTGCGCGAGCCATTGATCTCGATCCATTCGCTGCCCGGGCTGATGAAGTCGGCCAGCGTGGCGTCCAGATTGAGGTTGTCACGCATCTGGTCGAAATAGGCCACTTGCAGGTTGGCACCTTGCCGCACGATGCCGGAATCGGGCTGCAGCTCACCCAGGATGATCTTCAGCAGCGTGCTCTTGCCGGCCCCATTGGGCCCGACCAGGCCGACCTTGTCGCCGCGCATGATGGTGCCCGAGAAGCCCTTGACGATGGGCCTGCCGCCGAACTGCTTCGACACATTGTCCAGCTCCGCGACGATCTTGCCGCTGCGGTCGCCCTGGGAGACCTCCAGTTTGACCCGGCCGACCACATCGCGGCGCACGGAACGGGCTTCACGCAGATCATGCAGGCGTTTGACGCGGGCCACCGAGCGCGTGCGGCGGGCCTCCACGCCCTTGCGGATCCAGACCTCCTCCTGAGCCAGCAGCTTGTCGAAGCGGGCATTGGCCAGGGCTTCGTCGGCCAGTTGTTGTGCCTTCAGGGTTTCATAGGCCGCAAAGTTGCCCGGATAGGAGCGCAGCACGCCACGGTCGAGCTCGACGATGCGGGTGCAGACGTTGTCAAGGAAGGCGCGGTCGTGGGAGATCAGCAAAATACTGCCCTTGAAGGCGACCAGCAATTCCTCCAGCCAGGTGATGGCGTCCAGATCCAGGTGGTTGGTCGGCTCGTCCAGCAGCAGCACGTCGGGTGAGGCCACCAGGGCTTGAGCCAGCGCCACGCGCTTGCGGGTGCCGCCAGACAGTCCAGCGAGGGCCGCTTGTGGGTCAAGTTGCAGGCGGTGCAGCGTTTCTTCGACCCGCTGCTCCCAATTCCAGCCGTTGCGGGCTTCAATCTGAGTCATCAGGGCATCGAGGTCATCTCCCTCGGCGTGGGCCTCGAAGCGGTCCCGCAGGGTGCGCACTTCCTGCAAGCCCAGGCTCACGGCTTCGAACACATTGATGCCTTCCGGGAAGCTGGGTTCCTGGTGCACGTAGGCGATGTGCAGGCCGTTTTGCAGCTGCAACTGGCCATCGTCAGGTCGCTCCATGCCGGCGATGATCTTCAGCAAGGAGGATTTGCCCGTGCCGTTGCGGCCAATGAGACCCACGCGCTCGCTGGTTTCGAGCGAGAACGAGGTGTGATCGAGCAGAGCCACGTGGCCAAAGGCCAGGCAGGCATCGTTGAGGGTCAGGAGGGCCATGCGGAAGCGTGTTGTACGGTCGAGGGCGAAGGAGGGCTATTGTCAGCCCTGAAGCTGTGATTCAAGTGCGTCCATGAAAGCGGCAGCGACGTTGAAGCCAGTCTGGTCGGTGATTTCCTGGAAGCACGTGGGGCTGGTGACATTGATTTCCGTGAGCCGGTCACCAATGATGTCGAGCCCGACCAGCAGCAGTCCACGGGCGGCCAGCACGGGTCCCAGTGACTCGGCGATGTGGCGGTCGCTGTCGCTGAGAGGGCGGGCGACACCCTTGCCGCCGGCAGCCAGGTTGCCTCGCACTTCGTCACCTTGAGGAATGCGCGCCAGTGCAAATGGCACGGGCTTGCCGTTCATCAGCAGCACCCGCTTGTCGCCCTCGGTGATGGCTGGCAGGAAGGCCTGCACCATGATGGTCTGGGTTTCCTGGTGGGTCAGCGTTTCGGCAATGCTCCCCAGATTCAACCCATCGGCCTTGACCCGGAAGATGCCCATGCCGCCCATGCCGTCCAGCGGCTTGAGGATGATGTCCTGGTGCTCGGCATGGAAGGCCCGGATGGCTTCGATGTCCTTCGTCACCTGCGTGGGGGCGATGAACTCGGGAAATTCCATGATGGCGAGCTTTTCGGGGTGCTCCCGCAAGGCCGATGGGCGGTTGAAGACCCGGGCGCCATCGCGTTCAGCCTGGCTCAGCAGGTGCGTGGTGTACAGGTATTCCTGGTCGAACGGTGGGTCCTTGCGCATCACCACCGCACCCATGCTGGACAAGGGTTGGGTCTCGGCCGAGATCACGTTGTACCAGTTGTCCGGATGGCCCGTGAGACGGATGTGCTGCATGCGTGCCTCAACCAGGCTGCCGCGTTGCCAGCGCAGTTCATGTGGCTGACAGGCCCAGATGTCGTGACCACGCTGCGCGGCCTCGCGCATCATCGCAAAGGTGCTGTCCTTGTAGATCTTGAAACTGTCGAGCGGGTCAGCGACGAATAGGAGCTTCATGGGGAATCATTTGAATCAGGTCGTGGTGCCCTGAAGTGTTGCACCAACAGAGAAACCGTGCCGGCTACCAGGCCCCAGAACGCCGAACTGATGCCCAGCAGGGTGAGGCCCGACAGCGTGACCAGGAAGGTGATCAGGGCCGCTTCGCGGTGGTGTTCATCTCGCAAGGCCACGGCCAGACCGTTGCCAATGGTGCCCAGCAAGGCCAGGCCAGCGATACCCATCACCAGGGCCGGCGGTGATGCGGCCAGCACGCCGGCCACGGCACCACCCATGAGCCCCATCAGGATGTAGAACAGCCCCGACATGATGGCGGCGGTGTAGCGCTTGCTGGCGTCCGCATGGGCATGGGGACTGAGCACGATGGAAGCCGTGATGGCGGCGAGGTTGAAGGTATAGCCCCCAAAAGGCGCGAACACGATGGTCGCGATGCCGGACCAGGTCATCATGGACGAGACCGGTGGTTTGTAGCCCATCACGCGGATGGCCGAGACACCTGGAACGGCCTGCGATGCCAGTGTGACGATGAACAAGGGCAGGCCCATGCCGATGATGGCGTGCCACGACCACGCAGGCATCACGCCGACCGGCGCAGCCAGATCAAGCCGCAGTGCCAGCACATTGATCTGGCCCAGCGCGGCGGCCAGCGTCGTGCCACTGAGCAGCACACCAACCACCGCGTAGCGGGGCCACCACCGCCGCCCGATCAGATAGATCGCGAACATGGTCAGCACCAGCGCTGGCTGAATTTGAGCGCCAGAGAAGGCTTGCAGTGCAAAGCGCGCCAGGATGCCCGCCAGCAGGCCTGAGGCCAAGGCGAACGGAATGCGGTTCATCATCCGCTCGAACAGGCCGGTGATGCCCACCAAGACTGTCAGTGCGCCGCAGACGAGAAAGGCCCCGACGGCTTCAGGCAAGGACACCCCGGCAGAGGCCGCCGCAATCACGGCAGCGCCCGGCGTGGACCAGGTCACCAGGATGGGTATGCGCTCACGCAGTGACAGCAGCAGCGTGGTCAAACCCATGCCGATGCCCAGTGCCCAGACCCATGAGCTGACCTGCTCGGGCGTGGCGCCCAATGAGCGGGCAGCCTGGAAGATCAGCGCGATCGTGCTGGTGAAACCGACCAGGGTCGAGACGAAGCCAGCCGACACAGCGGCCAGCGAGGTGTCTCGGAAGCAGTCCTGGAGGGGTTTCAGCAGCCTGTTCAGATCTCCACCTTGGAGCCCATTTCGATCACGCGGTTGGTCGGCAGACTCAGGAAGTCAGCGGCACCGGAAGCATTGCGGTGCATGCTGGCAAACAGCTTTTCACGCCACGGAGCCATGCCGCTGCCAATGGTCGGGATGACGATGTCGCGCGACAGGAAGTAGCTGGTTTCCATGTCGTCGATGTTGACCCGGTGCTGCTTGAGCAGCTTCAGCGCCTCGGGCACATCGGGCTCGTTTTTGAAGCCGAAATGCAGGATGACCTGCCAGCACGAGCGACCCAAGGGCGTGATCTCGATGCGCTTTTCGAAGCCGATCCAGGGCACTTCATGCAGGTTCACCGTCACGAACAGGTTCTGTTCATGCAGCACCTTGTTGTGCTTGAGGTTGTGCAGCAAGGCATTGGGCGTGGTGCCCGCATCGGCATTGAGGAACACGGCTGTGCCCTGCACACGGGTCGGCGGACTGGCGAACACCGCATCCAGGAAGGGGCGCAGCTCGATCGAGTCGGCGCGCAGCCGTTCACTGAGCAGCGCACGGCCTTCCTTCCAGGTTTTCATCAGCATGAACATCACAGCGCCAATCAGCAGCGGGAACCAGCCGCCGTCGATCACCTTGATGACGTTGGCACTGAAGAACATGATGTCGATGGTGAAGAAGAAGCCGGTGGCGAAGATGCACAGCGGCAGCGACATGTGCCAGGCATAGCGGATGACGAAGAAGGTCATCAGCGTGGTGATCAGCATGTCGATCGTCACGGTGATGCCGTAGGCCGCAGCCAGCTTGCCACTGGAGCCGAAGAACACCACGGCCAGCACGATACAGGCGTAGAGCCCCCAGTTCACAAAGGGGATGTAGATCTGGCCGGTCTCATTGACCGAGGTGTGCAGGATGCGCAGGCGGGGCAGATAGCCGAGCTGGATCACCTGCTTGGTCACGGAAAACGCGGCCGAGATCAAGGCTTGTGACGCAATCACCGTGGCAAAGGTGGCCAAGGCCACCAGCGGGTACAAGGCCCATTGCGGCGCCATCTCGAAGAACGGATTTTCGACGTTTTCAGGATGTTGCAGCAGCATGGCCCCCTGGCCAAAATAGTTCAGGATCAGCGATGGCATCACCAGGATGAACCAGGCCAGCCGGATGGGTTGTTTGCCAAAGTGCCCCATGTCGGCGTACAGCGCCTCAGCGCCCGTTGCACACAAGACCACAGCCCCCAGCGAAATGAACGCCGCTTTGGGGTGGTCGAACATGAAGTTCAGCGCGTAGTGGGGGCTCAATGCCACCAGGATGTGGGGATTTTCCGCAATGTGGATGACACCCAGCACGGCCAGCACGATGAACCACAGTGCCGTTACAGGGCCAAACGCCTTGCCGATGCCGCCGGTACCGTGTTTTTGCACGAGAAACAGCACTGTCAGCACCATCAGCGTGACGGGGACGACGAAGCGTTCCAGCCCTGGGGCCGCCACTTCAAGGCCTTCTACCGCCGACAACACGGAAATGGCGGGGGTGATCACGCCGTCACCGAAAAAGATGGCTGTGCCAAATATGCCGATACCCAGCAGTACACCCCTGACCCTGGGACGGTCATGAACGGCGGTGGAAGCCAGGGCCAGCATGGCGATCAGCCCACCCTCGCCATTGTTGTCTGCACGCAGGATCAGGGTCACGTACTTCAGTGACACGATCACAGTCAGCGTCCAGACCATGATGGACAGGATGCCGTAAATGGTTTCCGGCGTCAGTGGCAGGTGCCCATGCGCGAAGACTTCCTTGAGCGCATACAGAGGACTGGTGCCGATGTCACCGTAGACGACACCGATGGCGCCCAAGGTGAGGGCGGCCAACTGGGAAGCAGAAAGCTTGGCGTTGGAATTGGATTGCACGAGCGGGGGTCACGAAAAAACGCGATCCGCCATTTTCCCTTGTTTTCAGTCGTAAGTCTCTGCGTCCGGGTCGGTCGCTTCCAACTCGTAGCTGGCTGCCAGCATGGCCAGTCTGCCAATGACGCCATACATGTAAAAACGATTGGGCGCGCTGACCCCGGGCTTGGCACCGGGCCGCGGCAATTGGGTGGGCTCGGCAAAGGCCAGCGGCACAAAGCTGGAGCCGGGTGCATTGAGGTTCTCGTCGATACCACGGTCGGCGTGAACGCGGTAGAACCCGCCCACGACATAGCGGTCGATCATGTAGACAACGGGCTCAGCCACTGCATCATTGAGCTGCTCGTAGGTGGGAACCCCCTCCTGGATGATCACGCGGTTCACTTGTTGGCCGTCCTTCACGACGGACATCTTGTTGCGAGCGCGTCGGCTCAAATCCACTATTTCCTTGGCGTCGCGCACCGTCATGATGCCCATGCCATAAGTACCGTTGTCAGCCTTGACGATCACGAAGGGCTTCTCGTTGATCCCGTATTCCTTGTATTTGCGGCGGATCTTGTTGAGCAGTGCATCAACCTGCGATTGCAGACATTCGTTGCCGGTGCCTTCCTGGAAATCCACCTCATCACACACAGAGTACATCGGGTTGATCAGCCAGGGGTCCATGCCCAGCAGCTTGGCGAACTTCTTGGCGACCTCTTCATAAGACGCGAAATGCTGGCTCTTGCGGCGTACAGCCCAGCCCGCATGCAGCGGTGGCAGCAGGTATTGCTCGTGCAAGCCGGTCAACACCTCGGGGATGCCGGCAGACAGATCGTTGTTGAGCAAGATCGTGCAGGGGTCGAAGTGCTTGAGCCCCAGCCGGCGCTTGGTGCGAATCAGCGGCTCCACCGTCAGTGAGCCACCATCGGGCAAGGGCAATTCGGTGGGCTCCTTGATGGTCTCGTCCAGCGTGCCCAGACGCACATTGAGGCCTGCGAGCCCGAAGATCTGCATCAGGCGCGCCACGTTCGACAGGTAGAACGTGTTGCGGGTGTGCTTTTCGGGAATCAGCAGCAGGTTCTTGGCTTCGGGGCAGATCTTTTCGATGGCCGCCATGGCAGCCTGAACGGCCAGCGGCAGCATCTCGGGCGTCAGGTTGTTGAACCCACCAGGAAACAGATTGGTGTCAACCGGGGCGAGCTTGAAACCAGCGTTGCGCAGGTCCACCGATGTGTAGAACGGTGGTGTGTGCTCCATCCATTCCAGTCGGAACCAACGTTCGATGGCCGGCATGGATTCGAGCATGCGTTGCTCGAGTTCATTGATGGGGCCAGTCAGTGCGGTGATCAGGTGTGGAACCATGGATGGGGCATTCCTCTTGTTGGAGGTGCCATTCTAGAAACAACCATGGCCTTGTGGTTTGACCCAAAAGAAAAAGGGCTGCCCGAGGGCAGCCCTTTCGCATCAGGTGATCCGTTCAGATCACTTGTGGTAGGCGGTTTCGCCGTGAGCAGTCAGGTCAAGACCTTCGCGCTCTTCTTCTTCCGGTACGCGCAGGCCGATCACCAGATCAACGATCTTGTAGGCGATCAAGGAGACCACAGCCGACCAGACGATGGTCAGGCCGACGGCCTTGGCCTGGACAATCACCTGGCTCACGATGGAGTAGTCAGCCGGGGTGATGGTGGTGGCAGTGACCCAGTCACCGACAGCGCTCGGGCCACCGAGGTTGGGCGAGTTGAACACGCCAGTCAGCAGCGCACCCAGGATGCCGCCCACGCCGTGGACACCGAAGACGTCCAGCGAGTCGTCTGCACCCAGGATCTTCTTCAGACCGGTCACACCCCACAGGCAGATCAGGCCAGCCAGCACACCGATGATCAGTGCGCCGCCGATGCCGACGTTACCGGCTGCAGGCGTGATGGCGACCAGACCAGCCACAGCACCAGAGGCGGCACCCAGCATCGAGGCCTTGCCCTTGATCAGCGCTTCACCCAGGATCCAGCCCAGCACCGCAGCAGCGGTGGCTGCGAAGGTGTTGATGAAGGCCAGTGCAGCGAAGCCGTTGGCTTCCAGAGCAGAGCCGGCGTTGAAGCCGAACCAGCCCACCCACAGCAGAGCGGAACCAACCATGGTCAGGGTCAGCGAGTGCGGGGTGAAGGCTTCCTTGCCGTAACCGATGCGCTTGCCGATCATGTAGGCGCCAACCAGGCCAGCCACAGCGGCGTTGATGTGCACCACGGTACCACCTGCGAAGTCCAGGGCACCCCATTGCCAGATCAGGCCGGCCTTGCCGTTCATGGCATCAACCACGTCAGCACCGGTGTAGGCGTCAGGACCCATCCAGAACCAGACCATGTGAGCGATCGGAGCATAGGAGAAGGTGAACCACAGGGCCATGAACAGCAGTACGGCCGAGAACTTGGCGCGTTCGGCGAATGCACCGACGATCAGGGCACAGGTGATGCCGGCGAACGTGGCCTGGAAGGCTGCAAACACGATCTCGGGGATCACGACACCCTTGCTGAAAGTGGCGCCGTTGGCGAAGGTGCCAGCGACGTTGTCCCACACACCCTTCATCAGGAGTCGGTCCAGGCCACCGATGAAGGCGTTACCTTCGGTGAAAGCCAGGCTGTAGCCGTAAACGAACCACAGCACGACGATCAGCGAGAAGGTCACCATCACTTGCATCAGCACGGACAGCATGTTCTTGCTGCGGACCAGGCCGCCGTAGAACAGCGCCAGACCGGGGATGGTCATCAGGATCACCAGCAGGGTGGAGACCATCATCCAGGTGGTGTCGCCCTTGTTGGGAACAGGGGCAGCAGCTGGAGCAGCTTCAGAAGCTGCGGATGCTTCAGCAGCAGGAGCCGACGCGGCTTCTGCTGCAGAGGGGGCCTCTGCAACAGCAGAAGCGGCCACGGGAGCCGAAGCGGCGGTGTCTTGGGCGTAGGAGACGCCAAACACACCGAAGGCCGCCAGCCCCAGCGCGAGAGACGCAAGGAGTTTTCTCATGAAATGCCTCTTGGATGAATCAAAAAATGCCTGGGAGAACGACTCGTCCCGGATTACATGGCGTCCTTGCCGGTCTCGCCGGTACGGATGCGGATGACTTGTTCGAGTGTGGTCACGAAGATCTTGCCATCACCGATCTTGCCGGTACGTGCCGACGACTCGATGGCTTCAATGACGCGATCCAGGATGGACTCATCCACAGCCGCTTCAATCTTGACCTTGGGGAGGAAGTCGACCACGTATTCCGCGCCGCGATACAGCTCGGTATGGCCCTTCTGGCGACCGAAGCCCTTGACTTCGGTCACGGTGATGCCTTGGACGCCAATGGCGGACAGGGCCTCACGCACTTCATCAAGCTTGAAGGGCTTGACGATGGCTGTCACCATTTTCATGGTTGGTTCTCCGATGAGGTTGTCAGACAAAAAAAGTTACGCAACCCAGTCTGCAGGATCCATGCCAACGCGCCAAAACGGTGAGCAATCGCTGGGGTCCGAAAATGTGTGCACCAGATTTGTGTAGCGGCCAAGTTGGTGCCCCAAAACGGGGATTTGTGAGACTTCGTTAACAGCATGGCAGATATCGCCGCACTGATTGTGTGCGTCAAACGTTGTGCATGGCAAACACAAGCCCCTTAAGGGGGAATCGACTGGCGAGCTTCGCTCGGCACAATCGCTGCGCATGAAAGTGCGGCGAGGGTGCGGCGGGCGGCCCTCTGCGGTGCATCGTGTTGCCGGCATACACAGGAGGGGCCATGTCCTTGGCCATTGTTCACAGCCGTTCTCTGGATGGCTTGCACGCGCCGGCCGTGACGGTGGAGGTCCATCTCGCCAACGGCTTGCCGTGCTTCACCCTCGTCGGCTTGGCCGATACCGAAGTGAAGGAGGCCCGAGAGCGCGTTCGGGCGGCCCTGAGCAACAGCGGACTTGAGTTTCCCTTCAACAAGCGGATCACCGTGAATCTGGCGCCAGCTGATCTACCCAAAGAATCGGGGCGCTTCGATTTGCCCATTGCCCTGGGCATTTTGGCTGCGATGGGCCATATTGAGCCATCGGCTCTGGCGGACAAGGAGTTTGCTGGCGAGTTGTCGCTCGGTGGTGAGTTGCGTCCTGTTCGCGGGGCCTTGCCGATGGCGTTGGCGCTTCGGCGTGAGGGGGGCGCAGAGGCCCGGTGCAGGCAGTTGGTTTTGCCAGTCGCCAGCGCCCGCGAGGCCGCGTTGGTCCCTGATGTCACGGTGCGGGAGGCGCCGCATCTGGCGGATGTGGTCACGGCCTTGCGCGAAGGCGGTGGGCTGTGTGCAGTTGCTCGGCAGGGTGGGGCCGTCGCGCGCCCAGCGGGTGGGGATCTTCTGGAAGTGAAGGGGCAGAGCGCCGCCAAGCGGGCTTTGGAGGTGGCCGCTGCAGGGCAGCATAGCCTGCTGATGGTCGGGCCGCCTGGCTCCGGCAAATCGATGCTGGCGCAGCGCTTTGGCGGTCTGCTGCCGCCCATGTCTGCGGACGAGGCGCTGGAGTCGGCGGCCGTACTCAGCCTCGCAGGGCATTTCGACCCAACTCGTTGGCAGCAAAGGGTGGTCCGCAGCCCGCATCACAGTGCGTCTTCTGTCGCTTTGGTTGGCGGCGGATCTCCGCCGAGGCCTGGTGAAATTTCACTGTCTCACCACGGTGTGCTGTTTCTGGATGAGTTGCCTGAATTTCCCCGGCAGGCGCTGGAAGCGCTGCGTGAGCCGCTCGAAACCGGCGAAATCACCATTTCGCGCGCGGCTCGCCGCCATGACTTCCCCGCCCGGTTTCAGTTGCTGGGGGCAATGAACCCGTGCCCTTGTGGGTATCTGGGGCATCCGACAAAGGCTTGTCGCTGTACGCCAGACCAGGTGTTGCGCTACCAGGGCAAGCTCAGCGGGCCTTTGCTGGATCGCATCGATGTGCAGATCGAAGTGCCTGCCGTTTCGCCCGAGGTGCTGGCGCAGGCGCCTGATGGAGAGGCTTCTTTGGTCGTGGCTCAGCGCGTGGCGCTCGCCCGGGAACGGCAGTTGGCGCGGCAGGGTTGCCTCAATCAGGCCCTGGCGGGCAGCTTGCTGGATGATGTCGCACGTCCGGAAGCTCAGGCGCAGGCGTTCCTGCAGTCAGCCAGCGCACGTCTGGGCTGGTCTGGGCGGAGCTATCACCGCGTGCTGCGGCTGGCGCGGACCATTGCCGATCTGGCGCAATCCGACGGCATCCATTTGATCCATATCGCAGAAGCCATTCAATACCGGCGCGTGCTGCAGCCGGCTTGAGTCATCGGGGCTAGACTAGGCGCCGCACAAGCGGGGGGCATGTCGCAACCCGTAGCTTGCTCAAGGACAATCACCATGAAAGACAAGATGACCCGAGGCCTCGCTCGCTCGCTGATGGCCCTGACGGTGGCGCTGGTGCCAGCCACGGCGGTGATCGCAGCCAAGGTTGTGACCAAGGAGCCGGGCGCATCCAAAGCCGCAGCTGCCGCGACGATCGTGCGGGTTGACGGTGCCTGGATTCGTCAAACCGTACCTGGCCAGACCGGTACGGGCGGTTTCATGACGCTGACGGCCGAGCGTGGTGTCACGCTGGTGGGCTTCAGCTCTCCGGTGGCCGAGATCAACGAACTGCACGAGATGAAGATGGATGGCAACGTGATGCGCATGAATGCGCTGGGGGCCTTGCCATTGCCCGCCGGACAGGCCGTGGCGTTGCGGCCTGGTGGCAATCACCTCATGCTGATGAACCTGAAGCAGCCTTTGAAGGCGGGTGATCAGGTGCCTTTGACGCTGAAGCTAAAGCTCGAGGATGGCAAGTTGATCGAGCAAACGGTGTCCGTACCCGTGTTGGGTGGTGCACCTGCTGCCATGCCGATGCATGACCATCAGCACATGATGATGGATCACTGATCTTCGAGCTTGTGGGGTGGGTAGGTATCCCATCCATGGCAGCCAGGGCATTGCCAGAAGTAATGCTGGCTCTCAAAGCCACATGCGGCGCATCGATAGCGCTGCAGTGGTTTGGCTGCGCTGGCCAAGGCAGCCTGCATGCGCTCGATCTCCGTCTCGCTGAGTGCCACGCCGGAGCTGAGGCGCTCGCGGATCAGGCCTTGTGCGGCGGACAGCGATGGTTGTTTGGTCAGGTGCTCCATGAGCCGCTGACGCCGTTGTACCGGGTCGATCTGCAGGCGGTTGATGGCATGTAGCACGTCAACAGATGGCGCCTGGTGATACAACGCCTCAAGCTTCGCCAGGGCCGAATCCGACTCGCCGCACTGTTGGGCACTGGCGGCGTAATCCTGCGCAATCAGCGAGAAGACCTGAGGTTGAATTGCCATCAGTTCGTTCCAGGCCATCACGGCGGCCGCATGTTTGCCTTGTCGCGCGAGGCGTTGGCCCTGCATGACCAGGGGGCGTGCGGCTTGTGGTGCTGCTTCACGCGCTTTGATCAGGGCCTGTTCAGCTTCGTCACTGCGGCCGCGGGCATCAGCCTCGTGTGCAATTTCGCACCAGTGATGCGCGATGCGTTGCGAGAAGGAGCCCGCGCCTGACGCTTCGAGCTGGCGTGCCACCTCAATGGCAGGATGCCAGTTGCGAGAGCTTTCATGCAGGCTCAGCAGTGCGAGTCGGGCATCGGTGGCAAATGGGGTGCCCTCGAGTGCCTTGTAAGCCTCTTCGGCGCGGTCAAACAACCCGGCCTTCATGAAATCCTGGGCCAGGGCATGCTGGGCCTTTTCCCGCTCTTCACGACGCAGGTCGGCACGTGCCAGCAGATGCTGGTGAACTCGAATTGCCCGCTCGTATTCGCCTCGACGGCGGAACAGATTGCCCAGTGCAAAGTGGAGGTCGGACGTGTCCGGGTCGTGCTGAACGGCCTCGATGAAAGCGTCGATGGCCTTGTCCTGTTGCTCATTGAGCAGGAGATTCAGCCCCTTGAAATAAGCCTGAGGCGAGGCGCGGTCTTCCCGTTTGAGCTGGCGCAGGTCGATGCGTGACGCCATCCAGCCCAGCAGGAAAGCTGCCGGCAGAGCCAGCAGCAGCCATTGCAGATCGAAATCCATAAGCAGGTGTTACTTCGAGGGCTTGCGCGGGGCAGGCATGTCAGGCGGGAAGGGCAATTCGGCTGGCAAATCAGATGACTCGGCAGCGGATGAGGCGACATCCAGTGAAGTCAGGGTGTGCTTGCTGGCGCTGGTGTCTGGCATCAGCAATTGGCGGTGGCGAGCGCTGCGGCGGTGGCGCCACCAACTGGGCATCATGGCCAGAACACCTGTTACGCAGCCCACAGCGAACGCTGCCAGCACGATGAACATCATCGGGGCATGCCACTGGTACCCCAGGAACCAGTTGAGGTCGACGCTGTGTTTGTTGTTGAGTGCGAACGCAAACAGGACAAAGAACACCAGGACTCGCCAGAGCCAGATCAGTGCACGCATGGGCGGACTCGCGCTTGTTGTTCGGGAGCTTTATTGTGCCCCTGCTTCGGGCGACTGGGTGTCGGATGCTTCGCGTGCATCGACGGCTTCACGCAGGGCTTTCCCTGGCTTGAAGTGCGGCACCAGTTTTTCGGGGATGAGGACCTGTTCACCAGAGCGCGGATTGCGGCCCATGCGTGGAGGGCGGCGGCTGATCGAGAAGCTGCCGAAGCCACGGATCTCGATGCGGTGGCCCTTGGCCAAGGCCTCCGACATGGCATCAAGGATGGTCTTGACGGCAAACTCGGCGTCACGCTGCGTGAGCTGGCCAAACCGCTCGGCCAGCCGAGCCACAAGATCAGAACGGGTCATGGATGCGAACTGCTTAGATTCGGAGGCTGTGATGAGGACCGGCTTGCGGTGCTCATCACAGCCCCCAGGACGCGACACAAGGTCGTGCGAGGGGGCTGCTGCGTCAACCCGGACGGGTGTCCGGGTCGGGCAGTGAGGATCAGCCGTTGTTCTGATCCAGCTTGGCCTTCAACAGGGCGCCCAGGCTGGTGGTGCCGGAGCCTTCCTTGGTGTTGTCAGCGCGCAGGCTTTGCAGGGCTTCTTGCTGCTCTGCGTTGTCCTTGGCCTTGATCGACAACTGGATGTTGCGGGTCTTGCGGTCCACGTTGATGATCAGGGCGGAGACTTCGTCGCCTTCCTTCAGCACGTTGCGGGCATCTTCCACGCGTTCGCGGGAGATTTCCGAGGCACGCAGGTAACCGGTGACGTCATCAGCCAGCTGGATTTCAGCGCCCTTGGCATCCACGGTCTTCACGGTGCCGTTCACGGTCACGCCACGATCGTTGATCGAGGTGTAGGTCGTGAAGGGGTCGGAATCCAGTTGCTTGATGCCCAGGGAAATGCGTTCGCGTTCCACGTCGATGGCCAGCACGATGGCTTCGACTTCCTGGCCCTTCTTGTAGTTGCGCACGGCTGCTTCGCCCGGCTCGTTCCAGGACAGGTCGGACAGGTGAACCAGACCGTCGATGCCCGAAGCCAGACCCACGAACACGCCGAAGTCGGTGATCGACTTGACGGGGCCCTTGACCTTGTCGCCACGCTTGAAGTTGACAGAGAAGTCGTCCCAGGGGTTCGGCTTGCACTGCTTCATGCCCAGGGAGATACGACGCTTGTCTTCGTCGATTTCCAGGACCATGACTTCCACTTCGTCGCCCATGTTGACGATCTTGTTGGGAGCCACGTTCTTGTTGGTCCAGTCCATTTCGGAGACGTGCACCAGGCCTTCGATGCCGGGTTCGATCTCGACGAATGCACCGTAGTCAGCAATGTTGGTGACCTTGCCGAACAGGCGGGTGCCGGCAGGGTAGCGGCGAGCCACGCCAACCCAGGGGTCGTCGCCCATTTGCTTCAGACCCAGCGAAACGCGGTTCTTTTCGGCGTCGAACTTCAGGACCTTGGCGGTCAGTTCTTGACCCACGGTCACCACTTCGGACGGGTGACGGACACGGCGCCATGCCATGTCGGTGATGTGCAGCAGGCCGTCGATGCCGCCCAGGTCCACGAACGCACCGTATTCGGTGATGTTCTTGACCACGCCTTGAACGATGGCGCCTTCCTTCAGCGTTTCCATCAGCTTGGCGCGTTCTTCGCCCATCGAAGCTTCAACCACAGCACGGCGCGACAGCACGACGTTGTTGCGCTTGCGGTCCAGCTTGATGACCTTGAATTCCATGGTCTTGCCTTCGAACGGCGACATGTCCTTCACGGGGCGGGTGTCCAGCAGCGAGCCGGGCAGGAAGGCGCGGATGCCGTTGACCAGAACGGTCAGACCACCCTTGACCTTGCCGGAAACGGTACCGGTGACGAATTCGCCGGATTCCAGGGCCTTTTCCAGGGACAGCCACGAGGCCAGACGCTTGGCCTTGTCGCGCGACAGGATGGTGTCGCCGTAGCCGTT
Organism: Aquabacterium sp.; assembly: GCF_041909175.1. Classification (GTDB taxonomy): domain Bacteria; phylum Pseudomonadota; class Gammaproteobacteria; order Burkholderiales; family Burkholderiaceae_C; genus Aquabacterium. The sequence goes on along the minus strand of NZ_JAYRDZ010000002.1, from coordinate 358,637 downwards.
TTCGATGGCGTCCACAGCCACCGACACGAAGTCGCCGACCTGAACTTCGAGTTCGCCTTGGTCGTTCTTGAACTCTTCGATGGGCACGTAGGCTTCAGACTTCAGGCCTGCGTTGACCACGACGAAGTTGTGTTCGATGCGCACCACTTCAGCAGTGATGACTTCGCCCGGACGCATGTTGGCGCGTTGCAGCGACTCTTCAAACAGGGCGGCAAAAGATTCAGACATGGATTTTCCTGTGCCGGCTTGGGGCCAGCGGTAACGCCCGGATCGACAGGAACGACCAGGACGGGTTGGGTTGAAGAACATGACCCCGGGTGCCGGGTTGGCACCCTTGCCGAAGCAGACCCTTCGCCTGGCAGCCAAGGGTGGAATCACAGCCTTTTGAAAAAACCTCTCGTGTTGCGTGCCGACCAAATGGTCAGTTGACCGCCACCACGTGAGGCCAGCCTTCGACCCACCAACCCAGCACGGTATCGACGGATTCATCGATGCTCAGGTGCGAGTTGTCGAGCTTTCGGGCATCTGCGGCTGGCTTGAGAGGCGCCACGGCACGGGAGGTGTCCCGCAGGTCGCGCGCTTTCAAATCAGTGCAAATCTCTTCTAGGGTAACAGAAAACCCTTTGGAAATCAATTGGTTATACCGACGCTCCGCGCGCTCTTGTACGGATGCCGTTAAAAACACCTTCAGCGCAGCGTCCGGAAAGATCACGGTGCCCATGTCGCGGCCGTCGGCGACCAGACCGGGCAGCCCCCGGAAGTTGAGTTGCAAGTCGACCAGGGCTTGTCGGACGGCGGGGATGGCCGAGATGCGCGAGGCCATCTGGCCCGCTTCTTCCTGGCGCAGCGCGTCACTGACATCTTCGTCGGCAAGCCAGACCTGATCGCCTTCGAAACGCAAGCTCAGTTCGTGGCCAATTTCGCGGGCCACTGCTGTCACGGCATCGTGGTCGTCGGGGTGGATGCCACGGCGGCTGACCACCAGCCCGGTCACCCGGTAGAGTGAGCCGGAGTCGAGGAAGCGGTAGCCCAGGCGAGTGGCCAGTGTGCTGGCCAGCGTCCCCTTGCCGGAGGCGGTCGGACCGTCGATCGTGATCACGGGAATCCAGTCCTGCTTGGTCTGGGCGACCTGGAACAAGGATTCGAAATAATCCGGGAAAGTCTTGCCGACACAGCGCGGGTCTTCAATGCGGACCGAGATTGGATGCTCGGCCGTGTCACCCTGGGGTGCCAGCGGGTTGAAGGCCGCCAGCGAGAAACACATCGCCATGCGATGGTCGTCATAGGTGTGGATGCTGGCGTGCTGCCACTGCGCAGGCGGGGTGACCTCGATGAAATCGTGGCCTTCCGTGACGGCGGCACCGAGTTTGCGCAGCTCATTGGCCATGGCCGCGATCCGGTCGGTTTCCTTGACACGCCAGCTGGCAATGTTGCGCAGGCGGGTGGTGCCTTGCGCATAGAGGGCCATCACCGCCAGGGTCATGGCCGCGTCAGGGATGTGGTTGCAGTCGAGGTCAATCGCTTTCAGCGGCCATTGACCACGGCGGATCTCCAGCCAGTTCGGGCCACTGCTGATCTGCGCACCCATGGCCTGAGCGGCCTCGATGAACCGGATGTCACCTTGAATGGATGCGGCACCGACGCCCTCGACACGCACGGGTGCATCGATACCGGCCAGCGCACCTGCGGCGATGAAATACGAAGCGGACGACGCATCGGCTTCCACATGGATTTCGCCGGGCGAACGGTAACGGCTGCCCTGGGGAATGGTGAAACGGGACCAGCCATCGCGCTCGACGGCGATGCCGAACCGCTTGAGCAGATTGAGGGTGATCTCGATGTAAGGCTTGGAGATCAGCTCTCCGACGACGTCGATCACCAGTGCCTGTTGTTGCGATACCAGGGGCAAGGCCAACAGCAGGGCGGTGAGGAATTGACTCGATACGTCACCACGCACCTTGATGGGCGCGCTCAGATCAAGCAGGCCAGGCGCGAGCTTGAGGGGTGGGTAGCCTTCCTGGCCGGTGCAGGTGATGGTGCAACCCAGTGGGCGCAGGGCGTCAACCAGGTCACCGATCGGGCGCTCGTGCATGCGGGGCACGCCACTCAGGGTAAAGGTGCCGCCTTGCGTGGCGGCCAGCAGTGCCAATGCCGCGGTGAGTGGGCGCATGGCTGTTCCGGCGTTGCCCAGGAACAGGTCAGCCTGCTTGATGGCCAGTTGACCACCCAGACCTGTGATGTGAACGGTATCAGCCGATTGCGTGATGGCGCAACCCAGTGCACGCAGGGCATCCAGCATCACCCGGGTGTCGTCGGAGGCCAGCAGATCGTGGACGACCGTGGTGCCTTCGCTCAGACCAGCCAGGAGCAGGACGCGGTTGGAAATGCTCTTGGAGCCGGGTAGCCGGATGGTGCCGCTGGCGGCCAGCAGCGGGGGAAGATCAAGGAAAGCGGTGGTGTACATGAGATCAGTGCAGCAAGGGCCCGGTGCTTCAGCGCCCTGTGCCTTTCAGTGAGCCTTGCTGCGACCACAGGCTTCGGGCATCGGAGGCGGTCTGGATGAGTTCCTGCAGAGACTGGCCACTCCAGTCGCGCATCTGGCGCTCCATCTGTTCCAGCGCGGCGCGGAAGGCTTCTGACTGGCGCAGCACCTCCTCTCGGTTGGACAGGAGGATGTCGCGCCAGACGGTGGGGTCACTGGCAGCAATGCGGGTGAAATCGCGAAAGCCCGGGCCAGCCAGGGACAGGTATTCGCGGCCATCAGGCTGTGCCGTCATGGCGTTCACATAGGCAAAGGCCAGCAGGTGAGGCAGATGGCTCACGGCAGCAAATGCCGCATCGTGGTTTTCAGGGCTCATCTTGAGCACCTGGCAGCCAATGGCAGCCCAGACATCGGTGGCCTTCTGGACCAGCACCGGGTCGGTTTGCTCCAGTGGTGTCAAGATGACCTTGCGTCCCTGGTACAAGGTGGCGTCGGCGTATTCGATGCCTGCCACTTCACGGCCGGCGATGGGGTGGGCCGGCACGAAGCTGGGGATGCGTTCCTTCAGGACACGGCGCGCCGCATCAACGACATCACGCTTGGTGCTGCCCACGTCCATGAACAGCACATTCTTGTCGACGAGGTGGCGGATGGCCTTGAATGTGCCTTCACTCGCTGCCACAGGCACGGCAATCAGGACGATGTCAGAGCCGGATACAGCCAGCAGCGCCGATTCGGCCATCACATCGATGACGCCCAGGCGGCGGGCCTTTTCAACGGTGGAAGGCGACTTGCTGTAGCCCACCACGCGCTTGACGAGACCGGCTTTCTTGAGGGCCAGGGCGAACGAGCCGCCCATCAGGCCGCATCCGATCAGTCCCAGTTGATTGAACATGTTCGAGGATCCTTTGTGCTCATCAATGCACGTCGAGCGGGAAGGTGCCCAACACCTTGAAGAACGAACACTGCGCACGCAGTTCGTTCATCGCAGCAGCGACGTTGTCCTGGGCGGGATGACCGACCAGATCAATGTAGAACACATATTCCCATTGGCCGGAGCGGGCCGGCCGTGATTCGATGCGGGTCATGGACACGCCATGCCGCTTGAGTGGCACCAGCATGTCGTGGACGGCGCCGGGGCGGTTGTCGACCGACACGATGAGGCTGGTGCAGTCATGGCCTGTCGGCGCAGACGGTGTGTGGCATTCCGGGCGCGTGACGACGACGAAGCGCGTGCGGTTGTGGGCCTCGTCCTGAACTGCAGACTGCACCACATGCAGGCCATATTGGGTGGCGGCACGTGTGCCGGCCAAGGCGGCCAGCTTGTCATTTTCTGCGGCCAGGCGCGCACCTTCTGCATTGCTGGAAACGGCGCGGCGTTCTGCGTGGGGCAGGTTCTGGCTGAGCCAGCCCTGACACTGGGCCAGTGCCTGCGGGTGGGCGCAGACCACGTCGATGCCTTCACGCGATGGCAGTTTGCGCAAGAGGTTATGGGTGACCAGCAGGCTGGTTTCACCCACGATCGTCAGGGGCGATTGCAGGAGCAGGTCCAGCGTGCGGGCCACCACCCCTTCGGTGGAGTTCTCGACAGGCACCACGCCGAACTGGCAGGAACCTGCCACCGTAGCCCGGAAAACTTCATCGACCGTGGTGCACGGCAGCGGCTCGATCGAGGAGCCAAAATAGTTCAGCGCAGCCTGTTCACTGAATGTGCCAACAGGGCCCAGAAACGCCACCTTGAGTCGGGCTTCCAGCGACCGACAGGCGGACATGATTTCACGCCAGATCGGTGCAATGCTGTCATTGAGCACCGGGCCGTTGTTCAGATTCTTCAGGCGGTCAATGACCTGCGCTTCGCGATCGGGGCGAAAAACCGGTGAGCCGTCGAGCTTCTTGACTTCACCGACTGCCTGGGCGAGGCGTGCGCGGTCGTTGAGCAGCTGGAGCAACTCGCCATCGAGGCTGTCGATGCGATGACGCAAGTCGGCGAGTTGCTCCTCGACCGGACGGCTGTCGGGATGCAGTTGATCGTCAACCATGGCGTTGCGCAAAGTCCTTCATGTAACCAACCAGAGCCTGGACACCAGCCAACGGCATGGCGTTGTAGATCGAGGCACGCATGCCGCCGACACTCTTGTGGCCCTTCAGTTGCAGCAGGCCGGCCTCTTTGGCACCAGACAGGAATGGCTCATTGAGTGCATCGCCTGGCAGGAAGAACGGGATGTTCATCCGCGAGCGGCAGTTGGCGCCGACCTTGTTCGTGTAGAAGCCGGAGGCGTCCACATAGTCATAGAACAGTTGGGCCTTGGCGATGTTGCGGGCTTCGATGGCGGCCAGACCGGTTAGGGCCCCTTCGCGCTGCTGCTTGATCCACTGGAACACCAGCCCGGCCATGTAGATGCCATAGGTCGGAGGGGTGTTGTACATGGAGTCGTTGTCGGCCTGGATCTTGTAGTCGAAGATCGTCGGGCAGATGGGCAGCGCGTGTCCGAGCAGGTCTTCCCGGATGATGACCAGGGTGAGGCCGGCCGGACCGATGTTCTTCTGGGCCCCGGCGTACGCCATGGCCACCCGTGACCAGTCAATGGGGCGTGATGCGATGTGCGAGGAGCAGTCGATCACCAGGGGTGCCTTGGAGCCCAATGCGGCCAGATCGGGCAGCTCGTGCATCTCGACGCCATGGATGGTCTCGTTGCTGCACACATGCACGTAGGCTGCGTCATCGCTGAGCTGCCAGCTGTCGTAGGCCGGCAGTTGTGTGTGGGTGTCGGCTTCGTTGGTGGCCGCCACGTGCACATCACAGAATTTGCGGGCTTCCTTCGCTGATTTTTGCGACCACGAACCCGTGATCACGTAATCCGTGCGTCCGCCACGAGAGAGGTTCAGCGGCAGGATGGCATTTTGCGCAATGGCGCCGCCCTGCATGAACAGCACTTTGAAGTGGGCCGGTATGGCCAGCACATCGCGCAGATCGGCTTCGGCCTGCTGCGCGATCGAGATGAACTCCTTGCCCCGATGGCTCATCTCCATCACACCCATGCCGCTGCCATGCCAGTCCAGCATTTCGCTGGCAGCTTGTTGCAGAACCTCTTCAGGCAGGGTTGCCGGACCGGCGGAGAAGTTGAATGGACGAGTCATCGGGAACAGGGCTATCGGTGAGCAGGCTTATTTCTTGGCTGCAGGCTTGGCTGCGGGCTTGGCAGCTGCGGCTTGACCCTGCTGGGCTTCTGCCTGCTGCTTGGCCATGGCCTGGCTCAGTTTGCCATTGCTGGCGGTGTCCAGGATCTTGCGGACATTTTCCTGCAGGGCCTTCAGCTTGGGGTCCACCTGTGGGCGGGCGTCGGCCGTGATGCTCTCGACCAAGGCCTTTTGAACATCAGGCAGGGCGGCCTGGTACTTTTTGATGATGGGGGACTCCAGCATCACAACCAGTTGCTTCAGCTCGTCTTCCGTGAACTTGTCGGCCAGCACGCTGGCGATGGCCGGCGTGCCGGTCTTGGCAGCCGAGGCCTTCACGATCGGGGTGGCCGTGTCCAAGTACTTTTGCAGTTCTGCGTCGATTTGCTTGGCGGTGGCTTCACGCTTTTCAGGTGGCACCAGACCCATGGCTGGCTGGACCAGTTGGCCCATCAACTGGCGGGCAGGCGATTGGGTCAGGCCGGTGGCCATGCCATCGAGTTCGGCCTTCTGAGCCAGCGGCAGGCGCTGGATGAGGTCGGTCTTGCCATCCGCGTGGGCCGACACGGCCGTCAGGGCGAGTACAGAGGCCGCCACGGCGGTCGACACGGTTTGGGTCAATTTCATGGGTCTTCCTTGTCATGCCCGTCGGTGACGGGCTCATGTCTTGGTGTCAGGAATCAGTCAGGGGTTCCGCTGTCAGCGGCATCCGATACACCATCGTCGATGTCGCCGTCGGTGGATGCATCATTTTCGGCAATACGTTGCAGACCGATCAGCTTGGCGCCTTCATCGAGCGCAATCAGCGTCACGCCCTGTGTGGCGCGACCCAATTCGCGGATCTCGGCCACGCGGGTGCGCACGACCACACCCTTGTCGGTGATCAGCATGATCTCGTCTTCCGTGCGGACCAATGTGGCAGCGACCACCTTGCCGTTGCGTTCGGATTGCTGGATGGCGATCATGCCCTTGGTGCCACGGCCGTGGCGGGTGTATTCAACGATGCTGGTGCGCTTGCCGTAGCCGTTTTCGGTGGCGGTCAGCACCGACTGGGTTTCGTCTTCAGCCACCAGCATGGCGATGACCGATTGGCCTTCTTCCAGCATCATGCCGCGCACGCCGCGGGCACTGCGGCCCATCGGGCGCACATCCTCTTCGTCGAACCGAACGGCCTTGCCGCCATCGGAGAACAGCATCACGTCGTGCTTGCCATCGGTCAGCGCCGCGCCGATCAGGAAGTCGCCATCGTCCAGGCCCACGGCAATGATGCCGGCCTTGCGCGGGTTGCTGAAATCGGTCAGCGAGGTCTTTTTGACCGTGCCCATGGATGTGGACATGAAGACATAGTGATCTTCAGGGAAACTACGGAACTCGCCGGTCAGGGGCAGCACCACGTTGATCTTTTCTTCGGGCTCCAGCGGGAACATGTTGACGATGGGCTTGCCGCGCGAGTTGCGCGAGCCCTGCGGCACTTCCCAGACCTTCAGCCAGTAGACACGACCCCGGTTGCTGAAGCACAGGATGTAGTCGTGGGTGTTGGCAATGAAGAGCTGGTCGATCCAGTCGTCTTCCTTCGTGGCGGTGGCCTGCTTGCCGCGGCCGCCGCGTTTTTGGGCTCGGTATTCGCTCAGCGGCTGGCTCTTGATGTAGCCGGTGTGCGAGAGCGTCACCACCATGTCGGTGGGCGTGATCAGGTCTTCGGTACCCAGCTCTTGCGCGTTGTGCTCGATGGTCGAGCGGCGGGCACCCAGCTTGGTCTGGCCAAACTCCTGGCGGATGGCAACCAGCTCTTCCGAGATGATGAAGGATACGCGCTCCGGCTTGGACAGGATGTCCAGCAGATCGGCGATCTGCGCCATGACTTCCTTGTACTCGCCAATGATCTTGTCCTGCTCCAGGCCGGTCAGGCGTTGCAGGCGCATCTGCAGGATTTCTCCTGCCTGATCTTCGGAGAGACGGTACAGGCCGTCGGTTTGCAGGCCGAACTGGACGGGCAGCCCTTCCGGGCGATAGGCCGCGCGGCCGCCTGCGGTATCAGCCTCGGCGCGCGAGAGCATTTCGCGCACCAGCGACGAATCCCAGCTCTGCTGCATCAGGGCGGTCTTGGCCACCGGCGGGGTTGGCGATTCCTTGATGATGCGGATGAATTCGTCGATGTTGGCCAGTGCGACAGCCAGGCCTTCCAGCACGTGGCCACGTTCGCGGGCCTTGCGCAGTTCGTACACCGTGCGACGGGTCACCACCTCGCGGCGGTGTTCCAGGAACACGGTGACCAGGTCCTTCAGGTTGCACAGCTTGGGCTGACCGTCGATCAGCGCCACCATGTTGATGCCGAAGGTGTCCTGCAGCTGGGTCTGCTTGTACAGGTTGTTGAGCACGACCTCGGGCACTTCGCCACGCTTGAGCTCGATCACCACGCGCATGCCGGACTTGTCCGACTCGTCCTGGATGTGGCTGATGCCTTCGATCTTCTTGTCGTTGACCAGCTCGGCAATGCGTTCCAGCAGGTTCTTTTTGTTGACCTGGTAGGGGATCTCGTCAACGATGATGGCCTGTCGGTCGCCCTTGCCGATGTCTTCGAAGTGGCAGCGCGCACGCATGACCACACGACCACGACCGGTGCGATAGCCCTCGCGGACACCTGCCAGACCATAGATGATGCCGGCCGTCGGGAAGTCGGGTGCCGGGATGATTTCCATCAGCTCGTCAATCGAGCAGTCCGGGTTCTTCAGCGCATGCAGGCAGGCATCCACCACCTCGTTGAGGTTGTGGGGCGGGATGTTGGTGGCCATGCCCACCGCGATACCGGCCGAGCCGTTGACCAGTAGATTGGGCAGCCGGGTCGGCAGCACCAGCGGCTCTTTTTCCGAGCCGTCATAGTTTGGTCCGAAATCGACGGTTTCCTTGTCGATGTCGGCCAGCATTTCATGGGCAATCTTGGACAGGCGGATTTCTGTGTACCGCATGGCCGCAGCGTTGTCGCCGTCGATTGAGCCGAAGTTGCCCTGACCGTCGACCAGCATGTGCCGCAGCGAGAAGTCCTGCGCCATCCGGACAATGGTGTCGTAGACGGCCGAGTCGCCGTGCGGGTGGTACTTACCGATCACGTCACCGACGATACGCGCCGATTTCTTGTATGGGCGGTTCCAGTCGTTATTGAGTTCGTGCATCGCGAACAGCACGCGGCGGTGCACCGGCTTCAGACCATCGCGTGCATCGGGCAGGGCCCGGCCGACGATCACGCTCATGGCGTAATCGAGGTACGAACGCCGCATCTCCTCTTCGAGGCTGATGGGCAGGGTTTCCTTGGCGAATTGGGTCATGCGAACGTATGTCCAGACGGAAGCTAACCGGTCGATTGTAATTGGCGGATCTTGTCGTCCTGACGCAACAAGCGCTAGAGTGTGCGTGGGAGATGCATGGTTGTCATTCCGTCAAATGCTGCCTATGGCACAATGATTTTCGTCAGGTCGAACAGAAAATGTCGGTTTTCCGGGCATTTCTTGGTGACGGCCCGCTTTCGCCCATCTGGGTACGCGTGGTTTTGGCCGCGCTCAATATGTGAGGATCCTGCATGAACAAGCTCAATAAGATTGCGGCTCTGGTTGCTCTGGTGGCCGTTTCGGCTTCCGCTTCTGCTCAAGCCATCGACAACTGGCGTGGTACCGACGGCACCGTTTGGAAGAACGGTACCAACGAACTGTGCTGGCGCGATAACTTCTGGACGCCTGCAACTGGCGTTCAAGGCTGCGATGGCGTGCCTGCTCCTGCTGCCCCGGTTGCTGCTCCCGCTCCGGTTGCTGCTCCCGCTCCTGCAGCTCCCGCTCCTGCACCGGCACCGGCTGTGGTTGCTCCTCAAACCGAGAAGGTTAGCTACGCTGCTGACGCCTTCTTCGACTTCGACAAGGCTGTGCTGAAGCCTGAAGGCAAGGCCAAGCTGGACGACCTGGCTGAGAAGGTCAAGGGTCTGAACCTGGAAGTCATCATCGCCGTGGGTCACACTGACTCGGTCGGTAGCGACGAATACAACCAGAAGCTGTCGGTCAAGCGTGCTGACGCTGTGAAGGCTTACCTGAACGGCAAGGGTATCGACGCTTCCAAGGTTTACACCGAAGGCAAGGGCGAGAAGCAGCCTGTGGCCGACAACAAGACCAAGGATGGCCGCGCCAAGAACCGTCGCGTGGAAATCGAAGTGGTTGGCACCCGTACCAAGTAATCGATTTGACCGGTGTTTGCACCGGTTCGATGAGAACCCCGCTCCGGCGGGGTTTTTTTATGTCTGATGATTGCGGACAATATGGTCATGACGATCCATATGTCAATCAAGCTGCTGTCATGTGTCCAAGGTGGGGCAGATGGCTGCTGATGTCACGCTGATGGCACAGGCTGTTTCCCGCAAGGCGACTGCAGCGATGATGGCTGCCATGGCGCTTGCGGGCATGGTCGGTCTGGTTGCCTGGGGACCAGTTGATCTGGTGCCTCACGTTCATGTGTTTGCAGACACAGGCGTGTGGATGGGGGTGCCCAACGGGGTAGCCGTTCTCTCGCATCTGCCTTTGGTGCCCCGGGGCATATGGGGGCTGTGGCGGGTTTCTCGCCTGCCTGTCGACGAGCCACTGCGCGGGATCTGGAGCTGGTTTTTCGTATGCCAGATGCTCGCAACCGTTGGTGGCATGTGGTACCACACCAGTCCAGGCGACGCCGCTTTCATTTGGGATCAGCTACCCAAGTCGGCGGCGTGCTCATTGTTCGCCTTTGCTTTCCTCGCTGAGCGCATCAACCCGAGGTTTGGCTCCGCCGCTGCCATTGGTGTGGCGCTGGGCAGCACCTTGCTGGGAGGGATCTGGTGGCTCTATACGCTGCAGGTGAGCCGCTTGGGGGATCTTCGCCCTTTGCTGTGGCTGGAAATGTTGCCAGTCGTGCTGGTGGCGACGGGCGCCTGGACGCTCAGCGGCCGTTTGCTGTCACGTCAAGATTGGCTGCGATCCCAGATTAGCTTCGTCATCGCCCAATCGGTTGATTGGCTGGATCAGCCGATCCATGTCTGGACGTCCGGCGTGATCGGTGGCCATTCGCTTCGCCATCTGGCCTTGGCGGCGTGTGTAGGCTGGGTTGCTTTTCGCTTGGGACAGGGGGGGCCATCGATGCGCGTAGCACCGATGGCCCCCCTGTCCTGATCAGACCAGTGCGATGGTCTTGCCGCTGAGCTTGCGCGCCAGTTGGGTGGCCATGCGGTTGGCTGTGCCGTAAATGGACAACTGCGGGTTGGCGCCAATGCTGGTGGGGAACACCGACCCGTCATGCACCGACAGGTTGCTGACTTGCCAGTGGAGGCCGTCAGGGCGCACCACACCCAATTGCTCCTGGCCGCCCATCTGGCAGCCGCCCATGATGTGGGCGCTGCCTGCAGCCGTGAGATGCGGCCTCATTTCCAGTGCGTTGATGCTGGACTGTGCTTCGTTCCAGCTCTTGTAGTATTGCCCCTGCTCGTGGCCGGGCAGCACCATGCGGGCACCCGCGGCGAATTGCATTTCCGCCATGCTCAACATGGCACGTCGGAAGCCATCCAGCACGTAATCGCTCAGGGCGTAGTGCAGCACGGGTGAGCCATCCGGTTTGAGGAGCACCTCGCCACCGGTTGACTCGTCATGGAAGCCATCACGGATCAAGGCGAGCAGGACCTGCGTATTCGCATAATGCTGGAAACGCTCGGCCAGCACCTTGCCATAGCCACCCAGCAGTTTGGATGTCAGTCCAGGGTGCATCGGCGTGGCTTCGATCTTGTAGCCCACAGGCCCATCGATGGCCTGCGTGTGCAGGAAGTGATCCGAGTAGATGGACTGCGGTGCCCCTGCCCAGCCCTGGATGGCTTGCTCGTAGACGGCAGAAGAGAACGCGACCGGATGCAGGAAGGTTCGTTTACCCAATAGCCCGTGGGGGTCGGGTGCACCGGATCGTTTCAGCAAGGCTGGTGAATTGATTGCGCCACCAGCGACCACGTAATGCTTGGCCGTGACGCGCATCAACTTGTCTGATACCGCCGTGCCATTGCTGGTCACGCCCCGGCAGAGCAGCGATTGCACCTGACCATCTTTGATTTCAAGTCGTTCAGCCCGCGTCTGATGGAACAGCCGAGCACCGGACTCCAGCGCGGCAGGGATGGTAGTGATCAGCATGGACTGTTTGGCGTTGGTGGGACAACCCATGCCACACGAGCCCAGATTCCAGCAGCCCTTGACGTTGCGGGGAATGACATGGGCTTCCATGCCGAGTTTGCTGGCGCCAGTCCGCAGCAATTCGTTGTTCGGGTTGGGGCCGCCTTCCCAGGGGTGCATGTTCAGCCGTTGTTCGACCTGGGCAAACCAGGGTGCCATGGCGTCGACAGTGAAGTCCTTGAGCTGGAAGCGGTCCTGCCAGTACTTCAGTGTGGTCGGCGGGGTGCGAAAGGAACTGGTCCAGTTGATGACGGTGGTGCCGCCCACGCAGCGCCCTTGCAGCAAGGTGATGGCCTTGTCGAGCGTCGCGCGGGCTGCGCCTTCCTGGTACAGGCTGGCGTAGGCCTCGGCCTCGCGCTGATTGAAGTCGCTGCTGGTTTTCAGCGGGCCTTCTTCAACGATGACGACATCCAGCCCGGCTTTGGTGAGCAGTTCGGCTGTGATGCCAGCGCCTGCGCCAGAGCCGATGATGGCGACATCGCAGCTGACGGAGTCGGGCAGGCCATGCTCGCCGTGGGTGGTTTTCCAGCCGCGTTCGAGACCGGCGCGAAAAGGATCAGGGAGCTTGCTCATATGTCTAGGGGGCCAGGGTAGCCAACCAGGGACCAGTTGTCTCGGGTTGAGAAAAAGACGATGCCGGTGATGTCGCGCAGTGCGTGGTAGGACATCATGTTGGTCGGCAGCTTGTTGATGCGCATGGTCTCCAGTGCTGCCTGGATGTCTTCCACGCTGGCCTCAGACCAGCTTTTGCGCAGACCGCAGACCAGCATGCGGGTGGGTGCATTGGCCATGAGCCCAAGCAAGGCCGCAAACTCGATCTGAACAGCGTGAGGCAGGGTCTGGACGAAGCGCTCCATTTCCTTGAGGTGCCGGGAAAGCAAGGCTTCGCGTGCTGCGGGTGCGTCTGGTAGGTAGTTGGCCAGCACGCCTCGGGCCACGCCGCGGAAGACCTCACGACCATGCTCGGTCAGGTGTCCATCCGACACGCCGCGTTTCCAGAAAATGCTGCCGCCAAGGGCAGCACCGATGGCCCCAATGGCCAGTCCGGTTTTGAGCAGCCAGCGTCGTTTGGGTGATGCTGGCGGGGAGGTAGGGGTTGCAGTCATGGTCGGATGCAGACCTGTAAAATTGAATACGTACGAAGTCAGATGATGGATTGTGCTTGCGGGAACACTTCACATCGAACGCATGTTGGCTAGTAAATACCCTGTTTTGACCGAAATTCTGGGCTGATATCTGCCCCTTCTTGCTTGGTTTCGGGTAAACCCTTAGCTCACAATGTTGCAAAATGAATGCAGCGATAAAGCGCCTTCCATACGTGTAAGCGTGGAGGGCGCTTTCCTTGTGTTGGACATCATTTGAGAGGTTTGAGAATGGCTTTGGCAAAACCCTGGCTGGCCCACTACGAGAAAGGCGTGCCTGCGGAGATCGACCCCAGCGTTTACGGTTCGCTGGTGGACTTGCTGGACGAATCTTTCCGCAAGTTCGCTTCCCGCGACATGCTCGCTTTCATGGAGGCGCGCATGTCTTTTGCCCAGGTGGACGAGCTGTCGCGCGCTTTTGCGGCCTGGATGCAAGCACAAGGTCTGCAAAAGGGCGCCCGCGTGGCCCTGATGATGCCCAACATTCCCCAATATGCAGTGGGTATCGCTGCCGTGCTGCGCGCCGGCTGCACGGTGGTCAACGTCAACCCGCTCTATACCCCGCGTGAACTCGAGCACCAGCTCAACGACTCGGGTGCCGATGCCATTGTCATCCTCGAAAACTTTGCCGTCACGCTGCAGGAAGTGCTGCCGCGTACCAAGGTCAAGCACGTGATCGTTGCCTCGATGGGCGATCTGCTGCCCTTCCTGAAGGGCGCGCTGGTCAACTTCGTGGTTCGCCACGTCAAGAAGATGGTGCCGGCTTTCAACCTGTCTGCGGCCGGTGGTCGTCAGATCACGACTTTCAAGGCAGTGCTGGCTGCGGGCCGCTCCGCCAAGTACACCCGCCCGGACGTGAAGGCCAGCGATGTGGCCTTCCTGCAGTACACCGGTGGCACGACCGGGGTGTCCAAGGGCGCCACGCTGCTGCATAGCAATGTGGTGGCCAACATCCTGCAATGCGAAGCCTGGTTCATGCCGGAAGTGCTCAAGCTGGGCAGCCAGTCGCTGACGCAGATCTGTGCGCTGCCGCTGTATCACATCTTCTCGCTGACGGTGTGCTACTTCATGGGGGCCCGCATGGGCACGATGAACGTGCTGATCGCCAACCCGCGTGACATCCCCGGCTTCATCAAGACCCTGCAGAACTACAAGGTCAACATGTTCCCGGCTGTGAACACCCTGTTCAACGGCCTGGCCAATTACCCCGACTTTGCCAAGCTGGACTTCTCTGGTTTGAAGGTCTGTATGGGTGGCGGCATGGCAGTGCAGCAGTCGACCGCCGAAAAGTGGCGCAAGATCACGGGCTGTGCCATTGCCGAAGGCTACGGTCTGTCGGAGACCTCGCCTGTGGCTACGGCCAACCGTCTGGACATCACCGAGTTCAACGGCGCCATCGGTTACCCGCTGCCGTCGACCGAGGTGGCGATCCTGGACGACGATGGCAACGTACTGGCCATCGGCGAAGTGGGTGAAATCGCCATCCGTGGCCCTCAGGTGATGGCTGGCTACTGGCAGCGCCCTGATGAAACGGCCAAGGTCATGACCGCTGACGGTTTCTTCCGCACCGGCGACATCGGCGTGATGGATGAAACCGGTCTGACCAAGATCGTTGACCGCAAGAAGGACATGATCCTGGTGTCGGGCTTCAACGTGTACCCGAACGAAGTCGAGCAGGTTGTCAACATGCACCCGGGCGTCATGGAGTGTGCCGCGGTGGGTGTGCCTGATGAGAAGGCCGGTGAAGCCGTGAAGCTGTTTGTGGTGCGCAAGGATGCGACCCTGACGGAAGCCCAGCTGAAGTCGTTCTGTCACGAGCAACTGACCGGCTACAAGTGTCCGAAGTACATCGAGTTCCGTGACGATCTGCCCAAGACCAATGTGGGCAAGATCCTGCGTCGCGAACTGCGCGACAGCAAGTGATGGGATGAGGTGCTGCCCGCGGTGATCGTGGGCAGCACCGAGCCAAGCATAGAGCCGCCAGCCTTCGGGCCGGCGGCTTTTTTCATGGCCTGCGCCAGCTTCGCTCAGTCTGGCAGGAAGAGTGCCTGAAGGTCGCTGAGGAAGTCAAACCCGCGTGCGGTAGGCCATACCCGTGCGAGATCGCGCGCCAGCAGCCCTTTTTCTTCGGCCTCTGCCAGTGGGTGCTGGATGCTGGCCAGTGTGAGCCCGGTGCGTTCGGTGAAGCGCAGCAATTCGAAACCGTCCTTGAGGCGCAGGGCGTTCATCATGAACTCGAAAGCGCGCGCTTTCAGATCGACCTCGTGCTCGTTGGACAGAGCCTGACCCGCTGCCGCCTTGTCCATGTAGGTGGCAGGATCCCGCCAGCGCACCTGCCTGACAACCCGATCGGGAAAGCTGATCTTGCTGTGCGCGCCAGCACCAATACCCAGGTAGTCGCCAAACTGCCAGTAATTGAGGTTGTGCAGGCACTGGTGGCCCTTGCGGGCGTAGGCTGATACTTCATAGCGCGACAGGCCGGCCGTTGCGGTGCGTTCGATCAGCTCATCGAGCATGTCGAATGCCGTGTCCTCATCCGGCAGGTTGCTCGGAGGGGCCACCGCAAAGCGCGTGTTGGGCTCGATCGTGAGGTGGTAGAGCGACAGGTGCGGTGGCTCGAATGCCAAGGCCTGGGCGATGTCGCTGAGCAGGTCATCGCGGCTTTGACCAGGCAAGGCGTACATCAGATCGATGTTGAAGGTGTCGAAGCAGGCCTGGGCCTCTTCGATGGCGGCTCGCGCTTGCTGGCGGTCGTGAACGCGGCCGAGCGCTTTCAGCTTGGCATCGTCAAAACTCTGCACACCGATGGACAGGCGGTTGACGCCGGCCTGCCGAAAGGCCTTGAAGCGATCGCGCTCGAAGGTGCCGGGATTGGCCTCCAGGGTCACCTCTGCATCGGGGCTGAGCGGCAGCAGGGCACGGATATCTGCCAGCAAGTGGTCAATGCTGTCGGGCGAGAACAGGCTGGGCGTGCCACCACCGATGAACACGGTGTGAATGGGCCGGCCCCAGATTTGCGGCAGGGCAGACTCCAGATCGCTGCGCAGCGCGTCCAGATAGGCCCGCTCGGGCAGGGCCATGTCACCCTGGGCGTTGCGCTGCTCGTGCGAGTTGAAGTCGCAGTAGGGGCATTTGCGCAGGCACCAAGGCAGGTGCACGTAGAGCGACAGGGGGGGCAGGGCAGTCAGTGCGCCCGGGCGTTGCAGGGTGATCATGCTGCGGTGTGCCAGGTCCACTGCTCGCCCCAGCGGGTGCGAATCAGCTCGATCAAGGTGCGGCAGGCGATGGCGCGGTGGCTGATCCCATTCTTGACCTCGGGCGCCAGTTGCGCTGCTGTCTGCTGGTGGCTGCCTATCCACAGCAGGGGGTCGTAGCCAAAGCCATGTTCACCTTGCGCGGCTTCGAGCAAGGTGCCCTCCCAGTGACCTTCCGCAATGAGGGGTTCAGGGTCATCGGCATGCCGCACGGCCACCAGCAGGCAGGTGAAGTGGGCGCGGCGATCGGTTCGCCCCTGCATCTGCTCCAGCAGCCAGGCGTTGTTGGCGGGGTCGATGCGGTCGCGTCCTGCATCTTCAGAGATGCGTCCGGCATCGACGGCATAGCGGGCCGAGCGCACGCCGGGTGCACCGCCCAGCGCGGCGACACACAAGCCCGAGTCATCGGCCAGCGCGGGCCCCTTGCCCAGTCGGGCTGCATGGCGCGCCTTGGCCAGCGCGTTTTCGACAAAGGTGACATGCGGCTCTTCGGCCTCAGGGATGTCGAGCGAGCCTTGGGTGACGAGTTCAACCCCCAGTGGGGTCACCAGCGCTTGCAGTTCGCATAGTTTCTTGGTGTTGTTGGAGGCCAGGATCAGTCTTTTGCTCATGATGGCTGTGTCATGAATGAGTCGGACCGCCAGGCCGCCGACCACTTCGGGTCGACCGCGTGACGGTCCGCATGTGTGAAAGGAACTCAGAACTTCTTGGAGGCCTGAGCGGTGCGTTTGATGGCTTCGTTGATTTCGCGGATGGAGCGCTCGATTTCGGCTTCGTCGAGGTCGTCGGCTTCAACAGATTGGCCGGGCGTGCCGTTGCCCCCGCCGACGCTGGCCTGGATGGTCGAGGCAAAGACCTCCTCGCCCAGGCTATCGGTGCTGACATTGGGGCGCTCCTCGTTCGAGGCGGACTCCCACTCCATGGCGATGACGGTGACGTTGTCACACTTGGGCCCGCCGTTGCGCAGTGCCTCTTCCACCAGTTCCGGGACGGCATCTGAAATGGCGTGTCGCGCAAGGTGGTCGGTGATGGTTTCGTCGCTTACCGTGCCCCACAGACCATCCGAGCACAGCAGCAGGCGGTCACCCTTTTGCAAGATGAGCGGGCCAGCGGTATCGACCACCGGTTTGCCTGGGCTGCCAAGGCAGGTGAAGAGGACGTTGCGGTTGTAACGCTCGGTCAGGGGCACCACCGACGACAGGCTTTGCTGCAGCTCCGAGTAGGAGTGATCGCGTGTCCGGGCGATCAGTTTTTCGCCGCGCACAAAATACAGGCGAGAGTCACCGCAGTGCGCCCAATACACCGAATTGCCTTGCATGATGCAGGCGACGATGGTGGTGCGTGGGGTATCGATCAGGCCGCGTTCGCTGGCATAGCGCAGCAACTGGTGGTGGCCGGCCATGATGGCATCTTGCAGGAAGCGCAGGGGGTCGGCCAGGGTGGGGCGGGCATCGCGCTGAAACAGGGCCGCCATGGTTTGCAGCGCCAGTTGCGAGGCCATTTCACCCTCAGGGTGTCCACCCATGCCATCGGCCAGTGCGAACAGGCCGGAGTCCCGCGTGTAGCAATAGCCCATGCGGTCTTCATTCTTTTCGCGGCCGCCCTTGCGGCTGATCTGGTAGACAGAGAACCTCATGCCTTCGCGCCCGTTTTCAGGTTTTCGAGCTGCAGTTTAACGCGCTCGGAGAAGGTGAGCTTCGAGTAACGACGTTCTGTTTCACGTGCCAATTCTTTTTGCAAAGCGAACACACTTTGCGGTCTGGCCAGCGGGTCGAGCGACATGCACCATTCGGTGACCTCGATGAGATTGTCCGAATAGACATTGCGCAAGCGGGACAGGGACAGGTTCAGTCGGTCCTTTTCCAGTCGCTGCGGGGCATCGTTGGGCGGGTAGCCCTGCATGCAGGCATAGATGCAGGCGCCAATGGCGTAGATGTCGGTCCAGGGGCCCAGCGAGCCGTCGCGGCGGTACATCTCGGGGGCAGCAAAGCCCGGGGTGTACATCGGACGGATGAAGTTGCCTTCCTTGGACAGCACTTCGCGCGCCGCACCGAAGTCCAGCAACACGGCCTTGTTGTCGTTGGTGATGAAGATGTTGGCCGGCTTGATGTCCAGGTGCAGCATCTTGTGTTGGTGCACGATGCGCAGGCCACGCAGGATCTCGTCGAAGAGGCTGCGGATGGTGGATTCGCGAAAGACCTTGTCGCGCTTGAGGTCGCGCGCGGTGACGATGAAATCCTGCAGGGTGTCACCTTGCAGGTAGTTCATCACCATGTAGACGGTTTCGTTTTCCCGGAAGAAATTGAGCACCGACACCACCGAAGGGTGGGCGATCTGGGCCAGTGAACGGCCCTCTTCGAAAAAGCTCTTGAGACCCAGGCGATACAAGGGCTGCTTGTCTGGCTTGACGCGCGGAATGAGCTCTCCCGCGGCCCGTTCGGCCAGGGATGCAGGCAGGTATTCCTTGAGGGCAACCAGTCTGTGCTCAGGGTCTTCG
This sequence comes from Aquabacterium sp., assembly GCF_041909175.1. GTDB lineage: Bacteria > Pseudomonadota > Gammaproteobacteria > Burkholderiales > Burkholderiaceae_C > Aquabacterium. The sequence goes on along the minus strand of NZ_JAYRDZ010000002.1, from coordinate 339,870 downwards.
GCGAGGTAAACCACCCCGAAACCACCTGCTGCCAGCTTCTTGACAATCTGGTAACCACCCACAACGGTGCCAGAAGGCAACGGGGCCGGCTTGGGCTTTGACATAATCGCGTTTTGTGTCTGGTGTCAAGTAACCATGTCAGTCTACTCTATGACGGGCTTTGCCAGCGCGGTCGCGTCGGCCCCCGAACACGGTGCAGAACACACCGAGGATGCCGACTCGTCCAGTTCGTCACGCAAATCCGCTTCAGGCGGAGTGGGTGCCGAGCTGCGCTCGGTCAACAGCCGGTTCCTCGATCTGAGTTTCAAACTGTCGGATGAGTTCCGCGCGCTGGAGCCTGTCCTGCGCGACATGCTGACCAGCGCTTTCCGGCGCGGCAAGATCGAGCTCAAGATGCAGCCGCACCGCGTGGCTGATTCGGGCTGGCCGCAGCCGCAACCTGAGCAGCTCATGGCGCTGGGGCGCCTGGAGAGCCAGGTTCAGAACTGGCTGCCCAAGGCGGGGGCCTTGTCGGTCAATGAGGTGCTGCACTGGTGCCGCGCGGCCACCCCGGCCGTGCGCCTGGAAGAGTCGGCCTTGGAGGCCGCCAAGCTGTGCATCGAAGAGCTGCTGGAGGCCCGCAAGCGCGAAGGCAAGCGCTTGGTGTCCATCCTGATCGAGCGGATCAATGGCCTGAAGGCGCTGGCCGAACAGGCCGAGCCTTTGATTCCTCAGGCCGTGCAGCGGCAGCAGGAGCGCTTTGTCCAGAAGTACCAGGAGGCGCTGCAGGCTGTCGGTGGTTCGGTGACGCCTGAAGCAGCCCAGGAGCGTGCGCTGAGTGAGGCGGCTGCCTACGCCCTGCGTATCGATGTGGATGAAGAGTTGCAGCGACTCAAGGCCCACCTGGACGAAATCGCCCGTCTGCTCAAGAAGGGTGGTGAAGTCGGCAAACGGCTGGATTTCCTGATTCAGGAGCTGCACCGGGAGGCCAATACCCTGGGCTCCAAGGCTGCGGCGCTGGAGCTCACGCAGATCTCGGTGGAGATGAAGGTGCTCATCGAGCAAATGCGTGAACAGGTTCAGAACCTCGAATGACGGCCGATAAGTGCCGAACGACCCCTTTCCGGCCCAAGGAGCCGTCTGATGGACTACCCCGGTAATCTTTTTGTGGTGTCTGCGCCGAGTGGCACGGGCAAATCAAGCCTGGTCAAGGCCCTGCTGGAGCTCGACTCGCGCCTGCAGGTGTCGGTGTCGCACACCACCCGCACCCCGCGTGGGCAGGAACAGCATGGGCGTGAATACTGGTTCACCACCCAGGAAGAATTCCATGCCATGGTGGGGCGTGGCGACTTCTTCGAGTGGGCCGAAGTGCATGGCAACCACTATGGCACCTCGCGTCAGGCCATTGAAGATCGCATCAAGGGTGGCGAGGATGTGGTGCTGGAGATCGACTGGCAGGGTGCCCTGCAGATCAAGCGCATCTTTCCGAATGCCATCCTGATCTTCATCCTGCCGCCCAGCTACGAAGAGTTGCTGCAACGCCTCCACCGTCGCGGCGAGGACAGCAGCGACGTCATCGAGGTACGCATGGCCAATGCGCGCGAAGAAGTGGCGCAGGCCCAGTACTTTGATTTTGTGGTGATCAATGCCCTGTTTGAAACGGCTTTGTTCGATCTGAAAACCATTGTTCACGCACAACGGTTAAAATACGCAGCTCAGCGTCGCACGAAATCGTCCGTGTTCAAGGCGCTCGATCTGGTCTGACGACCGGTTTCCCTCTGAAAAAAGGTATTTGCCATGGCCCGCATCACCGTTGAAGACTGTCTGCAAAAGATCCCCAACCGCTTCCAGCTGGTGCTCGCTGCCACTTACCGTGCACGCATGCTGAGCCAGGGCCACACGCCCAAGCTCGAATCGCGCAACAAGCCGGCCGTGACCGCCCTGCGTGAAATCGCTGCTGGCCAGGTTGGCCTGGAAATGCTGCGCAAGGTTCCGACCTGATCTTTTTGCCCTGATGGGGCTGTCCTCCAGGCCTGACGGCGGGAGGCAGCTTGTGCAATAGGCCCGCTGCGGTTCGCCATGGCGGGCCTGTGTCGTTTCTGTGATGCCATTTCTCGCGTTAGGCCGATCGGTTCCGCGCTACAGTAACTCGTATGACCCAGGCCCATGACGCTGCGGCCGCCTCGTTCGCGGCACTGACCCACAAGCTGGATTACCTCGACGAGGCGGATATCCGCCGGGTGCGCGAGGCCTATCGTTTCGCCGATGAAGCCCACCTGGGGCAGTTTCGCGCCAGTGGCGAGCCCTACATCACCCACCCGATTGCCGTGGCGGGGCTGTGTGCCGACTGGAAGCTGGATGCCCAGGCCATCATGGCGGCCCTCATGCACGATGCCATGGAGGACTGCGGTGTCACCAAGATCGAGCTGATCGAGCGCTTTGGCGCCCCCACGGCCGAGCTGGTCGATGGCCTGACCAAACTGGACAAGCTGCAGTTTTCCACGAAGGAAGAGTCGCAAGCCGAGTCTTTCCGAAAGATGTTGCTGGCGATGGCGCGCGATGTGCGTGTCATCCTCATCAAGCTGGCCGACCGCCTGCACAACATGCGGACCATGGCGGCGATGCTGCCTGAAAAGCGTGCCCGCATCGCCCGTGAAACGATCGAGATCTATGTGCCGATCGCCCACCGGCTGGGGCTGAACCAGACCTACCGCGAGCTGCAGGAGCTGTCTTTCCAGTACATCAACCCCTGGCGCTACGGTGTGCTGGCCAAGGCGGTCAAGCGCACCCGTGGTAACCGGCGTGATCTGGTCGAGCGCATCCGCCGCGAGGTTGAACTGGCCTTCAAGGAAGCGGACATGGACGTGGAAGTCTATGGACGCGAGAAGACCATCTATTCCATCTATCACAAGATGGTGGAAAAGCACCTGAGCTTTGCGCAGGTGAGCGACATCTTCGGGTTCCGCATCGTGACGCGTGAACTGCTGGACTGCTATCGCGGTCTGGGCGTGCTGCACCAGCTCTACAAGCCGTTGCCGGGCCGGTTCAAGGACTACATCGCCATCCCGAAGGCCAACGGCTACCAGTCGTTGCACACCACCTTGGTGAACCCGGTGGGCACCGCGGTCGAGTTCCAGTTACGCTCACAGGCCATGCACGGGGTTGCTGAAAAAGGCATTGCCGCGCACTGGATGTACAAGGCGCAAGAGGGCGGGCAGAACCGGCCTGACACCACGCCGCAGCAGGCCGCCGTGTGGCTGCAGTCGCTCATCGACATCCAGCAGGAAACCCGTGACTCTGCCGAGTTTCTGGAGCACCTCAAGATCGACCTGTTCCCCGAGTCGGTCTATGTGTTCACGCCGAAGTCGCGCATCATGGCCTTGCCCAAGGGGGCTACGGCAGTGGACTTTGCCTACGCCATCCACAGCCGGGTGGGCGACCACTGTGTGGCGGCCAAGATCAACGGCGAATCAGCCGCCTTGCGTACCGAACTGCACAGCGGTGATGTGGTCGAAATCATCACCTCGCCGAGCGCTCGGCCGAACCCGAACTGGCTCAATTTCGTCAGTACGGGCCGCGCCCGTTCGAAGATCCGCGCCTATCTGAAGAACATGGAGTCCGAAGAGTCGCTGGAGTTGGGCGAGAAGCTGCTGTCGCAGGCCTTGCGCGCTGAAGGCCTCACCTTGCCGCCGGGCGACGAAACCAGCGAGGGTGCGAAGGGCGCGCTGTGGCAGGCCTTGATCCGCTGGGGTGGCAACCGTAACCGCCACGATCTGATGGTCGATATCGGCCTGGGCCGCAAGATCAGCACCATGGTGGCCAAGCGCATGGCCCAGATCCTGGCCGAGGCTGGCCAGCGACCGGATGCGTTGACCTTGACAATGGGGCGCTATGCCGCCATTGAGGCACACACGGCCGGTGCCGTGGTGATCGATGGCAGCGAAGGCGCTACCGTGCAGCTGGCACCTTGCTGCCACCCGATCCCGGGTGATGCCATCGTGGGCTATCTGGGGCGTGGCGAAGGGCTGGTCATCCACACGCACGACTGCAGTGTGGGCAAGCGGCTCTATGAACGCGACAAGGAGCGCTGGATCGATGTGAGCTGGTCCGAAGAGCCGACGCGCTCTTTCGAAGCCGTCGTGTCGGTGCTGGTGACCAACGGCAAGGGGGTGCTGGCGCAGGTGGCCTCCTCGGTCAGCGATGCGGAAACCGACATCACCCACATCGAGATGGGCGACGAGCGCATCGGCGAGTCGGCCGAACTCAAGATCACCGTGTCCGTGCGGGACGTGGAGCACCTCGAAGACGTACTGCGTGTGCTGCGTCGCTGCCCGGTGGTGCTCAACGCCCACCGTGTGTGCCCCTGATGGTGTCTGAGCTCGCGCGTCAGACCGGCTGGTCTGGCGCGGTCGGGGCAGGGTAGCGCACGCTCAGAATCTCGAGCTGCTCGACCCCACCCGGCGTCCGAAACTGGATTTCCTCGCCTTCCCGGGCCTTCAGCAAGGCTCGGGCGATAGGGGACACCCAGCTGACCTCGCCTTTCAGGTTGTCGACTTCGTCGATGCCCTTGATGGTGATGGTGCGCTCCACATCGTCCTGGTTCACATAGGTGACGGTGGCGCCAAAGAAGATCTGATCATTGCCATGGTGCAGGCTGGGGTCGGCCACCTCGGCGATGTCGAGCCGTTTCGTGAGAAAGCGGATGCGGCGGTCGATCTCTCTCAGCCTTTTTTTGCCGTAGAGGTAGTCGCCGTTTTCCGAGCGGTCGCCGTTGGAGGCGGCCCAGTGGACGATCTCGACCACCTTGGGACGCTCGACGTCAATCAGGTTCAGCAGTTCAGCACGCAGGCGCTGGTAGCCCTGTGGGGTGATGTAGTTCTTGCCACCCGCCGGAAGGGCAGGCAGCGCGATGTCCTCATCGTCATCGCCCTCGTTTTCCCTAGTAAATGCTTTGCTCATAACTGATGGATTGTGCTCAATGCATCACGGTCTGTGGTCACTTTGATCGCGGTGCGGTGTGCCACGGGGGCCATGAAATCGCAAAAATGAAACCAACGGTTCCATCACTTCTGCGAGATTTTCTACAAAGCCCGACGGAGCGCACACCATGTCGCAAGTCATCCCACTCGGCCCGGCAGCCCGCATGCTCACCACCCGTGAAGCCGCTCAGCGGCTGGGGGTGTCCTTGCGGACTGTCCAGATGTGGGTAGAGGCCAGTATTTTGCCTGCCGCACGCACACCTGGGGGACATCGTCGGATTCCCTTCAGTGCGGTCGAGGCCTTGGTCCTGAGCACAGGGTTGGGGGATGAGGCGGTGGCGTCTTCTTCCCGTGCAGTCAGGCGTCATCCAAATGGTGGGGCGGCCCCGCTGGATGTCCTGCTGGTGGCCGATGACCCCGAGTGGCTGTCTCGCTGTGGTCAGGCACTGGACGTGTTCGGCCGTGGTCTGCAGTTGCGAATGGTCGAGACCGGCTACCTGGCCTTGCTCCAGATTGGTCAGCAAGTGCCTGATTTGCTGGTCACCAGCCTGGAGCTGCCAGGCCTGGACGGATTCGAGATGCTGCACACGCTGGAGCGTTGCGAATCATTGTCCGGCTTGTCGGTGATGGCGATGACCGAGTTGAGTGACATCGAGATTGATGACCGTGGCGGCTTGCCCGATGCGGTTGAACTGGTTTCCTTGCCCGTGACGCCAGAGGCATTGGCGGTGCGGATCGGACGGTGGTTGATTCACCGTCGCACCCTGTCGGGAGCACACCATGAATGACGCATTCAGACTCTTGTTCGACCAGGTCAAAAGCGGTGTGATCTGGGTGCAGCGCAATGGCATCGTGCGGTACGCCAACAAGGCGGCCGTGCAACTGACCCCGGTGATGCTGGGGCAGCCTTTGCTCGATCCGGTTGCAGAACGAACCGTGAAGGCTGCGGGGCAGGACATGCTCAAGCTGCCCTTCCATTTCGAGGTGACCACGCAAGAGGAGCACCCTGATTCGGTGCGGGCGGTCGTGATTTCTGCGCCAGTCGGATCCGACCTCATGGTCGTGCTCAACAACGTATCGGAAGAGCGCTGGTATTCACACGCACTGGAAAACCTGATTGGCTACATCGAGGCGGAGATGGCCAAGCCCATCGAATTGCTGGCGCACCAGTTGCCGCGCATTGCCCAGCTTGTCCAGACCGGCGGCTCCAGTGTCGAGCTGACCTCGCTGGTCAACCAGGCCAGCGAGCTGTCCACGAAGCTGAACAAGTTGCGCGATCTGGTGTCGGTGTTCGGCGAAAGTGCCATCCAGCGCGATGAGCGCATCCTGTTGCCGGACTTGTTGAAGAAGGCGATTCAGGAGGTCTTGCCCCAGGCGCATGAACGCAACGTCACCCTGGCGACCACCGGCCTCGATACCGACCTGCCGCCCATCTATGGTAGCGAGCACTGGTTGACCAAGGCCGTCTCGGAATACCTGGAGCACTCGGTGCGCAGTGCGCAGCGGGGCGGGCTGATCGAGCTGTCCATCCATGCTGTGGGCACGCGTGTGATGGTGCGTGCGCGCAACCAGGGCTTGTTCGTGTCGAACCACGAGCGGCGTGGCGCCTTTGTGCCGTTCGGGGTCGGGGATGGCAAACCGCCGGTCGAGGGGGCACGGCAGGGCATCGGCCTCGCTTTGAGTCAGCGCATCCTGGAACAGCATGGCGGCTCTGTCCGCATCGAGGATGACTTTGACGCTGTCGATTTCGTGCTGGAGGTTCCCGCGGGAGCCCCGGCGTCTCAGGATGCGCAATTGTCAGTCGAGCAGGCTCAACGCTACGCCCGTGACATGTCGCAATTGCTGGCACGCAGCATGGCGCGCAAGGTCAAGGTGGGTGAGGACAAGGTCACGGAACCCAGTGTCCCGGGAACTCCCCGATGAAGTTTTCGACTGGCTGGCCGACAACGCGTTGAGACGTCTCTGCCAGACCGGCGAATTGAAAGGAGGCCACCATGGCTCACCGCATTTTGATTACCGAAGACCAGCCTGATATCTGCAAGCTGATCCGCATGACGCTGGAGTTTGGCGATTTCGAGATCCACGAAGCCAACGATGGTGAATCGGGTCTGAACATGGCGCGGGCCATCCAGCCATCCGTCATGCTTCTGGACGTCATGATGCCGGGCTTGCTGGATGGCTATCAGGTCTGTCAGCGCATCAAGCAGGATCCGGCCCTGAAACACATCAAGGTGATCATGCTGACAGCGCGAGGCCAGGCAACCGATCTGGCCATGGGGGAGGCAGCTGGTGCCGATGCCTATCTTGTCAAGCCATTCAGCCCGCTTGAGTTGATCGAGCGCGTGGAGTCGATGGTGGCGACCACCGTCGCCTGATCTGCTGCGGGCGCATGCGCCCAGAGTTGAGGCCTGTTGACTCAGGAGGCTGGCATGGTCAATGAATCCGGCGAGAAGCAGGAGGTGCCACGTGTCTTGATGCGGCTCATGACGGCACTGGAAAAGTGGACCGGTGGCGTCAGGACCTCGCATGCGGTTGGTGCCATCCTGCTCATCGGCTCCGTGCTGACGATGCTCATCGTCATGGTGGTCTGGCAGAGTGAGTACCAGCGCAATCGACGGGAGTTCGAGGCCATCGCAGGTCAGGCTGAGGCCCTCATTCACGAGCGCATCGACAGCCGTGCCTGGATGCTGTCCGAGTCGGCCCGCATGATCGAGTCGGAGCGGATGTCGGGGGCCGACATCGGCTGCAGAAGCCGCGGTGAGTGGGCTTTTGTGCCGGTGCCCGACAAGTTGCATGAAGAAAACTGGCGTGATTGTCTGTCCCCGGTGTCGGCCGATGTGAACCATGTCATGCGCGTTCTGCAAGCGATCAGTCCGGATGATCGGGTTCATTTGTCACCGCAGTTGAGCGCTGCGGTGGGACAGCCTAGGTGGGTGTTGGTGCAACGCGTGGCGCAACTCGGCTGGGTGACGAATGAGTTGAGCGAGCACACCTTGTTGCCTGGTGTGGATGAGCATGGTGGCTGGAAGCTCACGTTGCGGTTGAGCCGCGAGCAGCCCGGTGGGTCCGAATGGCTTGGCGATCAGGGGCTTGCCGTGGTTCGAAGTCTGGCAGTGGCAGATTCGACTTTGATGCTGCAAATCCGCGGGGAGCGTCGCGGTGGTGGCTGGTCAGACCTGCTCTCGCGCTATGCGGGGGTGTGGATTGCCGGCATCTGCGGCATGTTCTTCACCTTGGGTGTGCTACATGCCTATCTCATGCTGATCTCTACCCGCATGCGTGCACGGGACATGGCGCGCGAAATGGGCTCTGCCTTGCAGCGAACCCAATCGCGCTCTCAGGCTGTCATGGACACAGCCGCTGATGCCATCATCATGGTGGACCAGACGGGTGCCATCCGCTGGTGCAACCGCGCCACGACCAGTATCTTTGGGCGTTCGCCGGAGGAGCTGGATGGCCTGGCAGCCAACAGCATCATCCCGAGTCTGCCTGCAGATGAAAGCGGGCTGGCTGGCTGGTTTGAGCAGTTCGGATTTTCAAATCGGGTGATGAGCCATGACACCATGGGCCGTCGGGCTGAAGGGACAGAGTTCCCGATCACCGTGTCGGCGAGCAAGGCAGAGCTGGAAGGTGAGCTGATCCAGACCTTCATTGTTCGAGATACGACCGATGCGAAGTGGGCAGAGCAGGAGTTGCTGTTGCGTGACCGGGCGCTGGCCTCATCTGCCGATGGGGTGATCATCACCTCGATGACCTTGCCGAACCAGCCTGTGATCTACGCCAACAAGGCGTTCGAGCACATCACTGGCTATGACGCCTATGAGATCCTGGGCATGAACTGCAAGATCCTGCAGGGCAGTGACACGGATCAACCGGGTGTCCATGCCATGCGGGAAGCCATCCGTGATGGCAAGAGCTGCCAGGTGGTGCTGCGCAACTACCGTAAGGACGGCACCATGTTCTGGAACGAGCTGGCCATCTCGCCGGTTCAGAGTCCGGACGGCGTGGTGACGCATTACGTGGGCGTGCAATCGGACATCACCGAACGCATGGCGGCCGAGCAGGTGCTGCACGTGCGCACGGAGCGCCTCAACGCCGTGTTTGATCTCAGCCCGGATGGCTTTGTGGTACTCGACAAGCGCGGGGAGATCTGCATTGTGAACCCGGCCTTTGAAGGCATGACCGGTTTGTATGCGGCCGACCTTGTCGGGCAATCCATGGCGGCCTTTGAAGAGCACCTGATGGCGCGCTGTCAGTCTCGGGAGCTGGTTGGCGATGGCGAGGATGCCTGCGAATACAACCCTGAAGGTGGGGGGGCTGCTGCGAGCGCAGGGGCTGTCAGCCGTCGGGAACTGCTGCACCTGCACACGCCGTGCAACCGCACGCTGATGCGTCGCGTGCGTCATGGCGGCGCCGACCGCGAGGTCGTGATGTATTTCCGTGACATCACCCAGGAGCTGGAGGTGGACCGCATGAAAAGCGAGTTCCTTTCGATGGCGGCCCACGAATTGCGCACGCCGATGGCCAGCATTTTTGGTTTCACCGAGTTGCTGATCAAGCGCCAGTTTGACGACACGCGTCGACTGGACATGCTGCAGACGATCCACCGCCAGGCCAGCATCCTGATCAATCTGATCAATGAGTTGCTGGACCTGGCTCGCATCGAGGCGCGTCGAGGCAAGGACTTCAAACGCAAGGTGCAGCGACTGCAGCCGATTGTGGAAGCCACCATCGCAGGGCTGTTGATTCACAACGACAGCCGCAAGGTGGGGCATGCCTTGCCCGAGCTGCCAATCTGGGTGGATGTGGATACCGAGAAGCTGTCGCTGGCGATCACCAATGTGCTGTCGAATGCGTACAAGTATTCACCCAAGGGCGGCGACATCAATCTGGACCTCGTCTGGCGAGATGGATTGTCTGGTCGCGAATGTGGTGTTCAGGTGACCGATCATGGCCTGGGCATGACATCGGAGCAATGTACCAAGGTGTTCGAGCGCTTCTTCAGAGCCGATACGTCCGGGAACATCCCGGGGACGGGCTTGGGAATGACGATCGTGAAGGAGATCATCGAGTTGCACGGCGGCAGGGTGGAGGTGGTCAGTGCCTTTGGCGTGGGTACCACCGTGACGCTGTGGTTGCCTGTGGCAGACGAATCGCTCGTGACCTCAGGCGAGCCGGAAATGATGGCCTGAGCCAACCCCGGGTCAGAAAGACAAAAGGGTCAGCAAGATGAACTTGCTGACCCTTGTCATTTGGTGCGGCTGGCAGGATTCGAACCCACGACCCCTTGGTTCGTAGCCAAGTACTCTATCCAACTGAGCTACAGCCGCTGAAAGACCAATACTATAGCATAGATTTCAGCGCTATGCATATTTTGTTTGGTCGACGAAGGTGTGCCCAACAAGACAAAAGGGTCAGCAAGATGGACTTGCTGACCCTTGTCATTTGGTGCGGCTGGCAGGATTCGAACCCACGACCCCTTGGTTCGTAGCCAAGTACTCTATCCAACTGAGCTACAGCCGCTGAAAGACTGCGACTATAGCATGCTTTTGTGTGAGTGCAAGGCTTTTGTCGTTTTCAAACCCGCTCAGCCAGGGCTGCCAGGCGATAGAAGCGTGCGGCCTCGTCCGTTCTGCCTTCTTCTTCAGCCAGATCGCCCAGACGGGTCCAGGCCATGCGGCGGCGGTTGGCATCCAGTTGCAGATCATTGGCGGCTGACAGCAGCATGCTGCGTGCCTTGCCCCACAACTGGCGCTCTGCCAGTGCCAGGCCGACGGCCAGTGCGACGCCAGGCGCGCGCAGTGCGGTTGATGTGGCCGCGTCGAGTCGGGGCAGCCAGTCCGCTTCCAGCCCTGCCAGGCTGACGCTCAGCGCCTGTGCGAGTGCATCGCAGGCATCAACTGGCATGGTATGGATGTTGTCCCACAGGGGGGCGAGCCATTGGCGTGCTTCTACGGCAGCGCCAAGTGAGGCCATGCGGGTGGCTCCACGGGCCACCACCAGGGGATCTTTGCGGTCATGGGCATCCAGCTGCTGCCAGACCTTCCGCAGTTGTTCCGTATCCCGGGCTGTTTCGAGGGTCTCGGTGGCCAGAGAGCGCAGCAACCCTTCGGCTGCATCGGCCGTGAAGCCCTGGTGCTTGGCCAGCAGTCGCGCGGTTTTCAGTGCTTCCAGGGGCTGGCGAGCGAGCTTGGCGGCCTGAAGGCGCAGGCGCAGAGCCTGGGTTCGGCGGCCGAGGCCTGACGGCAGGTCTTTCAGATCACGCAGCGCCCTCAGAGCATCGTGGTCTTCGATGGCGCACTCGGCCATGATGAGCCGAGCGCCTTCCTCGATTGCACGGGGGCGGCGCGTGAGTTGAGCTAGTTCGAGTGCGCGCTTGAGATGCTCATCTCGCTGCGTGCGGTCTTGCAGTCGGTGCAGGTTGCCGGCGGCCAGCAGGTGAGACAGGGCTGTGAACTCGGCGTCCAGGTTCAGGTCGGGGGTATCGGCCTGAATCGAGATGGCGCGTTGTGCTGCTTTGTATCCCCGCGTATAGCGACCTGCGAGGTACATCGACAGCGCCTCCCGAAGGGCCGCCTGGGCCACGCGATCGCGCTGCAGTGTGCGCCAACGCTTGGCTCGTTCGGGCAGCCCGACCAGGGTGTCGAGGCCTCGCACGGTGGAGTAGATTGCCAGGAACAGGACAATCAGCGTGATGACGAACAGATTGAAAGAGACGTCGGTACGCCAGCCCAGCCAATAGATGCTGACCAGGCCATCATTGCTGCCCAGCGCCGAGGCGGCTACCACCGCCACAATCGCCAGCAGGAGGATCCAGACAACGTTGCGCATCGTGGTGATCGATCAGCGGCCGCCTGCCACAGCTGCCAGAGAGGCGAGCGTGTCGTCTGGGCGGGGCAAGGTGGTGTGGGTGCACTGGCTGCTGACGTCCTTGAGCAGGCTTTGCAGCAGTTGGGTCTTGCGCGACTGCCCGTCGAAATACTTGTCGATGGTGGCAGAAGACAGGGTCAGATCGGCCACCGCGGTGGTCGGTTGACGACTGAGCAGGGCCAGTCGGGCATTGAGCAGACGCAGCTTGGTGTTCTCTCTCAGGAAGTAGGCCTGATCCGGGGCAATCAGCATGGCTTCAGGCTGTTTGATGCGGGTGATGCGGACCAGAGAGAGCGCTTCGTCCACGACCACCTTGCCGACGCGGTGGCTCCATGCCAGGGCCTGGGCACTCCAGCCTTCATCTTCCGGAGCGCTGGCTGGTGCGCTGGCCGCATGGGCGCCTTTGGCTTTGCCTTTTGAGGCCACCACGGGCTGCGGCAGGACAGGGCGAGCCAGGGCTCGACCTGCGTCGTCAACCGGCTTGACGATCATCGGGCTGTCGTCGACCAGTCGGATGGCTTCATCTAGGTGGATGACCAGAGACGACAGGTCTGCGACCCGCGTCGAGCGGATGCGGTCGATGTCGCGGGCGATGGCACGCCGCACGTTGTCGAGCCTGGGTTGGTGCGCCCGGGCCAGCCGCTCGTCCGCAGACTGCAGGGCATTGAGGAGGGGCTCGGCGCTGCCGGTCAGGGCGCTCTGCTGGATTGACATGCGCAGGGCCGCCTCAACGTCAACGACCAGATTCTCGTCACGCGACAGCGAGAGCGACTTGATCAGATCTTCAACCTGGGTGCGCTGCAGTGCCACCTCGGCCAGGCGTGTCTCCAGCAATGCTGTACGGGCGGCCGTTTCCCTTGACACATCTTGCGCCTGCCTCGACAGCAGTCGCGCTTCCGCTGCCTGGCCCTGGCTGTCTTGCTGGCGCCGGACGAGTTCCAGCTCGAGGCTTTGCACACGCTTCTGGGTGGTCCAGGCCAGCCAGATGCTGCCAGCGCTGGCCAAAGTCAGCGCGATCACAGCCCAGCGCATCCACTCGCCTGCTGGCGGTTTGCGTTCGGGCTCCGAGGGGGTGAGGGGGGGGCTTGTATCGCTCACAGTGAGGCCATTGTATCGACGCCTGCCGCAATTGCAGCACAGCTGCTCAAGGTTACCCCTGGCTACAAGGGAGGTTTCGTAGTGTGTGAACCACTGAATCGAGTGTCGGGCGTGTGTCGATCACTTGCCTGAAACCCGCATTGTGGGCACGTTGTCCGATCTTGGGGTGGGTCACCAGTGCGCGAACACCCGACCAGTCTTGCGTGGTCGGGAAGCGTTGCTGGAGGTGGTCGATGGATTCGGAACTGCTGAACAACCACACGTGCTCATCCGGGTGGGCCAGGGCGGTGCGGGCAGCGCTCGATTGGTCGGCTGTCCAGCATGCCGGCAGCCGTTGGTAGGTGAGGATGGCCCCCACTGTGGCGCCAGCTGCCCGCAACTGCTCGGTCAGCCAGGCGCGTCCTTTTGACTGCAGGGCGTCTCCACCGCTGATGATGGTGACGTGCTGATTGCGCCAAGCCATACCGGACAACAGTGGCCACAAGGCCTCGGAGTCGAACTGGGGGGCATCCTCATGTGGATGGATCACGGCGGCGATCTGCAAGCCGGATGCCGCTCCGGCTTCTTGCACCGCTTGGGCTGTTCCGGGGCCGGGGGCAGCCGCCAGGGTGTCTGCTGGCCATGGCGCACCGGAGGGGCGCAGGCGGAAGAACCATTTTGCGGAGGCCGGGCTGACGAACATGATCAGTCGCACCTGCGCAAGCTGTGCCCAGCATTGGGTCACCGCATTGGGGTCGGCAGGCCCTTGTATCTCGATCAAGGGCAAGGGCATGGCGTCCATCCCGGCCTGGATCAGTGCCGCGGACCATTGGCTGGCCTGGGGCTCGGGTCGGGTGACCAGTACCTTCATGGCATCAGGCCTTGCACAGGGCGGCCAGCCAGTCCTCACCTGCCAGTTGCTTGAGCTCTGCCGCGACAGCCACACCCATGGCGTCTGCCTGCTCTGCTGAGTCTGGTTGTCCCGACAGGCTGGCTTTGACGAGACCGGGTTGGTCCGGGTGGCCCAATCGTGCTTCGAGGTGCAGGACACCGTCCTGCCATTGGGCAAATGCGGCGAGTGGCATGGAGCAACTGCCGCCCAATGAGCGAGACACCGCACGTTCGGCCAGAACGGCCAGCCATGTTGGCTTGTGGGTCAGTGTGGCCAGTTTGTCGTGCAGTTCGGGATGGTTGCGGCAGATCTCTATGCCCAGGGCACCTTGTCCGGCGGCAGGCAGCATGAGATCAGGGGATAGCACCTGGCGAATGCGTGAACTCAGGCCCAGGCGCTTGAGCCCGGCCGCCGCCAGGATGATGGCGGCGTACTGGCCCTCGTCGAGCTTGCGCAGGCGGGTGTCGAGGTTGCCCCGCAAGGGTTCGATGGTCAGGTCGGGACGCATGGCCCTGAGTTGCGCCAGCCGACGAAGGCTGGACGTGCCCACCACAGCGCCGGCAGGCAGTTCTTCCAGACTGCCGTATTGAGGTGAAACGAAAGCGTCACGAGGATCCTCACGCTCCAGCACGCAGGCCAGCTCAAACCCGTCGGGCAGCTCCATGGGCACGTCTTTGAGTGAATGGACCGCCAGATCGGCGCGGCCTTCTTCCAGCGCCACTTCGAGTTCTTTGACGAAGAGGCCTTTGCCGCCGACCTTGGAGAGGGCGCGGTCGAGAATCTGGTCACCTTTGGTCGTCATGCCCAGCAGGTTCACCGAACGTGAAAAACGCGCCTGCAGCAGGTCACGTACATGTTCGGCTTGCCACAGGGCCAGCCGGCTTTCGCGGGTGGCAATCACCCAGGGTGTGGAGGAGGTATCGGGAGCACTCATGGCAGCGATGCTAACAGCGCTGCAGCCTACCCGCTTTGCCCGACATCAGGACAGACGCGCAGCCAGGGCCAGTCGGCGCTTCTGGATGTCGTCGATGTAGTGGTGCAGTACCCGCTCATCCATACCGCGAAGCCCGATGAGCTGGCAACCCAATCGGGAGCCGTGGCTGTCGGGGTGGATGACGCTGACGTGATGGATGACCATCTTGGTTTCCAGCCGGGTGGTGGAGTCCAGATCAATGAAGCATTGCCCGATCTCGGTGCCAGCCGGGATGGCAGGCACGTCATCCGGGAGGAACAAGGCAAGGCCTTCCAGGCTGATGTCCAGCACGCGCAAGGTCAACTGCATATCCGGCATGCCGGGGTGACGCAGGGAGGCGGACGGTACGCTGTGTGCCAGGGGTTTGACGCGGTAGCACGAGCGTCGCTGGAAGCGGTAGATCACACCGGGGATCGCCGCATTGAGGGCCTTGGTGCGATCTCCGTGTACGAGGATCAGCCCTTCGACATCGAATTGCACCTTGATGTTGTCGACGTAGGCCACGGCAAGGACTTCGCCTGACTCCAGCAGGCCCTCCAGCCGACTGTCATCGGGCTCGGCGCTGAAGCTGATGGTCTGGCGTTCGGCATCAATCGACCACAGCATGGTGGTGCAACTGATTCCACCTGGGCCACTGAGTGTGACCAAGGTGTGAGCCGAGACCATGCGATTCAATATGTCGCTGATCTCGGCGGGGGTAGACAGGCCAAATTCACTCATGCAAAGCTTGTCAGTGCATCTTCGATGGATCGGTGCGAGCGCCCATCATGTGCCCCAGGTCATTGATCCAGGGTTCGGCCAGATGGCGGATCTCTGCGTCATTGACCAGGATGCGTTGCATGATGCGGCTCTTCAAGGCCAACTCATCGGGGGCCAGTGGGTGCTCATCTGCCGCCTGCTTGAGTTGCGAAATCAGCACCGCACAGGCGCCTTCCAGTTTGACGACGGTATCCCAGTCACCGGTGCGGGCTGCCTCGAGCATGTCGTGGCTGGCATTTTCGATGGCCTGGTAGTAGGTCAGCAACGCGCCGCTCTGGATGTCGTCGTCAGCGGTTGCGAGCATGGCTTCAGGGACGTTCATGCGCGGTACTCCTTGCTGCTGGCTTCGGCTGGTTGGTTAGGGGCAATGGACAACCATGCATCACGAATCGGTGTGAGCAGGCGGGCACACTCTTCGAGTGCGGCATCGTCCGAATGCAGGTTGGCGTGAATCAGTCGGGAGGCCACGTAGCCATACAGACTGTCGAGGTTGCTGGCAACTTCGCCGCCGTGTTCGAGATCCAGGCAGGATTTCAGTCCCTCGTCGACGATGGCCAGTGCCTTGCTGATGGCGCGACACTTGGCTTCGATCTGCTGGTTCTGGATGGCGCCGCGGGCTTGCGCAATCGAGTCGAGCGCGCCGTTGAGCAGCATCGTCACCAGTTGGTGGGGCGATGCACTGCCAACACCGGTTTCGACGCCGACCCGGTGGTACATGTTGCTGGAATTGCGGGCACTGAACACACTGGCTGAGGATGAAGTGATGGTGGCGTACATCTGTCTTGACTCTCGGTGGATGCTGTTAGCAGCGTTGAAACTGTTATCGGCATCTCCCTTGTCAGCTTGAACCACTTTGGCCCCGAAGATCTCCGGATTCAGGGGGCTTTTCTGGCCTATTCAGTGGCTACTGCCATAGAGCCCCGACCAGCCGCTTGGCGGGGTCTGGTTGATGGCGCCGTACTGGGTGGCCAGGCGATTCTGAATCAGGCTGGATGAACTGGACTCGGTCGTGCTGACGCTGTCCGGCGACGCCAGAGATGTGGCGCGTGAAACAAGGCGCTGCGTTTGTGGCAGGTTGCTAGACGACACGGCCTGTTCGAGTCGCTTGTTGTCAACGTGGACGCTGCGATCAGCCTGCACAGTGACACCGAGGCCAGCGAGCCAGTTGGCAAGGCCGCTGTCTTGTGTGGCGGACTGCCCGGTGATGTTGTTCATGTGCGTTTGGACAGCGAGTGCAGTCTGTCGCGTCACATCGTCGCCGGTATGGCTCAGCTGATTCTCGACCAATGCATGAAGATCGTTGTAGGCCTCGGCAAATCGGTTGACCGCCTGCTTGATGGAGTCGGTTTCTGGCTCAATGGTGATGGTGGCCGGTCGTGTTGTGGGGGCCTGCAGTTGGAGGGATACCCCCGGGATCTGGTCGGCGACCACGTTGTCGCTGGAAGCGAAGGGCTTGCCATTGATTGCGCCGCTGGCATCGGCAGCCGACTGCGTCAATTGCATCTGGTTGCTCAGGCCGCTGCCATCAAAGCCCAGCGCAGCGAGTCCATCGCGGGCTTGTTGTCCAGTCTCATCGGTGGCGCTCACCTTGAAGCCATTGGTTGAGCCGGTTCCCGTTGACCGCAGTACCAGCCATGAGCCCGTGACGTCGGACAACACCGACGCGATGACCCCTACCCCTGCCGCATTGATTCGGTCACGGATGCGCTCAAGCGAGTTGTCGTTGGCATCTACCAGGATGTCGGATTTGGGCCAATTGGGGTTGGGCGTGAAGGTGTTGCGGCCTGCGTTCCATGAACCGATTTCGAAGTGCAGGGTACCCAGGCCAATGACGGCATTGCTGCCAGAAAAAATGGCGGACGTGGTGATCTGTGCTTGAGCCAGGGAGGCGACCGTGACGTCATATTGGCTGGTGGCGGCCTGGCTGTCCGATGTGGCGCTCACCGCCTCGTTGTCGCTGCTGGCTTGGGTGGCCGACCAGGTGTCGGTCGAGGTCATCGTCTGCGCAGCATCAAGGAACACGGACAGGGCGCCGTGGAGTCTGCCCATCGCGGACAGGCTTGCCTGAGCCGACTGCGTTTCCGCAGCAGCTGGGGGAGACGGTACTCGGCTTTGAACAGCCTGCAAGGCTGGGATCCCGGTGATGTCAAGGCCGGTGCCGGATCCCGCGGAGGAGATGGTAGCCATGGACTTGCCCTCGAACGCGTCAGAACCACACGAAGTCGTGTATGTGTACAAACCGACATCAGGAAGCGATGAGGCTTGTCGCCCTTGGTATCGTCAACTCCAGGGGATTCTTTAGCTGGCAACTGTTAAAAAATGTCGCCAGCAGCGGTCAAGTTGGCTCAGGAGTTGCTACTGCTGCTGGTGTTGTTCAGTGAATTGATCATCTGCGTCACGTAGTTGCTGTTGCTTGTCAACTTGGCCATCGCGGTGTCGAGTGCCGTGTACTGTGCGCGCAGTCGCTTCTCATAGAGGTCCACGCGGTTTTGCATCTGCTCCTGCCGCTTCTCGTTGTAATCGAGTGTGGTGTTCAGGCCTTTGGTGCGCGTGGTCAGTGTGCCTTCGAGGTCGAGCAGAGAGTCGGTCAGTGCCCGGATGCGGGTACCGATACCATCCTTTGTCGAATCGGATGAGTCTGAGTTGCCGAGCAGCTTTTTGACTTCCTGGAGATTGCCTAGCGCTGACTTGAGCTTGGATGCGTTCACCGTCAGGCCACCGCCGGATTGAACTTCGAGTCCGATCGATGACAGGGTGGTGTACGTGCTCGATGCGGAAGAACTGCCACCAATGATGGCGCGCATCTGGTTGAGGATGCTCACAGCGCCGCTGTCACCCTGCAGGGTGCCCGCGGTCTTGGTGCCTTCGTCGTACTTGGTATTGGTGCGAAGCAGGTCGGTCAAGGCGGTGTACTTCGTGGCGAAGTCCTGGATCGCGGCCGTGATGCTGTCGTTGTCCTGTCCGACGGTGATGGTGGTGGCGGTGCTGGATGCCTTGCTCAACGTGATCGTGAGGCCGGTGATCACTTCCGATAGGGTGTTGGACGTCGATGTCACGGCGACGCCATTGATGGTCGCGCTGGCATCGCTCGACGACTGGGTCAAGGTCGTGCCACTGGTCGATTGATCGGGCGCATAGGCAAAGGTGGAGAGGCCCGAGTCGTCGGTGTTGTTGCCATCCGCATCCGCCGCAGTGATGCGAAAGCCATTGCTGGCCCCGGTATCGGAGGACTGCATCACCAGCCGTGAGCCACTGGAGTCAGTGATGATGGTGGCCTTGATGCCTGCTGAACTCTTGTTGATCTTGTCGCGAATGGTTTCCAGGGTATCGGTTGCTGCAACGGATACGCTGACCGAGCTTGATCCGGCTGTGAACGTGCTGTCGGACCATGAGCCCAGCTCAATCGTCAGGGTGCCCGATGCACCCAGTGCCGCACTGCTGGACGACATGTAGGAGTTCGACACCACCGATTGCGGCTTGGCCAGGCTGTTGACGACCACGCTGTAGCTGCCGGTTTGTGCGCCGCTGGAAGTGCTGGCCGTCACAGCGGTCGAGTCCGATGACGATGCCGTGGTGGCACCCCAGGTGTCGAGTGAAGTGATCTTTCTGGCCGCGCTCTGCAGATCGGATACGGCAGACTGGATTTTCCCGTAGGCCGAAATTTTGGACTGAACCTTGCTGGCTTCCGTCTTCAGCTGTGTGATGGGCTGGCTTTCCAGCGCGACCAACTTTGTCACGATGGTTTCGGCGTCAATGCCGCTACCCACACCCAGTGAGCTGATGGTCGAGGTACTTGCCATGAGCGTGCTCCTTCACGAGCTGGTGTTTTTTTACCCGTTGAAAACGGTCATGTCCGGTACGTGTCCGGACATGTGCGGTATCGACATCGAAAGCCGGAACTTGAGAGCCTGTGTTCAGCCGCCCAGCAGCTTGAGCACCTGCTGCGGCAACTGGTTGGCCTGTGCCACCATGGCGTTGCCGGCCTGTTGCAGGATCTGTGCACGTGACAGGTTGGCCGTTTCCGATGCGAAGTCGGCATCCATGATGCGGCTGCGTGCGGCAGTCTGGTTTTCTGCAGACACTTGCAAGTTGGAAATGATGGCGTCAAAGCGGCTTTGCGTGGCACCGTAGACGGCACGCTCGCTGTTGACCCGGTCCAGTGCCTGGTCGATATTGTCGATCACCGCCCCGATTGTGGTGGTATCCGTGGTGCTGTCGATCACCACGGTGGCGTCTGTGACGGCTGTGATGCTGCCGTCAGTCGTCATGTCGGACGTCGTGACCGTGATGATGTCGTTTGTCGTGGTGTTGGCGCCGATCTGGAAATCCTGCGCACCAGCACTGGCGCCCAAGATGGCCTTTCCGTTGAAAGTGGTGCCACCCAGCACGCGAGAGATTTCGGCCTGCAGCTGTGTGAACTCTTTGTTCAGGGAGTCTTTGTCGCTGTCGCTGTTGGTCGCGTTACGCGCCTGGACTGCCAGTTCACGCATGCGTTGCAGCGAATCACTGACTTTGCCCAGCGCGCCTTCAGCGGTCTGTGCCAGTGAGATGCCGTCGTTGGCGTTGCGGATCGCGACATTCATGCCGCGAACCTGGGCATTCATGCGCTCGGCGATGGCGAGGCCGGCGGCATCGTCCTTGGCCGAGTTCACGCGCAGGCCGGAAGACAGGCGCTGCATCGACACGGAAAGCGATGCCTGTGAGGTGTTCAAGTTTCGCTGAGCATTCAGCGAATTCAGGTTGGTGTTGATCGTTTGGGGCATGTTGCACTCCTGAAGAATCCAGTGACTCCCGGCGCGCACGCCGGCCTGCTATCTGCTGGCCAAAGGTGCGGGTGGATATCTTTGACCTGTGACTTGATTTTCGGAACATTCAAGACAGTCAATCGCTGGATGTGAGGTCGAAAAACCAGCCAGTTCCGCGCTGACATCGCCCCATGAAAAAAGCCGCCCCGAGGGGCGGCTTCTTGCTTGGCGTCTGGCTGGTGCAGGTTTATTGCAGCAGCTTGAGCACTTGTTGTGGCAGCTGGTTCGCTTGGGCGATCATCGAGTTGCCAGCCTGTTGCAGGATCTGGGCACGCGACAGGTTCGCCGTTTCCACTGCGAAGTCGGCATCCATGATGCGGCTGCGGGCGGCGGTCTGGTTTTCGGTCGACACCTGCAGGTTCGAGATCACCGAGTCGAAGCGGCTCTGAGTGGCGCCGTACATGGCGCGCTCGCTGTTGACGCGGTCGATAGCCGAGTCGATGTCGTCGATCACAGTACCGATATCAGACGTGCTAGTGGTGCTGTCAATCACGACGGTGGAGTCGGTCACTGCAGTGATGCTGGCGTCGGACGTCATGTCGGTGGTGGTCACCGTGATCATGTCGTTGGTGGTGGTGTTGGCACCGATCTGGAAGTCCTGTGCGCCAGCGCTGGCACCCAGAATGGCCTTGCCGTTGAAGGTGGTGCCGCCCAGCACGCGCTGGATTTCTTCTTGCAGCTGGGTGAATTCCTTCTGCAGCGAGTCCTTGTCGCTTTCGCTGTTGGTGGCGTTACGGGCCTGCACAGCCAGTTCACGCATGCGTTGCAGCGAGTCGCCGACCTTGCCCAGTGCGCCTTCAGCGGTTTGCGCCAGCGAGATGCCGTCGTTCGCATTGCGTTGCGCCACAGTCATGCCCTTGATCTGGGCATTCATGCGTTCGGCGATGGCCAAGCCGGCCGCATCGTCCTTGGCCGAGTTCACACGCAGGCCGGAAGACAGGCGCTGCATCGAAACCGACAGGGCGGCTTGCGAGGCCGATGTGTTGCGCTGAGCATTCAGCGAGTTGACGTTGGTGTTGATGATGGAAGCCATGGTGCTCTCCTAATTTGCAAAAAAACCCGGCAACAAACGCCGGCAAGATTGGTGCGATAAACAGCTATCGCAGCTTGCCTGCCCGACGTTAGTCAACCGTATTGCCCGAAGTGGACTTGCCACCAGAACCATCGGCCGGCTAACCGGACCACGTGCCTACTTGACATTTGTGTTGCCTTGCGGGCCGTTGAATCACTTATCGGATTGGCCTTTGAAGGACTTGAGATTTTTTTTGAGTCAGGCGTAACAGAATCGAATCGCTTGAATAGGACGGGCGTGGCAAGCCATCTCGCCCTCTTGTCGATGGCGCTTCTGTCTAAACTGGTCTGTCAGTGCACTCAGCGATGACAGGCCATGCAACTCAAATCAAGAAAGAACACAAACGCTCGCGGCGTCAGGGCACCTATCGGCACATCCGGCGGAGAACTGAAGGGTGCACATCTGGCATGGGAGCGCGGTGTGATGCTGGCCAAGGCGGGTGAATGGAAGCAGGCCGAGCAAGCATTCAAAGATGCCTGCACGAAGGCACCGCAAGACCCGGTTTATTTGTTGAACCTGGCCAGAGCCGAGTTGCAGAACGGGTCTCACGTGGCAGCGGCCGACTCTGCTCAGCGGGCTTTGGCTCTGCAGCCTGATAACGAGGTGGCACTGAATATCCTGGCGCGCGCCCTGCATAGGCAGCGACGCCACCAGGAAGCCGCAGCCTTGCTGCAAGCAGCACCTGCCAGCATGCAGCGCGACGCGGTGTACTACCAGGATCTGGGTGAGTACCTGTTCAATGCGCGGATGTACGAGCAGGCTATCGCAGCGCTGTTCGAAGGCTTGGCCAGAAACATCGACCACGCTTTGTCGCACTATCGGCTTGGGCTTTCCTTCAACGCGCTGGGTTTGAAAAAGGAAGCCGTCGAGTGCCTGCGGACCGCCTTGGTGCTGGGGCTCGGGCACGGTGATCTGGCTGCGCAAAGCCTGGTTGCTTTCATCGAGCACGAAGTGTGTCGATGGGATCACGCCCGCGAAGACGTCGCACGGATGCGCGAGATGGTTCGCAAACTGCCCACGAACGCAGCAGCCTGGATTTCTGTTTTCGCACAGGTCACCTTGACCGATGCGCCCGATGAACATCTCACCGTGGCCCGTGCGTGTGCACGCTTTCATGGGCAGGGTATCAAGCCGATGCCCGTGCGCAAGCCAGAAGCGCTGCCAACTCGCTTGCGGGTTGGCTTTGTTTCGGCCGACCTGCATCAGCACGCCACATCGGCTCTGATGGCCGAGGTGTTTGAGAAGCTGGATAGCAGCCGCTTTGAGGTCATCCTCTATTCGCATGGTCCCGAAGACGGCAGTGCCATGCGAGAGCGGATGAAGCATGCCGGAGACCGCTTCGTGGAGGTGTCAGCGCTGAGTGATCAGGATGTGGCCTCGATGATCCGCCATGACGGCGTGCACGTGCTGGTTGATCTGAAGGGTCATACCCGCGATGGCCGACTCGGCATCTTTGCTCATCGACCAGCACCGGTTCAGGTCAGTTACCTCGGGTTCCCTGGAACGACGGGGGCGGACTACATGGATTACTTCATTGGCGACGCCATTGTGTCGCCGCTGAGTCATGCGGCGCACTACAGCGAGAAGCTGGCCTTGATGCCGCGCTGCTATCAGGCCAATGACCGTCAGCGTGCCTTGCCGCAACCCATGACGCGCCAGGAGGCGGGGTTGCCCGACAACGCCCTGGTGCTGTGTGGCTTCAACCAGCCGTTCAAGTTGTCCCCTGATGTGTTCGATGTCTGGTGTCGCCTGTTACAGCAATTGCCTCATGCGGTGTTGTGGTTGCTGCAGTGGAATGACCAGGCTCCCGATCAACTCAGGCAAGAGGCGGCTGCGCGTGGCATCGACCCTGCGCGTCTGGTGTTTGCGCCGCGTGTGGGCGCACGTCAGCACCTCAGCCGCTTTGCGTTGGCTGATATCTATCTGGATGCATGGCCGTGCAATGGCCACACGACGGTCAGCGACGCCTTGTGGGCAGGCGTTCCGGTGGTGACGTATTCAGGGCTGAGCTTTGCTTCTCGCGTGGCTGCATCGTTGTTGCATGCCGTCGATCTGAAGGACTACGCGACCTCCACCACGGGCGACTACGAGGCCCAGGCTCTGGCATTGGCGCACAACCCTGAGGAGCGCGTGCGCATTCGCCGCCACCTCATCGAAGCCCGTGATACGGCCGAATTGTTTGACAGCTCGGGCTTCACGCAGGATTTTGGCAAGCTGCTTGCTGCCATGGCTGAGCGCTGGTCGCGAGGCCTTGCTCCTGATCACATTGCTCTGGAAGGAGCCGCCTCATGATGTCCTTGCCCACCATCCATCTGTGCATCATCCAGCCTGCAGGTTATGTGCATGCGCTGGGTTTCCTCGATCAGGCGCGATACTTCCGCCACCAGTTTCGCCGCATGGGTGCGGAGGTGTCGCTGGCCAAGAACCGCTTGCGTCATGACGCCGTGAACATCGTTTTCGGTGCCCACCTGGGGTTTGACCCTTCGCTGCGTGACCGCTATAGCTGCATCTTCGTCAACCTGGAGCAGCTTGGGCAGGGCGGGGCTGCTGTCGGCGCAGACTATGTGCGCCTGCTGTCGGGTTCGGCCGTGATCGATTACGACGCGGGTAATGTGGGTGCCTACACGTCACACACCGACGATGTGCCCATCGTGCCTTTCCTGTATGCGCCCTATCTGGACAAACACGACTGGGTGCCTTTGGAGTCGCGGCCGATTGACGTGCTGTTCATTGGCAGCATGAATGCGCGGCGCAAGGCGATGATCGAACGCATCGAGGCGCAAGGTGTGCAAGTGGCGGTGTTCGACAGCCCCTTGTATGGCCCTGAGCGTGATGACTTCATCAGGCAGGCCAAATGTGTGTTCAATGCCCACTTCTATGAGACAAGTCGCTTCGAGCAGGCGCGTGTTTCACACTGCCTGTCTCTGGGTACGCCCGTGGTGTCCGAGCGTGGGCCCTTGACCCAGCCGCACGCAGCCTTCGAGCATGCAGTGAGCTGGGTGGCTGAATCCGACCTTGAGCGATTCTTCGCTCAAGAGTTCGGCACGGCCTTGTTCTTTGAACAGGCGCGCCAGGGGTTGATGGCCTTCCAGGACAGCGACCCTATCGAAGCGTATGCCGACGTGCTGGCTTTTGCCGCGGGTTATGGCAAGGTGCATCAGGAGCAGCGCAGCCAGGCGCTCTGGCGGCCCAACCGCATCAACCTGGGTTCAGGCAAGGACTACAAGCCCGGCTGGCTGAACATCGATATCCTGGAGCGCGCGCAGCCCGATCTGTTGCTTGATCTGGGGCGCGAGGTGTCGTGGCCCGTACAGGCCAGCACCTCGTTCGGTGGCGACATGCTGCTCGAGGCCGGACACGCTGAACTGATCTATGCGAACAATGTGCTGGAGCATGTGCCGGACCTGCCGGCGTTGATGGGCAATTGCCTGGCTCTGTTGAAGACCGGTGGCCGCTTCATCATCGAGGTGCCGTATGAGCATGCACCAACTGCCTGGCAGGACCCGACCCACATCCGTGCCTTGAACGAGCGCTCGTGGATCTATTACACCGACTGGTTCTGGTACCTGGGCTGGTTTGATTACCGCTTCAGGCAAGACCACTTCGTCTACCTGGATGACAAGCTGCAGGAATGTCCGCGTGAGCGCGCTGCTTTCATGCGCGTGGCCTTGACGAAAGTGGAGACCACGCCGAAGGAGCGCACCGTGGCACGCGTGATGCGTGCTGACTTCGGTTTGCCGGAAGACATCGATGAGATGGGTGGCAGCGAAGCGGTGGCGTCACCGGATGATGTGCACCCGGGCAGCTGGGGTGACGCGCCAGCGGCCCTGGATGCGGGCCACGCGACCTGGTCCTGATGCCGGCTTGGGCTGGAAAGGTCAGAACAGCTTCAGCCCGGTCAACCGTTCGTGTTCGCGCAGCGCGAAACGGTCTGTCATGCCGGCAATGTAGTCGGCCACAGCACGGTGCCGGTCTGGCCGTTCGGTGAAGTCGGCCGGCATTTCTCCAGGCTGGGTCACATAGGCGGCAAACAGGTCGGTGATGACTTGTTTCGCCCGCGCAGTGACATCGTTGACCTGCGGATGTCGGTACAGCGCCTTGAACAGAAAGCGCTTGAGCTCGGTGCTGGCCTCCCGCATGGGCTGGCTGAAGCGGATCAGCGGCGGGCACAGGCGTGCTTCGTCGGCAGTCTGGGGGCGATGTGCCTGCACCAAGGTTTGCGTGGCATCGATCACGTCATACACCTGCTGGGACAGCATGCGGCGTATCGTGTCGAACAACAGCCGGCGACCTTTCAAGCAGGGGAACTCGGCCAGGGTTTCATCGCGATAGCGTGTGAACAACGGCACGGCTTCCAGTTGCTCCATGGTCAGCAGTCCGGAGCGCACACCATCGTCGATGTCATGGGCGTTGTAGGCGATCTCGTCGGCCAGGTTGCACAGTTGGGCTTCCAGGCTGGGTTGGTGGCCGTGCAAGAAACGGTACCCAACGCCGTTTGGCTCACGTGCTTCCAGCTCCTCGGCGTGCGTCCGTGAACAATGCTTGAGGATGCCTTCGCGCGTTTCGAATGTGAGGTTGAGTCCGTTGTAGGCGGGGTAACGCTCTTCGAGTTCGTCGACCACCCGCAGTGATTGCAGGTTGTGCTCGAAACCACCGTGGCCAGCCATGCAGGCATTCAGCGCGTCTTGTCCGGCATGCCCAAATGGGGTGTGCCCCAGGTCATGCGCCAGCGCCACGGTCTCAACCAAGTCTTCGTTGAGCCCCAGAGAGCGGGCAATGGAGCGCCCGAGTTGCGCCACTTCGAGCGAGTGGGTCAGGCGGGTGCGAAACAGATCACCCTCATGGTTGAGGAAGACCTGGGTCTTGTAGACCAGGCGCCGAAAGGCCGTGCTGTGCACGATGCGATCGCGGTCACGCTGAAAGTCGCTGCGCGTCGGCGCCGGCTTTTCGGGGTACTTGCGCCCCCGGGTCTGTTCTGGATGACTGGCGTAGGGGGCAAGGCTCATGGATCAGCAGGTATGGGCTGCGATGACGTCGCGTACCAGGGATTCGGGCGCCCCTTGCATGGTGGCCTGCCCCATGGGGCCGATCACCACGAAGCGGATTTCACCGCCTTCTGCCTTCTTGTCGACCTGCATCAACTCCAGGTAGCGGTCTGCGCCGAGCGCAGGCCCCTTGGTGGGCAGACCAGCCCGAGCGATGAGCGCCTGGATGCGTTGCGCGGTAGCCGTGTCGATCAGCCCCAGGCGTGCGGACAGGTCTGCAGCCATCACCATGCCGCAACCGACGGCTTCGCCGTGCAGCCACTCGCCATAGCCCAGACCTGACTCGATGGCGTGGCCGAAGGTGTGGCCATAGTTCAGGATGGCCCGCAGGCCGGACTCTTTTTCGTCCTGTCCGACCACCCAGGCCTTGATCTCGCAAGAGCGCTTGACGGCATATTTCAGGGCATCGCGGTCACGAGCCAGCAGCTTGTCGAGGTTGGTTTCCAGCCAGGTGAAGAAGCTGGTGTCAGCAATGGGGCCATATTTGATGACCTCGGCCAGACCAGCGAGCAGTTCCCGCTGCGGCAGCGTGTCGAGCGTGGCCAGGTCGCACAGCACGCGCTGAGGCTGGTAGAACGCACCGATCATGTTCTTGCCGGCCGGGTGGTTGATGGCGGTCTTGCCGCCCACGCTGGAGTCGACCTGGGCCAGCAAGGTGGTGGGCACCTGAACAAAGGGCACGCCACGCATGTAGCAGGCCGCGGCGAAGCCAGTCATGTCGCCCACTACGCCACCGCCGAGGGCGTAGAGCACGGTCTTGCGATCGGCGGCCTGTTCCAGCAGTGCCGTGAAGATCTGGTTGAGCGCTGGCCAGTCCTTGTACTGTTCGCCATCTGGCAACTCGATGTCGAGCACAGTCTGGTAATAAGGTGCGATGGCCTGGCGCAACTTGGCGGTGTACAGCGGCCCCACCGTGGTGTTGGTGACGATCAGCGCCTTGGAGGCCTTGGGCAGTCCGGCGAAAAAGTGGGGGGTGTCCAGCAGGCCCTCGCCGATCACGATGTCGTAACTGCGGTCACCCAGATCGATGGCCACGGTAGTGGGGCCGTTGTCTGGAGTAGAGGCGGGGGGGAGGGGAGTGGATGCCATGCGAACGGGTCTTTGAGGGCGCCCCGAACTTTCGCGGAAGTTCGGTCCCGACCGCGACGCGAAGGGCATCAAACAAGTGAGGGTGACGAGCCTTGACCTACCGGCTGAAAACAAAAGTCCAAGCCTGACAGGCACTTAGCTTCGTCGTTGTCTGTCGGAGTGACACAGTTGGGTGCCACAGCTACATACGTAGTTTAGCAGCTTCGTTGAGAGATGTACGCGATCGCGTATGCTTACTTCCAGGGAGGGAAACACATGAACGTTGCGTATAGCCGCTTGCGGCAGGAGTTGCTGGAAATCATTGGTGGGTTCAACCAGTTTTTGCCTAATGACCAAGCGCTAAACATTGCAACAGGAGTCATATCGGCTCCTGGTATAAATCGTCAGGACTTAATTTATGAGGCTGATGCCTTAGTCAAGTTGATCGATAAAAAGGCACCCTTGTTGCCTGATGGCGATTTCGGTTTTGAGCAGCAGCTATTGGATTTCTTACCCCGGCTGGAGTTTCTTAGGGCTCACACGCTGGGGCAGATCTGGGGGGGGAATGCGCCTTTGGCGGTTCAGGCTGTTCTTACAACACTCAATACGTTGAAGCGGCTTCTTGATAGATCTTTTGAGAAGATTGATGTCGCTGAGGCGGATATTGTGGCTGCGGCTGAGAGGTTTGGGGATATTTCTCGGCGTTTAGGTGAACTTGATTTGGGTATTTCTGAGATTGAGATTCGCGTCAAGAGTGTTCGAGGGTTGTTTGATGAAATACATGCTGTCCATGGGGTTGCTGGTGGTATAGATAAAGATTTGAAATATATAGAGAAAAGTCGGAATGAGATGGCCGCTGCATTGGAAGACGTAAAAAAGGATTCCGGTGCTGTTTATTCCATCTTGCACGATTGCGCTGATAAGCGAGCTCAGATGGAGCGAATGGAGGCATCTGCGGCTGATGTTTTGTCCAAGTGTGAAGCGGGCTATGTTGCACTCATTAGCCAGGGGCTAGGTGCAGCCTTCTCTAAGAGATCTCGTAGTCTCCAATGGTCAATGTTGGCATGGGTCTTTGGGTTGGTCGCGGCCCTTCTAGTTGGGGCTATTTTTGGATCCCATCAATTAGAAGAGTTAAAGAAGGCTTTGATATCCCCGACTGCATCCGCTTTGGCTTTGGGTGTCAGCTTGTTCTTGTCTTTTATATCTGTTGGTGCCCCGGTGTGGTTCGCGTGGTTGTCCACGAAACAGATTGGGCAGCGCTTCCGTTTGGCAGAGGACTATGCCTATAAGGCAACAATTTCTGCTGCATATGAAGGGTATCGTAGGCAAGCCGCAACTGTTTCTGGTGACCTGGTTGGGAAACTGTTGCAGTCAGCATTGGATAGGTTTGACGAACAGCCGTTGCGGTTTGTCCAGGACGATGCACATGGAAGCCCTTGGCATGAGCTATTTAGCTCAGATGTTGTCAGGTCTGCGTTTAAGCAAGTGCCTGATTTTGCTGGGGAAGTTAGAAAATTAGCACAGGAACTTGTGAAAAGTAGAGGGAAAATTAAGAATGGCGGCATGGGGGGCGAGACTG
Organism: Aquabacterium sp.; assembly: GCF_041909175.1. GTDB lineage: Bacteria > Pseudomonadota > Gammaproteobacteria > Burkholderiales > Burkholderiaceae_C > Aquabacterium. Next base: position 310,772 of record NZ_JAYRDZ010000002.1, on the reverse strand, counting down.
ACTAAATAAAAAAACAGAGACAGGGGAAGGCATCTTCCTTCCGCTCAAACCTGAGCTGCCCTGAGGTACTGATACAGCGTCTCGCGGCTGATCCCGTACTCCTTCGCCAGTGCGGCCTTACCCTTCCCTTGGTTGGCTCGGTCCTTCTCGACCATCTCTTGCACCTGCTCTGGTGTGAGCTTCGGTGCGCGGCCCTTGTAGACCCCCTTGGCCTTCGCCAGTTCGATCCCCTCACGCTGGCGACCCCGGATCAGGTCACGCTCAAACTCAGCAACAGCCCCCAGGAGGTGGAGCATGAGCTTTGCCATGGGGTCCTGTGCGTCCAGGCGGAAGGTCTGGCGCTCCTTCAGGAACTCCACCGCGACCCCTCGACCTGTCAGGTCATCCACGATGGCCTTGAGGTCGCCCAGGTTGCGGGCCAGTCGGTCCATGGAGTGGACCACCAGCGTATCCCCTGAGCGGCAGTATTTGAGCGCGGCCTGAAGTTGGGGGCGGTCGGCAGTAGCCCCGCTCACCTTGTCCTCGAAGACCTCGTCCAGGTCCTGCCCTTCGAGCTGGCGGGCGGTCGATTGGTCCAGGGTGGACACCCGGAGGTAGCCCACACGCTGGCCCTTGGATGGCTTCTTGTTGGTGTCGGTCATGGTCAGCAGTTCAAGTGAATGTGTCAGGTTGAACTCTAGACCTTTGTGCTTGATGTGTCAAGAAAATCAAAAGGAACCCTAATCTGACATCACCTTCGCAGGGAAAGTGTCAGGCTATGGTGTGGTGTTGGGGTGTACCCAAACCGGACAGGTCGGCCATCGCAGCAGTCTGGAGGGCCTCTCACCAGAAGCTAATCGGCGAAATTGTTCCGCAGTGTGTTTCGGTCTAGATCGGGCAACCATTGACTATCACTCGAAAGCGAGAGTCCATACGAGCTTGGAGAGCCAACCACTAGAAGCTCGTCGGCGAAATTGTTCCGCAGTGCGCTTTGGCCTAGATCGGTCAATCTCTGGCTATCACTCGAAAGCGAGAGCCCATATGAATCAGTCACCCGTATTTATCGAAGCCGTTGTACACCTCATTACCGCCCTCAAGGGGAACAGCGAGGCTGTGATTGTTCTTCTGATCGTGGCCGTCTATTTCAGCAGATCAAAGTCTTAAGACGGCAGTCGCAGGAGCACTCAGGCCGGGGCAGGTCCACCCCTCATTCCTGCCAGGAAAAAGCGACCTCCCGAGGGGTGGGGGCCTTCGAGGGGGCCACGGGGGGAACTGGCAGGTTCAGGGCAACATCCATACCTTGCTTCAGATTTCCCAGAGAATTTTTAAGGCGGGCCTTCTCCTCGGCCTCCCAGGCATCAGCCAGGGCACGCAGGGAGGCCGCGTAGTTCTGCGGCAGGGCCATCACGGCGGACTCTTGGGGTTTCGTGATGACCACCTCGGCCTTCCCCTTGAGGATGTCTTCGATCATGGCGTCACACCAGACAGCGAAGCGGACATCGAGCCAGCGGGCGAAGAACACGGCCAGCTTGGGGTGGGCCCAGGTGCCCCCGTGACGGCCACGGGAGGCTTCGTAAATCGGCTGATTTGGGCCGATTTGGGCGGACAGGGCGCGGAGATATTCGGAGGTATCCAGGTTCTCCCAGAACTTCTTGAGTTCCTTCCCGAAGTGCTGGGCGGCCTTGGTCATGTTGAACCAGCCGTCATCGCGGAAGATGAAGGGTGTGTCGTTGAAGGTCTTGGTGATAAGGGTGGTCTGACCTCAAGCGACCACCCCAGGCCCGTGCATCAAGTCTGCTCATGGCGGTCCTGAGTCTTCCGGCTGACTCAGCGGTAAAGGCAGGAATGCACGGGCCGTCTCAGGGTGGCTCAAGGCCCAGGCTTAGGGGAGGTCGGTAGAACGACCACACACAGGACAGCTCTGAGCCCTCCTTGGCTTGGCCTGGGAGGGTCTTGGTTAGCGTTCCCACGCTACCCCTCATCAGAGATGGTCCTGAGCCTCCAGGCGCACCCAGTGAGTCCCAGTGACTCTCTATGAGTCCCTATGAGTCTCTTATAGACTCTTAGAGTAGGTCCCAGGATTCACTATTGGGCGATTTATTCGGAGTCCATCAGCGGCCCGTGGTTGCGCTGTTTGCTCGAAGGCCACCCTGGTATTGGGCGGCAAGAGAAAACGCAACCAAGGCCGTTCTATGGCCTTCAGGTGGACTGCATCGACCAGCCCCTGTCCCACAGGTCCAGCACAGCCAGTTCCATCAGCCGCCGCTCTGCCTCCTTGCGCTGTGTGAGGGGCAATGAGACTCCCAAGGGGCGGATCAGGTCGCCCTGTGGCTTCTCCTCCATGGCGAAGACGACCAGATCGATGCTGTCATCGCCCTCCGCTGCTGCGATCAGGTCTCGCGGGGCCAGGGCATAGGCGGCCCTCAGGATCGTCTCATGTGAGGCTGAGGCGGGCAGCACAGCAACCAAGCCGCCATCAGGATTGAACAGGTGTTGCTCGGTTGTCATCAGGCGGCCTCCGCTGGCGCTGGTTGGAACAGTACAGCCAGGATCTTGCCCAGGTCATCCCCGGCTGTGATCTCGTGGCGACCATCAGCCCCCAGCCCGACAAAGCGGCGTCCTGGTTCGCTGGTCAGTTGAATGGAGGCGACCACATCCCATTCGGTCAGGCCGCGTCCGTGGTCCTCCAGGGTCTCCAGTGCGGCCCATGCGTCGCCGTCCTGGTCGCAGATAGTCCAGTGAGTCGGGGTGGCTGTTTGCGCCTGTGCCTTGGCAGCGGCCAGGATCAGTGCAGTCTGCTCGGCAGGGCTGAAGGTTTGCTTGGTCGTGTTCATGCGTGTGTCCTTGGATGAAACAAGGCGGCCATGAGATGCCCGGGGCCGCCATTGACCGGGCCTGGGCGGCGCGAAGCCTCCCCAGGGAATCCGTGGCGGATGGGTTACTCGGTGGTGGTCGTCTTGTAGACGCGGGGAAGGCTTAGGCCGGGATAGCTGATCGACTCAACAGCGGTTCTCAGGATCTTGACCGGATGGGAGTAGGTCTTGGCTCCTGTGCTACCTCCGACAGCGTGGCCGGTGATCCGGTCTTGGACCGATTCGCTGATTCCCTCTTCCGTCATGCATGTGCGGACCGAGTGCCGGAAGCAGTGAAAGTCCGGGTACTTGTCCAAGCTGATCGGGGCGGCCCGTCTTACGCTGTTGAACCAGTCCGAGAAGTAGCCCCCGGCCTTGCCTTTGCGCATGGGTAGGTCAGGCCACAGAGGACCTGTGCTCGCCATTGCGATGTCGCGCACGTAGTCCAGGAAGCCCAGGCGGACCAACTCGGAATGCACCGGGACCGACCGGACAGCGGCTTCGGTCTTGAGGTGTCGCCCTGCGTCCAAGTCTTCCTTGATGTGTATGAGCGGGGTGTCTCCGGTCTCGATGTCCTCCACCTGGAGTTGGCACAGTTCGGTGATCCGACAACCTGTGAAGAGACCCAGCAGAGGAATCCAGTAGCCAGCCGCTTTGCCCGACCTCCAGGCCGTGGGCAGCTTGTATTGCTGGTGCAAGGGCTGACCGAAGAACCGCTCTAGCTCCTCGGGCTTCCAAACGCGGCGGGGGTTGGTCGTCCTGGACTTGATCGACAGGTCCGCCCAGGTGTTGGCCCTGACCCAGCCCAGCGGGTGGGCAGCGTATTTGATGAGCCCTGCGACAGCCTTGAGCCGTTCCTTGGCGGTCTTGCTGGTGCCTTCCAGTGTCAGCAAGTGGGCCCGGAAGTCTGCGCCCATCTCGCTTGTGATCTTGTCTAGGTCGGGGTTCTTCGCCCACTTCTCGAAGAGTTCCAGTGCCCGCTCTGTGGCCCGCTCCGTGTCTGGGTGGCGTTCCTTGCTGGCCTTCCACTTCGGCAGCACATCGCGCAGCTTCTTTGGCTGGGATGCCTGGGCGGCTTCTATCGGTGCGTGAGTAGGGTGGCTTGGGGTATCGACCACTCGTCCCTGGTTGCGGGCTTCCAGGTCCTCATAGGCAAGCACCATGGCTCCCAGGACTTGCTTGAGAAGCCCGGCGATCTGTGATGCCTGGGCCTTGCTGTTCCAGTCAATGACCAGCCCCAGAGCTTCCGCCTCTCGCTTGGCTGGTGCCAGTGCGGGGCGCAGGTCTCCATGGGCCATGGCGTCCCTAAGCAGTGCAAGCGTCTCACTGTGGAAGGTGCGGGTGGCGTGGGCCATCCCCGGTGTTGCTCCGGCCCATGCGGGGCGGTCTCCTTCAGGCATGACGCCAGGAGGCAAAGGGACTGGACTGAGCGGCGTGCCCCGGTTGAGCTGGAAGGCTAGGGCGGCATAGAGCGCCCCGGTGGTCGTTGGGTTGTGTCGCGTGTGGTCGTCCAGGCTCAGGAGGTTGGCCCGAACTCTTTCCGCCAGGACCTTGCCCAGCTCTGGCGTGACATCAGCGACCGGCTGAGGGTTGAGCCTTCTGCGGGCGGCCTCGATCTCTTCCAGGATCTCGACATGACGACGAGCGGCCCTCAGTTCGGCCTCTCTGCGGTCACTGGTCTTGGTGGATTCGACTACTTTGGTCTTGCCGAGTGCTTGGCGCACATCGGAGGGGATCATGACCCGGAGATAGAGGACTCCGGAGCGATCAATCAAGGAGAGCTTGGGCACTGTCTTGGATGTCATCGAACTTCAGAAAGTGACACACAAAACTGACACACCAACAAACTGCAAACCCTTGATTTCAAAGGGAACCCGCGTGGTTGTTGGGTTTCCTGGGGATTAGGGTGACGAGCCTTGACCTGGCACTGTTGGCTAACGGTTAGGGCTGCTTCGTTCCCGACCTGACCCGGTTGGCCGCGCCCCCATGCAGGGAGGCCCGTCAGAGCGCATTGTAAGCGAAGTGCCACGTCGCTCCAGGTGTTGATCTGAATTCCCCTGTTGGCGGGGCTGTCGTGCGTATCATGTCTGCCATCGAGCTGACCAACCTGGCCCCGGAGACTGTTTTTTGAATCTGACGCTGCCCTTCGATGTCAACAGCCTGGCGACTGTGGTGGGGGTGATCTACCTCTTGCTCGGCGCCACGGTCTGGGGTGTGTTGTATCCCCGACATGACCGGACCACGGTCAATTTGTGGTCGGGTGGCGCGCTCATGCTGGGGGTGGGTTTTCTGCTGGCCATCAGCCGAGCGCAGTTGCCTGGCTGGCTGGCCTTTGCGGTGGCCGATGGTTTGATCTTCGGTGGTTATGTCTGCCGGGTGGTGGCGCTTCGGCGTGATCTGCAGTACGACGTCAATTACCGGCTGGCTTTTCTGGTCTGGTTATCCATCAGCGTGGGCTATGCCCTGACCATGCTCGATGACACCCTGCACCTGCGCACGGTCTATGGCTATTCCTTTCATGCGGCTGGCTCGGTTGCGGTGGCCTGGCATGCCTGGGCTCTGGCCCGCTTGCATCGCTCACTCAGTGCCCGGATGCTGGGCATCATGTATTTCGCCTTTGCCACCGCGCTGCTGATTCGGCTGATTTCGATCTTGACGTTTGGGCCGGTCGATGTGATCCCCCTCTCGTCAACCTGGGACTCCCTGCTGGTGGTCGTGACCGGGGTGTTTGCCGGTCTGTACGGCAACCTGGGTTATCTGGGGGTGATCCTGGAGCGGTCTCAGGCAGCCGAGTTGCGTCAGCGGGATGCCTGGAAATCTGAGCGCCATGAACGCGAACAGGCCCAGGCGCAGGCCCAGCGTCTGCGCGAACTGCTCCAGCAGCGAGATGAGCTGTCGCGTGAGCGAGACCGTTTGCTGCGGCTGCTCGCGCATGAGGTGCGTCAGCCTTTGCACAATGCCTGCGGCGCCCTGGAGTCTGCTCGGAGTGTCTTGCTTCCGCAGTGTGACGGGTGTGCCGGGCGCATCGTGTTCGAGCGCATGGAGCGGGCTCAGGCCGTGCTGTCAACGGTGCAATCTGTGCTGGACAACACGCTGACGGCTGCCAATTTGCTGAGCCGTCACGAGCCCTTGACGATGCAGGATGTGGATGTCGACCTGTTGATCGCGTTGGCAGTAGGCGACCTGGGTGAATCGATGCGTGCACGGGTCAGCGTTGTACGGCTGAGCAGCCTGCACAGTGTCGAGCTGGATCTCGGTCTCATGCGGGTAGCGTTGCGAAACCTGTTGCGCAACGCCTTTGTGCATGGTGGCCAGGACGTCAAAGTGCAGGTGCGCATCGAGGAGCGGTGCTCGCCGCCTGCGTTTGTCCTGGCCGTCTGTGATGACGGCCCGGGCCTGCCTGCCGATGTCATCGAACGCCTTCAGCGGCAGGCCGACGTGCACGACGAAGCGCCTTCTGGCCTGGGTACAGCCTCCGGGCTGGGGCTGCATCTGGTGCAGCGCATCATGCGTCTGCATCAGGGCCATGTCGAGTGGTCCGCTGACAACCAGCGGGGCACCTGCATCCGGCTTGTCATTCCCCTCGAATTCGAGGACTGATCAGCGGGCGTCTTTCAGACCTTGAGCAAAGGGGCACGGAAGACGTAGCCGACACGCGACTTCGATTCGAGCGGCACCAGTTCGGAGGTCGCTTTTTCAATGCGACGTTTGAGACGGTAGATCGTCGCGTGCAGCAGGTTAGGGTCTTGTTCCGAGTTGATGCCCAGGCGTGATCCCAGCTCTTCACGTGACAGGATGCCATTGCCGACCTCCTGCAGGGCCTGCATCACGGTGAGGTCAGTCGGACTCAATTCGATCACCACCCCGGTGGGGGCCGTCAGCGTCATGCGTGACGGATCCAGTTGCCAGCTTTGTTGTTGCTGACGGGACTGGTTCTGTGATGCCCGGCGGAACACGGCCTGGATGGCCAGCAGGATCTGTTCGAAGGTCAGGGGCTTGACGAGGTGCATGTCTGCGCCGGCTCGAATCACCTGATCAAAGACATCGGCGCCAATCTTGCCTGACACGACCAGCACCCCCGCGTCACTGCGGCGTCGCAGGATGCGCAGCAGGCTCAGGCCATCCACACCTGGCAGCATCAGGTCAAGCAGATAGAAGTCGAAACCGAACGGGTTCTCCGAGCTGAGCAGCGACTCGCTCTCACGGAACCATGTCACGGTGATGTCGTGGTTCTGCAGGAACTGGGTCAGGTACTCGCTGAACTCCAGATCGTCGTCAACAAGTGCAAGGGTGCGTGGATTCATGGCCGACATTGTGCCGCGCCGTGACCAGTTTTCACTTGATAAACAGCAGGCGCTCCGTTGCGCAATACATCCAAAGTTTAGTCGGAAATGTCATGGCTGATTGGTACAGTTGAATAATTACGATTTGTGGGTCATATCTGATTCATTGACGTCAGGCGTGAGGTCGGGTGTCATGGCTTGATGTGTCCGCGACCAGGGGGAAAAAAGATGGATCTCTGTCGCGCATGGGGAATCAGGTGGGGTGTCACGGTGCTGGCGCTCGGCATGAGCATGAATGGGGGCGCTGCAGAACGTGAGTGGGCGTCCTATACCGTACGGCCAGGCGACACGATCTGGACCCTGACCCGACACAGTCTGGATTGTCTGTGCCGTGTTCAGACGCTGATGGACATGAATGGCATCCGCGCGCCTTTGCAATTGGCGCCTGGTACGGTCCTGAAGGTGCCATCGGCCTGGCTGAAGCGGATCGCCAGTCAGGCGGCCGTGGAGCATGTGTCGGGTGAGGTCATGTGGTCGGTATCGTCCGACCGCCCCATGCAGGCGCTTGTCCCTGGCGCCACGATTGGGGCGCCTGCGGTGGTGCAGACTGCGAGCAATGGACAATGTGCTTTGCGATTGCCGGACGGCAGCTTGGTGCTGATCAGGCCGGACAGCCTGGTGAGGCTGCAGACGGTGACCAGAACCGGGCTGGTGCAGGGCTTGTCCCTCGTGGTCAAGGTGGAGCGCGGCACCATTGAGAACCGTGTTCAGCCGCGCAAGCCCGGCGGGCGCTTCCAGGTCGATACACCATCAGCGGTTGCCACGGTGCGAGGAACGGATTTCACGGTCAGCGCCCATGATGCCGTGATGCGTACGGCCGTACTGGGTGGGGCCGTGCAGGTGCGCAATGGCCAGGGGGCACAGCATTTGCCCGCTGGCACAGGGCTGGCGGTGGCAACGGGCGTTGCGCCTTCGCGTCCCATTGCGCTGTTGCCGGCGCCAGCGGCTTCTGCGGTGCCCAACGTGATTGAACGCTTTCCGGTGGTGGTCGAATTGCCCGTCGTGGCCGGGGTCAAGGGCTATCGCACCCAGTGGCAATTGGGTGGTGCTGCCGCCAAGGTTGTGACGGAGCGGGTGGCTGTGCGGCCTACGCTGATCGGTGATGGTGTGCCGGATGGTCGTCACACCTTGCGAATCAGGGCGCTCGATGACCATGGCCTGGAAGGTCTTCCCCTGGATGTGACGGTGCAGGTGCATCGGCGGCCCGACCCGCCTATCTACCTCGGCCCTCTGCCAGATGTGGTCCTGCAGGAGGAGCGACCAGATATCACCTGGGCGCAGGGCAGCACCCGCGAGGTCCGACTGCAAGTCGCCAGCGATCCCGAGTTCGGCCAGCCGTGGATTGACGCGACGGTGTCGAACGACGGTCGCACGGCCATGCTCAAGGCCATCACGGCTGGGGTCTGGTATTGGCGAATGGCGTCTATCGACGACAAAGGCGAGCCTGGCCCGTGGGGCCCCACACAGCGGCTCACCCGACAGCCCGCACCACCTCAGGCCAATCCGCCGACAAAGGAGGCCGATCATCTGGTGATGCGGTGGGAGCCGGTTCCTGGTGCGCTGCGCTATGAGGTGTCGTTGTCCGACGTCGGGCACGGCGATGCCGCCAAGGTTCACGTTGTGGAGAAGGATGCCTACTTGGCACTGCCGGACGACCTGCCTCCTGGTCAGCATGAAGTGAGTGTGCGTGCCTTGCTGGCCCACGATGTGGCCAGCCAGTGGAGTGCGCCGCAGCGCTTCACGGTTGAGCGCAAATGGCCATGGTGGCCTGCGCTGCTGCTGTTGATCCCCTTGGCGCTTTGAAGCGGCAGCGTGATGGGCATGTGGGCTCGCATCGTGTCCTGGTTTCAGCCCAGATACTGGGTATGGGCCGCTTTGGCTTGCGCGCTGGTCTTGCCATGGCTGCGTCCGGGTTTGACCAGGCTGGATCTGCTGGTCTATGACATGCTGGTGCCAGCCAATGCGACTGAAGCGGAGAGTGTGGTCGTGGCTGTTGACGATGCGAGCATTGCGTCGTTGGGCCGCTGGCCATGGCCGCGTGCACTGCACGCACGGATGATCGATGTATTGCGGGAAGCGGGCGCCAAGGTCGTGGCCTACGACGTGCTGTTCAGTGAGGCATCGTCAGTCGATGACGATCGCTTGCTCGCCGAGGCCGTGAAGCGAGCACACAAGCTGGTCGTGCCGGTGGCGGCCGTCACGGATATGCAGCACGGCGCCTATCTGATTGAAAACATGCCGGCGTTTCGTAACGGTTCCGTGCCCGGACATGTGGATACCCTGCTCGATGTGGATGGACGTTGGCGCCGGATGTTCATGACCATTTCCGGTCCGGACATGGTGATTCAGGCAATGCCATGGGTGGCCCTGAGTCTGGCTGGGGGGGCACCCCACGGACATTGGGGTCGCGGCGAGCAGGCTGCCGGAGATGGCCGTGGATGGGTGCGGTCAGCAGAGGTGTTGCTGCCGGCCATGGCGGATCCAGTTCCGATGGTGCCGTTTGTCGATGCGCTGCGACACCCGGAGCAGTTTGCCGGGAAGGTGGTGTTTGTCGGTGTGACGGCCCATGGGCTGGGGCCGGAATATGCATTGTCGATGGGTAGCCGCGTGACGCTGGCGAGCTCGCCGGTGGTGATGGCCCACGCGTACGAAGTGCTGCGAGAAAGTGCGCAATTGATCCCTGCGCCAGCATGGCTGTCGAAGTCGCTGGCCATGGTGGTGGCCTTGCCACTGCTGATATGGCCGCTGCGTCCGACAACACGGTGGGCCAAATTGCTGCCCATGGCTTGCGTGCTGCTACCGTTGCTGCTGTGCTGGGCGGCACTGAGTCTCCTCCGCATCTGGTTCGAACCGGTTGCCGCCACCTTCGTTCTCACGCTGGGTTGGCTCGTCTGGGGAAGCACTTTGCTCATGCGTGCCACCCTGGAGGGCAATCGCGTTCGGCGCCAGGCTCAGGCTACCTTGTTCGCTGTCGGCGAAGGCGTGGTCGTGCTGGGTGAAGATGGCCTGATTCGCTCGGCCAACCCGGTTGCGGTGCAGATGTCTCGGAAGGTAGACATGCTCGGAGAGAACATTGAGCAGGTTCTTCAGCTTGATGACGAGGGGCGCTTCACATTGAGCCGGGCCATGGTGCAGTGCCGGCACACTGGGCGGGCGGTCAGCATGGAGCAACCGGTTCGGCTGCAGGTTGGCGCTGTTTGCCGTGACATCCTGGTCACGGTCGCACCGTTACCGGAAGAAGAGGCGGGGCACCATGGTGTGGTGCTGGCGTTGAGGGATGTCACGGCGACGGTGGTGGCTGGGCAGCAGCTGCGACATGCCGCAACACATGATGCCTTGACTGGCTTGCCGAACCGCAGCCTGCTGCGCGATCGCATGGATCAGGCCATCGCGCGTGCGGCGCGGGCGCAGCAGTCTGTGGCCATCTTGTTCATGGATCTGGACCGCTTCAAGCGCATCAATGACAGCCTGGGGCACGCGGCTGGTGATGAAGTCATTCGCGAGGTGGGGCGTCGCTTACTGCAAGCCTGCCGCAAGCAGGATACCGTGGCCCGCTGGGGCGGTGACGAGTTCGTCATCGTGCTGGAAGACATCGCCGGACGCGATGCGGTGATCACGGTGGTCAACAAGATCGTGGAGGCGGTGGCACAGGAGATGACGCTGTCAGGGATGGTCTTTCCCTGCGCCTGCAGCGTGGGGCTGGCCATCGCCCCGGAAGACGGTACCGATGTCGATGCCCTGCTGGCGATGGCGGATGCAGCGATGTACCGGGCCAAGGGCAATCCAACACAGCGCTGGGCCTTTTTCTCCTCCAGCCTGAACCTGTGGACGCGTGACCGTCTGGCGCTGGAGGGCGAGGCGCGACGGGCGCTGGTGGAGGGCGGGTTCGAGCTGTTCTATCAACCTCAGGTCGATCGGGTGGACGGCCGGTTGGTGGGCTTCGAAGCGCTGCTGCGCTGGCGCCGTGATGACGGTGAAGTGATGTTGCCCTCCGAGTTCATCGGGATGGCCGAAGAGTCGTCGCTGATCCTGGCGCTGGGCGAGTGGACGCTCCGCGAAGCCGCGAGGCAAATCGTGGCGTGGTCGAGCGCTGGGGGGCCTGATGTGCCGATTTCGGTCAATGTGTCGGCGAAGCAATGTCTTGATCTGCAGCTGGTTCAGTTGTTGTCGACCATCCTGGCCGAGACGGGCATCTCACCAGACAAGTTGAAGCTGGAGTTGACGGAGACCGCCGCCATGAGCGATGCCGCCGTGGTGGAGGAGCTTCTCGATGGCATCCGGCAACTGGGTGTGGGGATCGCGCTGGATGATTTCGGGACGGGCTATTCCTCGCTGGTGTATTTGCGGCGCTTCCCGATTCAGCAGATCAAGATCGACCGCAGCTTCGTGCAGGACCTGACGACACAGCCTGAGGCGGCGGCCATCGTCAAGGCGATCATCGGGCTCGCTCATGGCCTGGGGGTCCCGGTGGTGGCAGAAGGAGTCGAGACGTCGATGCAGCGCGACATCCTGTTGGAACATGGCTGCGACATCCTTCAGGGCTATCTTTATGCTCGTCCCCTGCCGGCACAAGATGCAGCCAGGTGGGGCGACATGGAGAAGCTGCACGGCTGACAGGTGCGGTCACGGCCTGGCCGTTACCATCAGGGCATGTTGTACCGCGAAGTTGGTTTGAGGGCGCCCGGGTGTCCTGTTCACGTGTCTCGCAGCGCATCGCTGTTGCTGGGGATTTTGATGCTGCTGTCCCCCACATTGCTGGGGAAAAACTGGCAACCCAACGAGTTTGACTATTTCGGCCAGGCTACACATTTCCTGGTCGATGCGCAGCAAATAGACGCCTTTGCATCGAGCAAGCCTGAGTTGTTTCGCGGCCTCTTCATGGGCTTCACGAGACTGCTGATCGAGTTGCTCGGACTGGATGGTGCCTGGGCCATTGAGCGGTTGCTGGCATGGGCAGGGCTGGCGCTTGGCCTGTGGTGCGTGATGCGCAGCTGGGGTATCGTCTCGGTGGCGGGGGTGCTCGCCGTAGGTGGGTTCCTCTTGCGGCAGACCTACTTCGGGGGCGAGTGGCTGGTCGGTGGGGCCGAGTCCAAGGTGTTTGCCTACATGGCCATCTTGCTGGCGCTGGCGGCTTGGCGCAGCCGTGCGTGGGGGCGGGTGCTGCTGTGTTGGGTCATCGCTTCTTATCTGCACTTCCTGGTGGGCGGATTCTGGGCGCTGGCGATGCTGGGTTTGGTCTGGCTGGACCCTGAAACACGTCCGAACACCACTGGATTGGCCTGGCGGTATGGCCTGGCGATGGTTCCGATGCTGGCCTTGCTGTTGGTGCAGGAGCAGTCGATGCTGATCCGTCATGCCTTGGATGCGGGCAGTGTGAGCGTCAACCAGATCTACAGCAACATCCGCAACCCGCATCATGTTGCACCCTTTCTCCACGGGCATTTCAACTGGCCGCTCGACGGCGTGATCTGGTGTGTGCTGGTGATGGTGGTGCTGAACTGGGTCCGGCAGGCAACCCCGGCCTGGCGTGTGCTCGCCACCTGGCTGATGGCCTTGCATGCCTATCTTCTGGGGGCGTTTGTGCTGGCCTGGTTCGACAGGGACACACAACTGCTGGGCAAGTTTTATCTGTTCAGACCTGCATCACTGATCTGGCTGCTCAGCGCCTTGTTGTTGGCTCACCAGGTGATCGACAAGCTGATGCAGTGTGGGTTCAAGCGGAGCGTTCGGGCGCTGGCGCTGGTCAGTGTGTTGTGGTGCGTGTCTGATGGGGCTCAGGGGCTGGCCCATGAGCAACTGACCGCCGGGCTGCAAAGCAGGCTGACAGTGGATGAGTCGGCTGTCGTGCACTGGGTGAAAACATCCACACCAGCCAATACGGTGATCCTGGTGCAAGAGCCTTCCCCGCATGAGCACCTGCATGCCATGGACTTCGAACTCCTGACGGGCCGGCCGACCCTGGTCAACTGGAAGTTTGTCCCGACCACAGGTGATGCTGTCGAACGGTGGTATCGGCTGAACCTGCTGAAGCGGGCGGCCTTTGCCGGCGACTGCGATGCAGCCCGGCAGTTACCCGTCGAGATGGTGATCACCTACACGGATACCGCGGCGAAGGCGTGGCGCGCTTGTGGGGCGCGCCCGCTCTTCTGGCGTGGGGGCTGGCAGGCCTGGGCCTGGACGCCCCAGGCTTGATGCGTCAGAACTGGATGCGCACTCCCACATCAATGGAGCGGCCTTGTCCAGGCAGCGACTCGAAGGTGCTGGTCTCGCCAGCCTTGAGTGCCGCCCAATTGACTCCGCCCAGCGGCAGGTCATAGCTCTTGTCGAACACATTGCGGATGCCTGCCTGCACCGTGATCCGCTTGTTCAGGTCATAGCGGGTACTCAGGTTGAGCAGACCGTAGCCGCCTGTTTCGTTTTCGAGCCGGTATTCACTGACGCTGGATTTGCGCGCCACCAGTTGCAGGTCGGCCTGGTTGTGCCAGGCGCCTTGGCTGTGCGCCAGGGAGATGGTCATGTTGGCCGGCATGATGTGGTAGAGATGGACCCCGTCATTGCGCACGCCATGGGTCCAATCAAGTTGAGCCTTGAGGGTGCCTTCGCCGAATGCGGTATTTCGCCAGGCCGACCACTGGCCCGCGATGTTCACGCCATAGAGTTGGGCATCGTGGTTGGCAAACTGCAGCTTGTTGCGCACATTGCCGGACTGTGTGAAGGTGCCGATCACGTCGACATCGATGAAGTCTTCGATATACGAGTAGAAGGGCGTGACCTGCAGCTGCCAGCTCTGCTTCTTGGCATCGTGCCAGTCGAGTGTGCCGCTGATTGTGTGCGCTACTTCAGGTTTGAGGTCGAGGTTGCCGACGTAGCCATTGGCGTCGCCGAACCAGCCCAGCATCTTCATGGCCATGTTGCCCAAACCCCATGAATAGCGTTCGTACAAATTGGGTGAGCGGGTCTTGCGGGCGTAGCCGAACTCGTAGCTGGCTTGCGCTGATGCCTGGTAGCGTGCTGCCGCCTGGAGATCCAGATTCTGATCACGCTTGGAGCGGTCTGCCGCATTGAAGGCGTTGGCCGCAGCGGTATCGGTGGCGCACATCATGCCGCAGCCATAGCCCTGCACCGTCCCTGCACTCATGGTCACGGTTTCGTGACGCAGACCCAACTGGGTCGTCCACTGCTCATTGAGTCTGCCTTCCCATTCACCAAAGAAGGCAAGCCGGTCACGCTGGCCATCGTTGATGTTCACATAGGTGTTGGGCGACATCATCGTGGATCCCGTGACGGGAGGCCACCAGTCATTCAGCTGGAAGCGGTGAAACTCATGGCCGATGCGCAGCGTGCCCTTGGACAGCGGTACTTCGCCCTTGATGCGGTAGCCGGTGTCCAGGCCATGGGTGTCCATGGGCATGGACCCGACTTTTTCTGTCGAGAAAAAGCCCATTTCATGGAAGGTGTTCTGCCAGTACAGGCGGGCTTCAAGGCGGCCCCATGGCATCTCACCTTCATAGCCCAGGTTGACGCCCATGCTGTGGTTGTCGGTCATGTCCATGTATTGGTTGGCATAACCCTGGTAAGGGATGTGCTGTTCGCTGAGCTTCAAAGTGACCCGCTGGCCACTGCCTTGAGCTGCCATCGTGACCGATTGGTTGATGCTCTCGAAGAGCGTGTCGAGCACCTTGTCGCCATGACCATCCTTGTAGCTGTCGGCCTTGGTGTGCGAGCCCGCGTACTGGATGCTGAAGCGGTCGTTGGCGAGGGCCGCCTGCACGTCTTCCGTGAGGCTGTTGTCGACGCTGCGACTGGTCAGCGACAGGCTGCCGCTGCTGATCCACTCTCCTGCTGCATCAGCGAAGCGGGGCGCCCTGGACTGGGCATCGATCACGCCGGCGATGTTGTCGCCACCGCTGCTGACGGGAGCCAGACCTGCCATCACTTCGGTGTGGGCCAGTTGGCTGGGCGATGCATAGGACAGTGGCGGATTCATGTGGTTGCCGCATGCAGCCGTGGCATCGGCGCCGTCGATGAAGACCTTGATGCGATCGCTGGACAGCCCGCGAATGGCGGGCAAGCCTGATACGCCGCCAGCGGCGTTGACGGTCACGCCGGGATGGCTTGTCAGGGAGGTGGCTGTGTCGGTGCTGCTGAGCGGCACGCTGTCGGACTGGCCGTCAGGGCGGGTGGCATTGACGACGACATCGGGCAGGGACGGGGTATCTGCTGCATGGGCCATGCTCGCGAGAGCGGACAGCATGGCCAGGACGAGAGGTTGTTTTTTCATGGCTTGAACGGGCTGGGCGTGACCAGCGTGCCAGTGGCACAGACACGCAAACAGTGCAGCTGCGAGACGGGCATGTGCTCGTCTCGCAGCGTGCAGTAACAGGAGATGCAAAGTGGCGTAGCCCGGTTGGGCTACACCCGGTTCAAGCCAGAACCGGAGGGGCGCGTGCGCGCGCGTAGTGATGGGCCTGCAGGCCCGCACCTGGTGTGCTGGCATGCGCCACCAGGGTGTCTTGAAGGTGGCTGTCGTCCGGAACGGCCAGGGTCTCAACCGGTGCGAGGCCGAAGGACCCGGCATGCGTCACGCAATAGGCGCAAACCTTGGTATGAACGGAGACAGGGTCACGATCGGGTGACGATGACCCGTTGTGTTCCGCTTTGGCCAGCTGGAGTCCGGCTGGAAGTGGCGTCTGGCTGCTGGAGCAGACCTCGGCCCAGAAGGCGGCCGGTTGCGAGGCTGTCAGCCATTGCGACAACGCAGGCGCAAGGGCGCCCACCAGCACGGCCAGGGAGGCCAGCCAGGCAAGTTGTTGTCGCAAACGGCGGAAAGACTGCATGGGGCGCGATTATGGGCTCAGGTCCTTGCAGGAGAACTGAGCCAGATCAGTTAATTGGCCCCGGTGACCGTGCCAGTCGGTTTCGCCGCGCCGGGCTTGCCGCCCAGCAGGGCTTCCTTCAGTGAGTTGTCTGGTGGTGCGGAGCCCAGCCAGATCTTCAGGATGGTGTGGAAGAACTCGGGGTGCTTGAACGGGTCACCCTGCACCTGCCCCTTGTAGGTGGCAATCATGCCGGTGCCTGGGATCCAGTCCATCACCAGGGCATCGCCTTCTTCCATCTTGTGGAACGAGGAGAACAGCTGACCGATGCGGGTGATGTCGGGCAGGATCTTGACGAACTCTTCGCGGCTGGCGTTGGTCTGGATGCCTTTCGTGACCAGGCGGCCAAAGCTGTCCGTGGACAGGTCACGCAGCGGAACCAGCTGGAGGCGTTTGGGGCCTTCCATCTGGATGACTTCTTCCATGGTGTCTGCCTTCTTGGGCAGGTACAGACCCAGCGCGTAGATCTTCAGGATGAACTTGTAGCGGATGCCGGCTCCGTTGAGGACCAGCTTCTGCCCGCCAAGCGTGATGGTGGGCTCGTATTTCACCCCGGCGATGTCCACGGGAGCGGCCAGACTCAGGCGCGGCAAGGTGGACAACATGGTGGCAGCGGCACCACCCAACACGATAGAACGACGATTCATGCGTACAGACCTTTGCATGGACAGCGCGTTTAAAACGCAGATCTGTCACATGCTATTACAACAGGGGGGCACTCTAACTCAGCAGAACCCCCGAGTTGTTTGCGTCAACGCAACTGCAGTTCTTCGGCGCCGTAAGTGACGTTCAAGGGTTCGATGACGACCTGCTTGGGGCCATCTTCGACCCGACCGGCCACCCAGGCGTCGATGCCCAGCGCCTTCGAGACGGCGACCACACGTTCGGCGTGCTCGGCGGATACGTACAGAGCGAAGCCGGCGCCCATGTTCAGCGTGCCATAGGCTTCGTGGTCATCCAGGCCGCATTCCTGCTGCATGAAGGCCAGTACCGGGGTCTTGGGGGGTACCTGGGTGATGCGGTAGGTCAGTTGCTTGGGGTGACGCAGCAGCTTGCGCCAGCCATGGCCGGTGACGTTGGCACAGTAGTTCGGGATGATGCCTTCTTTGGCCAGGGCTTCCGTGACAGGCGAATACAGCACCGTGGGCGCCAGCAGCGCTTCACCGTAGCTCTGGCCGTTGCCGATGTCGGTCAGGTAGCCCTGAGGCAGGCGCTCAGCCAGCTTGCGCGCCAGTGACAGACCGTTGGCGTGGATGCCGCTCGAAGCCAGCAGCACGATCGCGTCGCCGGCGCCCAGCTTGTCGCCGACCGACAGGCGGGCTTTGGGACTGATGATGCCGGTGCAGGATGCGGCCAGATCGACGCGGCCATCGGCCACGATGCCGGCCAGCGCGGGGGTTTCACCACCGCCCCAGGCCACATTGCAGACTTCACAGGCCTTCTTCCAGCCTGCCACCAGCGCATTGGCGCGGATCTTGTCGCCAAACCAGTCGGAGCCACCTGCGGCCCAGTAGGCCTGCACCACCAAAGGCGTGGCGCCCACGGTGATCAGGTCATTGACCGCCATGGCGATGGTGTCCTGGGCAATGCTGTCGTAATAGCTCTTGCCGGTCAGCTTGGCCATGTCATCGGCCACCAGCGTTTTGGTGCCGAGGCATTCCACGATGGAGGCCAGGTACATCGGGCCCACGTCCACGACATAGGCCGATTCGCCGCGAGAGGCCTGCACTTCGGTGAAGCCATGGCTGGCCAAGTGCGAGCCGGTTTCGGCTGCAGCGCGTTGGGCGGCCACCTTCAAAGGGTCGATCAGGTCGTAGTTGACACCGGCCTGGTCATAGGTGAGGGGGGCTTGCGGCGTGTGGGGCGTGGCTGATGTCATGGCTAGACTGAAGAACGAAGGGCTGCAAAGAAGAAACCGTGATTATCCGGTACTTGCCTACACTTGCGGGATGAATGCGCTGCTGAACATGCTTCCTATTCCGCTGCAGACGGCCTGCCTGCTGGTGGCATCCAATGTTTTCATGACATTTGCCTGGTATGGCCACCTGAAAAACATGGCCAGCCGACCGTGGATCTATGCCGCGGTGGTGAGTTGGGGCATCGCCTTGTTCGAGTACCTGCTGCAGGTGCCGGCCAATCGGATCGGGGCGCAGCAACTCAGCGTGGGGCAACTCAAGGTCATGCAGGAGGTCATCAGCCTGAGTGTGTTCGTGCCGTTTGCCGTGTTCTATCTGGGGCAACCCTTCAAGCTCGACTATGTTTGGGCTGCCTTGTGTCTGGTTGGCGCTGCCTATTTCATGTTTCGCACCTGATAGTTGCCACAATTCGCGCGAGCCGTTCTATAATTCGCGGTTTTCCGGGCTGAGTCTGCTTTGGTGGGCGCGTATCTAATCGGGTCGGGAAAAAACATGGCGTTGGCGTCATGTCTGGCTGGCAAGCAGTGTCAGCAGGCACGCCGGCCGACTTGGCAGTCTGTCCCCGCGTGTCTCCCGGGATCACCTGCCGCCCCACTTAACTGAAGGACACATCATGGTCGTGATTCGACTCACCCGCGGCGGCTCCAAGAAGCGCCCTTTCTTCAACATCGTTGCTGCTGATTCCCGCAACCGCCGTGACGGCCGTTTCCTGGAGCGCGTGGGTTTCTACAACCCGATGGCTTCCGGTCAAGCTGAAGGCCTGCGCGTTGCTCTGGATCGCGTGGAATACTGGGTCAGCAATGGCGCCCAGGTTTCGCCGACCGTGACCCGCCTGCTGCGCGACGCCAAGTCCAAGGCTGTTGCCGCCTGATTGTCAGGCTGTTTGCTGTAAGGCATGAACGATCGCGTCACCTCTGTTTCGCTGCTGGGTTCGGACGACAAGCTCGACTGGCCCGATGATGCCGTAGAGGTGGCGAAGATCGGTGAGGCCTGGGGCATCAAGGGCGGCTTCAAAGTGCTGCCCTTTTCTGGTGATCCCCAGGCACTC
Source organism: Aquabacterium sp. (assembly GCF_041909175.1). GTDB lineage: Bacteria > Pseudomonadota > Gammaproteobacteria > Burkholderiales > Burkholderiaceae_C > Aquabacterium. The sequence goes on along the minus strand of NZ_JAYRDZ010000002.1, from coordinate 291,758 downwards.
TTTGGTACCAAACGCTGGTTCCTGCGCCCTGCTGAAGCTCAGCCGGGCGCTTTGTCGCGTCCGGGTGCACCCCGTGCATCTGCGCCTGTGCCGGCATCCAAGTCGGGTTCGCCCCGGCTGGCCTCAGCCTGTGCGCTGAAAGTCAAGCAAGCGCGCGAGCAGGGTGATGTGGTGGTCGTGACCGCCGAGGGTGTGGAAGATCGCAACCTGGCCGAATCGCTGCGCGGTGCGCGCGTGTTCGTGTCGCGCTCATCGTTCCCCACTCCCGAAGAAGACGAGTTTTACTGGATCGACCTGATCGGCCTCTCGGTAATCAACCGCGAAGGTCAGGCGCTCGGCATGGTGGAGGGGCTCATTGAAACCGGCCCGCACTGCGTGCTGCGCTGTGTCGATGAGGACAAGGTCGAGCGACTCATCCCCTTTGTGTCGGCCTATATTGACAAGGTCAACATGGCTGATCGACAGATCATCGCCGATTGGGGTCTGGATTTCTGAGACCCGGTTCCTTGCCTGAGGCCCGGCTTGTGCCGGTGACGCGCCGTGCGCTTTGACGTCATCACGCTGTTTCCCGAGTTGTTTGCGCCCTTCCAGTCGATCGGGGTGACACGTCGCGCCTTCGAGTCCAAGGCGGTGGATGTCCGTCTCTGGCAATTGCGTGATTTTGCGGACGATGCGTATCGCCGGGTGGATGACCGCCCCTATGGCGGAGGCCCGGGCATGGTCATGTTGGTCGAGCCCCTGGAGCGTGCCTTGCAAGCCATCCATGCCGATCAGGCTGCACAGGGCGGGCCGCGTCTGCCGGTGGTGATGTTCAGCCCGGCCGGTCGGCCACTGACACAAGCGCGGGTGCAGGCTTTGGCTGACAGTCCGGGTGCCATTTTGCTGTGTGGTCGTTACGAGGGCGTTGATCAGCGCTTCGTGGATGCCCACGTCGACGAGGAAGTCAGCCTGGGTGACTACGTGCTCTCCGGGGGCGAGTTGCCGGCCTTGACCTTGATGGATGCCGTGGCCCGTTTGCGCCCGGGTGTGCTGCATGATGCGGCATCCCATCAGCAGGACAGCTTTTCCGATGGTCTGTTGGACTGTCCGCACTACAGCCGCCCGGAGATGCTGGCGGCCGAAGCGGATGGCGAGGGCCGTGGGGTGCCGGCCGTGCTGCTGTCGGGCAACCATGCCCGCATTGCCCGCTGGCGCCGGGAGCAGCAATTGGCCATCACGGCACGTCGACGTCCCGAGTTGATCGAGGCTGCCAGGGCCCGCGGGGCACTCAGCAAAGAAGATGAGTGCTTTTTGAAAACTTTGCTGCTATAATCGCAGTCTTTTCTCGATCCTCTGATTGGCGGTATCCACCGGCGCAGTCATGATCATTCAGGAGTCAACATGGATCTGATCCGTCAGCTTGAGCAAGAAGAAATTGCTCGTCTGAACAAGAGCATCCCGGCTTTCGCCCCTGGCGACACCGTGGTGGTGAACGTCAACGTGGTTGAAGGTACCCGCAAGCGCGTGCAGGCTTACGAAGGCGTCGTGATCGCCAAGCGTAACCGCGGCCTGAACAGCAGCTTCATCGTCCGCAAGATCTCGAGCGGCGAAGGCGTGGAACGTACTTTCCAGACCTACAGCCCGCTGATCGCTTCGGTCGAAGTGAAGCGTCGTGGTGATGTGCGTCGTGCCAAGCTGTACTACCTGCGTCAGCGCAGCGGCAAGTCGGCTCGCATCAAGGAAAAGCTGGCCTGATAGCCCTTCTGATCCGCAGCTTGCTGCGGTCAGTACCGGACAAAAAGACCGCCTCAGCGTATGCTCAGGCGGTTTTTTCTTGTCTGTTCGTTCGCCCCTGATCCATGGCCGTTACGTTTGACCCCTTGCAGACCGAGTTACTCGGTCTCGACGAGCACCTGCCTGCCGTGCCGCCCGAGGTGCTGACCACTCCGGCGTTGCGCGCCCGGTTTCAATCGCCGCCTGCCTGGCAGCCGGAGATGACGGTGGAGCGCTGGTTCCAGCACGATCATCCGCGACAGGCCTCGGTCCTGGTGCCTCTGGTGATGCGGGAGCGGCCGACCGTCTTGCTGACGCAGCGAACCGATCATTTGAAGTCCCATGCCGGGCAGATCAGTTTTCCAGGGGGGCGCCGAGAGCCTTCGGATCCGACGGCCGAATCAACCGCTTTGCGTGAGGCACAGGAAGAGGTGGGCTTGAGCCCTGAACGTGTCGAGCTGCTGGGGCAGATGCCGACCTACACCACGGGTACCGGCTTCATCGTGACGCCGGTGGTTGGCCTGTTGCAGCCAGCCACGTCTGCTGCGCCCCTGTCCGGGCTGAAGGGTGACCCGGGCGAGGTCGCGGAGATCTTTGAGGTGCCGCTCGATTTCCTGATGAACCCGGCGCACCACCAGCGTCGCGCATGGTCCTTGCCTGGCGGTGGTCCGCTGGAGTTCTGGGCCATGCCCTGGCAGGCCGAAGGGCGCAGCCAGCCTTATTTCATCTGGGGTGCAACCGCTGCGATGTTGCGAAATTTATACCGATTCCTGGCGGCCTGAACTTTCAACGCTTCTTTTTGGTCTGACGCCTGCTGTCTGACGGCTATCATCAACATATGAGTTTCTTTGCGGTGTTGTTCGCTCTGTTGATCGAACAGCTCAAGCCCCTCCCTAATCGCAATCCGGTGCACCATGGTCTGGCACGCTGGGTGCGTTGGGCCGGCCAGAATTTCGATGCCGGCCAGCCGGTGCATGCGCGTGTGGTCTGGGGTATCACGGTGCTGGTGCCGGCCCTGCTGCTGGCGCTGGTCTACCGTGTCATTGATCCCTTCAGCACCATCCTGGCGCTGGGCTGGGACATTCTGGTGCTGTATCTCACCCTCGGTTTCCGTCAGTTCAGCCACCACTTCACCGACATCCGTGACGCACTGGATGCCGGCAAGGAGGACCGGGCGCGCGAGTTGATGGCCGAATGGCAGAACGTCGATGCCAGTGATCTGCCTCGCACCGAGTTGCTGCGCCACGTGATCGAGCACTCGCTGCTGGCAGCGCATCGACATGTGTTCGGGGTGTTCTTCTGGTTTGTGGTGATGTCGTCGCTGGGTCTGGGCCCTGCGGGTGCCGTGCTCTACCGCATGGCCGAGTTCACCAGCCGCTATTGGTCCTACAAGAGCCATGTCACGGGTACCCCCACCCATGACGGTCTGCTGAAGCTGTCTCAGCGCTTGTTTGTGCTCATCGATTACATCCCAGCTCGGATGACGGCCTTTGGCTTTGCCGTGGTGGGTAACTTCGAGGATGCGGTGGGTGCCTGGCGGCAGCACGCGGTGCTGTGGGTCAATGCCAATGAGGGCATCATCCTGTCGGCGGCGGCAGGTGCCGTGGGGGTGCGTCTGGGCGGCAAGGCTGCACCGGCAGCCACCAGCGACCTGGATGTCAGCCGCACGCTGACAGAAGGCGGTGAGGTAGATGAACGCGACGCCGCCGGCAGCACCGCTGGGGCAGAGCCTCAGATGGGGCACCTCAGCAGCGTGGTGGCTCTGATCTGGCGCTCGGTGGTGTTGTGGATGCTGCTGTTGGCACTGCTGTCACTGGCCAATCTGGTTGGCTGATTCGCGCCACCAGACCCCGCATGCCAAGCGCCAAAGGCCCTGTCACAGGGCCTTTGCTTTGTCCAGCCACTGCTGGAGTGCGGCGACCAGGTCAGCCTGGCTGAACGAGCAACTTTCTTCGGTGAAGAGGGCTGCGCTTTCCAGTTGGCTCAGCACGCGCTCCAGCACCTCGATGTAACGGGCTGGCAAGGCTGGCTCATGGGCTTTGGCGGCACTGCGCCACTGGATGGCCAGGTCGCTCAGGGACAGCTTGCCTTGTGTGAAGGCATCCAGCGTCGGGCTCAGTTCGTTCAGGCGGTGGCTCATGGGTGTGCTCCAGGGGTTACCAGCGTGTCTGGCTGAGTTCATCGAACAGTGCGGTGTACAGGCTGATGCGGTTGGCGCTGATCTCGCCGCGCTGCACGGCCGCTTGCACTCCGCATCCGGGTTCCTGTCGGTGTGTGCAGTTGTAGAAGCGGCACTCGGCCGTGTGGGCGCCAATGTCGGGCATCAGGCGCGCCAGATCGGTCGGCGCGATGTGATGCAGGCCAAACTCCTGGAAACCGGGCGAGTCGATGACCGCTGTGCGGCCATCGGGCTGGTGGGTGTCATCCGGGTCTTCCACCCAGTACCACTGCGAGTGGGTGGTGGTGTGTCGCCCTGAATTCAGTGCTTGAGAGATCTCGCCCACCTCGGCACGTGCGTGTGGGGCCAGGGTGTTGATGAGGGTGCTCTTGCCCGCGCCAGATGGGCCCAGAACCAGCGTGGCGCGGCCCTTCAACCTGGGCAGGATCAATGCCTTGGCGTGCTCGCCATCGCCCTTCAGCGACAGCTCCACCACCTCGTAGCCCATGCTGCGATAAGGCAGCAAGCGCTGGCGAGCCTGGTCGGCGCCGGGGAGGTCGACCTTGTTGAGCACGATGCACACCGGGATCTCTGCCGACTCTGCCGAGATCAGGGCGCGCGTGAGCTGGGCCTCGCTGAATACCGGTTCGACGGCGATCCACATCAGCAGCAGGTCGATGTTGGCCGCGAACGATTTGCTGCGCCATTCATCTTGCCGGTAGAGCAGGTTTTTGCGGGGCTCTACCTGCACGATCACCCCTTCATCGGCCTGGGCCTGAGTGAGGTGCCAGGTGACATGGTCGCCGACCACTGCCTCGCTTTTCTTGCCGCGCGGGTGACAGATCAGGCGTCGACCCTCCGGGGTCTCGACCACGCAGTGTCGTCCATGGGTTGACACCACCAGCCCGCTTTCCAGCTCGACACCCTGAGGAACGTCGGCACGCTTGCCAGCGGGGGCAGATTTGCCTGAGGCGCGTTGATGTGGCCGCATGGGTCAGCCCTTCATGGCTGCGAGGCGCTCTGCAGCCGGGGGGTGGGAGTAGTAAAAGCGCACATACAGCGGATCAGGTGTCAGTGTCGAGGCATTGTCCTTGTACAACTTGACCAGGGCTTCACGCAGATCGGCTGCGCGAGCGTAGGTACAGGCGTAGGCATCTGCCTGGTATTCATCGTGACGTGACGACGCTGCCATGAGCGGCGCGATGAAGAAGGCAAACACGGGCACGGCCAGCATGAACAGCAGCAAGGCGAGGGCGTCGTTGGGTGCGCCAAGGTTGGGGCGGACCCCCAGGGCCACATAGAAGGCGACCTGGTTTGACAACCAGCCCAGCAGGGCAAAGCCGGCCAGGCTCAATGCAAACATGAGGATCATGCGCTTGAGCACATGCTTGTGCTTGAAGTGGCCGAGCTCATGGGCCAGCACGGCCAGGATCTCGCCGTGGGTGAGCTTGGCCAGCAGGGTGTCGAAGAACACCACGCGCTTGGCTGAACCCAGCCCGGTGAAATAGGCGTTGGCGTGGGCCGACCGGCGGCTGCCGTCCATGACGAAAAAGCCTTTGGCTTTGAAGCCGCAACGTTGCATGAGGCCGCCGACCTGCTGTTCCAGTTCGGCGTCCTGCAGGGGTTCGAATTTGTTGAACAGCGGGGCGATGAGTGTGGGGAAGATCACCATCAGCAGCAGGCTGAAGCTGACCCAGGCACCCCAGGCCCACAGCCACCACTGCGGGCCGGCCTGGCCCATCAGCCACAGAATCAACGCCGCAATGGGCAGCCCCAGCACCACGCCGACCAAGGCTTCCTTGATCTGGTCGCCCACCCACATGCGCCAGCTCATTTTGTTGAAGCCGTGGCGTTGCTCGATGCGGAAGGTGAACCAGGCGGACAGGGGCAGCTCGATGAGCCCGCCAATCAGCATGAAACAACCGAGCAGGGCCAGCTGATAGGGCAGCGCGCCCCAGTGCGGCATGACCAGATCGCGCACCCGGACATTGAGTGCATCGAGTCCGCCGAGTAGCGTCCACCCCAGCAGCACGGCCGTGCTCACAGCGGTGCTCAGGGTTTCGAAGCGCAGTTTGTCGATAGTGTAGAACGCCGCGCGCTGGTGGCTCAGCAGGGTGACGTCGTCGGCAAAAGGCGCCGGGACTTCCTTGTGGTGCAGGGCGACATGCCGGATTTGCCGGGCCGACAGCCAGAGCTTGGTCAGGACGGAGGCCACCACGAAGAGGGCGAAGATCAGGGTCAAAGTGCTGGGTTGCATGGCCGCAAGTGTACGAGTTGCATCACAATCGCGGCGCGGGGCGTGTGCTTGCCCCTGACAAGTCGGCCGTGGTGGCCGACATGAAGTGCCCATGACTGACTCCACGCCTGCGATCACGCCTGCCGAACCGGTGCTGGCCCGACACGAACTCAACCTCATCTGGATCGATCTGGAGATGACCGGGCTGAAGCCGGGCTCCGACCGCATCATCGAGATTGGTGTGGTGGTAACCGACCCGCAGTTGACTGTGCGGGTGGAGGGGCCTGTGCTGGCCATTCACCAGAGCGACGAGCTGCTCAATGGCATGGATGCCTGGAACAAGGGCACCCACAAGAAGAGCGGGCTGATCGACCGCGTCAAGGTGTCGACCGTGACGGAAGCGGAGGCCGAGGCGGCGGTGATCGCCTTTCTGAAGCAATATGTCCCGGCCAACAAGTCGCCGATGTGTGGCAACTCCATCTGTCAGGACCGGCGCTTTCTGGCGAACTACATGCCCAAGCTGGAGGCCTTCTTCCATTACCGCAATCTGGATGTGAGCACGCTCAAGGAGCTGGCGCGTCGCTGGAAGCCCGAGCTGGTGGCCGGCTTCAAGAAAGCGCAGAAGCACACGGCCATGGCCGACATCCATGAGTCGATTGACGAGCTGGCCTATTACCGAACCCACTTCCTGTTGCCATGAAGCCCATGAGCCTGACTCGCCCCGTGATCGTGCGCCTGGACCAGCCCGAGGCGGCTGGCGTCATTGATTTCCCACGCCCTGATCGGCTGGAGCAGGGCAAGCCGCGGCGGGAAACCTGGAGCCTCTATGAGTCGGCTGATGGGCAAATGACGGCCGGTATCTGGGCCTGCGAAGTGGGGCGTTGGCGCATTGTTTTTCCGGCAGGCAAGGACGAGTACTTCTTCGTGCTGGAAGGCCATGTGCGCTTGCACGACCGGGATGGCGGCCATGTTGACGTGCTGGCTGGGCAGGGCGCGGTGATCCCCGGTGGTTTCGAGGGGGCGTTCGAAGTGATCACCCCCGTGCGCAAGCATTTCGTGGTGGTGGAGCGCGCTTAAGCCTGCGTGTTGGAGTCCAGCCAACGGGTGGCCCATTGCGTGGTGGCCTGCGTCAACCAGTCGTTCAGACTGATGCTTGGGGTTGGGTGCAAGCCCAGCGTTTGTCCGGCGCGTTGCAGGGCTGCCAGTGGGTCATGCAGGTCGACCGGCGCAGCCCCATTCTGCTTGGACAGCTTTTCGCCATTCGGACCCAGCACCAGCGGGGTGTGCAGGTAGCGGGGTGCAGGCAGGCCGAGACACTGCTGCAGAAAGCATTGCCGCGGTGTGTTGTCGGCGAGGTCTTCGCCGCGGACGATGTCGGTCACGCCCTGCGCGCCGTCGTCAACCACCACGGCGAGTTGATAGGCCCACAACCCATCGGCACGCCGGATCACGAAGTCGCCCACCGCATCAGCCAGGTTCTGCTGCTGGTCACCCAGGCGCCGGTCGTGCCAGTGCCAAAGCGCCTGTGGCCCGTCTGGCACACGCAGGCGCCAGGCGCGTGCCGGTTTGCCGTGCAGCCCGCCATTTTCCGGGCGACAGGTGCCCGGGTAACTCAGCTCGCCATGGCGGGGCTTGACACGGCCTGCAGCCGCATTGGCTATGGCGATGTCGGCACGGGTGCACGCGCAGGGGTAGGCGTGGCCACTGGCGATCAGCTGGTCAAGTGCCCGCTGGTACAACGCGCCGCGCTGGCTCTGGTAAGCCGGGGGCTCATCGGGCAGCAGCCCGCAGCAAGCCAGTTGCTGCAGGATGGTGACATCGGCGCCGGGCACGCAGCGCGGTGTATCGATGTCTTCGATGCGGACCAGCCAGCGGCCCTGGTGCGCATGGGCATCCAGCCAGCTGGCCAGGGCAGCGACCAGTGAGCCGGCGTGGAGAGTGCCCGTTGGGGAGGGCGCAAAACGCCCGACATAAGCGCTGGCCATGTCACATGTGCAGGGCGGACGGGCGGTGCAGCGTGAGCAGGGCTTCACGTGTTTTGGCGCTGCCCAGTTGTTGCAGCCACCAGGCCAGGGCGTGCCCAGGCACGCTCGACTGCTGGCGCCATGCGTAATGCACCAGGGTGACCCGTTCCGGTTGATCGATGCGTTTGGCGATCAGGCGTCCGGCATCGATATGGCCTTGCACGAAGGGAGCGGGCAGCGAGCCACACCCCAGGCCTCGCAGCAGGGCTTCGAGCTTGGCTGACATGGTGGGCAGGGTCAGCACGTCCTGCCCGGGCAGGATGCCCACGGTCACCGGCTCAAGCTGGCGGGCGGTGTCCGCCACGGCGATGACGCGGTGCTGGGCCAGCACGGTGGGCGGCAAAGGTTCCGGGGCATTGGCCAAGGGGTGCCCTGGTGCCACCGTGAAGACGAAGTGAACCCGTCCGATCACGTCCTGCCGCAGGCCTGGGCCGGCGACGCGGTCCCCCGGGATGCCGAGGGCCAGATCGGCCTGCCCTGACAGCAGCGTTTCCCATGTGCCCGACAGCACTTCGGTGCGCAGCTTGAGTCGGGTCGGGGGCTTGAGGGCATAGAACGCTTCGACCAGGTCGTAGATGGCGTCGGGGGCAATGATGTTGTCGATGGCGATGGTGAGTTGCGGCTCCCAGCCTGAGGCGACACGCTGCACGCGGTTGGCCACGGCGTCCATCTGTTGCAGGAGGCGGCGGCCTTCGCGCAACAGCTCTTCGCCTGCGGGGGTCAGGCGGGCCTGGCGGGAGCGGCGGTCAAAGAGCAGCACATCGAGTGCATCTTCGAGCTGGCGCACGCTGTAGGTCAGTGCGGAGGGCACCTTGCCCAGCTCACGGGCCGCCGCAGCAAAGCTGCCTGTGCGCTCGATGGTGTCCATCATCACCAGGGCATCTGGCGTCAGGAAGTGGCGACGGTCCGGCATGTTTTTATTCAAATAAATCGAATGATGCCATCAGGTTTGCTTCACGCCAAGTGATGTGTCGACCTCTACAGTGAGGAACACGCGACAAGCAAAGGAGTATCAACCATGCAAGCCATCAGACGAGCACAAGAGCGCGGCTACGCCGATCACGGCTGGCTGCAGTCCTATCACAGCTTCTCGTTTGCCGACTACTACGACCCGCAGTTCATGGGGTTCGGCCCGCTGCGGGTCATCAATGACGACGTGATCGCACCAGGGCGGGGGTTTGGCATGCACGGCCACCGCGACATGGAGATTGTCACTTACGTACTCTCCGGTGCGTTGAGCCACAAGGATAGCCTGGGCAATGGCGCCACCATCCTGCCGGGTGACGTGCAGCGCATGAGCGCGGGGCGCGGCATCCTGCACAGCGAGTTCAACGAAGAAAAGCGGGGCATGACCCACCTGCTGCAGATCTGGATCGAGCCCACGCAGCGCGGGTTGACGCCGGGCTATGAGCAGACGCACTTCGATGAGGCCGACAAGCGTGGTCGTCTGCGACTGGTCGCCTCACCCGACGGGCGTGACGGCTCGGTCACCATCCATTCGGATGCCACCTTGTCGGTGGGGCTGTTTGATGGCGCAGAACGCGCCGAGCTGGCACTGGACCCGGCTCGCAAGGGCTATGTGCACGTGGCGCGTGGGCACCTGAGCGTCAATGGCCAGTTGCTGCAGGCCGGTGATGCCCTGATGCTGGAAGGTGAAACGCAACTGGTGCTGGAGCAGGGGGAGCAGGCCGAAGTGCTGTTCTTCGACCTGGGGGTGTGACACCCGCCCCGCCCGATCAGTGGTGTCAGCGTTGCTGCACTTCCAGTGTGTAGGCAGCGTGGTCGTCTATGCCGATGGTTTCCACCAGCCACGGCATGGCTTCGGCCAGCATGTCGTAGAGGGTGTAGGGCGGGTTGATGACGAACATGCCGCTGCCGAACAGCCCGAGACCGTCTGGTGACGCGGCCTTGACCCGCAGGGTGACGTGCAGCCAGTCGACATCGAGCTCGGCGGCCAGACGTTTCAGCTGTGCGGGGAACTGGTTGGACTCACGTCGTGCCACCTCGGGGTACCAGATGGCATACACGCCGGTCTTGAAACGGGCGACGGCTTCTCGCAGCACCTGCAGCAGGTGGCGGTAGTCGTCCTTGATTTCATACGAAGGGTCGATGTGCACCAGGCCACGGCGTGAGGGCGGCGGCACACAGGCCTTCAGATTGGCAAAACCATCGGCCTGCTGGATGTTCACGCCACGCTTGACCGAAGCGAAGTGCGCTTGCAGCAGCTTGATCTCGGTCGGGTGCATTTCGAACAGCCGCAGGTGGTCGCCCTCTCGCAGCATCTGGGCCGCGATCTGCGGGGAGCCCGGGTAGTGCTTGAGGGTGTCGCCATCGTTGACCCTGGCGATCTGAGCCAGCAGCGCCGCCACGGCCTTGGGCAGGCCGGGGTCGCGGCGCAAGGGCCAGATCTGGGCGATGCCTTCAGCCGACTCGCCGCTCTTGGTGGCGTAGTTGCTGGTCAGGTCATACAGACCACCACCGGCGTGGGTGTCGATGACGGAAAAGGGTTTGTCTTTGAGCAGCAGGTGCGAAAGCAGCTGCACCAGCACCATGTGCTTGAGCACATCGGCGTGGTTGCCCGCGTGGAAGCCGTGTCGATAACTGAACATGCCGCTAGGTTAGCGGCTTTTTCTCGCCGCAGGGATCAGGCCGCGAAAAGATCGTCACGACCGCTTCCCTGCGTGCGCGCCTATTTGTCGAGCAGGAAGGATCGTGCGGAGGCCAGCGTGCGCATGGGGTCCTCTTCCTGCGGGATGTGACCCAACTCCGGAAACACCACCAGGCTACAGCGTGAAATGTCCTGGCAGAACTGCCGTCCGCTGCTGAGGGCCACCATCGGGTCCTTTTCGCCCCAGAGCACCAGTGTGGGTTGCTGGATGCGGCGGATGTAGTGTGCGTTGGCGCCCCACTGCGCCTGGTCCATGCGCTGGAACAGGGCGCGTCGGTTACCCACCCGCAAGCTCAGCTCGAAGTAGCGATCAACCGTGTTGGGCGGGATGTGGCTTGGGTCACCGAACACGCTCTTGACGGTGGATGTCACCATGGCCTTCGGGAAGATGCGCTCGGCCACCCAGCGCCAACCACGCATGCTGGCAATCTGGAAGGCGATGGGCATGGACATTGCCGTTTGCGGATAGCCGTCCGAGTCGATCAGCACGAGTTTGCGAACCCGGTCTGGTGCCAACAGGGCCGTCTGCCAGGCGATTTCACCACCCAGGGCATTGCCCACCAGCATGACCTGCTTGACGTTCAGCGCGTCCAGCAGCCGAAAGACGAAGCGGGTGTAGGCCTCGATGCTGTATTCGCCTTGAGGGCTTGGTCCGGTGAGACCGAAACCGGGCAGGTCGACCGAGATGACCCGGCGGGAGGTTTGTAGTGAGGTTTGCCAGCCCTGCCAGGTGTGCAGGCTCGATGCCATGCCGTGCAGCAGGACGATGGGTACAGGGTCGTTGCGGGGGCCCGTGTCGCGCACGTGGACCTGCATCCCGTCCACCTCGATGAAGGTGGACGGCTCCTGGCCCCAGCGGGCGACCAGCGGACCCAATTGCCGATCAGGCTCCCACGACGCGGCCACCGCGACGACCACGAGGACAGCCAGCAGAACCAGCGCCCACCACAGGCGTTTCAGCCAGGTCATGTGCTCAGTGCTGACCGGGGCCAGCCATGTGGCGCATTTGCCGCATGATCAGCAACTGGTACCACGATCCCAGCAGGCGCACGACCTTGTCGAGGAACTTGGCATCCGGGCCGACCAGCACACGCCGGGCGTTGCGCTCAACCGCGGAGAGGATCTGCAATGCCGCCGATTCGGCCGTCGTGGTGTTGATCATCTTGTTGGCGCGGCGCTTCTGCTTCTCGATGCTGACCCCCGTGAGCTTTTCCATGGCAGGGTCGACCTTGCCGGCCATGGCGATGTTGGTCGCAATGCCGCCAGGGTGCACGCAAGTGGCGCTGACGGCCTCACTCGCGAGTTCCAGCTCCATGCGCAGGGCTTCCGTGTAGCCACGCACAGCAAATTTCGAGGCGTTGTAGGTGCCTTGGCTGGGGACCGACATCAGGCCGAACAGGCTGGAGGTGTTGATCACATGGCCGTCGCCCGATGCCTTCAGATGAGGCAGGAAGGCCTGGGTGCCGTAGACCACGCCCCAGAAATTGATGCCCATGATCCACTCGAAGTCGCTTTGCTTGACCGAGTCCAGCGGCACCGTCAGGGACACGCCGGCATTGTTGAAGATCAGGTTGACCTTGCCGTGGTCCTGCACGGTTTTGTCCGCCCAGGCATAGACCGCATCGCGGTCGGCCACGTTCAGCTTGGTGATGGTGACCCGCACGCCATGCTGGCCAGCCAGTTCAGCTGTCTTGACCAGCTCGGTGTCGTTGACGTCACTGAGGGACAGGTGGCAGCCGCGGCGTGCCAGTTCGATGGCGAGGGTGCGGCCCATGCCGGAAGCGGCGCCCGTGATCGCGGCGACCTTGTCTTTGAAGGATTTCATGGCAGGTAATGCAGTAGGTGAATCGGGGGATCAACGTGCGGCAGCTGGAGCCGGGGTGGTGACGCGGACCGCAAAATGGCCGCAGTCCTTCAGACTCTCGCGTGCTTCGGGCAGCATGATCATGGTAGGCCAAACGTGGGGCAGCTTGGCGCGCAGGTGCAACTCGCTGACCACGCCTTGCTGCTGGGCCTTGTCATGCAGGCGGGTCGAGTCGGACAGCAGGATTTCATGGCGGCTGGCGTGAATCATCAGAGGCGGCAGGCCGCTGAGGTCCCCAAACAGGGGTGAGGCCAGCGGAGTCGTGGCAGGCTGACCATCCAGGTAGAAGGCGGCCGCTTCAGGCAAGGAGTCCGGGTTGAACATCACATCCGCTTTCGCCTGGGTCCGCATGGTGTCGCCCGAGCAGGACAGGTCTGTCCACGGCGAAAAGAGGATGGCGCCGGCGGGCATGGGCAGCCCTTGATCGCGGGCGGCCATCAGGCAGGCCAGCGTCAGACCGCCGCCCGCGGAATCGCCTGCGAACAGGGTGTCCTCCGGGCGGATGCCGTCGTCCAGCAAGGCTTTCCACCAGGTTACGGCGTCGTCAACGGCAGCAGGGAAGACATGTTCGGGGGCCAGGCGGTAATCCACCGACAGCACCTGGGCTTCCGCTGCGCCAGCCAGATAGGCACAGGCAGGCCGGTGGGTGTTGAGCCCGCAGAAGAAGTAGCCGCCACCATGGAAGTAGACGATGGTGCGCTGGGGGTGGGCCACGCTCAGCCACTCTGCCGCACAGAGCTGCCGTGCCGGGTTGGCCGCCACCGGCGTGTGGCGAATGCTGGGCGGAGGCGGGGGATAGCGATCGGCCATGCGATTGACCATGTGCCGAATGGCCGGAACGCGGATGGGGCCCTGACTGCGCCGTTTGAACTGCCAGCGCAGCAGCATGTTTGCCATGAAAGCCTGAACGCTCATATAGGGTCCCCGATTACTGGTTATGCAGGATATGCAAAGGGGAGCATTATGTGACAATCGAAAATGTCAATATAGTCAGGACAAGCCATTACCAATCCATGAGTGACCATCCGCCTGCGAAGCGCCCCTATGGCGGCGTCCCCTCGGAAGAACGTCAGCGTCAACGTCACGACAAGCTGATCGACGCCGGCATCCGCATTTTCGGCAGCAAAGGTTTCCACGGTGCGACTGTCCGGGAGATCTGCGTGGAGGCGCACCTGACGGAGCGCTATTTCTACGAGTCTTTCAAGAACATGTCGGAGTTGTTCATTGCGGTGTATTCGCAAGTCCGGCAGGAATTGATGGACCAGACGAAGACGGCGCTGCGACACGCCAAACCGGCGCCGGATGATCTGCTGGAGGCCTCCCTGAGGGTGTTTCTGGAGTTCATCCGCAATGACCCCTATCGCGCTCGCATTTTCCTCATCGAGGCCTTGAGCATCGGGCGGGGCGTGATTCACGTCAGCGGTGAAACCGCGCGCGAATACTCGAACCTGCTGCTCAAGTTCATCCACAACATGTACCCGGATGCCGAGCGGTTTGGCGTACGGCTTGACCTGATGACCGCGGGCTTGATCGGCATGAACATTCACCTGGCCACACGCTGGGTCAATGAGCAATTCGCCACGCCCATCGACGTCGTGCTGCGCAGCAACATGCTGCCGTATCACGGCTTGCTGGCCTTGCTCAAGCAGGGCCTTCCTGACAAAGCCTGACGGCAGGCAGCTCCGGTCCTTCTTACAATGCCGGGATGCCTTTCGTTCACCTTCGCGCCCACACCGAATACTCCGTCGTAGACGGAACCGTCCGCATTGACGACCTGGTCAGTGCGGCGCAGCAAGACGGCCAGCCCGCCGTCGGCATTTCAGACCTCAGCAACCTGTTCGGGGCGCTGAAGCTGTATTCAGCGGCGCGCAAGAAGGGGGTCCAGCCCATCATCGGCGCCGATGTCTGGCTGGAGCCGGAAGACGAGGGGCGTGCCCCGCAGCGCTTGCTGCTCATCATTCAGAACCGCCAGGGCTACCTGCATCTGAGCGAGTTGCTGGCTGAAGCCTGGACAGCACCCGGTAACCGTACCCACGCGTGGGTCTACTGGAAGTCGCTGGCAGAGAAAAATGCCGGGCTGATCTGTCTGTCTGGTGCCGACATGGGCCCGGTCGGGCAGGCGGTGCTGATGGGTGACGTGCCCAAGGCCGAAGCGCAGGCGCGCAAGCTCGCTGAGCTGTTCCCCGGCCGTTTCTATATCGAGGTGCAGCGGGCCGGACAAGCCACCAACGAAGCACATATCCGCGGCGTGGTGCCGCTGGCCGCCAGGCTGGGGTTGCCGGTGGTGGCCACCCACCCCATCCAGTTCCAGACCCCTGAGGACTTCGAGGCCCACGAAGCCCGTGTCTGCATTGCGGAGGGCGAGACGCTGGGCAACCCGCGCCGTATCAAGCATTTCACCAAAGAGCAGTACTTCAAGACCTCCGAACAGATGGAGGCCCTGTTTGCCGATCTGCCTTCGGCCATTGCCAACACCCTGGCCATTGCGCGACGCTGCTCGCTGACCCTGGTGCTGGGCAAGCCCCAGTTGCCGCAGTTCCCCACGCCCATCATGCCCAATGGTGAGCCCCAACCCATGGACGAGTTCTTCCGGGAGCTGTCTTACAAAGGGCTGGACGAGCGCCTGGTGCACCTGTTTCCCGACGAGGCCGAGCGCATCGCCCAACGCCCGCATTACGTCGAGCGGCTGGAGTTCGAGATCAACACCATCCTGAAGATGGGGTTCCCGGGCTACTTCCTCATCGTGCAGGACTTCATCAACTGGGCCAAGGACAACGGCTGCCCGGTGGGGCCGGGCCGGGGCTCGGGTGCTGGTTCGCTGGTGGCCTATGCGCTCAAGATCACCGACCTGGATCCGCTCAAATACAACCTGCTGTTCGAGCGTTTTCTGAACCCTGAACGGGTGTCGATGCCTGACTTCGACATCGACTTTTGCCAGGGCAACCGCGATCGCGTCATTGACTACGTGAAGGAGCGCTATGGCCGCGACGCTGTGTCGCAGATCGCCACCTTCGGCACCATGGCGGCCAAGGCTGCTCTGCGTGACGTGGGGCGCGTGCTGGGCATGGGCTATGGCCATGTGGACAGCATCGCCAAGCTGATTCCGGCGCCCCCGGGCAAGACGGTGACCCTGGCCAAACTGCCGCCTGATTTCGATCCGGCCAAGGCCAAGGTGATCTACGCACGTCACGAGGCGCCCGAGATCAACGAACGAGAAAAGGCCGAAGAAGAAGTGGCCTCGCTGCTGGAGTTGGCCGAGAACGTCGAAGGACTGGTGCGCAACATCGGCATGCACGCCGGGGGGGTGCTGATCGCACCGGGCAAGATCACCGACTTCTGCCCGCTCTACCAGCAGCCCGGCAGCGACTCGGCCGTGAGCCAGTACGACAAGGACGACGTCGAAGCCATCGGCCTGGTGAAGTTCGACTTCCTGGGCCTGGCCACGCTGACCATTCTAGAGACGGCCAAAGAGTTCATCATGGCCCGCCACCCGGACCAGAAGGACTTTGACTTTGCCAAGATCCCGCTGGACGATGCACCCACGTACCGCTTGTTGTCTGAAGGCAAGACCGTGGCCGTGTTCCAGCTGGAATCCCGCGGGATGCAGGGCATGCTGCGCGACGCCAAGCCCAGCGTCTTCGAGGACATCATTGCCCTGGTGGCGCTCTACCGTCCGGGCCCCATGGACCTGATCCCGTCCTTCTGTGCCCGTAAGCACGGACGGGAGGAAGTGACCTATCCCCATCCGCTGATGGAAGCCGTGCTCGCCGAAACCTACGGGATCATGGTGTACCAGGAGCAGGTGATGCAGGTGGCGCAGCGACTGGGCGGTTACTCGCTCGGCGGCGCCGACTTGCTGCGCCGCGCGATGGGCAAGAAGAAGGTCGAGGAGATGCAGCACCACCGCGGCTTGTTCGCGGAAGGTGCAGCCAAGAATGGCATCAGCACCGAACTGGCCAACGAAATCTTCGACTTGATGGAGAAGTTCGCGGGCTACGGCTTCAACAAGTCGCACGCGGCCGCGTATGCCTTGCTGGCGTATCACACCGCCTGGCTGAAGCATCATTACACGTCCGAATTCTTCGCAGGCAACATGACGATTGCCAGCGATGACACCGACAAGCTGAAGATCTTCCACGACGATGCTGTGGCCAACTTCGGCATCACCTTCACCCCGCCGGACGTGAACCAGGGCCAGTGGCGCTTCATCCCCACGGGTGACAAAACCATCTGCTATGCGCTTGGTGCCGTCAAGGGCACAGGGCAGGGGGCCATTGAAGCCATCGTGCGCGAGCGTGAAGAGAATGGCCCCTTCAAGAGCTTCTTCGACTTCTGCTCGCGCGTGGACCGCAAGCTGGTCAACAAGCGGGTGGTGGAAGCCTTGATCAAGGCCGGGGCTTTCGACGCGCTGGAGCCGCACCGCTCCGGCCTGCTGGCCTCGGTGTCTCTGGCCTTCGAGTACGCC
This sequence comes from Aquabacterium sp., assembly GCF_041909175.1. GTDB lineage: Bacteria > Pseudomonadota > Gammaproteobacteria > Burkholderiales > Burkholderiaceae_C > Aquabacterium. The sequence goes on along the minus strand of NZ_JAYRDZ010000002.1, from coordinate 274,591 downwards.
GATACCCTGGCAGCCAATGCCGACCAGGGCGGGCTGTTCGATTTCGGTGACAGCCACGCGGCTTCCACCAACGAGCCTGACCTGGTGCCGACCGAGCCATGGTCGCTCAAGGAACGCCTGAGTCTGGAGAAGACCGCGATTGGTTTTTACCTGACCGGGCACCTGTTTGACGAGGCCGAGTCAGAAGTACGCCGCTTCTGTCGCCAGCGCATTGCCGACCTGAAGGACAGCCGTGACCCGCAACTGGTCACCGGCATCATCAGCGATCTGCGCATCATCAATGGCACCCGCGGTCGCGTGGCGATCTTCAAGCTCGACGACAAGAGTGAAACCATCGAGGCCGTGGCCAACCAGGACACGCTGGATGCGAACAAGGACCTGCTCAAGGATGATGAACTGGTCATCATCCAGGGCAAGGTGCAGATTGATCGCTTCTCTGGTGGTCTGCGTCTCAATGTGCAGCAGGTCATGGGGCTGGCCGAAGCCCGCTGTCGTTATGCCCGTTTCGTCCGGGTGATGGCGCCAGGCCTGAAGCTGCCGATCGACGAGGTCTTGCGCGCCCACCCAGCGCGTCGCGTTGCAGCGCCTCAACCTGATTTGCCCGACACCTTGCAGGGCCTGCCCGTGCGTGTGGTGGTGGAGCGTCAGACGCCGGACCTGGCCGTGCGGGCCGAACTGGAGCTGGGTGAAGCAGCGCAGATCTTCCCCAGTGATGACGCCATGGCGCTGTTCCGGCAATTGACGCCGGAGGGGCGTCCGCAGGTGGTGTACGGCGAGGGCTGAGCCCTCGCCCGGTGTGCCTGAGGCTTATTCCCAATCGGGGTGGCGATGCCGGCTGGCGGAGCGGTCCTCATCACCGCGCCACTCATCGCGATCATGCTGGTTGCGGGGCTCGCGGTAATCGACGTTGTCGCAGTTGACGCGACCATCGCGACGGCTGCCCTCGATGCTGTTGCCGATCATGGCCCCGCCCAGGATGCCGACGCCCGTGGTCAGCACCTGGCCGGCCGTGCCGTGCCCAATCGCATTGCCGATGAAGCCGCCCACCAAGGCGCCTACCAGCGCACCGGCACCGGAAGTGCGGGCCTGGCCTCGCCCCACATAGCAATCGCGCTGCGGAGCCGACGCGGGACGGTCATCACGGTAGCTGTAGTTCTGATCCGGTCCGTTGGACCAGGCTTCATCGCCATGGCGTGGAGCAGCCTGGGCTGGGGTAGCCAGCAAGGTAGCAGTGAGCGCCAGCACGGCGGGCACGCAGGCCAGGGTGGTGAAACGGGTCATGTCAGGTCTCCAGAACAGCCCCAAACAGGTGGGCTGCAGGCTATTAACGCGGTCAGATCAGCGTTGGTCGACAGCAATCTCACGCCTCGACGTAAATTTCAGTTAACCGGGTGCCTTGACACGCGCCTAAAATCGAGGTTTCGTCTTTATTGACCCGATCAACACATCATGTCCAAGACTGCCAAGCCCGCCAAGCCTGCGAAGCCCGCTACCAAGCCGGCTGCCAAGCCCGTGAAGGCTGCCGCCACCACCGCTGTGGCCGCTGCTCCCGCACCCGTTGCCGACAAGGCCCAGAAGATCAAGAAGGTCGTGCTGGCCTACTCCGGTGGTCTGGATACCTCCATCATCCTGAAGTGGCTGCAAGACGAGTACAAGTGCGAAGTCGTCACCTTCACCGCCGACATCGGCCAGGGTGAAGAGATCGAGCCCGCACGTGCCAAGGCGCTGAAGATGGGCATCAAGCCCGAGAACATCTTCATCGAAGACCTGCGTGAAGAGTTCGTGCGCGACTTCGTGTTCCCGATGTTCCGTGCCAACGCCCTGTACGAAGGTGAATACCTGCTGGGCACCTCGATCGCGCGTCCGCTGATTGCCAAGCGTCTGATCGATATCGCCAAGAAGACCAAGGCCGACGCCATCTCGCACGGCGCCACCGGCAAGGGCAATGACCAGGTTCGTTTCGAGCTGGGCGCCTACGCCCTGATGCCTGGCGTCAAGGTGATTGCACCGTGGCGCGAGTGGGATCTGCTGAGCCGCGAAAAGCTGCTGGCCTACGCTGACAAGCACGGCATTCCTGTCGACTTCAAGAAGCGCAAGGGCGGTGCACCGTATTCCATGGATGCCAACCTGCTGCACATCAGCTACGAAGGTGGCGTGCTGGAAGACCCGAGCTTCGAGCCCGAAGCCAATATGTGGCGCCTGACCGTGTCGCCTGAAAAGGCACCGAACAAGCCCGAAGTGATCGAGCTGACCTACGCCAAGGGCGATGTGGTGGCCATCAACGGCGTGAAGATGTCGCCTGCCCAGGTGCTGACCAAGCTGAACGAGCTGGGCGGCAAGCACGGCATCGGCCGTCTGGACAAGGTTGAAAACCGTTATGTCGGCATGAAGAGCCGCGGCTGCTACGAAACCCCGGGCGGCACCATCCTGATGTCGGGTCACCGCGCCATCGAGTCCATCACCCTGGACCGTGAAGTGCTGTCCCTGAAGGACGACCTGATGCCGCGTTACGCCCGTCTGGTCTACAACGGCTACTGGTTCAGCCCCGAACGTGAGCTGCTGCAAGGCCTGATCGACGCTTCGCAAGCGACCGTCAACGGCACAGTCAAGCTCAAGCTGTACAAGGGCACCATCATGTGCGTGGGCCGCGAGTCGAAGACCGACAGCCTGTTCGACATGAAGATCTCCACCTTCGATGACGACGGCGGCGCCTACAACCAGGCGGATGCAGCGGGCTTCATCAAACTGAATGCCCTGCGTCTGCGCATTGGTGCCAATGTGAAGGCCCAGCGCGCAGCTGCTGCCAAGGTTGCTTCGGCCAAGAAGCCGGCTGCCAAACCAGCGGCTAAACCAGCCGCCAAGCCCGCTGCCAAACCGGTTGTCAAGCCGGCTGCTCGCACGGCACCGGTGGCCAAGAAGGCTGCCAAGTAAGCCACCTGTATCCACGGGCCGATGTGCAAGCATCGGCCTTGTCATGTCTGGAGTATTGAATATGACCACCACCTCTCTGGCCGGCAGCGTGAGCACCCAGGCCAATGTCTATTTCGATGGCAAATGCGTTTCGCACGTCGTGACCCTGGCCGATGGCGTTCGCAAGTCGGTGGGCGTGATCCTGCCCGCCTCGCTGACCTTCAACACCGGCGCACCTGAAATCATGGAAACCGTCGCTGGCAAGGCCACCATCAAGCTGGCTGGCTCGTCCGAATGGACCACCTACGGCCCAGGCGAAAGCTTCAACGTGCCGGGTAACTCGTCGTTCGAGATCAAGGTCGAAGGCGAGCCCTATCACTACATCTGCCACTTTGGCTGATTTGCTGCCGGCACACTGTGCCGTGCTGGTGGTGGGGGCTGGTCCGGCGGGCAGTGCCTGTGCCCGGACTTTGGCCCAGGCGGGGCGCGAGGTGCTGCTGGTTGACGCGCAGCCCTTTCCCCGCGACAAGACCTGCGGCGACTGCCTGATTCCCGACACCTTTGCGGCGCTGTCCGCGTTGGGCTTGCAGGATCGGGTGATGGCTCGGATGAGCCACGCCACCCACGCTCATTGTCAGGGTCCCCATGGCGGGACCTTGCGCATTCCCGGGCAGCTCGGGGTTTTGCGCCGGCGCGAGTTGGACATGATCTTGATGGAAGGGGCCCGTGAAGCCGGTGCCCTGACTGCCATGCCATGGCGTCTGGTCGGCCTGGAGTGTCGTCCTTCAGATGGTCGTGTCGTGGGCGCGCGCCTGCGTCAGGGGGCAGTCGAACAGGTGATCCATGCCGACTGGGTGGTGCTGGCCACAGGTGCTGCTGCCGCCCCCTTGGTGCTGAGTGGCTTGTGCGAGCGGCGTGTACCCAGTGCCATGGTCATCCGTGGCTATGTGCAGTGTGAAGGCCTGGACCTGGCTGACACCGACCTGCGCTTTGTCTGGCACCCCGCGTTGAGCCCCGGGTACGGCTGGATCTTCCCCATGGGGCAGGGGCGCTACAACGTGGGTGTGGGCGTCGACAGCTTGCAGACCCGGCATCCCGACATCAACCTGCGCGCGTTGTTTGATCGATTCTGCGAGGTCCATCCGATCGCGCGGGAATTGAAGCAGCGTGGCACATGGGAGGGCGACCTCAAGGGCGCCCCTTTGCGATGTGACCTGGACGGCGCAGTGTGGAGCCGCCCTGGCCTGTTGCTGGCCGGTGAGGCGGTCGGCTCCACCTACGCTTTCACGGGTGAGGGCATTGGCAAGGCGCTTGAAACAGGCATCGCTGCAGCGCGGGCGATCACCTCGACTCAACAGGTGTCGGGCCACGATGCAGCCCAGGACGATGCGGCCGTGATGGCCAGCCACAGGCTTCGTCTGGAGGCCCTGCAGCCCCGTTATCGCCTTTATCGCAAAGCCATGCAGTTCAACCGCTGGCCCTGGATGATTGACCTGGTCATCTGGCGAGCCCAGAGAAGCCCGCGCCTTGTGGGCTTGATGGCCGATGTGCTGGCCGAGCGTCGCATGCCGGACAGCCTGTTGAGCTGGCGGGGCATCAAGCGCCTGGTGCGCGGCTGACGGGCCTCGTCAGTGCGGGCCTGTCACAAGACCACGGGCTCGGGCTCCAGACGGATGCCGAAGCGTCCGTAGACGCTTTCCTGAATGGCGCGAGCGAGTGTCAGCACCTCGGCCCCGATGGCGTCGCCCCGGTTGACCAGCACCAGCGCCTGCTTGTCATAGACGCCTGCGTGGCCAATGGTCTTGCCCTTCCAGCCACAGGCATCGATGAGCCATCCGGCGGCGAGCTTGAAGGTGCCATCGGGCATGGGGTAGTGCACGATCTCCGGGTCGCGGCCAATGATGTCGCGGCATTGTTCTGCCGTGACGACCGGGTTCTTGAAGAAGCTGCCGGCGTTGCCAATCACGGCGGGGTCCGGTAGCTTGGCGCGGCGCACCGCACAGATCCAGTCGAATACCTGCCGGGCGTCGGGCGCCGTGATGCCGGTTTCAGTCATCTTGCGCTCGAGCTCCAGATAGCCCAGCATGGGCTGCCAGGGGCGTGGCAGGCGCAGGCGGACCTTGGTGATGACGCTTTTCCCGGCGAGTTCGTGCTTGAAGATGCTGTCGCGATAGCCAAAGCGACATACCGTCGCGTCCAGTGTCACCGTGCGACCGGTGGTCAGGTCGACCGCGTCAAGGGATTCGAAGCGGTCTTTCAGCTCCAGCCCGTAGGCGCCGATGTTCTGCACGGGGGCCGCACCGACCGTGCCGGGGATCAACGCCATGTTCTCAAGGCCCGGCAGGCCGTGCTCGATGCACCAGGCCACGGTGTCGTGCCAACGCTCACCGGCGCCGACCTCGACAATCCAGGCGTCATCGCGGGTTTCGAGCAGACGGCAGCCCTTGATCTCCATTTTCAGCACACAACGCTCGACATCCTGGGTGATGACGAGGTTGCTGCCGCCGCCCAGAACGAATTTGGGCGCACGCCCCAGTTCGGGGTGGTCCACGACGCGGCGCACGTCGGCTTCCGAGCCAATGCGCACCATGGTCTGCGCCATGGCGGGCAGACCAAAGGTGTTATAGGGTTTGAGGCTGATGCCTCGTTCGATCAGAAGGGCTGAGTGCATGGCAGAATTTTCTCAGACACAAAGGAGTTATGCATGCCCAGTTTTGACGTGAAGCTTGATCCCAACCTGGAATCAGTTGGCAATGCGGTGGACACCTCCATGAAGGAGATCGGTACCCGCTTCGATTTCAAGGGGACCAGCGCAGCAGTCGAGTTCAAGAAAAAAGAAAAGGAAGTCATTGTCTTCGCTGACAGCGATTTCCAGATCGATCAGGTGCGTGAGGTGCTTTTTGGCAAGCTCACCAAGCAGAAGGTCGATATCCGCTTCATGGATGTGGGCAAGGTCGAGAAGATCGGTGGCGACAAGGTCAAGCAGGTGATCACCGTGAAAGCCGGTATCGAGTCGGACCTGGCCAAGAAGATCACCAAGCTCATCAAGGACAGCAAGATGAAGGTCAATGCCAGCATCCAGGGTGACGAGGTGCGCGTGCAAGGCAACAAGCGCGATGACCTGCAGGCCGCCATGGCCCTGCTGCGCAAGGAAGTGGACGACGTGCCTTTGTCGTTTGACAACTTCCGCGATTGACCGGCTGAAAGAACAATACAAAGGGAGGCTTCATGACCCGTACATACAAAACGGTGGGCCAGGTCGCCATGGTGGGGCTGTCGTGGCTGGCACTGTCGGCATTTCCCGTCTGGGCGCAGAGTGTGGCCATGACCGGCAGCATGGGCAGCAAGGCCTTGCTCGTGGTTGACGGCGCCGCGCCCAAGGCTGTTGGGGCCGGCGAAATACACAAGGGTGTCAAGGTCATCTCGGTATCTGGTGATCAGGCCGTGATTGAGGTGCAGGGCCGCAAGGAAACCATCGTGTTGGGTGGCTCACCAGTCAGCGTCGGCGGCGGAGCCCGAGGTGGAACGCAGATCGTTCTATCAGCGGGGCCGGGAGGGCATTATGTTGCGAGTGGCAATATCAATGGCCGGTCGGTGCAGTTCATGGTTGATACCGGGGCCACGTACGTGGCCATGGGGGCAGATGAGGCCAATCGGATCGGATTGCAATATCAGAGCGGCAAGCGGTTGCGCGGTGGAACCGCCAATGGACTGGTGACTGCATATGCGGTGACACTCTCGTCCTTGCGCATTCAGGATGTAGAGGTCTACAACGTGGAGGCCATGGTGTTACCTCAATCCATGCCCTTCATTCTGCTGGGTAACAGTTTCTTGTCACGCTTTCAGATGAAGCAAGACAACGGAACCCTGACCATGAGTCGACGTTTTTGAAACTGCCCTGGCGTACTCGCCGATTGGCGTATCCTGCCCTGCCAACAATGGCCCGTTCGTCATGAGCAAGAAGAACACAAAATCTCCGCGCACAGAAGCGCTCTCTCAGATCCTGTTTCAACAGGGTTTTGGCACCCGCCGCGAATGTGAGGGGCTGATCGTGCACGGCCTGGTACAGGTTCGAGGTGAGGTGGTTGATGATCCCGATGCCGATTTCATGTCTGATGGCCTGCCCCTTGACGTGGATGGCCTGAATTGGATCTGCCATGACGTGGCGTTGGTCATGCTGCACAAGCCGGCCGGCTACGAGTGTTCTCTCAAGCCCGGGGCTTGGCCCGGGGTGCACAACCTCTTGCCGGTGCCATTGCGTCGTCGTGGCCTGCAGCCTGTGGGCCGTTTGGATCAGGACACCACCGGTTTGCTGCTGCTGACCGATGATGGTCCCTTGCTCCACAAGCTCACGTCACCCAAGCATCATGTACCCAAGGTCTACGAGGTGACGGTCAAGCATCCCTTGGATGTGCGCCAGCAATCGGCGCTGCTGGCCGGTGTCGTGCTGGATGATGACCCTCAACCAGTGAAGGCCGAGTCGGCTGACATGGTGTCGGCGCATCACTTGCGCTTGACCCTGACCCAAGGCAAGTACCACCAGGTCAAGCGCATGGTCGCAGCGGTTGGCAACCGCGTCGAGGCCTTGCACCGCAGCGCCATCGGGCGTCTGACGCTGCCCGATGATCTGGCTGTCGGGCAGTGGCGCTGGCTGGACGAGCCGGCGCTGGTCCTGCCCTGAGAGTGCGAGCATCATGAAAACCTGCATTTTTGTGTACAAATGGCGGGTTTGGTCCCGGTTTCGGCATGGCCCTTGCATGACGATATCCACCGATCCGGGGTCATGATGTTCAACCTTTTTTCCCGTTTTTTGGCTCGCCTCACGGTGGGCAACAAGCTGCTGCTGATCTACCTGCTTGATCTCAGTGCGGTGATTTACATCACCAGCATCCTGATCAACGAGAAGTTCATCGCCATTGACTTCGCCAAGAAGGAAGTGCAAGGGGTGGCCTATGTGGCCAGCGTGAAGGACACTTTGCTGGATCTGGCCCGGTCTGGGGCGGGTGAAGGGCGCCCGAGTGAGCCGTGGGCGGCGCATGCACAGCAGTTGACCCAGGCTGAGCAGGCCTACGGCGATGAGATGCATAGCGCCGACGTCAATCGGGCGTTGCTGCAGTCCCTGAGTCAGATGAAGCCAGCGGCCCCGCGCCTGAGCGAAGTGGATCAGGCGCTGGATCGAGGCGGGGCGCTGTTGACGCGGGTCGGCAACCAGTCGAACCTCATCCTGGATCCGGACCTCGACAGCTACTACACGATGTCGCTGGTGGTCCTGCGCTACCCGGAGTTGCTGAATGTGATTCACCGAATCGGTGTTCACCTGAGTCAGCCCAGCGAGGTCAGTGATCTGAGAACCCAGTATCTGGTGCTGGAAGGGCAACTGGACGCCATGGTGCGTGGCATTGCCTCGGATTACGCAGAAGCCGTGGCGGCGGCACCTTCTCCGGTATTGAAGCAGGCGCTGGAGCCATCTCAACTGCGCCTGCAGCAGCAGGTTGAGGCGTTTCGGCGCGCAGCCCGGGAGCTGATTGACCTCGGCGTGACGCCCGCAGCGGTCTCCCGGGTGGCGATGGCCCGCCGAGATCTGGTCGAGGCGCTGGACCAGTCCTGGGGCGTGGGTGTAGGGCAGTTGCATCGGATGCTGCTGTTGCGCATAGACGGGCTGTACACCCGCATGTGGCTGCACCTGGGTACCGCATTGACCCTGCTGTTGACCATCCTGACCATCGTGTATGTGGTGGCACAGAATATCCGTGTCCCGCTGCGCCGCCTGCTTGATGTGGCTGATACCGTTCGCAAGACAGGGGACTACAGCCTGCGGGGGGACTGGCGCAGCCAGGACGAGATCGGGCGACTGGTTGATGGGTTCAATGACATGCTGGCGCAGTTGGATCGCGAGCGCGTGGTCAAGCAGGAACTGGTTGCCAGCGCCCGTGCGGCGGATGCCCAGCGAGCCTTTCTGGAGTCGACGCCCATTCCCATCGTGGTAACGGCCGTGCCCGGGCACGAGGTGCTGCACGCCAACCCGCCTGCTCAGCAGTGGCTCAACGGCCGTACCAAAGACCCTTGGGCGGTCGGGATGGATTCGGCCGTGCGCGGGCGGTTTTTCCAGCATCTGGCTGACCGGGGGGCGGTCGACGAGTTCGAGGTGCAGTGGAAGGCCGGCACCGAACCCACCTGGGCCGTGTTGTCCGCCCGGCGCTTCGAGTACCAGGGCCACGATGCCGTGTTGACGGCCTTCACGCCCATCAACCACCTGAAGCTGATGGAGCGGCGGCTGGAGCTGTGGGCCAAGGTGTTCGAGTCATCGACCGAAGGCATCCTGATTGTCGATGCGCAGCGCTGCATCCTCAGTGCCAACCAGGCATTCTTCCGCGCCACGGGCTATGACCTGCATGACGTGGTGGGCGAGCGTCCCGAGTTTGTGCTCAAGGCCCCGGACGGCGAGGTGGACACCTTTTTCGACAAGGTGTGGCGTTCGGCGGTCTACAAGGGCACCTGGCAGGGCGAGTTGTGTGTTCGCCGGCGCAATGGTTCCGAGTATCCCGCATGGCTCATGGTCAGCCCGGTCCGTGAGGCGCAGGGCAGCGTGTCGCACTACATCTTCACCTCGATCGACATCAGTGATCGCAAGAAGAGCGAGGCGCGCATCGAGTTCCTGGCGCATCACGATGTGCTGACCGAGTTGCCCAACCGATCCTTGTGTGTCGAGCGGCTGCGCATGGCCATGCAGCAGGCTGAGCGTACCCGTCAAAGGGTGGCGGTGCTGTTCATTGACCTCGACCGTTTCAAACAGATCAACGACTCACTGGGGCACCACATTGGCGATGGCCTGTTGCGCTCGGTGGCCAAGCGCCTGACAGAAGCGGTGCGGGCGGGCGATACCGTCAGTCGGCAGGGGGGTGACGAATTCGTCGTGGTGCTCAATGGCGTTGAGGACAGCGAGGAGGTGTCTTCGATTGTCGAGCGACGCCTGATTCCGCTGATCCGCCAGCCTCATGCGGTTGAAGGTGCCGAGCTGGATGTGTCGTGCAGCGTTGGCATTGCGCTGTACCCGGATGATGCGGATGACCTGGATACGCTGATGCGCCACGCGGACACGGCCATGTACCAGGCCAAGTCCAATGGCCGCAACATGGCGAAGTTCTTCTCGGCGGAAATGACCGAGCGCATCCAGAAGCGCCTGCAACTGGAAATGGCGCTGGGGCGTGCGCTGGAGGCCGGTCAGCTGATGCTGCACTACCAGCCGCGTGTGGACGCCCGTTCCGGCGACATCCTGGGGGTGGAGGCCCTGTTGCGCTGGCATCATCCCGAGATGGGGGCCATTTCACCCTTGACCTTCATTCCGCTAGCAGAAGAAATCGGGTTGATCATCGAGTTGGGCGCCTGGGTGATTGAAGAGGCTTGTCGCCAGTTGGCGCAGTGGCGCGCCCAGGGGCTGACTTCGCTGACCATGTCGGTGAACCTGTCTGCCTACCAATTGCGTGACCCCGGTCTGGTGCAGACGTTGGCCGAAAGCCTGGCCCGGCATCACATCCCGCCCCATGTGCTGGAGCTGGAGCTCACGGAATCTGCCCTCATGGATGGGGCTGAAGCCAATCTGCGCACCATGCACAGCATCCGCGCCCTCGGTGTCGGCTTGTCGGTTGATGACTTCGGGACAGGCTATTCGAGTCTGAATTACCTCAACCGTTTCCCCTTGGACAAACTCAAGATCGACCGGTCCTTTGTGCACGACATGCTGCATGACCCCACCCACCGGGCCATCACGCAGGCCATCATTGGTCTGGGTCACACCCTGGACCTGAGTGTGGTGGCAGAAGGGGTCGAGACGGAAGAAGAGGCGGAAGCCCTGCGATCGGCCCGCTGCGACGAGCTGCAGGGTTTCCTGTATTCCCGCCCGATGCCTGGGGATGCGTTGCTTGGTTGGATAGAAGCACGCAAAGTGATCGGATAATGTCCGCCCTATGCAAGTCTTTCGCGGTTTTCATCACGCAGCGCTCGCGCCCGCCTGTGCCCTCACCATCGGTAACTTCGATGGCGTGCACCGCGGGCACCAGGCCATGCTCGCCTTGTTGCGCAGTGAAGCCCAGCACCGGGGCCTGCCCAGCACCGTTCTGACCTTTGAGCCCCACCCGCGTGACTATTTCGCCAGGGTGACTGGCAAGGCCGATCTGGCGCCTACCCGGATTGCCACCACGCGTGACAAGCTGATGGAGCTGGAGCGCTGTGGGGTGGATCAGGTGGTGGTGGTGCCCTTTGACGAGCGGCTCGCCACGCTCAGTCCGGAGGCCTTCATCGACAAGGTGCTGGTCAATGGCCTGCATGCCCGCTATGTGCTGGTGGGGGATGATTTCCGTTTTGGCGCGCGCCGAGCCGGTGATTACAACCTGCTGGATACGGCCGGGAATCGGTGCGGTTTTGATGTCGCCCGGATGATGAGCTACGAGGTACACGGCGTGCGGGTGTCCTCGTCCGTCGTGCGTGATGCACTGGTTGCCGGCGACATGTCTCGTGTGGCGACCATGCTGGGACGCCCTTACACCATCAGTGGCCACGTGGTCCATGGCCAGAAACTGGGCCGCAGCCTGGATTGCCGCACGCTGAATGTCCGTTTCGGACACGAGCGCCCCGCAGCCAAGGGCATCTTCGTGGTCCGTACCCACGGGCTGGCAGACGAGCCGCTGGAAGGGGTGGCCAGCCTGGGTGTGCGGCCTACCGTGGAAGATGCCGGGCGCGTGCTGCTGGAGGTCCATTGCTTCGATTGGCCTCAGAATCTGGGTCCCGAAGGGGGCTACGGTAAAATCGTGCGTGTGGAATTGCTGCACAAACTTCGCGACGAAGCCCGTTATGACGGGCTGGACGCGTTGCAAGCGGCCATTCACAAGGACATTGCTGACGCAAAGTCCTTTTTCCAGGCGCAGCGTCGTCAGACCACCCGCGATCGAATTTGACGCTCACCGTCCGTGATGCCGAGCCTGGCCGCGTTCATCCTTGCTGGAGCATGCGGCTGACCTGATTCCGGAAAGACCCGTATCGATGCCCTGGTGGGCAGCGGTCTTTCCTTTGCCGAGAACGTCCATGAGTCAAGACAAGTCTGCCAACAACGACGGCAAGTACCGCGCTACCCTGAACATGCCCGATACCCCGTTCCCGATGCGGGGCGATCTGCCCAAGCGTGAGCCGGCCTGGGTCAAGGAGTGGGAAGAAAAGGGCCTCTACGGCAAGTTGCGTGCTGCCCGCCAGGGCGCCCCCAAGTTTGTGCTGCACGATGGCCCGCCCTATGCCAATGGCAACATCCACATCGGCCATGCTGTCAACAAGATCCTGAAGGACATGATCGTCAAGGCGCGTCAGCTCAAGGGACTGGACGCCATCTATGTGCCGGGTTGGGACTGCCACGGTTTGCCGATCGAAAACCAGATCGAAAAGACCTTCGGACGCAACCTCAGTCGCGACGACGTGCAGGCCAAGGCGCGTGCCTATGCGGCCGAGCAGGTGGATGGGCAGCGCACCGACTTCAAGCGTCTGGGCGTGCTGGGTGACTGGGCTCACCCCTACCTGACGATGAACTTTGGCAACGAAGCCAATGAAATCCGCGCGCTCAAGAAGATCATGGAGCGCGGCTATGTCTACCGTGGCCTGAAGCCGGTCTACTGGTGCTTTGACTGTGGTTCTTCGCTGGCCGAATTCGAAATTGAATACGCCGACAAGAAGTCTCAGACCCTGGATGTCGCCTTCCTGAGCGCCGAGCCTGCCAAGCTGGCTGCTGCCTTTGGCCTGAGCAGCCTGAGCAAGGACGCGTTTGCCGTGATCTGGACCACCACCGCGTGGACCATCCCGGCCAACCAGGCGCTCAACATGCACCCCGAGCTGAGCTACGCCCTAGTCGACACGCCCAAGGGCTTGCTGGTGCTGGCGGAAACGCTGGCGGGCAAGGCGTGCGAACGCTATGGCTTTGCCCCCGAGGATTGCCGGGTGCTGGCCACGACCACCGGCGCCAAGCTGGAGGGCCTGACCTTCAAGCACCCGCTGGCCCATGTGCACGAGGGCTACAACCGCGTTGCCCCGGTTTACCTGGCTGATTACGTGAGCGCCGAAGACGGCACAGGCATCGTGCATGCCGCGCCCGCCTATGGTGTGGATGACTTCAATTCCTGCATTGCCCACGGTTTGAAGTTCGACGACATCCTCAACCCCGTGCAAGGCAACGGCGTCTACGAAGCCGACCTGCCGCTGTTCGGTGGCCAGCACATCTGGAAGGCCGCTCCGGTGGTGCTGGATACCCTGCGCGAGCACGGTCGTCTGCTGTCCACCAAGGACATCGTCCACAGCTACCCGCACTGCTGGCGTCATAAGACGCCCGTGATCTTCCGCGCCGCCGCCCAGTGGTTCGTGCGCATGGACGAAGGCGACGGCGTCTTCACCGTCAACAAGGCTGAGAAGACCTTGCGTCAGACGGCGCTCGATGCCATCGACCAGACCACCTTCTACCCTGAGAACGGCCGTGCCCGCCTGCGTGACATGATCGCCAACCGCCCTGACTGGTGCATCAGCCGTCAGCGCAACTGGGGTGTGCCGCTGCCATTCTTCCTGCACAAGGTGACGGGCGAGTTGCATCCGCAAACCATGGCTTTCATGGACAAGGCCGCTGACCTGGTGGAAGCCGGTGGTGTGGAATCCTGGTCCAAACTCGATCCGGCTGAGTGGTTGGGCGCTGAGGCTGCCGAGTACAGCAAGTCCACCGATATCCTGGATGTCTGGTTCGACTCGGGCACCTCATTTTTCCATGTGCTCAACCCACAGCAAGGTAGCCACCCGGATGCAGGTCACGACGAACTGCACGAAGCCGACCTTTATCTGGAAGGGCATGACCAGCACCGCGGCTGGTTCCACAGTTCGTTGCTGGCCGCGTGCGCCATCTACGGTCGCGCGCCCTACAAGGGCCTGCTGACCCACGGTTTCACGGTGGATGGTCAGGGCCGCAAGATGTCCAAGTCGGTTGGCAATGTGGTCGCCCCGCAGGAAATCAGCAACAAGATGGGTGCCGAAATCATCCGTCTGTGGGCGGCATCGACCGATTACTCGGGTGACCTGGGCATTGACGACAAGATCCTGGCCCGCGTGGTCGATGGCTATCGCCGCATCCGCAACACGCTGCGCTTCCTGCTGGCCAACACGTCTGACTTTGACCCGAAGACCGATGCCGTGCCGTTGAGCGAGCTGCTGGAAATCGACCGCTATGCGCTGGCCCGTGCCGGCCAGCTGCAGGCTGACATCCTGTCGCACTACGAGCGCTACGAGTTCCACCCGGTGGTGTCCAAGTTACAGGTGTATTGCTCGGAAGACCTGGGCGCCTTCTACCTGGACGTGCTCAAGGACCGACTCTATACGAGCGCTGCCAAGAGCCCGGCCCGCCGCGCGGCCCAAACCGCGTTGTGGCACATCACGAATGCCATGCTGCGCTGGATGGCCCCCTTCCTCAGCTTCACCGCCGAGGAAGCCTGGAAAGTGTTCAACGGCGGCGAAACCATCTTCACCGAAACCTACTGGGATTTTGAGGGCGCAGAGCAGCAGGCCGAGTTGCTGGCCAAGTGGGCACGCATCCGCGAAATCCGCGAGCTGGTGAACAAGGACATCGAAGCCGTGCGCACGGAAGGCAAGGTGGGTGCTTCGCTGCAGGCCGAGATCACGCTCACGGCTTCGCCTGCGGACCACGCCTTGCTGGCCAGCCTGGGTGATGATCTGAAGTTCGTCTTCATCGTCTCCAAGGTGGTGTTGCAGTCGGGTGAAGCCTTGGCTGTCACCGTGACGCCGTCTACCGCAGTCAAGTGCGAGCGGTGCTGGCACTACCGAGATGACGTGGGCGTCAACCCAGAGCACCCGACGCTGTGCGGACGGTGCGACAGCAACCTGCATGGCGCCGGCGAAACCCGGACGGCAGCCTGATGGCCACCCCACGCAAGAAATCGCCTGCTGGCTCGGGTGCCGCAGCCGGGACACCCTGGTGGTCCTGGCTGGCTGTGGCATTCATCGTCATCCTGCTCGATCAGTTCACGAAAACCCTCATCGTTGGCTGGTTCCAGCTGGGCGAGAGCCGAGAGGTGACCGGGTTCTTCAATATCGTGCGCGCGCACAACACTGGGGCAGCGTTCTCCTTCCTGGCGCATGCGGGGGGCTGGCAGCGCTGGTTCTTCGTCGGGCTGGGGGTGGTGGCCACGGCCGCCATGGTCTATATGCTGCGCCAACATGGGCGTCAGAAACTGTTTGCGCTGGCCCTGAGTCTCATCCTTGGTGGCGCCATTGGCAACGTCATCGACCGTGTCATCCACGGCTACGTGGTTGATTTCCTTGATGTTCACTTTGCCTGGTGGGCGCCGCTGTTTCCTGGCGGCCATTTCCCGGCATTCAATGTGGCAGATTGCGGTATCACCATCGGTGCCATCCTGCTCATCGTGGACGAGCTTCGTCGAGTCCGCCGGGGGTGAACCCGGGCGGGGCGAGCCGTGCACCGTCTTGACCTCAAAACTGTTGGTTTTCTGATCGTCCCGCCCCTGATGTGGGCAGGCAACGCCGTGGTCGGCCGCATGATGGTGGGGCTCATGCCCCCCGTGGCGATGAACGCGGTGCGTTGGGTGATCGTGGGCCTCATGCTGGCGCCACTGGCTTGGCGTTTGCGCACGCAGTGGCCCTTGATTCGGGCCCGCTGGCCCTATCTGGCGCTGATTGGCGCCCTGGGTGTGGGCAGCTACAACGCGCTGCAATACCTGGCCCTCAAGACCTCCACCCCACTGAATGTGACCCTGATTGGCTCCAGCGTGCCTGTCTGGATGATGGCGGTGGGCGCCTTGTGCTTCGGCCAACATGTGACACGGCGGCAGCTGTCGGGCGCTTTGCTGTGCATAGCCGGCGTGGTGCTGGTGATTGCACAAGGGCGCTGGCAGACGCTGGTGCATGTGCGCTGGGTGCCGGGTGACCTGCTCATGCTGCTGGCCGCGTTGTGCTGGGCGTTTTACAGCTGGCTGCTCGTACGCCCGCCGGCCCACATGCAGGGTGAGGCCCGTCCTGACTGGAGCTGGGCCGAATTCCTCTGGCTGCAGGTGCTGTTTGGTACCGTGTGGGGAGCGCTTTGCAGCGTGGCGGAGTACGCGTTCTTGCCGTCGGTTCCAGGCGCGGCGCCTGTGCTGACAGGTGCCAGTGTCTGGCAAGACTGGCCCGAATGGTTGCGTTTGGCGGTGGGGCTGCTGTTCGTGGCCGTCGGCCCTTCGATCTGGGCCTACCGCAGTTGGGGGCGTGGTGTGCAGGCCGTGGGGCCGACGGTCGCTGCATTTTTCAGCAACCTGACCCCCGTTTTTGCCGGGCTGTTGTCAGTCCTGTTGCTGGGACAGACCCCCAGCTGGTATCACCCGTGCGCCCTGGCCTTGATCGTGGGCGGCATCGTGTTGTCGTCCACCAGGGCCAGAGCCTGAGGCTGGCTCAGAAGCGGCGCCAGGGCGCCTGGTTGTTGCGTCGACGTGGCGGGAAGGGCGGTTGCCCACGCCAGTAGCGCAGCATGAGCCAGCCACCGAGCATGCCCCCCAGGTGGGCGAAGTGAGCCACGCCCTGGCTGGATCCGGTCACGCCAAGCAGCAATTCCAGTCCGCCGAAAATGGCGACAAAGATCTTGGCCTTCATGGGGATGGGCGGGAACAGCGGCATGATCATGCGGTTCGGGAACATCATCCCGAAGGCCAGCAACAGGCCATACAGGCCACCCGAGGCCCCAACCGTCGGGTTGTACCAGCCCCCAATGGCCGACATGATCAGCTGGGTCAGGGCGGCTGTCAGCACACTGGCACCCAGGAATTGCAGGTAGCGGTTCTGCCCCCAGATGCGCTCCAGTTCGCTGCCGAACATCCACAGACCGAGCATGTTGAAGAACAGGTGCCCGACGCCGCCGTGCATGAAAGCGTAGGTCAGCACCTGCCATGGCATGAAATGCCCGGACTGGATTGGCCATAACGCCATCCAGTAGGACAGCACATTGCCGAGTACCTCGTCCAGACAGAACAGTGCCACGTTGGCGAGGATAAGGGCCTTGGTGATGGGCGGGATGGGTGGCATGCGTCTCGCAGATGAATGTCCGTTGGAGCCCGAATGATAGGGCCGCTTCGGATGCTTGTGGCGCATGGGTGCATTCCCGAGGGGGCCTGGCACGCAACTCGCTAAGCATCAGGCAAGCAAATAGCAGTACCGGCCCAACCCATAAAAAATGTCGGGAGCAAGGTGTGACACCCCTGGATATATCCGCTTCACCACCATCTCAGGCTGGCAACAGTCCTGAGTCGGTGTTGGTGCGCCCGCCAGAAGAGTGGCTGTCGGCTCAGGCCATCAGAAGCAGTGCGTCCGCGGTGATGGCGCGGGCTCAGGCCAACGAATCGCGCCATTTCACCTGGCATCCGGAGCGCATGGCGGTGGCCACCGCCTATGTGGTGGCCCTGATGAAAGAGCGCTATCCGGACGGGCTGGTGCCGCTCTACAGCATCTGGCGTCATGTGGCGTCCGGCGATCAGAATCGATGGAACCAACTGGCGGCCGAACATGGCTTGTCTCCTGAGACCACGCGACTTGAGCATGCCCGTGCCCAGATTGATTTTGCGGTGGTGGCTGCGTTGATGGCGGGCGGGCAGGCGCCGCTTTGGCATTACTCGGACACCTCGTCCGGACAACACCTGCCTCAGCCGCCGGGCATGGCCGTGGCTGTGTTGCGGTGGATGGGGGCGGGGGCCTTTTCCAGTCTGTCGACCCATCCGGTTCAGGTCGATGCCCAAGGTTTGGCCATGGTCGATGGCGCCTCCATGAATCTGGCCTTCCAGGTTGGGCCGAACAACCCTCTGCCTGGCATCGCCATGCGGGTGTCTGCCCTGCATCAATTGGGGCTGGCTCTGGAGCAGCATGCTCAGCTTTTCAGCCTGCCCGAAGCGCCAGGGATCCTGCGTCCTGGTCATCTGGTCGACACCTTGTTCCGCCTGGCACCGACGGGGCGCATCAAGGCAGCCTCACTGCTGTCCATGCTGTTGCACGCATTCGGCGAGGTCTGGCATGGCCCTAACGAGTTGAATGGCGTGAACCTGGGTGATTGCTGGCGCCATGAGGCGGCGCCCGGTGGCTGGGTTGCGTTTCATCAGCAGGCGCAATGGCTGGCGTACTCCTTGATCGAGCCCTTGCAGACCGCTGGGCTCACGGTGACGGACCTGGATGTGCTGACCGGCTTGCCGGATTTGCGCAATGGGGGCTTGTTGCTCGATCTGGGTATCCTTCAAGCCCGAGACAGGGCGTTTCATACCCAGCGCTGGACGCTGGATGCGGAGGCGGTGGTCGAGTGGCGCGCATTGAGCGTGGCGATCCTCGACCACCTTGCGGAATCCGTACGCGGCGAACTGGGGTTGACTGTTGAAAGTTTTCCAGTTGGTCGGCTGATGGAGGCGGGAACCTGGGCTGCCGGGTGCAAAATTGCACTCGCCAAGCGTCCCGCGGGTTCGCCGCCGGTACAGATCGACAGTGACGGGGCCGCTTTTTTTCCCCTTTGATTGTTTCCATATTGCGAGAAGAAGGACAAGATGTCCCGCGAAGCCGAATTCCCCAATCTCACCGTCATCAAGCACCCGCTGGTTCAGCACAAGCTGACCTGGCTGCGCGAGGCCCAGACCAATACCGACAGCTTCCGCAACCTGCTGCGTGAAGTGGCCCAGATGCTGGCCTATGAGGCGACCCGTGATCTGCCGACCGAGTTGCAGACCATCCAGACGCCCATCACCGAGATGCAGTCGCCCATCATCAGTGGCAAGAAGCTGTGTCTGGTGTCGATCCTGCGTGCCGGCAATGGCATGCTCGACGGCATCCTGTCGCTGCTGCCTCTGGCGCGTGTCGGGCACATTGGTCTCTACCGTGATCACGAAACGCTGGAGCCGGTCGAGTATTACTTCAAGGTGCCGAGCGACATTGCCGAGCGTCAGGTCATCATGGTTGACCCGATGCTGGCGACCGGCAACTCGGCGGTGGCCGCCATTGACCGCGTCAAGGCGACCGGTTGCCCCAGCATCAAGTTGCTGTGCCTGCTGGCGGCCCCCGAGGGCGTGGCCAACATGCTCAAGCACCACCCCGATGTGCCCATCGTGACCGCCTCGCTCGACAGCCACCTCAATGAGCATGGCTACATCGTGCCGGGCCTGGGCGACGCGGGTGACCGCATCTTCGGTACGGTCTGATTCCTGTTTGCCTGGAGGCTGCCTGTGCTGGACCTCATCCTGCGTCGCGCCAATTTGACTGATGGTCGAACTGGCGTAGACATCGGTATTCAACATGGCCGCATCGTGGCGGTCGAGGCGGGATTGGCCGCGACGGCTGCCGCGGAGGTGGATGTCACGGGGCAACTTGTGACAGCGCCATTCGTCGATGCCCATTTCCACATGGACTCCACGCTCAGCTACGGGCTGCCTCGCGTGAACCAGTCGGGCACCTTGCTGGAAGGCATCGCGCTCTGGGGTGAACTCAAACCTCAGTTGACCCAGGACGCCATCGTCGAACGGGCGCTGGCTTATTGCGACTGGGCCGTGGGCA
This sequence comes from Aquabacterium sp., assembly GCF_041909175.1. Taxonomy (GTDB): domain Bacteria; phylum Pseudomonadota; class Gammaproteobacteria; order Burkholderiales; family Burkholderiaceae_C; genus Aquabacterium. The sequence continues at coordinate 255,085 of NZ_JAYRDZ010000002.1, read as the reverse complement.
AGGGCTTGCTGGCCATTCGCTCACATGTGGATGTGTGTGATCCGCGCCTGCTGGCGGTAGAGGCTTTGCTGCATGTGCGCGAGCGTGTGAAGCCCTATCTGGATCTGCAACTGGTGGCTTTTCCGCAAGACGGTGTCTTGCGCAGCCGGGGTGCCATGGCGCAACTGGTCAGGGCACTCGACATGGGGGTCGACGTGGTGGGGGGCATTCCCCACTTCGAACGCACCATGGCCGATGGTGCCGAGTCGGTTCGCTTGCTGTGCGAACTGGCTGCCGAGCGCGGATTGCGGGTGGACATGCACTGCGACGAGTCCGATGACCCGCTGTCGCGGCATATCGAGACACTGTCCTATCAAGCGCAGCGTCTGGGCTTGCAGGGCCGGGTGGCGGGTTCCCACCTGACGTCCATGCACAGCATGGACAACTACTACGTCAGCAAGCTGCTGCCCTTGATGAAGGAAGCCGGGGTGGCGGCCATTGCCAACCCCCTGATCAACATCACGCTGCAAGGGCGCCACGACACCTATCCCAAGCGACGCGGCATGACCCGCGTGCCGGAGATGCTTGCCATGGGCATACCTGTGGCCTTTGGGCACGACTGCGTGATGGACCCCTGGTACAGCCTGGGGTCGGGCGACATGCTGGAAGTGGCCCACATGGGGCTGCACGTGGGGCAAATGACCAGCCAGCTGGCCATGCGGCAATGCTTCGATGCCGTGACCAGCACCCCCGCGGGCATCCTGGGGCTGGACGGCTATGGCACGGAGGTGGGCTGCAAGGCCGACCTGGTGGTGTTGCAGGCCCGTGATCCGGTTGAAGCCCTGCGTTTGCGGGCTGCGCGCCTGTACGTCATCCGTGCGGGTCAGGTGATCGCGCAGACAGCGCCGAATGTGGCCAGCCTGAGTTTGCCAGGCCGGCCTGCCTCGGTGTCTTATCAGCTCGGCTGAGCCATCAGGCCAGCAGGCTCACCGTGCTGGTGACGCTGCTGGTCACAGTGGTCGATACCGTCTGGTACTGCTGGCTGGCGTAGCTTTGCAGTTGGGCCAGCACGTCCTTCATCTTGGACTCGAAGTCGGTGGAGTCGCTGCTGGTCGAGCTGTCGTCGCTGCTGGTGAGCGCGCTCAGCAGTTGCTGCAGCGTGTCTGACGTCGATGTGTCGTCATCCTCGGGTGGAGGCGGCGGGGGCGGCATGCCCTGCGGGCCATGTGCGGCCTGCATGGCGGACTCGAAGTCCGACACCTCGTCACTGCTCAGGCTGCCGTCGCCATCCGTGTCAATCTGATTGAACAGCTCCTGCAGTTGCGCTTCATCCGTGCTGGTGTCGGTATCCGTGCTGGATGTGCTGCTGGTCGAGTCCGTTGAGTCTGTCGATGTGCTGCTCAGTCCGAACTCGGTTGCACTGATGCTGCCATCGTCGTCACTGTCGAGATCGCTCAGCGAAGGCGGCGGCGGAGGTGGCGGCGCCATCATGCCGGCAAAGGCCTGGGTCGACATGCCCATGGCGCCCAGCGAGCCAGACATGTCCTGGTCTGGCGGTTTGGGGGATGCCGCTGTGAACTCGCTTTTGGAGATGCTGCCATCTCCGTCGGTGTCCAGCTTGCTGAAAACCGCATCCGTCTGTGCCCCGCTACCTGATTCTGCTGCCGTGATGCTGGACAGCATCTCCTGCAGCTCGGCCTTGCTGACATTGCCATCGCCATCCGAATCCACCTTGGAGAAATCTGGCGGCTTGGGTGGTGGCGGGCGATTGCCGTAGGCGCCCTGGACGGACGCGTAACCCGAATAGCCCGATGACGAGCCGGATATCGATGTCATGACGCTTTCCTTTCCGTGAAGAGGAGTGCACCTGGGCGCTATACAGCCAGATTCACCGAGGAGTGAGGCCATTGTCGGCAGTCACCTTGGAGATCTGATTTCAGCTTTGTATCTGGCGCTACACACAACTTCGCCTTCATCGCGAGAACTGGCCGGCATCTGCCCCTTTCACTGCGGGAATCCCTCTGTCACCGATTGCATAAGCTCGCCGGAAGCTATGTGATGCACCTGACTGACTGCGATGAAGAACTGGACTTCCGTGATGTGGATGACCGGCCCGGATCCGTCCGAAGGGCTGGACGCGATGCAGATCGATGCCTATCTGGGCATGTTCGGTCTGCTGGTCGAGCGCGTGTCTCGTCATGAACAGAAGGCGGGCTTGCCACTCGACGAATCGGCGGTGGTCGTGCTTGATCTCATCGGCCTGGACCCGGATAGCCGCGCAGCCATGCTGCGGGCCTGCCGCCGACATCATCAGGTGGCGGTCCTGGCGCTGCTGCCCCCAGCCACACCGGCCGAGCGGGCCTTGGCCTTGGATCATGGCGCAGACGACTGCCTGTCATGGCCGATTGAGCGTCGCGAACTGGTGGCGCGCATCCAGTCCTTGATCAGGCGTCAGCGTCGTCGCGTCAGCGTGCATGACGATGCCGAGTCGGCGCAATGGGTCCGTTTCGGCCCCTGGCTGCTCGATACCCAGCGTCGCGCTCTGAGTGATGGCCAGGGCCGCGATATTGCCTTGTCGCAGGCCGAATACCGTCTGTTGCTCACCTTCCTGCAGATGCCGCATCAGGTCTTTTCTCGTGATCGCCTGATGGACGAAGCACGTGGTCGGGGCATGGATGCCTTCGAGCGCAGCATCGATCTGCTGGTTTCCCGTTTGCGGGCCAAGCTGGGTGACGATCCGCGTCAACCTCGACTGATCCAGACCGTCCGAGGGCAGGGCTATTTGTTCAATGCCGCACCGGCCTTGAATCAGGGAACCGTGTTGCCGCACTGAAATCGGCGCGGGCTGTGCTATGCTCGCGTTCTTCTCACCGGGGCCCTGGTGGCGAAATTGGTAGACGCGCGGGATTCAAAATCCCGTTCCGCAAGGAGTGTCGGTTCGATTCCGACCTGGGGCACCAACTCAATTCCCGATGAGCTCAACGCCTGACAACCAGACTGCGCCTGCAGCATCTGTCCTGAGCCTGCGACGTGTCGCGATCGACACTTACCGTGAAAACGTCGCTTATCTTCATCGCGACTGCGCCATCTACCGTGCCGAGGGTTTTCAGGCCCTCTCCAAGGTCGAAGTGCGTGCCAACGGCCGCAAGATCCTCGCCAGCCTCAATGTGGTCGATGATCCCTGCATCGTCGGCAGCAACCAATTGGGCCTCTCCGAAGACGCTTTTGCGCAGCTGAACGTTGAAGACGGTCATCCGGCCTACATCAGCCAGGCTGAGCCACCGTCGTCCATTCCGGCGCTGCATCACAAAATCGCAGGCGAACGCCTGGGCCGCGAAGATTTTCGGGCCATCGTGCGCGACATCGCCGAGCACCGCTACTCCAAGATCGAGCTCACTGCCTTTGTGGTGGCCTGCAATCAGGGCGAGCTCGACCGCGAGGAGGTCTATTTCCTCACCGATGCCATGGCACAGGTTGGCCGACGCCTGGACTGGCGCGAGCACCCTGTCGTCGACAAACACTGCATCGGCGGTATCCCGGGCAACCGCACATCCATGCTGGTCGTGCCCATCGTGGCGGCCCACGGCATGCTGTGCCCCAAAACCTCGTCGCGCGCCATCACCTCGCCTGCCGGCACGGCGGACACCATGGAGGTACTGGCCAACGTCGAGCCGCCGTTCGAGCGCCTGTGCGACATCGTCCGGGAGCACCGCGGCTGTCTGGCCTGGGGTGGCACCAGCGATCTGTCACCGGCTGATGATGTCCTGATCTCGGTTGAGCGCCCCTTGTCCATCGACTCTCCTGGTCAGATGGTGGCATCCATCCTCTCCAAGAAGGTGGCGGCAGGGTCCACCCATCTCTTGCTGGACATCCCGGTCGGGCCGACCGCCAAGGTGCGCTCCATGCCCGAGGCGCAGCGCCTGCGCAAGCTGTTCGAATTTGTCGCGTCCCGCCTGGGGCTCACCATTGATGTGATCATCACCGACGGTCGGCAGCCCATCGGCAATGGCATTGGCCCGGTACTGGAGGCCCGTGACGTGATGCGCGTGCTCGAAAACGATCCCCGTGCGCCAATGGACCTTCGCCAGAAGGCCTTGCGATTGGCCGGTCGCATGCTGGAGTTCGATCCCGATGTGCGTGGCGGCGATGGCTACGCCATAGCCCGAGACATCCTGGACTCAGGGCGTGCGCTGGCCAAAATGCGCGCCATCATCGAGGCCCAGGGCGCCAAGCCCTTCGATCACAACCAGCCGGAGTTGGCCCCACAGCGTTTTGAGGTTTGTGCTCAGCAGGATGGTGTCATCATCGGCATTGATAACTTGCTGGTCGCCCGAGTGGCTCGCCTGGCCGGTGCGCCCAAGGTACAAGGGGCGGGTGTCGATCTGCTCAAGAAAATGGGTGACCCAGTGAAGGCCGGTGAGCCGGTCTACCGTGTGTATGCGGCCTTCCCATCCGACCTCGAGTTCGCTCGGCAGGCCACGGTGCGGTCCGCTGGTTTCGAGGTGGGCGAGCGGGATGCCATTCCGCCCGTGTACGTGGAGATGTGACCCGTGACCGCTGTCTTGCTGCACTTCGAAGACGAACAGGCGCCAGCCGAGCGTCTGGCTCACGCGCTGGGTCTGGCGTCCCGGCTGGTCGAGCGCCATCGTTTCCCGGATGAAGAGCTGCGTTTGCGCCTGCCGGTTGACGCCTCAGGTGCCTTGCCCGAGACCCTCGTGGTCTACCGCAGCCTGGCCCGCCCCAATGACAAGCTGATCGAGTTGATGCTGGTCGCCCGCCAGGCCAGGCTCCTGGGTGCGCGCCGGATCATGCTGGTGGCCCCCTATCTGGCCTATATGCGCCAGGACATCGCCTTCCATCCAGGTGAAGTCGTCAGTCAAAAAGTGCTGGGCGGCTTCCTGGCTGATCTCTTCGATGGGGTTGTGACAGTCGATCCCCACCTGCACCGCATCAGCCGCCTGCACGAAGCCATCCCACTGGATACGGCGATCAGCCTGTCGGGGGCACCCGTGTTGGCTGAGCTGATTGCACAACGCCGACCTGGCGCGCTCTTGATGGGGCCTGACGCCGAGTCAGCCCAATGGATCGAGGCTGCAGCGGCACGTGCGGGTTTTGACTATGGCGTCTGCACCAAGGAGCGCCATGGCGACACGTCGGTCGAGATCCAGTTGCCGCCCCTGTCTGTCGTCGGGCGCCAGGTGGTCTTGCTCGATGACGTGGCCAGCTCCGGCCGCACGCTGGCTGTAGCCGCCCGCTTGCTCCTGCAGGCTGGAGTCCAGTCGGTTGATGTGGCCGTGACGCATGCGCTCTTTGCGGGCGATGCCCTGGATGTCATCAAGGCCGCCGGGGTAGGCGAGGTCTGGAGCACGGATTGCATCAGCCATCCCAGCAATGCCATCGCGATGGCGCCTTACCTGGCGCAGGCTGTGGCCCCCTGGCTCACCACGCGCTGATCCCGCCTCAATTCCGAGCGTGTCGCGCTGCAATCACGGTGCGGCCATGATGGCTTTGTGTCGGCTGACACAATAGGGCCTTCGTAGACTGAACTTTCCTGCAGGCTGCCTGCTCATCACGATGAACTACCCCACGCTCGAAGACGTCATTGGCAAGACCCCCTTGGTGCGACTGCAACGCGTTCCCGGGCCCGATATCGCCGCGCGGGGCAATGTCATCCTGGCCAAGCTCGAAGGGAACAACCCGGCAGGTTCCGTGAAAGATCGTCCGGCCATCAGCATGATCCGCCGTGCTGAAGAGCGGGGTGAAATCAAGCCCGGCGACACCCTGATCGAGGCGACATCCGGTAATACCGGCATCGCCCTGGCGATGGCCGCGGCCATCCGTGGCTACCGCATGGTGCTGATCATGCCGGAGGACCTGAGCATCGAGCGTGCCCAGACCATGAAGGCCTTTGGTGCCGAGCTGATCCTGACGCCCAAGAGTGGCGGCATGGAGTTCGCGCGTGACCTGGCCGACCAGATGGTGCGCGAAGGCAAGGGCGTGGTGCTTGATCAATTTGCCAACCCCGACAACCCGCGCGTGCATTACGAGACCACCGGCCCCGAAATCTGGGCTGACACACGCGGTCGGGTCACCCACTTTGTCAGTGCCATGGGCACCACGGGCACCATCACCGGTACCTCGCGCTATCTCAAGGAGCAGAGCCCTGAGGTCCGCATCATCGGTGCCCAGCCCAAAGAGGGGTCACGCATTCCTGGCATCCGCAAGTGGCCAGAGGCCTATCTGCCCAAGATCTACGAACCCAGCCGTGTCGATGAAATCATCCATGTCAGTCAGGGCGATGCTGAAGACATGGCGCGCCGCCTGGCTCGCGAAGAAGGCTTGTTTGCTGGCATCTCCGCAGCCGGTGCCTGTTGGGCAGCCATGCAACTGGCCCAGACCGTGAGCAACGCCACCATCGTGTTCATCGTCTGTGACCGGGGAGACCGCTACCTCTCGACCGGTGTGTTTCCTGCCTAAAATCAGGTCCGATCAACAGGAAAACCCATGGACATCCACAAGGAACTCGACGCCCGCGGCCTGACATGCCCGCTGCCCATCCTCAAGGCCAAGAAAGCCCTGACGGACATGCAAAGCGGTGAGATCCTGCGGGTGCTTGCCACCGACCCAGGCTCGGTACGTGATTTCCAGGCCTTTGCCCGCCAGACTGGCAACGACCTGGTCGACCAGCAAACGGTACCCGGCGGCGAGAAGGACGAATACGTCCACCTCCTGCGCCGCCGCTGATCAATCCGTCAGCAAATCGCCGCCCTGCGGGGCCAGCAAGCCCAGGTGCCTGAAGGCCGAAGCCGTGGCAATGCGCCCGCGTGGGGTGCGCTGCAGGAAGCCTTGCTGAATCAAATAGGGCTCGATCACGTCTTCAATCGTGTCCCGCTCTTCCCCAATGGCCGCAGCGACATTGTCCAGCCCCACCGGCCCGCCATCAAAACGGTGGATGATGGCTTCGAGCAACTTGCGGTCCATCACGTCAAACCCGATCGGGTCGACATCCAGCATGGCCAGGGCCTTGTCTGCAATGCCCTTGGTGATGTGGCCATCGCTTTTCACGTCGGCGTAATCGCGCACACGGCGCAACAGCCGGTTGGCGATCCGTGGCGTGCCGCGTGAGCGCCGTGCAATCTCCAGCGCTCCGTCTTCATCGATGCCGGCGTTGAGCAGACGGGCAGAGCGCATCACGATGCGTTGCAACTCAGCCGCACTATAGAACTCGAGTCTCGCCACAATACCGAAACGGTCTCGCAGCGGGTTGGTCAGCATGCCAGCTCGCGTGGTGGCGCCCACGAGCGTGAATGGCTGCAGATCCAGCTTGATCGACCTGGCAGCCGGGCCTTCACCGATCATGATGTCGATCTGGTAATCCTCCAGCGCGGGGTAGAGGATTTCCTCGACGACCGGGCTCAGCCGGTGGATCTCGTCAATGAAGAGCACATCATTGCGCTCCAGATTCGTCAGGATCGCAGCCAGGTCCTTGGGTTTTTCGAGCACGGGCCCGGAGGTTTGCCGCAGGTTGACACCCAATTCCGTCGCGATGATATGGCTCAGGGTGGTCTTGCCCAGGCCCGGCGGGCCAAACAGCAGCACGTGGTCGAGGGCTTCGCTGCGTTTGCGGGCCGCACCGATGAAAATTTCCAGCTGCTCGCGCGCCTTGCTCTGGCCGATGTATTCATCCAGATCCTTGGGGCGCAGCGCGCGCTCCAGCGCGTCTTCCTGAGGCGATGCGACCTGTGTTTCCACCACACGGGCACTTTCAGCCGATGGTCGGGACGCCGTCCGGCGGGGCAGATCGGCAAAGTCGTCGGTGTGAATACTCATGGCGTGATTATCGTGCTCGGGCAGGCTTGTCAGTACGGGAACATACGTACGGAACAACACGGGGAAATCACTGTCCGCAGACATGAGCTGTCCGGTAATATGTGTTGTTGTGCGGCAACGAAGTAAGACCAATATGCCGGTTTATGACAACCCTGTCATAACCCCGTTCGTACAAGTCTGTTGCAATGCGCTCAGTTTCCAAGGGGTCGGTGCTTTCCCTTACCGGCTCGGCGGAAGCCTCTGGTTCAACAATTTTGGAGAAGTCGATGAAAAAGACTCTGCTGGCTATCGCTGCTCTGGCTGCCACCTCTGGCGCCTTTGCTCAATCTTCGCTGACCATCTACGGCGTGCTGGATGCTTCGATCGAAAACATCAACGCTGATGACAGCCTGACCCGCGTTTCGTCTGACAACCTGAGCTCTTCTCGCCTGGGCTTTAAGGGCACCGAAGACATCGGTGGTGGCCTGAAGGCTGGTTTCGTGCTGGAGCACAACGTCAAGGTTGACACCGGTGCTGCTGGTAACACCCGTATGTGGGACCGCGCCGCATGGGTGGGTCTGTCTGGCTCCTTCGGCGAACTGCGCCTGGGCCGTCAAGACTCGTCGATCGGTGACATCGCCGGTAACGTGCTGAGCGCTCAAACCTACGACGACTTCAAGTTCACCAAGACCCGCGCTGGTGACAGCTATCGTCGTGAAGACAACGCCATCACCTACATCCTGCCGGTGTTCGTGCCTGGTCTGGCTGCACAGATTCAGTACTCCACCAACGTGGGCGTGTCTGGCACCACCGGTACCGAAGACACCACCGACGCAGGCAAGGCTTGGGGTCTGAGCGTCAAGTACGCCGCAGGTCCTTTCGCTGCAGGCCTGGGCTATCTGTCTGCTGAAGACGAAACCAATTCCGTGACTGCCAACGCAGGCGAAAAGGGTAGCGCTGTTCTGGTGTACGCCGGTTACGACTTCGGCGTGGCCAAGGTCACTGCTTACTACGACAACGAAACCAAGCTGTACACCAACAGCAAGCGTCTGAGCCTGTACGGCGCCAAGGTGTCCGTGCCTGTGACGTCTGCGTTCACCGTGATCGGTGGCCTGTCGCAAGTCAAGCATGCAACGGCCAGCACCACTGAGGATGATGGCGCTCTGCTGTTCTCCCTGAAGGGTGTGTACGCTCTGTCGAAGCGCACTTCGCTGTACGGCATGCTGTCCTACATCAACAACGAAGACAACGCCAAGCTGACGCTCGACAGCAGCAAGGCTCCTGTGACGGCTGGCGACAGCGTGACAGGTATTGCTTTCGGTGTCCGTCATACCTTCTAATCAAGGTTTTCGGATATTCGATTCCAAAAGGGGCTTCGGCCCCTTTTTTTATTGCCCGTTTAATGTTGCAGAGTGTATGTAGCAATCTGACTACACCATGGTGTAAACCCCTGTGAAGTAAAGATTGGCTATTAGCTGACAATTCCTTCGCTACCCCTCGGTGAAGGGGGCTCATGAAGGACGAACATGCAACACTCGACTCTCTACAAGGCAGCCATTCTGGCTCTGGCTTCCCTCGGCGCTGGCGCCGCTATGGCGCAATCGAGCGTCACGATGTACGGCAACATTGATGTCGCACTGGACAGCTCTTCCAAGGGCGCTGGCAACGTGACCGGCACCGCCATCCCCGCGACCTCCTCGCTGGCTGCTCAAAGCCACCTGGTGCGTGTGACCTCCAGCCTGTCGTCGGTGAACGCCTTCGGCGTGAAGGGTTCGGAAGACATCGGTGGCGGTTACAAGGCCAACTTCGTGCTGGACGGTCAGTTCCAGCTCGATACCGGTGCGCAAAGCGGTCAAGATTCCCGTATGTGGGGTCGTCAGGCCTATCTGGGTCTGACCACTCCGGTGGGTGAAATCCGTCTGGGTCGCCAATATGCCCCGATGTTCTATTCCTTTGCGACCACCACCGTGGAAGCTCTGGGCGGTGCCGACCTGCAAGGTTTCGGCCTGATCGTGAACAACCTGCAAATTCGTCAGGACAACCAGATCAGCTACTGGCTGAAGACGGGTGGTCTGACGGCTGCTGTGTCGTATTCTCCGCAAGCCGGTGTGGATACCCGCGTGTCCTCCGCTCGTGGTCAGTCTGCTGGCTCCAGCGTGGGTCAGATCGTTGGTGGCGCTACCGCCGGTACTGAAACGGCTGACTCCGGCAACCGTGGTCAATCCATCGGCCTGTTTGTGAACTACGCCTTTGACAACGGCCTGCTGGTCAATGGTGCTTTCCACCAAAACAAGTTTGGCGATGCCGTGCTGGGCATGGTGTCGGGTACGACCTTCATTCCCTTGTACCTGCTCGACAAGTACACGGGCTATGACGTCGGCGCCAAGTATGTGGTTCCGGGCTGGGGTACCCAGGTCTCTGGTATCTACCATGCTGGCAAGTTCGACATGGACAGTGGCACCAGCATCAAGACCAGCACCTTCTCTCTGGGCGTGAAGCACCCGATCGGCGATTTCGCTGTCGGCGCACAATACACTGAAACGAAGTTCACCAACTTCACGAAGGGTAGCGACAAGGCTGTCATCCTGATCGGTGACTACAACCTCTCCAAGCGCACCAAGATCTACACTCGTTTCGGCTTTGCCAAGGATGACCGTGGCAACGTGACTGGCACGGACGTGTATGGTGCAGCTGTTCCCGTCGCTGGTGGCCCGCTGCCGCTGCTGACTGGCTTCGGTTCGCAAGAAACCCCGTTCTTCTCGGGTGCCGGTGCCAACATCGACGACACCACCCGCTTCTTCGCGGTTGGTATCCGTCACATGTTCTGATCTGGTTTTCGCCAGAAAGAGAAAACCGCCCCACGGGGCGGTTTTTTCATGGGTCAGCCGATCAGCTTTTCCAGTGCAAACAAACTGGATATCGACTCGCGTTCGCGGATGAGGTGCACGGTCGATCCGTCGATCATGAGCTCTGCAGCCCGGCCGCGCGTGTTGTAGTTGCTGGCCATGGTCATGCCATAGGCCCCTGCGGACAACACGGCCAGGATGTCGCCGGCCTGCACGTTGAGCTGGCGGTCGCGACCCAGCCAGTCACCTGATTCGCAGACCGGCCCCACCACGTCCCACACAGTCTCGGAACCAGGGCGCAGCGTGGTGTTGACGATGCCCATGTAGGCCTCATACAAGGCTGGGCGCATCAGGTCATTCATGGCTGCGTCAACAACGCAGAAGTTTTTCTGTTCGCCTGGCTTGAGGAACTGCACCTCGGTCAGCAGCACCCCTGCATTGCCTACCAGCGAGCGGCCTGGCTCAAACAGCACCTCGCGATGACCATGCCCTCGCGCATCGATACGGGCCAGCAGCAGCCCAATCAGTTCGTTGGCGCGCGGCGGCGTTTCGTCGGTGTAGGTGATGCCCAGGCCGCCACCCAGATCCAGGTGATGGATGGTGACACCTTCGCGCTCAATGGCTTCCACCAGATCCAGCACTCGATCCAGTGCGTCGAGGTAAGGTAACACGTCGGTAATCTGCGAACCAATGTGGCAATCAATGCCCACGACGTCCAGCCCCGGCAACGATGCCGCACGCTTGTAGGTGCTGACGGCCAACTCGTGGGCGATGCCGAATTTGTTGCCCTTCAAGCCCGTGGAGATGTAGGGGTGCGTGCCCGCATCCACATCGGGGTTCACGCGCAGACTCACGCGTGCACGTTGCCCACAGGCTTGGGCAACCTCCGAAAGCACGTCCAGTTCGGCCGTGCTTTCGACGTTGAAGCAGCGTACACCAGCCTCCATCGCCAGTCGCATTTCAGCACGTGTCTTGCCAACGCCAGAGAACACGATTTTGTTAGCTTGTCCGCCAGCGGCCAGCACGCGGGCCAATTCGCCACCAGAGACGATGTCGAAGCCACACCCAGCTTGCGCAAAAGTCTGCAAGACCGCCAGGTTCGAATTGGCCTTGACGGCGTAGCAAACCAGGTGAGGGCGGCCCTGAAGGGCTTGGTGGTACGGTGCCAGCGCGGCCAGCATGGCCTGCTTCGAGTACACATAAAGCGGGCTGCCATACCGCGCAACCAGATCGGCTGCGCGTGCGTCTTCAATGAACAGATCAGGGCCGCGATAGGCCACAAAGGGGGAGCCGGGGAGGGTCATTTCGAGTCACTGGTAGAAGAAGCTGCCTTGGATGGGCTGGGCAGGTAGAGGGGCCCCTTCTGGCCGCATCCGCTCAGCAGCAGGCCCGCTGCTGCGACGCCGGCCCAGATTGCGGCCGAATGGCGATGGAATCGTTGGGGTTTGGCGATGCTGCCTAAAATTCGGATGATCTTGTTCATAACGTCATTCTAAGGATCTGTCATGACCGACACCCACACCCCGTCCAGCCTGACGGATACCCAATACGATGAGGCGGTTCGTACCGTGCTGGCGCGCATTGAGCAGACCGTCGACTCCTGGCTGGAAGATGATGTAGTGGACATCGATTCTGCGCGTTCCGGCGGGATGGTGACACTCACCTTGCCCAACCGGTCTCAGCTCATCATCAATGCCCAGCCGCCACTGCAAGAAATCTGGTTGGCGGCCAAGCGCGGAGGGTTCCATTTTCGCAGCGCCGACGGTTGCCAATGGATCGATACCCGCAGCGGGGAAGAGTTTTTTGCAGTCTTGTCGACTTGTGCCTCAGAACAGGCCGGCAAGACGCTGTCGTTTTGACAAGGGTTGATTACTGAGACTTGCCCCCGCCAAACAGGTCGAGGATGTTCTTTTTCTCCTCGGACGAGCTGGGGGCAGGGGTGGCTTCACCTTGCTCTCCCGGGTCGCCGTGGAGTTCCTTGACCCCGGTGGCGGGTGTGTACTCTTCGTAGTACCACTCGCCACCCACATTCATGACGCCTTCTGGCGGTACAGGCTCTTCAACCGGCACGCCCTTCAGCGCCACGCCCATATAGTCGATCCACACAGGCAAGGCCAATCCGCCGCCGGTTTCCTTGTCACCCAACTTGCGCGGTTGGTCGTAGCCTATCCAGACCACGGCCACCTTGTGCATCGTGTAGCCGGCGAACCAGGCGTCCATCGAATCGTTGGTGGTGCCAGTCTTGCCGTACAAGTCCGGGCGCTTCAGTGTGGCTTGTGCCCGGGCTGCGGTGCCGGCCCGTGTGACTTCCTGGAGCAGGCTGCTCATCATGAAGGCGTTGCGGGGTTCGATGGCACGCATTGATTCATCCAGCACCGCGGGGCGATATTGCGCCAAGGTATGTCCGCGGACATCGGTGACCTTGGTCACCAGCAGCGGGTTGACGCGGTAGCCGCCATTGGCGAAGACAGCATACGCGTCGGCCATCTGCAGGGGTGTCACCGAGCCCGCCCCCAGCGCCATGGTCAGGTAGGCAGGATGCTTGTCTGCCTCGAACCCGAAATGGGTGATCCAGTCCTGGGCGTAGTTGACACCAATCGAGCGCAGCACCCGAATGGAGATCATGTTCTTGGACTTGGCCAGGCCCTTGCGCAGGGTCATGGGCCCTTCGAACTTGCCGTCGTAGTTCTTGGGCTCCCAAGGTTGGCTGCCGGTAGTGCCTGCATCAAAGAAAAGCGGCGCATCGTTCACGACCGTCGCAGGAGTGAATCCCTTTTCCAGTGCCGCTGAGTAAATGAAAGGCTTGAAGCTGGAGCCAGGCTGGCGCCAAGCCTGCATCACGTGGTTGAACTTGTTGCGGTCAAAGTCGAAGCCCCCGACCATGGCGTTGATCAGGCCGGTCATCGGGTCGAGTGACACAAAAGCGCCTTCAACCGTGGGCAGTTGCACCACGGCCCATTCGTCGTTATTGGTGTTCTTCAGGATACGGACCACCGCGCCGCGACGAATCTGAACTTTGGGGTTGGCTTTGTCGCTCAGCGCGGCGGCAACCATTTTGAGACCGGCGCCCTCAATCGTGATCTGCTCTCCCGACTGGGTGGCTGCCACGAGCTTTTTAGGGTTCACATCCAGCACCACCGCGGCGCGGATGTCTTCGCTGTCCGGGTGATCTTCCAGTGCCTCGGCAATTCGGACGTCAATCAGCTTGGGGTCGTCTGGCAGGTCAATGTAGGCCTCGGGGCCGCGCCACGATTGACGGCGATCGTAGTCAAGCAGACCCTTGCGCAGTGCCTTGTAAGCGGCGGTTTGCTCGGTCATGTTGATCGAGGTGTAGACGTTCAGGCCTCTGGTGTACGCGTCCGCTCCGTACTGTTCATGCACCAGTTGGCGAGCGGCTTCCGCCGCGTATTCGGCGTGCACGGAAACCGGTGTCCTGGTCCGGTAGCTGAGTTTTTCTGCCTTGGCCTCATCCCGTTGCTCTGCGGTGATGAAACCGTTTTCATACATGCGATCGATGATGTACTGCTGGCGCAAGGTGGCCCGTTTCGGGTTTCTGACCGGGTTGTACGCGGATGGCGCTTTGGGTAGTCCAGCCAGCATGGCGGCTTCGGCAACCGTGATGTCCTTGATGGGTTTGCCAAAATAGGTATCACAGGCTGCTGCAAACCCGTAAGCACGCTGTCCCAGATAGATCTGGTTCATGTACAACTCGAGGATCTGGTCTTTGTTGAGCAGACTTTCGATCTTCAGGGCCAGCAATATTTCGTAGATTTTTCGGGTAAAGGTTTTTTCCGTGGGTAGATAGAAATTGCGGGCCACCTGCATGGTGATGGTGGAGGCGCCTTGACTACGGGCCTCGCCAAAGTTGGCCAAGCCTGCCCGCAGCACACCGATGTAGTCCACGCCGCCATGCTTGTAAAAACGAGCATCTTCGATGGCCAGCACCGCGTCACGCATCACCTTCGGGATTTGCTGGATCGGGAGAAATTCACGTTTTTCCTCGCCGAATTCCCCTATCAGGACGTTATCGACCGAATAAACCCGCATCGGCATTTTGGGTTGGTAATCCGTGAGTCCCGACACCTCAGGGAGTTGCGGATACGCAACAGCCAGCCCAACGCCGACCAGCAAGGCAATCGAAACAAAAGCGGCCATACCGAGCCCGATCAGGGTGGCCAAGGGCTTGATCAGCCACTGCATCCACCACGGGGCTGGTTGCTTGGTGTTCTCGGTGGTGTTCGAATCATTCATATGGCAGATCAGCCTGTGGGGTGGGGCGATTATAGAAAGCCCAGGATGAGCCTTTGGTGATCAGGGAGACCTGTTCCGGGGGGCTTCTGGTGTCGCGCGGAATTTGCAACGGTGTGTAAGGCGTGTGCATATCGCAACGTGCTTGGGATTTGTCCTGCTTTATCTACGTTCAAATACAAAAACTTTGCTGCTAGGATTGAAGCGGTTTATTAACTTTCCAGCGTCCGCGTGACGCGTGGAGGACGGTGTGAGCTTTCTTGACGCGCTCTTTGGCCGCAAGCATCCGCCCATGATCGGACTGGACATCAGTTCATCAAGCGTGAAGCTGGTCGAGCTAAGCCAGTCGGCTACTGGCGAATACATACTGGAACGGTTTGCTTCCGAGCCCTTTGAGAAGGGCTGGATTGCTGACGGCCAGATCGAAAAGTTCGATGAGGTGGCCGAGGCCGTCCGCAAGGTCGTTGCCAAGAGTGGCACCAAGACCAAGCAGGTCGCGATGGCCATGCCGCAGTCGGCCGTGATCACGAAAAAGATCATGCTGCCGGCAGGGCTCCGTGAAGAAGAAATGGAGATGCAGGTCGAAGCCGAGGCCAACCAGTACATCCCTTTTTCTCTTGACGAGGTCAGCCTGGACTTTTGTGTGATCGGGGCCAGCCCGACTTCTGCCGGAGATGTCGAGGTCATGATCGCGGCATCGCGCAAAGATCGGGTGCAGGATCGCCAAGGTCTGGCTGAGGCCGCAGGCCTGAAGCCCATGGTGCTGGACATCGAATCCTATGCATCACGTTTGGCGGTGCAGCGTTTGGTGACTGCGCTGCCTGGTGAGGGCAAGGATGCCTTGGTGGCTTTGTTCGAAATCGGTGCAGAAAACACCAGCTTGAAGGTCCTGCGTGACAACGAGTTGCTGTACGACCGCGATCAGGCGTTTGGTGGTTCTCAGTTGACCCAGCTGATTTCCCGCCAGTACGGGTTCTCTTTCGAAGAGGCCGAGACCAAGAAGCTCAATGGTGACCTGCCTGAGGACTACCAAAGCACCATCCTCGGCCCGTTCGTCGACAGCCTGTCCCAGGAAATTGGTCGGGCCTTGCAGTATTTCTTCACCAGCACCCCGCATCACAAGGTGCATTACGTGATGCTGGCCGGTGGCACTGCTGCCTTGCCTGGCCTGAAAGATCGGGTGACGGAGCTGACAGGTTTTGCATCCATGGTGGTGAATCCGTTCGATGGCATGAAGCTGGGCTCAGCGGTTCGCGAAAGCAAGCTGCGGCGTGAGGCCCCGTCTTATCTGACGGCCTGCGGACTGGCCATGCGGAGGTTCCTCGCATGATTTTGATTAACTTGTTGCCTCACCGCGAGGAAAAACGCCGGCTGCGCAAGCAGGCCTTCTTCGCCGGTCTGGGCTTGTCGGCTGCGGTCGGCGCCGTGGTGGTAGCGTTTGGCTACGCCATCTTGCAGCAGATGATTTCCGCGCAGCAGTCGCGCAACGACTTCCTGACGGCAGAAATTCACAAGCTTGAAGGAGAGATCAAGGACGTGGCGGGCCTGAAAGCCGAGATCGAATCCTTGAAGGCGCGCCAGAAGGCTGTGGAAGACCTGCAGATCGACCGCAATATGCCGGTGCATTTGCTCAACGAGCTCGTGGCTCAGACACCGGAGGGCATGTATCTGAAGTCCATCAAGCAAGATGGTCAGAGTGTCTTGGTGAGCGGTGTGGCGCAGACCAATGAACGGGTTTCCGAGTTCCTTCGCAACACGGCCTACAAGTCGGAGTGGCTGGAGCGTCCTGAGTTGCAGGAGATCAAGGCGATGACCCAGCAAAGCAAGGACCTGCGAGACTACAAGCGCCTGTTTGAGTTTTCCATCAAGTTGAGCCTCAAGCGTCCTCAGGACGTGAGCGCCGCTGCGTCCGGGGCCTCTGTGCCGGCAGGTGCGGCTCCTGCGGCTTCGAAGAGCGCGGGGTGACATCATGGCCAAAGCAAATCTGAATATCGATCTCAACGCTTGGTTCCAGGATGCCCAGGATCAGTTCCGTGGTCTGAATCCGAATGAGCCAGGGCAATGGCCCATCTTGCCGAAGGTTGCGACCTTCCTGGCTGCGGCTATCGGTGTGGTGGTGCTGGGCTGGTTTGGTCTGTTGTCCAGCCAGGATGACGAACTGACTGCCGAGCGTGACAAGGAGCCCACGCTGAAGGCCGACTACCGGGCCAAGCTGGCTCAGGCTATCAATCTGAATGAACTGCGCAAACAGCGTGTGCAGGTTCAGGAGTACGTGACCCAACTGGAAAAGCAGTTGCCCGGCAAGGCTGAAATGGACGCTCTGCTGTCCGATATCAACCAGGCAGGCTTGGGTCGCGGGCTGGAGTTTGACCTGTTCAAGCCTGGACAGGTCACGGTCAAGGATTACTACGCCGAGTTGCCGATCTCGGTCCGTGTGACCGGTCGCTATCACGATATTGGCGCCTTCACCGCAGACATTGCGAACCTGTCTCGCATCGTGACCTTGAACAACCTCGTGATTGGTGCAGTCCCGCCCGGCAATGCCAAGGATGTCCCTGCTGGCAGCCTCTTCATGGAGGCCACTGCCCGGACCTACCGTTATCTTGACCCTGCCGAAGTGCAGGCGCAGAAGGATGACAAGTCCAAGAAGGACGGGGGTAAGAAATGATGAATCGCCCTATCGTTCTGGTTTCAATGGGGGCCTTGCTGGCATCTCTTTCCGGATGTTCTTCCGAGCAGGATGAACTCAAGGAGTGGATGGAGCAGCAGCGTCATGAGGTGCAACCCAGTGTGCCGCCGCTCAGCCCGCCTCAGAAATTCAATCCCCGGGCTTATGTCGGGGGGGATGGTGTCGATCCCTTCAGTTCGCAGAAGCTCACTGTGGCGCTCAAGCAGGAAGCCCGGCAGCCGAATTCGGCTGTGTCGGCTGAGTTGAACCGCCGCAAGGAGCCGCTGGAGGCGTATCCGCTGGACAGCATGACGATGGTCGGCAGTGTCAACCGCAAAGGGGCGCCTTATGCGCTGGTCCAGGTTGAGAGCTTGCTCTACCAGGTGAAGGTAGGCGACTACCTGGGGCAGAACTTCGGAAAGATCTTGAAGATCACCGAGACCGAGATCGAGTTGCGCGAAATCGTCCAGGACGCCGCAGGCGAGTGGATTGAGCGGCCTGTTTCGCTGCAACTGCAGGAGACTGCGCGATGAAACCCATGCAGGAGAAATACACTATGAAACCGTTGCGCATCGCGCTGACCGGCATCTCGCTGGCCCTGATGTCCTCGCTGTCGTGGGCGGCAGCGACGATCCAGTCGATTACCAGTGCTCAGCAAGCTGGCGCTGAAGTCATTCGTGTCGAGTTGTCTGAACCCTTGTCTGTGGTTCCGACCGGTTTTGCCGTTCAGGTTCCTCCGCGTATCGCGATCGATCTGCCCGGTGTCACGAACTCGATGGGCCGCAATTCGGTCGAGGTGAATCAGGGCAACCTGCGTTCGGTGAACGTGGCGCAAGCCGGAGAGCGCACACGGCTTGTTTTGAACCTGCGTCAGGCCACGACCTACAAGGCTGAATTGCAGGGCAAGGCCTTGCTGCTGACCTTGGCTCCGTCGGCTTCTGGTGCTCCGGTGCCCTTGACCGATGCCAAAACCGGTTCTCCGGTGTCGAGCACGGTGCATTTTGCCGATGCGCAAGCTGCCACGTCGCAGGCGCTCAAGAGTATTGATTTCCGCCGTGGGCAAGATGGTACAGGCCGCGTGGTGGTGGATCTGCCCAGCACCGACGTCGGCGTGGATATCAAGCAGCAAGGGCAGAAGCTTGCTGTGGAGTTCATCCGCGCAACCTTGCCTGATCGTCTGAAGCGTCGCTATGACGTGACCGATTTTGGTACGCCCGTGACGGCCATGACCGCGTCGCAGTCCGGCGACCGCGTGCGACTGTTGGTGGATGCCTCTGGCGATTGGGAACACTCGGCCTATCAGAGTGATAACCAGTTCGTTCTGGAAGTGCGTCCACGCAAGGCTGACCCGAACAAGCTGACGCAAGGGCCGGGCTATGCTGGCGAGAAGCTGTCACTGAACTTCCAGAATATTGAAGTTCGCGCCTTGCTGCAGGTGATCGCCGATTTCACCAATTTCAACGTGGTGACCAGCGATACCGTGACGGGTAACGTGACCCTGCGTTTGAAGGATGTGCCCTGGGATCAGGCGCTGGACATCATCCTGCAAGCCAAGGGTCTGGGTGTGCGCAAGTCAGGTAATGTGCTGTGGATTGCACCCAAGGATGAAATCAACGCCAAGGAGAAAGTGGATCTGGAAGCCAAGGCCCAGATCGCTGCGCTGGAGCCACTGCGCACGCAGTCCTTCCAGTTGAACTACACCAAGGCAGAAGAAGTGGCCAAGGGGCTGACCGGCCAAAACAGCGGCCAAGGCAGCGGTGGGCAAAACACCCGCATCCTGTCTCCGCGTGGCAGCCTGATCTATGAAACCCGAACCAATCAGCTGTTCGTCAACGATATCCCTACGAAGCTCGAAGAGATTCAGCAGTTGATTGCGAAGATTGACGTGCCTGTTCGCCAGGTGCTGATCGAGGCGCGGATTGTGGAGGCCACGGATACCTGGGGCCGTTCTCTTGGGGTTAAGCTTGGCGGAAATGCGATTGGCAGCAATGCCGCTGTCGGTGGTTCCTATCGCGGCGTTGTCAACAATACTCAGCAATCTGGCGCGAAAAAAGACACTGACATCGACACCTATACGAGCGATTCGTATCTGGTCAATTTGGGTGCATCTGCTGTCAGCGGGTACAGCCCTTCCAGTTTTGCCGTGTCGCTGTTTAATTCATCCAAGACCAGATTCCTGAACTTGGAGTTGTCTGCGCTGGAAGCCGACGGCAAGGGCAAGATCATTTCGAGCCCACGTGTCATCACGGCTGACCAGGTCAAGGCCCTGATCGAGCAAGGTACCGAGTTGCCGTACCAAACTGCGACATCCAGCGGTGCCACGGCCATTTCGTTCCGCAAGGCCAACCTGAAGCTGGAAGTCACGCCGCAGATCACACCTGAAGGCAGCATCATCCTGAGCGTGGATGTGAACAAGGACAGCGTGGGTCAGTCGACCTCTGCGGGCTACGCCATCGACACCAAGCATGTGCAGACACAGGTGCTGGTCGACAATGGGGGCACGGTGGTGATCGGGGGCATTTATGTCCAGACCGATACCAACAGCACGGAAAAGATCCCTTTCCTGGGTGACATTCCCATCCTGGGTAACCTGTTCAAATCTCGCACAGCGGAGTCTGATCGTTCCGAGTTGCTGATTTTCCTGACGCCGAAGGTGGTGTCTGAAAAGGGCGCTCTGCGCTGATCCTGTGATCAACTGAGGACCTATTGCAGTGCTGGTTTCCTTGGTAGGCCTGCCGGGGGGTGGCAAGTCCACCGTCGGCAGGCAGCTTGCCCGACGGATCGGAGCGAGTTTCCTCGACTCCGATGCCGTGATCGAAGAGCGGATCGGCATGCCGATCCGTTCGTTTTTTGAGCAGTTTGGCGAAGCCGCCTTTCGGGACAAGGAGGAGGCGGTGATTGACGAGTTGACGCTGGATGCCGCTCGGCATGGGCGTACGGTACTTGCCACGGGTGGCGGGGCCTTGTTGCGGCCCGTCAACCGGCAACACCTGCGGGATCGTTCCACGGTGGTCTATCTGCGCTCGTCGCCGGAAGAGTTGTTTCGGCGCTTGAAGCACGACACGCAGCGTCCGCTGCTTCAGGTCAAGGACCCTTTGGCGAAACTGCGTGAGTTGTATGAGCAGCGACATCCTCTCTATGAGGAGGTCGCGCATTACAGCGTGGATACCGGACGCCCATCGGTGGCGACCCTGGTCAACATGATCGTGATGCAGCTGGAAGTAGCCGGATTGATGGAGAAGAGCCCGGACCATCTGCCGGGCAAGCCATCAACGGGACATCACTGAAGCGACAGATCCTTCAGGTACTGGCGGAACCACGCGCCGACTTGAGGGTGCTTCAAGGCCAACTCCACATTGGCCTCCAGGAACCCTTCCTTGCTGCCGCAGTCGTAGCGTTTGCCTTCGTACTGGAAAGCAAAGACCTTTTCTCGGCGCAGCAGGCCGGCGATGCCATCCGTGAGCTGAATTTCCCCACCGACGCCGCGTGGCTGTGCTCGAATTTCATCAAACACACCGGGGGTCAGGATGTAGCGCCCGGCGACCCCCAGGCGCGAAGGTGCCACGTCGGGGGCGGGTTTCTCGACGATACGGGCCACATCAAGCAAGCGCTCGTTGACCGCGGTGCCGGCCACAATGCCGTAACGGCGGGTTTGTTCCGCTGGAACCTCCTGAACGGCGAGGATGGAAGCGCGCCAGTCCTTGTACTGTTCGACCATCTGCTTCAGCACGGAGGGCTCGCCGACCATCAGGTCATCCGCAAGCAGCACCGCAAAGGGCTCACCGCGAACGAGACGTTCCCCGCACAAGACGGCATGGCCCAGGCCCAGGCTCTTGGGTTGGCGCACGAATACACATTCCATATCGGACGGCTTGATGGAATGAACCAGCTTGAGCAAGTCGGCTTTTCCTGCCTGCTCCAGTTCATATTCCAGTTCAAAGGCGGTGTCGAAATGGTCTTCA
Source organism: Aquabacterium sp. (assembly GCF_041909175.1). GTDB lineage: Bacteria > Pseudomonadota > Gammaproteobacteria > Burkholderiales > Burkholderiaceae_C > Aquabacterium. The sequence continues at coordinate 233,573 of NZ_JAYRDZ010000002.1, read as the reverse complement.
ATGGCGCGCTTGTGCCGCCCGGTGACGAAGATCATTTCGCGGATGCCCGCGTCATAGGCCTCTTCGACTGCGTATTGAATCAGGGGCTTGTCGACCACCGTGAGCATTTCCTTGGGCTGGGCCTTGGTGGCTGGCAGGAAACGCGTGCCGAGACCGGCAACGGGAAAGATGGCTTTGGTGATCGACATGGACGAGGCTCTCCGGACAGCAAAACCGAGATTGTGCGGCGAACGGCGTCATGTTTGAAGTGATGGCGCGTAAAGGGGCGTTACCGGTCAGAGTGTCCTTGCTTGGGGGTGCCACAGTTGATCTGGTCCTCTGTCAAACAGAGGGATGTGGCCGACACCGTGTACCCGCAATGGCCAGTCGGGGTCCAGTTCTGACAGGGCTTCGCGCCAGGCATGGCCTTCGGTCAAGGCCACGACCAGACCGCATACTTGTGCCCCGGCACGTTGCAGCAGCCGAATGGCGGCCAAGGCACTGGCTCCGGTATTGATGACATCATCGACCAGCAGCACCCGTTGGCCCGCCACGCGGCTCAGCAAGGCCGGGTCGAGATAGAGGCGCTTGGTCTGATCGGGGCTGGTGGACGACACCACGGGTTCGCTGAGTGATTCGTCGTACCAGAACTTGCGTGAGAGACCGAGCGACACATAGTGAGGCAGGTCCAGCCCCCTGGCGACCCGTCGAGCATAGTCCAGACCCATGGTAGGCACGGCGGCCACCATGTGTGGCGCAAAGGTTCGGGCCAGTGTGGTCATCCGTTCAGCCAGGGCATCCTCCACCGCGAATGGGGTCTGGTTCGACATCAGCAGCGCAATGGCATGCTGGCCGTCTGGCAGGGCCCGCAGGGGCAATTCGAGGACGCCACCGCCGCGCAGCGCGACGGGGTAATGGCTGTCAACGGCTGCATCCGGTGAGAAGGCGGGGCTGGTCTGTTCTGACCAATGCACTTGATAGGGCGGGAGTGCGTTTGTCATGTGGAGCTCAAAAGGGCATCGCCAGAACCTGGCTGGCAGAAGCCGTGCGGGAAATGCGTGGAGACCTGATCAAACAGGTCGGGAGACAGCCGGCCCAGGTTCACCCGCACGACGCGGGAGCGCAGTCCTCGGTCGGTTTGGATCATGTCGGTGGCCAGGAGCGTTTTGACCTGCATGCCCGTCATGTGCATGAGGTGCTGGCGGCCGCGGTTTTCCAGCTTTTCCCCGATGGTGAACAACTCGACCACCTTGGCACCGGTCCGCTGAATGGCCTGGATGAGCGCACACAAGGTGCCACCCGTGCTGATCAGGTCATCTACAACGAGCACCCGATCGTGTGGCTGAACGCCGTTGAGATAGACCTGGGTGCTGCCTTCGGCCAGGTATTCGTTGGCAAGGGCCACGGCCACTTCGCCCGGTGCTCCGGATGGCGTCCAGCGGGCCAGGGTGCGGGGGAGCCGAAACTGTCGCAGGATGTCGGCCGTGATCATGGCGCCGCGGTCTTCTTCGCCCACGCCCAATGTGGGCATGGTGGTGGCGTCAATGTGCAGGCGTGACAGCAGGCATACAGCGTCGGACAACTCGTGCGACAAGGGCGGGATGTTGTCGGTGATCGCGGTGGGGAAGAACTCGAAGCGCTTGCCGCCTGTGCCGTGAACGGCGTAGGTGGGCCGCGCGTCGAAGTCTCTGACCACGAGCTGAATCGCTTCGACCAGCTCGCCCACGTCGCCCGGTAGTCCTGACCTTGTCATTGGGGCAGGTTGCCGATCACGCCCTTGACCAGCCAGTTCATCTTGAGCTTGTCCACGTCAGGCATCTCGGTGCCGGCGCGGACGCGGGTGGCGCCAGCCTGGTCCACCAGCGGACCAGCAAAAACGGGGTGTTTGCCTGAGGCGATGTCCTTGGCGCGCTGCTCGACCAGCTTGCGTACATCAGCCGGCAGCTTGGCGCTGAAGTGGTCATAGTGGATGGCCTTGTCCTTCAGTCCGAGCCAGACATTGCCGGGCTTCCAGCGCTTGGCAAGCACGTCGGCGATCACCTTGTTGTAGTGCACGCTCCAGTCCAGATGCGATGCTGCCAACTGGGCGTCACCACCCCATTGCGACATGTCGGTGTCCCAGCCAAAGCCCCAGGCACCGGCTTCCTTCGCGGCTTGCAGTGGTGCGGCGGAGTCGGTGTTCTGCATGAGCACGTCCACGCCCTGGTTGAGGAGCGTTTTGGCTGCTTCACGCTCCTTGGGTGGGTCGTACCAGGTGTTGACCCAGACCACGTGGGTTTGGACCTTCGGGTTCACCGCCTGGGCACACAGCGTGAAAGCGTTCAGATTGCGAACGATCTCCGGAATGGGGAAGGGGGCGACCACACCCAGCACATTCTTGCGGGTCATCTTGCCGGCGATGGTGCCGTTCAGGCAGGCGCCTTCATAAGTGCGGATGTCGTAGATGCCCAGGTTGGGGCCAGTCTTGTAGCCCGTGGCGTGCTCGAAGGCGACGTCGGGAAACTCCTTGGAGACGTTGACCATGCCGTTCATGAAACCGAAGGCGCCACCGAAAATCACCTTGACACCTTGAGATGCCAGATCACGCATGACACGCTCGCTGTCGTTTTCGGCCACCTTCTCGACGAACACGGTCTTGACCTTGTCGCCGTAGGTCTTCTGTACTTCCTGGCGGGCCAGCTCGTGTGCATAGGACCAACCTGCACCGCTGGCAGGCCCGATGTAGACGAAACCGACCTTGAGTGGGTCTGCGGCATGGGAGAGGCCGGCCGTGGCCAGCATGGCAACAGCAGCGAGGCTGGTACGGGTGCGTTTCATGGTGTGTGCAAACGGTGTAGCGTTGACGATGGGCTCAGCTTAGGAGCCCATCTGGCTGAACACCATCACACCTTGGTATAGGGTGGTGCTTGCGGCGGGGTGTCAGGATGCACGCCGGTGGTGCGCTCACCATCGCCCAGCCGGGTCATGCCTCGGACCAGATCGGCGAGTGTGTCCTGGCCCATTTTGCGCATCACCTGCGCACGGTGGAGTTTCACGGTGACCTCGCTGACGCCCAGTTCGGCTGCAATCTGCTTGTTGAGCCGACCGGCCACGATCAGATGCAGGACCTCATGTTCGCGTCGGGTCAAACTGGCATAGCGTTGCCGCCATTCGGCCCGTTCGGCTCGCTGGATGTGTTGCTGGCTGTCGAGTCGCAGCGCATCCTCGATCGCGCGTAAGAGGTCGGCTTCGCGAAAGGGCTTGCTCAGAAACTCGATTGCGCCGGCTTTCATGGCCTGCACGCTCATCGGGATGTCACCATGCCCGGTCACCACGATGGTCGGGGGCAGTTCGGTGTGAGCGGTGCGCGCGGATGCGCGCAACAAGTCCAGTCCGCTGACACCCGGCAAGCGGACATCGAGCACGACACAACTGGGCACGACGTCGGGAAGCGGGCGCGCGAGGAAGGCCTCCACCGTGGCGTGTGTGCGTACCTGCAGACCCATGGAGCGCAGCAGGCTGTCGAGCGCGAGGCGCACCGCGTCGTCATCGTCCACCACGTGGACTGTGCCAGTCAGGTTGTTCATGATGCCAATCCCGGGAGCTGGAAACGTGCCAGGGTGCCGCCGTGTGCCTGGTTCTCGATCCAGATGCGGCCTTCATGGGCTTCGACCAGGGAGCGGACAATTGACAGGCCAAAGCCCAGCCCGTCGGGTTTGCTGGTGTGAAAGGGGTCAAACAGGTGCGCAAGCTGTTCTGCCGCGACCCCAGGGCCGTTGTCGATGATGCAGAACTCCACGCCAACAACAGGGGTCTGGCAGCGGCGCAAGGTGAGCCAGATGTGGCGAGTTTGCTCGGGCGGCAGGGTGCTGACGGCGTCGATGGCGTTGACCAGCAGGTTGATGATCATCTGCTGAACCTGGGTGCGGTCTGCTTCGATATGTGGGAGATCGGGGTACAGGCGAACGCGCAATTGCGCATGATGACGCTGGGCTCGCCCTGCCACGAGTTGCACGCTGTCCCAGGCGACCTGCTCCAGTTGCAGGACTTGTCGCAGCGCCGGCTCACGCTGCAGGAATCGACGGATGCGGGCGACCACCTGTCCGGCATGTTCACCACTGCGCGCAACGCGCTGGGCTGCCGCGCGGGCTTCAGTCAGGTTGGCATGCGGGCCGCTCATCCAGCGCAGGCAGGCGTGGGCATCAAGCACCATGGCCGTGAGGGGTTGGTTGACTTCATGTGCGATCGACGTTGCCAGCTCGCCCAGGGTGCTCAGTCGGGTGAATTGCGCCAGTTCGGCCTGTGCCAGTGCAGCCGCCTGCTCCAGCGCCAGCGTATCGGTCAGACCTTGCCCGATCTGGGCTGCGACCAGCTCCAGGAAGGTTTGGTAGTCGGTGTCCAGGCGTTTGTAGGGGTTGAGGGCGACCACCAGCCAGGCTGTGCGCCGCTCGGAGCGCGGCCCGGGGATGGGCACCCACGCCAGTTGGTCGGGCGCGGTGCTGACCGCTGAGCGCAGGGCGGGTGGAAGCGCATCTTCGGCAGCGAACACGCGAAACTCGCCGGCTCGCACAGCAGGCTGCCACTGAGCAGGCCATGGCGCGTGGGGCGGTGCGGCAGCGCACAGGCGGGCCATGGCGTGCGTCGGGATGCCATCGTCTTCGGCCATGTAGAGCGCAGCCAGCGGGAGATCTGGAGGGTGCCGGGCCAGGCACTCGGCCAGCAACTGGAGGTACTGCGCTTCGGTGCGCGCTGACCGGGTGCGGGTGGCTAGGTCGGACAAGGCGGCAATGCGACGCTCGTACAGCACCCGCGCGGTGGTGTCGAAGATGGGGCAGATGATGCCCCGCACCTGGCCGGCTTCGTCCAGCAGCGGGCTGTAGGAAAAGATCTCGTGGATTTCTTCCCGGTAGTCCTTGCGCTGGTACAGCAACTGCATGTGATCGCAGCGCACGGCTCGCCCCGTTTGCTGCACCTGTTGCAGCAGCGGGCTCAGGGTGCCCATCACGTCAGGTTGGACTTGTGCCAGCGGTCGCCCCAGGTCATGCGGGTGCTGGCCTTCGAAAAAGTGCCTTGCCGCGTCGTTCCAGAAGGTGTGGAGTGCGTCGCCCCAGTAGACGATGTACGGGAAGTCCGAGTGCAGTGTGACCCGCAGGACGTCATGCAGGGCTGTTGGCCAGTGCGATGGCGCCCCCATGGGGGCGCGTCCATCCTGGTGGGCGAGCAGACAGCGACCAACTTCGCCCCCGTCCCGCAGATAGCCCAGCGGGTCTGCGGTGTGCCCGGGGGCGATGCGTGGGGTCACGACAGGCGTTGGAACTGGTCGCGCACGCGTTCCAGTGCAACGGTGAAGTCCGCCATGCGTTGCTTTTCCTGGTCCACCACGGCGGCCGGGGCACGTGCCACGAAGCTCTCGTTGCCGAGCTTGGCTTGTGCCTTGGTGATCTCACCTTCGAGTCGCTTGATTTCCTTGCTCAGGCGCTCCTTCTCGGCCTCCACGTCGATTTCGACATGCAGTGCCAGACGGGCATCGCCGTGCACGGCAACGGGCGCGGTCGAGGTGGCCGCGGCAAAGGCAGCCTCATCAAGCACCTGCACCTCGCTCAGCTTGGCCAGTGCCTTGATGATCGGGGCGGCCTGGCTGATGAAGTCGGCATCTCCCACCGTCAGCAGGGGCACCCGCTCGGCTGGCGACAGGTTCATTTCGCCACGCAGGTTGCGGCACGTGCCCACCATGGCCTTCAGCTTGGCGATCCAGGCATCAGAGTCGGCGCACACGCGGCCGAGGTCGGGGACGGGGTAGGGCGCTGTGACGATGGTGGCATCCGAGCCTGCCTCCTTGCGGCCAGCGACCGGGGCGACCACTTGCCACAATTCCTCCGTCACGAACGGGGTGATGGGGTGCAGCAGGCGCAGCACGGTTTCCAGCACGCGAATCAAGGTGCGACGGGTGGCGCGTTGCTGGGCTTCGTTGCCGACCTGGATTTGCACCTTGGCGATTTCCAGGTACCAGTCACAGTATTCATCCCAGACGAACTGGTAGATGGCGTTGGCCACGTTGTCGAGACGCAGGTCGGTGAACCCTTGCTGGACGGCGGCTTCGACGCGCTGCAGTTCGCTGACGATCCAGCGGTCTGCGGGGCTGAAGTCGAGGTAGGTGCCGGAAGCGCATGTGCCTGGCGTGTGCTTGACGAGACCGCAGTCCTGACCTTCGCAGTTCATCAACACAAAGCGGCTGGCATTCCAGAGCTTGTTGCAGAAATTGCGGTAGCCCTCACAGCGCTTGCTGTCGAAGTTGATGCTGCGCCCCAGGCTGGCCAGCGCGGCAAACGTGAAGCGCAAGGCGTCTGCACCGTAACCGGGGATGCCGTTGGGGAATTCCTTTTCGGTGTTCTTGCGCACCTTGGGTGCTGTTTCAGGCTTGCGCAGGCCGGTGGTGCGCTTGTCCAGCAGGGGGGCCAACTCGATGCCGTCGATCAGGTCGACCGGGTCCAGCACATTGCCTTCCGACTTCGACATCTTCTGGCCCTGGGCGTCGCGGACCAGACCGTGGATGTAGACGTGCTTGAAGGGCACCTTGCCGGTGAAGTGCTTGGTCATCATGATCATCCGGGCAACCCAGAAGAAGATGATGTCGTAGCCGGTGACCAGCACGGACGAAGGCAGGAACAGGTCCATTTCCTGGGTCTGCTCAGGCCAGCCCAGGGTAGAGAAGGGCACCAGCGCCGACGAGTACCAGGTGTCGAGCACGTCTTCGTCGCGGGTCAGCTCGCCTTCGTAGCCGGCGGCCTTGGCACGGGTGCGGGCTTCTTCTTCGTTGCGGGCCACGAAGATCTCGCCATTGCTGCCATACCAGGCAGGGATCTGATGACCCCACCACAGTTGACGGGAAATGCACCAGTCCTGGATGTTCTTCATCCACTGGTTGTAGGTGTTGACCCAGTTTTCGGGCACGAACTTGACGTCGCCCGACTCGACCGCTTCGATGGCCTGGTCGGCGATCGACTTGCCTTGTGCGCCGGGCTTGGTCATGGCCACGAACCATTGGTCCGTCAGCATGGGCTCGATGATCTGGCCGGTCCGAGCGCAGCGCGGCACCATCAGCTTGTGCTTCTTGATGTCCACGAGCAGGCCATCGGCTTCCAACTGGGCCACGATGGCCTTGCGCGCCACAAAGCGATCCAGGCCGCGATAGGCCTCGGGAATCTCGGGTAGATGGGACACCACTTTCGCTTCAAGCGTGAAGATGGTGATCATCGGCAGGTTGTGGCGCAAACCGACCTGATAGTCGTTGGTGTCATGGGCCGGGGTGACCTTCACGACGCCGGTACCGAATTCCTTGTCGACGTGGGCATCGGCGATCACCGGCACCAGACGGCCGGTGATGGGCAGCTTGACCAGCTTGCCGATCAGGTGGGTGTAGCGCTCGTCTTCGGGGTGAACCATGACCGCGGTGTCACCCAGCAGGGTTTCCGGGCGGGTGGTGGCGACCACCAGGGTCTCATCGCTGCCCTCAATGGGGTAGCGGATGTGCCACATCGAGCCATCTTCTTCCTCGCTCTCGACTTCCAGGTCGGACACGGCGGACTTCAGGATGGGGTCCCAGCTCACCAGGCGCTTGCCGCGGTAGATCAGGCCTTCTTCGTACAGGCGCACGAAAGTTTCGCAAACGACCTTGGACAGCTTGTCGTCCATGGTGAAGTATTCGTGCTCCCATGAGACAGAGTCTCCCATGCGGCGCATCTGCTGCGTGATGGTGGAGCCAGATTGCTCTTTCCATTCCCAGATCTTGGCGACGAAGTTCTTGCGACCCAGGTCGTGGCGGTTTTGGCCCTTTTCCTGGAGCTGGCGCTCGACCACGATCTGCGTGGCGATACCGGCGTGGTCGGTGCCAGGAATCCACAGGGTGTTGTGACCCAGCATGCGGTGGTAACGCGTCAACGAGTCCATGATGGTCTGGTTGAATGCGTGCCCCATGTGCAGCGTGCCGGTCACATTGGGCGGTGGCAGCTGGACGCAGAATGAAGGCTTGGACTCGTCCAGCGTGGGCTTGTACAGGCCACGTTGCTCCCACAGGGGGCCCCAGTGGGCTTCAATGGGAGAGGGCTCGAAAGATTTGGCAAGTTCGGTCATGATGGACTGGTTGCGCCGCTACGGGCGCGGCTTTCTCTGCGTGACCCTCGATTTTAGTTGTGCGCGGGCGTTAACGGCATTCGCGTGGCAGGGTTTATGTGGTGACGTATTTCCTGCGCTGGATCAAGATTGACCGGTCCAGATGTTGCCGAGAGCCCATATCGACCTTGCAAAGGTTTGTTCCGGCCCCATCTTCGGTTTAGGATGAACTCAGTTGAAGCATGAGCATGGAGGCGCGGATGTACGAGCACCTGTTGGTTCCGGTTGATGACAGTGAGTTGTCAGACAAGGCCATCGATTCCAGCATTGGCTTGGCCAAGTTGCTGGGTGCCCGGGTAACCGGGTTCACGGCCGAGGCTCCCTTGCCGCCCTTGGTGCTGGAGCAGGTGGCTGTGGCCTATGACCCTGAAACCATGCAGGAACACCGGCAACGGTCCGAATCGCATGCGCGGGGGGTGTTGACCCGGTTTGCTGAGCGCGCTGCAGCTGCGGGTGTATCGTTCGATGGGCAGTTCATGGAAACTGACAACATCGAACAAGCCATTGTGGATATTGCCCTGCGGCAACAATGTGACCTGATCGTGATGGCCACCCATGGTCGTCACGGGCTGGATGCCTTGATCAACGGCTCGCTGACCAAAGGCGTGCTTGCACACAGCAAGCTGCCGCTGCTGGTGTTGCGTTGAATTTGAAACGACATTCATTCAAGAAAGGATGATGACAATGTCTGAATTGACCTCTGCCCAAAAAGACAAGCTGATGTCTGACCTGAAGCTGGTCATGTCTGATGCCGAAGCCCTGCTGGCTGCGACGGCCAGCGATGCTGGTGAAGGTGTGGCCGAGTTGCGTGCCCGTGTGGCATCGACCCTGTCTCGCGCCAAGGATGGTCTGATCGAGGCACAAGGTGCCGTGGTCGACAAGGCCAAGGCTGCTGCCCGCGCCACGGATGGCTACGTGCATGAGAATCCCTGGAAATCGGTGGGCATCGCTGCTGGCGTTGGTCTGCTGCTGGGCATGCTGATCGGACGTCGCTGATGACCGAGTCGTCCCCGCCGCCATCTGGCGGCGGTTTGCTGTCTTCCATGCAGGGCCTGGCCTCTACGGTGCTGGGCATCCTGCGAACCCGGCTCGAACTGTTCAGTGTCGAGCTGGAAGAAGAGAAACTGCGTCTGCTGCGCATGCTGGCCTGGGGTGGCATCGCCATTTTCCTCGGCTGTATCGGTCTGGTATTCCTGGCCGCGTTTGTGTGCGTGCTGTTCTGGGATGAGCATCGCCTGCTGGCGCTGGGGTTGATGACCCTGATGTTCTGGGGACTGGCGGGCATAGCCTTGTGGCGTGTTCGAAGCAGTGCACAGGCATCAGACGATTTCCTGAGCGCGTCTCTGGCCGAGTTGCAAAGAGACATCGAGGCGCTCAAGGCCCATCAGAAGCCCAACGCTGAACCACCGCAGACATGAGCAGGCTCACCCGAGATCAGGAGCTGGCGCAACGCAAGGTGCGCTTGCAAGCCCGCATCACCGAACAGCGTCGCGCATTGAGCCTGCAGGTGCAGGGCTCGCTGGCCCGTCCGCTGGCCTGGGCTGACAAGGTGTCGACTGCCGGGCGCTGGTTGCGCGCCCATCCTGCCATTCCGGCAGGCGTACTCGCAGCCTTGGTGGCCTGGCGACCCAAGGGGCTGCTGGGCTGGGCCGGCAAGGGGCTTTGGCTGTGGCGCACATGGCGCAAGGTGCAGCCGCTGGTCCAGACCGTGATGAAGAACAACACCAAGCATTGACGAGACAAACCCGATGCAACTGACATTCCTGGGTGCCAATGGCACTGTGACGGGCTCCCGCACCCTGGTGGAGGCGGGTGGGCTGCGTATTCTGGTTGATTGCGGCATGTTTCAGGGTTTCAAGACCTTGCGCGACCGCAACTGGGCGCCCATGCCGGTAGATCCGGCCACGATCGACGCTGTCTTGCTGACCCACGCGCACATCGATCACAGCGGGGCCTTGCCGCTGCTGGTCAAGCAAGGGTTCAAGGGGCCGATCTGGACCAGCGCTGCCACGGCAGAGCTTTGCGAAATCCTGCTGCTGGACACGGCCCACCTGCAGGAAGAAGAGGCCCGTTATCGCAACAGGCATGCGGCGACGAAACACAGCCCGGCCATGCCGCTCTACACCGCGCAAGACGCGAAGCGGTGCCTGACGCACTTCCGTCGTGTGGCCCCGGATGGTGCGTTGGAACTTGGGCATGGCGTGCGGGTGCGTTTTGCCCCGGCAGGCCACATCCTGGGCGCCTCCAGCATCAAGATCGAACACGGCGGCAAGTCGGCCTTGTTCTCGGGTGACCTGGGGCGTGACGATGACCTGGTCATGAACCCGCCCACCAAGGGGCTAGAAGCTGACTGGGTGGTGACGGAGTCGACCTATGGCAACCGCCTGCACACCACGAAGGACCCGGTTGAGGTGCTCGGCGATGTGATCCGCCGTACGGTGGCACGTGGTGGTGTGGTGGTCATTCCTGCGTTTGCCGTAGGGCGTACGCAGAGCCTGCTTTACTCGCTTTACTGCCTGCGTGAGGCGGGGGCGATTCCCCATGTGCCGGTCATGCTCGACAGCCCCATGGGCATCGATGCCACCCAGCTTTATCAGCGCTACAACGACGAGCACCGCCTGTCGGATGCCGACTGTGCCGGTATCGCACGCATGACGCATTTCGTTCGGGATGTCGAAGAGTCCAAGGCGCTGATGCGCCAGCGCTATCCCATGATCATCATTGCCGGCAGCGGCATGGTGACCGGTGGGCGGGTCCTGCATCACATTGCCTACTACGGGCCGCACTCCCGCAATTCGATCATCCTGAGCGGCTTTCAGGCCGGAGGCACCCGTGGGGCCTCGCTGGCGGAAGGTGCACACACGCTCAAGCTGTTTGGCGAGTACGTACCCATCCGGGCGGAGGTCACGCAAATTGACGGCTTGTCGGCCCACGCCGACCAGGCTGGTTTGCTGGGCTGGGTGAAGTCGCTGGCACGCAAGCCCGAGCAGGTGTTCGTCATCCATGGCGAGCCAACGGCGGCCGACACCTTGCGTTTGCGCATCACCGAGACCCTCGGTATCCCGGCGCGGGTCCCGGAGTACCGTGACAGCTTTGAGTTGCCTGAGAGCGGCTCAGCCTGATCGATGCGGACCCTGCAGCTGGCCTCGGTGACGACGCCCGTGCGTCGCTGGACCCTGACCACCAAGCTGGCTGTAACGGGGGGGCTCTTCCTGTGTCTGGCCCTGGCATCGATTGCGCTCACCCTGTGGGTCACCTGGCGACTTGAAGGGGGGGCAGCCGCGGTCAATGAGGCTGGGCGCATGCGCATGCTGACTTACCGCCTGGCATTGACCGAAGAGGTGGGCAGCACGGCTCAGCTCGAGATGCAGGTGGCCCGCTTCCAGCAAAGTCTGCAGGTCCTCAAGGACGGAGATCCGTCTCGCCCGCTGTTTGTGCCCTGGGATGATGAAACGAGACAGCGGTTTCAGGCAGTTCAGTCAGCGTGGTCGTCCCTGGCCGGGCACTGGACCTCATCTGTGCCGAGCTCTCCTGATAACAAGGTTGGAGAGCTGGCCGAGGTCGACCGTTTTGTCGCACTGATTGACGCATTCGTGTCGTCGATTGAGCGGCAACTGGCCTACTGGACCGCCATCTTGAACATCTTTCAGATGGCGATGATGGTGTTGGCGATAGGCAGTGCTGTGGCGCTGATGTATGCCGGCTACCTGCTGGTGCTCAACCCGGTCGGGCGCTTGCAGCGCGGGCTGGAGCGCGTGGAGCAGGGTGATTTCGAAGCACGTGTCGACGTGGATTCGAATGACGAGTTCGGGGTGCTCGCCGATGGTTTCAACCAGATGGCTGAAACCCTTCAGTCTCTCTATCAGAACCTGGAAGCCAAAGTGCGGGAAAAGACCGCCGGGCTGGAAGCCAAGCAACGTCAGCTGGCTGCGCTGTATGAAATCAGTGCCCACATTGCCGAGGCCGATACGCTGGACGAGATCGCTCAGGGCTTTGCGCAGAAGGTTCGCCGCATTGCCGATGCCGATGCCGTTGCCGTGCGATGGTCAGATGAGGCCCATCAGCGCTACTGGCTGCTGGCCTCTGATTGCTTGCCGGAAAGTCTGGTCAAGGAAGAGGCTTGCGTGCATGCCGGTGATTGTCACTGTGGCCCGGTCGCGCCGGAACAGGGCATGCGGGTGATTCCAATTCAGGCGGCTAATCCGACAGCGCGCTCGCACTGTTCTCAGGCGGGCTATCAGACGGTGGTCTCCATTCCGGTCAACCTGCACCAGCGCTGCCTGGGCGAGGTGGATCTGTTTTACCGGCATGACCCTGAGCTGAGTCAGGAACAGCGCGCCATGATGGAAACCATGGCGAGCCACCTCGCTGGTGGCATGGAAAGCATGCGTGCCGCGTCCCTGGAAAGAGAAGCGGCCGTCGCAGAAGAGCGCAGCATGCTGGCTCGGGAGCTGCACGATTCGATCGCGCAGTCACTGGCCTTCATGAAGATACAGGTGCAGTTGCTGCGCGATGCCGTGCGCAAGACCGATGCAGGCGGCATAGACCGTGTCATCGGCGAGCTGGATGAGGGCCTCAGGGAGTCGTACAGCCATGTGCGAGAACTCCTGCTGCATTTCCGAACGCGCACCAATGAAGAGGACATCGAGCCGGCCTTGCGCACGACACTGCAGAAGTTCGAGCACCAGACGGGTTTGAAAACCCATTTGAGCCTGGAGGGGCATGGCCTGCCCTTGCCACCAGATGTGCAGATCCAGGTGTTGCACGTGGTGCAGGAGTCCTTGTCCAACATCCGCAAGCATGCCGCTGCGACCGAGGTGTGGGTGACCGTCCAGCAAGAGCCCCGTTGGCAGTTTGTGGTGCAGGACAATGGCTGCGGCTTTGACCCGCAAGGGCAGGCACGCGGGGAGACCCACGTTGGTTTGCACATCATGTCGGAGCGTGCGCAGCGCATCGGCGCGGAACTGGCGGTACAGTCGCGATCAGGTGAGGGCACTGCAGTGACCTTGACTCTGCCGCCTCGTGTGGCACCTGAACACCTGCCTGACATCACACCATGACCGCACCCGTTCGCTTGCTGGTGGTCGACGACCACACCCTGTTTCGCCGAGGTCTGATTGCGCTGTTGACGCAATCGGCCGATGTGTTGGTTGTGGGGGAAGCGGGCGATGCGGGTGAAGCCTTGCGTTGTGCCACCGAGCTTCAGCCTGACTTGATCCTGCTCGACAACCACCTGCCCGGTGTGCTGGGTGTGGATGCGATTGCAGGTCTGCGTGAAGCAGCCCCGAAAGCGGGAGTGCTGATGCTGACGGTCAGTGAAGATGAGCAGGATCTGGCCCGGGCACTGCGGGCCGGCGCACGTGGATACCTGCTTAAGACCATGGATGGCGAAGCCCTCGGGCAGGCCCTGATGCGAGCCATGGCGGGCGAGTTGGTCATCAGCCCGGACATGACGGGCAAGCTGGCTGCAGCCATGCAGGCGCCCATGATCGATGCGGGATCGGTGGTCGAGCCTGTTCCAACTCATGGACAGCTGTCGCCTCGTGAGTCGGAAATCCTGCGTCACATTGCCAGCGGGGCGAGCAACAAAGAGATTGCCCGAAGTCTGGATATCGCGGAAACCACGGTGAAGATCCATGTTCAGCACATTCTGCGCAAGTTGAATCTGAGTTCACGCGTGCAGGCAGCCGTCTACGCCACGGAGCACGGGCTAAACTGATCCGGATCAAGTTCTGACCGGGTAGACCGGTGACTACTACTTTCGAACGATGGGGCCATGTGGCCCCATCGTTCTTTCAGCCATGCCCGAGCAATCCTTGGAAGGATGTTCGTCTCGGGGGCTGATTCCTACAGTGACGTCATGGAAAAAACGGAGAAATCCATGACGACGCAAGAAGTGCAAAAGCGCCGCGCTCTCTCGGTGCTGATCGTCAGCACACTGGCATTCACGGTGTGCTTCATGGTCTGGATGATGTTTGCCGTGATCGGCATTCCCATCAAGAAGCAGTTGGGCCTGTCTGCGACCGAATTCGGCTTGCTGACCTCCATGCCTGTTTTGAGCGGTTCCCTGGTGCGTGTGCCCCTGGGCATCTGGACCGACCGCTTCGGGGGGCGCATCGTGATGGTGCTCCTGATGCTGCTCACCGTGCCAGCAATCTGGCTGATTGGCTCGGCGACCGAATTCTGGCAGTTCCTGTCGATCGGTCTGGTGCTCGGGTTGGCCGGTGGCTCGTTCTCGGTCGGTACGCCCTATGTGGCACGGTGGTTCCCCAGGGAGCGTCAAGGCTTTGCCATGGGTGTGTTCGGCGCGGGCAACTCGGGTGCTGCGGTCAACAAGTTCGTGGCACCGGGTTTGATGGTCGCTTTTGGCTGGGTCATGGTGCCGCATGTCTATGCGGCCGTGATGCTGGGTACAGCCATACTGTTCTGGCTCTTCAGCTTCCACGATGAGAGCCACCTGGTTCCGAGCAATGTCAGCTTCTTGGACCAACTCAAGGCCTTGAAGGATCCGCGCGTGCTGAAGTACTGCCAGTACTACAGCATCGTGTTCGGTGGCTATGTGGGGCTGAGCCTGTGGATGGTGCAGTACTACGTCGGTGAATACGGCCTGGAGATCAAGACAGCTGCGTTGCTGGCTGCATGCTTCTCTCTGCCGGGCGGTGTGTTGCGCGCTATTGGTGGCTGGCTGTCCGACAAGTATGGTGCGCACAGCGTGACCTGGTGGGTGATGTGGGTGAGCTGGATCTGCCTGTTCCTGCTGAGCTATCCGCAGACTGATTTCACGATCCAGACCACGACTGGTCCGCAGACCTACCACATCGGCCTGAATGTCTATGGCTTCACCGCCCTGATGTTCCTGCTGGGTATCGTCTTCGCTTTCGGCAAGGCCAGCGTCTTCAAGTACATCGGCAACGACTACCCGAAGAACATCGGCGCGATCTCCGGCATCGTGGGTCTCGCTGGTGGCATGGGTGGCTTCCTGCTGCCGATCATGTTCGGCTACCTGCTCGACAAGACCGGCATCCGCTCCAGTGCATTCATGTTGCTGTACGGCGTGGTCTGGGTCTCCCTGATCTGGATGTACTTCACCGAAGTCCGCCGCCAACCTGTCCTTGGGCAGGCTTGATTGACCGGTCTCACACCCCCGCTGAATTGACATAAGGAGAGCCAAATGGCCAGCTCTGTCATCCAAAACTGGAATCCGGAAAACGACACATTCTGGAAAAAGGAAGGTCACTCGGTTGCCCAACGCAATCTGTGGCTATCTATCCCCGCCCTGACCTTGGCATTCGCCATCTGGATGGTGTGGTCGGTGGTGGTGGTGAACCTGCCGAATGTCGGCTTCAAGTTCAACACCAACCAACTGTTCCTGCTGGCATCTTTGCCGGCACTGTGTGGCGCCACGCTGCGCATCTTCTACTCGTTTGCTGTGCCCATCTTCGGTGGGCGCCGCTGGACCGCCATCTCGACGGCATCGTTGCTGGCACCGGCCATCGGGATTGGCTGGGCGGTGCAGCATCCTGATACCCCGTTCGAGGTCTTTATCTTGCTGGCACTGCTGTGCGGCTTTGGTGGCGGCAACTTTGCCTCGTCGATGTCGAACATCAGCTTCTTCTTCCCGAAGGCACAGAAGGGCACAGCGCTGGGCCTGAATGCTGGCCTGGGCAACCTGGGCGTGTCGCTGGTGCAGTTCGTGGTGCCGCTGGTGATCACGGCAGGTGTGTTCGGTGCCATGGGCGGTGATGCCCAGACCGTGACCAAGGCGGGCAAGACCGCCCAACTGTGGCTGCAAAACGCAGGCTATGTGTGGGTGCCTTTCATTGCGCTGTCGGCTCTGGCTGCGTGGTTCGGCATGAACGACCTGGCTGATGCCAAGGCTTCTTTTGCAGACCAGGCCGTCATCTTCAAGCGCAAGCACAACTGGCTGATGTGCTGGTTGTACCTCGGTACATTCGGTTCCTTCATCGGCTACTCCGCAGGCTTTCCGCTGCTGATCAAGAGCCAGTTCCCCGGTGTCAATGCACTGAGCTATGCCTGGATGGGCCCGCTGGTTGGTGCACTGGTTCGCCCTGTTGGCGGCTGGCTGTCTGACAAGCTGGGTGGTGCCCGTGTGACCTTCTGGAACTTCGTGGCCATGATCGTCGGCGTGCTGGCCGTGCTGAAGTTCCTGCCCAGCCATGGCCAGGGTGGCGACTTCCACGGTTTCCTGGTGGCCTTCCTGTTCCTGTTCGCCACCTCGGGCATCGGCAATGGTTCGACCTTCCGCATGATCCCGCTGATCTTCCTGACCGAGCGTCAGCGTGAAGCCAGTGGCAAGGGCGCGGCTGCTCAAGAGCAAGCAGTCAAGGACGCCAACAAGGAAGCCGCCGCCGTGCTCGGTTTCAGTTCGGCTGTGGGCGCCTACGGTGGCTTCTTCATCCCCAAGAGCTATGGCTCGTCGATCACCCTGACAGGTGGTCCGGAAGCCGCCCTGTATTGCTTCGTGGCTTTCTATGTGACGTGTGTGCTGGTGACGTGGTGGTACTACAGCCGCAAGAACGCGCCCATGCCTTGCTGAGCCCGATACGAATCTGAGGAATCAACATGAGTCATTTTCTTGACCGCCTGACGTTCTTTGCACAACCCAGGCAGACATTCTCGAACGGCCACGGCGTGACCACCGGTGAGGACCGGACCTGGGAGGACGCCTACCGGGCTCGTTGGCAGCATGACAAGATCGTGCGTTCGACCCACGGCACCAACTGCACGGGATCTTGCTCGTGGAAGATCTATGTGAAGGGGGGCATCGTCACCTGGGAAACCCAGCAGACTGACTATCCCCGCACCCGACCTGATCTGCCCAACCATGAGCCCCGTGGGTGCGCTCGTGGTGCGAGTTACAGCTGGTATCTCTACAGTGCCAACCGGGTGAAGTACCCGATGGTGCGCGGCGAATTGCTCAAACAATGGCGCGCTGCGCGCACGGTGGCGAAAACACCGGTGGATGCCTGGGCCAATCTGGTGGAGAACACCGAGGGTCGTCGCGCCTGGCAGCGAGAACGTGGCATGGGTGGCTTCGTTCGGTCGACATGGGATGAAGTCAACGAGATCATTGCCTCGGCCAACGTCTACACAATCAAGAAGCACGGGCCTGACCGGATCATTGGCTTCTCGCCTATTCCGGCCATGTCGATGATCAGCTATGCCGCTGGCAGCCGCTACCTGAGCCTGATCGGTGGCGTGTGCATGAGCTTCTACGACTGGTACTGCGACCTGCCGCCAGCTAGCCCGCAGATCTGGGGCGAGCAGACCGACGTGCCTGAGTCGGCTGACTGGTACAACTCGACCTACATCATTGCCTGGGGCTCCAATGTGCCTCAGACCCGTACCCCGGATGCCCACTTCTTCACCGAGGTGCGCTACAAGGGGGCCAAGACGGTGGCCGTGACGCCCGACTATGCCGAGGTGTCGAAGCTGGCCGACCTGTGGTTGCACCCCAAGCAAGGTACCGATGCAGCCGTGGCCATGGCCATGGGTCACGTCATCCTGAAGGACTTTTACTTTGGTGAAGGTGCGCAGGCGCGCTCGGCGTATTTCGATGACTACGCCCGTCGCTATACCGACATGCCTTTGCTGGTGCAGTTGAAGGAACAGACGCTGCCAGATGGTCGCCAGATTCTGGTGCCGGACCGCTATCTGCGCGCCAGTGATTTCAACAACCATCTCAAGCAGCAGAACAATGCCGAGTGGAAGACCGTGGCGCTCGACCAGGACGACAAGATCGTGTTGCCAAACGGGTCGATCGGCTTCCGCTGGGGCGCCGACGAGCGCCCGGACAAAGGCCTGTGGAACCTGGAGTCCAAAGAGGCGATGGGCGGCGAGCAGGTCAAGCTCAAGTTGTCCCTGATGGAAGAGGGCGGAACCGACTACCAGGTTGGCGAAGTGGGCTTCCCCTATTTTGGCGGCATCGATACCCCCCACTTCAATGCGAACAAGCACGATGATGTGCTGGTACGCAACGTGCCGGTACGCAAGGTCCGTTTGTGCAAGGCTGATGTGCCAGAAAGCGAACAGCGCCACACCCTTGTCGCTACTGTGTTCGATCTGCTGGCTGCCAACTACGGCATTGACCGTGGCCTGGGCGGCACGGCTGCGCGTGACTTCAATGACGATACGCCTTACACCCCGGCCTGGCAGGAGAAGATCACCGGCGTGCCGCGTGACCAGGTCATCACGGTGGCCCGCCAGTTCGCAGACAACGCCGACAAGACACGCGGCAAGTCGATGGTGATCATCGGTGCGGCGATGAACCATTGGTACCACTGCGACATGAACTACCGCGGCATCATCAACATGCTGATGATGTGTGGCTGTATTGGCCAGAGCGGTGGTGGCTGGGCCCACTATGTGGGTCAGGAAAAGCTGCGGCCGCAAACCGGTTGGACGGCATTGGCCTTTGCGCTGGACTGGATCCGTCCGCCACGCCAGCAGAACTCCACCAGCTTCTTCTATGCGCACACGGACCAGTGGCGCTATGAGCGCCTGGGCGTGGACGAGATCCTGTCACCCTTGGCCGACAAGCAGGCTTACCAAGGCTCGATGATCGACTTCAACGCCCGCGCCGAGCGCATGGGCTGGTTGCCTTCTGCCCCTCAACTGCAGACCAACCCGCTGCAGGTGGTGCGTGATGCGCAGGCCGTCGGCATGGATGCCAAGGACTACGCAGTCAAGTCGCTCAAGGATGGCTCGCTGTCGATGAGCTGCGAAGACCCTGACCATCCGGCCAACTGGCCACGCAACATGTTTGTGTGGCGTTCGAACCTGCTGGGCTCGTCAGGCAAAGGCCATGAATATTTCCTCAAGCACTTGCTGGGCACGTCGCATGGGGTGCAAGGCAAGGACCTGGGTCCGCAGGAGGCCAAGCCGCAGGACGTGAAGTGGCATGACCAGGCACCAGAGGGCAAGCTGGATCTGCTGGTCACCCTGGACTTCCGCATGAGCACGACCTGTCTGTATTCGGACATCGTGCTGCCAACGGCCACCTGGTATGAGAAGAACGACCTCAATACCAGTGACATGCACCCCTTCATCCACCCCTTGTCAACTGCGGTGGACCCGGCCTGGCAGGCTCGCTCCGACTGGGAGATCTACAAGGGCTTTGCCAGGAAGTTCTCGGAAGTGTGTGTGGGACACCTGGGTCTGGAGCGCGAAGTGGTGATGACACCGCTCATGCACGACTCGCCGGCGGAGTTGGCCCAACCCTTCGATGTGCGCGACTGGAAGAAGGGCGAGTGCGAACTGGTTCCCGGCAAGACGGCACCTCAGATCACGGTCATCGAACGCGACTACCCGAACACTTTCAAGCGCTTCACTGCCTTGGGCCCATTGATGAACAAGGTGGGCAATGGCGGCAAGGGCATCGCCTGGAAGACCGAAGATGAGGTGCATCAGCTTGGCGAACTCAACGGGGTCGTGCGCGAGGCCGGTGTGACGCAGGGCATGCCCAAGATCGACACCGACATCGATGCCACCGAGGTGGTGCTGATGCTGGCACCCGAGACCAATGGGCATGTGGCGGTCAAGGCCTGGGATGCCCTGAGCAAGCAGACTGGTCGTGAACACGCCCACCTGGCACTGCACCGTGAGGACGAGAAGATCCGCTTCCGTGACATCCAGGCGCAGCCGCGCAAGATCATTTCCTCGCCGACCTGGTCGGGCCTGGAAAGCGAAAAGGTGTCTTACAACGCCGGCTACACCAATGTGCACGAGCTGATTCCATGGCGCACGCTGACAGGACGTCAACAGTTCTATCAGGATCACCCCTGGATGCGTGACTTTGGCGAAGGCTTTGTGTCCTATCGTCCGCCTGTAGACCTGAAGACGCTGGGTGAGGTCGAAGGACGCAAGCCCAACGGCAACCCCGAGATTGCGCTGAACTTCATCACGCCGCACCAGAAGTGGGGTATCCACTCCACCTACACGGACAACCTGATCATGCTGACGCTCAACCGCGGCGGCCCGGTGATCTGGTTGAGTGAAGAAGATGCACGCCGCGGCGGCATTGTCGACAACGACTGGGTCGAGCTGTTCAACGCCAATGGGGCCATTGCTGCTCGTGCGGTGGTGAGCCAGCGCGTCAACCCGGGCATGGTGATGATGTACCACGCTCAGGAGAAGACCATCAACACCCCGGGCTCCGAGATCACCGGTGCGCGCGGCGGCATCCACAACTCGGTCACGCGGGTGGTGCTCAAGCCGACCCACATGATCGGCGGCTATGCCCAGCTGAGCTACGGCTTCAACTACTACGGGACCATCGGCACCAACCGTGACGAGTTCGTGCTGGTTCGCAAGATGGCCAAGATCGACTGGCTGGACGGCACACCCGCCCAACGCGTCTGAGCCAGCAAGGAGAACACAAGATGAAAGTTCGTGCCCAAATCGGCATGGTGCTGAACCTGGACAAGTGCATTGGTTGCCACACTTGCTCGGTCACCTGCAAGAACGTCTGGACCAACCGGCCCGGCGTTGAGTACGCCTGGTTCAATAACGTTGAAACCAAGCCTGGCATCGGTTACCCCAAGGAATGGGAGAACCAGGACAAGTGGAAGGGTGGCTGGGTGCGCAAGGCTGATGGCCGCATCGTGCCGCGTCAAGGTGGCAAGCTCAAGTTGCTGGCCGGCCTGTTTGCCAACCCTAATCTGCCCGAAATCGACGACTATTACGAGCCCTTCACGTTCGACTACGACCACCTGCAAAGTGCGCCCAAGAGCAAGGCTGCTCCCGTGGCGCGTCCACGCAGCCTGATCACCGGTCAGCGCATGGAGAAGATCGTCTGGGGTCCGAACTGGGAAGAGATCCTGGGGGGTGAGTTCAGCAAGCGCAGCAAGGATGCCAACCTGGACAGCTTCACGCAGGTGCAAAAGGACATTCTGGGTCAGTTTGAGCAGACCTTCATGATGTACCTGCCGCGTCTGTGCGAGCACTGCCTTAACCCGGCCTGCGTGGCTTCGTGCCCATCAGGATCGATTTACAAGCGTGAGGAAGATGGCATTGTGCTGGTTGACCAGGACAAGTGCCGTGGCTGGCGCATGTGCGTGTCGGGCTGTCCTTACAAGAAGATCTATTACAACTGGGAAACCGGCAAGGCCGAGAAGTGCATCTTCTGCTATCCGCGCATCGAAGCCGGTCAGCCGACTGTGTGCTCGGAAACCTGCGTGGGCCGCATCCGCTACCTGGGTGTGCTGCTGTACGACGCCGATCGCATCGAGGCGGCAGCCAGTGTGGAGCACGACAAGGACCTGTATCAGGCCCAGTTGGATGTGTTCCTCGACCCGCATGACCCGAAGGTGATCGAGCAGGCGCGCCTGGACGGTGTGCCAGAAGCTTGGCTGGAGTCAGCCCGCAAGAGCCCGGTGTGGAAGATGGCCATGGACTGGAAGGTGGCATTGCCCCTGCACCCGGAATACCGCACCTTGCCGATGGTCTGGTACATCCCGCCTCTGTCACCCATCACATCGGCGGCACAGGCCGGGCACATCGGTGTCAACGGTCAGATTCCGGATGTCAACCAGATGCGCATTCCCGTGCAGTACCTGGCCAATCTGTTGACCGCGGGAGACACCATTCCGGTGACACGTGCGCTGGAGCGCATGCTGGCCATGCGAGCCTATCAGCGCGAGGTCCATGTCGAGGGGCGTGAAAACCTGGCTGCGCTGGAGCAGGTGGGGCTGTCGGTCGAGCAGGTGCAGGACATGTACCAGATCATGGCCATCGCCAACTACGAAGACCGCTTTGTGATCCCCACGGCCCACCGTGAATACGCCGAGAGCGCGTTCGATCTGCGTGGTGGATGTGGCTTCTCGTTCGGCAATGGCTGTTCGGACGGTGCATCGCAGGAAAGCCTGTTCGGTCAGGGCAAGCGCCGCACCATTCCCATCAAGGCCACGCTGTAAGTCAGGAGTCAGACCATGAACCATCGCAACCTTTGCAAGGTGCTGGCCGCCTTGCTGTGCTACCCCGATGCGCAACTCCGACAGGCTGCGGGTGACCTCGCCGACGTGGTGCAGGCTCAGCCGGAGCTCCCGGCAGAGCACCGGGCCAGTTTGCTGGCGCTGATCAATGAACTGGTTCAGTGCGACCCGTTTGATCTCGAGGCGCGCTACGTTGACTGTTTCGATCGCGGTCGCAGCACCTCGCTGCATCTGTTCGAACATGTCCACGGCGACTCGCGAGAGCGCGGGCCGGCCATGGTGGACCTGGCGCAGACCTATGAGCAGGCGGGCCTGTATCTGGACGACAGCGAGTTGCCGGATTACCTGCCGGTGGTGCTCGAATTCGTGTCGACCCAACCTGCTGACGTTGCCAAGGGCTTTCTGGCCGAGATGGCTCACATCCTCAACGCCATCCACACGGCGCTGGCCAAGCGCTCCAGCCCCTATGCGGCCGTGCTGGCGACGACCCTGTGGCTGGCAGGCGAGCGCATCGAGCACCTGGCCTTGCCAGATGAAAAGCCCATGGATGAAGACTGGCAGGAGCCCGAGGCTTTTGGTGGATGCACATCGGCGGGCCAAAGCCGGCCTGATCAACCGCAACCGATTCACATTGTTCGCAACGCCCAAGGGCGTCCGGGAGCATCAGCATGAACGCACTGGATACTTTCCTCTTTGGCATCTATCCCTACATCTGTGGGGCCGTGTTTCTGGTCGGCAGCCTCATTCGCTTCGACCGTGATCAGTACACCTGGAAGAGCGACTCATCGCAGTTGCTGAGAACCGGGCAGCTGCGCGTGGGCAGCTATCTGTTCCACATTGGGGTGCTGTTTCTGTTCTTTGGCCATTTCTTCGGGATGCTGACCCCCCATGCCTTGTATGAGCACTTCATCAGCGCTGGCAACAAGCAGCTGATGGCCATGGTTTCCGGCGGCATCGCTGGCACGATGGCCTTCATCGGCATTGCCGTGCTGTTGCACCGCCGATTGAGCGATCCGCGCATTCGCCTGAATTCGCGCACCAGCGACATCGTGTTGCTGTGGCTGCTGCTGGTTCAACTGGGGCTGGGCCTGGCCACCATCCCGATGTCAGCACAGCACCTGGATGGGACCATGATGATGGCGCTGGCGGGCTGGGCACAACATGTGATGACCTTCCAGGGCGGTGCCGTCGAATTGCTGTCGCACGTCAACTGGGTGTTCAAGCTGCACATGGTGCTGGGCATGTCGGTGTTCCTGATTTTCCCCTTCACCCGCCTGGTTCATGTGTGGAGCGGGTTCGCTTCGGCGACCTATGCGCTGCGCCCGTATCAGGTGGTGCGCAGCCGCAAGCTGAATCTGCCGGCTGACCATCTGACTCCTGATCGTCACGTGGGGCACTGACATGAGCCGCACCGAAGATCTTTGCACCGAGTTGCTTCGGCAGGCCGCCCAGCAGGCGGGCCTGCTGGCAGCAGAGGATCCACCTGTTGAAGATGGCGTCGTGTCAGAAGCGGCAGTGCAGGCCATCGAGGCCCTGCTTGATCGTGAACTGCGCGTGCCCGAACCTGCCGAGGAAGACTGCCGTCGCTTTTACGAAGCGTCGCCTGCGCGGTGGCAGCAGGGCGAGCGGGTGCATGCCCGCCACATTTTGCTGGCAGTGACGGACGGTGTGGACGTGCAGGCGCTGCGCCAGCGTGCCGAGAAGCTCTTGCTGGACCTGCGCTGCGCGACGTCGGATGGCGCCTTTGGTGAGGCAGCTCGCCAGTGGTCCAACTGCCCGAGCGGTGCGGAGGGCGGCGAGCTGGGATGGCTGGCTGCGCATGAATGCGCACCTGAGTTTGCGCGAGAGCTGTTCGGGCATGCGGAAGTCGGGGTGTTGCCGCGGGTCGTGCACAGCCGGTTTGGCCTGCATGTCGTCGAGGTGATGGCCCGCGAAGCCGGCACGCTGCCGCCTTTCGATCAGGTTCGTTCAGCGGTGTCGTCAGCTTTGCAACGACAGGCTAGTCGCACAGCGCTGCGCCAGTACCTGCAAGTGCTTGCAGCCCAGGCGGGTGTCACCCTGGACGAACTGCCCGCTGTCGATTCGCCGCTGGTTCAATAAGACTGCGGCGATTCTCGGAGCCAGCCATGCCAGACGAACTCCTGCAACGCCTGAGGTGTTTTCACACCGACTATTTCCCGCAGTACCAGGATCGCTTTCGACATCTGGTCAATGAGGGGCAGCACCCGACAACCTTGTTCATCGGGTGCTCCGACTCGCGGATCGTGCCCTACATGCTGACCGGCGCAGGTCCTGGTGAGTTGTTCATCGTGCGCAATGTGGGCGCCCTGGTGCCGCCCTATGACGGTCAGTATGGTCTGCACGGCACGGCTGCGGCCATCGAATATGCCGTGCTGAACCTGCACGTGAGTCACATCATCGTGTGTGGGCACACGCACTGTGGTGCGATGAAGGCACTTTACGAAGAGGTGTCGCCCGAGGCCCATAACCTCGATGCCTGGCTGGGTCTGGCGCGAGAAGCCGCTTTGCCCGTTCAGGTGACGGAGGAAGCCCTGCGTCGCACCGAGCAGCGCTCGATCGTGCTGCAACTCGAACGCTTGATGGACTATCCCATGGTGCGCCAGCGTGTGGAAAAGCGAGAGATCTCGCTGCACGGCTGGCACTACGTCATCGAAGATGGCGAGGTGCATGTGTTTGATGTGCTCAAAGGCCAGTTCGTGCCGGCGTCGGCTTCTGATCACAGCGGTACGGGCCCCTATCAGGATGTGGCCGACGATGGCGGTGCGATCTTCAACGAGATCGACTCGTCCTGGGAGCACCGCTGAAGCGCCTGGGGTTGACCTGAGACAAATCCATGCGTGGCACCAGCCGCTACTGTGCATGGGTTCTTATACGACTGTATATTTATCAAGGCACCCATGAATGCTCCGCACCCACTGATGGCATCGCTCGATGCCGGTTTCATTGATCCGGATCTGGACACCAAGCTGGCCGGGAGCGGTCTGCAGCCCATGATGCTGGGCGGACGACGGCTTTTGCCGATCGTGCAGGGGGGCATGGGCATTGGCGTGTCGGCCCAGCGCTTGGCGGGCTCGGTTGCAGCCATGGGTGGTGTGGGTACGCTGTCCTGTGTCGATTTGCGGCGCCATCACCCTGATCTGATGGAGCGCACCCAGGGGCTGGCTACCCGCGTAGGGCAGGATGAGGCCACCAAGGCGGCCATCGATGAAGCCAATCTGGAAGCGGTCGAGCGGGAAATCAAGGCCGCGCGGGCGCGTTCCGAGGGGCGTGGTTTGCTGGCCATGAACGTCATGCGCGCCGTCAGTGACTACGCGGGCTACGTCAAGCGGTCGCTGGAGGCCGGCATCGACGCGGTGGTGGTGGGCGCTGGCCTGCCGCTGGATTTGCCGGACCTGGCGCAGGACCACCCTGATGCACTGCTGGTGCCGATCCTCTCCGATGCCCGCGGCGTGCAGCTCATTGTCAAGAAATGGGAGCGCAAGAAGCGTCTGCCTGATGCCATCGTGATCGAGCATCCGCGGCTGGCCGGCGGGCATTTGGGGGCCGCTCGCATCGCGGACCTCAACGACCCCCGGTTTGATTTCGAGCGCGTGATCCCCGACTCGATCGCTTTCTTGCGTGCAGCCGGTATCGAAAAGGAAATCCCCCTCATTGCCGCAGGTGGCATCCGCAGCCATGCAGACATTGCGCGGGTGCAGGCCCTGGGCGCGGCAGGTGTGCAACTGGGCACCCCGTTTGCCGTGACCGAAGAGGGCGATGCCCACCCTGAGTTCAAGCGGGTGCTGGCCGAGGCCCGGGATGAGGACGTGGTCGAGTTCACCAGTGTGGCGGGTTTGCCGGCGCGTGCGGTGGCGACGCCCTGGCTGAAGGCCTACCTGAAGATCGAGGACAAGCTGCAAGCCGTTGCCCACGTGAAGAACCGCTGCACCAAGGCGTTCGACTGCCTGGCTCAATGTGGCTTGCGCGATGGTCTGGCGGGCTGGGGGCAGTTCTGCATCGACAACCAGCTGGCTGCCGCCTTGCGTGGCGATGTCAAGAAGGGGCTCTTCTTCCGAGGTGCCGGTGCTTTGCCTTTCGGTGACCAGATCCGCAGTGTGCGTGAGCTGATGGACAAGCTGCTCACCCGCCAGCAGATGGCGCTGGCCTGATCTCGCACGGCCCTTGTCGGGTCGATGCGGCGGGAGAAGGGCGATGCAGCCTACAATTTTCGGATGACTGCACATTCGACTCCCGCAGGCCTGTTCGATCAGCACGGACAGCCCGGCGAACCCCATTCCTCCGGCTTGCTCAAGGGGCTCAACCCAGAGCAGCTGGCGGCTGTCACGGCTCCGCAGGGGCCTTTGCTCATTCTGGCCGGGGCGGGTTCCGGCAAGACGCGCGTGCTGACCACGCGCATCGCGTGGCTGTTGCAGACGGGCCAGGTCTCGCCGGCCGGCATCATGGCGGTGACCTTCACCAACAAGGCCGCCAAGGAAATGCTCACCCGCTTGTCGGGCATGCTGCCTATCAACACGCGCGGCATGTGGATTGGCACTTTCCATGGCCTGTGCAACCGCTTCCTGCGCGCGCACCACAAGCTGGCAGGCCTGCCTCAGGCGTTTCAGATTCTCGACACGCAAGACCAGTTCTCGGCTGTCAAGCGTGTGATCAAGGCGCTCAACTTCGATGAAGAACGCTGCGTGCCCAAGCAGACCAGCTGGTTCATCGCCAATGCCAAGGACGATGGCAAGCGCCCGGGGGATCTTGTACCTCACGATGACCTCAGCCGCATGCAGCAGCAGGTCTACCAGGCCTACGAAGACCAATGCCAGCGCGAGGGGGTGGTCGACTTTGGCGAGCTGATGCTGCGCACCTATGAGCTCATGCGGGATCACCCCGAGTTGCGTGAGCACTATCAGCGGCGCTTCCGCCACATTCTGGTCGACGAGTTTCAGGACACGAACCGCCTGCAATACGCCTGGTTGAAGATGTTTGCCGGGCGGCCCGAGGTCACGGGCAGCAGCGTGTTTGCTGTTGGTGACGATGACCAGAGCATTTACGCTTTCCGGGGCGCGCAGGTCGGCAACATGTCCGACTTCGAGCGCGAGTTCAAGGTGCCCCGCGTCATCAAGCTGGAGCAGAACTACCGCAGCTATGGCCACATCCTGGATGCGGCCAATACCCTGATCGCCCAAAACACCCGCCGCCTGGGCAAAAACCTGCGGACCGATGCCGGGCAGGGCGAGCCGATTCGCGTGCATGAGGCCGCCAGCGACTACGCCGATGCCCAGTGGATCGTTGATGAAGCGCGTCAGTTGGTGCGTGAGGGCCATCCCTTGCGCGAGATGGCCGTGCTCTACCGCAGCAACGCCCAGTCGCGGGTGATCGAATCGGCGCTGTTCAATGCCGCGGTGCCATACAAGGTGTATGGGGGCTTGCGCTTCTTCGAGCGTGCTGAAGTGAAGCACGCGCTGGCTTACCTGCGCCTGATCGAGAACCCGAACGACGACACCAGCTATTTGCGGGTGGTCAACTTCCCAACCCGGGGCATTGGTGCGCGCACCATGGAGCAGCTGCAAGATGCCGCACGCGCGACGGGCCGCAGCCTGTGGCAGAGCATTGCTGCCGTAAGCGGCAAAGGCGGCAACAACCTGGCCGCGTTCAACAAGCTGGTCGATGGCATGCGCGAGGCCACCCGTGGTCTGACCCTGCGCGAGATCATCGAGCACGTGGTCGAGGCCAGCGGGCTGGCTGATTTTTATCGGCTGGAGAAAGAAGGCCAGGAACGGCTGGAAAACCTGGCCGAACTGGTCAATGCTGCCGAAGCTTTCGTTACCCAGGAGGGCTTTGGCAAGGACGCCGTGGCCCTGCCGGTTGACGAAACTCCGGGCTCGATTGCCGAAGGGCTGCCGGCTGCCGTGGCACAGGTCAACACGCTGCCTGATGCGGAAACCGGGGAGATCATCTCTCCGCTGGTGGCTTTCCTGACCCACGCGGCGCTGGAAGCCGGCGACAACCAGGCACAGGCCGGGCAGGACGCCGTGCAACTGATGACCGTGCACGCGGCCAAGGGCCTGGAGTTCGATTACGTCTTCATCACCGGGTTGGAAGAGGGGCTCTTCCCGCACGAAAACTCGATGAACGACGCCGACGGCCTCGAAGAAGAGCGCCGGCTGATGTATGTGGCGATCACCCGGGCACGCAAGCGCTTGCACATGAGCTTCTGCCAGACGCGCATGCTGCACGGCCAGACCCGCTACAACATCAAGAGCCGCTTCCTTGACGAGTTGCCGGAAGCCGCCCTGAAATGGCTGACGCCGCGCAACCAGGGGTTCGGATCGGGTTTTGCCAAGTCCTACCAGGATGCCTGGAGCAGCGGTCGCGGCATGGGCTCGATGGTCGGGGCGGGGGCCCAGCCTTATCGCCAGTGGGGCGGGTCCGCTCGCTCAGAAGACAGCTTCAAGGACCTCACGGCGCCATTGCCGAAGGCCATGGCACAAGCCAAGAGCGAGGGCGGTCTGCGTGTGGGGCAGAGCGTGTTCCACAACAAGTTTGGTGAAGGGGTGGTGCTGACCCTGGAAGGCTCGGGGGCAGACGCGCGCGTCCAGGTCAACTTTGGACGTCATGGCACCAAGTGGCTGATGCTCAGCGTAGCCAAGCTCACACCGATCGAGTGAGTTGTGTCGGTCGGACGCAGCGGCCCCGTTCAGACCAGGCCGTTGCGGATGGCGTAGACCGTGAGTTCGGAGTTGTTGGTGAGTCCCAGCTTTTCGAGCACGCGGGCGCGGTAGACGCTCACGGTCTTGGGGCTGAGCAGCAATTGCTCGGCGATGTCGGACAGGCGCTTGCCCGAGGCAATCATCACCAGAGTCTGCAACTCGCGGTCCGAGAGTTTCTGGTGGGCGTCTTCCTGTGTGGGTGTGGTGAGGTTGTCCACCAGCATCTGCGCCATCTCGGGCGTCACGTATTTCTTGCCCTGGGCGACCGTGCGCACGGCCGCCACGATCTGGGCCGCATCGCTGCCCTTGTTCAGATAACCCGAGGCGCCTGCCTTGAGCGCCCGCATGGCGTACTGGTCTTCGGGGTACATGGACACCACCAGCACCTTCAACAGGCTGCCTTCTTCCTTGAGCACGTGCAGCACATCCAGACCGCTGCGGCCTGGCAGGTTGATGTCGAGCACCAGCACGTCACACGAGCGGTCACGCATCAGGGTGCGCAGCTCGCCATAGTCCGCCGCTTCCCCCACGACATCGATGTCATCGGCGTCGGCGAGGGTGTCGCGGATGCCGCGGCGAATCAGCGCGTGGTCGTCACAGAGGATGACTTTGATCATTGCAGGTGGCCCCAGGTGGTCGGGTCGTCCGGATCGCCCTCGCTGCCGAGTGGCGTATCCAGCAATTCTGGCGTAACTGCATCCAGAAAGCCGTTTTCCGGCCCAGATAAGGGGACCGAAAGGATCAGGGTTGTGCCATCGGTACCACTGCTGATGTCAACCCAGCCCCCGACGGTCTCCGCACGTTCGCGCAAGCCCCGTATCCCGAAGGAGCGGGCCTTGGCCAGGTCGTCGTCATTAAGACCACGTCCGTTGTCACTCACTTCGATGGACAGCACCCCACCTGCCTGCGCCAGATCGACGCTGACGCGTGATGCCTGGGCATGCTTGGACACGTTGGTCAGCGCCTCTTGTGCAAACCGGTAGGCCACCAGTGGCACGCCGGCTGACAGCGTGAGCTGGTCGTGGCTGGTGCGGAAAGTCGTGGTGATGCCCGTGCGCTTGGCGAAGCGGTCGGTCATCCACTGCAGCGCGGCGACCAGCCCTTGCTCGAGAATGGCCGGACGCAGGTTGTGCATGATGCGCTGAGCGGCTTCATGGGCCATGGTGACGGCTTCCATGGCCTGCTGGGCGTGTTCTGCCAGGGCTGGCGTGGTGGCATGGCGGGCTATCCAGGCCAGGTCCAGCTTCACGGCGGTCAGTGCACCGCCCACGTCATCGTGAATTTCCCGCGCAATGGCGGCACGTTCCTGCTCGATCGAGGTTTGAAGATGCTGTGCCAGTTCGCGTATCTGCTGGCGTGACTGGCTGAGCTCCAGATCGGCATGTTGCTTGGCCAGGCGGGTGCGGTTGGCTTCGATGGCCATCATGGCCGCGGGTGCCAACCGGGCCAGATTGCTTTTGAGCAGGTAGTCGCTGGCGCCGTTGCGCATGGCCTGCACGGCGATGTCTTCCCCGATTTCACCGGACACCAGGATGAAGGGGATGATCTTGCCCAAGGCGCGCAGCTTGTCGAGCGCGGCCAGTCCGGAATAGCCCGGCAGGTTGTAGTCGGACAGGATCAGGTCCCATTCCTCTTCCAGCAGCGCATCGACGAAGGCCGCCTCGGTGTCGACCCGACGGATATCGGCCCGGATGCCGCCGCGTCGCAAGTGGATCATGACCAGATCGTGATCTGGTTCACTGTCTTCCAGGTGCAAAACCCGTAGTCGGGGTGACGATGACTCAGCTGGCACTTCAGTGCCGCCGCAGGCTGCCGAAGGGCCTTGTGAGAGGGGAGCTGGCTCGGAGGTGTGTTCAATCATTCGATATGCACCCGGTTTTCCCGCGTGATCGCGATAAAGCAGGCGTCCGGAAACGTGAAAAATTCTATCAACCGCTAAGGCTTGCTGCCGATATCACCGATATAGGGATTGGCCTTGGTGTGAGACTGATGCCTGAACGCCCCCCGCTGTCTGGGGCCCGTTAACCTGGTTGAGTGGAGTCACGATGTTGACCAACGAAGAGCCGCAAACCGCGCCGCCGCCTCCGCGAGAGATTCCCTTGCTGGTGGCAGCCGAGTTGCAGGATCACCTGATGACAGCCGCAAATGACCTGGAGCGACTCCAGCGTCTGCTGGACGACGCCTGTGAGGCCCTGATTGGCGGGTTTCATGGTGCGGCGCAGCAACTGGGTGACGTGATCGATGATGGACGTCACGAGCTGTCGCCGCAGCTCCAGGAGACCTTGCAGACCCTCTACAAGACCGTGACCGCCCTGCAATTTCAAGACATGGCGACACAGCTGATCTGTCATACCAATCGGCGCTTGCGCAGTTGCGCCGACCAGATTGCACGTGACGCCATGGGTGAGGACCCCGATGGCGAGGCAGTGGTCGATGAAGGTCCTCTCAAACCCAATCCGGTGACCCAGGACGAAATGGACGCCGGATCGGTGGAGTTGTTCTAAAGAAATGGTCTCACCTGCCGAAAAAACGACCATTTGGTCGTCCAGCAGGACAGTCAACAGTTAATTCACGCCCCGGAGAGCGACATGCATTCGATTCTTGCCGTCGACGATTCAGCTTCCATGCGCCAGATGGTGTCTTTCACGCTCAAGAGCGCCGGCTACAACGTTGTTGAGGCCGTGGATGGTCAGGACGCCTGGGAAAAGGCCGGCAACCGCAGCTTTGATCTGGTGCTGACCGATCAGAACATGCCCCGCATGGATGGCATCAGCCTGACCAAGAAGCTGCGCGAAAACCCGCAGTTCAAGGCAACCCCGATCCTGATCCTGACCACCGAGTCGAGCGACCAGATGAAGATGGCGGGTCGTGCTGCCGGTGCCACCGGCTGGCTGGTCAAGCCCTTCGACCCCAACAAGCTGATCGAAGTGATCAAGAAGGTGATCCGCTAAGCGGTTGTTTCGCCGAAAGCCGGGACCACAAAGCACAAGATTCAGGAGTTGGACATGGCAGAGATGAGCACAGACAACAGCCAATCCGCAGGTATCGACCTCAGTCAGTTCTACCAGGTCTTCTTTGAAGAAGCTGGCGAGAATCTCGACAACATGGAGCAGCTCCTGCTGGAGCTGGACATCACCCAGGCTGACGACGAAGAGCTCAATGCCATCTTCCGTTGCGCCCATTCCATCAAAGGCGGGTCCGCCACCTTCGGCTTCAGT
Source organism: Aquabacterium sp. (assembly GCF_041909175.1). Lineage (GTDB taxonomy): Bacteria > Pseudomonadota > Gammaproteobacteria > Burkholderiales > Burkholderiaceae_C > Aquabacterium. Next base: position 201,557 of record NZ_JAYRDZ010000002.1, on the reverse strand, counting down.
GATGTCGCCGAGCTGACCCACCAGATGGAAACGCTGCTGGACAAGCTGCGTCGCCACGAGCTGGCACCGAATGCCGCGATGGTGGACGTGCTGTTGGCCTCGGGCGATGCGCTCAAGGCCATGCTGGCGCGCCACCAGGGCAATGGCGGCGATCCGATCGACACCTCGGAGTTGCTCTTCAACATCCGGGCCCTGGTCAATGGCCAGGTGCCTGCCGGTGCGTCGGCCGCTGCGGCACCGCAAATGCCTGCACCTGCTCCGGAACCGGTTGCCGCCCCTGTTGCCGCAGCCGAACCTGTCGCATCTGGGGGTGCCGCCCCGTCGGAAGGTCAGCGCACTGTCGAATTGCGCGTCGGCCCGCTGAGCGATCCTGCCCAGGCTGACAACCTCCTGGAGCTGTTCAAGGAAATCGATGGTCTGGGCAAGCTGGAAGCGCTGCCTGATCTGCCTGAACTGGCCCATGTACGCCGCTTCAAGCTCGAGACCGCAACCGCCGAATCCGAGCTGCTGGATCTGTTCACCTTCCATGTGGCGCGTGAAGAGGTCAATTTCGTGGCCATGGGTGGTGCCGCTGCCCCCGCCGCAGACCCGGGCTACGGATTTTTCAATGAGCCCGAGCATGCAGCCGCACCTGCTGCTGCCGCCCCGGCACCCGATGCGGGCTATGGTTTCTTTGACAACGCGCCAGGCGCCCCTGCCGGTGCAGCACCGGCACCGGTTGCCGAAGCACCTGTGCCTGCTGTCGCATCGCCCGCCGCACCGGCCAAGCCGGCGGTCAAGCACGACAAGCCCGCTGCCGGTGGGCTGGAGTCGTCCACCATCCGCGTCTCTGTCGAGAAGGTTGACCAACTGATCAACCTGGTGGGCGAGCTGGTGATCACCCAGGCCATGCTGGCCCAAAACAGCCGTGGGCTTGATCCGGTGGTCTACCAGCAGCTGGTTTCCGGTCTGACCGACCTTGATCGCAACACCCGTGACCTGCAGGAAGCGGTGATGTCGATCCGGATGATTCCGATGTCGACCGTGTTCAGCCGCTTCCCGCGCATGCTGCGTGATCTGGCCAACAAGCTGGGCAAGAAGGTTGAACTGGTGACCCACGGGGAAGCCACCGAACTGGACAAGGGCCTGGTCGAAAAGATCACCGACCCGCTGACCCACCTGGTGCGCAACTCCTGCGACCACGGTGTCGAGTTGCCGGCTGATCGCCTGGCCAAGGGCAAGCCGGAAGTCGGCACCATCACGCTGGCCGCTTCCCACCAGGGCGGCTCAATCGTGATCGAAGTGCGCGACGATGGCCGCGGTCTCAATCGTGAGAAGCTGCTGGCCAAGGCCCGTGAAAAGGGCATTGATGCACCGGACACCATGACCGATCAGGAGGTCTGGGGGCTCATCTTTGCGCCGGGCTTCTCGACAGCCGATCAGGTGACCGACGTGTCTGGTCGCGGTGTCGGCATGGACGTGGTCAAGAAGAACATCACGGCCCTGGGTGGCACGGTAGAAATCGACTCGGCTGAAGGCTATGGCATGCGGGTGGCGGTGCGCTTGCCGCTGACCCTGGCCATCATGGATGGCATGAGTGTCGGTGTCGGCGAAGAGGTCTACATCCTGCCGCTGTCCTCGGTGGTCGAGTCCTTCCAGGTCAGCCCTGAAATGATCAAGACCGTCGGTGGCTCAGGCCGAGTCGTCGAGGTGCGCGAAGAGTTCATGCCGGTGATCGAGCTGGAACATGTCTTCAACGTACCGCGCTTCGACTGGGAGCACAACAGCGGGATCATGGTGGTGGTCGAGGCCGAGAGTGGCCGGGTCGCCATGCTGGTCGATGAACTGCTGGGACAGCAACAGGTCGTGGTGAAAAACCTCGAAAGCAATTACCGCAAGGTCAATGACGTGTCGGGCGCCACCATCATGGGTGATGGTCGCGTGGCACTGATTCTGGATGTGGGCTCGCTGGTGCGTCGCTCGCGTCACTGATGGACAACAACGAACCCTCTGGAGCACACGCCATGGGCATGATGGAAAACCTGGACGTACACACGGACAACAATCTCGCCCGCGAGTACCTGACCTTCCGGCTCGGCGAGGAAGAGTACGGCATCGATATCCTGAAAGTGCAGGAAATTCGCGGCTATGAAAACCCCACGCGCATTGCCAATGCCTCGCACTTCCTCAAGGGTGTGGTGAACCTGCGCGGCACCATCGTGCCGATCGTCGACCTGCGACTGCGCTTCGGCTGCCCGTCTGCCGAGTACAACGCCTTCACGGTGTCGATCGTGCTGCACATTGGTAACCGCACCATCGGTACGGTGGTGGATTCGGTCAGCGACGTGATGGAAATCCCGGCAGAGGCCGTGCGTCCGGCTCCGGAGATGAATTCGGCGATCGACGCCACCTTCATCAAGGGCCTGGCTCAGGTCGGCGAGCGCATGGTGATCCTGCTGGACATCGAAAGCCTGCTGATGAGCCCGGACATGGGCCTGGTGGACTGAAAGAGCACGGTCCCGCTCTCTCCACTGCACACATCAAAAAGCCACCCTCGGGTGGCTTTGTTGTTCATGGGTGCAGTGTGGCTGCGATGGCGGCATCCAGTGCAGCCAGATGGCCTCTCAGCTCATCCCATCTCCCTGAAGCCGCATCCCGTTGAGGCGTACCCCAGATCGGCTGCGGGAAGTGCCGGTCATCGCTGTAGCGGGCAATGATGTGCCAGTGCAGATGCGGCACCACATTGCCCAGTGTCGCGAGGTTGACCTTGGTGGGGTGCAGGTGCTCGCGCACCAGCAACTCCACGGTGGTCACCGCGTTCATGAGCGTGTTGCGTTCGGCTGGTGCCAGATCGCTGAACTCGGCCACGTGGTCATTCCAGATCACGCGGTAGAAACCGGGGTAATCAGCATCCAGTGCTCGAATCACCCGGAATTGCTCTGTGCGCACAACCAGTTGCCCGCCATCCTGCTCGCACAGTTCGCAGCCCGGTCGGCGGCTTCTATCGAGTTGTCCCATGAGCCCCCCGATCAGAGCAGCACGCGCTCGATGCCGCCGTTGTTGGCCCGGTCGACGTACTCGCGCATCCAGTTCTCACCCAGGATCTGCTTGGCCATTTCGATGACGATGTAGTCCGCTTCGAGCAGGCCATTCTGGGCATCTTCGCCATAGCGGCTCAGACCTTGCAGGCAGGCCGGGCACGAAGTCAGGATCTTCACGTTGTCCTTGGCTCCGATCAGGCCCTGTTCACGGAGTGCCGACTCGCCCTTGCGGATCTCTTCTTCCTTGCGGAAGCGGATCTGGGTGGACACGTCGGGGCGGCTCACCGCCAGGGTGCCCGCTTCCCCGCAGCAGCGATCCGACTTGATCACGCCATCTCCCAGCAGGGCCTTGACGGTCTTCATCGGGTCCTGCAGCTTCATGGGGCTGTGGCAGGGGTCGTGATAGAGGTAGCCACCCTGATGGGGCAGGGTGATGCCCTTTTCCAGCAGGAATTCGTGGATGTCGATGATGCGGCAGCCCGGGAAGATCTTGTCGAACTGGTAGCCCTGCAACTGGTCATAACAGGTGCCGCACGACACGACCACCGTCTTGATGTCCAGGTAGTTCAACGTGTTGGCAACGCGGTGGAAGAGCACCCGGTTGTCGGTGATCATCTTCTCGGCCTTGTCGAACAGGCCGGCACCGCGCTGCGGGTAGCCGCAGCACAGGTAGCCCGGTGGCATCACGGTCTGGACGCCGGCATGCCACAGCATGGCCTGCGTGGCCAGGCCCACCTGGCTGAACAGGCGCTCCGAGCCGCAACCCGGGAAGTAGAACACCGCCTCGGTATCGGCTGTGGTCTGCTTCGGGTCGCGCAGGATGGGGACGTATTCCTTGTCCTCGATGTCCAGCAAGGCGCGCGCGGTCTTGTTGGGCAGGCCGCCAGGCATCTTCTTGTTGATGAAGTGGATGACCTGTTCCTTGAGCTTGGCCGTGCCGACGCTCGCCGGTGGCGCGCTGGTTTGATGCTTGGCCGCAATCTTCAGCACGTCATTACCCAGACGCTGCAGTGGCATGGCCACGTTCACCAGCGCACCGCGGACCAGCTTGATGGTTTGCGGGTTGTTGGTGTTGAGCATGAGCATGCCGGCTGCACCAGCCGGGCGCACCGACTTCTTGCCCATCTTGTTGAGCAAGTTGCGCATGTTCATCGACACGTCGCCGAAGTCGATCTTGACCGGGCAGGGCGTCAGGCACTTGTGGCAGACCGTGCAGTGGTCGGCCACGTCCTCGAACTCTTCCCAGTGCTTGATCGACACGCCGCGGCGGGTCTGTTCTTCATACAGGAAGGCCTCCACCAGCAGCGAGGTGGCCAGGATCTTGTTGCGTGGGCTGTAGAGCAGGTTGGCGCGCGGGATGTGCGTGTTGCACACCGGCTTGCACTTGCCGCAACGCAGGCAGTTCTTCACCGAGGCAGCAATGTCGCCAATGTCCGACTGCTGCATGATCAGCGATTCGTGCCCCATCAGGCCGAAGCTCGGCGTGTAGGCCTCGGTCAGGTCGGCCTGGTGCACATCATCACCCAGGGCCTTGAGGGCGTCGCCGCGCAGCAGCTTGCCCTTGTTGAAGCGGCCTTGCGGGTCGACCTTGGCCTTGTAGGCGGCAAAGCGGGCAATTTCCTCGTCGCTGAGGAACTCGAGCTTGGTGATGCCGATGCCGTGTTCACCCGAGATCACCCCATCCAGCGAACGTGCCAAGGTCATGATGCGGGCCACGGCTTCATGCGCCGTCTGCAGCATCTCGTAGTTGTCGCTGTTGACCGGGATGTTGGTGTGCACATTGCCGTCGCCGGCATGCATGTGCAGGGCGACCCACACGCGGCCACGCAGCACCTGCTTGTGGATGCGCTTGAGCTCATCGATCACCGGTCGCAGGGCTGCGCCGTTGAATTCCTTGGCCAGTTCATCGCGGATTTCGCGCTTCCAGCTGGCGCGGATCGACCATGTCTGCAGCAGGTTGAAGACCGTGTCACCAGCTTGAGGCACATAGGTGCCGTTGCGGTGTTGCTCGTAACCGAGCTCGACCAGCTGGGCGTCGACCGTGGTCAACGGGGTGTCGATGTGGTCGTACAGGAACTGCCAGCGCTGGCGCACCTGTGCCAGGTGAGCCTGGGCATGCTCGACCTTCTCGGCCAGTTGTTCCGGGCTGGGCAGCTCTTCGGCGTCTTCCACCTTGCCCATGGGCAGGTTGCCTTCCTTCAGGAAGGTGGCCAGGGCGTCGACCAGGGCCAGTTTGTTGCGCAGGCTCAGCTCGATGTTGATGCGCTCGATGCCCAGGGTGTATTCACCCATGCGTGGCAGCGGGATCACCACATCTTCGTTCACCTTGAAGGCATTGGTGTGCTTGGCAATGGCGGCGGTGCGCTTGCGGTCGGCCCAGAACTTCTTGCGGGCGTCTGCGCTCACGGCAACGAAGCCTTCCCCCGAGCGCCCGTTGGCCAGGCGAATGACCTCGCTGGCCGCCTTGGCCACGCGGTCCTCATCGTCACCGACGATGTCACCGATCAGCACCATCTTGGGCAGGGTGCCGCGCTTGCTCTTGGTGGCATAACCCACGGCACGCAGATAGCGGTCGTCCAGGTGCTCCAGGCCGGCCAGGATGGCACCGCCCGGTTGCTTCATCTCCTCGAACATGAAGTCCTTGATCTCGACGATCGAGGGCACGCCGTCCTTCGGGTTGCCAAAGAACTCCAGGCACACCGTGCGGGTGTGCTTGGGCATGCGGTGCACCACCCAGCGTGCGCTGGTGATCAGGCCATCACAACCTTCCTTTTGCACCCCTGGCAGGCCCGCGAGGAACTTGTCGGTCACGTCCTTGCCCAGGCCTTCCTTGCGGAAGATGCGGCCCGGGATATCCAGGCGTTCCTTGCGGATCAGGGTCTTGCCATCAGCCTGGTAGTAGAACAGTTCAAAGCTGGCTACCTCCACATCGTGGATCTTGCCCAGGTTGTGGTTCAGACGGACGACTTCGAGCCATTCGGCATCCGGCGTCACCATGCGCCACGATGCCAGGTTGTCCAGCGCGGTTCCCCACAGCACGGCTTTCTTGCCGCCGGCGTTCATGGCGATGTTGCCGCCAATGCAGGAGGCTTCTGCCGAAGTCGGGTCCACGGCAAACACGAAACCGGCGCGCTCGGCCGCATCGGCCACGCGCTGTGTCACCACGCCCGCGCCGGTCCAGATGGTCGGCACCTTGTGGTCGAGACCGGGCAGGTCGACTTGTTCGACCTCGGTCATCTGTTCGAGCTTTTCGGTGTTGATCACCGCGCTCTTCCATGTCAGCGGCACCGCGCCACCGGTGTAGCCCGTGCCACCCCCACGCGGGATGATGGTCAAACCAAGTTCGACACAACCCTTGACCAGGGCAGCCATTTCTTCTTCGGTGTCCGGTGTCAGGACGACGAAGGGGTATTCGACACGCCAGTCGGTGGCGTCCGTGACGTGAGAGACACGGCTCAGGCCGTCAAACTTGATGTTGTCGTGGCGTGTGACCTTGCGCAGCACATGGTTGGTGCGGTCCCGCAGGGCGCCCATGTCATCAAAGGCCTTGCCGAAACGCGCCACGGCAGCGCTCGCCATGGTCAACAACTCGCCCACGAGGGCATCGCGTGCGGCATCACTGCCCGGTGTGCGGCGCTTGTCGATTTCTGCCAGGCGATGCTGCAGGGCCTCGATCAGCAGCGCACGGCGCTTCGGGTTGTCAAGCAGGTCGTCTTGCAGGTAAGGGTTGCGCTGAACCACCCACACATCGCCGAGTACCTCGTAGAGCATGCGGGCCGAGCGGCCGGTCTGGCGCTCCGTGCGCAACTGGCTCAGCAACTCCCACGCGCGCTGACCCAGCAGACGCTGAACGATCTCGCGATCGGAGAACGAGGTGTAGTTATAGGGAATTTCGCGCAGGCGCGGTGCGCCCCCCTCTTCAGAGAGGGCTTTGGCAACGTGCGTATTCAGAGGGGTCAGCGGAAGCGGTGCGTTCATGTAGTGCGCCAGGCGCGGCCGGGGTTGAAAACGGCGGCAAGAAGAGCGAAATGCAGGGTGCAGACGGTTTTTCGCGCCTAGGGGTGGATGGTACCAAACGCTGCTGTCACCTTTGTCGCGCAAGGGGATCAGGGCGCTATGCTGTGGCGCCATGAACCACACCTGTGCTGATTTGTCCGCCCATTGGCCCTATCCGAGGTGGATTGCCCACCGTGGAGCAGGCAAGACCGCCCCCGAAAACACACTGAGCGCCTTCCGCCTGGGGGCCTCGCACGGCTTCCGGATGTTCGAGTGCGACGTGAAGTTGAGCGCTGACGGGGAACCCTTCCTGCTGCACGACGACGATCTGTGTCGCACGACAGACGGGCAGGGGGATGCCGGGGGGCAGCCTTGGGCGCAATTGTCGAGGCTGGACGCAGGTGGGTGGCACGGACCGGCCTATGCGGGCGAGCCCTTGCTCAGGCTCGAGGCCCTGGCCACGTGGCTGCTGGCGAACCGCCTGCTGGTGAACCTGGAAATCAAGCCATCGCCGGGGCGAGAGGCTGAAACTGGCGCTGTGGTGGCCGACCACGTGACGCGCTTGTGGAGCGACGAGGCGATCAAGCCCTTGCTGAGTTCGTTCAAGCCGGAAGCTCTGGCGGCGGCGCAGGCTTGTCAGCCGGGTCTGCCGCGTGCGCTGTTGTTGACGGCGTGGCATCCCGGATGGCAGCACACTGCCGAGGCCTTGGGCTGTGTGGCCGTGGTGGTGCATCACCCCTGCCTGGACGCCGCTTCCATCGCCACGGCCCACGCGATGGGCTTGCGTGTGCTCACCTACACCGTCAACGAGGCCGACCGTGCTGATGCACTCTGGCATGCGGGGCTGGACGGCCTGATTACCGATGCGGTGGATCAGCCCTGGGCTCAAGAGCGTGAATCAGTTGCCTGCTAGTGCGGCAAGCAGTTTGGCGTGGATGCCGCCAAACCCGCCATTGCTCATGCACAGGATCTGATCACCGGGTTTGGCTGCTTTGACCACCTTCTGCACCAGTGCATCGATGTTGTCCGCGACGACCGCACGGTCACCCATCGGAGACAGCGCCTCTGTGGCATCCCACTCCAGGCCACCGCTGTGGCAAAACGCCAGATCTGCTTCCTCCAGTGACCATGGCAGCAGGGCTTTCATGGTGCCCAGTTTCATGGTGTTCGACCGAGGTTCGAACACTGCCAGGATGCGTTGATCCGGTCCGACCTTGCGGCGCAGGCCGTCCACCGTGGTTCGGATGGCTGTCGGGTGGTGAGCAAAGTCGTCGTACACGGTGATGCCATTGACCTCGCCGCGCAACTCCAGCCGACGCTTCACGTTGGCAAACTGTCCCAGTGCTTCGCACGCCACCTGAGGCGACACACCTACGTGCTCGGCTGCAGCGATGGCTGCCAGTGCATTCATCTGGTTGTGTTCGCCCAGCAGGCCCCATTCCACGCGGCCGACCAGCACGCCTGCGCGCAGCACGTCAAATGCGTGAGGTTCGCCCCGCGCGCGCAAGCCCGGGGCATCGCCGCGCACGCCAAATCGAATCACTTCGCTCCAGCAGCCACGTTGCAGCACGCGGTCCAGAGCTTCTTCGCGCGCATTGACCACCAGTCGCCCCTGTCCTGGTACGGTGCGGACCAGGTGGTGAAACTGTGTTTCGATGGCGCCCAGATCCGCAAAGATGTCCGCGTGATCGAACTCCAGGTTGTTCAAAATCGCCGTCCGTGGCCGGTAGTGAACGAACTTGCTGCGCTTGTCGAAAAAGGCGGTGTCGTATTCGTCGGCTTCGATCACGAAGGGGTGACCGGCGGCTGGGCGCTTCTCGGCGTCGGTGCAACCCAGGCGAGCAGAGACCCCGAAGTTCTGCGGAACGCCGCCCACCAGGAAGCCTGGCTGCAAACCGGCGTGCTCCAGAATCCAGGTGAGCATGGATGTGGTCGTGGTCTTGCCGTGGGTGCCGGCCACGGCCAGGACGTGCCGGCCGTTCAGCACGTTCTCGCTCAACCATTGAGGGCCACTGGTGTAGGGCAGGCCTGCGTTGAGGATGGCCTCCATCAGTGGGTTGCCCCGCGAGACCACGTTGCCGATGACGAAGAGATCGGGCTTCAGGTCCAACTGGTCGACGGTGTAGCCTTCGATCAGATCAATGCCCAGAGCCCGGAGTTGGTCACTCATGGGCGGGTAAACACCGGCATCACAGCCTGTGACACGATGTCCGGCCTCGCGGGCCAATGCGGCCACCCCACCCATGAAGGTGCCGCAGATACCGAGAATGTGAATGTGCATGGGCCGAATTGTAGGCACCATGCACCCGTTCTCAGCCCAAGACCTTCTTGAAAGCCTGCTCTGCGGCCGTCAGGGTTTGTTCGACGTCGTCTGCCGTGTGGGCGGCGCTGACGAATCCGGCCTCATACATGGCAGGTGCCAGGTAGACACCCTCGTTGAGCATGCCATGGAAGAAACGGTTGAATTTCTCCGTTCCACCCGCCATCACGGCTTGGTAGTGCTGAGGCAGGCTGTCGGCGAAGAAGAAGCCGAACATGCCGCCTTCACTGTCGCCCACCATGGGGATACCCGCTTCACGAGCCTTGTTGGTCAGCCCCTGAACCAGGGACTGCGTACGTTGAGCCAGTGCCTCGTAAAACCCGGGCTTCTGGATCTGCTTGAGTGTAGCCAGTCCGCATGCAGTCGCTACCGGGTTGCCTGACAGCGTGCCAGCCTGGTAAACCGGGCCGAGCGGGGCCAGTTGCGCCATGATGTCCGCTGGGCCGGCGAAGGCAGCCAGGGGCATGCCACCGCCAATCACCTTGCCGAAGACGCTGATATCGGGCACAAACCCGGGAATGGCCTTGGCGTAGAGGCTTTGCGCGCCGCCCAGTGCCACGCGGAAGCCGGTCATCACTTCGTCCATCACCAGCAGTGCGCCGTGCTGGGTGCACAACTCACGCAGGCGCTTCATGAAGGGCACAGACGCCCGCACGAAGTTCATGTTGCCAGCAATCGGTTCAATCATCACGCAAGCGATGTCACGGCCGGATTCTGTGAACGTCTTTTCGAGTTGCTCGATGTTGTTGTACTCCAGCACCAGGGTGTGCTGCACCACCTCAGGTGGCACGCCCGCGCTGGTCGGGTGTCCGAAGGTGGCCAGCCCCGACCCGGCCTTGACCAGCAAGGCGTCGGCATGGCCGTGATAGCAGCCCTCGAACTTGACCAGCTTGGCGCGGCGGGTGAACCCGCGAGCCAGGCGGATGGCACTCATGCCCGCTTCGGTGCCTGAGCTCACCAGCCGAACCTGCTGGGCGCTGGGTACCAATTTCAGAATTTCCTCGGCAAGCTCGATTTCGCGCTCGGTTGGCGCGCCAAACGAGAAGCCTTCCATCACGGCTTTCTGGACGGCCTCCACGACTTCCGGGTGCCCGTGACCCAGGATCATGGGGCCCCAGGAGCCGATGTAGTCGATGTAGCGTTGGCCTTCGGCATCCCAGATGTAGGCGCCTTGAGCTCGCGCAATGAAGCGGGGCGTGCCGCCTACAGCGCGGAAGGCACGAACGGGGGAGTTCACTCCACCGGGGATAGAGCGCTGTGCGCGCTCAAACAGGGCTGCATTAGTGGACATTGCGAGAAGTCGGGGTGATATCTGATTCAGAGAGTGTGTCTTCGCCGGCCATGCCTGCGGCTTGATCCTTGTCAGCTTCTCCCGGCGGAAGGGCCCAGAAGAAGCGGTCGGGAATGACGCCGCCCATGCCCGGCCGGAATCCGGCATCCAGCGCCTGATCGAGGAAGCTCAGTGCCTCGGCTACTGCCGCATCAATCGGCGTGCCGCTGGAAATGATGGCAGCGAGTGCGGCTGACAAAGTATCGCCCGCACCGACGAAAGAAGCTTCGAAGCGTTCGAAACGTTCGCCTGCAATCACGCCTTGTGCGTTGGCCAGCACGTTGTCAATGAACTGATCGGGTAGTTGCATGCTGGTCACCAGCACGTAGTCACACCCACTTTCGGCCGCGGCGACAGCCAGTTCGCGTGCGGAGGGCGGTCGGTCGGCTTCCCACTCGGGCAAAAGGAAATCGGTTAGCGTTTTGTGGTTTCCGACCAACACGACCGATGCGGGCAGGATCAACTCCCTGAACGCGTCCAAATACGACATTTGTGCGTCTTCGTCCATCCAGGATGTATTTGGCAAATAGGCGACCAGCGGCACGTCAGGGTAGTCGGACAGGATTTCCGCGACCACGCTGATACCGTCGGCGCTACCCAAAAAACCGACCTTCCAGGCGGCAATCGGCGTGTCTTCCAGAATCGTACGCGCTTGCTCCGATACAGCTTCCCCATCAATTTCGTGAATTTCGAACACCTCGGCGGTATCGCGAATCAACAAACTTGTGACGACAGGTAAGGTGTGTGCACCCATGGAGGCCATCGTGGTGATGTCCGCGGCAATGCCGCTGGCGCCGCTGGGGTCGCTGCAGTTGAAGCTCATCACGCAGGCAGGCGAGCCCGCATCGTTGGGCGTCATGTCTGTTGATCCGTCGGCGGTGTGGGGATCTTGAAGAGGATTCATACGGTGCAGAGAAACGTGAACAGGAGTCCGGTATTGTGAGCATCGCGCGACAGAATGCGTCGGTTGCTGCCCACAAACCCTTGTTTTCCCGGGGATTGGCGTGGCTACAATCAGTTCATTGTATTCAAGCGGCTTTGAACCAACGTGAACGCTTCTCGTACCTGGATGTGCCTGATCTGTGGCTGGATTTACGATGAGGCCAAGGGTGCGCCTGATGAGGGGATCGCACCGGGTACCCGTTGGGAAGACGTGCCCATGAACTGGGTCTGCCCGGAATGCGGGGCACGCAAAGAAGATTTCGAGATGGTTCAGGTTTAACGTGTATTGATGGCTCTGCGATCAATGAAGTTGGAGGGTTGGGTCTGTGAGTGAAACTGGTTTGCCCGAAATTGGCGAGGCGCAGGCACCCAAAAAAGTGCTGGTCATTGACGACAGCAACACCATCCGGCGAAGTGCAGAGATCTTCCTGAAGCAGGGCGGCTACGAGGTCGTGCTGGCAGAAGATGGCTTTGATGCGCTGGCGAAGGTGAATGATCACGAGCCGCACATCATCTTCTGCGACATCCTGATGCCTCGTCTGGATGGATATCAGACGTGCGCGATCATCAAGCGCAACCCTCGGTTTGCTGCCACACCCGTCATCATGCTGTCGTCCAAGGATGGCCTTTTCGACAAGGCTCGAGGGCGCATGGTGGGGTCTCAGGATTATTTGACGAAACCCTTTACCAAAGATCAATTGCTGAAAGCCGTGGCGCAGTACAGTGCCTGAGGTTCAGCATTGGTGACTTTCTCGCCGCAGGCGCGGCAGTTTTAGCGCCCTGAATTTGCCAAGAGGTCGATATGTCTGTGAAGAAGATTTTGCTGGTTGATGATTCCAAGACCGAATTGCACGTGCTTTCGGAATTGTTGAACAAGCACGGTTACAAGGTGCGCACTGCAGAAAATGGCGAAGAAGCCATGCGCCGTCTGCAGGAAGAAAAGCCCGACCTGATTCTGATGGACGTGGTGATGCCCGGTCAGAATGGCTTCCAGCTGACCCGCGCCATTACCCGCGATCCGGCGTTCGCAGATGTGCCTGTCATCATCTGCACCAGCAAGAACCAGGAAACTGATCGGGTGTGGGGCATGCGCCAGGGTGCTCGCGATTACGTCGTCAAACCGGTCAATCCTGACGAGCTGCTGGCCAAGATCAAGGCGTTTGGCTGAATCAGGCGAACGTCCCCATTACTCCAACGATTGATCTTCAATGGCCAACAAGGAAGCCCTGCGAGAGTTACAGAAACGGCTGGCCTCGCGTCTGCAAATGGCGCGGGAGCAGGCGCCTGCGCGAAGCTGGCTGGCGGTCGAGATTGCTGGTCACGGATTTCTCTTGCCGCTTGACCAGTCTGGTGAAATCTTTCCAGCCACTGCCTTGCAATCTGTTCCGCACAGCCAGCCCTGGTTTCTGGGCGTGGCCAACCTGCGAGGGCAGTTGAACGGGGTGGTCGATCTGGCAGGGTTCCTGGGGTTGGAGCGGCAGGGTGCTCGCTGGCTGCAGGAATCTGCGGTGCGAGATGCCGGGCGGCTGGTGGCCATCAACACGACGTTGCACCCCAACGCGGCCTTGCTGGTTGATCGCCTGGCAGGGCTCAGGCACCCCGCGGAGCTTCAGGTTGGTGAAGCCGACCCGAATGCACCTCACTTTGTTGGTCGGCAATTGACTGACGACAAAGGGCGCACCTGGTACGAACTCGATCTCGCTGCCCTGGCTGCTGACGAGGCTTTTTTGAAAATTGACGTTTGACGGCGATGACCGTCGCGCACCCCTGACTGTTTGTGGAGCACAAGGTATGAGTTTCCTGAGTCGAATCAAGGACCTGGGTAAATCGCAGGACGAGGCACCGGTTCAACCCGAGGCGGCCGTAGCTGACAACGTCGATACGGCAGCAGCCACGGCTCAGGTCGAGGACACGCAGGGCGTGCCGACCACCTTGCAGCCGGGAGGCGCCAACAGCAACGGGTCGATCTTCTCGGAGGCTGCTCCGTCTGAATTCCCCGCCGATTACCACGACACCCGCCTGAAGCCGGAAGACGACGAGGAGACGGCTGTCAGCGGTATCCATACAGGGTTGCCCATCATTGGGCATCTGCCACTTGAGCAGCAACAGCGGCTCGTGTTCGGGGCCTTTGTGGTGGGTGGCCTGGGTCTTCTGCTGTCGGCTTTCCTCGCGATCAGCTCTGCTGAACGCCGTGCGGCACAGTCTGCAGCGACCGGGCAAGCGCTGATGCAGTCGCAACGTCTGGCTAAATCGGTGTCTCAGGCGCTGGTGGGTCGTGCACAGGCTTTCCAGGAAGTGGAAGAGTCTTCCAAGGTGCTCGCCAGCAATGTGCGTGGGCTGGCCAAGGGCGACAGCTCGCTGGGGCTGTCCGAGGTGTCTTCGTCTGCCAAGCAGCCGCTGGAGCCTTTGCTGCCCCTGGTTGACCGTGCCGAGAAGAATGCCAAGTTCGTGTTGGGTCAGAAGCAAACGCTGACCCGTGTGAGCCAGGCCCTGAAGGATGTCAACAGCCAGTCGTCCGAACTGCTTGACATCGCTGAAGGCATTGCCAACGGCAAGCTCGAAAAGGGTGGCGTCTCTGCGGGTGAAATGGGTGCACTCAACCAGATGGTGATGCTGACCCAGCGTATCGGTAAGTCGGCCAACGAATTCCTGACCGTGGAAGGGGTGTCGACCGAAGCTGTGTTCCTGCTGGGCAAAGACTTGAACGCCTTCAAGGAAATCGTGGACGGCCTGCTGGATGGCAACAAGGATCTGCACTTGTCCGCAACGCATGATCCCGAGCTGCGCGAGGCTGTTGAGGCACTGCAAAAGCAGTTTGAGCAAACCCGCACGCAAGCAACCTACATTCTGAGTACCCTGCAAGGCCTGGTGGCCGCACGGGATGCTCAGGTCGCCATCATTGACGACAGCGAACCCATGCGCAAGGGCTTGGAAGACGTTCAGTCTCGCCTGTCCAGCGGTGGCGGCATCGGTGTGTTCAACATCATCTTGCTGGTGCTCTTCGTGGCGGTGACCGGTGCAGCAGGTTTCGGCCTGTTGCGCGTGTTCGTGACCGACCAGCGTCAACGCGCCTTGATCGCTGAAGGTCAGCGACAGGAAGCTGAGCGCCTGGAGCGCGAGGCCAAGCGTGTGAACGACGCCAACCAGGCCGCCATTCTGCGCTTGATGAACGAACTGCAACTGGTGGCTGAAGGTGACTTGACCCAACAGGCAACGGTGACCGAAGACATCACGGGCGCGATCGCCGACTCGGTGAACTTCACGGTGGAAGAGCTGCGCAACCTGGTGTCTCAGGTGCAAGGCACGGTGGAGCGGGCAACCGAAACCACCCAGCAGGTGGAATCCACGTCCACCGAACTGCTGGCCGCTTCAGACGAGCAGCTTCGTGAAATTCGTGAAACGGGTGAATCGGTGCTGCAGATGGCCGGCCGGATTAACGAAGTGTCTGCGCAAGCTCAGCACTCTGCCGAGGTGGCGCGCCAATCGCTGGCTGCCGCTGACTCCGGCCTGTCTGCCGTGCAGGATGCCATCGGTGGTATGAACACCATCCGTGAACAGATCCAGGATACGTCGAAGCGAATCAAGCGTCTGGGTGAGTCGTCTCAGGAGATTGGTGAAATCACCGAACTGATCTCGGACATTACTGAACAGACCAACGTGCTGGCTTTGAATGCAGCCATCCAGGCAGCCTCCGCTGGTGAAGCTGGTCGAGGCTTCTCTGTGGTGGCCGAAGAAGTGCAGCGTCTGGCTGAACGTTCTGCCGACGCTACCAAGCAGATTGCGGCGCTGGTGCGTACCATTCAGACCGATACCCAGGATGCTGTTGCCGCTATGGAACGCTCCACGCAAGGGGTGGTGGAAGGGGCCCGACTGTCTGACGCGGCCGGTTCTGCGCTGAACGACATCGACCGCGTGTCGCGTCGACTGGCTGAACTGATTGCCCAGATTTCAGATCAGGCCTTGAAGGAAGCCGACAACGCGAACGTGGTGGTGGCCAACATCCAGCACATTTTCGCGGTGACGGAACAAACTGGTGAAGGTACGCGTTCGACGACCCAACTGGTTCGCGAACTGTCCAAGACTGCTGCCGAACTGCAGCAATCGGTGTCTCGATTCAAGATCGCCTGATCGTAAAGCCTCCCCTCCATGGACAACCTGCACGTCGCCCCCATGTCAGACGACCTCAGCGCGCTGGCATGGGTTCAAGAAGAGCTCCGCAAGTCGCTGGATGCCGCGCATAAGGCGCTGCACCGTTGTCTGAAGGAGGTGGGACCATCCGGCCTGTCGGACATCGACGCCATTGACCCTGGCGTGCTGCGTCAGGCGCGCCAGCAAATTCACCAGAGTGTGGGTGCGCTCGAGTTGGCGGGGTTGACCGCCGGCGCCACCATGCTGCGTGCCAGTGAGGCAGTCATCCAAAAGTTCATCAGCCGGCCGGCTGCCCTGAACACCAAGGCTGTCGAAACAGTGGAGCACGCGTCGTTTGCGTTGCTCGACTACATGGCGCGCAAGCTGGCTGGCAAGTCTGTATCCGCTCTGGCCTTGTTCCCTCAGTATGAGGCCCTGATTGCGCTCGCAGGCGGTGGCATGGCTCGCCCCATTGATCTGTGGGGGCAGGACTGGCCGACGGTGTCGCTGGAAGCGCCTCTGGCAGTCCCGGCGTATGTGCAGCCACGGCCGGTTGATGTCGCCGCTGTCGAAGCGTTCGAATCCGGTTTGCTGCAGATCATGCGCCGTGGTCAAGGTGCTGACGTTGGACCATTGGCGCAGTTGTGTGCGGGTCTGGCTGCCGGGGCCTCTCAGCGGCAAGCCCATCGCGAATCGGCAACCTGGATGCTGGCCAGTGGCTTCCTGGAAGCTTTGGCTGGTGGGCATCTGCCGCTGGGTGTGCATGCCAAACGCGTGCTGTCAGCTTTACTGAGCCAGTTGCGTGTGTTGGCCAAGGGGCAGGATCTGCCATCTGACCGGCTGGCTCAGGAGTTGCTGTTTTTCTGTGCCCAGGCGACGGGTGTAGACGACACGCAAGACACGGTGTTGTCTCGCGTTCGCAAGACATTCGGACTGTCGCGTCATACACCTGTCGACCTGTTGGTGTCCAAACTCGGGCGTTATGACCCGGCGTGGATTGCACAGGCCATCAAGCGCGTGGCTGGGGCCAAGGATGGCTGGTCTGCCGTGGCTGGTGGCGAGTTGTTGCGCCTCGGTGGCTTGAATGAACAATTCGCGCTGGTCAGTGACTCGCTGCGCCGCCTCTATCCTGATGGCGATGTGCTGGCAGAGGCCCTGTCTCGTGCGGTGTCCCAGACGGTGCAGGCAGGGCAGTCGCCCGAGCCCAGTCTGGCCATGGAAGTGGCGACCAGCATCCTGTATCTGGAAGCCTCGCTGGAAGACGCCGAGTTCGACCACCCCGAGCAGCAAGGGCGTGTGGACCGTCTGGCTGCCCGCATTGATGCGGTGCGCCAGGGACAGGCACCTTCGCCACTCGAAGCGTGGATGGAGGATCTCTATCGCCGCGTTTCTGATCGCCAGACCATTGGCAGCGTGGTGCAGGAGTTGCGCACCAACCTGAGCGAAGCGGAAAAGAGCATCGACCAGTTCTTCCGCGACACGTCGGACCAATCCGTTCTGAGCGCTGTGCCGAGCCAGTTGCAGGCCATGCGCGGTGTGCTGGCCGTGCTGGGTTTGGATCTGGCTGGCCAGGCGACGGTTCGCATGCGCGATGACGTCAACGAGTTGCTGCAGCCGGGTGCCGATGTGCAGGATGCGGCGCACAAGGGCTTGTTCGATCGCCTTGCGACCAACCTCAGTGCCTTGGGGTTCTTGATTGATATGTTGGGTGTGCAGCCCAACCTGGTGAAGTCCTTGTTCCGCTTTGACAGCGATACCGGGATCCTGACACCGTTGATCGGGCGAGAGCGTCAGGCGCAAGTGCCAGATCTGGCTGACCCAACCGAGGTGCATGCCCTGCAGGCTGAGCGTGAACAGGTTCAGGCCACGGTGGAGGCCCTGGCCGAATCGGTTGCGCGAGACGACATGCAGTTGTCTGATGTGTCCGGCGAATTGCAGAAGCTGGCCGACATCCCGCTCGTGCAGGATCAACCTGCTTTGGCGGAGTCTCTGGCCTCGGCCCAGGCTGCACTGGCCACTGCGCAAGCGTCTGCAGACGAGGGTGCCAGCCAGGCTGCACGTGAGCAGGTGGCTCAGGTCATGAGCGATTTCGCGCAATCGGTTTCCGATGCTGCATCGCTCGAACCCGCGCCCATGGCACCGGAAGCACTGTCACCTGTCGCTCCGGCTCCCCTGATGCCCACCCCGGCTGTCGTCGTCGAATCCACCGGACTGGAGGAAGACGATGAAATGCGCGGCATCTTCCTCGAGGAGGCAACTGAGGTCATCGACACCGCCCGCGAGGCCATGGCAGGGCTGGCATCCCAGCCCGGTGACATTGGTTTGCTGACCACGGTACGTCGGAGTTTCCACACGCTCAAGGGCAGTTCTCGCATGGTCGGACTCAACGACTATGGTGAGGCCGCCTGGGCTTGCGAGCAGCTGTTCAATGCCTGGTTGGCATCGCAGAGCCCCGCTAGCCCGGACTTGCTCGGTCTGACGAACGAAGCCCTGAATTACATGGCTGGCTGGACGCAGGCCATTTCTGCCCGTCAGGAGCAGGGGTGGATCAGTGCGCCGGTCATCCGCGCTGCCGATGCATTGCGGCTGGAAGCTCGTCGAGAGTCCATCGAGCTGCCGGTTGTCGGGGAGGCCTCAAGTGAGGCTCTGCCGATCGTCGAGGTTGTCGAGCCTGAAGAGTTGCTTGCGCCGGCTGTCGAGTTTGTTGCTGAGGCGCCAGATGTGCCGCAGGATGCGGTGGAGATTGTCGAGGTGGCTGAGGCCATCGAGATGCCTGCCGATGTCTTGTCCCAGGCAGGTGTCGAGCAAGTCGATGGGGTCGAGACAGTTGAGGTTGCCGAACTGCTCGATGCACCCATCAGTGAGTTCGCCTCCACATCCATTGAGCCGGTCACCCAGCCGGGCGAGTTGGCGGAAGTCGCCTTGCCCTCGCTGGACGGTGAGCTGCTGAGCCTCGACCTGCCTGAAGAACCTGTGGAACTTGAAGCAGCTCAGGCCGAAGCGATCAGTGATCTGGTTGTGCCTGAGCCTGAGTTGGTCATCGCGGAGGTCGTCTCGCCTATCGAGGTGGAAGCCGTCGAGCTCGATCTGAGCGCCATGGAGGACATGGTCGCGCCGGAAGTCCATCTGCTTGATGAAGCCGGTGCACAACCAGAGACCAATGATGTCGCGCCCGTCGAGTTGCTGGCCCCGGAAGATCTGTCTGTCGTCGATCTGGAACTGCCTGCCGACGAGTTGCCTGTGGCCGATTCCGTCGAGTTGGTCGAAGGCGTTACCGATGACGTCGCGCCGTTTGACGCACCTGCTGACGCACCGCTTCAAACTGATGGCGCTGCACTGGTCGACTCTGACGACCAGGTCAAGGTGGTCGGGCCGCTGCGCATCAGCATTCCCCTGTTCAACATTTACCTCAATGAGGCGGACGAACAGTCTCGTCGCCTGTGTACCAATCTGAGCGAATGGGCGCTCGAGTTGCAGCACCCTGTGTCGGACGACGCGATTGCGCTTGCTCACTCGCTGGCAGGTAATTCGGCGACCGTTGGCTATGCCGAGTTGTCGCAGTTGGCCCGTCTGCTTGAGCACAGCCTGATGCGTGCTCAGACTCTGGGTGAAGGTGAGCCCGAGGCCGCCGCTTTGTTCAACGAAGCAGCGGACGAGATTCGGCATCTGTTGCATCAGTTTGCAGCAGGCTTCCTCAAGACACCCAGCGATGAACTCATGCGTCGCCTGGAGTCTTATGACCACGAGGCGTCCCGTCGCATCGAGGCGCGCAGTCTGGTGGCCGATGAGGCTCCAGAGGACGGAGCCCGTGACTACGGCCACCTGAAGCTGGTTCATTCCGCTGAACCGGTGGAGGAAATTGCTCCAGTTCAACCGATGTCACCGATTCAAGTCGGTGTGGCCGAGATCACATCGGTTGAATCCTTGCCAGTGGCACCTGCCGGGCAACAGGCTCGCACCGTTGAGGCCCGTTCGTCGTTTGACGACACGGATGACATCGATGCGGAAGACATCGTTGATCCGGACCTGTTCCCGATCTTCGAGGAAGAGGCGCGTGAATTGCTGCCGCAACTGGCTGGCCAGATGCGAGAGTGGCTGAGTCAGCCCGCCCACCCGGCTGCGCCCGCAGCCTGCATGCGGACCTTGCACACGTTCAAGGGTGGCGCCCGTCTGGCAGGTGCGATGCGTCTGGGCGAGTTGGCCCACCGCATGGAAACGGCCATTGAGCACCTGATTGCCAAAGAGTCGCTGACTCACACAGACGTCGAGCCGATCGAGGCGCGTGTTGATGCGCTGGTCGATGCCTTTGAGCAACTGTGTCAGCGTGATGCGCAGGCCTATGAGGCTGAAGCGAGCAAGCCTTTGCCGCCGGCCGAACCGATCGAACACGCGACCTTTGCTGAAGAATTGCCGGCCGAGATGCCGAGTGAGCCTGTGCCTCAGTTCGAAGCCGAGCCAATCGCTGTCAGTGATACCCCAGTTGTGGAGGCTTCGGCCCCCTATGACGCGGTTGTCGAGGCTGCTCCGACCGGCATGGAGGTTTCAACGCCACCTGTTGCCCCCGAGGTGACCAGGATCGATTGGAGCAAGGCAGGGCGGCAGGGGCATCAGCGCACTTCTGCACCGGTGCGTGAGGCCGCTACCCACAGTACGGGTGTGGTTCGTGTGCGCCCGCAACTGCTTGATCGACTGGTGAACCATGCCGGTGAAGTCAGTATCACGCGGACCCGCCTGGGTTCGCAAATCGGCCAGATTCGCGGCTCGCTGACCGACCTCACGGACAACCTGGACCGCCTCCGCCAGCAGCTGCGCGATATCGAGCTGCAAGCGGATACGCAGATGAACACCCGGATGGAAGCCGCTCGTCTGGCGAGCCAGAACTTCGATCCGCTGGAGTTCGACCGCTACACCCGCTTCCAGGAGTTGACCCGGATGATGGCCGAGTCGGTCAACGACGTGGCCACCGTGCAGCGCTCGCTCTCGCGTTCGCTGGAAACCGCGGAAGACCAACTGGCTGCGCAGGCACGACTCACCCGCGACCTGCAGGACGACCTCCTGCGTACCCGCATGGTGGAGTTCGAAGGCTTGTCCGACCGCTTGTATCGTGTGGTTCGTCAGGCTGCCAAGGAGACCGGCAAGCAGGTTCGTCTCGACATCGTGGGGGGTGCTACCGAAGTTGACCGGGGTGTGCTGGACCGGATGACCGGTTCCTTCGAGCACTTGCTGCGTAATTGCATCACCCACGGCATCGAGTTGCCTGAGGTGCGTCAGGCCGCTGGCAAGGACCCGGCGGGTCTGGTGACCGTGTCCCTGCAACAGGAAGGCAACGAAGTCAGCATCGAGTTCCGTGATGACGGCGCGGGTCTGCATCTGGATCGCATCCGTGACAAGGCCGTGGCTCAAGGTCTTCTGGCCTACGATGCGCAACCGACGCATGCGGAACTGGCTCAGCTGATTTTCATGCCAGGTTTCTCGACTGCTGAAACGGTGACGGGTCTGGCTGGTCGTGGTGTCGGTATGGACGTCGTGCGCTCCGAAGTGAACGCCATGGGGGGCCGCATCGAGACTGCCACGGCGACCGGTCAAGGCACGAGCTTCCGTTTGATCCTGCCGTTGACCACGGCTGTGACGCAGGTGGTCATGTTGCGGGCTGGCACGGTCAACGTCGCCGTTCCAACCCACCTGATCGAGATGGTTCGCCGTGCCAAGCAGGCAGAAGTGGACCAGTCTTATCAGACGGGCACCTACCAGTTCGGCGAACACGTTCTGCCGTTCTACTGGCTGGGCGCCTTGCTGCAACTGAGCCCACGCGGCCTGGAGGAAGGTCGTTCGCTGCCGGTGATCATCATCCGTTCGGCCCAGCAGCGTATCGCCGTGCACGTGGACGAAGTGCTGGGCAACCAGGAAGTGGTGGTGAAGAACCTGGGGCCGCAGTTGTCTCGCTTGCCTGGTCTGGCCGGCATGACGCTGATGGCGTCGGGTGCGGTGTCCCTGATTTACAACCCGGTGGCGCTGGCTGCCGTGTATGGGGAGCGTGCCCAGGCTTATACGGCGCAGTCCTTGCTGCGTCCTGCCGAGGCCGTGACAGCCCTCGAAAGCACAGGTGTGCCTGAGCACACGGTGCCGGTGTCTGAGGCGCAGCCGCCGCTGGTTCTGGTCGTTGACGACTCCTTGACCGTGCGCCGTGTGACCCAGCGCCTGCTGGCTCGCGAAGGGTACCGCGTGACCCTGGCCAAGGACGGTATCGAAGCCCTGGAGCGCCTGGCCGAGGAAGTCCCTGCCGTGGTGCTGTCCGACATTGAAATGCCGCGCATGGACGGTTTCGACCTGCTGCGCAATATCCGTGCGAACGAGCACTGGGCTCAATTGCCTGTGGTCATGATCACGTCCCGCATCGCTCAAAAGCACCGCGACCATGCCGAACAACTCGGCGTCAATCACTATCTGGGTAAACCCTATGGCGAAGATGAACTGCTCGCCTTGGTTGCTCGCTATGCTCTCAGCCATGAGGCTGCGGCGGTTCCAGGCAGCGAATGACGCATGAGGAAATAAGTTGAAACAGGCTATCGATCAACTGGCCCATCTGACGGCTCAGCGTGATCGGGAGTTGCTGGATGTCTCCTTGGCCCAGAGTGTGCTGGAGTTGCTGCCCGTCTTGAGTGTGGGCGTGCACCGGTTGCTGGGTCAGGATCCATCCGAACAGCGTTGGTTGCGCGCGGGTTTTGCCAGCAAAGGGCAATTGACAGTCAGTGATCCGCCCTGGGTCGATCCTGAAACCTTGCCCCGCTTGATGGACAAGCCGTTCCGTGTCGAGGCGCTGAACACCCGTATGCTGGTCCAGCGTCAGCTTGAAGATCAGGAACTGTCTGTGGAAGAGGGCTCACGCTGGTTGACCATCCTGACGCTGCATGCAGAGTCAGGCGAGTCCGGCGTCCTCGAGGTGGAAACCGACGCACCACTGCCCCTGCGTGAGCTCAAGGCCATGCAGACCATGTTGCGGGTGTTTGGCAACTTCCAGAATTTGCTTGAAAGCAGCCAGCGTGATGCGCTGACTGGCCTGCTCAATCGGCAGACTTTCGATGCGACCTTCCTCAAAGCGTCGCTGCCGCCTGCGGGTGGCAGTGATGTGCTGGAACAGGCGGACCGGCGCGAGGCCAATATGAACTCCTACTGGCTGGGCGTGGTCGATATCGACCATTTCAAGCTGGTGAACGATCGATTCGGCCATCTGATCGGTGACGAGGTTCTGGTGTTGGTGGCGCGCATCATGCGCCAGACCTTCCGTCACTACGACCGGTTGTTCCGTTTTGGCGGCGAAGAGTTCGTGATTCTGGTGCGCGGTGGGTCCGAGCAGCATGCCTTGCGTGTGTTTGAGCGCTTCCGGCTGAACATGCAGGCCTATGCCTTCCCGCAGGTTGGGCAAGTCACCATCAGTCTGGGCTTCACGGAAGTGCGCTCCGGCGACACGCCCAGCGCGGCATTCGCGAGAGCCGACCAGGCGGTCTATCAGGCCAAGCACCAGGGCCGCAACCGCACCTTCAGTTTTGAAGCGTTGGTGGCGTCAGGTGTCATCCAGCTTGAAGACGACAAGGTGGGGGACGTCGAACTGTTCTGACAAGCTGTGTAGCGTTGTCAGCGTTTGCGTCCCTTTCGCTCGCCACCATTTTCCTTGATCACCGCATAGCGCTGCAGCGTTTCCTGGCGTGCTTCGTCGTGCTGGACGATGGGCAGAGGGTAGTCGCTGCCGATGCGGATCCCGGCTTCGCTCAACTCCTTGGCGGAGGCGAGCCACGGTGCGTGAATGGCCTGGTCGCTCAAGCCGCTCACTTCGGGTACGTAGCGTCGTATGAACTTGCCGTGCGGGTCGAATTTCTCGCTCTGGTTGATCGGGTTGAAGATGCGGAAGTAGGGTTGTGCGTCGCAACCCGTGGAGGCAGCCCATTGCCATCCGCCGTTGTTGGCGGCCAGATCGAAATCCAGCAGCTTTTCTGCGAAGTAGTGTTCGCCCCGCCGCCAGTCAATGCCCAGGTCTTTCACCAGGAAGCTGGCTGTGACCATGCGCAACCGGTTGTGCATGTAGCCGGTTTCGTTGAGTTGCCGCATGGCGGCATCGACAAGCGGGTAGCCGGTACGACCGCCACACCACGCTTCGAAATGGGCCTCGGCGCGTGGCCCGTGCGCCCATCGGATCTGGTCGTATTCGCGCTTGTAGGCATGCCCCACCACGTGAGGGTGGTGGTGCAGGATCTGGTGGTAGAAATCGCGCCAGATCAGCTCGGACAGCCAGGTCATGGCACCTTGAGAGCCCTGCTGGGCGCGGTCCCAGGCCAATGACGCCAGGTGGCGGATGGACACCGTGCCGAATCGCAGGTGAGGGGCCAGGTAGCTGGGCCCTTTGACGCCGGGAAAATCCCGGGCTTCGTCATAGTGGTCGATGCGGTGCAGAAAGTCGTCGAGTAACAACTGGCCTCCGCGCATGCCAGCGGGGATCTTCAGGGGTTCGGTGGCCTCGAAGCCCAACTCCGCCAGCGAGGGGATGTGGCCGCCTTCTGCCGAGATCGGGCCAATCTGAGGGGGGATAGGGCTCAGCGCCGTGGCATAGGTGGCAATGGGGTAGGGCTTGAGGTAAAACGGATCGAGCTTCTTGAGCCACGCAGCCTTGTATGGAGTGAAGACGCCATACGGGGTGTCGTTGCCGGTCAGCACTTCATTGCGTTCGAAGATCACATGGTCCTTCGACGTGAACAAGGCCGCACCGATGTCGCTCAGGCGCCCTCTGACGCGTGCGTCACGGGCGATGGCATCTGGCTCGTCATCGTGATTGGTGTAGACGGCCTGAACGCCCAGCTGAGACGCCAGCCGGGGAATCACGTCCTCTGGATGTCCGTGGCGCACGATCAGGCCACAGGTGTCTGTTCGACCCAGTTGACGCAGTCCTTCATCCAGTTCCAGCAGGCTGTCGCGGATGAAAACGACCCGTCGATCCGAGCGGGGCAGGGGGTCGAGGATGCCTTTGTCGAACACGAAGGCGCACCACACGCGGCGTGCCGATTTCAAGGCGTAATACAGCGCAGCGTGGTCGGTGTGACGCAGATCACGTCGAAACCAGACAAGTGCGGCATCAATCTGATGGTTCATGTGGTTTGGTGCAGGGCAGCATGACTTGTCAGGCGACTAAAATCGAGCTTATGTCTGAAGGAACCCCCTCGATCAACCTGAGCAATCAGTTTCTCATCGCCATGCCTGGCATGGTAGACGGCAATTTTGCCGGCACCGTGGTGTACTTGTGCGAGCACAACGACAAAGGGGCACTCGGTCTGGTGATCAACCGGCCCCTTGACATCAATCTGCAAAACCTCTTCGAGAAAGTGGACCTCAGTCTGGCACGCGAAGACATGGCCTCGTTGCCGGTCTATCTCGGTGGGCCGGTTCAGACGGAGCGCGGTTTTGTATTGCACGACAGCCTGGATGAAGAGGGTGGCCACTACAGCTCGTCCATGCAGATTCCAGGTGGGTTGGAAATGACCACATCGCGTGATGTGCTGGAGGCCATTTCCAATGGCGCGGGGCCCAAGCGTGTGTTCATGACACTGGGCTATTCAGGGTGGGGTGCAGGCCAGTTGGAAGACGAGCTCAGCCGCAATGGCTGGCTCAATGTCGCAGCAGACCACCGCGTCATCTTTGACACCCCGGTAGAAGACCGCTACGACCAGGCACTGGCGCTGTTGGGCATCGACCGCAGTTTCCTGCAATCTGATGCGGGGCATGCATGAGCGCTGCGCAGAGCTTGCTGGCCTTTGATTTCGGCGTCAAGCGGGTGGGGGTCGCCTGTGGCAACACCCTGATGCGTCAGGCGCAGCCCTTGTGCACCATCGCGGCCGAAGGAGATGCCCGTTTTGCCCAGATCGCGCTGCTGATCAAGGAGTGGCAGCCCCAGTCCCTGGTGGTGGGGGTGCCGTATCACCCTGATGGCGCAGCCCACGAAAACACGGCGAAGGCCAAGCGGTTTGCTCGTCAGCTGCAGGGGCGTTTCAACCTGCCAGTACACGAGGTTGATGAACGCTACTCCACCACGGAGGCCATTGCCGGCGGTGCCCGTGACCTTGACGCCATGTCTGCAGCCATCTTGCTGCAACAGTATTTCAACGAACATCCTGAAGGGGCTTGAGTGAGCGAAGTTCAAACATCCCTGAGCCTTGATGCCGAGGCCCTCTATGTCAACCTGCTGTCCGGCATGCGCCGGCTGGCAACGCCAGACATGGCGCTGGTGGGCGTGTGGTCCGGTGGGGCCTGGCTGGCCGAGCGTCTCAGCAAAGATCTGGGCCGCACGGAGCCGCACGGCGTGATTTCGTCTGCCCTGCACCGCGATGACTATGGCTCTCGCGGCCTGTCGGGGGCGACCTCTGCCACCCATTTGCCTTTTTCTGTCGATGGCCGGCACATCCTGCTGGTCGACGACGTGCTCTACACCGGCCGCACCACGCGGGCGGTGCTCAACGAGCTGTTCGACTTCGGGCGCCCGGCCAGCGTGACGCTGGCTGTGCTGGTCGACCGCGGTGGCCGTGAGCTGCCCATCGAGCCCGCGCTGTCTGCAGCCCGCATCACGCTACCGGCAACGCAGCGGGTGTCGCTGGCCCGCGCCGCCGATGGTGGTTTCCAGTTCCACTTCGAGAGGGTCGAATGACCATTCGCAAACCCCAACGCAATCCGCAACTCAACAGCCATGGTGAGTTGATTCACCTGCTGTCGACCGAAGGGCTGCCCAAGCCCATCATCACCCAGATCCTTGATACCGCTGCCACCTTCCTGAGCGTCAATGACCGCGAAGTGAAGAAGGTGCCGGTGCTGCGTGGCAAGAGCGTGTTCAACCTGTTTTTTGAGAACAGCACGCGCACGCGCACCACGTTCGAGATTGCGGCCAAGCGCCTCAGCGCAGACGTGATCAACCTCGACATTGCACGGTCGTCTACCGCCAAGGGCGAGAGCCTGCTCGACACCATTGCCAACCTCAGTGCGATGAGCGCCGACATGTTCGTCGTGCGTCACTCGGAGTCGGGGGCGCCTTACCTGATCGCCCAGCACGTGGCGCCGCATGTGCACGTGATCAATGCCGGTGACGGCCGCCATGCCCACCCGACGCAGGCTCTGCTAGACATGTTCACGATCCGGAACTACAAGAAGGAGTTCCACAACCTGTCGGTCGCCATCGTCGGCGACATCGTGCACTCGCGTGTGGCGCGCTCCAACATCCATGCCCTGACTACACTGGGTGTGCCCGATGTGCGTGTCGTGGGCCCCCGCACCCTGGTGCCCGGTGACCTGCGCGAAATGGGCGTGCGTGTCTGTCACGACATGGTCGAAGGCATCCGAGACTGTGATGTCGTCATCATGCTGCGACTGCAAAACGAACGCATGTCGGGCGGCATGCTGCCCAGCTCCGGCGAGTTCTTCAAAGAATTCGGCCTGACGCCTGAGAAGCTGGCCTATGCCAAGCCGGATGCCATCGTGATGCACCCGGGGCCGATCAACCGCGGGGTCGAGATCGACTCCGCCGTGGCAGATGGCAAGCAGAGCGTCATCCTGCCCCAAGTCACTTTTGGTATCGCGGTCCGTATGGCCGTCATGTCCATCATCGCGGGCAACGAAGCATGAAGATCCTCATCAAGAACGGCCGACTGGTTGACCCAGCTTCCGGCCTGGACCAAATTGGCGACCTGGCCATCTCGGGTGGTCGCATCACGTCCATGGGCGCCGTCAGTGCCGACTTCACTCCTGATCGGACCATCGACGCGACAGGTCTGGTAGTGGCCCCCGGGCTGGTCGATCTGGCTGCACGTCTGCGTGAGCCGGGCCATGAGCATGAGGGCATGCTCGAGTCGGAACTGGCCGCTGCCGCGGCGGGGGGCGTGACCAGCGTGGTCTGCCTGCCCGATACCGACCCCACGCTGGACGAGCCAGGCCTGGTGGAGATGCTCAAACTGCGTGCCCGCAAGCTCAGCCGTTGCCGACTGTTCCCGCTGGGCGCCTTGACGCGAGGGCTCAAGGGCGAAGCGCTCACCGAGATGGCCGAGCTCACCGAGGCCGGTTGCATCGGCTTTTCGCAGGCTGATGCCCCCGTGAAAGATGCCCTGGTGCTCAATCGCGCTTTCCAGTATGCGGCAACCTTCGGCTATACCGTCTGGCTGCGTCCGCAAGACGCGTGGCTGGGCAAGGGTGTGGCTGCCAGTGGCTCTGTGGCGACTCGCCTCGGTCTGTCGGGCGTGCCGGTCAGTGCTGAAACAATCGCCTTGCACACCATCATCGAGCTGGTTCGTGCCACTGGCGTGCGCGTGCATCTGTGCCGTCTCTCCAGTGCCGCAGGGGTGGACCTGGTCCGCCAGGCCAAGGCCCAGGGCTTGCCCATCACGGCGGATGTGAGCATCAACTCGCTGTTGCTGACCGACGTGGACATTGGTTACTTCAACCCAGCCATGCGTTTGACTCCGCCACTGCGCCAGGGCCGTGATCGCGATGCCCTGCAGACTGGTCTGGCCGATGGCACGCTGGATGCGCTGGTGTCGGATCACAACCCCGTGAGCGACGACGAAAAGATGCTGCCGTTTGGTGAGGCCACACCTGGCGCCACCGGACTGGAGTTGCTCTTGAGTCTGGCCTTGAAGTGGGCCGGTGCTGACGCTGGCGGTGATCTGTCTCCTGCTGCCCTGCGTCAAGCCCTTGCTGTGGTCACCTGTGGCCCGGTCAAGGTGCTGGGCGAAGCCTTGGGGTCGCTGGCTTCCAGCGCAGGTCGGCTGGTGCAGGGCGGCGTGGCCGACATCTGCGTGGTCGACCCGAAGGTGCACTGGCGTGTCGAGCGTGATCTGCTCGTGAGCCAAGGCAAGTTCACCCCGTATGCATTCGAGTCGACGGCGTCCGAGCTGCCGGGGCGCGTCTGTCTGACACTGGTGGCCGGTCAGGTCGCCCACGAGCTGGAGTGATCTGGATGAGCACCACGGTTCAGTTAGCAGATCGGTCTGTATTTGCCAACGGCCTGCTGGCGTCCTTGCGGGTGCTGAAGGTCCTGATCATGGTGGTGCGGGGGTTATGGCTTGCTCGCATGCCTTACGCCAGCTGGATTCCCGCCAAGCGCGAGGCTGCGATCCTGGTGTGGTCACAGCAGATGCTGCAGTGCCTTGATATCGAACTGGTGGTGCATGGTTCTGCTCGTCCAGGCCCCAAGCTGGTAGTGGCCAACCACGTGTCGTGGCTGGATATTGTGGTCATCAATGCTGCCGTTCCTTCGCGTTTTGTCTCCAAAGCCGAGGTGCAGCAATGGCCTGTGGTGGGCCGCATCGTGACCGCAGCCGGTACCCTGTATCTGCAGCGTGAACGGCGCCGGGATGCCATGCGGGTGATCGGCCTGGTATCTCAGGCCCTGCAGGCTGGTGACACCGTTGCCCTGTTCCCTGAAGGCACAACTGGCTCAGGGCACAAGCTGTTGCCCTTCCACGCCAATTTTCTTCAGGCGGCCATTGATGCGGGTGAGCCGGTGCAGCCCATGGCATTGGCCTACAGTGAACCGGGCTATGCCGTCAGCCCATCCGTTGAATTCGTGGGGGAGACCACCCTCATGCAGTCGCTGTGGCGGGTGCTGACGGCACGTGGGCTCAAGGTGGAGTTGAGCATATTGCCGCTGCAGGCTGCAAATCATGCTGACCGACGTGCCTTGGCAGCGTTGCTGGAAACCCAGATCGAGGAACGTCTCGCCCATCGCGGATGACTGGCTCACGCTTGAGTCTGATCATGATCTGATGCTTGCGTGACGAAATGCCGGGTGTAGCCGGCATTTTTTCACCATACGAGTATCAAGAAGTGACTCGAAGATGTCGACAACCACAAAGCTTTTCAGATAACGGGAACACCCCACTCTGAAAAAGGTTCCGGCTGCGGTCGGTTCCCACAGGCTCGCTGTGGTCCAACATATCGAG
This sequence comes from Aquabacterium sp., assembly GCF_041909175.1. GTDB lineage: Bacteria > Pseudomonadota > Gammaproteobacteria > Burkholderiales > Burkholderiaceae_C > Aquabacterium. Next base: position 171,857 of record NZ_JAYRDZ010000002.1, on the reverse strand, counting down.
GAGTCATTTTCATGTCCCATTTCAAACATCGGCACCTGCCCCTGGCTCTGGCAGCCATGGCTGCCTGCATGAGCGCGCATGCGGGTGGTTACACCTCCGAAGACGGCAAATTCAGCCTGTCTGGCTTTGGCACCCTGGGTGCTGTGAAGCTGGATACGGACGATGCTGAGTTCAACTACAAAGGGCAGCGTGGTGGTGCCGGCAGTGATTTCAGCCTGAATCCGGACTCCAAGATTGCTGTCCAGGGGACCTACAAGTTCACGCCGACAGTGTCTTTCACTGCTCAATTGATGAGCAAGTACGATGCCGAAGGCCAATACACCCCGTCGGTAGAGTGGGCCTTTGCAAAGTGGCAAGCGTTGCCTTCCGTGGCCATTCGCGTTGGCCGCATGGGCGCGCCCCTGTTCATGATTTCCGACTTCCGTGAGGTCAATTACGCCAACCTGTGGGTGCGTACGCCTCTGGACGTCTACGGGCAGGTGCCATTCAGCAGCTTCAACGGTGCAGATGCCAGCTACCAGACCTCGATTGGCGACACCACCTTGTCGGCCTCCATCTTTGCTGGCCGCGCCGATACCAAATACAGCCTGTCGGATATCACCGAACCGTCCAAGGTGATCCTGAACAACATGCGTGGGATCAACCTGCAAGCCGAGTTCGATGGTGGCATCACCCTGCGTCTGGGCCACACCCAGGGCAAGCTGAAAGTGGAGTCGGATACCACCGAGACCCTGGCAGGCTATGCTGCACTGTGTGCTGCGGCAGCCCCTTGTGCCGAAACACAGGCTTTGCTGACCGCCTCTGGTGCGGACGCCTCATTCACGGGGATCGGCCTCTCGATCGACCGTGGCAACTGGCTGGCCTCGATGGAGTACACCAAGCGTAAAACCGACACCTATATCAGTGATACGACTGGCTGGTATGCCTCGGCGGGCTATCGCCTCGGCAAGTTCACGCCCTACCTGGCCGTGTCGAAGATTTCGGTGGACAAGCGTCATACGAACCCTTTGCTTGCCATGGCCCCTGGCGTCCCGCCGTTTTCCCCCTATGTCACGCAATTCCTGGCCACTCAGAACACCGAGCAGCGCACGACCTCACTGGGTGTGCGCTGGGATGTCCTGAGCAATGTAGCGATCAAGGCCCAGTGGGACCGCATCGTCAAGCCGGCTGACTCCGTGGGTATGTTCTATGTGAACGAAACCGTGGGCAGCGATTTCTACGACAACAAACAAACCGTCAACGCAGTCTCGCTGTCTGTTGACTTTGTGTTCTAAAACGAGGGGGCACCAATATGAAGTTCACTCACGTCCTCCGTGGTCTGACTGCTGCCTGCCTGATGGTGGCTGCCAATGTGGCATTTGCTCAAGTAGCTGTCATCGTGAGTCCGAAAAGCTCGGTGACATCGTTGACGTCTGACCAGGCTGCGGCCATTTTCATGGGCAAGACCAACACCTTGCCGAATGGCTCGGTCGCGCAGGCGGCTGACCTGCCAGAGTCCAGTAACGCGCATGAAATCTTCTACAGCAAGGCTGCAGGAAAGACCTCGGCTCAGGTGAAAGCCACCTGGGCCCGGCTGACCTTCTCGGGCAAGGCCACACCACCCCGTGAGCTGGGTTCTGCTGCCGAGGTGAAGAAGTTCGTGGCGGGTAACCCCGATGCGATCGGCTACATCGAAAAATCGGCAGTGGATGGCAGCGTGAAGGTGGTGCTGACAGTGGAGTGAGCCACATTGGTTCACTGCCACCACTGATGAAAACCGGCCATGTGGCCGGTTTTCTATTTAGCCGCCAAGCTGCAGTTGATCTTTGAAATATTGAACAGTGCGCTGGAGTCCCTCTGTCAGCTGGGTGGATGGCATCCAGCCCAGCACATCTTTTGCCTGATTGATGTCAGGCCGACGTTGCTGAGGGTCATCTTGTGGTAACGGCATGAAAGTCAAAGTGGAGCGGCTGCCTGTCATGTCGATAACAAGCTCGGCCAGTTGGAGCATGGAAAATTCAACAGGGTTGCCCAGGTTGAGCGGCCCGGTGACGCCTGATGCAGTCCCCATCAGTTTGATCAAAGCATCCACCATGTCATCCACAAAACAGAAGCTGCGGGTTTGCAAGCCCTGCCCGTAAATGGTGATAGGTTCATTGCGCAAAGCCTGCACGATGAAGTTGCTGACGACTCGGCCATCACTGGGGTGCATCCTCGGTCCATAGGTATTGAAGATGCGGGCTACCTTGATGTCGATTCCATGTTGTCTGTGATAGTCAAAAAAGAGCGTCTCCGCACAACGCTTGCCTTCGTCATAGCAACTGCGTGGGCCGATAGGATTGACGTGGCCCCAATAGGCTTCTGTCTGTGGGTGTACTTCCGGGTCGCCATAAACCTCGCTGGTCGAGGCTTGGAGGATGGGAATTTTCAATCGCTTGGCCAAACCCAGCAGGTTGATGGCACCCAGCACACTGGTCTTTGTTGTCTGGACCGGGTCAAACTGATAGTGGATCGGGCTGGCAGGGCAGGCTAGGTTGTAGATAGCATCGACTTCGACATAGAGCGGAAATGTCACGTCATGTCGCAGCAACTCGAAGCGAAGCTCACGGAGCAAATGGCTGATATTGCTACGTTGTCCAGTAAAGAAATTGTCGACACATAGGACTTCATGTCCTTGCTGGAGAAGACGTTCGCAGAGATGAGAGCCGATGAATCCGGCGCCTCCAGTAACCAATGTTCTGATCATGTCAGGAGCGTGCGCGTGAACCGACGTATGCAGATTTTGTGGTCCTGAATTTTCCCATGATATTGGGATTGCATCTGTTGGAAGTTGTTGCTAGGGAATGGGTTGGCATCGTGTTTTTGGGGGCGCTATCCATGACACAGGTTGCGCTGATCCACCTAAAATCGCGGGTTCCGCTTGAGAGGTTTTGAATGTCAGATTTTGTTTTTGCCGGTGGGTTGATGGATGCGGCACTGCAGTGGTCAATCCATGGACTGCTTGATGCCAGTTGGTGGCAGATCGTCGCCTTCACCCTCGTGGTGACGCACATCACGATTGCGTCTGTCACGATCTTTCTGCATCGGGCCCAGGCGCACCGTTCCCTCGAGTTGCATGCCATCCCGTCACATTTCTTTCGTTTTTGGCTGTGGCTGACCACCAGCACGGTGACCAAGCAGTGGGTGGCGGTGCACCGCAAGCACCACGCCAAATGCGAAACAGTGGAAGACCCGCATAGCCCGGTGACGCACGGCATCAAGACGGTGCTGTTGCAAGGGCGTGAGTTGTACCGCGACGAAGCGCTCAAGGAAGAAACCTTGAAGAAGTACGGGCACAACACGCCAGATGATTGGCTGGAACGTCACCTCTACACCCCGCGCAACAACTGGGGCCCGATCACGATGCTGGTGATCGACCTGGCCTTGTTCGGCGCCATCGGTATCACCGTCTGGGCGGTCCAGATGATCTGGATTCCGATCACGGCGGCAGGCATCATCAATGGCCTCGGGCACTACTGGGGTTACCGTAACTTTGAAGCGGCTGACGCATCCACCAATATCTCGCCCTGGGGCATCATCATCGGTGGCGAAGAGTTGCACAACAACCACCACACCTATCCCACATCGGCCAAGCTGTCGGTCAAGTCCTACGAGTTCGATATCGGTTGGGGCTATATCCGTGCGATGGAAATCGTGGGCCTGGCCAAGGTGCGCAAGACGCCGCCGCGTTTGCAACTGGGTGATGTGAAGCCGGTGGCAGATGCCAAGACGCTGGAGGCCATTGTGGCCAACAGGTATGAATTGATGGCCGGCTATGCCCGTGAAGTGCGGGAGGCCTGCAAGGTCGAGATGAGCCGCTTGAAGTCCAGCGGGCAACAATCAGCAGCTGAGCAGCTTGGCAAGGTTCGCAAGTGGCTCCACCGAGATGACAACCAGGTGCCAGAACGCCTGCGTCAGGCCGTATCTCAGGCGCGCGCTGCGCACCCTGGCTTGGATCAGTTGCTGGCGATGCGGGAAGAGCTGCGAGCCTTGTGGACGCGGACCAATGTGTCTGCCGAGCAACTGGTGCTGGATCTGCAGGCGTGGTGCCAGAAGGCCGAGGCCAGTGGCGTGGCCGCCCTGGAAGAGTTTTCTCGAAAGCTGCGTGCTGCCCACGCTTGACATGCTGCCCCCCGCTACGGCGGGGGTTTTCATATGCAATAAAAAAACCCGCCGAGCCATGCTGGGCGGGTTTTTTACAGGGAAGGGCTGAATTACTTCAGCTTGATTTCCTTGTACAGCACGTGCTTGCGTGCCTTGGGGTCGAACTTCATGAATTCCAGCTTTTCAGGCGTGGTCTTCTTGTTCTTGCTGGTGGTGTAGAAGTGGCCGGTACCCGCAGTGGATTCCAGCTTGATCTTTTCGCGTCCGCCTTTAGCAGCCATTTTTCAGTCTCCGATCAGAGTTCGCCACGGGCACGCAGGTCAGCCAGGACCTGGTCGATACCCACCTTGTCGATCAGGCGCAGAGCAGCCGTGCTCACACGCAGACGAACCCAACGGTTCTCGCTCTCGACCCAGAAACGGCGGTACTGCAGATTAGGCAGAAAACGACGCTTGGTTTTGTTGTTGGCGTGAGAAACATTGTTTCCCACCATCGGGCGCTTACCCGTAACTTGACAGACGCGTGCCATGACGCTTCTCCGTTCGCTAAAAGCTGGTGTTGCGAAGCAGTGATCAGAACAAGAATCACCCCGAAGGCAGACTCTTGGGACATCACCCTTCCGACAAAAAGGCCGCAATGCCTCGGCATTGAGCCCCTATGTCGGGACGAATTTTTGCAAAGACGCTGATTATAGCCAGAAAATCAGCGTCTGCAAAGAGGCACCGATCAGGCCGCCCCTTGCTCCAGGAAGCGCTGAGCATCCAGCGCAGCCATGCAGCCGGTTCCGGCGCTGGTAATGGCCTGGCGATAAATGTGGTCTTGCACGTCGCCAGCCGCAAAAATGCCGGGCACGCTGGTCATGGTGGCAAAGCCATTTTGGCCACCACGGGTGACGATGTAGCCGTCCTTCATCTCCAGTTGACCCTGGAAGATCTCGGTATTGGGCGCGTGTCCGATGGCAATGAAGCAACCCTTGAGGGTCAGGTCCTTGGTGCTGCCATCATCAATGTTTTTCAGGCGCACGCCGGTCACGCCGGTCTGGTCGCCCAGCACCTCGTCCAGCACGTTGAACAGGTGCAACTCGATCTTGCCGGCCGCCACCTTTTCCATGACCTTGTCGATCATGATGGCTTCAGCACGGAACTTGTCACGGCGGTGGATGAGGTGAACCTTGCTGGCGATGTTCGACAGGTACAGTGCTTCCTCCACGGCAGTATTGCCGCCGCCAACCACGCACACTTCCTGGTCACGGTAGAAGAAGCCGTCGCAGGTGGCGCAACCACTGACGCCACGGCCCATGAAGGCCTCTTCCGAGGGCAAACCCAGGTACTTGGCCGAGGCCCCGGTCGCGAGAATCAGGGCATCACAGGTGTAGGTGCCGGCGTCGCCCTTGAGTGTGAACGGGCGCTTCGAGAAATCGACCGCATTGATGTGGTCGAACACCATGCTGGTGTTGAAACGCTCGGCGTGCTGCAGGAAGCGCTGCATCAGGTCCGGACCTTGCACCCCGTGCACGTCGGCGGGCCAGTTGTCGACCTCGGTGGTTGTCATGAGTTGACCCCCTTGCGCCATGCCGGTGATCAGGGTCGGCTTGAGGTTGGCGCGGGCAGCGTAGATGGCTGCGGTGTAGCCAGCAGGGCCGGAGCCCAGGACCAGAACCTGGCTATGTTGGGTGTTTGACATAGTGCGTTTCCTTGTGGGTATGCAAACAAAAAGGGGATTCCCGTCGTATCTTCGGGGTTGTCCCAAGTAAAGACATCGATAAAGTGCCTACAAATTCCGGTAGGAATGCCGAAAATTGTAAAGACAGGTTGTTTGTCGCGTTCGATTCAAGGTGATTCGTTCACCGCGCCATTCATGCACGAGGAGCTCCCATGGCCATGCTGTCCAATCTTGATCTGATCCGGCGCGTGCCACTGTTTTCGATGCTCACGGCTGCCCAGGCCGAAAGCATCGCCGAAAGCGTGGTCAAGCGGCGTTACCGCCGCGGCGAGCTCATCGTCGAACGCGGGCGTAAGAGTAATGCTCTTTTCATTCTTCTGACGGGCCGTGCTCGTGTTGTTGCTGCGGACGAGCGTGGTCGCGAGGTCATCCTGGCGGTGCTGGAAGCGGGCGACTACATCGGTGAGATGAGTCTGATCGACAACGAACCGCACTCTGCCACGGTCCGGGCCGAAGTGCAGACGGATGTGCTGGTACTGGGGCGGGCCGATTTCGCACGGTGCCTGCCGGAGAGTTCCAGCCTGTCTTACGCCATCCTGCGTGGACTGGTGCAGCGCCTGCGCAATGCCGACCGCCAGATCGAGTCACTGGCGCTGCTTGATGTTTATGGCCGGGTTGCCCGTGCCTTGCTGGACATGGCTGATGGCGAAGACGGTGGCCGCATCATCCGTGGCAAGGTGTCGCGCCAGGATCTGGCCAAGCACGTGGGCGCTTCTCGGGAGATGGTCAGCCGCGTGATGAAGGATCTGGAGGAGCGCGGTTTGATCGAAACTCAGGAGACCGGCAGCGTGCTGCTCAAGGACCGCCTGATGGCAACAGCCTGATACGGTTCTCTCCTCTGCAACCTGAGCAAAATGCCCGCACAATGCGGGCATGACTTTTCCTTTGGGATCACTTCGAAGTGAAACGGCTTCCCCCGCTGGTCGGGCGGACAAGCGCAAAGACTCTGGGGGCAGCGCCCGTGTGACCGGTCGCCTGCATCGCCAGCCCGCGCCACCGGCGCCCGAGCCGGGTGACCCCATCGAGCACACCTTGCGGTACCAGGCATTTTTGCTCCTGGGCGGGGTGTTGCTGATTCTGTGTGTGCTGGCCCTGCTGAGCCATGACAAGCTGGACCCAGCCTTCACGACATCCGGTATGCGCACCGAGGCGCACAACTGGGGTGGGCATCTGGGTGCAGTGGCCTCCGATCTGGGGCTGTTTCTGTTTGGCTACTCGGTCTGGTGGCTGATCTTGGTCGGTGCACGGGTCTGGCTTGGTGGCCTGGCGCGTTGGTTGCGGCGTGATACTGGCCTTGCTGTGCCGGTTACAGGGGGGCTTGCTCCTCAGCGCGGTCGCTGGGCCTTCTGGCTGGGCGTGGTGTTGCTGATGTCGTCCAGCTCTGCGCTCGAGTGGACGCGGCTATACCGCAATGAAGCCAATCTGGCTGGCGAGCACGCTGGCGGGGTACTGGGTTGGATGTTGGGGCAGCTCAGCAGCACCTGGTTGGGCTTCAATGGATCTGGGGTGCTGTGGATCGCCTTGCTGGTCGCTGGGTTGGCCTTGGCATTCCGGTTCTCCTGGCTTGATCTGGCTGAACGGATTGGTGCGTCCTTCGAAGGTCTGCGCGAGCGGCGGGAAGCGCAGCGCGAGGTCGAGCGCGATATCCGCCTGGGTGAGAAGGCCACCATTGAGCGTGAGCGCGTGGTCGAAGAAGTGCGCCACGACATGCCGATCGAGCCCGTGCAACTGGTGATTGAACAGCCCATCATTGAGGTGCCGAAGTCCGATCGCATCGTCAAGGAACAGCAAAAGCCGCTGTTCTCCGAGTTGTCTGATACCAAGCTGCCGCAGATCGCGCTGCTCGACGAGCCACCTGGCCGGGTGGAGACCGTGACCGCAGACTCCCTTGAGATGACCTCGCGCATGATCGAGAAGAAGCTCAAGGACTTCGGTGTCGACGTGCGGGTGGTGGCGGCGTCCCCTGGGCCAGTGATCACGCGTTACGAAATCGAACCCGCAACAGGCGTCAAGGGCTCGCAGGTCGTCAACCTGGCCAAGGATCTGGCCCGTTCGCTGTCGCTGGTGTCCATCCGTGTGGTGGAAACCATCCCTGGCAAGAACCTGATGGCGCTGGAGCTGCCCAATGCCAAGCGGCAGATGATCCGCCTGTCGGAAATCCTGGGCTCTCAGGTCTACAACGACGCACAGTCCATGTTGACCATCGGCCTGGGCAAGGACATTGTCGGTGCGCCTGTGGTGGCTGATCTGGCCAAAATGCCGCACTGTCTGGTGGCGGGTACCACTGGCTCCGGCAAGTCGGTGGGCATCAACGCCACCATTCTGAGCCTGCTCTACAAGGCCGAGGCCCGCGATGTGCGCCTCATCCTGATCGACCCGAAGATGCTGGAAATGAGCGTCTACGAGGGCATTCCCCATCTGCTGTGTCCGGTCGTGACCGACATGAAGCAGGCTGGCAATGCCCTCAACTGGGCCGTCGGTGAGATGGAGCGCCGCTACAAGCTCATGTCCAAGATGGGTGTGCGCAACCTGGCGGGCTACAACAAGAAAATGGACGAGGCGAAGTCCCGGGGCGAGTTGATACCCAACCCGTTCAGCCTGACCCCGGAGTCACCCGAGCCGCTGGAGCGCCTGCCGCATATCGTCATCATCATCGATGAGTTGGCTGACCTGATGATGGTGGTCGGCAAGAAGATTGAAGAGCTGATTGCCCGCTTGGCACAAAAGGCCCGTGCTGCCGGTATCCACTTGATTCTGGCTACGCAGCGACCGTCTGTGGATGTCATCACCGGCCTCATCAAGGCCAACATCCCGACGCGGATTTCCTTCCAGGTCAGCAGCAAGATTGACAGCCGCACCATCCTGGATCAGATGGGGGCCGAAGCCCTGCTGGGACAGGGGGACATGCTCTATCTGGCGCCGGGCACGGGTTTGCCGACGCGGGTGCACGGTGCGTTTGTCAGTGATGATGAAGTGCATCGCGTGGTCGAGTACCTCAAGTCGCAGGGCGAGCCCAACTACATCGAAGGCATCCTTGAAGGCGGCACGCTGGACAGTGATGCCGGCGGCGCCGAAGGGGGCGGGGTGGGTGGTGCCGAGGGGGAATCCGACCCCATGTACGACCAGGCGGTCGCCATCGTTTTGCAGCACCGCAAGGCCTCGATCTCGCTGGTGCAGCGTCACCTGCGCATTGGATACAACCGTGCGGCCCGTTTGCTGGAACAAATGGAGAAATCCGGACTCGTATCCAATATGGCCACCAATGGCAACCGCGAATTGCTGGTGCCGGCGCGTGGTGGAGATGGGGGTGCTACCGCAGCCCCTTGGGATGCCTGATATGAATCTGAGATATTTGCATGCAGGGCTTCAGTCCCGGCGTGCCTGGGTTGCCGGCGCGTGGCTGGCGGCCGCTTCTGTGTTGTCCATCCCTGCGCATGCGGATGGCGTGAGCACCTTGCATGCCTTCGTCAAGGACGTGGGCAGTGGCAGAGGCCAGTTCACCCAACTGGTGACTTCGCCCGATGGCAAGAAGACCCGCAAGTCTGTCGGCAGCCTGGAGTTTCAGCGCCCCAACCGCTTCCGCTTTGAATACAAGACGCCGACCCCGCAGTTGATCGTGGGTGACGGCCAGAAGGTCTGGTTATGGGATGAAGACCTCAATCAGGTCACGGTGCGCCCCATGAGCCAGGCCTTGGGGGCAAGCCCTGCAGCATTGCTCTCAGGCGGTTCGCTCGACAAGGACTTTGCCTTGCGCAATGTGGCGGTGCCTTCTGGTGAGCCGGCTGGCTCCGAATGGGTAGAGGCGACGCCGCGCAACAAGGACGGGCAGTTCCGGTCTGTGAGGGTGGGGTTCAAGGCGGGTGCGCTGATGGCACTCGACATTGAAGATGGATTTGGTCAGCACTCTCGGCTGACCTTCACCCAGTTTGAGTCGCGGGTCAGCCTCCCGGCTAACCGCTTCCAGTTCACGCCGCCCAAGGGGGCGGACGTGCTGGATCAACCCTGATCAACCCTGGCGCTTGGGGGCGCCAGTGTGACGCTTGCCACCGAAGCCGGGCTTGTCGCCGAAACGGGGCTTGTCACCACCGAAGCGAGGCTTGTCGCCGAACGACGGCTTGTCACCAAAGCGGGGCTTGTCACCGAAGGACTGCTTGTCGCCAAAGCGGGGCTTGTCGCCAAACGAGGGCTTGCCACCGAAACCAGGCTTGTCCTGACCGCCGTGGCGCTTCTCGCCAAAGCCAGGCTTGCCGCCAAAGCCAGCCTTGGCGCCATAGCCGCCATGTCGCTCGTCGCGACGCGGATGGTGATCCGAGCGCTCGCCTTCGAAAGAGGGGCGGTCACCGCGCTCATTCGAACGGAAAGGCATGTCATCGCGCGGTGCGCGGTGGCCCTGGGCTGCGTGGTCAGGGTGGTGGTGATGACCGCCACGGTAGCCGCCTTCATCACGGTCCTGACGCGGGCCGCCAAAGCCGCGTGACTGGCCACCAAAACGGTCGTCACGATGGCGTTGACCCGGCATCGGCTTGCCGCGGCCAAAGCGCTGGCGATCGGGTGCGGGTTGCATCTTGGGCTCCAGGCCTTCGATGGTGGCCACCGGCAATTGTTGGGTGGTGTAGCGCTCGATGCGGCGCAGCATCGGGACGTCTCGGCGTTCGGCGATGGTCACAGCCAGACCGCTGCGGCCGGCACGACCGGTACGGCCAATGCGGTGCACGTAGTCTTCCGGCTTCATCGGCATGCCGTAGTTGATCACGTGGGTGATGGTCGGCACGTCAATGCCGCGAGCGGCCACATCGGTAGCCACCAGCACGCGCAGTTGACGCTGGCGCAGGGCCTGCAGCACGCGGTTGCGGCGACCTTGGGGCATGCCACCATGCAGGGCGGCCACGGCGTGACCCATGTCAGCCAGACGGTCGGCCAGCACGTCGGCATCACGCTGGGTGCTCGTGAAGATCACGGCCTGATCGACGTCCTTCGCGGTCAGGATGCGGTCCAGCAACTCATTCTTGTGGCCGAGGTGATCGGCGTAGTGCAGGCGTTGCTCGATGTTGTCGTGGCGATCGGTATGGCTGGCGATGTCAATCGAGCGGGCGGTGGCGCGCGTCAGGCGTTGAGCCAGGCTGCCCACGTGGCCGGCAAACGTGGCGCTGAACATCAGGGTCTGACGTTCGGCAGGCGTTTGAGCGGCGATCGATTCGATGTCCTCAATGAAGCCCATATCGAGCATGCGGTCGGCTTCGTCAAGCACCAGTACTTCCAGGTTGCTCAGCACGCAGGCGCCGGTGCCCAGGTGGTCCAGCAGACGGCCAGGCGTGGCAATGAGCACATCCAGAGGGCCACGCAGAGCCTTCAACTGGGCGCCGTAAGGCACGCCGCCCACCACGGTGGCTACGCGCAGACCTTGCAGGTGGCGACCGTAGGTCTGAGCGGCCTTGGCCACTTGCAGGGCCAGTTCGCGGGTCGGGGCCAGAACGAGCACGCGAGGGCCGTGGATCATGCCCTTTTCACGACGCTTGCCCTCGCCGCGTGCGGCGACGATGCGCTCGAGTGCCGGCAGCATGAAGGCGGCAGTCTTGCCGCTGCCGGTGCTGGAGGCGACCTTCAGGTCTTCGTTGTTCATGGCGGCCGGAATGGCTTCCACCTGAACAGCCGTCGGGTATTCATAGCCGGCATCCGCCAGGGCGCGGACGAGGGCAGGGCTCAGGCCCAGATCAGCAAATTTGGTGCGCGACTCGGCGCTCTCATCCGCCTCGGTGGCAGGGGTGTCTTCTTGGTCGATCAGGCGCGCCAGGGCGTCGATCTTGGAGGTGTCTTCAGATTGGTTCATGTCGGTGTGTGCTTCAAGCAAGGCAATACGAAACACCACGGCTGCTCGTCAAAGCGAGGCGCCATGGGGCAATGTCCAGCACCGGATCAAGGCTGCTGGAGCAGGTGAGTCGCTATGGATTCGTGTCCGAATCGCGTAACTGGGCGAAAGGGCCTGTTCAGTGACAGGTGCCGAATCGTCACGGTGAGTCGGTTGAAAGCGACGGCATCGCCGCCAACCAAAACTCAAGACACGTATATGGAGGACACCCGACGGTGTCAGCCCGGCTTGAAAGGGTCAGAGGGGATGAGCGAGCCCAGATGGGTACGATTGCGCCAATTCAAATATTGGAACAAGTTGTCTGAACATCGGGGAATTGCTTATTGTCGCAGCAAAGGCACGCCCTGTCCAGTTCCACGTTACGGTGAGGGGATTCGGCCAAGCGGCGCGACAATATGCACATGCAGGAAACCATGTCTTTGCTTCCCGATTCCGATGGTGAGCGCAGTGCGCCCCCCAGCCCACCCGTGCCGTTGAACGCGCCGCTGGCTGAGCGTTTGCGCCCGCGTACCCTGGACGAAGTTGTCGGGCAAGACCATCTGCTGGGCGAGGGGCAGCCGTTGCGTGTGGCATTCGAGTCAGGGCAGCCTCACTCGATGATTCTGTGGGGCCCGCCGGGTGTTGGCAAGACCACGCTGGCACGCCTGATGGCCCAGGCATTCGATGCCCAATTTCTCAACATCTCAGCCGTGCTGGGCGGCGTCAAGGACATCCGCGAGGCGGTGGACAAAGCGCTGATTGCGCAAGCGTCCGGTCGGCGCACCATTGTGTTCGTCGACGAGGTTCACCGTTTCAACAAGGCGCAGCAGGACGCTTTTCTCCCGCATGTCGAGTCGGGGCTGTTCACCTTCATTGGGGCCACCACGGAAAATCCTTCTTTCGAGGTGAATGCGGCGTTGCTGTCGCGGGCTACGGTGCATGTGCTGCGGGCCATGGACGAGGCGGCGATGCGCCAGTTGCTGGACCGGGGCCAGAAAGCCATCCAGGGACCGGAGCTGACGCCGCAGGCTTGCACCCGTTTGATCGCCTATGCAGATGGCGATGCCCGCCGGGTGCTCAACACCTACGAGACACTGGCAGGCATGCTCAAGGGGCGCGTCACCATTGACGAGGCTGCACTCGAAAAATCCCTGGGCGAGCAGTTGCGACGCTATGACAAAGGCGGGGACCAGTTCTACGACACCATCTCGGCCCTGCACAAGTCGGTGCGGGGCTCCGATCCGGATGCGGCCTTGTACTGGTTCGTGCGCATGGTCGATGGTGGCGTGGATGCGCGCTACATCACCCGTCGACTGATTCGCATGGCCAGCGAAGACATCGGACTGGCCGACCCGCGGGCCTTGCGGCTGGCACTGGACGCTGCTGAAACCTATGAACGGTTGGGCTCGCCTGAAGGTGAGCTCACCCTGGCGCAGTGCGTGGTCTACCTGGCCATGGCCCCCAAGAGCAATGCGGTTTACAAGGCTTACAACGAGGTGCGGGCCTGGGTGGCCAAGGACACCACCCGACCTGTGCCGCTGCATTTGCGCAATGCGCCAACCAAGCTCATGAAGAACATGGGCTTTGGCAAGGACTATCGCTACGCCCACGATGAACCTGGTGGTGTGGCCGCGGGCGAATGCTATTTCCCCGATGGCATGGCACCGCAGGCTTTTTACAGACCTGTTCCCCGCGGTCTGGAAATCAAGATCGGAGAACGGCTCAACCAGCTGCGCGAGCTGGCAGGCGATGTGCGTGCTGGCGGGACGGTCGGCGCGGTCAAGCGTGAATCAGATCCAAGCTGAACGCGCCTCGCTCAAGGCAGGGTGACCGTGATGTGCGCCACCTGTGGAGCCAATTGCACGATGTCGTGGTGGCTGCCGAGTTGCTGCTCCGCCATCCGGCCAAGTTGCCATCGCAGGCCTGCAAAAGCCGTCAGTGACAGCAAGCCGAGCAGGGCACCCATCACCCACAGGGGCACTTCGTGGCGAAGCTGGTGTCGAATGCGGTCTGGCGCCGCCCAGTGCGGGGCAAAACCACTGCGTTGACCTTTCAGGTGGGCGATTTCTGTGCCCAGCCTCGAGGTCAGGTAGGCGAGCTTTTCTGAACCTTCGATGAGGTACTTGCCCTGAAAACCGAGCAGCAGGCACATGTGAAACACCTCGAGCACCTCCACGCGGCGGGCACCTTCTCCCCGCAAGGTTTCCAGCCGGGTGAAAAATTGCTCGCCAGCGAGTTGATCACCGAAAAATTGCAGCTGCAAGGGCAGGCGCTGCCAGGCGTCTCGCGCCTTGAAACCTGACATCAGGATGGCCTCGTCGATGGTCGCGCAAAACGCATATTTGCAGGCGTAGACATCTTCAGCATCGGCATCCAGCCGCGTGGCACCCCGTTCAAATGCCGTGAGGAACTGCTTGATCCGCTCCCGAAAGACATCGGCGTCCTGGGGCGCGTGGCGGCCTTTGAGCAGAAACAACAGATAAAAGCCGTCGTACATCAGATCCAGCAAGGTTTCCTTGCGTGCCGGGCTTGCCATGCTGGCTGGTGCCATGAGTGTGGGCGTGGTCATGCGTTGACAGCGACAAGTTCAAGTTGCAGATCCGGCAAGCCTGCCGGGACATACAGCGTCAGGGCCTGAGCCTGCAGCATGCGTTCGTACAAAGGGTTGCGCGTATCCAGGGTGAAGTAGTACGCGCCGGGCTTGACCGGGATGGCCGCCGGGACCTGCGGAGCGTGAACCAGCCGTACACCAGGCATGGCGGACAACACCAGCTTGTCAACATCGTCAGGCGCCCCCAGCTTGAAGCGTGACGGCACCATGTCAACGAGTTCTGCGGGGGGCACCGAGGCGCTGACACCCAGATACAGCTGAGTCTGGTTGCCGATTTGTTCGGAGTCGAGCCGTGCTCGGTGGAACGACGGCTGCTCTTCAATGAGACGGACAGAAAAGTAGCGTGTGGAAATCACCGTTTCGAGCAGATCCCTGATGATCTGGTCCAGCTTGATGAAGGCCTGACCGGGTTGGTGGTGCTCATAGCTTGGCAGATCGGACAAGGTGTAGGTTTTCGAAAACGTCATCAACGAGCCAGCCAGTTCGAGCAGGCTTTGAAACAGCCGCTCCGGGTGCAGGCCGGGGTTGCGCAGGAAGTGGCTCAGCCCAGCGGATGCTGCGCTGGCCGTGTGCAGCAACCAGAAGGATGCGACGTCGCCAGAGCGGAACTCGATGATGTTCTTGCTGGGTTCCCGGTGCAGGCCGTACAGCGCATCGACCTTGGCTTGCAGGATGTCGAGCAGCCGGCGCAGGTGCAGCAGCAAGGCAGGGGACGCCTGCAGGCTCAGGCTGGGTGGGATGAAGCGGCCATCCTGTTCGAATTGACCGCTGGCAGTGCGTCGCAGTCGCAGGGCGGGCACCGTGACCAGGTGGGCGCGGGGTTCGTGGTCGGCCAGGATGCGCACGGATTTTTGCAAGACCGTCAATTCGGCCGACACGGCATCGGTGAAGGCGTCAGGTGCCTCGATGTGATGCTTGAAGTACCGAACGCCAAGATCGGCATCGTCGCGACCGGTGCTGTAGTTGCTGCCATGGCGTCGAATGGGTGGCAAGGCCAGATGCAGCACCACCTCATTGACGTCCGTGTCGGGCAGGCAGGACTGGATCTGGACAGGGTCGGGCAACTGGTCTTCACCAGGGGCATTGAACATCTCGCCATCGGGAAAGATGACCTGCAGTTCAAGGATGCGCAGCACGCCTGTCTGCAAGGCATCGGCATCTATCTTGATGTGCCGGATGCCCCATGCGTGGGGGTGCAGGGCACGTGCATACTGGGCCAGGCGCCACTCGTGGTAGGCGTCCTGTTGCTGGAAGTGTTGTGGGCGCAGAAACAGGCCTTCACCCCAGAGGATTTTTTGCGTAGGTAGCACCGCAGTTCCTTTCAATGCGTTGAGCGGTGGGGTCGTCAGGAGCAACTCACGGCGACGGAGCGAGCCAGTTCGGTTGGCAGCCCGAGAGGCTCACCACGCTGCACACTCATGGCGCATGCGTGCAGACCAATGATCAAACCCGAGTCGGCCGACTTGGCTGTGTCAAATGCATAGCGCCAGCGCTTGCTTGCAGGATCTCGAAACAGCGCCACGATGCCGATGTAGCTCGCCTCTCGCGCCACCTTGGTCTTGATCTGCTCTGTCTGACCAGGCAGCAAGCGCAGTTCTTTGACCTCGATGAGATCGTCGCCAAAAGCCTGCTTTTCTCGTGCGGCATCTCCGAACGCGTCATAAGGCGCTTGCGTGAACGCATCTGCGCTGCGTAGCTTGTAGAGGCGAACGACCATGGCCAGCGATTGGCCGGACGGTGTGACATTCAGGGAGGGACTGGCGCGCAGTTGCCAAGTCACGCGCCAGTCGGGTTTGGCCGATTCAGGCAACTCCAGTGGGGCCTCTTTCTTGATGCCAACGAACTCAAGCGCCTTGTCCTTGATGCTGGCCAGATCAATCAGCTTGTCCGACTTGCTGTCGGACCCTGCCGATGCCCCGGTGGGAATGAGATCCGCCGAGGGCGGGGGGGATGAGGCACACGCCACCAGCATCAGCGTCAACCAGATGCCATACCTCGCCTTCATGCTTTGGATCCCTGTGCTTTGTATTGTTACCAGCCCTGGAGAGCGGCTGTTTGCGCGGGAGTGTAGGCAGCTTGAAAGCGTGTGTCTGGCCCTTCCCCCCCACGAGAGGGATGGGGGAATTGCAACCAGATGCAAGAGTCCTGAATGCACCCCATAAGGGGGTGGCTGTGGTGAAGGGCTTTGGGCTCAAATCGCGCCAGTTCAAGGCAAGACATGTCTTCTTGAACCCTACATACATCCACAAATTCAGGAGTTCCACGGTGCGTTCATCGCAAGTCCGTCACGGCCTTTCATGTGCCGTGATGCTGGTCATGGTTGCCGCTTTGTCGGCATGCGGCACAACCCAGAAGATGTCGGCGGAGTCGGCCTCCCAGCTGTCTGCAGAAAAGCTGGCAGAGCGCTTGAGTCTGGCTGACAAGGCTCAAAAGGAGGGGCGTACGGAAGAGGCGCTCACAGAGTTGGATCAGGCGGCCAAGGTCGATCCGGCCAGCAAGACACCATGGGTCCGCAAGTCCCAGATCTATTTCGATGCGCATCAATATGGTCAGGCCATCACGGCAGCTCAGGAGGCCTTGCAGCGTGACACCAGCGATCTGACTGCCAAAAGCATTCTGGCTGTCAGTGGCTTGCGTGTCAGTGCCAACGCGCTGGAGCAACTGCGCAAGGTCAATGAGGTCAATGGTTCGACCCGCACAGAGGCAGAGAGTGTGGCCAAGCTGATCCGTGATGCGCTTGGTGAGCCCATCCTGATTCCGGCCGCAGATGGCGCGAGCGCACCGGCCTCGCGCAAGCCAGCAGCACGGCGCGTTGTTCGGTCAAACACGTCTGCGCCTGCCAGCGCGGGCGCAGGTAGCGCTGCGTCGGCCAGTGCAGGCACTTCTTCCAGTTCGACAGTCAAGGCGGTTGATGCCACCAAGGCGAACAGCACGATCAAGTCAGCGCCGACTGGGGCGGGTGGGCGCACCAATCCATTCGGCGCGTTGCAGTAATTCACTTCAGAGGAGATCTCACCATGGCCAAGAATGACAGCGTGCAAAAGCGCCTTGAGCGCGTTCGCCCACCCCGAGTGCAACTGACTTATGACGTCGAGATCGGCGATGCGATCGAGCAGAAGGAACTCCCTTTTGTCATGGGTGTGATGGGGGACTTCGTGGGACAGCCCGATCCTGATCAGCCCGTGACCCGTCTGAAGGATCGCAAGTTTGTGAATGTCGATCTCGACAACTTCGACGAGGTCCTGGCAGGCATGGCACCCCGTGCCAGTTACCGCGTGCGCAATCGCTTGAGCGAAGACGGTGGCGAGTTCGCTGTGAATCTCGATTTCCGCAAGCTGGATGACTTCCGCCCGGAAGCCGTGGTCCAGCAGGTGGAGCCTCTGCGCCGGCTGCTGGAGGCTCGCACAAAGCTCTCTGATCTGCGCAACAAGATGGCTGGCAACGAGAAGCTAGAAGACGTGTTGGCCGATGTGCTGAGTAACACCGAGCAGTTGCAGCAACTGGGCGATGAAGCCCGACCTGAAGAGGAGTGAAGCCATGAGTGCTCAATTGCAAACCAATGGACTGCCACAGGGTGAAGGCAGCCTCAGCTTGCTCGACGACATCGTTGCACGCAGCCGCGTCGCTCGCACGCCGACCGAGCACGATCGAGCCAAGGACCTGATCAGCGAACTGGTACGGGAGGTGCTGCAAGGCACCGTCGTGGTGTCGGATAACCTGTCAGCCACGCTCGATGCGCGCATTGCCGAGATCGACAAGCTGATTTCCGATCAGCTGAGCGAGGTCATGCACACGCCTGAGTTCCAGAGGCTGGAAGCCTCCTGGACCGGGTTGCACTATCTGTGCAAGCAGACGTCAACGGGCGAAAAACTCAAGATCAAGGTCTTTCACGCCACCAAGAAGGAGCTTGTCAAGGACTTCAAGACGGCCATTGACTTTGACCAGTCGGCCTTGTTCAAGAAGGTGTACGAAGAAGAGTTCGGCACCTTTGGTGGTGCCCCCTTCGCTTCGCTGGTTGGCGACTTCGATATCGGTCGCAGCGCCGAGGACATGTATTTCCTGGAGCAGATGTCTCATGTGGCGGCCGCCGCTCATGCGCCATTCATCTCGGCAGCATCTCCGGAGTTGATGGGGCTGGAGTCGTTCACTGACCTGGGCAAGCCGCGCGACATGTCCAAGGTGTTCGACACCGTCGAGTACGCCAAATGGAAGTCTTTCCGTGAGTCGGAAGACGCCCGGTATGTCGCGCTGACCCTGCCACGTTTTCTCGGTCGTCTGCCGTTTGATCCAAAGGACGGCAACACCACCGAAGGCTTCAACTTTGTTGAAGACATCGACGGGACCGACCATGCCAAGTACCTGTGGGTGAACGCAGCCTATGCCTTTGGTGCTCGCCTCACGTCAGCCTTCGAGATGTACGGCTGGTGCGCTGCGATCCGGGGTGTGGAGGGCGGCGGCCTCGTGGAAGACCTGCCTACGCACACCTTCAAGACTGATGATGGCGAAGTGGCGCTCAAGTGCCCCACCGAGATTTCCATCACCGATCGCCGAGAGAAGGAATTGAGCGACTTGGGTTTCGTTCCGCTCGTCCATTGCAAGAACACGGACTACGCAGCCTTCTTTGGCGCGCAGTCTGTGCAGAAGGCCCGCAAGTACGACAACCCGGCGGCCAATGCCAATGCGGTGCTGGCCTCGCAGCTGCAATACATCTTCTCGGTCTGTCGCATCGCGCATTACCTCAAGGCCATGATGCGCGACAAGATTGGCAGCTTTGCGTCCGCAGGCAACGTCGAGACCTTCCTCAATGCCTGGATCGCACAGTACGTGTTGGCCGATGACAGTGCCTCTCAGGAAGCCAAGGCCAAGTACCCCCTTCGTGAAGCCTCGATCGAGGTTCAGGAAGTCCCCGGTCGACCGGGGGTCTACCGTGCGGTTGCCTTCGTGCGCCCGCACTTCCAGCTGGACGAGCTGTCGGTGTCATTGCGTCTCGTGGCGGAGTTGCCCGGCGGCAATTGATGCTGGTCCATTCTCATCACAAAGTCGGAAGGAAATGTCGTGAAAGACATCTATATCGAGTTCAAGAATTCGGCCATCAAGGGTGATGTCCGTGATGCCGTGCATGGCAGCAATTCGGCCACCGGCCAGAACAGCAAGCCCACCATCGAAATCGATTCGTGGTCGCACCTGATTCGTCAGCCCAAGTCGGCCACGGCGTCGACCGCAGGCGGCCATACCGCCGAGCGCTGTGAACATGAGGAAATGGTGTTCGTCAAGGACATCGATTCCGCCAGCCCCAAGCTGTGGCAAGCCGCCTCTCAAGGCCTGGTGACCCCGGAAGTGGAAATCACCTTTTACCGCTCCAGCGGCCAGACAGGCTCTTTCAACACCGGCACGAAGAACGACCGCGTCAAGTACCTCGTGATCAAGTTGAAGAACGTGCTGATCTCGTCGGTGGCACCGACGGTGTCGGGCGAAGGCATCCCCAAGGAGACCTTCGGTCTGAAGTATTCCGCCGTCGAGTGGGCCTACTCGGCTTCGAAGCTGGATGGCAGCCAGGGCTCGGTCACCGGCACCGGTGCCTGGAACCTGGCCACGAACACGGCCACGTTCTCCTGATCTGCGGAGCAAGGCCACAGCGAGGGCTGTGGCCTTCTGGATTGCTCATGAATCTGTACGGACTCAATCTACTTGACAAGTTGTTCGACGACGGTGGGCCAGACCGTGGTGCGGTGTCCATTGATCGATTGAAGGACAGTGTAGCCAGGGATGTCGAGGCCTTGCTCAACACCCGTTGTGGCTTGCCGGAGTCCAGCTTGGCATCCTTTCCGCACAGCCGGCGCTCGGTCTTGTCTTTCGGGGTCAAGGACTTTGTCTCGATGTGCCTTGGTAGCCAGGGCGATCGCGAGCGTTTGTGTGAAGACATCCGGCGCGCCTTGCATGTACATGAGCCACGGTTGCGTGACCCGGTTGTCTCTGTCAGTGTGACAACGGTGGGCCTGCAAAAGCTGCATTTCGCCATCCAGGCGCTATTGGTCGCCCCCGACATCAATGAAGTGGTGAGTTTCGATGCCGTGTTGCAGCCGGTCTCCCAGCGTTATCAGGTGTCTCGAGGTCACTGAGCCTGATCTGTTCTGCTGAAGTCATTGCCTTATGGAAAGCCTGTTGCCGCACTACGAGCGTGAGCTCGCCACACTTCGACAGTCCTCGGCGCATTTTGCGCAACGCTATCCGAAGATCGCAGGTCGGTTGCAACTTGCCGGCGATGGTTCGGAAGATCCGCATGTGGAGCGGATGATCGAGTCCTTTGCCTTGCTGGCAGCGCGCATTCACAAGCGGCTGGACGACGATTTCCCCTTGTTTACCGAATCGTTGCTGGAGGTGCTGTATCCGCACTACCTGCGACCATTCCCTTCTTGTTCGATTGCACGGTTCGAGTTGGGGCAGGGCGCCACGCAGATGAGCAGGCCGCAGCGGATAGACCGAGGTGCCATTCTGCACAGCCGGCCAGTCAAGGGCGTGGCATGCCGCTTCCGGACCACACAAGACCTGGTGCTTCGGCCGCTGTCCGTGTCGGCGGCCTCATTTCGACATGCCATCTCCGCACCGGATGGCACACGATTGCCTGCCACGGCTACCTCGGTTCTGTCACTCACCTTCACCCTGCAATCGGCTCAGGCGTCCTGGTCTGGGATGTTCGAGTCACCGGTGCGGCTCTACCTGGATGGCGAAGCATCTCAGATCACTGCTTTGCGTGAAGCACTGTGCCGACGTGTTGTGGGGGTGATGTGGCAGCTTGGTGAGCGCCAGGCTTGGCAGACAGCCGATCCGGACGGTCATGGCGGCTATCAACCCACGCTGGCGGGCTTTGCCGAAGACGAGGCTCTGCTGGATTTCGATGCCCGTTCTCACGCGGCTTACCGCTTGCTGACAGAGTATTTCGCCTTTCCCGAGAAATTCAACTTCGTGGATTTTTCGCTGCCGACCGACCGATTGCCTTCGATGGGGGATGGCAACTCCGGCGAGGCCGCAGCGCGCAATCTGACCGTGCACCTGCTGATGGCGGGGGTGCGCGCGGACTCAGATGAGGGGCGCTTGCTCGAGACCATTGAGGCGCGGCATTTCGTGACGGGTTGTACGCCCGTCATCAACCTGTTCAGCCAGCCAGCAGATCCGATTCGGCTGACCCACCAGCAGGTGAGCTACCCTGTTTTGGTAGACAGTCGCCGAGCCTGGGCCTATGAGGTCAGTTCAGTCGACCGCGTGTACCGGGTTGTTCAGACCCCCAACGGCGAGTCGGTTGATGAGTTCCAGCCATTTTTTTCCTTGCGACATGAGCACCTGAGTGCGGGGGAGGGCGAGGGTGGCAGCTCTCGCTACTGGCATGTGCAACGACAGGAGGCCTTGGCTGAGCAAAGTCCTGGTTACGAGACTGAAATCACCCTGGTGGACGGTGATTTCGACCCGTCTCGTCCTCAGACTGAAACCCTGTCCCTGCAGGTGACGGCGACCAACCGCGACTTGCCTACCTTGCTGCCATTCGGGACCGTCGGGGGGGATCTGTTTCTTGAGGGCGGTGGCCTGGCCAAAGAGGTACGGCTGCTGCGCAAGCCTACTGCGACCGTCCGGTTTCCTCGTGGGCAAGGTGCGCTGTGGCGACTGATTTCGCATTTGTCGCTCAATCATCTGTCGCTGTCGTCTGGCGGGATGGAAGCCTTGTGTGAAATGCTCCGCTTGTACGACCTGCCACGCAGCGCCTCCAATCGCAGGCAGGTTGATGGCTTGAAGGCGGTTCAGTTTCTGCCAGCGACGGCCTGGCTGCCTGGTGAGCCTTTCGCGACGTTCGTGCGTGGTACCGAAGTCCGCATGGAGGTCGACGAGGACAGTTATGTCGGAACAGGCTTGTTTCTGCTGGCAGCCGTACTGGAGCGCTTTTTTGCGCTGTACGTCCATATCAACAGTTTCACGCAACTGACCCTGGTGTCGTCCAGGACAGGTGAAGAGGTGCTGGCATGTCTGCCTCGCAACGGCGATCAAGCCCTCCTGTAATCAGTCGCTTCTTGGCGGCACCCCAGCAGTTTGGCTTCTTCCAGGCCATGCGGGTGCTGGAGCACTGGCTGGAGGACGAGGGCGGTCTCCACAAGGTCAGTTTGCGCAACTCGCTGGAGATGCGCTTTCCAGTGAGCGAGATCGAGTCGGTGACGGTTCGTTCCGCTCCAGAAGGCATGGGGGCATCGGGCGTCGATGGCAGCAGTCCATCGATGACAGCCGCACAACTGGAGTCGCTGGAGCTGACGCCCACTTTCATGGGCTTGTTGGGTGTGACTGGCGCTCTGCCCGCGCATTACACGGAGGCTTTGGCGCACAGGGAGCTGTATCAGAAGGACACGGCTGCGAGGTCGTTTCTGGACATGTTCA
Source organism: Aquabacterium sp. (assembly GCF_041909175.1). Taxonomy (GTDB): domain Bacteria; phylum Pseudomonadota; class Gammaproteobacteria; order Burkholderiales; family Burkholderiaceae_C; genus Aquabacterium. The sequence continues at coordinate 149,142 of NZ_JAYRDZ010000002.1, read as the reverse complement.
GCCACCGGGCTTTGATGTTGTTCTATGCCGCGTGGCGCAAGAACCGTTTGCCTCTGGCATTCGAGCGTGATGGCAAACGGCATTTCATGCCGCATGTGCTGTCTGTCGCCGGCTTGGGGAGCCGTTCTCTGCATGATCGCCTGGGCGCTCGCCAAGGTGGTGTGGCCGATGCCACGCTGGCGTATTTCGCGGGCACGCTGCAGCAGCGTCATCTGTCTGCCCGACAACTTCAGTCCGTATTGCAGGACTATCTGGGCGTATCCGTTCGACTGGACCAGTTCCAGGGGCGCTGGTATCAGGTGCCCAAACAGGCCCGGCTGCATCTGGGCCTTGGCGTGCAAGGCAGGCTGGGGCAGTCCGCGATGTTGGGCGAGCGCGTCTGGCAGCGCGATCTTCGGGTGAGGGTCGCGCTGGGGCCTCTGACCCACGAACAGTTTTGCCGCTTCCTCCCCGGTGGGGCAGGGGCGCTTGCACTCCAGGAGTGGCTGACGCTGGTGCATGGCGTCAGCCTTGAATACGAGGTGGCATTGACCTTGAGCCGCCTGGATGTGAGAGGGGTGTCTCTGAGCAGCGCTCGCTCGGTCCAGCAAGGACGCCTCGGCTGGGACACCTTTGTCCTGAGCAGACCCACGGATCAGGACCGCAGTGATGTCCGGTATGACATTCACGCAGCAGCCTGATGCCTGGGCAGATATGAATTTGTCAGCACTGGCTTTGCAGCCACCTTTTCGCACCATCCAACCCAACCTTAGACCATGAGCCTTTCACTCAAGACACTGATCTCGAAACTCAATGACACCACGCGGCGCGCAGCCGAGAGGGCGGCCAATCAGTGTCTGTCACGTGGTCATCATGAGGTGGACCTGGAGCATCTGCTGCTGGCGCTGCTGGACGACGCGAGCGGTGACATCTGCCTGATCTGTGGTGCACAGGGTGTGGATGCGGTGCGTTTGCGAAATGACCTGGAGAGCGAGTTGCGGCGATTCCGCGATGGCAACACCCGTACGCCGGTGTTTTCCGTGCGCCTGCAGAGTTGGCTGGAGCACGCCTGGCTCATTGCCTCGCTGGAGGGCGCGCAGCCTCGTATCCGCGGGTTTCATCTGCTGCTGGCCATGTTGACTGACCCGGGGTTGCGTCAGGTTGCAGACAGGGTCTCGGCTCAGTTTGAGCGCTTTGATGTGGTGGCGCTCAAGCATCATCCAGAGCGTGCTGTTGCGGGATCTGTCGAGCAGGTGAGTGACACGTCCGTGACGGGTGACGATGTGTGTGGAGCAGGGGGCGATGCAGCCGTATCGGGGCGAGTTGCCACGCCGGCATTGGATCAGTACACGACCAACCTGACTGCTCGCGCCAGCGCGGGCGAGATCGATCCGGTGATTGGGCGCGATACCGAGATTCGCCAGGTGATGGACATCCTGATGCGCCGTCGTCAGAACAACCCGATCCTGACCGGGGAGGCGGGAGTGGGCAAGACAGCGGTGGTTGAGGGCTTGGCCTTGCGTGTGGCGCAGGGCGATGTGCCTGCGGCTTTGGCCGGTGTCGCGATCCATGTGCTGGACATGGGTTTGCTGCAGGCGGGCGCATCGGTCAAGGGCGAATTCGAAAACCGGCTCAAGGGTGTGATTGATGAGGTCAAGCGCAGTCCGCAGCCGATCATCTTGTTCATCGATGAGGCGCACACCATGATTGGTGCCGGTGGGCAGGCAGGCCAGAACGACGCTGCCAACCTGTTGAAGCCAGCATTGGCGCGTGGTGAGTTGCGTACCATCGCCGCGACCACCTGGGGTGAATACAAGAAATACTTCGAAAAGGATGCCGCGCTGGCGCGCCGCTTCCAGGTGGTGAAGGTTGAAGAGCCCAGTGAACTGTTGGCGTGTGCGATGTTGCGTGGCATGGTGCCTCTGATGGAGCAGCATTTTGGTGTGCGACTGCTGGACGAGGCCATCAGTGAAGCCGTGCGTCTGTCCAGTCGGTACATCAGCGACCGGCAGTTGCCTGACAAGGCTGTGAGTGTGCTGGATACGGCCTGTGCGCGGGTCGCATTGGGTCAGCGTGCCACACCCGGTCGCATTGATGACGCCCGCAAGCAACTGGTGCGCATTGATGCCGAGGTGCTGGCGCTGAGCCGTGAGCAGCGCAGTGGTGCGGCGCATGGGAACCGGATCGACGACTTGCAGATGATCCGGCTCGATGTGGCCGCCCAGCTCGCCGCCGATGAGTCACAGTGGGAGCAGGAGCAGCGACTGGTTCAGTCGATATGGGCGCTGCGTTTGCGCATGGAGGCCGGAGAGGTGCTGACGGATATCGAGCAGCAGACACTGCTGGAGCAGCGACAGGCCTTGCGGGCCCTGCAAGGTGATGCGCCGCTGGTCCCCGTTCAGGTGGATGGTCATGTGGTCGCCGAGGTGATTTCGGGCTGGACAGGCATCCCGCTGGGCAAGATGGTCAAGGATGAAATCGATACCGTGCGTCGCTTGCAGCGCAGTTTGCAGGAGCGGGTCATGGGACAGGACCATGCGCTGGCTGCCATTGCCGAGCGGGTGCGTACGGCGCGTGCTGGCCTGGAGGATCCCAACAAGCCCAAGGGGGTGTTCCTGTTCGTGGGGCCCAGCGGTGTGGGCAAGACGGAGACGGCGCTGGCACTGGCCGACATCCTGTATGGCGGCGAGCGCAATCTGATCACCATCAACATGAGCGAGTACCAGGAGGCGCACAGCGTGAGCGGTCTGAAGGGCTCTCCGCCAGGCTATGTGGGCTATGGTGAGGGTGGGGTGTTGACAGAGGCCGTGCGCCGCAAGCCCTACAGCGTGGTGCTGCTGGATGAGGTCGAGAAAGCACACCCTGATGTCCTGGAGATGTTCTTCCAGGTGTTTGACAAGGGGGTGATGGATGATGCCGAAGGCCGGGAAATCGACTTCCGCAACACCATCATCATCCTGACCTCGAACGCAGGCTCTCAGGGCATCATGCAGGCCTGCTTCCAGCATGACGAGACCCTGGGTGGATCGGTCATGAAAACAGCTGCGCAACGGCCGGCCGCCGACGAACTGGCCGAGATGCTGCGTCCTACCCTTTACAAGGTGTTCAAGCCAGCCTTTGTGGGGCGGACCAAGGTGGTGCCCTATTACCCGCTGGCTGATGAGGTGCTGATGGATGTCATCCGGCTCAAGCTCGATCGCATTGCACAGCGTTTCGCGTCCCAGCACAAGGCCGACATGCGCTATGAGCCCAGCCTGCTGGAGGCCGTGCTGGATCGCTGCACCGAGGTCGACACCGGCGCGCGTGCGGTGGACCACATCCTCAACGGCACCTTGCTGCCGCAGATGGCCGATGTGGTGCTGGACCACATGGCCGAAGGCCGTGCCATCCAGCACCTGGCCGTGGGGGTCGGTGAGGCCGGGCAGTTTGCGGTCACCGTGGCGTGACCGGCTAGCCCTGGCTGGTCAGAGCATGACTTGGGTGCCGAGTTCCACCACCTGGTTGGCTGGCAGCCGGTAGTAGGTACCGGCACCTTCTGCCTGACGGGTCATCCAGCTGTAGAGGGCGCAACGCCACGCAGGCAGTGCCCCGGGCCCATCGACCACAGTTGAGCGGGCGACGAAAAACGTGGTTGTCATCGCGTCGAGACGGAGCGCCTCATCGTTCAGCGTGGACAGGGCCTTTGGTATGTCGGGCTCTTCCCGAAAGCCGAAGCGAACCGTGAGGGTGAATAGCCCTGCGCTCAATGGGCTGACGGTGAGACGTCGACGGTCCGGAATGTAAGGCACGTTCTCGTTGATCACATGCAGGAACACGGTCTGCTCGTGCATGACCTTGTAGTGCTTGAGGTTGTGGAACAAGGCACTGGGAACGATGGTCGGGTCAGAGGTCAGGTAGATGGCCGTGCCGCGCACATGGGGCACATCCGGCATCGGGCCTTCGATGAAGTCCTTCATCGGGATGTCGATCTGACGGCGCTGATCGGCCACCAGCATGCTGCCTTCCTTCCAAGTGGTGAGCATCAGGAAGATGCAGCCGCCCAGCGTGAGCGGGAACCAGCCGCCTTCACCCAGCTTGCTGAGGTTGGATGCAAAGAAGCCAATTTCCAGCAGGGTAAAGAAGCCCAGGATGATCAAGGTCGGGCGGCGCAAGGTACGTGCGCTGATACGTGTGACGTAGGCTGTCAGCAGCGTCGTGATGATCATGGTGCCGGATACGGCGATGCCGTAGGCCGCTGCCAGCGCACCAGACGACTTGAATGCCAGCACCAGCGCGATCACGGCCAGCAACATCAGCCAGTTGACGCTGGGGATGTAGATCTGGCCTTGCTCCCGGTCGGACGTATGGAGGATGCGTACACGTGGCAGATAGCCCAGTCGGCTGGCCTGCAGGGTCATCGAATAGGCTCCCGAGATGGTGGCTTGCGAGGCGATCACCGTGGCCGCGGTGGCGAGGACCACCAAGGGAATCAGGAGCGACGGAGGCGCCATCAGGAAGAAGGGATTGGCGGCAGCGGCAGGCTCACGCAATACCAGGGCACCCTGGCCAAAGTAGTTGATGATCAGGCAGGGGAACACCAGCCCGAACCAGGCCAGACGCACCGCCTTGGCCCCAAAGTGCCCCATGTCGGCATAGAGGGCTTCACCACCGGTCAGCGCCAGGAAGACGGCCGACAGCAGCACGAAGGCACTGCCTGGGTTGTGGATGGTGAAGTGCAGGGCATACCAGGGGTTGATGGCGCGCAGCACCTCAGGTGTCTGGGCAATGCTCATCACCCCCATGACGCCGAGCGTCAGGAACCACAGGGCCGTGATCGGGCCAAAGAACTTGCCCACACTGCCTGTTCCCTTTTTCTGGATCAGGAACAGGCCGATGATGATGCCGATGGTGATGGGCTCGATGAAGTGTTCGAACCGGGGCGTGGCCACACTCATCCCCTCAACCGCGGACAACACCGAGATGGCCGGCGTGATGATGGCGTCGCCATAGAACAGGGCCGCCGCGAATACCCCCGCACTGATGACCAGCAGGGAGCGGCGAGACGAGTCGTGTCCGAGGCGGTGGGCCAGGGCGGTCAAGGCCAGCACGCCACCTTCGCCGTCGTTGTCGTACTTGAGCACGATGGACACGTACTTGATCGACACGATGATGACCACGGCCCACAGCAGCGCTGATAGCGTGGCAAGGATGTGCAACTGGTCCGCAGGCAGGCCATGGTGGCCATTGAATGCTTCCTTGAATGCATACAGCGGGCTGGTCCCGATGTCGCCGAATACGATGCCCAACGCCGCGATCGTCAGGGCACCCAGGCCGGATGAATGTTGGTCGTTATGAGAGGACATGCACGAACACCTGGTGGTGAGTCTGGGTTAACCGGCGATTGTCTGCCTGCCCATTTGATGCTTTGAGATAACCCACGTTGGCGCTGTAGCTTCACTTGCAATTTACGCGCAGGGTGATGGCATTCCGAGCAGCTCGCTCAGGCATTGCAGCAGGCTCAGCCAGCCCGCATCCATGTGTCTGACGGTGGATTCGGACAGCGCTTGTCCTAATTCGAACTGTTGCCCCTCAATGGCCAGCAAGGTGGCCGGCGGTGGCGTGTCGAATGTTTGCCGATACAAACCCAGCAATTCACCCGGGTGACAGGCGTGGCCAGGAAGTGGCGGGGGCGGGCTTGGCAAAATGGGTGCCAGCCGGTGGCCTTCTACGCCGGAGGCTGCCGCGTCAATGAAAAGAATGTGTTGTCGGCCCTGCATGTCCAGCAGATGCTCGACCATCAGTTGTTGCTCGGCAATGACATCGAGCTGGTTGGCGATCAGCGGAGGCTGTTCCCGGCGCCATTGCATGAGGCGCTCACCCAGGATGGGCCCGACAGCGTCATCGCCTCGACTGGGGTTGCCGATGGCAAGCACCAGGATGGGTGCGATGGGCTCGCTCATGCGACGGGGCCACTCGATGCGGCGTGTTCGATGCGACCATCGTCATGCTTGAGCAGCACATCCAGTGACTGCCCGGCAGCGTCGAGCAACTCTACCCGCAAGGGCATCTTGCCGATGGCGTGGGTGGCACACGACAGGCAGGGGTCGTACGCGCGAATGGCCACTTCGATGTGGTTGAGCAGACCTTCGGTTAACTCGCGGCCATCAAAGTAGCGATCGGCGACACTGCGCACGGCTTCGTTCATGGCCTGGTTGTTGTGGGTGGTGGAGACGATGAGGTTGGCGTAGGTGATGAGGTCGTCTTCACCGATGCGGTAGTGGTGGATCAGCGTGCCGCGCGGGGCTTCGATGACGCCGATGCCCTCGCGCAAGGGCGAGCCCGTGGCCATGAGGTCGGTGCCCGTGATGTCGGGGTCGGCGAGCAGGCGGGCGATGGTTTCGGCGCAGTGCAGGGTGTCGATCATCCGGGCCCAGTGCTGCGCCAGCGAGGCGGTCACGGGGCGTCCCTGGCCCCAGGCCATGAACTCCTGCCTCGCAGCTTCTGCGTGGGGGGTGTCGAGGTAGCTTGCATTGTTGATGCGTGCCAGAGGACCTACGCGGTACCAGCCGTGGTCGGGGCCGAGTGCCCGCAGGTGCGGGAACTTCATGTAGCTCCAGGGTTTGACCTCTTCGACGATGAGTTGGCCATAGTCGTGCACATCGACCTGGTCGACGACAAGTTGGCCGTGGGCGTCACGCACGCGCAAGGCGCCGTCGTAATGGTCGGCTGCCCCATCGGCGCGCACCAGAGACATGAAATGTGACGGGAAGTTGGCGAACTGGGCGTGCTCATCCTGATGGGAGAGAAAGAGATCTCGTGCGAGGACCAGGGTGTCACGGCACCAGTTGATGATGTCGGTGATGTCCGTCCGCAAGGCGGTGCAGTCAGCCAGGCTCAGAGCCCGGTTGAAGCCGCCGGGTACCGAGCCCGTGCCGTGCACACGCTTGCCCGTGAGGATGCGGATGACTTCCTGACCGTACTTGCGGATGCGGATGCCACGCAGGCCGAGTTCACGGTGGTCTTGCAGCACGCCGACGATGTTGCGGTGAGGCACGACATCATCAAAGCCGAACAGCAGGTCAGGCGAGGCCAGATGGAAGAAGTGCAGGGCATTGGACTGCAGCACCTGGGCAACATGCAGCAGGCGACGCAGCTTGTCAGCCGTCGGCGTGGGGCGTGCCTGCCCGAGCACGAAGGCATCGCAGGCCTTGCTGGCGGCGAGCAGGTGGCTGACCGGGCAGATGCCGCACAGGCGTTGCACGAGGGTGGGCACTTCCCAGTAGGGACGGCCATGGATGAAGCGTTCGAACCCGCGGAACTCAACGATGTGCAGACGGGCTTGCTGGACCCGGCGCTGTTCGTCGAGCAGCAGGGTGACCTTGCCATGACCTTCCACCCGGCTGACGGGTTCGATCACCACACGTTGCAGACCTTCGGGATGGGGCGCGGTTTCGAGTCGGGATGGCATGGGGGTTCTCAATCGAATCGACGCTCGGCTTCGGGCAGCACGACGGGGCGCTGTTCGATGCTCGCCATGATCAGCTCACGAAAAGCCGCAGCGGGGGGCGGACAACCGGCGAGGGTGTAGTCCACGGGTACGACCTCGTGAACCGGCAGTACCTGCTTGAGCAGCGGTGGGAGCTCCGGGTCCAGGGGCACCTGTGGGTTGAGCAGATCGGCCCCCAGGTAGGCTTCCTCGATGAGCTCGGCCACGGGGATGCCGTTGCGCAGTGCCGGTACACCGCCATACATGGCGCAGGCGCCGACTGCCACCAGCACTTTGCATCGGCTGCGGAATTCGCGCAGGACGTCGACGTTGTCGCGGTTGCACAGGCCGCCTTCAATCAGACCGATGTCGACACCGGTCTCGCTGACGTGCTTGATATCGGTGAGGGGGCTGCGGTCGAAGTCAATGTGTTCAATCAGGTCGGCCAGGGCTTCATCCACGTCCAGCAAGGACATGTGACAGCCGAAACAGCCGGCCAGGGAGCACGTGGCAATGCGCAGCTTGGTGACGGGTGGCGTGCTCATGTGTCCTCCGGTCGCTGTGCGATGTCGGTATGGTCATACAGCCGCTCGCCGATGGGCACCTTGAAGCCCTGGTGTTTGGGCATGAGGGCCCCGACTGGGCAGATGGACATGGCTCGGTCGGACACGGCGATGGCGCTGTCCTTGAGCTGGCCGCTTGGGCTGTTGATGATCAGATGGGTTTGCAGGCCCCGGCCCGCCATGGCGAACACCGATTTGCCATCGATGTCGCGGCTGGCGCGCACACACAACTCGCACAGCACGCAGCGGCTGCGGTCGAGCAGCACGTCGGGGTGCGAGGCATCCACATCATGTTGTGGATAGACCTGGACGAAGTGGGTGTCTTGCATGCCCAGGTGGTAAGCCAGGGCCTGGAGGTGACAGTTGCCGCTCTTTTCGCAGAAAGGGCAGTGGTGGTTGCCTTCGGCAAACAGCATCTGGATGAGGCGTTTGCGATCGGCGTTGATGTCGTCTTGTTCCGATTCGACTTCGAGCCCGGCGCTGGCCGGGTAGGTGCAGGACGCGACCAGACGCCCTTTGATGCGCACGCTGCAGACCTTGCAACTGCCGATGGGGGGCAGGTCGGCGTGGTGGCACAGGTGCGGGATGTAGCCGCCTGCTGCCTGGACGGCCTGCATGATGGTCTGGCCTGGCTCGAAGGGCACGGGTCGCCCATCTAGGAGGAAGGTGGTGGTGGCGGGCGTGGCACTCATGTGGGTACTCGGGCTGGAGCCGGGTGCATGTCAGCGGTGGCGCCTTCGAGGTCGAATGCGTCGAGGGGGGATCGCAGCCGGGTTTGAACCTGTTCGGGAAAATGAGCCAGCACGTCGAGCAAGGGGTTGGCGGCTGTTTGACCCAGGCCGCAATGGCTCATCTGTTTCATGATGGCGGCGGTGTCTTTCAGACGGTCGATGTCGACCTGACTCGCATGGCCTCGCACCAGTCGGTCTGCTGTTTCGACCAGCTGGCCACAACCGACCCGGCAGGGTGTGCAGAACCCGCAGGATTCGCTGGCAAAGAAGTGGGTGTATTGGCGAGCGGTATCGACCATGTCACGGCTGCGGTTGAACACGGTGAAGGCGCCCCCGGTAGGGAGGTCTTCAAAGCTGATCTGGCGCTGCAGTTGACCCGCATCGATGCAATGTCCGGAAGGCCCGCCGACCAGTACCGCCTGGACATCGGTGGCGCCCGCATCTTCCAGCACCTCGGCCACGGTCACGCCCCAGGGGATTTCATAGAGGCCAGGGCGGGCGACATCGCCCGAGACACTGAGGATGCGGGTGCCGGGCGAACGCGGCGTGCCCTGCGTCGCGAACCAGGCGCCACCATGCACAGCAATCTGGGCAACCTGCACGAAGGTCTCGACATTGTTGTTGACAGTCGGCAGGCTGAGGTAGCCGCGGTCGACCGGGAAAGGTGGCCGTGTTCTCGGGATGCCGCGCTTGCCTTCGACCGATTCGATCAGCGCGGTTTCTTCCCCACAGACATAGGCGCCGGCGCCGAAATGCAGGTCGATGTCAAACGCCTGGTTGCTGCCGAGGATGTCGCTGCCGAGCAGCCCCTGGCTACGTCGTTGCGCCAGAACAGCCTGCAGGCCCGCTTCGACAAAGGCGTATTCACCGCGCACATACAGAAAACCCTGACGGGCACCGACGGTGAGCGCCGCGACCGTCATGCCTTCGATGACTTCATGCGCCCACTGCATCAGCAACATGCGGTCCTTGAAGGTGCCGGGTTCGCCCTCGTCGGCGTTGCAGGTGATGGCGCGCGGCCCGGGGGCCTGACGGCAGGCCTGCCATTTCTGCCAGGTGGCAAAGCCCGCGCCACCACGGCCACGCAAGCCCGCTAACTGGAGTTGGGCCATCATGGCGTCTGCCCCATGGGTCAGCACCGTGCGGATGGCCGTGCCCGGTTCGATGGGATGACTGAGCGTGAGGTTGTGCCGCCAGACCGGGTTGGCCACCGCGAAGAAATCAGGAGGCCACTCGTCCAGAGGTGTTTCAGCCAGGATCAGTTCGGCCACTTCATCGGTGCGTCGCCGGGTGAGGTGTGTCAGCGGGCGTCCGTTGACCAGGCCCGCTGGCCCCTGGTCGCACAGGCCCGTGCAGGATGTACGGCGAAGGGACACCAGACCGTCAGCGCGGGTGGTGCCTTCGGTGATGTTCAGCCGCTGACACAACTGCCTGATCAGCGCTTCGTTGCCGAGCATCCTGTCGGTGACGCTGTCGCTGATGTAGAGGCTGTAGCGTCCACGCGGGGTGAAACTGAGAAAGTGGTAGAAACTGACCACGCTGCGGATGCTGGCGTGTGACAGCCCCCAGCTCTCAGCCAGCGTGTCGATCACGGCCGCCGGCACATGCTGGAAACGCGCTTGAACATCTCGCAGCACCTGCAGCAAGGCACCCGGCCCGCGAGGGTGCCGGGTCAGGATGTCGTCGATGTCATCCATGGCGATTTCCATCTGCAAGGGGCCTCCTTGAAGCCAGACCTTAGCAGGTTTTGATGACAGAGCGTACGCGTCAGGATGTTACGGGCTGGGGGCTGCGCTGAAGCCGATGGCGCGCTACCCAGGCTTGTCCCAGGCTGAGCCCGCCATCTCCTCCGGGGTACTGGGTGGGCTGGTGCACGATGAGTGCAGCTTGTGCCAGCCGCTGCTGCAGGCACTCTGCTAGCAGCAGGTTGGCAGCACACCCACCTGTCAGCACGACGGTATCGAGCGCTTCCTGCCGGCAGGCGTGCAAGGTCCATTCAGTCAGGCCGGCTACCAGGGTGGCGATGGTCACCGAGGCGATGTCGGCCGAGGCGGGCTCGGCGCGCACCCAATCCAGCAAGGGCTGAAAGTCCAGCACGCCGGTGTCCGACAAGGTCCAGCCCGTCAGCAAAGGGGGGCGTGGCCACGCTGGCATCGCGAGGGCTTCGATACGCAGGGCAGCATCGCCTCTGAACATGGGGGCTGGTTCAAGCTGCCAGTGCGAGGCCAGTGCATCAAACAGCTGCCCGATGTTGTGGATGGCTGGCGCACGGCCCAAGGACAGTGTCTTGAATTGACCGATGTCCTTGCAGCTGTCGAATGCCACCTGCAACAGGGGGGATGAGGGTGCCGCGTCGGCATCGCTGGGCAGGTAGCCGTCCAGCACCAGGCCGATGACCGGGCGGTTGAGCCCATGTTCCGCCAGGACCGCGGCGACGTGGGCATGGTGGTGTCGCACCGTCAGCAGGGGTACGCCCTGCTCCTGGGCGAGGGATCGGGCCAGCTCGCTGCTGTAGAAGGTGGGGTCGGCATCGCAGGCCAGCGCCGTGGGCACAGCGCCAATGAGGGCAGGGAAGTCGCCTGCCATCTGGCGCAGTGCGGCGCGGGTGGCGGGGTGATCCAGCTCACCCATGGGCGGGGCCATCTGTGCGTGCCGGTTGTGTGCCACGCACAGCGTGCTGTGGTGACGACCGCCCAAGGCGAGCACGCTGTGGGCAGCATCCACGGTGGTTTCCGGGCGAGGTACAGCCACAGGCGCCAGCCCGCGGCCGCGGCGCAGCACGCAGGGTGAGCCATCAGAGCGCACCCGCAACACCGAGTCGTCGGCCTGCATGGTGATGGCCCGGTCGTGGACAAGGAAACAGTCAGCCAGATGGTGCAAATCGGACAGAGCCTTGTCGTTGTCCGTGATCATCGGCTCGCCAGCACGGTTGCCGCTGGTGAAGGCAAGCAGCAGTGTCTGGGGTTCACTCAGCCAGTCGAGGTTGACGGGGCGCCCAGCAGCCTCATGGAACAGCAGGTGGTGAATCGGGTTTTCGGGCAGCATCACCCCCAGCCAGGCCAGCCCGGGGGCAAGGTGCTGCCAGTCTTTGGCCGCTTGTTTTTTCAGCAGCACAACGGGGCGCTGGGCAGATGCCAGCCAGCGATGTTCTTGCGGGGTGCTGTCTGCCACTGATGGCACCGAGGCGATGTTGGCGGCCATCAGCGCCATGGGTCTGGGGCCACATGGCTTGCCGTCACGCAGGCGTTGAACCACCTGGGGCTGGCGGGCGTCACAGAACAGGTGGAAGCCGCCGGTGCCCTTGATGGCCGCGATCTGCCCCGATTGAATACGGTGCCATGCCTGTTCGATCGGATCACCTTCAACAGGCTTGCCGTGACGGTCGATCAGGCTCAGACGCGGGCCGCATTGGGGGCAGGCGCTTGTCTGATCATGAAAACGGCGGTCTTCACTGCGAACGGTGTCGTCCAGACAATGGGCGCAGGGCTCGAATGCGCCGTAGCTGGTGTTACCCCGGTCGAACGGCAGATGACGGGTCAGGGTTAGCCGAGGGCCGCAGTGCGGGCACTGGATGAAGGGGTGCCGCCAGCGCCGGTTGGTTGGATCGAACAGCTCGCTCAGACAGTGCGAGCAGGTGGCGGTGTCGGGCGCCAGCAAGGCCGTCGGGGCACGCTCGCGGGTGCTGGGACGGATGGCGAAGGGGGGGGTGGATGTGGCCTGCTCGTTGCCGGCTGCCACCGCATGGACTTGTTCCACGCGGGCTGGTGCCGGAGCGTGCCAGAGCAGATCCTGCAAGGCGTCGAGCTGTGGCGCTTCGCCGTGCAAATCGATTTCCACACCAAAACTGGTGTTGCGAACCCAGCCGATCAGGCCCAGCCGGGTGGCTTCCTGCCAGACCCAGGGGCGAAACCCCACCCCTTGGACCAGGCCTCTCACTTCCAGACGACGGTGCATGCGCTTTCATCCCGTTCAGGTGGCGCCAGTATGTCAGCTTCGTGTGCAGGAAATGTGAAGCAGCCGCAAGGAGGCCGTTGCGCTGCATCAAATGGCAGGGCTCTTGCATGGGCATTAACGGGCTTGTCACAAGCCTCACACAAACTGGTCAGCTCGATCATCCGGAGGGTGTAATGCAGAAAGCAGAAGCGGTGGCGATGCTGGGTCAGCAGGAATTGTTGATGCCTGCCCGTGTGAAAGCGGCCTTGAGAGCCAATGACCGCCTCAAGCTCTACCTGTCTGTGGTGCAGGCGGGCGCCGACCATGCGGCGCACCCTGATCAGGAGGCGCTCGATCTCAGTCATGAGATGGCCGCCGCCGGGGTGCAGGACGGCTGGCTGCGTGACTTGCCTGGCAGTGCATCCCGCGCAGGCCACGCACTGTTGTTGCCTGAGCTTGAAAAGCTGGCGCACCAGCTTCACGAGGACATCGAGATCATGGCCCGTCCGGTGCTGTTGTCCGAACCGGATGACCTGACCCTGCGCACGCGCGTCGAGACCTGGTCAACCTGGCTGGATCAACTCAAGGGTGAGCGTCTGGATGAGGCGCAACTGCGTGACCTGACCCACGGCAATCGCCATGACAGCGACAGCCTCCACATCCTGGTGATGGACCTGCACAAACGGCTCAACCACCTCGCCGCGGCGCTCGCCAGCGAGGACATTGATGGGGCGCACGTTTGGCAGTTGCTGGATGAGGACCGGCCCCGGGTTGCTGCCTTCATGCGCGGGCTCAATCGCACCGCCAAACTGAAACTGGATCACCCAGGGCTGGATACCGCCGCGACGCGTGACGGTGAACGCCTGCTGCTGCAAAACGACATTGGCACCAACGATGCCCACGTGCTGGTGGTGCAGGTCGAAGGCCTGCGGGTCACGATGACGTATTCGGACCTGCATCGCCCTCGCTTTGCGTTTTTCCAGGCCATCCTGTCGGAACTGGGCGCGCAATGGACGGCGGTGGAGCCCCGCGTGACACCGGGCCTCAACGGTGGTGAAACCTATCACGTGGGGACCGCCACGTTTGACAGCAGTTCGGAGATGACGCTGCTGCACACGCTGGAAGGCATCGGCTCGCGCATCGTGTTCCTCATTGACTGGAACCGCGCCCGCAAGCGCCTGCAGCACTTTGTCGGCGGTGATGACGCTGTGGCTGTGCTGACCCAGGCAGCGCGCCTGGAAGTGGGGCACATGGCCTGGCTCAAGGCCGGTGGTGAGCAACTGATCTACAGCGCGATGCAGTCGCTTGGAGAGCGCGCTTTCCGCATTGGCGACCGGCTTGATACGGTGCTGGGGGAAGCCGGGGCACGCTCGTTCCTGGTTGACACCCTCAAGCTGTCGACCCAGGTCTTGCTGGCCCGAGGCCCGCTGGCGCTGGTGGCCGACGAGGTGCGCATGCTGCTGGCCCGCCTGGTTCAGCAGCGCACCAGTGAGTTCGACCTGCTGGCTGAACACGCTGCTTACTGTCATGCGCTGGCTCAGGCCGTGCGCGATGGGCTCAGCCATGGGCGAGACAGCCGCCGGGATGCGGCCGACGAGTTGGCTGCACGTGCCAAGGTGTGGGAGCGGCAGGCCGACCACCTGGTGATGCAGGCACGCAGCCAGGCCGAACACCAGCCGCGCTGGACACCGTTTGCCCGCCTGATCGAGACCACCGACGACGTGGCCGATGCCCTGGAAGAGGCTGCGTTCCTGATGAGCCTGATTGCCGACCACCATCAGCAGGGCTGGACAGCCGACGTGCGACAGGTGCTCAGCAAGCTGGCCGAGGCCGTGTTCAATGCGACACAGGACCATGTCAAGGCACTCGCCGTGGCCCGCAGCCTGGGGGCCGGGGGCGACGCCTCGGATGGCGATGCCTTCCTCGCGGCCTTGTGGAGCGTGCTGCGTGCAGAACGGCATTGTGATGAGTTGCTGCGCAGCGCGCGCAGGCTGATTTTGAGCACGCTCAAGGAAGCGCCGGCCCTGATGCTGGCCAATGACCTGGCCGTGACGCTGGAGCTGGCGTCCGACCGCTTGCTGGCTGCAGGCTATGCCCTGCGCGAAGTTGCTTTCAATCGAGCTGGAGCCAGCGCATGAGTGCCGATCGAGCCACGAATTCATCCTCCCGTGATCTGTTTGTTGTCGGGTGTGGTCTGTCTTCTCCCAACTTGACGGGTGACAGCGAGCCCTCGGCCGACACCATGGGTGCCAAGGCCTACAACCTGTTGCGCATGGCCGACCTGCAGTTGCCGGTACCGCCTGCCTTTGTGCTGGGGACCGGCTATTGCGCACTGGGTGGTGCCAGCGCCGCCGACTGGTTGCCTGGCTTGCGTGCGCTTGAGGCGCAGACGGGTTCCAAGCTGGGCGACGCCCGTCGGCCGTTGCTGCTGTCGGTGCGCTCCGGTGCACCGGTGTCCATGCCCGGCATGATGGAAACCCTGCTGAACGTGGGCCTGTGTGACGTGACGGTGCCAGGCCTGTTGCGGCAGACCGGCAACCCGCGTCTGGTCTGGGATGCCTACCGCCGACTGGTGGCTACCTATGGTGAAGTGGTGGCAGGTGTCGCCCCGGACCTGTTTGAAGCCCAAGACCACCTGCTGTTCGATCATCGTGATGAACATGATCTGGATTTCGCCGAGCTGCGCGAACTCACCCACCGTTATCTGGCCGTGTATGAAGCACATGCCGGGCGGCCCTTCCCGCAGGATCCGATCGAACAACTCAATGAGTCCATCGCCGCGGTGTTTGCTTCGTGGCAGTCTGCCAAGGCCTGTGAGTACCGGCGACTGAATCACCTGAGCGATGAAATCGGTACCGCCGTGACGGTGCAGGCCATGGTCTTTGGCAATGCCGGGGGGCTGTCGGGCGCGGGGGTGGGCTTCACCCGGGACCCGGCTTCGGGCGCCCCGCAGTTGTGGGTGGATTTCCTCTTCAATGCCCAGGGCGAAGATGTGGTGTCAGGCCGCCGCAGCGCCCATGGTCATGAGACCTTGGCCAGTGTGATGCCGGAGGCCTGGGACGCGCTGCAGCGTGCCACCCGCACGCTGGAGCATGCGCTGGGCGACATGCAGGACTTCGAATTCACGGTGCAGGATGGTCGGCTGTTCATGCTGCAGACCCGCACAGGCAAGCGCACACCACAGGCTGCGGCGCGCATCGCGCTGGATCTGCTCGATGAGGGCGTGATCTCACCCGCGGTGGCCCGTCAGCGCACCGACCACCTGAGCGAAGCAGACCTCACCCTCGTTGAGGTGGTGTCGGACGATGGTCGCAGCCTCAGCCCCCTGGCCAGCGCAGCCACGGCCTGCAGTGGTGTGGCCATTGGCGAAATGGCCTTGGGTGAAGAGCGGGCGCGAGAGCGCCATGCGGCTGGCAAGACCGTGGTGCTGGTGAGGCGCGATGCAGAAACCAGCGACATCGCAGCCCTGGAGTCGGCCGTGGGGCTGCTCACAGAGCGCGGGGCACGCACCTCACACGCAGCTGTGGTTGCACGGCACCTGGGCAAGGTGTGTCTGGTCGGCTGTGCAGAGTTGCAACTCGACGAGGCTGGGCATGGTGTGACGATTGCGGGCGAGCACTTTCAGGAAGGTGATGTGATCACCCTGGATGGCAATGCCGGCGTGGTCTACCGTGGTGCGGTGCGGACTGTGGCCCGCATTCCCGATGGCCTGCTGCAGCGCCTGATGGCCTTGCGCGCCACGGCCACCAGCCTCCAGTAAGACCCCGATCAAGCAGCCTGTGTCGGTGTGTCGCTGTTGACGGCGTCCAGCACCACCTGACGGGTGAGGCTGGGCGCGAAGGTCTCGATGAAGCTGTACATGTAGCCGCGCAGGAAGTGCCCCCGGCGGAAGGCCAGTCGGGTCATGTTCACTTCGAACAAATGGCCCGCATCGATGGCCCGCAGATTGCGATCACGCTCCTCGTCATAGGCAATCGACGCCACGATGCCCACGCCCAGATCCAGCTCGGCATAGGTCTTGATCACGTCGGCATCCATGGCGGTCAAGACCACTTGGGGCTGGATGCCGGCCTTGGCAAAGGCCTCGTCGATGTGGGTGCGACCCGTGTAGCCCGCGTCGTACGTGACGATCGGAAAGCGGCTGAGCCGCTCCAACGTCAGGGGACCATGCAGCAGGGGGTGATCTGGCGGCACGACAACGCTGTGCGTCCAGCGATAGCAGGGCAGGGTCACGAGCTGGTCGTAATGGGCCAGCGCTTCGGTGGCGATGCCCACGTCGGCTTCACCGCTGAGCAGCATTTCTGCCACCTGCCGTGGTGAGCCCTGGTGCAGGCTCAGTGTGACCTTGGGAAAGAGCTCCCTGAAATCCTTGACCGCCGAAGGCAACGCATAACGCGCCTGGCTGTGGGTGGCTGCAATCGACAGGCTGCCACTGTCCTGGCTGGCGAAGTCCTGAGCGGCATGGCGCAGGTTGTCGGCATCAGCGAGCAGGCGCTCGACGATAGGCAGCAACTGGGCCCCAGGCTGGGTCAAGCCGGTCAGGCGTTTGCCGGCGCGGATGAACAACTCGACACCCAATTCATCTTCCAGTTCTCTGATCTGGCGGCTCACCCCCGGTTGAGAGGTGTGCAGGGCTTCTGCCACATCGGTCAGGTTGAAGCGCTGACGCACGGCTTCTCGTACGGATCGCAATTGCTGGAAGTTCATGAACAGCTGTCCTTATCGTTTTCTGAGGATCATTCTGTCCAAGGCTTCTTATGTATGGAAGTTTTTATAAATCATATGTAATGAACAAAAAGTAATTAGATATGGTGCTTGACTCCTGTTTTTGTTGAAAAACGAATAAGGAATGTCGATTTCATTCGTTCCTTGAAGTTGGGTGGCTTCTTAGCATGGCTTCACCTGTCTGAAATTCAACACATAAGAAGTCATGAAGCCCATCACCCTCTCTCGCCGCCGCGTCCTGTCCTCGTGGCTGTCTGTTGCACTGGCCTCTGCGGCCACGGCGACGTCCCTGGTGCCTGCGGTCGCCCACGCCGGGGACGTCTCCCTGCTCAATGTCAGCTATGACGTCACCCGTGAGTTCTACAAGGACTACAACCAGGCTTTTGCGCGCTACTGGCAAAAGACCACGGGCGAGGGGCTGGTGCTGAAGCAGTCGCACGGTGGCTCCACCAAGCAGGCCCGCAGCGTGGTGGAGGGGCTGGAAGCCGATGTCATCACGATGAACCAGGCCAATGACATCGACCTGCTGGCCGACCGTGGTCAGCTGATTCCGCAGGATTGGGCCAAGCGCCTGCCGGACCACGCCTCGCCCAACACGTCGGTGACGGTGATCCTCGTTCGCAAGGGCAACCCGAAGAAGATCAAGGACTGGGACGACCTGGCTCGCCCTGGCATCTCGGTGGTGATTCCGAACCCGAAGACGTCTGGCAATGGCCGCTATACCTATCTGGCAGCCTGGGGTTCCGTCATCAAGCAAGGCGGTGATGCGGCTCAGGCTCGGGCACTGGTGCACAAGATCTTCGCTCATGTGCCGGTCTTTGATGGCGGTGGGCGTGCGGCCACCACCACTTTTGCCCAGCGCAACATCGGCGATGCCCTGGTGACCTTCGAGAGCGAAGTGCCGCTGATCCTCAACGAATTCGGTGGTGATTTCGATGTGGTCTACCCCAAGCTGACCATCCTTGCGGAGAACCCGGTGAGCGTCGTCGACAAGTATGTCGATCGCCACGGCACCCGCAAGCAGGCTGAAGCCTATGTCAAATACCTCTGGTCCGACGAAGGCCAGACCATTGCTGCCAAACACCATCTGCGTCCGCGTTCCGCCAAGGTGCTGGCCGCCTTCAGCAAGGACTTCCCCAAGGTGAAAACCTTCACGGTGGATGACACCTTTGGTGGCTGGAAGAAGGCTCAGCAGGATCACTTCAATGATGGGGGCACCTTTGACCAGATCTTCAGTCAGGTGCGGAAGTAAACATGCTGTTGTCGCGAACCTTGCTGAAGCGGCCCTCCGTGCTGCCAGGCTTTGACCTGGCACTGGGCCTGACCCTGCTGTACCTCACCTTGATCGTGCTGCTGCCTTTGTCGGCTGTGTTTCTCAAGTCGGCCACCATGACCTGGCCTGCTTTCTGGGACACGGTTGCCTCACCGCGCGTCGTGGCGTCATACAAGCTGACATTTGGTTCTTCGCTGGCGGCGGCCCTGCTCAATGCGGTGTTCGGCTTGCTGGTGGCCTGGGTGCTGGTGCGCTATGACTTCTGGGGGCGTCGCCTGATCGATGCCCTGGTCGACCTGCCTTTTGCCTTGCCAACCGCAGTGGCCGGCATCACCCTCACGGGCCTCTACGCCTCCAACGGCTGGATCGGCCAGTGGCTCGAACCGCACGGCATCAAGATCGCATTCGCGCCGCAAGGCGTGTTCGTGGCCATGACCTTCATTGGCTTGCCCTTTGTGGTGCGGACTGTGCAGCCGGTGCTGGAAGATCTGTCAGCCGAGCTGGAAGAGGCGTCTGCCACCCTGGGGGCCACCCGCTGGCAAACCTTTGTGCGCGTGATCCTGCCTATCCTGGCGCCCGCACTGCTCACAGGCTTCGCACTCGCCTTTGCCCGCGCCCTGGGCGAATATGGCTCGATCATCTTCATCGCCGGCAACATGCCGATGATTTCCGAGATCACGCCCTTGCTGATCATCACGAAGCTCGAGCAATACGACTATGCCGGTGCCACGGCCATCGCGGTGGTGATGCTGGTGCTGTCATTCGTCCTGCTGCTGGCCATCAATGGTTTGCAGGCCTGGACCCGTCAACGCCAAGGACGCTGATATGGCACAGACCATGACATATCCTTTGAACATACCGAATGCCCGGACCGAGTCCAACTGGGTCAAGGCAACGCTGATCACCGTGGCCCTGCTGTTCCTGTCGGCCTTCCTCTTCCTGCCCTTGGTCTCGGTGTTCTACGAGGCCTTTCGCAAGGGGTGGGAGGTCTACGCCGCAGCGGTCACGGACCCCGATGCCATCTCGGCCATCAAGCTCACGGTGCTGGCGGCCTTCATCTCGGTCCCCTTGAACCTGGTCTTTGGCGTGGCGGCGGCCTGGGCCATTGCCAAATTCGAGTTCCGAGGCAAGTCCGTGCTGTTGACGTTGATCGACCTGCCATTTTCGGTGTCCCCCGTGATTGCCGGACTGATCTACGTGCTGGTGTTCGGTTTGCAGGGGTGGTTTGGCGAATGGTTGAGAGACCACGACCTGAAAATCATCTTCGCCGTACCGGGTATCGTGCTGGCGACCATTTTCGTGACCTTCCCGTTTGTGGCGCGTGAGTTGATCCCGCTGATGCAGGCGCAAGGCCAGGAGCAGGAAGAGGCCGCGCGTGTGCTGGGGGCATCGGGATGGCAAACCTTCTGGAAGGTCACCCTGCCCAATGTGAAGTGGGCACTTCTGTATGGCGTGATCCTGTGCAATGCGCGCGCCATGGGTGAATTTGGTGCGGTGTCGGTGGTGTCCGGCCACATTCGTGGCCAGACCAACACGCTGCCCTTGCATATCGAAATTCTGTACAACGAGTACCAGTTTGCGGCGGCCTTTGCCGTGGCGTCGCTGCTGGCCAGCCTGGCGCTGGTCACCCTGGTTCTGAAATACGTCGTGGAACGCCGTTTGCATCAGCAAAAGGTGCAGACTCAGCGTGGTGGAGCACAAGCATGAGCATTGAAATCAAGAACCTGGTGAAGCGCTTTGGTGCCGTCACCGTGTGTGACAACCTGAACATCGATATCCCGTCTGGCGAGCTGGTCGCGCTGCTGGGGCCATCCGGGTCGGGCAAGACATCCTTGCTGCGCATCATCGCGGGGCTGGAACAACCGGACAGCGGGTCGGTGCTCTTTCACGGTGAGGATGCGACCAACGTACCGGTGCGAGAGCGTCAGGTGGGCTTCGTGTTCCAGCACTACGCCCTGTTTGGTCACATGACCATTTTTGAAAATGTGGCATTTGGTCTGCGTGTCCGCCCCAAGGCGACCCGCCCCAGTGAGCCCGAGATCCACGCCAAGGTGACCGAGCTGCTCAAGTTGGTGCAGCTCGACTGGATCGCCGACCGCTACCCGCACCAGCTGTCTGGTGGCCAGCGTCAGCGTATCGCCTTGGCGCGGGCACTGGCGGTCGAGCCCAAGGTGCTGTTGCTGGACGAGCCTTTTGGCGCGCTGGATGCCAAGGTGCGCAAGGAGTTGCGCCGTTGGCTGCGTCGTCTGCATGACGAGATGCACATCACCAGCGTGTTCGTGACGCACGATCAGGAAGAGGCCATGGAGGTGGCTGACCGCATCATCGTCATGAACCAGGGCCGCATCGAGCAGGACGGTACGCCGGACCAGGTGTACGACCACCCGGCGTCACCGTTTGTGTTGCAGTTCCTGGGCGACGTGAACCTGTTCCATGGGCGAGACCACGTGCCTGGCGGGGTTGCGGCCGCGAATGCCAGTGGCGCCTCGAACGACGTCAGTTATGTGCGGCCACACGAAATCCAGGTGCTGGCCCGTCCGGAAGAGGGCAGCTTGCCAGTCACCCTGGCGCATGCCCTGACGGTCGGCCCGAATACCCGCCTGGAGTTCCGCCGCACGGACGGTGAAGGCGAGGTGGATGTTGAGTTGACCCGTGGGGAATATGCCGCCCTGCGTGACAGCGGCGTGTTGCAGAACGGGGTGGTGGTGCACCTCAAGCCGCGTCGGGTTCAGCGCTTTGCCGTGAACTAATTGGCTGGCGCTCAGATCTGACTAGTCCGATAATCTGGGCGCAGTCTGATCCTGTCCAGAGCAGTGCTGCAGTCTTAACGGGGCAGCACGCGGTGGAGCAGGATGACAGAAGCGGTTGAACGAAGAGGCCTCCAGGCACTCAAGGATGCCATCGTGGCTTATTGGGAGCCGCGGGGTGCCACACCGGATCAGTTGGCAGCCTTTCGTGCGCGCCAACTGAGGTCGGCGCTCGACTTCATGCCCTTGCTGATGCTGGCTTGCATCAGCGAGGCGGTGGTCATGTACCTGCTGTTCCATGAGGTCAGCCATGCAGCCGTGCGGGCGTGGACTTTCATGGTGGTGGGGCTGTCCAGCGGTTGGGCAGCCTTCTGGTGGTATTTCAAACTCGGTGCCCGGCGCGATACAGCGCCTCGCCTGCATGTGCGTCTGGCCATGCTGTTTGCCGCCGTGTTGGCCATCCTGTTCGTGGGCCTGCCCTTTCACCTTTTCCCGCTGGTAGATGCCGATGCACGCATGCTGCTGGTGGCCCTCATTGCCGGACACATCGGCATTGGCGCCTTCAAGCTGGCGGCGAGCCCGCCTTCCGCGCTGACCTGGGTGGCCATCCTGACTGTTGGCAGCATCTTCGTGCTGTGTCAGGTCGATACGCTCATGTCGCGGGTGTTGCTGCTCTTTCTCATGGTGTACAGCATCACCATTGCGGCAACCGCCATGGCCGCCTCCCGCCTGTTTTCCGCCCGTCTCATGTCGGAGGCCAAACTCAGCCGC
Organism: Aquabacterium sp.; assembly: GCF_041909175.1. GTDB lineage: Bacteria > Pseudomonadota > Gammaproteobacteria > Burkholderiales > Burkholderiaceae_C > Aquabacterium. The sequence continues at coordinate 126,955 of NZ_JAYRDZ010000002.1, read as the reverse complement.
CAAAGCGATGTGGTGCGTTTGCTGTTGCGTGATTTCGAGGCGCAGTCCAGTGACTGGCTATGGGAAACAGATGCCCGTGGGCAGTTGAAGCACGTGTCCAGTCGGCTGGCCCAACTGTTGGGGCGCAGCGCAGAGGGGCTGCGTGATGCCTCCCTCGTGGATTTGATCGGGCAGACCTTCGGCGATGTCAAGCGACCTTCTGACCAGGCCCATCTCGCGATGTTGCAGGCCCAGTTGGACAAAGCTTTGCCATTCCGGGATCAGGTGGTGACTGTCAGCGTGGGTGGCTTTCGCCGCTGGTGGTCCTTGACCGCTACGCCCTTGCTGGATGCCAAGGGCCGACTCATGGGTTGGCGAGGGGTGGGTTCCGACATCACGGAGAACCATCAGCGGGAAATGGAGATGCGACGCCTGGCCAGCATCGACAGCCTGACCGGTTTGGCCAATCGACACCAGTTCAGACTGGGGCTGGACCGGCTCAGCCAGATTCGACCAACGCAGGATCACCCGCCCGTCTTGCTCTTGCTGGATCTCGACAATTTCAAATGGATCAATGACACCTTGGGGCATGGCGTGGGTGATCAGGTGCTGCGCATGGTCGCCCGGCGGCTGGAGTCTGAAGTGCGACCAGGGGAGTTGCTGGCCCGCATGGGCGGTGATGAATTCGCCTTGATTGTGCCGGGTGGACTGGACGACACGAGGCTGTTTGCGCGCGCCAACAACCTGCTGCAGGTCTTGCGTGAGCCAGGTGAACTCGATGGCCTGCGCATCGAATTGCGCAGCAGCATCGGCATGGCCCGCATGGACGACACCAGTCCCGATGCCGAACAGCTGTTGCGCAGTGCCGATGTGGCCCTGTATGCAGCCAAGGACGCCGGGCGCGATACCGCCAGATTGTTTGACGCGGCCATGGATCATCACCTCAAGGCACGCCATGAGCTGATTCAGGACCTGCACAAAGCCGTCGAGCTGGATCAGTTCGAGCTGCACTACCAACCCCAGACCCGCATGCGAGATGGTCAGATCGTTGGCCTGGAGGCCCTGGTCCGTTGGCGGCACCCCTCGCGAGGACTGGTCTCTCCGCTGGAATTCATTCCCATGGCAGAGGAGTCGGGCCTGATCGTGCCGATCGGGGCCTGGGTGCTGGAGCAGGCCTGTCGCGATGCGGTGCAGTGGCCCGCTCACCTGAAGGTGGCTGTCAATTTGTCGGCCGCCCAATTTGCCAGCCGGTCGGTGCGGGATGTGGTTCGTCAGGCACTGACGCTCAGCGGGCTGGCTCCACAGCGGCTTGAGCTCGAAATCACCGAGTCCTCATTCCTGCAGGATGAGCAGAGCGCCCGCACCACGCTGCAGGCCTTGAGGGAATTGGGCGTGCGCGTGGCGCTGGATGATTTCGGGACCGGCTATTCGTCCTTGTCCTACCTGCGCAGCCTGCCGCTCGACAAGCTCAAGATCGATCGCTCGTTTGTCATGGCGCTCAACCATGACCCGTTTGGCGAGGCCAGCGCCATCTTGCAGACCATTCTGGATCTGGCTTCAGCACTGGGCCTCGAGAGTACGGCCGAAGGCATCGAGACCAAATGGGAAATGCAGGACCTGGCTTCCAAGGGCTGTGAGCTGGCTCAGGGTTATCTGATCAGCCGCCCGCTGGCATCCGGTGACGTCCAGGCATTCCTGGCGGCACACCAGCCTGCCAGGCTGCCGCCGCCAGAGATCGGGCCGTCTCAATTCGGCGCGATCTGGGCTTGACGCCGAACCAACTCACAGTAGAGGCCTGACTGGTCCAGTTGGTCGAAACCGTGCGATGCGGCCGCAGCATAGAGCTCTGCCAGATGGGCGGTGATTGGTGCATCAAAGTGCAGGCCGGTTGCCGTGTGCAAGGCGTTGCGCATGTCCTTGAGCTGAATCGCCAGTGAGCCGCGTTTGGCAAAGTCGTGGTCGACCATGCGCTGACCATGTACCTCCAGAATGCGGCTTTCTGCAAAACCGCCACGCAGGGCCTGACGAACCTTGGCCGGGTCGGCGCCCCCCTTTTCGGCCAGCAGCAAGGCCTCGGCCACCGCGCCGATGGTGATGCCCACGATCATCTGGTTGGCCAGTTTGGCCAGTTGCCCGCTGCCTGCCGGGCCCACGTGCACCGGGTGCCCCATGGCTTCCAAGACAGCGCGCGCGCGCTCGAAAGCCGACTCATCGCCTCCGGCCATGATGGCGAGGGTGCCCGCTTCGGCACCCACGGTGCCGCCAGACACCGGGGCGTCGAGTGCCTCCACGCCTTGCTGAGCCAGTCGGCGCGCGTGAGCCTGTGCCTGCTCGGGCAGGATGGAACTCATGTCGATGACCAGGGCACCGGGCTGCAGGGTGGTGGCTGCACCGGGGTGTGCCGGATTGAACAGCACGTCCTCCACGATGCCGCCGTGCTCCAGCATGGTGATCACGATGTCGGCGTGGCGGGCCGCCTCTGCCGGGGTGTCCGCGACCTTGGCGCCCAACGCAGCGAGCGCCTCGGCTTTGGTACGGGTGCGGTTCCAGACCGTCAAGGGAAAACCGGCCGCAAGCAGGCGGCGAGACATCGGGGCACCCATCAGCCCACAGCCCAAAAGGCAGATCTGAGTCATAGTCGGCAGAGAATCGAAATTTGTCCTGAAAACCAGTGTCATTGGCGTGACAATGCGCGCCGATGTTCCGTGCTAAACCGCACGGAAGTACTGTAACTTGTGAGCCCGCCCCCTTGTTTGAAGGGCAGGCAGCTTTCGTGATTTGGGGGAATATGGTCACATGAGCCCCTTTCTGCGCGAACGCCGTCATGGTCCTGGGCTCTTGACACCTGATAACAGATATCGACTTTATGGCTGATTCGATCGCTCTGGCGAGCCTGGTAGACGACTCCATGGTGGGGCCGCTGGCGCACGCGCTGGACCAGTTGGGAATCGCTGTGCTTGTCAAGGATGGCGTGGGCGGCCGCTACACCATGGCCAACCAGGCAGGCCAGCACATGCTGGCTGAGCACGGGCCCTTGCTGGTGGGGCGCAATGACGCGGAAATATTCGACGCGACGGTGGCGGTGGCCATGCGCACGGCCGATCAGCAGGCCGTGTCGCTGGGCAGCGGGTTCTCTCTTGAGCACCGTCTGGAGCTGGAGGGGCATCGCCGCGACTTCACCGTCTGGCGCCAGGCCATGGCCGGGGAGCCCGAAGGGCGCATCCTGTCTGTGTGGCAGGACGTGACCGAGTCACGTCGCCGCGAGCAGCAGTTGCAACTGGCCCTGGCTCAGCTGGAAGTCCAGCAAAAGAACAATGACGAGCTGCGTCGCAACATGCAGGATGGGCAGGTGCGTGACTCGGTTTCAGGTCTTTATCACCGCGTTCACTTTGAAGAGCAACTGCGGCGAGAGGCTGATCTGTCCAGCCGCGAGCAGCGCGAGTTCGCCGTGGTCTCGATGTCGATTGACGGGTTGGACGAGATCTTGCGCCTGCATGGCGCAGAGGGTGCCGAGCGTGTCATTGAGGCACTTGGTCGTTTGTTGAAGGCCAACACCCGCGCCATGGACTCTCCTTGCCGTCTGGGCGGGGATCGATTCGTCGTGCTGCTGTCCGGGATCGGGCTGGCGACAGCGCATTCGCGCATGGAGCAGTTGCGTCGGCAGTGTGCAGCGCATGTGGTGCCTTACAACGGCCAGCAGATCCCGTTCACGGTCAGCATGGGGGTAGCGAGCTTCCCGCACACCGCCGGTTCGGTGGAGGAAATCATGCGCAGTGCCGATAGGGCATTGGGTACGGCACGTGAGAGCGGTGGCAACCGCGTAGCGCTGGCCAGCATCCAGTTTGTGCCAGCCAGCTGAAGAGGTGTTCGCCGCGCACTGGTCGCCGCCTTCCTGAACCCAGGGGATTCAGGTGGGCGAGGTCAGAGCAGCTTCGGGTTCATCTGACGCGAGACGATCACGCCCGCTGCCAATGTTCCAAGCCCAGGCTCAGAGAGCATCGGTTCAAGGAATTAATAGCTTCCACGAACGCGACGAACAGTTTCATTCTACGCGCCACAGCGCGGAGGTGGGGGCGCAATTGCAACAGCCTCGACAAAGTCGGGCTGCGCAGCTCAGAGCAGGTGGCCGTCGGCGCCCAGCACGGTGTCGAGGCGCTCGATCAGCTTCTCGACAGATTCGGATGCAGGCTGATCAAGCGCTGGCTGCGATGCCGGTGCCGCCACGGCAGCTGGCGCCACCGGGCGCTCGGTCAGGGTGTAGGCCAGATTGAGTGCCGCCAGCACCGCAATGCGCTCGCGAGCCTTGAGCTTGCCTGAGTCGCGGATGGCGCACATTTCGCGGTCGACATGGGCCACCGCTTCCTTGAGGCGTTCTTCGCCACCGTCCGGGCAGCCCAGCAGGTAGCTTTGTCCCATGATGGAGACTTCGATCTGTTTCATGAGCCGGACGATTCAGTGGAAGACGAAGGGTCGTTCGATGCGGGCAGCTTGTCGATCAGGGCATCGATGCGCGCACGCGCAGCGGCCAGACGCGCTTTGAGCGAGTCCCGCTCCTGGGTGGTGTTGGCCAGCTGTTGCTGGAGCAGGGCGTGCGTGCGTTGCAACTCTTCGTGGCGCAACAGCAGCCGCTCCACACGCTCGGTGAGGTCTTCGATTCTGGACATTGGCACAGGGCCCCGGAAAACGAGGGCATTCACTGCCCGACAAGTTTGCCATTGTAGGCGCCCTTACAATACGCAACGTTGGTGCTCGCACCGAGGTTCTCTTCGGTGCAGTTAAACGGGAATCAGGACGGCTGACTCATCACGCCATGAGTCACCAGACCTGAGCTGCCCCCGCAACGGTAGGCGGTTGACTGATCTATCTGCACATGCAGGTAGGTTTGCCGTGCCTGTACCTCTCCTGCCACTGGATGAAACCCATCTGGGAAGGCTGTACAGACTCAAACCGCCCAGCCCGGATACCGGCCGACAGGGGGTATCAGCTGGTTTGTCCATCTGATGCCATATCGCCCATGACCTGCGGGGACGCTGGTCCGGGCTCGCTTCAGTCTGTTTTTCCTTCATGTCTATTCGTTCTTTGGGGCAGCAGGCCCCCGGCTTCATTTCGCCCGTCTCTCTGGCGGTTCTCCTGGTTTGCGCAGCTATTTCTTGTGCCGCCTATGGCGCTGAAGAAGTGGTTCAGGATACGGAGCTGGACCCGGTGGTGGTCACGGCATCCCGCACGCCCCAGGCCTTGAGCCAGACGATCGCGGCCACCTCGGTGATCACCCGCGAACAGCTGGATTCGGCGGTGTCCGGTGATCTGGCTCCCCTGTTGCAAGCAGCCGGGGCAGAGGTCAGTCGGACGGGCGGTCTGGGCAGTGATGTCAGCGTGTTCCTGCGTGGTGGCAGCTCCAAGCAAACTTTGCTGCTGATCGACGGTGTGGCCGTGCCCAGCCTGAACTTTGGCCGCCCACCCATCGCCTATTTGCCGTTGATTGGCATGGACAGCATCGAGGTCGTGCGTGGCAACGTGTCCAGCCTGTATGGCTCCAGCGCCATTGGTGGCGTGATCAACGTCATCACGCAACGTGGGCGCCCGGGTCTGCACATGTCTGGGCAGGTCACTGCTGGTGAAAACGGTACGCACAGTGCCTCGGCGGGTCTGCAAGGTGGCACCGATACCTTGCGCTACAGCATTGGTGCAGGGGTGTTCGGGACATCGGGTTTCAACAGCATTGACCAGTCGGAGGTCAGCGGCACCAACCCTGACCGTGACGGCTTCCGTCAGAAGGCCTTCAATGGCAGTCTGGATTGGCAATGGCTGGCCGGACACGAACTCGGTGTCAGCCAGCTGAGCTCTTTCGGTCGTTATGAGTACGACTCGGAATACGGGCCAGCCAACCAGGCAGATGAAACCACTTATCGCCTGCAGCAGACCACCCTGCGCAGCCGTGACCAGTGGACACCCATCTGGAGCAGCAACCTGTCCTGGACACAATCGCAGGAATTGAGCAACGCCGATACGACGTCGTACCCCTGGTATGCGAAGACGGTATCGCGTGATCTGCAATGGCAGCACGACGTGAAGGTCTATGAAGGCCAGACCGTGAGCGCGACCGTGGAGCACTCGGTACAGCAACTGAGCTCGGATACCGTCTACGCGCGCAATCACCGCGACATCGATACCCTGGCTTTGGGCTATGTGGGTGAGTACGGCCCGCACCAGTGGCAACTGTCCATCCGTCGTGACGATTACAGCGACTTTGGCACGCCCATCACGCGCTATGTGGGTTATGGCTACCAGGTGATCAAGGGTGTGACGCTGACCGCTTCGCACTCCAACGGGTTCCGCGCACCGAACTTCAATGAGCTGTTCTACCCATGGGGTGGCAACGCCAGCCTGCGGCCGGAACGGGCCAACAGCGAGGAACTGGGCATCAAGATCCGTCAGGACGGCTGGACGCTGCGCAGCAACTACTTCCAGACCCGGTACCGTGATCTGATTTCCACCTGGCCGATCAAGAACATTGGCCGCGCACGGATCACCGGTATCGAGACCTCGGCAACCGTGCGGGTGGCCAAGGACACGCTGGTGCAGGCTGAGTGGACCATCCAGGACCCGAAGGACATGTCGACCGACTTGTCGCTGGCGCGTCGTGCCTATCACCACGGGTCACTGGGCGTGACCACCTCGCAATGGGGCTATGAGTGGAATGCGGGTGTGCGCATGGTCGGTGCCCGTCGCGACAAGGATGCCAGTACCAGCGAGCACCTCCCCGCTTACGAGGTGGTGAACGTGGGGGTTGAAAAGGCCCTGGCTCGTGACTGGAAGGTTGCCCTCAAGGTGGACAATCTGTTCGACCGCGACTATGAAAACGCCTATGGCTACAAGCAGGCGGGTCGTGCAGCGTACGTGACCTTGTCCTGGTCTCACGACTGATTGGCCTTGTAGCACCACGTTTCCGAGGAGGCGATGCCTGTGTTGTCGGCTTGTATGAGAGTCGGTTTGCTGTGTTGGATCTGGTGCCTGTTGCAGGTGCCGGCCGCAGCATCGGTGCGCGTGCAGGATGACCGCGGGCAGCCCGTCGTGCTGGCACGTCCCGCACAGCGCATTGTCAGCCTCGTGCCGTCGGCCACCGAGGCGGTCTGTGCCCTGGGCTCGTGTGAGCGTCTGGTGGCGGTGGACCGCTGGTCCAACTGGCCCGCGTCGGTCAAGGCCTTGCCGAAGGTGGGCGGGCTCGATGATCCCAATGTCGAGCTGATCGTGCTGCAACAGCCCGATCTGGTGCTGGTGGCGCCGGCAGCCCGCGTGGCGGCTCGCTTGCGCAGCCTGGGTGTGGCCGTGGCCGAGGTCGACACGCGGGACCTCGATGGCGTGCGGCGGATGCTGTCGGATCTGGGTGTGTTGCTGGGCCGGGAGCAGGCCGCTGTAGCGGTGTGGCAAGACGTCGATCGCAAGGTTGCCGCAGCGCGCTCCGTCGTGCCTGCTGCAGCTTTGGGCGCTAAGGTCTATGTCGAGGTCAGCCCGTCACCGCATGCCGCCGGGCCGTCCTCGTTCATCGGGCAGCTGATCACCCGTCTGGGCGGCCGCAATATCGTGCCTGAGCAGTTGGGCGCCTTCCCGGTACTGACGCCCGAATTCATTGTTCGTGCTGATCCGGATCTCGTCATTGTGTCGACATCTGGCGTGCGCGCCGTGACATCTCGCCCTGGTTGGGCGACACTGCGTGCCATTCGTCGCGGGCAGGTCTGTGCTGTGCCCGCCGATGATTACGATGTACTGGTCAGACCAGGGCCCAGGCTGGGCGAAGCGGCCGGGATCCTGGCTCGTTGCTTCGAAAAGGCCCTGAAGTCGCCATGACGCTTCGCAGTTTGTTGATCGTATTACTGGTCGTCAGCCTGATGCTGATGGGCCTGGGTCTGTCCATGGGCAGTGCCGGCTGGATGGACATCTACCGTGTTTGGTCGTCGCCACTCGACCATCGCATCATGGTCGAGATCCGCGCACCACGTGTGTTTGGCGCGTGGCTGGTTGGGGCACTGCTGGCGCTGGCGGGTGCCGTGGCGCAAGGTTTGTTTCGCAACCCACTGGCCGAGCCCTATCTCCTGGGCAGCTCTTCTGGTGCGGGCCTGGCCGTGGCGACATGGGTCAGCCATGCGGGGTCGCTGGCCCTTGGCAGCTACTGGGGCGGTTTGCTGGGGCAGACGGGGGCGGCGTTCGTTGGTTCGCTGGCCGGTGTGCTGCTGGCCTTGTTTCTCGCCAACGGTGCCACGCACAGCTTGCGTCTGCTGCTGGCTGGGGTCGTGGTTGGTGTGGTGCTGGGCGCGGTCACCCAGTTGCTGATGGTGATGTCGGCCGATGCCTGGCGAACCATGCAGTCGTTCATGTTGGGAAGCACCGCCATGCTGGGGTGGTGGGCCTGTGTGACCATGGGTGTGATCTGGGTGATCAGCCTGGTGCTGGCCCTGTTGTTGTCCCGCGTGATGGATGCACTGACACTGGGCGAGGACACCGCGCGCTCCCTGGGCGTGCCGCTGGGTGGTGCCCGGGCTGTGCTGGTTGGTGTGCTGGCGCTGGCCACAGCCGCAGCAGTTGCGCAAGCCGGCCTGGTGGCTTTTGTCGGGCTGGTGTCACCCCATCTCATCCGGCGTCTGGGGCAGTTCCGCTACGCCGGCTTGTTGTTGCTGTCGAGTCTGGCAGGTGGCGTGCTGCTGCTGGCCGCCGATATCCTGGGGCGCTCGCTGTTTGCGCCCACTGAACTCCCCGTGGGGGTGCTGACCGCTGTCCTGGGTGGCAGCTATCTGCTGTGGTTGATGCACAGGAGGCCGCTGGCATGACGGTGCAGCACACACACACACCGCTTCTGGCTGCCAGACATGTGGGTGCCGAACACGATGGCAAGCAGGTGCTGCATGGGGTCGATCTGTGGCTGGAGCCCGGGTGCTGGCTGGCCTTGGTCGGCCCGAATGGGGCGGGCAAGTCCACTTTGTTGCGATGCCTGGCTGGCTTGCAAGCGCTGACAGAAGGTCACATCAAGTTCATGGGGCGCAACCTGGACGAGTGGTCGCCTCGTGAGCGTGCCTTGCAGCTGAGCTGGATGGGGCAGCAAGACGGTCTGGGCGAGGGCCTGACGGTGCGAGACACCGTGGCCCTGGGGCGTTTGCCTTATCTGGGCTGGATGGGCCTGGGTTGGTTGAGGGCAGCAGATGAGCACGCCATCGCGCAAGCCTTGCTGGACACCGGGCTGGAGACCATGGCCCATCGGCGGCTTGAGACCCTGTCTGGTGGGGAGCAACAGCGTGTGCGGCTGGCCCGCTCACTGTGTGTCAAGGCCCAGTTGGTGCTGCTTGATGAGCCTACCTCTTACCTTGATGTGCCGCACCAGCGCTTGCTGACCAGGGTTTTGCAGCGGGAGGCCCGAGAAGGGCGGACCATCATCAGCAGCGTGCACGATCTGTCTCTCGCCCTGTTGGCCGACCAGGTTGCCGTCATCGATCAGGGGCGGATTGTGGCCGCCGGGCGCAGCGACGACACGCTGGTTCACCGCGCCATCGAGCAGGTTTTTCGCCAGGCGGTCTCGATCATGCCGGTTCAGGAGCGCTGGGTCGCCGTGCCTCAGCTGTGATCCGATTTCAATTTTGCAGATATTGATTCATGGACATTCGTCAGCCTCCCACTGAGATCAGCCCCATCAAGCCGGAAGGTGATCGCCGAGGCCTGGTCATCGTCAACACGGGTGACGGCAAAGGCAAGAGCACGGCGGCATTTGGCCTGGCCTTGCGGGCCCACGGACGTGGCAAAGCTGTTCACATCTTCCAGTTCATGAAGGTGCCGTCAGCCCGATTTGGCGAGCACCGTGCGTTCGAGCAGCTCGGGGTGCCTGTCGAGGGCCTGGGTGACGGCTTCAGCTGGAAGAGCAAGGATCTGGCTCATTCAGCCGAACTGGCTCGTCAGGGCTGGGCGAGGGCGGCCAGTCTGATCGACGCAGGGCAGCACTTCATGGTGGTGCTGGACGAAATCACCTACCCCTTGATCTATGGCTGGGTGCCGCTTGATGAGGTGGTCGCCACCTTGCGAGGCCGACCTGCGGGTGTCACCGTGGTGCTGACCGGGCGTGATTGCCCGCAGGAGATCATCGACATCGCCGACACCGTGACGGAGATGCGCAAGGTCAAGCACGCCTTCGAAGCGGGTGTGCCGGCTCAGCGGGGCATTGAAGACTGAGCCTGTGGCAAGGCGCTCAAGCTGATCAATAGCGTTTGCGCACGCCGCCCATGCGCAGGTACAGGTTGGCGCACCAGGCCACAAAGGAGCGCGCCAGCCCGCGCCGCCAGGAGCGCGAGGGCTGTGCTGGAGGATCGATGCGACGGGCTGAGGCAAAGTCCTTTTCCAGCTCGGACATCAAGGTCTGGGCAAAGCCCTGATCGTCGACGATCACATTGGCCTCGAGATTGAGCAGCAGCGACAGCGGGTCCAGGTTAGACGACCCGATGGATGACCAGTGTGCGTCTACGCACAGGACCTTGGCGTGCAGGAATGCAGCCTGGTACTCGAAGATGTGGATGCCATGGCGTTGCAACTCTTCATAGAGCACCCGTGCCGCCATCCCTGCGATGGGGTAGTCGATCTTGCCTTGCAAGAGCAAGCGCACCTCCACGCCTCTGGCCGCAGCCTGCTGCAGGGCAACCCGAAGCCCTTGCCCGGGGTAGAAGTAGGGCGTGACGATGTCGACCCGCGTCTGAGCGGTCGCCAGGGCCACACGGAAGGCACGCTCGATGGTCCGACGCTGCAGGATGTTGTCGCGCAACACAAAGGCACACCGCATGGGCCGCATGCTGGCTTCCGATGCTGAGGTGCTGCCTTGGCTTACCGGCATGTTCAGTCGAAGCTGGTGCCACCAGCCACGCAGCCGGCCCAGCCGGTTTTGCTCACCGAGCCACATCACAACGTCATCTCGCCAGTCGCGCCCCACAGCGGCACGTGTCCAGATGGCTTTGGTGGTGTGGTCAATGGGCTCGACAGCCGGGCCGACCACACGCACGGCATAGTCCAGCCGAGGGGTATCGGACCAGCCGTGGTTGATGTCGTAAAGGTCATCGATGAGGTTGATGCCGCCGACAAAACTGACTTGCTCATCCACCACACACAACTTCATGTGCATGCGGCGCCATTGCCCGGGTTTGAAAAGGGATCGGAGCACGCCCAAGACCGGTCGGTAGATGACGCATTGCGCGCCGGCTGCCTTGAGGTCGGCCCACATGGCGGGAGGTGCCTCGCGGGAACCGATGCCATCGGCCACGACCCTGACATCCACACCCCGGCGCGCAGCTCGTTTGAGGGCCTGGATCACGTGGGCCGATTCGCCTTCCTGCGAGACGATGTAGCAGGCCAGCCAGACCGACTCGGTGGCCTGGTCAATGGCTTCGCACAGTGCAGGAAACAGCGCCTGCCCACCGCGCAGCAGGGACACTTCATTGCCTTCGGAGAACACCGGCTTGCGCTGGCCATACCAGGCCAGACTGCGTAGCTTCTGTTGAAGCGAGGCCGACAGTGCCGGGCTCATGCCTGCTGATCTAACCGCAGTTCGGCCACAAAGGGCAGGTGGTCCGACATGCGCGCCCAGGCCGTGCCCTTGGGCACCATGGTGGACACACAGCGCATGCCCCGCATATAGATGCGGTCCAGCGACAGCACGGGCACGCGGGAGGGGTAGGTGGCCTTGTGGCTACCCGACGGGTCGGTACCGCGCCACAGGTTGGCTCCATGCAGGATCTCATCCAGCCGCTCGTTCCAGTCGTTGAAATCACCCGCGATGATCACCGGCTCATTTCCGGGTATCTCCCGCTCGACCAGTTCCACGATCTGGCGTGCCTGGCGAACCCGGCTCGCGTGGATCAGGCCGAGATGGGCCACCACCACATGCAGGGTCTGTCCGTGCCAGATGATGGGCACATGCAGCAGGCCACGTTGCTCGAAACGGTGATCCGAGACATCGTGGTGACCGATCGCCCCCATGGGCCACCGAGACAGCAGGGCGTTGCCATGTTCGCCGTGGCGGGTGATGGCGTTGGTGCGGTAGGCCACCTCGTAGCCATCGGGCGCCAGGTAATCGGCTTGGCCCTCCTGTGGCCAGGCCAGGGGGCCGAAATTGGTAGGCGAGAAGTGCCGGGCCTCCTGGTGATTGAAGTGACGTACTTCTTGCAGGCAGACCAGGTCCGCGTCCAGGGCGTCTACCGCCAGACTGAGGTTGTGGATTTCCAGGCGCTTGGTGGGCCCCATGCCGCGCACCCCTTTGTGGATGTTGTACGTGGCAACACGCAGCGAGGGCGAGCCCTGTGGGGCTTCTGGCAGCAGAGAAGAATTCAATGGGTTCAGCACGGTGCACTCGTCAGATGGTTGGTGCAGTGGGCACGCCGGTGCCTGCCCGCTGCGACAACTGGAGGATGGCTTCGGCGTTCGAAGGCGAAAAACATTGATCGGCCGCTTCGTGCCAGGGAAGCCATCGGAAATGGGTGTGCTCCTCTGGTGCCAGGGTGACCGGGGTGCCTGCCGGTACGCACAGACCGAACACATGCTCGCGGTTGTGGGTGACGCCAGGCGCGTAGCGGTGACGCCAGACTGGGTAGATCTCGTAGACGTTCTCGATGTCCCAGTCCTGCAAGGCGGCATCTGGCACGTCTGTGGAACCGATGCGGATCCCCGTCTCTTCCAGCACTTCGCGGATCGCGGTGTCTCGCCAGGCTTCGTCGATGGCATCTTTCGAGCCCGTCACGCTTTGCCAGAAACCGGGCTGGCGTGCCCGCTCAAGCAGCAATACCTGCCGCTCAGGGGTGTGGATGACCACCAGCACGGACAGCGGAATCTTCGGCGCACGCATCGTTTGCATCCCTTGAGTTTGGCACGATTGCAGCCCCATGAAAAAGGCCACCCGAAGGTGGCCTGTTGTGACAAGGTGTCAGGGGGCTTATTCTGCCTTGCCGGCAGCAGCCTGGGCATTGCGCAGGCGGATGTGCAGTTCGCGCAGCTGCTTCTCGTCGACGTTGGACGGTGCGCCGGTCAGCAGACACTGGGCACGTTGCGTCTTCGGGAAGGCGATCACATCACGGATGGACTCGGCCTTGGTCATCAGGGTAACCAGACGGTCCAGGCCGAAGGCCAGACCACCGTGAGGAGGCGCGCCGTATTGCAGGGCGTCGAGCAGGAAGCCGAACTTGACCTTGGCGTCTTCGTCGCTGATGTTGAGCGCCTGGAAGACCTTCGATTGCACCTCGGCACGGTGGATACGGATCGAGCCGCCACCCAGTTCCCAGCCGTTGAGCACCATGTCATAGGCCTTGGCAATGCACTTGCCCGGATCGGTGTCCATGTAGTCTTCGTGGCCGTCCTTCGGTGCCGTGAACGGGTGGTGCACGGCGTTCCAGCGGTCTTCCTCGTCGTCGTATTCGAACATCGGGAAGTCCACCACCCACAGCGGGGCCCAGCGGTCTTCGAACAGGCCGGCCTTCTTGCCGAAGTCCGAGTGACCCACCTTCAGGCGCAAAGCACCGATGGCGTCGTTGACCACCTTGGCCTTGTCGGCGCCGAAGAAGATCAGGTCGCCGTCCTTGGCGCCCGTGCGCTCCAGGATCTTGGCGATGGCGGCGTCGTGCAGGTTCTTCACGATGGGCGACTGCAGGCCTTCGCGACCCTTGGCCACTTCGTTGACCTTGATCCAGGCCAGGCCCTTGGCACCGTAAATCTTCACGAACTCGGTGTAGGCATCGATTTCGCCACGCGACATGGCACCGCCGCCCGGCACGCACAGGCCGACCACGCGGCCGCCCTTGGTGGTGGCAGGGGTGGAGAAGACCTTGAAGTCCACGTCGGTCATGACGTCGGTCAGCTCGGTGAACTGCAGCTTGACGCGCAGGTCAGGCTTGTCCGAACCATACAGGTGCATGGCGTCGGCATACTGCATGACCGGGTAGTCGCCCAGATCCACATCCAGCGCCTTCTTGAAGACGTGGCGGATCATGCCTTCGAACATGTCACGGATTTCCTGTTCCGTCAGGAAGCTCGTTTCAATATCGATCTGGGTGAATTCGGGTTGGCGGTCAGCACGCAGGTCTTCGTCGCGGAAGCACTTGGTGATCTGGTAGTAACGGTCGAAGCCGGCCACCATCAGCAACTGCTTGAACAGCTGAGGCGATTGCGGCAGGGCGAAGAAGTGACCGTCGTGCACACGGGATGGCACCAGATAGTCGCGTGCACCTTCGGGCGTCGACTTGGTCAGCATCGGGGTTTCGATGTCGACAAAGCCATGCTCGTCTAGGAACTTGCGCGCTTCCATGGCCACGCGGTAGCGCAGCATCAGGTTCTTCTGCATGTAAGGACGGCGCAGGTCCAGCACGCGGTGCGTCAGGCGGGTGGTTTCCGACAGGTTTTCGTCGTCGAGCTGGAAGGGCGGCGTCACCGAGGCGTTCAGCACTTCCAGGGTGTGGCCCAGCACTTCGATCTTGCCGCTGGTCAGGCCCGTGTTCTCGGTGCCGGCCGGACGGGCGCGAACCACGCCAGTGACCTTCAGACAGAACTCGTTGCGCACGCCTTCAGCCGTGGCGAACGAATCGGCGCGATCAGGGTCGAACACCACCTGCACCAGACCCTCGCGGTCACGCAGGTCGATGAAGATCACGCCGCCGTGGTCACGGCGACGGTGGGCCCAGCCCATCAGCGTCACGGTCTGGCCCATCAGCGTTTCGCTGACCAGACCGCAGTATGTGGTGCGCATTGTTGCTTTCTCCGGGGATGAGGATCGTGGACTGCCGTTGCGGACAGCCCCAAACCCTCCATTGTCGTTCAGGAATGGGATGCAGGCGAGGTGGGCGGGGCCACCACGCCCATGGAAATGATGTACTTCAGGGCTTCGTCCACAGACATGTGCAGTTCAACCACCTCGGCGCGCGGCACCATCAGCATGAAGCCGGAAGTCGGGTTGGGGGTGGTCGGCACATAAACGGTGAGCATGTCGTCAGGCAGGCCTGCAGCCACCTCACCGCTGGGCTTGCCCGTGACAAAAGCGATGGTCCAGGAACCGGCACGTGGGTACTGAACCAGCACAGCCTGGCGAAAAGCCTGGCCGCTGCTGGAAAACAGGGTGTCAGACACCTGCTTGACCGAGGTGTAGATGCTCTTGACGATGGGGATGTGCGAAATCAGTCGGTTGGACTGTTTGACGATCCATTGACCAACGAAATTGGTCACTGCCAGGCCTGTGAGCAGCAGTGCCACGGCCACGATCACCACGCCCAGGCCGGGAACATGGCGCAAGGCATCCAGCGAGGCG
Source organism: Aquabacterium sp. (assembly GCF_041909175.1). Taxonomy (GTDB): domain Bacteria; phylum Pseudomonadota; class Gammaproteobacteria; order Burkholderiales; family Burkholderiaceae_C; genus Aquabacterium. The sequence continues at coordinate 111,669 of NZ_JAYRDZ010000002.1, read as the reverse complement.
CCGACCTCCTTGGGCAGGACGGTCTGCACGGCAATCAGCACCCAGGAGAAGACACTGTCGAGCGCCCCCAGGACGCTCATCAGTACCCAGATGGTGATGGCCAGAGGCAGCCATGCAAGCAGCCCGGTCAGAAGGTATTTTTTCACGTCAACGCCTTGCTTCAGGCCGTTCCGGCCCGATTGAATCGGTGTGGGTGGAGGTCAGTGACAGGCGCAGGACGAGCCGCATGGGGGTGTGCCCGAGCCGCTGTCGCTACCCGACGAAGAGCTGGAGTCGGCAGGTGAGGCCTCACCGGCCGGACCGGTGGCCGGTGCGCTGGTCCCGCCGCTTCCACCACGGAAGTCGGTGGCGTACCAGCCCGAACCCTTGAGTTGGAACCCTGCTGCGGTGAGTTGCTTCTTGAATGTCTCGGCTCCACAGGCCGGGCAGGTGGTCAGCGGAGCATCGGACATCTTTTGCAAAACGTCTTTGGCGTGACCGCAAGACTCACAGCGGTATGCGTAGATCGGCATCGCAAAATCCTCGGAATGTCCAGTAAAACCCGCATTTTACGGCGAGCTGTCAAGCCATGTGCTCAAGGTGGGTGCGATGGTCGGTCATGAATTGTGGCGCCAGCGAGCCGCCGATCATGCCGACGATGGCTGCCAGCAGTCCAGCCAACTGGCCCGGGAAGGCTTCGCCCCAGGTCGGTTCGATCAGGAATGCGGCCCAGACACCAATGCCCAGGACGATCGAGGCCACGGCACCCTGTGTGGTGGCGCGTCGCCAGTAAAGACCAAAGCTCAGGGGGATGAATGCACCCACCAGGGTCACCTGGTAGGCCGATGACACCAGCTCATAGATGGTGGTGCCCTGCATCTTGATGGCGTAGGTCAGCACCAGTGCCGTGAAGATCAGGATGGTGATCCGCAAGGCCCGCAGCATCTGCTTGTCGCTCATGCCGGGGCGAAGGTTCTTCAGGATGTTTTCAACGAAGCTGGTCGAGGGGGCCAACAGGGTGGCCGACGAGGTCGACTTGATGGCCGACACCAGGGCGCCGAAGAAGAAGATCTGCGCCACCAGCGGCATCTTGGTCAGGATCAGGGTGGGCAGTACTTTCTGCGGGTCATTGGCCAACAGCTCCTGGGTCTGTTCCGGCATGATGATCAGTGCCGAGGCCACGATGAACATGGGCACGAAGGCAAAACCCAGGTAGCAGAAGCCGCCAATCATGGCGCCTTTGCGCGCGGTGGCAGCGTCCTTGGCGGACATCACGCGCTGAAACACGTCCTGTTGCGGGATGGAGCCCAGCAGCATGGTCAGACCTGCGGCAATGAAGCCGATCCAGTTCGATGGGGTGGACTCTGCCGGGAAAAACTGGAACCAGTTCTTTTCCTGGGCCAGCACCAGCACCTTGTCTGCGCCGCCCGCCTGACCACCCGCCATGATGGCGATGAAACTCAGTCCGGCCACCAGCACGATCATCTGGATGAAATCGGTCCAGGCCACGGCCAGCATCCCGCCGATCATCACGTAGATCAGCACCAGCGTGGTCCCGATGATCATGCCGGTCGCGGCGCTGATCGCTCCGCCGGACAGTACCGAGAACACCAGGCCCAGCGCCGTGATCTGGGCGGCTACCCAGCCGAGGTAGCTGAGGATCACAGCGACGGAGCAGAAGATTTCGACACCTTTGCCGAATCGATGGCGGTAAAAGTCACCGATGGTCAGCAGACTCATCTTGTAAAGGCGCGCGGCGAAGAACGCGCCTACCAGCACCAGGCACATGGATGCACCGAATGGGTCTTCCACGATGGCATTCAAGCCGCCTTCGGCAAAGCGCGCCGGGATGCCCATCACGGTTTCAGCACCAAACCAGGTGGCAAAGGTGGTGGTGATCACCATCGCCAGCGGCAGGCTGCGCCCGGCCACGGCAAAGTCCGTGGTGTTGTGGATGCGCGTGCCGGCGTATATCCCGATGGCCATCGTCCCGAGGAGATACAGGATGACGAACGCGAGCAGGGTGGTGTTCATGTCGGCAAAAACCTTTCACTGACAGGCCGAGGAACGGTGGGCGGGAAATGGCGCGCAGTGTAATGCGCTTTGGGCGCGTCAGATGACGCCGTAGGCGTGCAGTCGCAGCAGGAATTGCGCCACCATGAGACCCATGATGAAGCCCAGGATGACCCACAGCATGGCCGACAGCGTGCTGTTGGTGCGGCGCTGTTCTCTGAGCATCAGGGCCAGATCGCGTCGCAGGCCACTGTCACTGGTCTTCAGGTTGTGGTGCACCAGGCGCGGCAACTCGGGTAGCAGCTTCGCGTAGCGGGGGGCTTCGCGACGCAACTGTTCCAGCAGGGCGCGCCAGCCCACCTGCTCGTTCATCCAGCGCTCCAGGAAGGGCTTGGCCGTGCTCCACAAATCGAGCTCGGGGTCCAGTTGCCGCCCCAGTCCTTCCACATTGAGCAGGGTTTTCTGCAGCAGCACCAGTTGGGGCTGGATCTCGACATTGAAGCGGCGCGAAATCTGAAACAGGCGCAACAACACCTGTCCCAGGGAAATTTCCTTGAGCGGACGGTCGAAGTAGGGTTCACACACGGTGCGCACCGCGCCTTCGAGTTCGTCCACACGGGTAGCAGGGGGAACCCAGCCGCTTTCGATGTGGAGTTCGGCTACCCGCTTGTAGTCGCGGCGGAAGAAGGCGATGAAGTTTTGCGCCAGGTATTCCTTGTCGACCTCGGTCAGGGTGCCGATGATGCCGAAATCAAGCGCCACGTAGCGCCCGAAGGTGCGGGGGTCCAGGCTGACCTGGATGTTGCCGGGGTGCATGTCCGCATGGAAGAAACCATCGCGGAATACCTGGGTGAAAAAGATGGTGACGCCATCGCGCGCGAGCTTCTTGATGTCGACACCCGCTTCGCGCAGGCGGCCCATCTGGCTGATGGGGACGCCTTTCATGCGCTCCATCACCATGACGGTGGGGGTGCAGTAGTCCCAGATCATCTCGGGCACCAGTACCAGGTCCAGCCCGGCCATATTGCGCCGCAATTGAGCCGCATTCGCCGCTTCGCGAACCAGGTCGAGCTCATCGTGCAGGTATTTGTCGAACTCGGCCACCACTTCGATGGGCTTGAGCCGGCGACCATCTTCCGACAGCCGCTCCACCCAGCGGGCGAGCCGGCGCATCAAGGCCAGGTCGTCATCGATGACACGCAGCATGCCAGGGCGCAGCACCTTGACGGCCACTTCGCGCCCATCGTGCAACACCGCAAAGTGAACCTGGGCGATGGAGGCGCTGGCAATGGGTTGGGCGTCAAACTGGCTGAATACCTCGGCGATGGACTTGCCCAAGGCCTTTTCAACCAGCTGGATGGATTCCTCGCCGGGGAATGGCGGGACGCGGTCCTGCAGTTTGGCCAGCTCGTCGGCGACATCGGGCGGCAGCAGGTCCCTGCGTGTGGACAGCATCTGTCCGAACTTGACGAAAATGGGCCCCAGTTGCTCCAGGGCTTCTCGCAGGCGCTCGCCGCGCGGCGCATGCAGTTTGCGCCCGGTCGAAATGATGCGGGACAGCAAACGCAGGCCAGGCCGGCGGAGGCTGTCCAGGGCCAGGGCATCCAGGCCGTATCGCAGAAAGATCAGGCCAATGAACAGGGCTCGCATCTGGGGTCCTGTCAGGTGTCAGAGCGGGCTGTCGGGCGTGTGGGCCCGACGGCTGTCAGGGCGCCAGCGCAAGATGGCTTGCTTGATGCTCTCACCGATGGTGCGCAGCATCTGGGTCGGCGTGTTGCCCAGCCAGCGGGCCAGGTCATCTTCGAGATCCCAGCGCAGGTTGCTCATAAGCCAGGACGCAGCTTCAGCCAGTGCGGCATCGCCTTCGATGCTGACTTCCGGACGCTCGCCTTGCAGGGCTCGGCGCACGACGGTCCAGGGCGCGCTCAGGTGCACGGTCAGGGTCAGGCCCGTGGCGTCGCTGGGGACCTCGGCGTCCTGTTGTTCAAACAGGCCGGCTGGCGTGATCGCCAGGCGCATCGGTGGCGGTGCCCAATCCTGGCTGGTGCTGCCGGGTGCCAGGAATGCTGCGAATGGCGGCACGAAGGACGACGTCCAGCGGATGTCGATGACGCGGCCCGCATGAGGCTTGAGTCGCGCCATGGCGGCGGGTTCGCTCGACACGATGTGGTTGAGCAGCAAAGTCAGGCGCGGCAGGGCGACCGGGCCGATCCAGGAGAGAGGGTTCTGTGCCATGCCCTCGATTGTAGGTGGCTTGCAGCTGTGGTCAGTTGGTTACAGTTACCCCATCAACCGGGGGCGGGTACGGGCTGTCTTGTCACGAAAATTCATACACAATCGTTGGCAGACTTTATGCATGGTCGTTGACCATGTTGGCCGCATCTGTGTATGCCCCAGTTGGGTTGTGCAACTTGTCGAAGGTGGCTGTCGTTTTCGGGGCGGGGAAGCCTGCCCCAGATGTACATGTTTAATAACCGCAACTACAACAGAACATTCTTCAGCGCCCCCCAGTCTGTGACGTCTTTCGTGGCGGCCTTTCTGGAGCCCATGATCTCGGTGTTGTCCTTGCTGGGCACCATGGCTTATTTTGATGAGCCGGTCGAGCGGGCCGTGATGGCTTTGTGTTTGCTTGTGTTTGCCTTGACCTTCCCGGGGCGTAACAGGTTTTTTGATTCTCGGCTGGAGGCCGCAGTTGACATCACCACCTCCTGGGTGGCCATGTTGTTGATTCTTTGGTTATGTGGCTATGCCACAAGCAGCTTGGGTTTCTTTGCCTTTCGTGTCATGGCATGTTGGGCCATCGTGACGCCGGCTCTGCAATGGTTGGTGGTGCTGGCTGGCAAGTCCATCCTGCAGCATCGGGCGTCGCAGGCGCATGCCCGTCGGCGTGCCATTGTGGTGGGTGCCAGTCCTCTAGGGGGAAAAGTGGCGCGTGCCCTGGAAACCAATCCGGATGGGGGGACGGAGTTTGTCGGTTATTTTGAAGATCGGACCGATGCTCGCGTGATTCCGGAGGCGCAGAGCAAGCGCCTGGGTGGTTTGCGGGACGTCGCCAATTATGTTTATGCACACGGTATACACGAGGTGTACATCACGCTTCCGCTCGGGTCACAACCGCGCATTGTGGAGTTGCTGGATGCCGTGCAAGGAACGACAGCATCACTCTATTTCGTGCCGGATGTTTTCGGTATCAGCATCATTCAGGGCCGACTGCAGGACATCAACGGCGTGCCCGTCGTGGGCATTTGTGAAACACCCTTTACGGGCACGAATGAGCTGGTCAAACGTCTGTCGGATATTGTCCTGGCCAGCGTCATTCTGGTCCTGATTTCCCCTATTTTGCTGGCTGTGGCCATCGGCGTGAAGCTCAGTTCGCCGGGGCCCATCATCTTCAGGCAGAAGCGCAATGGCTTGGATGGCGAGGAAATCCTCGTTTACAAGTTCCGCTCCATGCGTACACAGGACAACGGGGCTGTGGTGAAGCAAGCCATCAAGGGCGACAGCCGCATCACCCCGTTTGGGGCGTTCATTCGCAAGACATCGCTGGACGAATTGCCTCAGTTCATCAATGTCTTGCAAGGCCGCATGAGTATCGTGGGGCCTCGCCCGCACGCCGTTGCCCACAATGAAGAGTACCGACAGTTGATCAAGGCCTACATGGTGCGACACAAGGTCCGCCCCGGCATCACTGGTTGGGCGCAGGTCAATGGTTATCGTGGGGAAACCGAGACCATCGACAAGATGCAAGCCCGTGTTGAATACGATCTGGAGTACTTGCGCAATTGGTCTTTGGGTCTGGACCTGCAGATCATCATTCGAACTGTTCGCTTGATGGTTTTTGACCGCAATGCGTATTGACGAAGCTGGCGTGCCCGAAAACCATTCAAAAGAGAGGAAGACTGATGCGGAAGACGGTTGGGTTCATATGCCATCAGTTTGCCCTTGCATCTGGTGGGTTGACCGTGCTGTGCGGTTCGGCTCTGGCAGACCCCCTGTCTTTGACGGTCAGTCAGAGTGTCACCTATGACTCCAACTTCTCCAAGAATGCGGCCAGTGACAGCGAGACCATTTCCCAGACGAATCTGCAACTGAAACTCGACAAGTCCTTTGGGCGGCAGACCTATCAGGCGGCTGCGCGCTATGGCCTCGCGCGCTACGCCCATTTTGGCGAGCAGTTGAATGGGTCTAATTACGACATTTCTGGGGCTTTCTCGTCGGGGATTGCTGCGAATTGGCAGGTGGACGTCAACGGCAATGCTTCGGAATATCTGAACCCGAACCAGGACAACCCCACCGCGCAGCGTGTGGTGAAGAACAACGTTTCTGACCGCAATGTCGGGCTCAACCTGCGTTATGGGGTGGCAGGGCGGCTGTATGCCTTGGTCAATGTCGGCGCTGGCAAACTCGACTATTCACTGTCGACGCAGGCCTACAAAAACCGTGATCAACGCTCTATGGGCATGAGGGTGGTCTACGCCACGACCGATATGCTGAATTTCGGGGTGGGTGTCAGCAAGGCAGTGTCCGATTACCCGGATTACATCATTGGCGGCGAATCCGAGCGTGTGGATCAGCGCAGTCTTGATTTGTCCGCCAATTGGCAAGTCACGGGCTTCAGCTCGTTTGCGGGTGTGCTGAGCTTGACGCGCAACAGCTACCGCTCAGATGCCGACGCGAAGTTCAATGGTTTGACTGGCCGGTTGAACTGGAACTTCACGCCGCGGGGGCACATGCGTTACACCGTTCAGGTAGCGCGTACGACCGACAGCGACAGCACCCAGACCAGCACACGGGTCTACCAGATTGGTGGGCTGCTCGACACAGCGCTCAACACGGTGACAACCTCGGTTTATGGCTCTGCACGTTGGGAACCCACTGCCAAGTTGGGCTTGTCGCTGGCGGCTGGCTGGTATCAATACGATGTCAAGCGGACGCAGAGCGGTGTCTTGGCGGGCGATGTGGATGGGCCTACGCAAAGTCATTACATCAATCTGCGCCTGTCAGGTGATTACCAATATTCCCGGGCACTGGCGTTTGGTTGCAGTGCCGAGCAATACAAGCAGACTGCAGACATCTCGCCGCGTATCGCTTACGACGGCCATCAATTCAGCTGCAACGCCAGCTTCACGATCGATTGACGAGGTAGTTTTCCATGGCTTGCATCCTTCTGACCGGCGCAACCGGTTATATTGGGTCACACACCTGGCTGGCCTTGCAGCAGGCAGGGTTTGACGTCATCGGCATCGACAACTTCGTTAACAGTTCACCCAAGGTGCTGGCTCGTCTGGCGCAGATTGGTGGGCTGGAGCCCGTGCTGGTCGAGGGGGATGTCCGGGATGCGGTCGCGCTGGATCGCTGCTTCGAGCTGGGGCGCTCGCGTTTTGGCGGCATACAGGCGGTGGTGCACTTTGCTGCCCTCAAGGCTGTGGGCGAGTCGGTCGAGCGTCCGCTGGACTATTTCGAAAACAACCTGGGTGGTCTGCTGGCGGTATGTCAGGCCATGAAGCGCCATGGGGTCCACAACCTGGTGTTCAGTTCTTCTGCCACGGTTTATGGCAAGCCAGACAGCTTGCCCATCACCGAGCGCGCTGCGCTGCGTGTGACCAACCCCTATGGGCAGACCAAGCTCATGGGCGAGGAGATTTTGCGAGAGCTGGAGCGCTGCGATACCAGTTGGCACATCGCCTACCTGCGCTATTTCAACCCGGTAGGGGCCCATGCCAGTGGCCTCATCGGCGAAGACCCTCGCGGCATTCCCAATAACCTGATGCCCTACGTGGCCCAGGTGGCCGCAGGCAAGCGGCCTCACCTGAATGTGTTTGGCAACGATTACGACACACCGGATGGCACAGGGGTGCGCGATTACATCCATGTCTGTGATCTGGCTGAAGGCCATGTGGCCGCCTTGCGCTATCTGGCCGACCAACAGCAGTCGCTGACCGTCAATCTCGGCACCGGGCAGGGCTACAGCGTGCTGGAGTTGGCGCAGGCTTATGGGCGAGCCAGTGGTCGCGATATCCCGGTCGTGTTCGCGCCGCGCCGTCCGGGCGACATCGATGCCTGCTATGCCGACCCCACCCACGCGTGGGAGACGATGGGTTGGCGCGCCGCGCGAGGGCTGGACGACATGTGTGTCGATTCCTGGCGCTGGCAATCAACGAATCCAAATGGTTTTGAGGGATGAAGACTGTCATGAAACTGAACCTGCTGCCCGTGATCATGGCCGGTGGCTCCGGCACCCGCCTGTGGCCGCTGTCACGTGCGCTGTATCCGAAACAGTTTCTGGTGCTGGAGGGTAATCAGAGCCTGTTCCAGCAAGCCCATTTGCGTTTGCAAGCGCTGGTGGCGGACGATATCGAGGTGGCCAGCCCCTGTGTGGTGGGCAATGAAGAGCATCGTTTTCTCGTGCTGGACCAGTTGCGTGAAGTCAAGGGTGAACCGTCTTCACTGCTGCTGGAGCCCGTAGGGCGCAACACCGCTCCGGCCGTTGCGCTGGCTGCCTTGCAGGCGATGGTTGGCGACAGCGACCCAATTCTGGTGGTGACACCAGCTGATCAGACGGTCGTCAACCAGGCAGCTTACACAGCAGCCTTGCAGGCAGCGGTCCGTTGCGCGGCAGAAGGCGACATCGTGATCCTGGGGATCACGCCGGATCGCCCGGAAACGGGGTTTGGTTACATCCGTGTGGGTGATGCGGCTGCCGACGGCGCCCGCGGTGTTGAGGCGTTTGTCGAAAAGCCTGATCTGGCGACGGCGCAACGTTATCTCGATGAAGGGTGCTACTACTGGAACAGCGGCATGTTCGTGATGCGGGCCTCGCGTTGGCTGGCTGCATTGGGGCATTTCCGGCCTGATATCGCCAAGGCAACGCAGCAGGCCTTCGATGTACGGACGACCGATGCCAGCTTTGTGCGCCCAGGCAAGGCCGAGTTTGCGGCTGTGCCTTCCGAGTCGGTGGACTACGCCGTGATGGAGCAGTGCCCTACTCACCCGGAAAGCGGCTTCAAGGTGCGCATGGTGCCGCTGGACGCCGGTTGGTCTGATCTGGGCGCATGGGATGCCGTATGGCAGGTGTTGCCGCACGATGAAAACGGCAATGCCCAGCAAGGTGATGCCCTGATTCAGGACAGCCACAACACCCTGGTGCATGCCAACAGCCGCCTGGTGGCCGCAGTCGGTCTGGACAATGTGGTGGTGGTCGAAACCCCGGATGCGGTGCTGGTGGCCGATCGCAGTCGCAGTCAGGACGTCAAGAAAATTGTCTCGAAGTTGTCCGAGCACGAACGTACCGAGGGCTCGCTGCATCGCCGTGTACACCGGCCCTGGGGCTGGTATGACTCGATCGATGCTGGCGCGCGGTTTCAGGTCAAGCGCATCATGGTCAAGCCCAAGGCTTCGCTGAGCCTGCAGATGCACCACCACCGTGCCGAGCACTGGATTGTCGTGAGTGGAACGGCTGAAGTCACGGTGGGTGACAAGGTGGTGCTCTTGTCCGAGAACCAGTCGACCTATATTCCGCTGGGTACGGTGCACCGTTTGATCAACCCGGGCACCATTCCGCTGGAGATCATCGAGGTGCAGTCAGGCAGCTACCTCGGTGAGGACGACATCGTCCGCTTCCAGGACAACTACGGCCGCTCGGCCTGAACGGCAGACCAGATGTCCATGGGGTGGGGGCAGATGATGTCCGCCCCCCAGTCGGGCACCGGTGTGTCGCCACCCAGATAGCCCCAGCCGGCAACAGCACTGGGCATGCCGGCTGCCTGTGCGGCCTGGATGTCTCGCAGGTCGTCGCCCACATACAGCGTCGCAGATGCTGCGATACCGGCCTGCTCGCAGGCAGTGAGCAGTGGCAAGGGGTGGGGCTTGGCGTGGGCCGTGCTGTCGCCGCTGATGATGGTGGCAGCGCGCGCTTGCAGCTGCAGGCCAGCCATCACAGGCAGTGTGAAGCGATGGGGTTTGTTGGTGACCACGCCCCAGGGCATGTTGGCAGCTTCCAGACGCAGCAGGAGCTCGGCCATGCCGTCGAAAAGGCAGGTCGAATCGGCAAGGCAGGCCATGTAGGCATCCAGAAAGGCTTGCCGCAACGGCTCGAATTCATCGTCACCAGGGTGGATGTCGAGGCCCACTCCGATCAGACCACGCGCCCCGGCTGATGCATGTGGCCGCAGCGTGGCCAGGGGCAATGGTTCCAGCCCCCTTGCCACGCGCAGGGTGTTGAGTGCCGCACCCAGGTCTCCTGCGGTGTCGGCCAGGGTGCCGTCCAGATCGAACAACACGGCCCGGATGGGCTGGGCCCAGGCGTGTCGGCCGCTCATGCGGCGGCCTTGCGGCAAGCCACCAGGTAGTTGACGCTGGTGTCTGACGACAGCTTGTAGATGCGGGTCAGCGGGTTGTACTCGAGCCCCTTCATCTGGAAGGTGTCCAGACCGGACTCGCGGATCCAGCGATTGAGTTCGGCTGGCGTGATGAAGCGTGCGTAGTCATGTGTGCCTTTCGGCAGCAGCTTGAGCACATATTCGGCCCCGACGATGGCCAGCAGGAAAGATTTGGGGTTGCGGTTGAGCGTCGAGAAAAACACCCAGCCGCCTGGTTTGACCATGTCGGTACAGGCCTGGATGACCGAAGCGGGATCAGGGACGTGTTCCAGCATTTCCATACAGGTCACGACGTCAAACTGTCCAGGCTGTTCTGCCGCCAGGGCCTCGGCGGCCACGCTGCGGTATTCCAGGTTGGCTACGCCGCCTTCCATGGCGTGCAGTTGGGCCACCTTCAAGGGGCGGTCGGCCAGGTCAATGCCAAGCACATGGGCGCCTCGGCGCGCCATCGATTCAGCCAGGATGCCACCGCCACATCCCACGTCGACCACACGCTTGCCCTGGATGGACGCAAGCTGGTCGATCCAGTCCAGGCGCAGGGGGTTGATCTGGTGCAGGGGGCGGAATTCGCTCTCGGGGTCCCACCAGCGGTGGGCCAGTTCGCTGAATTTCGCCAGTTCTTGAGGGTCTGCGTTCGTCATGGGTGCAATCGTACCCAATCCGCAGGCCAAATCTCAGATGCCGGCTTGCTTGAGTCGCCGGTAAAGTGTGTTGCGGCTGATGCCCAGTCGACGCGCCGCTTCGGACATGTTGCCTGCCGTGGCTGACACCACTTGCAGAATGGCCTGGTCGGACAGCTTGCGCAGATTGGCCATCTGGATGCCGGTATCCGTGGAGGACACCGTTGACAGCGGCACGGTTGCGGTGGGGCGCAGCGCTTCCCGCAATTCATCGGACATGTCATCTGGCAGGTGGTGCCAGTCGAGCGTGGTGTCGCGGTTGGCTGCCAGTGCACAGGCCGTTCGCAAGAGGCTGTGCAATTGGCGCAGATTGCCTGGCCAGTGGTGATGACAAAGGGCTTCGAGCAGATCGGGGCGGATGTGGCCTATACGGGGGCGGCCCATGGTGGCGCAGGTCTGCTCGATGATCTCACTGATCAGCCGTGGAATGTCCTGGCGCTCGCGCAAGGCTGGCAGGGTGACTGTCAGGCCATTGAGTCGGTAGTAGAGGTCTTCACGGAAGCTGCCCTGGCGGACGGCTTCGCGCAATTGCCGGTGCGTCGCACACACCAGCACAAAGTCCACCGGCACGGGTTTGCTGCCCCCGAGTGGCAGCACCATGCGGTCCTGCAGTACGCGCAGCAGGCGGGCTTGCAGCGCCAGAGGCATGTCGCCGATTTCATCGAGGAACAAGGTGCCGCCATCGGCCTCGCGGATGCGCCCGGGGGAGCCTTCACGGCGGGCGCCAGTGAAGGCTCCCCCGACATAACCAAACAGTTCGGCTTCAATCAGGGTTTCAGGCAGGGCGGCGCAGTTGAGCGCTACAAAGGGCTGGTGGCTGCGCTCGCCTTCTTCATGCAGGTGCCGGGCAAATACTTCCTTGCCGGTGCCCGACTCACCTTGAATCAGCACGGCAATGCCTTGCGCCTGCACCCGCAAGGCCCGCCTCAGTGCTTCGATGAGGCGCGGGTCGACTGCTGGAGCGGCAGGTGGCGACTCAGCCTGAGCTGCATGGGGGGTGAGCAGATTCGTCAGCCCTGTAGCTGGCATGGAGACCGCTGGCTTTTGCGGGGTGTCCAGGCGACCGAACAGTTGGCGGTGATGGCGTGACGGGATGCGCAGCACCTGTCCCGGCGGCAATTCACGCAAGGATATGCCGGCGAGCTCTTCCAGCGTGCAACTGCCGACGCGGATCCCGTCGATACGCAGCCAGTGCTGTGCGACCGAATTGGCGCCAATCAGCCAGCCATCGTCCGACAGGGCCAGCAGCCCTTCGCCGACGCCCCCCAGCCCTTCTGGCAGGGTGTGCAGGTGCAGGATGAGGTCATGGTGGTGTCGGGCATGGAAGAGCCGGTCTTCGATCATGCGCGCAGCCGAGCGCACCAGGGCAAAGGTATGGGGGTGGCGCCCGCGCTGGTCACCTGAGATGTCGAGTACGCCGCGCAGTTTGCCGTCCGAGCCGCGTACCGGTGCCGCAGCGCAGGTCAGGAAGCTGTTGCGGTCCAGATAGTGTTCTTCGCCGTGGATGACGATGGGGTGTTCTTCAGCCAGGGCAGTGCCGATGGCGTTGGTGCCGCGATCGGCTTCGTGCCACAGGGCGCCTGGTCGCAGCGAAACGCTGTCGGCACGGGGCACAAAGTCCGGGTCACCCATGCTGTGGATGAGGAGGCCGCGGGCGTCTGACAGCACAACCAGATTGCCCGAGTCTTTGATCTGGTCGAACACGAACTCCATGACCGGCTTGGCCTGAGCGAGAAAGTCGTGCTGGCCCTGGATGGCCAGACGCAACTCGGTGGCACTGCACAGCGGCGGCTCGCCGGCATGTTCTACCGGGCTCAGTCCCGCATGGCGACTGCGCAGCCAGGAGCGGCTCAGTCGTTCATCGACCACGCCGTTGGGCAGGTCACCTGACTCCAGCAGGCGTTGCCGGACCTGGCGCAGGTCCGTCGCAGGGGGCGAGGCGGGCAGGGGCATGAGTTTCTCAGCGGGATCAGGGTTTGTTCGAGGGCTCGCTGCCAGTATGCGGGGGGTTGGGATTGTGGGAACCCGTAGTCTCCCTGTGTCATTTTGGGACAGTGTGACGTACTGGCGCATTTGGCCTGTCACAGGGGTGACAGTGCCCGGTACACGTAGGGGGAATGGCGGAAAACGGCTGTAAGGCGCATGGCGTCTATGTTGGCGGCAGATCAGCGGCAGATCACGACAACAAGCTGGCTTGGTGGCAACCCTGACTGGCACGCGCCGTGCGCTAAGGATGTCGGCCACGCCCTTGTGGTCTTGGACAACAGGAGACATCCCATGATCTACGCAGCACCTGGAAACGCCGACGCACCCCTGGCTTACAAGAGCCGTTATGACAATTTCATCAATGGCAAGTTCGTCGCCCCGGTTGGCGGGGAGTACTTCGATGTGATCACCCCGATCAGCGGCAAGGTCTACACGCAGGCCGCTCGCTCGACCGAGGCCGACATTGAGCTGGCGCTGGACGCCGCACATGCTGCGAAGGACAAGTGGGCGGCCACGGCTCCTTCGGATCGCGCCAACATCCTGCTGAAGATCGCCGATCGTCTTGAGCAGAACCTCGAAAAGCTGGCTTATGCCGAAACGGTCGATAACGGCAAGCCGATCCGCGAAACCCTGAACGCCGACATCCCTCTGGCTGTCGACCATTTCCGTTATTTCGCTGGTTGTGTGCGTGCTCAGGAAGGCTCGCTTTCCGAAATCGACCACAACACCATCGCCTACCACTTCCATGAGCCGCTCGGCGTGGTCGGCCAGATCATTCCCTGGAACTTCCCGATCCTGATGGCAGCCTGGAAGCTGGCTCCCGCCCTGGGCGCCGGTAACTGCGTGGTGCTGAAGCCGGCCGAGTCGACCCCCATCAGCATCCTGGTGCTGGTCGAGCTGATTGCCGACCTGCTGCCGCCTGGCGTGCTGAACGTGGTGAATGGTTTTGGCCGTGAAGCCGGCATGCCGCTGGCCACCAGCAAGCGCATTGCCAAGATCGCTTTCACGGGCTCGACTGCAACGGGCCGCGTGATCGCCCAGGCTGCTGCAGGCAACCTGATCCCCGCCACGCTGGAACTGGGTGGCAAGAGCCCCAACATCTTCTTTGAAGACGTCATGGCTGCTGACGATGCCTTCCTGGACAAGGCCATCGAAGGCATGGTGCTGTTCGCATTCAACCAGGGTGAGGTCTGCACCTGCCCGTCGCGTGCCCTGATCCAGGAATCCATTTACGACCGGTTCATCGAGCGCGTGCTCAAGCGTGTGGCTGCCATCAAGCAGGGTAACCCGCTGGATACCGACACCATGATGGGCGCCCAGGCTTCGGCCATGCAGATGGACAAGATCCTGTCCTACCTGGCCGTGGGCAAGGAAGAAGGCGCCAAGGTGCTGATCGGTGGCGACGCAGCCAAGCTGGGTGGCGAACTGGAAGGTGGCTACTACATCCAGCCGACCCTGTTCAAGGGCCACAACCAGATGCGCGTCTTCCGCGAAGAAATCTTCGGCCCCGTGCTCGCCGTGACCACCTTCAAGACCGAGGAAGAGGCTCTGGCCATTGCCAACGACACGCCGTATGGTCTGGGCGCCGGTGTGTGGTCACGCGATGGCAGCCGTGCTTACCGCTTCGGCCGCGGCATCCAGGCTGGTCGCGTGTGGACGAACTGCTACCACGCCTACCCGGCTCACGCTGCATTCGGTGGCTACAAGGAATCGGGTATCGGCCGTGAAACCCACAAGCAGATGCTGGACCACTACCAGCAGACCAAGAACCTGCTGGTGAGCTACAGCCCGAACGCCCTGGGCTTCTTCTGAGTTCGAACTGAACGACGGGCCGCAGAGCCCGATTACACATGTTTGTGTCGAGCCGGTTCGGTTTGGTGGATCCACAAGGTCCGCCGTCCGAACCGGGGGTATCCGGGGCAGATCCCCCGGGTGTCCAGTGATTGTGTTGCGCGTCTTTGGGGGGCTTTGGGCCCCCCGTTTTTTCCGGAGAGCAGACATGGAAATGGTGACCGCTGAGCGCGTGGTGGCTACGGATGCAGCCCTCAAGGTGATCGAGCGGCTGCTGCTGCGTTATGGCCCGCTGATGTTCCATTTGTCAGGCGGGTGCTGCGAAGGCGCCGAGCCCATGTGCTATCCGCTGGGCGAGCTGAAGGTGGGCGAGTCGGATGTCCGACTGGGGCAGATCGGCGGCTGCCCGGTGTTCATGAGCCGCAGCCAGTATGAGCACATGCCGCATGTGATGTGGGTGTTCGACATCGCCGAAGGCATGGGTAACTCCTATTCGCTGGAATCCATGCTGAATGTCCATTTCGTGTCGCACACACGTCCGCTCAGCGATGAGGAATGGTCAACTTTCCTGCCTGTGCGAGCGGGGCAGGACTATCTTGTGCCACAGTGCAACTCCGAATCACAGCGGAGTTCCGACACATGAGCATCCTGGTCTACGGCATCCCCAACTGCAACACCGTCAAGAAAGCCCGAACCTGGCTGGAAGAGCGCGGCGTGGGCTATACCTTCCATGACTACAAGAAGCAGGGTGTGCCGGCAGACCGGCTGGATGCCTGGATCAAGGCCGTGGGCTGGGAAGTGCTGGTGAACCGCCAGGGCACGACCTGGCGCAAGCTGGACGACGCAACCAAGGCCGGAGTGACCGATGCGGCCAGTGCGAAGGCCTTGATGCTGTCCAGCCCGAGCGTGATCAAGCGCCCTGTGGTGGAGCAGGGCGGCCAGGTTCTGAGTGTCGGCTTTGACGACAAGAAGGCCGAGGTCCTCGCCGCAGCGGGTTTGTGATCAGCTGCGCTGCGTAGCCGGGCCTTGGGCTGCGCGCTTTTCTGCGAGGAAAGCCAGCCAGGCCACAACAGGGAACGCGGCCCCCAGCACGGTGCTGGCAGCCCACCCGCCTTGCGCATAAGCCCATACGCCCAGGCCGGAGCCGGTGGCTCCGCCAACGAAGAACAGGGTCATGAACAGCCCGTTGAGGCGGCCACGTTGTTCGTCTCCCAGCGAGTAGATGGCGCGCTGGCTGAGTACCAGGTTGGCCGAGACCCCCATGTCCAGCAGGATGGCGGCCGCGGTCAGCAGCACCAGGGTCCAGGTGCGGTCAAACGGGATGAGCCAGGGCAGGGCGAATGACAGCGCACTGACCAGCAAGGCCCAGTTGGTGGCTTTGCGCGTCAGCCCCCGATCGGCCCAACGTCCCGCAATGGGCGCGGCGATGGCGCCAGCGACACCAGCCAATGCAAACCAGGCGACACCTTCCTGTGTGAGGCCAAAGCGGGGGCTGGTCAGCCACAGTGGGGCGGTGCTCCAGAACAGGCTGAATGCAGCAAACAGCAACGCATGATAGAAGGCACGCCGTTGCAGGATGGGAGTCTGCATCAGCAGTCCCCACATGGAGCGCAGCAGTTGCGGGTAGGTCACTGACATGGATGGGGGCGTGCGTTGAGGCAGCGTCAGGTGCACGGCCACGGCCAGCAGCACCACGCAGGTGGCCGACATCCAGAAGACGGGGCGCCAGCCCCAGGCATGGGCCATCAGGCTGGAAATGGGGCGTGCGAGCATGATGCCCAGCAGCAAGCCGCTCATGACACGTCCCACCATTTCGCCGCGCTTTTCTGGAGGCGACAAGTGCGCCGCATAGGGCACCAGCACCTGTGCTGACACGCAACTCAGCCCGAGCAACCAGGCACCCAGCAGGAAGCTGCTGGCGTCATGAACCGAACTGAGACCGACGAGTGCGACGGCACTGGCCAGCAAGGCTGTGACAACCAGGCGTTTGTTCTCTACCAGATCGCCGAGCGGCACGATGAGCAGCAGGCCCACGCCATAGCCAATCTGGGTGAGGGTGACGATCAGCCCTGCCGCGCCAGCCGAGAGGCCGATATCGGCCCGAATGAGGCCGAGCAGCGGCTGGGCGTAATAGAGGTTGGCCACGATCACGCCACAGGCCAGGGCCAGCATCATGACCTGCGAGCCCTTCAACAGGGATGGGGGGTACTGCTTCATGAATGAAATAACGCAAGTTGGATGCCACTTGCTGACCCCAAAATGAAGCACGCCATGCTGGTTGGCATGGCGTGCCTCGTTCAGGTCAGCCTGTCAGCAGGTCAGGCGGCCAGAAGTTGCCGCAACACGTACGGCAGGATGCCACCTTGTTGGTAGTACTCGACCTCAATGGGCGTATCGATGCGGAGCTTCACCACTACCGTATCACGCCGACCATCCGGGCGTGTGATCACGATGCGGGCATCACCCTGTGGCTTGATGTCCTGGTCCAGTTCGATGTCGATCACTTCCGAGCCCGTCAGCTTGAGGGTGCTCCAGGAGTCCTGATCCTTGAACTGCAGCGGCAGCACCCCCATGCCAACCAGGTTGGATCGGTGGATACGCTCGAAACTACGGGCCACCACGGCCTTGATGCCCAGCAACTGGGTACCCTTGGCCGCCCAGTCACGACTGGAGCCCGTACCGTACTCTTCGCCTGCAAAGATCACCGTGGGCACGCCCGCGGCCTGATAGGCCATGGCGGCGTCGTAGATGGGCAGCTTGTGGCCCTTGTTCTCACCGTCAAGCTGGAGCAGGGTGTAGCCACCTTCCTCGCGCGAACCGTCTTCTCGGGCCGGCAACATGAGATTCTTGATGCGCACATTGGCAAAGGTGCCGCGCATCATCACCTCATGGTTGCCGCGGCGTGAGCCATAGCTGTTGAACTCATCCTTCTTCACGCCCTGGGCCAGCAGGTATTGACCGGCCGGGGTGGTGTCCTTGAACGAGCCTGCTGGCGAGATGTGGTCCGTGGTGATGGAATCGCCAAACAGACCCATGATGCGGGCACCGCGTACTGCCGCTTCACTGGGCGCGGGCTTGAGCGAGAAACCGTCAAAGAAGGGCGGGCGGGCAATGTAGGTGCTGGCTGGCCAGTTGTAGACCTCGCCACTCACGCCATTGATCTTTTCCCACAGCTTGCCGGGCTTGTCGGTGACCTTCTCGTAGTTCTTGCGATAGGCCTTGCCGTTGAGGGCGTACTTCAGCAGCTTGCCGACTTCCCTGGTGCTCGGCCAGATGTCGCCCAGGTAGATATCGCGGCCGTTCTTGCCCTTGCCCACGGGCTCGGTCATCAGATCGCGGCGCACGTTGCCGGCGAGGGCGTAGGCCACCACCAGCGGCGGCGAAGCCAGGAAATTGGCCTTCAGATTGGGGTGGATGCGGGCTTCGAAATTGCGGTTCCCAGACAGCACAGCCGCACAGACCAGATCGTTTTGCGTGATGGCGGCATTGATGTCCGGCGTGAGGTCGCCTGCATTGCCGATACACGTGGTGCAACCGTACGCCGCCACGTTGAAGCCCAGCTTTTCCAGGTAGGGCAGCAGGCCAGCCTTTTCAAGGTATTCGGTGACGACACGCGACCCAGGGGCCAGTGAGGTCTTCACGTGTGCCGGCACACGCAAGCCCGCCTTCACTGCCTTCTTGGCCAGCAAGCCAGCTGCCAGCAGCACGCCGGGGTTCGATGTGTTGGTGCAGGAGGTGATGGCTGCGATCAGCACATCGCCGTTGTGCAAGTCGATGCCGTCGGCTGTCTTGAAGCTCTGGTCGAGCTTGTCGGCGGGCTGGTTGAAGCCGTTCTCAGCCACCGGCTTGGTGTAGAGGCTGCTGAAGGTGTGGGCCACCTGACCGATCTCGATGCGGTCTTGCGGGCGCTTGGGTCCCGCCAGGGATGGTGCCACGGTGCCCAGGTCCAGGGTGATGACGCTCGAGTAGTCGATGTCGCCAGCCTTGGGGATGCCATACAGGCCCTGAGCCTTGAAGTAGCCCTCGAACGCGGCAATTTCGGCCTTGGTTCGGCCTGTGCCCTTGAAGTAGGCAACCGTCTGATCGTCGACGGGGAAGAAGCCCATCGTGGCGCCGTATTCCGGGGCCATGTTGGCAATCGTGGCTCGGTCGGGCAGGGTCAGTGTCGACAGACCTTCGCCAAAAAACTCGACGAACTTGCCGACCACCTTGGCCTTGCGCAGGATCTCGGTGATGGTCAGCACGAGGTCGGTGGCGGTCACGCCTTCGCGCAGTTGCCCCTTCAGTTCGAAGCCGACCACATCGGGGGTCAGGAAGTAGACCGGTTGCCCCAGCATGGCGGCCTCAGCCTCGATGCCGCCGACACCCCAGCCGACCACGCCAATGCCGTTGATCATGGTCGTGTGGCTGTCTGTGCCGACGAGGGAATCCGGGTAGGCCACACCATCCTTGCCGACGTGGATGCCACGTGCCAGGTATTCCAGATTGACCTGGTGGACGATGCCAAAGCCGGGTGGCACGACGCCAAAGGTATCGAAGGCCTGCATGCCCCACTTCATGAATTCGTAGCGCTCGCGGTTGCGCTCGAACTCCAGCTTCATGTTGAGATCCAGGGCCTTCTTGTCGCCGAAGTGATCGATCATCACCGAGTGGTCGACAACCAGATCGACGGGCACCAGCGGTTCGATGGCTTTGGCTGGCTTGCCCAGGTCGGCAGCCACATTGCGCATGGCGGCAAGGTCGGCGAGCAGCGGCACGCCGGTGAAGTCCTGCAGCACCACACGTGACACCACGAAGGGGATCTCATCGACGCGCGCTGCCCCAGGTTGCCAGTTGGCCAGATGGCCCACATGGGCCGCGGTGATCTTCTTGCCATCGCAATGGCGCAGCACCGATTCCAGCACGATGCGGATCGATACCGGCAGGCGCTTGACGTTGGGGTATTGCTTGCTCAGTTCGGGCAGGGAGAAGAACTGGCGCTTCTTGTCCGTGCTGTCCTTGAAGGTCTTGAGCGTCTTCGGGAATGCATGTGTTGAGGCGGTAGCCATGGGGGACATCTCCTAGCAGATGCCTTCCATGCTACTACTTCAATGTGTCATGGTCTGCCCGTGGGGTGAGAGCCCTTGATGACCGTGTCACTTCACCCGGAACACGCTGGCAGCGCGGACCAGGGTGTCGGCCTGGTTTTTCAGCGAACTGGTGGCGGTTGATGCCTCTTCTACCAGCGCAGCGTTTTGCTGGGTCACGCCATCAATCTGCGTGATGGAGGTGTTGACCTGTGCGATGTCACCCGATTGTTCTGCCGTGGCCGCCGTGATGCCCTGGATCAGGTCGGTCACGTGGGTGACGGCATCCACGACGCGGTTGATGGTCGCGCCCGCCTCTTCCACCTGCCTGGTCCCGGAGCTGACCTGATCAACCGACTTGCTGATGAGCTCACGGATTTCCTTGGCCGCAGACGAGCTGCGTTGGGCCAGCGAGCGCACTTCACCTGCCACCACGGCAAAACCGCGGCCTTGCTCGCCTGCACGGGCCGCTTCCACCGCTGCGTTGAGCGCCAGGATATTGGTCTGGAATGCGATGCTTTCGATCAGCTGGGTGATGTCGGACATGTGTTGAGACGAGGACTGGATGCCCTGCATCGCCTGAATGACCTGTTGCACGACCTGACCGCCTTGCTGCGCGGCCTGCGTGGTTTCCGCACTGACCTGGGCAACTTGCTGGGCTGTATCGGCGGTCTGCTTGACATTGCCTGTCAGCAGACTCAGCGCGTGCGTGGTTTGCACCAGGCTCTGGACCTGCGACTCAGTGCGCGAGGCGAGATTGGCATTGCCGGAGCTGATGTGGGTGATCGCTTGCTGGATGCCGTCAGCTTCGGTGCGCACGTCATACACAAAGGCCCGCGTGTTCATCGTGGCCTGCTTGAGCGCACGGATCAGGACACCGACCTGGTCGGTTCGATCGGAATCCTGTGCAAAGGTCAGGTCGCCCGAGGCCATGCTGTGGGCTGTCTGGATAGCGTCTTCCAACGGACGGCTGACCATGACCCGGATGCAGTAGACGAACAGAGCCCATAGGGTCACAGCAATGGCACCCTGTGCGATGCGCTGGACCGATTCGGACAGACCGATGTATTCGGGCAGGAACAGCAACGGCAGCAGGACGGCCGAAGCAATGCCGAAACGGCTGGTGAGGTGGAGCCGCCCCGTCTTGCCGAGGAGGTCACGCCAGCCGAAATAGCGGATGCGCCCGGCGTGAATCTTGAAAGTCTGTTTGCCTTTGGCCAGTTCGTCGGCCATTTTCTTGTACAGCGCGTCTGCGCTGTTGATCTGCTCGCGCGTCGGCTTGGTCCGCACCGACATGTAGCCGACTAGCTTGCCGTGATCCTTGAGTGGCGTCACATGGGCCTGAACCCAGTAGTGGTCGCCATCCTTGCGGCGGTTTTTGACCATGGCCGTCCAGGGGCGACCGCGCCCGATCGTCGACCACATGTCCTTGAAAGCGTCTGCGGGCATGTCGGGGTGCCGGATCAGATTGTGCGGCTGGCCGATCAACTCGTCGTAGGTGTAGCCGCTTACTTTCACAAATGCGGCGTTGCAGTGCGTGATGACCCCTTGCTTGTCGGTCATGGACACCAGCATCTCGCTGTCGGGGTAATCAAATTCCCGACCGGTGACGGGCAGATTCAAACGCATGGGGGCCTCGGTAGCTGTTGTCGGTTTCTTTGCTGTCTGGTTATCGTGCGCGTAATGGAAAACTTTAATGGGCGAATGAGTTGGCCTCCCGTCGTGCATTTCCGGTTTCAGGTAGGCTTTCGGGTTTTGTCGGACCCAGGGTGGTCGTGGGAGTGTGGGTCGTGAGCAGACGTGAAACGAGTCGGGTATCGCAGCGGGGCGCCGGTGACTGGTTCCTGATCGGGATGGTGGCGTCGGTCCTGATCGCCTCCGCGGTGCCCGATGTGGGGCGTTCGGGTGGTTGGTTGCATCTGGATCAGGTGACCGATGCTGGCGTGTTTGCGCTGTTTTTCCTGCATGGCATGGGCCTGTCGACCGACAGCCTCAAACACGGTGCCTCGCGCTGGAAATTGCATTTGCTGATCCAGACCTGCACCTATGTGCTGTTTCCGCTGTGGTGGTGGCTGTTTGCCAAGGTGGCCGGTCCTTTCATGCCGCAGGGCTTGCTGATGGGGTTTTTCTACCTGGCGGTGCTGCCGTCCACGGTGTCCTCCTCGGTCGCGATGACGGCGCTGGCGCGCGGCAACGTGGCTGCTGCTGTGCTCAATGCCACCTTGTCGACCTTGCTGGGGGTGTTTCTGACCCCGATGCTGGTGAGCCTGATGATGGGCAACGACAGCACCCATGCGATTCACCTGGGTGACACCATGCTGAAGATCGCCCGCTTGCTGCTGCTGCCCTTTGTGGTAGGGCATGTGCTGCGGCGGTGGTGGGGCACCTGGTTTGCCCGCCACAAGCGCTATACGCAGATCTTCGACCGCGGCGTGATCCTGCTGTTGGTGTGGTCCTCGTTCAGTGATGCGGTCGCTGGTGGGCTGTGGCGCGACAACGGCATCTTGCTGCTGGTCGAGACCATCATGGGGGTGGCCCTGTTCCTGTTCCCCATGCTGTGGGTCACCCGGCATCTGGCGCGCTGGCTGGGCTTCCATGTGGAAGACGAGATCGCGGCCGTCTTTTGTGGGTCGAAGAAAACCTTGGCGTCGGGCATGCCCATGGCCAAGCTGCTGTTCGGGTCCAGCGCGGCAGTGGGGCTGATGGTGCTGCCCATCATGTTCTATCACCAGATGCAACTGTTCGTCTGCACGGTCATGGCGCGCCGGTATGCCCAGCGTGACCAGGCCGGCGAGGACAAGGCTGCCTGATGACGGGCGAGCTCCCGCCGGTCGAGCACCAGCTGGCTGATTACACCCCGCCACCGGACGCCGGGCTGGCGCTGTTCTATGCAGACGAGCGGATGCTGGTGGTCGACAAGCCGAGTGGCCTGCTCAGTGTGCCCGGCCGAGGCGAGCGGATGCAGGACTGCCTGGCCAGTCGCGTGCAGGCGGTTTATCCGGATGCCTTGATCGTCCACCGGCTGGATTTGCCCACATCCGGCTTGCTGGTCATGGGGCGAGGCCTGGATGCCCAGCGGCGCTTGAGCCAGTTGTTCGAAAGCAGGCAGGTCCACAAGCGCTATGAAGCGCTGGTCAGCGGGTTGATCGTCGACGACGCGGGTGAGGTGGATCTGCCCCTCATCACCGATTGGCCTAACCGGCCGCGCCAGATGGTGGACCACGAACACGGCAAGCGGGCCTTGACGCGATGGCGCGTGCTGGCACGTGACGTCGCACAAGGGCGCACCCGTGTGTCACTGGAGCCCGTCACGGGCCGCTCGCATCAGTTGCGTGTTCACATGATGGCGCTGGGCCATCCCATTCTGGGCGATACGCTCTACGCCTGCGAGCGTGACCGTGATGCGGCGCCTCGCCTGCTCTTGCATGCTGCCGATTTGACCCTACTTCACCCTGATCACGGAGGCACTCTGGCGCTGCACAGCGCAGTGCCTTTTTGATGGCCGATGCGAGACCCCATGACCGACACCCGACTGTCTTTGACGATAGACCTGGATGACCTGACGCTGGCGCTGGGCTCCCTGTACGAGCTGGATGACCCGGCGCACTACCTGGACCGCCAGACCGGACAGGTCTTGTATGCCGGCGAGGGCCTGGAAGACCTGCCTGCCGACCTGAAGGACAATGCCCGCTACGTCTGGATCGAGCCCCGCTCGGGTGAGGCCTCGCTGGCGCAGATCGAGCAGTTCGTTGCGGCCATTCCGGACAAGCTGGTGCGGGATGTGCTGACGGTCGCGGTGCAGCACGACGAGCCTCTGGAGGCCTTCATGGCGGCGTTGCCGGCATTTCCGGCCTGGCGCGATGCATGGGTGAGGGCGCAACACGAAACCGGCGCCCAGGAGGCGCTGACCTGGTGCCACGCCCATGGCATCGAGCCCACCTGGATCTGAGTCACCATGACCGCTCACACCTTCTACTGGCACGATTACGAAACCTTTGGCCGGGTGCCACGGCGTGACCGACCTGCGCAGTTTGCCGGCGTCCGCACCGATGCCGATCTCAATGAGATTGGCGACCCCTTGATGATCTATTGCCAGCCGGCGCCGGATTACCTGCCCGATCCGGAGTCCTGCCTGCTCACCGGCATCCTTCCGCAGACCTGTCTGGACCAGGGGGACCCCGAGCATGTGTTTGCCGGGATGATCGAAACCGAGTTGGCTCGCCCCGGCACCGTCGGTGTCGGCTACAACACCATCCGCTTCGATGACGAGGTGACGCGCCACCTGTTCTGGCGCAACCTCATCGATCCCTACGCCCGCGAATGGCAAAACGAGTGTGGTCGCTGGGACCTGCTGGATGTCGTGCGTTGCACCTGGGCCTTGCGGCCTGAGGGCATCCACTGGCCAGTCAATGCCGATGGCAAGCCCTCGTTCAAGCTGGAGCACCTCACTGCTGCCAACGACCTGGCACACGAGGCCGCGCACGATGCCTTGTCTGATGTGCGGGCGACCATCGGCATGGCGCGGCTGATCAAGGCGCGCCAGCCCAAGCTGTGGGAGTTCTGCCTGCGCCTGCGCAAAAAAGAGGCGGTGCTGGCTGAAATTGGGGTGGGGCGGCCCTTCCTGCACGTGTCCGGCCAATACGGCACCGATCATGGCTGTCTGGCCCTGGTGTGGCCGCTGGCCCCGCACCCAACCAACAAGAACGAGCTCATTGTCTGGGACCTCGCTCATGACCCGTCCGAGTTGTTCGATCTGGATGCGGAGGCCATCCGGGCTCGGCTGTTTGTCAAGGCTGACGCCTTGCCCGAGGGCACCAGGCGCTTGCCCATCAAGAGCATTCACCTCAACAAGTCGCCCATCGTCATCGGCAACCTGAAGATGCTCAGCGATGAGCTGGCCGCCCGCTGGGGCATCGACCGCAGCCAGGCTTTGCAGCATGCAGAGGTGGCAGCCCAGCATGGGGCCAGCATGGCCGGCATCTGGCCCGACGTGTTCGCCCGTGCCAAGCCCGCCGTGGAACCCGATGTGGATGAAGACTTGTATGGGGCCTTCATTGGTCGGGAAGACCGCCAACGGTTGGACCGCCTGCGTGCCTTGAGCCCGGATGAGCTGGCGACCCGCCGCGATGGCTTCGACGACCATCGGCTGGCTGAACTGCTGTTTCGCTACCGCGCCCGCAATTTCCCAGACACCTTGAGCGATGAAGAACTCGCCCGCTGGCATGCCCTGCGCACCGCATGGCTGATTGACGGGCAAGGCCCCGGGCTGTCGCTGCAAGCCTTTTTCGAACGCATCGACGCCCTCGGGGAAAGCCTGGGTGAAGACGATGAGCGTGCCCAGCACATTCTGGGCGCGCTGTATGAATACGCCGAGCAGATTGCGCCATGAGCACCTCGCTGAAATACCTTCAGGGCTACCCCGAGCCGCTGTTGCAACAGGTGCGCCAACTGCTTGATGATGGCCGGGCCAGCGCGGTGCTGGCCAAACGCTATCCGGAGCAGCACGAAGTCCGCACGGACAAGGCGCTGTACGACTACGTGCTGGCGCAGAAGAACCAATACCTTCGTGGGGCTGATCCCATCAGCAAGGTGGCCTACGACAGCAAGCTCAAGATCATCCAGCATGCGCTGGGCACGCACACCATGGTGTCGCGCGTGCAGGGCAGCAAGCTCAAGGCCAAGCGCGAAATTCGCGTGGCGTCGCTGTTCAAGGAGGCGCCGGCAGCCTTCCTCGACATGATCGTGGTGCACGAACTGGCGCACCTCAAGGAGCGCGAGCACAACAAGGCCTTCTACCAACTGTGCACCCACATGCAGCCCGACTACCACCAGATCGAATTCGATCTGCGTTTGTGGCTCACCGTGCGCGAGTGGGGCGGCGCTGGCACCGCAGCGGTTGCGGTGCCAGATGCTTAAAAGATCTTGTTGATCAGCTTTTTGATGGCATCGCCCAGGACATCCTTGGGCGCATTCGGATCTGGTGGCGTCGGAATCAGTGCCGGGCTGACCGACTGACCATTCATGCCCAACTCCTCGATATAGCCGCCATCAGCCCATTCGCTGTA
Organism: Aquabacterium sp.; assembly: GCF_041909175.1. Classification (GTDB taxonomy): domain Bacteria; phylum Pseudomonadota; class Gammaproteobacteria; order Burkholderiales; family Burkholderiaceae_C; genus Aquabacterium. The sequence goes on along the minus strand of NZ_JAYRDZ010000002.1, from coordinate 85,711 downwards.
GCGCCAGTGGCCGTCCACCTGGACCAGCCCCTCCGGCACAGCCAGGTCATGCACGGGCTTGCCGGCCAGGGCTTGCCCCATGAACTGGATCCAGGCGGGCAGGGCCAGCGATGCGCCTGAACTGTGGCTGCCCAGGCTGCGCGGTGTGTCGTAGCCCAGCCAGACCACGGCGACCAGATCAGGCTGGAAGCCTGCAAACCAGGCGTCAACCACGTCGGTGGTGGTGCCGGTCTTGCCGTACAGGTCCGGGCGCTTCAGGGTGGCCTGGGCGCGCGCAGCAGTACCCACACGGGTGACCTCATTGAGCAGGGTGGATGTCAGGTAGGCGTTGCGTGCCGGGATGGCGCGTTGGGATTCATCTGGTTTGGTCACCGGCGCCTCGAACACCACCTTGCCCTCGCCATTGATCACCTTGCGGATCACCACGGGTGAGGTTTTCAGCCCACCATTGGCGAGCACCGCGTAGGCGCTGGCCAGTTGCAACGGCGTGGTCGAGCCGGTACCCAGGGCGAGTGTCAGGTTGTCTGGCTGCTTGTCGGCGTCAAAGCCGAACTGGGCGGTCCAGTCTCTCGCCGCCGTGGCCCCAACCAGCTGAACCAGCCGGATGCTCACCAGGTTCTTGGACTTGGTCAGCCCTTCCTTGACCGTGATGGGCCCATCGGCAGACCCGTCGGCGTTGCTGGGGTTCCAGGTGCCCACATCGGTCAGCGGGGCATCGTTGACCAGCGTTTCGGGCGTCACGCCTTTTTCCAGCGCCGCCGAATAGAGGAAAGGCTTGAAAGACGAACCCGGTTGGCGCCAGCCCTGGGTGACGTGGTTGAACTGATTGCGACGGAAGTCGAAGCCACCTACTAGGGCCTCGACATCACCGCTGTGCGGGTTGAGCGCGACCAGGGCGCCATCGGCTTCCGGCATCTGTGTGATGCGCCAGGCGCCGGCTTGCTTGACCACACGCACCACCGACCCGCGCTCGATGCGCAGGTTGGGCTTGGCCTTGGCCTGCAGACCGGGCATGGCCTGACGCAAGCCCTTGCCGGTGATCTGCAGCACATCGCCGGACGACAGCACCACGGTGACCTGTTGGGGCGATGCCTTGGTCACGATGGCCACGCGCAGGGCTTCGTCGTCCAGGTGGTCCTGCAGGGCATCGGCCACCGCTGCATCCGTATCGGCCAGGTCCTTGTCAAGGTCTTCCTTGGCCTCGGGGCCGCGCCATACCAGGGTGGCTTCACGGTCAATCAGTGTCTGACGCAGGGCAGCCCAGGCTGCACGTTGTTTGACCGAGTTCAGCGTGGTGTAGACCTTCATCCCTGATGTGTAGGCCGACTCACCATACTGGGCGAACACTTGCTGGCGCACCATCTCGGCGACATGCTCGGCATGCACCTCCACATCCTGTGGGTCCCGCACCACCAGCTTCTCTTTCAGCGCAGCGTCGTATTGCGCCTGGGTGATCACGTTCTCGGCCAGCATGCGCTGCAACACCACCTGCTGGCGAACGCGTGCACGATCCGGATTGCGTACCGGGTTCGCATAGGCCGGGTTCTGTGGCAGGCCCGCCAGCATGGCTACTTCTGCTACCGACAGATCCTTCAGCGGCTTGCCGAAATAGGTCTGGGATGCTTCCGCAAAGCCGTAGCTGCGTGCGCCCAGGTAGATCTGGTTCATGTACAGCTCGAGGATGCGGTCCTTGCCGAGCTGGTGCTCGATCCGGACCGACAGCATGGCCTCTTTCAGCTTGCGCGAGATGGTGCGTTCGCGGGTTAGAAAGAAGGTGCGGGCCACCTGTTGGGTGATGGTCGATGCGCCCTGGCGCTGTCCGCCCGTCAGGTTGGACACCACGGCGCGAGCCACCCCGATGGGATCAATGCCATGGTGTTCATAGAAGCGCGAGTCTTCCACCGACAACAATGCGTCGCGCATCAGCTTCGGGATCTCGTTCAGCGGGGTGTATTGCCGCCGCTCCTGGCCGAAGCCTGCGATTTCGACCCCGTCAGCGGTGTAGACGCGCAGGGGCTGCTTCGGGTGGTAGTTGTTGAGCGAGCTGGTGTCGGGCAACTGCGGGTAAAGCACCGCCAGGCTGATCAACAGGCCGACCACAGCGAGCAAGACGGCAGCACCCGCTGCGAGCAAGAGGGTACCCAGCAGAGCCAGACCTCGTTGAGAGGCCCGAACAGGGCGGCGAGACAGGGGCAACAGGCCGAAAGCGGTCATACGGTGCGCAAAAGCGGCAGGGAGGCCGATTATCACGCGCCTGCGTGAAGGGTGTGTAAGCGCCGGAGTCAGCCCCTTTGAAGTCCGCTCATGCGGACCAGAGTCCGGGCTTGACGACCATCAGGTAGAACACGATCACCATGGCGGCGAAAGCAGGGTAGCCCAGGCGCTCCCACCTGCTGGCATCCCGCCAGTAGTCCACTGGGAGGGGCTGGCCGGCCATGTGGCTGGCAGCCGCAATGCGGGCCATGCGAATCTGCAGGAACACCACCGGCACCCAGCAGGCGCCGGCGAGCATGTACAGCGCCATCGACACCATCAACCAGGGGCTGCTCAGTGGCCAGCCCGCCAGGTACACCATGGCCAGGCCCGACAGAGGCTGTATGACCACGGTGGGGGTGGTGAACCACCAGTCTGCCCGGACAACCAGCCGGCTGACCACGGCCTGCGCAGCCACCGATCCACTGCGGTTGGCAAAGAACATGTAAAACGCTGAACCCAGGCCCGTGCCGACCATCAGCACGCTGGAGACGATGTGCAGATACTTGAGCAACAGGTAGGTGTTCATGGTTCTTGTGCGATCAGGATCGAGAGCAGGGCCAGGATGGGCAGGTTCTTGCTCAACGGCCCCAGAGGGTGCCACCACAGTGTCGGAGCGATGACGGTGGCCAGCAGTGTCATCAAACAGGTCATGCATGCGGCAGCCAGATAAGCCGGGCGGCCAGGCTTCAGCCACATCCACACGCCAATGCCCAGGTCGGCGACCACCCCCAGCTCGATCAGGCCATCGTGGCTGGCTGAAGGCAGCCAGCTCGCCTGGCGCAGCAAACTGTGACCGATGCGGTCCGGATCAAGCACGCTGACCAAGGCCGTCAATAGCCAGACCGTGATCAGGCTCCACCGGGCCCAAGACACGGGCTTGACGTGGTTCATGTCAAACCATCCGCGCGAGCATGTGTTCGGGGGCAATCGTGGGGTGCCCCAGCAACGATTGAAGTGGCTGTGCCGGTCCGACATTGTCCTGACCGAGCATGGCCAACGTGTCGCTGCACCAGGGTGATACCGGAACCAGATCGCCCATGCGTGCGCTCAGTTGCGTGAGCGGTGCCGGTAGTGTCCAGACCCGTGCGGGCGCATGGCCCAGTTGCGCGCGCAGCGACGCGATGAACGCGGCCAGTGGCAAAGGACTGGGACCGGTTGCTGTGAGCACGCCCTTGTGGAAGGGCGAGTCCATGAGGCGTGCCACAGCTTCTGCCAGATCTTGTACGGCGACGGGTTGCACCCGGGCCTTCAGAACGGCCTGAGGTAGCACCAGCAGGGGCAGGCGCGCCAGGTTCAGAAACAGTTGGCTGCTGGCGCCTGCCTGGCCAAACACGATGCTGGGGCGGATCACCACCCCATCCAGCGCGCCAGCCTCGGTCAAGGCCAGCAGGTGCTGGTCGGCGGCCAGCTTGGTGATGGCATAGGGCGTGTGACCTTGGTCGACCCCGAGCGCGGACACCTGAGTCACCCTGCGAATGCCAGCCTGGGCGCAGGCATCAAACAGGGCCTTGGGTGTGTCGGTATGGATGGCGCGCATGGGGCGCTGGCGGCTGTCGCGCAGAATGCCCACGGCATTGACCACCGCGTCGATACCCTCCAGTCGATCCAGCCAGTTGGAAGCGTGTGTGTCGCGAGTGAAGTCGACGGGGATCACGGCAGGATCCCGATGGCGAACTGTTCCCGCGACGCGAACCTCGTGGCCAGCTGCCAGCAGGGCCTGATGGATGTGGCTCCCAATGAAGCCTCTTGCACCGCAAAGCAGGATATTCATGAGGATACTCCTTGGCTGGAGACGACCTGTGCCAGCATGGTCGCCTGACGTTGGGCATGCTGAAGCTGGCGTACCTGGAACCAGACGCGACGGCTGATGATGCCGATACTCAAAAAGACCCCGCCCATGACGATCACCAGCGTGCGGCGCAACATGCTCAGAGGCTCGATGCCGGCATCGAATCCCCCAAACATCAGGGTCATCAGCACGGTGCCACTGATGGTGAGCACATAGGCGCATCGGATCCAGAATTCGGCGCCGCCGTCGGCGTCACACAGCGTGTGCAGCACCCGCATCAGAATGGGTCGCAGGTAACTCACGACGATGACCGGCACCGCAAAGGCCAACAGCAATGACAGCAGGAAGTAGTGTGTGTTCATGTGATGTCCTCTGGTGGGGAATATTCATTGAGCACGGCACTGGCTGTCGTTGCAGCGAGCACGGCTGGCGGCACGCTCTGCTGCCCGCCGCGTCGGCCCTTCGAACAAGGCATGAACCAGCCAGCGGGGAAAGCGGTAGCGATGTCGCACCACCCATGGGTAGGCCCTGTCAGCCATTTGCTTCAGAACGGGCCAGGCCGTGGGTGCAGTCAGCCAACCCATGCCGACGGCACCATAGGCCAGGCGGAAGACCTCCACGCCTTTGACCACGCGACCGTCTGCACACCGGGCATGGATCAGGTTCATCAGGTTGGCCTGTGTCACGCCCTGCAGAGGCGATTCAAAGCCAGCCTCTGAGGCGTCGACAAACTGAAGCAAGTCTTCGGTGTTGCGCAGCATCAGGTTGTGCATCTCGGCGTTGCACAAGGGGCACGACGCATCGTAGAAGATGGTCATCGGATAGATCGCCTGGCCCATGGTCTACTCCTTTTGAAATTTCAGTATTAACAGAAATAACTTGTTAAAAAAAGGGGAGTCAACTTCCCCGAACGAACTTCTGGATGCTGGCACCCATGTGCAGGACTTTTTCCAGCGTGGCGGGTGACAGCCGCAGCATCTCGTCAGACCAGGAGCCCAAGGACTGCATCAGCTTGAGCGTTTCTCGTACACGATCTTGTGCATCTGGTGTCTCGATGCCGAAATCATCCCGCTTGACCAACTCTTCCAGCATCCGGGTGGTGGGGTCGAATTCGCGTTCCTTGCGCTCGCGGATGACCGTGCGGAACAACTCCCATACGTCCATTGACGTCTCGAAATAGTCTCGGCGATCGCCCAGCATCTGGGTCGTGCGGACGAGCTTCCAGCTGATCAACTCCTTGATGCTGTTGCTGACATTGGACCGCGCCACGCCCAATGTTTCCGCAATGTCTTCCGCATGCAGTGGGCGTCCGTGGAAGAACAGCAGGGCGTGAATCTGCGCCACGGTGCGGTTGACGCCCCAGGCTGACCCCATCTCGCCCCAGTGGACAACAAATTTGCGTGCAATGTCAGAGAGTTCCATGTGTGCAGTCTATCCAATCATAAATTTCTGTCAATACAGAAATTTTCTCTGTGGAGCACATGCATGGCTCGGGGGTTCTGCTCCCCCCGATACATGGGGGCAGGGGCGCTGGACGCTGAAAACGAAGAGGAAACCCCAAGCCATATCAGGCGCATTGCTCCAGAAAATCGTGAAATATTTAACGACAACAGAACAAATGTGTTCGATGCGAGGAGAGTGGAGTGAGCAAATCAAACTGGTTTGGCAGGCACGCGTTGAGCTTGACCCTGGGAGCTTCAATTCTGGCGGCCACGGCGGCTTTGGCTGTGCCCGTGCAGGGCTCGGCCGATGACCTGGTGTTCTACGCTGCCCCGACCGCGTTGAGCGGTGCGGCGGGAGACCTGCTGTCCTACCGCACGGCTTCCGTGAAGCTGGGCACCGGCGCGCCGGCGGTATCGGCCTGGAACGTCATCTACCAGTCGAAGACGGCTCACACGGTGTCGGGCGGCGTCGAGGTGGCGCCCAAGGACAATGCAGTTTCGGGCACGGTCCTGGTCCCGACCAAGGCCTGGACGGGGGGAGGTTCGCGCCCGGTGATGATCTACGCCATTGGTACCCATGGGCTCGCAACGAGTTGCGCCCCATCGCGTCAAATGGCGGCAGGTACAGACTATGAGTCTGGCAACATCGCCGCGGCACTCAACGCAGGCTATGCCGTGCTGGTGACGGATTACGCCGGCTACCTCAATGATCAGAAGGCCATCTACATGGCTGGCGAAAGTCAGGCCCATGCGGCACTGGACATCTTCCGGGCGGCTACAGCCTTGCCCGGGGCCGGCATCGATCCCAAGGCCAAGGTCGGTGTCTGGGGCTATTCGCAAGGCGGTCAGACAGCGGCCAAGGTGGCAGAGATCGCCTCTACCTATGCGCCTGACATCAACATCGTGGGCGTGGCCACGGGCGGCGTGCCGGCCGAGCTGCGCAGCGTGGCTCGCAACCTCGATGGCAACACGGGAGCGGCTTTCCTGATGTCGACTGTTGCCGGGTTGGCGAATGAGTACGGCAAGCGCGTGCCTATCAGCATCATCGCTACGACAGCCGGCAAGGCCGAACTGGCGAAACTGTCGGGTGAGTGCGTGTTTGAAGCGCTGCTGGACCTGCAGAACCGCACCCTCGGTTCCTTGACGGTGGGCAACCAGGCCCTGGATGACCTGCTGGATGTGGTCAGCGACGTGCTGGATGAGCAGCAGCTTGGCAAACAGACACCGACCATGCCGATCTACCACTACCATGGCCAGGCTGACGAGTTCATTCCGCTGGCACAGGCGTTCAACCTCAAGAAGCAGTATTGCGCGGGTGGGGCCAAGGTGAAGTTCGACGCCTACCCCAGCGAACACCTGGTGACCATGGTGCAGTCTGCCCCGAAGGTGCTGGCCTGGATGTCGGATCGCCTCGCTGGCAAAGCCGCCCCGAACACCTGCTCGAATACCACGCAACCAGCTGTGACGGCCTTACCTGGCGGGGGCGACTACAAGGTGGCACTGGACCACTGGCCGCTTGATGCCAAGGTGGTGCTCAAGACCTTGCAGCAGACGGTGACCTTGCCATCCACTTCGAGCTTGACGGCGGTGGCGAACCTGACCAACCCGAATCTGACGGGCCAGATGAGCATCCCTGCTTTCCGTCAGTCCATCAAGATCCTGGGCTTGAGCGTGCCGGTTGGCATGCGGGTGACGCCAGTTGGAGATGCCACGGGTACCGCCGCGCTCGACAAGGCTGGCGTGCTGTCGATCACGGCCACAGCCAAGGCTGACATCACTGTGACCTCCATCCTGGGCCTGCCCATTGGTGAGTGCAAGACCGCCACACCGGTGAACTTTGCGCTGAGCTCATCGGGATCGGTGTCCGGACTGGGCAGTGGGCTGACCTTCACAGGCACGACTTCTTTCCCGGCGCTCAAGGGCTGCCTGGTGTCTGCCGTGCTGACTGCCTTGATGTCCGGCCCTGGGCAGGCGTACAGCTTCACGGTTGCGCCGCCTGAGCCCTTAACCAACTGATGCAGCCAACTGCATTCATCTGAGACACCCATGGCACAGGTGATGATCAACAGTGCGCCATCGGCATCCCGTTGGATGGCCGTGGCTGTGACCGTGGCGCTGTGCATGGCTGCATGGGGTGCGTGGTGGCTGATCCAGTCACCGGCTGCTGAGGGTGATCAGTCCGGGGGCGGTGCACTGGCCGGCAACGTGGCGCCCTCGGTTTTCGACCCCGGTCAGCTGGCGGAAGTGCGTGCCATCGAGAGCCAACAAGCTGCAGCAGCTTCGGTGGTGGCACGTGAGCCGGAAGTGAAGCCGGTTGACCGCCATCTGAGCGAACGGCCAGATTACGTGTCGCCGATGGAGTGGGCCATGCTGCAAGGCGTGGCCCAGCAGGATGCGGACCCACCCAAGGCACTTGCCCGGCTGGTCAACTCGCTGCGTTTCACCCGGCAGATGGAGCTCTGGGAGGACATGGCTGCCATGCCAGACAAGGCAGCCAAACGCCGCAGGTTGGCGGTCCAGTTGCTGGATGACCTGCCCAACCGCGTGGCCCATGGTGACCTGGCGCTGGCCGACGCACAGGCCAAGCTGAATCCCTTGATCGCCGATGCGGTGGCGGACCCATCAGTGCGGGCGCAACGGCAACAGCGTGAGCTTGATCGGCTGCAACAAGCCGAAGCGGCCTACCAGGCAAGCGAACAGGTGGCGGCCCGGAGCGTGCCCTGACCTGGCAGTCTGACGCGAGACAAAACAAAAGGCCCGTCTGCATTGCAGGCGGGCCTTTCTTCGATTCAACCCAAGCAGCCCCTTCATGGAGAAGGGCGCTGCGAGGTGATCAGTTCATGCCTCAGGCATTCACCGACTTGGCGGTCTCCACGTACTCTTCAATCTGGTTGAAGTTCATGTACTTGTAGATCTTGTCGGAGTCCTTGGCGATCACACCGGTCTCAGTCAGGTACTCAGCCGGGGTCGGCAGCTTGCCCAGCTTGGAAGCCACGGCCACCAACTCAGCCGAGCCCAGGAACACGTTGGTGTTCTTGCCCAGGCGGTTCGGGAAGTTACGGGTCGACGTGGAGATACAGGTCGAACCTTCCTTGATCTGAGCCTGGTTACCCATGCACAGCGAACAGCCGGGCATTTCGGTACGGGCGCCAGCGGTGCCGAAGGTGTTGTAGAAGCCTTCCTTGGTCAGCTCGGCGGCGTCCATCTTGGTGGGCGGTGCCACCCACAGACGCACCGGGATGTCCTTCTTGCCTTCCAGCAGCTTGCCGGCGGCACGGAAGTGACCGATGTTGGTCATGCACGAACCGATGAAAGCTTCGTCGATCTTGGTGCCAGCCACTTCGGACAGGAACTTGGCGTCGTCCGGGTCGTTCGGGCAGCAGACGATGGGCTCCTTGATGTCGGCCAGATCGATTTCGATCACGGCGGCGTACTCGGCGTCCTTGTCGGCTTCCAGCAGTTGCGGGTTGGCCAGCCAGGCTTCCTGGGCTTCGATACGGCGTTGCAGAGTGCGAGCGTCCTGGTAACCATCGGCGATCATGTTCTTCATCAGAACGATGTTCGACTTCAGGTACTCGGCCACAGGCTCCTTGTTCAGCTTGATGGTGCAACCAGCAGCAGAACGCTCAGCCGAAGCGTCAGACAGTTCGAACGCTTGCTCGACCTTCAGGTCAGGCAGGCCTTCGATTTCCAGCACGCGACCGGAGAAGATGTTCTTCTTGCCAGCCTTGGCCACGGTCAGCAGACCTGCCTTGATGGCGTACAGAGGAATAGCGTGCACCAGGTCGCGCAGGGTGATGCCAGGCTGCATCTTGCCCTTGAAGCGAACCAGCACGGACTCAGGCATGTCCAGAGGCATCACGCCAGTGGCGGCGCCGAAAGCGACCAGGCCGGAACCAGCGGGGAAGGAGATACCAATGGGGAAGCGGGTGTGCGAGTCACCGCCGGTACCAACGGTGTCAGGCAACAGCAGACGGTTCAGCCACGAGTGGATCACGCCGTCACCAGGACGCAGGGCCACGCCACCGCGGTTGGAGATGAAAGCGGGCAGTTCGCGGTGCATCTTCACGTCCACGGGCTTCGGATAAGCAGCCGTGTGGCAGAACGATTGCATGACCAGGTCAGCGGAGAAGCCCAGGCAAGCCAGGTCCTTCAGCTCGTCGCGGGTCATCGGGCCGGTGGTGTCTTGCGAACCAACGGTGGTCATCTTGGGTTCGCAGTAGGTGCCAGGACGCACGCCTTGACCTTCAGGCAGACCGCAAGCACGGCCAACCATCTTCTGCGCCAGGGTGAAGCCCTTGCCGGTGTCCTTCGGAGCCACGGGCAGGCGGAACAGGGTCGAAGCGCCCAGGCCCAGGAACTCACGTGCCTTGCCAGTCAGCGAACGACCGATGATCAGGTTGATACGGCCACCAGCGCGGACTTCGTCCAGCAGGACTTGCGACTTCAGAGCGAACTCGGTCACCACAGCGCCGTTCTTCTCGATCTTGCCGTCGTACGGGAAGATGTCGATCACGTCGCCCATTTCCAGCTTGCTCACATCGACTTCGATGGGCAGCGAGCCGGAGTCTTCTTGCGTGTTGAAGAAGATGGGGGCGATCTTGCCGCCCAGGGTCACGCCGCCGAAGCGCTTGTTGGGCACGAAGGGGATGTCTTCGCCGGTTGCCCAGATCACGCTGTTGGTCGCCGACTTACGCGAAGAACCGGTGCCGACCACGTCGCCCACGTAGGCAACCAGGTTGCCCTTCTTCTTCAGGTCTTCGATGAACTGCATCGGGCCGCGCTTGCCGTCTTCTTCGGGCTTGAAGGCCGCGTCAGGACGGGTGTTCTTGAGCATCGCCAGATAGTGCATCGGGATGTCAGGACGGCTCCATGCGTCAGGAGCGGGCGACAGGTCGTCGGTGTTGGTTTCGCCAGGCACCTTGAACACGGTCACGGTGATCTTCTTGGCGACTTCAGGACGGCTGGTGAACCACTCAGCGTCGGCCCACGATTGCATCACGGCCTTGGCGTTGGCGTTGCCAGCCTTGACCAGTTCAGCGACGTCGTGGAAGGCGTCGAACATCAGCAGGGTCTTCTTCAGGGCTTCAGCAGCCACAGCGCCGACTTCAGCGTCGGACAGCAGGTCGATCAGGGGCTTGACGTTGTAGCCACCCACCATGGTGCCGAGCAGCTCAGTGGCCTTGGCCTTGGAGATCAGAGCCACCTTCAGGTCACCGTGGGCCACGGCCGACAGGAAGGATGCCTTGACCTTGGCTGCGTCGTCCACGCCCGGGGGAACGCGGTGGGTCAGCAGGTCAACCAGGAATGCGTCCTCGCCTGCGGGCGGGTTCTTGATCAGCTCGATCAGCTCGGCGGTCTGCTGGGCAGACAGGGGCAGCGGAGGGATACCGAGTGCAGCGCGCTCGGCAGCGTGTTGGCGATAGGCTTGCAACATGTTGTTTACCTCGGGTGGAGGGCAGGGGCTGATTCAAACGAATTCACCGCAGCGGAGGCGGAAAACACGGAAAGAGGCACAACAAGCGTCTCCCCGGACCGGATAGATCCGGGTTGCTTTTTTGTGCAGACTCCTATTTTCGCTTACGAGTGCGGTAAATGTCACATGGTCGTCGCGAAAACATTCAAAGAATGTGCTGATTCGCGGCGCAAAAAAGCACCCGGTGCCTTCGCACAGGGTGCCACATGAGGGAAACCTCTTGGAAAAGCGGTCAGGTTCAGTTGTTCAGATTGAACACGGAAGCCTGAGGATGGCGATCAAGTTCACTCTGCGCAGCACGCTGCACATCGTGACGGCAGTCGTCAACCAGGCGGTGACCTGACTTGGGATCCATGAGCATGGACTTGGTCAGGATCTGGATCATCAGTGCTGCACCGCGCACATCTTCCAGACGGGTGGCGCCCGTGCTGCTGAGCACAGGCTTCATCAGCCACGACTGGCTACCCAGGTTCAGGTTGAAGTAGCCCTTGTAGGTTTCGTTCGGCGAGATGGAGACTTTCTTGCCGAACTCGCAGTCATAGTGCCCAACCAGCACGTGTTCAGCTGCTTGCAGTTGTTCTACCGACGCTTCAGGGATGCTGGCCAGCTTCTCAACGATCGCAGGGCGGGTTTTGGCGGGCTTGATGTTGCTGGCGCGAGCCAGTTGCGGTGCCAGCGTGCCGGCCACCAGGCCCAGCATGACGCCTGTTGCCAGGGCCAGTTGACGAACGCGTTGAGTGCGGGCGATACGAGCAGTCATGGTATGAACTTCGTGATGAGCGGGGGTGGTGTTGGTCCAGACCTCAGAGGTCTGGCCAACGTCATGGTGTTATCCATTTTCCGCCAAATTCCCCGGTAATCGCGGCGGAAGTTTGTGACAAAGCTTAGAAGGTGTCACCAGGGATGCGGACCCACCCTTCCATGAGGATGCGGGCGCTGCGGCTCATGATGGCCTTGGTCACGGTCCACTGGCCTTCGACCTGTTTGGCCTGGGCGCCGACGCGCAAGGTGCCGGATGGGTGGCCAAAGCGCACGGCTTCGCGTTCGCCACCACCGGCTGCCAGGTTGACCAGCGTGCCAGGGATGGCGGCAGCGGTGCCGATGGCCACGGCGGCCGTTCCCATCATGGCGTGGTGCAGCTTGCCCATGGAGAGCGCGCGCACCAGCAGGTCGACATCCTTGGCGTCAATGGTCTTGCCGCTGGACGCGGTGTAGGTGGTGGGGGGAGCCACAAAGGCGATCTTGGGCGTGTGCTGACGGGTGGCTGCTTCTTCCGGTGTCTTGATCAGCCCCATGCGCAGTGCACCCGCCACGCGGATGGCCTCGAAGCGCTTCAGTGCTTCGGGGTCGGTGTTGATCTGTTCGCGCAGTTCCGTGCCGGTGTAGCCGATGTCCTTGGCATTGACGAACACCGTGGGTATGCCGGCCGTGATCATGGTGGCCTTGAAGGTGCCGACACCAGGTACGTCGAGGTCATCGACCAGGTTGCCGGTGGGGAACATCGAGCCACCTTCCTCGCCGTCATCCGAGGGGTCCATGAATTCGAGCACGATCTCGGCGGCCGGGAAGGTCACCCCATCGAGTTCGAAGTCGCCGGTTTCCTGTACCTGCCCGTTGGTGACAGGCACATGGGCGATGATGGTCTTGTGGATATTGGCCTGCCAGATGCGAACGACGCAAGTGCCGTTTTGGGGGATGCGGGCCGGATCGACCAGACCGGCGTGGATGGCGAAAGCGCCAGCTGCCGTTGACAGGTTGCCGCAATTACCTGACCAGTCCACAAAAGGCTTGTCGATGGATACCTGGCCGTAGAGATAGTCGACATCGTGATCCGCCTGTGTGCTCTTGGACAGGATCACGCACTTGGAAGTCGATGAGGTTGCCCCACCCATGCCATCGATGTGGGCCGCATAAGGGTCGGGGCTGCCGATGACGCGCATGAACAGCTTGTCGCGGGCTTCGCCCGGTACCTGGCAGGCTGCGGGCAGGTCTTGCAGGCGGAAGAACACGCCCTTGCTGGTGCCGCCACGGATGTAGGTGGCAGGGATCTTGATCTGGGGTGAGTGAGCCATGGATGCTCCTATGTCAAAACGAAACGAGGCGGCACGTTGCCGGGCCGCCTCGGTGATCAGCTCATATCGGGGTGATGATCAGGCAGCCTTGTTTTCGGCCAGGAAGTCCTGGGCAAAGCGCTGCAGCACACCGCCGGCTTCGTACACCGACACTTCTTCTGCCGTGTCCAGGCGGCAGGTCATCGGCACCTTCGTGACTTCACCGTTACGGCGGTGGATGACCAGCGTCAGGTCGGCGCGAGGCTGCAGTTCACCTTCGACGTCAAACGTCTCGGTGCCGTCGAGGCCCAGTGTCAGGCGGTTGGTGCCCGGCTTGAACTCCAGCGGCAGCACGCCCATGCCGATCAGGTTGGTGCGGTGGATGCGCTCGAAGCCTTCGGCCACGACGGTTTCCACACCAGCCAGACGGACACCCTTGGCAGCCCAGTCACGTGAGGAGCCCTGACCGTAGTCGGCGCCCGCGATGATGATCAGGGGCTGACGGCGGTTGAGGTAGGTCTCCATGGCCTCCCACATGCGCATCACCTGGCCTTCAGGCTCCACGCGGGCCCACGAGCCCACCTTGATCGAACCGTCTTCCTTGCGCACCATTTCGTTCTTCAGCGTGGGGTTCGCGAAGGTGGCACGCATGGCGGTCAGGTGGTCGCCGCGGTGGGTGGCGTAGGAGTTGAAGTCTTCTTCCGGCAGGCCCATCTTCGCCAGGTACTCGCCTGCAGCCGAGTTGGCCAGGATGGCGTTCGACGGCGACAAGTGGTCGGTGGTGATGTTGTCCGGCAGGATGGCCAGCGGGCGCATGCTCTTGAGCGTGCGCGGGTTGGCGGCCAGCGCACCCACACCTTCCGTGTCCCAGTAGGGCGGGCGGCGGATGTAGGTCGACTGCGGACGCCAGTCATACTGTGGCGTCACCTTCTCGCCGTCGTCTGCCTTGATGGCGAACATCGGCTCGTAGACCGCGCGGTATTGCTCGGGTTTCACCGCGGCCTTCACCACGGCGTCGATCTCTTCGTCGGAAGGCCAGATGTCCTTCAGGCGGATTTCCTTGCCATCGACGACCGTCAGCACGTCGTTTTCGATGTCGAATCGCACCGTGCCGGCGATGGCGTAGGCCACGACCAGCGGGGGCGAGGCCAGGAAGGCCTGCTTGGCGTATGGGTGGATGCGGCCGTCGAAGTTGCGGTTGCCCGACAGCACGGCGGTGGCGTAGAGGTCGCGGTCGATGATCTCTTGCTGGATCTTCGGATCCAGCGCGCCAGACATGCCGTTGCAGGTCGTGCAGGCAAAAGCCACGATGCCGAAGCCCAGTTTTTCCAGGTCGTCCAGCAGGTTGGCTTCCTTCAGGTACAGCTCTACAGCCTTCGAGCCAGGGGCCAGCGAGGACTTCACCCAGGGCTTGCGCGTCAGGCCCAGCTTGTTGGCGTTACGGGCCAGCAAGGCTGCGGCAATCACGTTGCGTGGGTTGGAGGTGTTGGTGCAGCTGGTGATGGCGGCAATGATCACGGCGCCGTCAGGCATCGTGCCTTCACTGGCCGCAGGCATTTGCCACTTGCCGGCAATGCCCTTGGATGCCAGGTCAGCGGTGGCCACGCGGGCGTGCGGGTTCGACGGGCCAGCCATGTTGCGCACCACGCTCGACAGGTCGAACTCGAGGTTGCGTTCGTAGACTGCACCCTTCAGTGTGTCCGACCACAGGCCGGCGGTCTTGGCATAGGTCTCGACCAGCTTGATCTGCTCGGCTGTGCGGCCGGTCAGCGCCAGGTAGTCCAGCGTCTGTTGGTCGATGCTGAACAGGGCGGCTGTCGCACCGTATTCCGGTGCCATGTTCGAGATGGTTGCACGGTCGCCGATGGTCAGGCTGGAAGCGCCTTCGCCATGGAACTCGAGGTAAGCGCCCACCACCTTGTTCTTGCGCAGGAACTCGGTCAAGGCCAGCACGACGTCGGTGGCGGTGATGCCGGGTTGACGTTTGCCTGTCAGCTTCACGCCGACGATCTCAGGCAGGCGCATCCAGGATGCGCGGCCCAGCATGACGTTCTCGGCTTCCAGTCCACCCACACCCACGGCGATGACGCCCAGGGCGTCCACGTGCGGGGTATGCGAGTCGGTGCCAACACAGGTGTCGGGGTAGGCCAGGCCCTTGTCGGCATGGATCACCGGCGACATCTTTTCCAGATTGATCTGGTGCATGATGCCGTTGCCGGCCGGGATCACATCCACGTTGGCGAAGGCATGCTTCGTCCAGTTGATGAAGTGGAAGCGGTCCTCGTTGCGGCGCTCTTCGATGTCGCGGTTCTTCTGGAACGCATCGGGGTCGAAGCCGCCACACTCCACGGCCAGCGAGTGGTCGACGATCAGTTGCACGGGCACGACCGGGTTGACCTTGGCGGGGTCGCCGCCTTCCTTGGCAATGGCGTCACGCAGGCCGGCCAGGTCCACCAGGGCGGTCTGGCCCAGGATGTCGTGGCAGGCCACGCGGGCCGGGAACCAGGGGAAGTCACGCTCGCGCTTGCGCTCGATGAGCTGGGTCAGGCATTCGGTGACGATGGCCGGGTCAGCCTTGCGCACGATGTTTTCGGCATGCACGCGCGAGGTGTAGGGCAGCGTGGCCCACGCGCCGGGCTTGATCGCTTCGACAGCCGCCTGGGTGTCGAAGTAATCCAGCGAGGTGCCGGGCAGGGCTTTGCGGTAAGCGGTGTTCATGGGGACGCTGTCCTTACTTGCGCTTCTTCAGCGGCACGAACTTCTGGTCTTCCGGGCCGACGTAGTTGGCCGACGGACGGATGATCTTGCCGTCGATGCGTTGTTCAATGATGTGTGCCGACCAGCCGGAGGTGCGGGCGATCACGAACAGCGGGGTGAACATGTCGGTGGGCACGCCCATCATGTGGTAGCTCACGGCCGAGAACCAGTCCAGGTTCGGGAACATCTTCTTGATTTCCCACATCACCGACTCCAGGCGCTCGGCGATGTTGTACATCTTCATGTTGCTTTGCTCGGCGCTCAGATCCTGGGCCACCTTCTTGATGACCACGTTGCGTGGGTCGCTCACGGTGTACACCGGGTGACCAAAGCCGATCACCACTTCCTTGCGCTCGACGCGGGCGCGGATGTCGGCCTCAGCCTCTTCCGGGTTGTCATAGCGCTTCTGGATTTCGAAAGCGACTTCGTTGGCGCCACCATGCTTCGGGCCACGCAGGGCACCGATGCCGCCGCAGATGGCCGAGTACATGTCGGAACCCGTGCCGGCCACCACGCGCGAGGTGAAGGTCGATGCGTTGAACTCGTGTTCTGCGTACAGGATCAGGCTGGTGTGCATGGCGCGCACCCAGCTGTCGCGCGGCTTCTCGCCATGCAGCAGGTGCAGGAAGTGGCCGCCGATGGAGTCGTCATCGGTTTCGACTTCAATGCGCTTGCCGTTGTAGGCGAAGTGGTACCAGTACAGCAGCATCGAACCCAGCGAGGCCATCAGCTTGTCGGCGATGTCGCGGGCGCCAGGGTGGTTGTGGTCTTCCTTTTCAGGCTTGACGCAACCCAGCACCGACACGCCGGTGCGCATCACGTCCATCGGGTGCGACGACGGGGGCAATTGCTCGAGGGCGACCTTCACAGCAGCGGGCAGGCCGCGAAGCGACTTCAGCTTGGCCTTGTAGCCAGCCAGCTCGGCCACGGTGGGCAGCTTGCCGTGCACCAGCAGGTGGGCGATTTCTTCGAATTCGCTGGTGGTGGCCAAGTCGAGGATGTCGTAGCCGCGGTAGGCCAGGTCATTGCCGGTACGGCCCACGGTGCACAGGGCGGTGTTGCCCGCAGCGGTGCCCGACAGGGCAACAGACTTCTTGGGCTTGAAACCGGGGGTCTTGGTCTCGGGGGTGGCGCTCATGTTCAGAGTCTCCTGGTACGTTAGGCAGGGCGGTTTATTTCTTGGCAGCAAACAGTGCGTCGAGCTTTTGCTCGAAGGCGTGGTAACCGATGCGGTCATACAGCTCTTCGCGAGTCTGCATGATGTCCACGACGTTGCGTTGATGTCCGTCACGACGAACTGCAGTGTAGACAGCTTCAGCGGCCTTGTTCATGGCGCGGAAGGCGCTCAAGGGGTAGAGCACCATGCCCACGCCGGTGGGGCGCAGGTCGTCCACGCTGAACAGGGGCGTCTTTCCGAACTCGGTGATGTTGGCCAGCACAGGCACCTTCACAGCGTCGACAAACTTCTTGTAGGTGTCGAGGTCGTAGGCGGCTTCGGCAAAGATGCCGTCGGCGCCCGCTTCCACGCAGGCAATCGCGCGCTCGATGGCAGCGTCCACGCCATGCACCTGGATGGCGTCGGTGCGGGCAATCAGGAAGAAGTTGGGGTCGCTCTTGGCGTCGGCTGCAGCCTTCACGCGGTCCACCATTTCTTCGGTGGTGACGATTTCCTTGCCGGGGCGGTGGCCGCAGCGCTTGGCACCAACCTGGTCTTCAATGTGGCAAGCGGCGGCGCCGGCCTTGATCAGGCTCTTGACCGTGCGCTCAATGTTGAAGGCGCTGGGGCCGAACCCGGTGTCGATGTCGACCAGCAGCGGCGTGTCGCACACATCGGTGATGCGGCGCACGTCGATCAGCACATCTTCCAGGCCGCTGATACCCAGGTCTGGCAAGCCCAGTGAGCCGGCTGCCACGCCGCCACCAGACAGGTAGATGGCCTTGAAACCAGCGCGCTTGGCCAGCAAGGCATGGTTGGCGTTGATGGTGCCCATGACTTGCAGGGGGGCTTCTTCTTTCAGGGCCTGGCGAAAGCGTGCGCCCGGGGTCAGAGTGGCCATGTCGGTCTCCAGTATGAATGGGGTTCAGCGTGAGCTGAGGTCTTGTTTCGCAACGCTTGTGCCAGCTTGCGATCGGGGTGCGTACGGCCGGATAACTGTTTGATTTTCAAGGTGAAACCCAGGTGTGCCACTCCGGGTGGATACCAATGTGTACAAGCTTGTTTCAATGTCTGTTTCGTTGTTGAAACAATGTTGCGTTGTATTGTGAAACAATGGTGAAACGCCTTCCTCGTCATGGCCCCGATGACACCGACTTTGCCGTCTGCTTCTGCCGTCGTTTCAGATCCACCGCACATCGTGGCGGTGGGGTTTCGGCGTATCAACAAACTGCTGCAGGAGTTGGCGCCAGATTTCGCCGCGCGTGCCTCGGTTGAAGTGCTGGACATGGGCTTCGAGCAGGCGGTCTCGCGCATCCGCGCCATTCAGGCCGATCGTCCGATCGATGTGGTGGTGTCGGCGGGCTCGAACGGGGCTTATCTTCGTCAGCACCTGGAGACGCCGGTGGTGCTGGTCAAGGTCGGTGGCTTTGATCTGTTGCAGGCCCTGGCACGCGCCCGCCAGGTATCCGACCGCATTGGCTTGCTGACCTATGAGGGCATGGCCCCTGATCTCAGCCCGTTCGCATCGCTGTTCGACCTGGGTCTGGTTCAGCTGACCTACCGGACCGAGGAGGAGGCTGGGGCGCGGATCAGCCAGATGCGGCAGGCTGGCGTCTCGGTGGTGGTCGGGCCGGGCCTGGTCGCCGACCTGGCCGATCAGGCCGGTCTGAACGGGGTCTTTCTGTATTCGATCGATGCGGTGCGGGAGGCGCTGGAGGACGCCGTGGAGGTGGCGCGTACCTCGCGTATCGAGCAGGCCAAGCGTGAACGGCTCAGCACCATCCTCGCTCAGCTGAGTGATGGTGTGATTGCCGTGGACCGGCAGGAGCGCATCCAGACCATCAACCCGACCATGGCGCAGTGGCTCGGTATCGAGCCTGCGCACTGGCTGGGGCGTGTGCTCAGTGAAGTCTGTCCGGAGCTGGGTTTGCAGCATGTTTTGCGTCTGGCCGTGCCTGACCTGGAGCACATCGAGCGGGTCAAGGGCAAGACGCTCATCGTCAACCGCATGCCCATCGTGGAGCAGGGCGTTCTCACGGGGGCGGTGCTGACCTGCCAGGACCCGATTTCGATTCAACGGGTCGACCGCCATATCCGTACCCGCATCAAACCCCTGTCCTCGGCATCACGCTACGAGCTGGGCCAGTTCCTGGGGCACAGCCAGGTGGCGCAGCGTGTCCGTGATCTTGGCTGGCGCTGCGCCCGCAGCGAGGCCACGGTGTTGCTCATAGGTGAGAGTGGCACCGGCAAGGAACTCCTGGCGCAAGGCATTCACATGGCCAGTGATCGGCGCGATATGCCTTTCGTGGCCGTCAACTGTGCGGCTGTCTCCGAGTCGCTGCTGGAAAGCGAGCTGTTTGGCTACGAAGACGGGGCCTTCACCGGGGCGCGGCGTGGCGGCAAAATTGGCCTGTTTGAAGCTGCGCACAACGGCACCATTTTTCTGGATGAAATCGGTGAAATGCCTGCACCTTTGCAGACGCGGCTGTTGCGGGTGCTGCAGGAGCGCGAGGTGCTGCGAATTGGGGCTACCGAGCCGACGCCCGTCAACGTGAGGGTCATCGCAGCCACCCACCGCGACCTGCAGGATCACGTCGCGCAGGGGCGTTTCAGGCTCGACCTTTTCTACCGCCTGAACATCCTGCGCATGGATGTGCCTTCCTTGCGCGAGCGGGTGGCTGATTTGCCCGAAATCGCCCGTGCCATCGGTCGGCGTGTGTGTGCGCGGCTGGGCTTGCCGCCGGTGCAGGCTGATGGCTGGGTCGATGCCCTGGTGGCTGGGGCATCACATTACGCCTGGCCAGGCAATGTGCGCGAACTGGAAAACCTCATCGAGCGCGTGCTGGCCTATGCCGGCGGGGCTGCGGCTGAGGCGAAGGCCGGTGAAGCCTTGCGGTTGATGGCGCCAGAGCTTTTTGCTGCGGCCCATGTGCATCCCGCTGTGCCGGTGCCGGTTGACTTGCGCAGCGAGGCTGCCCAGGCAGAGCGTGAACGCATCCAGCAGGTGCTCCAGGCTTGTGGCGGTGACCGGGTCGAGGCGGCACGCCGCCTGGGTATCAGTCGCACGACGCTGTGGCGCAAGCTGCGCTAAAGTCGGCGCGCATCGAAGGCATCGTGCTTTCGCAGGAGCATATTCATGGGACAAATGATCACCTTCTCGCGCCCGGATGGCGCACAAAGCAACGCCTATCTGGCTGAGGCTGGCGCTGGGCGTCCAGGGGTCATCCTGATTCAGGAATGGTGGGGGCTCAATGACAACATGAAGACCATCGCAGACCGTCTGGCTGCTGCGGGCTTCACAACGTTGGCGCCCGATCTGTATCGAGGCCGGCTGGCCAGCAGTGCAGATGAGGCCAGTCACATGATGAATGGCCTTGATTTTCCGGATGCCACACACCAGGACATCCGTGGTGCCACGGCATACCTGTCTGAGCGTTGCAGCAAGGTGGCCGTCATGGGTTTTTGCATGGGCGGGGCCTTGACCATTGCCTCGGCCGTGCACGTGCCAGGCTTGTCGGCTGCGGTGTGCTTCTACGGCATCCCGCCACGCGAGTTCGCCGACCCCGCCAACATCCGCATTCCCTTCATGGGGCACTTTGCCAGCCTCGATGGCTGGTGCACCCCTGAGGCGGTCAATGAGCTCGAGCAGCGCATGCAAGGCAGCGGTGCGTTGCGCACTTTCTGTCGCTATGAGGGGGTGGACCACGCCTTTTTCAACAAGGCGCGGCCCGAGGTATATGACGCGGCCAGTGCCGAACTGGCCTGGGACCGCACGGTCGCCTTCCTCGCTGAGGTGCTGTGACGGCCGGGGTACTTTGGCCGCTCATGCAGCGCCTGTTCAGGCGCTGAAGAAGGCGGCTTCCACCTCTTCGGGGATGGGTTGCCCTGTCAGCCACGCGCGTTCCAGCACGGCCCAATAGTGACGGTAGCTGGCGCGGTCATGCAGGTTGCCTCGGTGTGAGGTGGGGGCCCAGTGAGCAGCCTGAGCTGCCATCAGGATCTCGATGGCGTCGTCCACCTCGGCTGTGACCGGGGCAAACGCCTCGATGATGACCGGGATCTGATCGGGATGGATGCTCCACATCCGGGTGTAGCCCAGGTCGTGCGAGGCCTTGCGAGCGGCATCGGCCAGCGCGCGGTGGTTCTTGAACTCGGTGACCACGCAGTGTGATGGCGTGATGCGTGCCGCGTGGGCTGCGGCCGAGATTTCCAGCTTGGCGCGCAGCACCAGCGGATGGGTGAACTGCCCTTGCGCACTCATGGCCGAGGCTGGGATGGCGCCGCGGTGCTCCGAGACGAAATCCATCAGGCCGAACGACAAGGATTCGATGCCGGCCAGGCGGGCAATCGCGTTCACATCCTGCACGGCCGTCAGGGTTTCGATCAGCACGTGAACCGGAATCGGGCGGTTCAGGCCGTGGCGGGTGCGGGCTTCACGGATGGTACCCAGTGCCCGCCGGGCCTCATCGGCATCAGCCACCTTGGGCAGCATCAGGTAGGCCAGGCGGTGGCCCGACAACTTGACCAGTGTGTCGATGTCTTCTGCAAAGTGCGGATGGCTTGGGCTGTGAACCCGCGCGCCGACGCGGTCGTACGCATTGGCCTCGCTGTTGACGAGTTCGGCCACCAGTTGCACGTGGTCGTCCTCTCCACCCACTGGGGCACCATCTTCCAGGTCCAGCGTCACGTCAAACAGGGCGTGGCCGGAGCTGATCCCCATTTCTTCTTGCAGCGCCAGGCTCTTGCGCATTCTGGCTTCCACGCCGGCATAGTGATCACAGACGGGCAGGGCGGGGCGACTGGCTTCGGCGCCAAACAGGGCTTGACGGGGGTGGATGAGACTCAAGGTGGACATGTCCGCAACCTCTTGGAAATGCGCGGTGGGTGGGTGTCAGAAAAAACAAAAGCCGGCCTGTCGGATGACAGCCGGCTTTGATTGTGAGTCAGGCTTCGGTTTCAACCAAGTGGTTCACGTCAGCCTGCTCGTTGGCGATCACAGCAGGTGCTTGACGCCGTCCTTTTCGCCTTCCAGCTCGGCCAGGGTCTTGTTGATGCATTCTTGAGAGAAAGCGTCGATTTCCAGACCTTCGATGACCTTGTACTCACCGTTTTCACAGGTGACGGGGAAGCCGAACATGACATCCTTGGGGATGCCATACCAGCCTTGCGACGGGATACCCATCGTGACCCACTTGCCGTTGGTGCCCAGGGCCCAGTCGCGCATGTGGTCGATGGCGGCGTTGGCGGCCGAAGCAGCCGACGACAGGCCGCGAGCGGCGATGATGGCGGCGCCACGCTTGCCCACGGTCGGCAGGAACACTTCAGCGTTCCAGACTTGATCGTTGATGGTGTCCTTGACCGACTTGCCGTTCACGGTGGCGAAGCGGTAGTCAGCGTACATGGTGGGCGAGTGGTTGCCCCACACGGCCAGCTTCTCGATGTCGCCCACGGCGCAGCCGATCTTGGTGGCGATTTGCGAAGCGGCGCGGTTGTGGTCCAGGCGCAGCATGGCGGTGAAGTTGCCCGGCTTCAGGTCCGGAGCCGACTTCATGGCGATGTAGGCGTTGGTGTTGGCGGGGTTGCCGACAACCAGCACCTTCACGTTGCGCGAAGCCACGGCGTTCAGGGCCTTGCCTTGAGCGGTGAAGATCTGGGCGTTGGCGGCCAGCAGGTCGGCACGTTCCATGCCGGGGCCACGGGGACGTGCGCCGACCAGCAGAGCGTAGTCGGTGTCCTTGAAGGCGGTCATCGGGTCAGCGTGGGCTTCGATGCCGGCCAGCAGCGGGAATGCGCAGTCTTCCAGCTCCATGATCACGCCCTTCAGCGCGTTTTGAGCCTTCTCATCAGGGATTTCCAGCAATTGCAGGATCACCGGCTGATCTTTGCCGAGCATTTCGCCAGAGGCGATGCGGAACAGGAGGGCGTAACCGATTTGACCAGCGGCGCCAGTGACGGCGACGCGAACGGGTGCTTTGCTCATAGGGCAACTCCGAGAGATAGAGAAGGTAGGAAGGGGTGAGGTAACAGCCCGCTAGTGTAGCGCTCACGCAGTGGAAGTGTCCATTTTTTGCGTGTCAAGCATCTTATGTCTTATATAAGATATCTTTCAGTCTATGATTGGACTTTGCTCGCCAGATGTGGTGCAATCATGCCCGTCCTGGTTGACAACGGGCGACATCCCTGCCCAACCCAACCCGTATCGATCACACCCCGATCGCACTGACAAAAGAGACATTTCTGCTGTGGTGACCCCTACGCCTTCCTCTGCCGTTTCCGACGAAGCCACTGTGGCTTCGCCCGCTGGCGTTGTGGGGCCGTCCTTCAGTCCCCTCTATCAGCAGATCAAGGCCCTCATCCTGCGCAGCCTCCAGACCGGAGAGTGGCGCCCTGGTGAGGCCATCCCCAGCGAGGTTGAGCTCGCCGCCCGTTTCAAGGTCAGCCAAGGCACCGTTCGCAAGGCGATCGACGAACTGGCTGCTGAAAATCTCCTTGTTCGCCGCCAGGGTAAAGGCACCTTTGTAGCCACCCATTCGGAAGAGCGGGTCCAGTACCGATTCCTGCGCTTGACACCAGACAACCCCGAGACGGGTAGGGAGTCCAAGCGTGAATTCCTGGATTGCCGTCGACAACGTGCGCCAGCCGATGTGGCCCGTGCACTCCAGCTCAAGGCGGGCGACATGGTGGTCGAAGTGCGCCGTGTGCTGCATTTCAACAACCGTCCGGTCGTGCTTGATGACATCTGGTTGCCGGCGCATCTCTTCAAAGGTCTGACGGCTGAACGCATGAGCCAGTACAAGGGGCCCATGTACGGCCTCTTCGAAAGTGAATTCGGTGTGCGCATGATCCGCGCCGAAGAAAAGATCCGCGCGGTGCTGGCCAAGGAGGCCGACGCACAGGTTTTGCAGATTCCCGTTGGAACCCCCTTGCTCAGCGTTGAACGCCTGTCGCGCACGTACGACGACAAGCCGGTCGAGTTGCGCAGGGGCCTGTACCTCACGGAGGCGCACCACTATCGAAACGAACTCAGCTGATGCGCACGCCCCGATTCTTTGCCCCGAAGTCGATTTCATGTGCATGTCACTCTGAAATCGTGTTCTCCAGATCCGCCGGACAAGGGATTGCCCTAAAATCCCGGATTCTCTCTTTGACTGTTTTTTGACGCTAGGCAGGAGCCTCCAGAAAAATGGCTGATACCGCGAAACCCCCCCGCCCCGTCTACCGGAACATCCACATCACCGATATCCGCACCTACCGCTTGCCGGTTGCGGGCTTCGTGTCGATCCTGCACCGCGTCAGCGGCGCAATGATGTTCCTGTTGATGCCCTTCATCATCTGGATGTTCGACACCAGCGTGTCGTCGGAGATCTCATATGACCAGTTCACATCCGTCTTCAATGTCGGTTGCGCTGGTGGAGCTGTTCCAGGCTGGTTCTTCAAACTGATTGCATTGGCTCTGATCTGGGGCTATCTGCACCACTTCACCGCAGGTGTTCGTCACCTGTGGATGGACCTGACCCACAGTGTCACGAAGGAACAAGGCAAGTCGTCGGCTGTCGCCACCATGGTGATCAGCGTCGGTCTGACCGTCATCCTCGGCGCCAAGCTGTTTGGCCTCTTCTGATTTTCTGATCGCAGGAAATTCTCACCATGTCTCAAAACTACGGTACCAAGCGCATCGTCGTCGGTGCGCACTATGGCCTGCGCGACTGGATGGCCCAGCGTGTCACCGCCCTCCTGATGGCCCTGTTCACGGTGGTCCTGCTGGCGCAGGTCATCTTTGGCGAGCCCCTGAGCTACTACAAGTGGTCCGGCATCTTCTCCGCCCAGTGGATGAAGTTCCTGACTTTCGTCGTGATCCTGTCCCTGCTGTACCACGTGTGGGTCGGCATGCGTGACATCTGGATGGACTACATCAAACCCGTTGGCATCCGCCTCGCTCTGCACGTGTTCACGCTCGTGTGGCTGGTTGGCTGCGCTGGCTGGGCGATCCAAGTGCTGTGGAGACTCTAAAAATGGCGATCGCAACTTCTCTTCCCACTCGCAAATTTGACGTCGTGATCGTCGGTGCCGGCGGCTCCGGCATGCGCGCGTCGCTGCAACTGTCTCTGGCTGGCCTGAATGTGGCCGTGTTGTCCAAGGTGTTCCCGACCCGTTCGCACACCGTGGCTGCGCAAGGTGGTATCGGTGCTTCTCTGGGCAACATGTCCGAAGACAACTGGCACTATCACTTCTACGACACCATCAAGGGCTCCGACTGGCTGGGCGACCAGGACGCCATCGAGTTCATGTGCCGCGAAGCACCGAAGGTCGTGTACGAACTCGAACACTTCGGCATGCCCTTCGACCGCAACGCTGACGGCACCATCTACCAGCGTCCGTTTGGTGGCCACACCGCCAACTACGGTGAAAAGCCGGTGCAACGTGCTTGCGCCGCTGCTGACCGTACCGGTCACGCACTGCTGCACACGCTGTACCAGCAAAACGTCAAGGCCCGCACCAACTTCTTCGTGGAGTGGATGGCCCTGGACCTGATCCGCGACGCCGAAGGTGACGTGGTGGGTGTGACTGCGCTGGAAATGGAAACCGGTGACATCCACATCCTGCACGCCAAGACCGTGCTGTTCGCCACCGGTGGTGCTGGCCGTATCTACCAGGCCTCGACCAACGCCTTCATCAACACGGGTGACGGCCTGGGCATGGCTGCTCGTTCGGGTATCCCGCTGCAAGACATGGAGTTCTGGCAGTTCCACCCCACTGGCGTGGCCGGTGCGGGCGTGCTGCTGACCGAAGGCTGCCGTGGCGAAGGCGCCATCCTGCGTAACGTGAATGGCGAAGCCTTCATGGAGCGCTATGCCCCGACCCTGAAGGATCTGGCTCCGCGTGACTTCGTGTCTCGCTCCATGGACCAGGAAATCAAGGAAGGCCGAGGTTGCGGTCCCAACAAGGACTACGTGCTGCTCGACATGACCCACCTGGGTGGCGAGACCATCCACAAGCGTCTGCCGTCGGTGTTCGAAATTGGCCACAACTTCGCCAACATCGACATCACGAAGGAAGCCATTCCAGTGGTGCCGACTATCCACTATCAGATGGGTGGTATCCCGACGAACGTGCACGGTCAGGTCGTGGTGCCGGCCAATGGCAAGTACAACGACATCGTCAATGGCCTGTACGCTGTGGGTGAATGCTCCTGCGTGTCGGTGCACGGCGCCAACCGTCTGGGCACGAACTCGCTGCTCGACCTGGTGGTCTTCGGCCGCGCTGCTGGCAACCACATCGTCGAATTTGCCAGCTCGACCAAGTCGCACAAGCCGCTGCCCAAGGATGCGGCCGACTACACGCTGTCGCGTCTGGCTCGCCTCGACAGCGCCAAGAACGGCGAATACTGTCAGACCGTCGCCAACGACATCCGCTCGACCATGCAGGCTCACGCCGGTGTGTTCCGTACGCAGGCCTCGATGGACGAAGGCGTCAGCAAGATCGCTGCCGTGCGTGAGCGCGTGAAGAACATCGGTCTGAAGGACAACTCCAAGGTCTTCAACACCGCCCGCATTGAAGCGCTGGAAGTCGAGAACCTGATCGAAGTGGCCCAGGCCACGATGGTGGCTGCTGCCGCCCGTCCGGAAAGCCGTGGCGCGCACGCTCACGACGACCATCCTCATCGTGATGACGTCAACTGGCTGAAGCACTCGCTGTGGTACTCCGAAGGCAACCGCCTCGACTACAAGCCCGTCAACCTGCAGCCTCTGACTGTCGAGTCCGTGCCTCCCAAGGCCCGTACCTTCTGATCGTCAGCGTGTCGTCTAGAGGAATCCAAAATGACCCAAAAGCGTACTTTCCAGATTTACCGCTACGACCCTGACAAGGACGCCAAGCCTTACATGCAGACCATCGAGATCGAACTCGAAGGTAACGAACGCATGTTGCTGGACGCCCTGATCAAGCTGAAGGCGGTTGATCCCACCATCGCATTCCGTCGCTCCTGCCGTGAAGGTGTGTGTGGCTCCGATGCCATGAACATCAACGGCAAGAATGGTCTGGCCTGCCTGACCAACATGCGCACGCTGCCTCAGACCATCGTGCTGAAGCCGCTGCCAGGTCTGCCTGTGGTTCGCGATCTGATCGTGGACATGACCCAGTTCTTCAAGCAGTACAACTCGATCACGCCTTACCTGATCAACGACAACCTGCCTCCCGAAAAGGAGCGCCTGCAGTCGCCGGAAGAGCGTGAGGAGCTGGACGGTCTGTACGAGTGCATCCTGTGCGCGAGCTGCTCGACCAGCTGCCCGAGCTTCTGGTGGAACCCTGACAAGTTTGTGGGTCCTGCCGGTCTGCTGGCTGCCTACCGCTTCATCGCCGACAGCCGCGACGAAGCCACGAGCGAGCGTCTGGACAACCTGGAAGACCCATACCGTCTGTTCCGTTGTCACACCATCATGAACTGCGTGGACGTCTGCCCGAAGGGCCTGAACCCCACGAAGGCCATTGGCAAGATCAAGGAACTGATGGTGCGCCGCGCCGTCTGATCCAAGACTGACCTCGAACCTGCATAGCCATGACCCTGACGCCGTCTCCGCAATCTGTAGCTGGGCACACTGAGGTGCCTGATCCCGACACTTTGCGGAAACTGCGTTGGCGCTGCCGGCGCGGGCTGCTCGAAAACGACCTGTTCATCGACCGGTTTTTCGAGCTGCACGAAGAGAAACTCACAGTTTCGCTGGTACAGGGTTTGCTTCAACTCATGGACTTGGCTGACAATGACTTGCTGGATCTTTTCATCGGTCGCAAGACCCCTGAAGGTGATCTGGACACCGTCGACGTCCGTCAGGTGCTGGAGTTGATACATGCCGCCGGTGCGTCGCGTCTGCCTGCCCAGGCAGATGCCCCGATATCCCGATAATTAGTCCAATTCGCAAGACCGACCCTCTAGGAGCGCTCATGACCCCGTCCGACGTGAAAGCCACCCTGTCGTTTTCTGACGGCAGCCCCAGCATGGATCTGCCGATCTACAAGGGCAGCATTGGCCCTGACGTGATCGACATCCGCAAGCTGTACGCACAGACCGGCAAGTTCACTTACGACCCCGGCTTCCTGTCGACGGCGTCCTGTAACTCGAAGATCACCTACATCGATGGTGACAAGGGTGAGCTGCTGTACCGCGGCTATCCCATCGAGCAATTGGCCACCAACTGCGACTTCCTGGAAACCTGCTACCTGCTGCTGAACGGCGAGCTGCCGAACCAGACGCAAAAGGATGCATTCGTCCAGAACGTGACCAGCCACACGATGGTCAACGAGCAGTTGCAATTCTTCCTGCGCGGCTTCCGTCGTGATGCGCACCCGATGGCCGTGATGACCGGTCTGGTGGGTGCCCTGTCGGCCTTCTACCACGACAGCACCGACATCAACAACCCGGAACACCGCAAGATTGCGGCCATCCGCCTGATCGCCAAGATGCCGACCCTGGTTGCCATGGCGTACAAGTATTCGGAAGGCCAACCCTACGCTTATCCGCGCAACGACCTGTCCTACGCTGGCAACTTCCTGCGCATGATGTTCGCTACGCCGTGCGAAGAGTACAAGGTCAACCCGGTGCTGGAACGCGCCATGGACCGCATCTTCATCCTGCACGCTGACCACGAGCAAAATGCTTCGACCTCGACCGTGCGTCTGTGCGGTTCGTCGGGCACCAACCCGTTTGCTGCCATCGCCGCTGGCGTGGCTTGCCTGTGGGGCCCTGCTCACGGTGGCGCCAACGAAGCTTGCCTGAACATGCTGGAAGACATCCAGGCCATGGGCGGCATCTCGAAGGTGGGCGAGTTCATGGAAAAGGTGAAGGACAAGAACTCTGGCGTGCGCCTGATGGGCTTCGGTCACCGCGTGTACAAGAACTACGATCCTCGTGCCAAGCTGATGCAGGAAACCTGCAACGAAGTGCTGTCCGAGCTGGGTCTGGAAAACGATCCGCTGTTCGGTCTGGCCAAGAAGCTGGAGCAGATCGCCCTGGAAGACGATTACTTCGTGCAGCGCAAGCTCTACCCGAACGTCGACTTCTACTCGGGCATCGTGCAGCGCGCCATCGGCATCCCCGTGCCGCTGTTCACCGCCATCTTCGCGCTGGCCCGCACCGTTGGCTGGATCGCCCAGCTCGACGAAATGATCGGTGACCCCGAGTACAAGATCGGCCGTCCCCGCCAGCTGTTTGTCGGCTCCGACAAGCGCGACGTCAAGCCTATCGCTCAACGCTGATCGGCCCCAGCCCAGACAGGCGGCTCAGGCTGCCTGCGGCAAGAACCCCGGCCCAGGCCGGGGTTTTGTTTTTTGGGGGCTTGAATCCGTTGAGAGACACCTCCAGCTGTTGGCTTGTTGACATGAGGGCAGGGGTATCACTGTCACCGTGTCGTAAAATTCCAAATTCTCTTCAACCTGGGGCGTGAGCCCCTCCCGCGTGATTGCCACCATGGGACGCACCCTTTACGACAAGATCTGGGACGAGCATGTCGTCCACACGGAAGAAGACGGCACCGCCGTGCTTTATATCGACCGTCAGTTGCTGCATGAAGTGACCAGCCCTCAGGCTTTTGAAGGGCTGAACATCGCCGGGCGCAAGGTGTGGCGTCTGTCAGCCAACCTGGCTGTGAGCGACCACAACGTGCCGACCACCGACCGCACGGATGGCATTGCTGATCCGGTGTCGCGCCTGCAGGTGGACACGCTGGACAAGAACTGCGATGCCGTGGGCATCACGCAGTTCAAGATGAGTGACAAGCGCCAAGGTATCGTGCACGTCATCGGCCCTGAGCAGGGGGCTACCTTGCCCGGCATGACGGTGGTCTGCGGCGACAGCCATACCTCCACGCACGGGGCTTTCGGTGCGCTGGCCCACGGCATCGGTACGTCCGAAGTCGAGCACGTGCTGGCCACTCAGACCCTGCTGGCCAAGAAGGCCAAGAACATGCTCGTCAAGGTGGAAGGCACCTTGGCCAAGGGCTGTTCCGCCAAGGACATCGTGCTGGCCATCATCGGTCGCATCGGTACCGCGGGCGGCACCGGTTACACCATCGAGTTTGCCGGCAGCGCCATCCGTGCCTTGAGCATGGAGGGCCGCATGACCGTCTGCAACATGGCGATCGAAGGCGGTGCCCGCGCGGGTCTGGTGGCGGTCGACGACACCACCATCAACTACGTCAAGGGCCGGCCCTTCACCCCGACGGGTGTGGAATGGGATCAGGCCGTGGCGTACTGGCGCACGCTGCATTCTGATGCCGATGCCCACTGGGATGCCGTGGTTGAACTCGATGCATCGCAGATCAAGCCGCAGGTGACCTGGGGCACTTCGCCCGAGATGGTGCTGTCCATCGACGATCGCGTGCCCGATCCTGACAAGGAAAAGGATCCGGTCAAGCGGTCGGCCATGGAGCGTGCGCTGCAATACATGGCGCTCGAGCCCAACAAGGCCATCAACGACATCGTCGTTGACAAGGTGTTCATCGGGTCCTGCACCAACTCCCGTATCGAAGACATGCGCGCTGCCGCTGAAGTGGTCAAGCGCATCGGCGGTCGTGTGGCCTCCAACATCAAGTTGGCGCTGGTGGTGCCCGGCTCCGGTCTGGTCAAGGAGCAAGCTGAACGCGAAGGTCTGGATCAGATCTTCAAGGCGGCTGGCTTCGAGTGGCGTGAGCCAGGTTGTTCGATGTGTCTGGCCATGAACGCCGACCGACTCGACCCGGGAGAGCGCTGTGCATCGACCAGCAACCGGAATTTCGAAGGCCGTCAAGGTGCTGGTGGTCGCACCCACCTGGTCAGCCCGGCCATGGCTGCGGCGGCTGCCATGCAGGGCCATTTTGTCGACATCCGTCGCATCGCCTGAATTTCATAACCCCCCAAGCCTGGAGTGATTCACATGAAGCGTCTGTTTTCTCTGTTCGCACTGCTGGTTGTCGTCGCGCTGACCGGTTGCAACACCGTGCACGGCGTGGGGCAGGACATCGAGAAGGCTGGTGAGGCCATCTCCAACGCCTCCAAGAAGTAATTTGCCATGCAAGCTTTTCGCATTCACAAAGGGGTCGTGGCCCCGATGGATCGGGAGAACGTCGATACCGACGCGATCATCCCGAAGCAGTACCTGAAGTCGATCAAGCGCACGGGCTTCGGCCCAAACCTGTTCGATGAATGGCGCTATCTGGATGTGGGTGAGCCAGGACAAGACCCGGCCTCTCGCAAGCCCAACCCTGATTTCGTGCTGAACCAGTCGCGTTACCAGGGAGCATCGATCCTCATCGCACGCAAGAACTTCGGCTGCGGTTCGAGTCGTGAGCACGCACCCTGGGCCCTGGAGCAATACGGGTTCCGCGCCATCATTGCCCCAAGCTTTGCCGACATCTTCTTCAACAACTGCTTCAAGAACGGGCTGCTGCCCATCGTGCTGAGCGAGTTGCAGGTCGACAACCTCTTTAACGAGGTCTTCGCTTTCCCGGGCTATGAACTCACCATCGATCTGGAGCGTCAGGTCGTGGTGAAGCCTGATGGCGCCGAACTGGCCTTTGACGTGCAGCCTTTCCGCAAGTACTGCCTGCTCAACGGCTTTGACGACATCGGTCTGACCCTGCGCCATGCCGATGAAATCCGCAGTTATGAAGCGCAACGCCTGGCTCAAAAGCCCTGGCTGAACAACCGCATTGTTTGAACCCACGTTAACCGAGACACCATGGTCATGAAGATTGCAGTTTTGCCGGGTGACGGCATTGGCCCCGAAATCGTCAACGAAGCCGTCAAGGTGCTCAAAGCCCTGGACCTGACCTTCGAGATGCAAGAGGCCAAGGTAGGCGGTGCCGCTTTCGATGCGCACGGCCATCCGCTGCCCGAGCACACCCTGAAGCTGGCCATGGAGTCTGACGCCGTGCTGTTTGGCTCGGTGGGTGACTGGAAGTACGACAAGCTGGACCGCCCACTGCGTCCTGAGCAGGCCATCCTGGGTCTGCGCAAGAACATGGGTCTGTTCGCCAACTTCCGTCCGGCCATCTGCTATCCGCAACTGACCCATGCGTCGAGCCTCAAGCCCGAGCTGGTGGCAGGCCTGGACATCCTCATCATCCGTGAGTTGACCGGAGACATCTACTTTGGGCAACCACGCGGTCGCCGTGAGGCACCGGACGGCGAATTCAAGGGCGCTCCGGAGGCATTCGACACGATGCGCTACTCGCGCCCCGAGATCGAGCGCATCGCCCACGTTGCCTTCCAGGCTGCTCGCAAGCGCAACAAGCGCGTGACCAGCGTCGACAAGGCCAATGTGCTGGAAACTTTCCAGTTCTGGAAAGACATCGTCACCGAAGTGCATGCCCAGTACCCCGACATCGAGTTGGATCACATGTACGTGGACAACGCTGCCATGCAGCTGGTCAAGGCGCCCAAGCGCTTTGACGTGGTGGTGACTGGCAACATGTTCGGTGACATCCTGTCGGACGAAGCCTCGATGCTGACCGGCTCGATCGGCATGCTGCCCTCGGCTTCGCTGAACGCCAAGGGCCAAGGCCTGTACGAGCCCAGCCACGGCTCTGCACCGGACATCGCGGGGCAGGGCATTGCCAACCCGTTGGCGACCATCCTGAGTGCCGCCATGATGCTGCGCTTCAGCCTGAACCAGGAAGAAGCCGCCAGCCGCATCGAGCGCGCAGTGCAGACTGTGCTGGAGCAAGGCCTGCGCACGGGCGATATCTACAGCGAAGGCACGAAGAAGGTCGGCACCGTGGAGATGGGCGAGGCCGTGGTGGCTGCCCTGAAGGCGCAAGGCTGAGGCAACACGATATTCACATCTGATTGAGGACTCACATCATGGCAACGACTCTGGTTGGTCTGGTTGGCTGGCGCGGCATGGTTGGCTCGGTTCTGATGGACCGCATGCTGGCCGAAGGCGACTTCGACCACTTTGAACCCCTGTTCTTCTCGACATCCAATGCTGGTGGCGCTGCCCCGGCCATGGCCAAGAACGAGAAGACCCTGAAGGACGCCTTCAATATCGATGAGCTCAAGCGCTGCGACATCATCGTCACGGCGCAAGGCGGCGACTACACCAGCGAGGTGTTCCCCAAGCTGCGCGCTGCCGGCTGGAACGGCCACTGGGTTGACGCTGCTTCGACGCTGCGCATGAAGGATGACGCCATCATCATCCTGGACCCGGTGAACATGCCCGTGATCAAGGACGCCATGTCCAAGGGCGGCAAGAACTGGGTGGGTGGCAACTGCACCGTGTCGTGCATGCTCATGGGCGTGGGCGCACTGTACAAGGCCGGTCTCGTCGAGTGGATGTCCACGCAGACCTACCAGGCTGCGTCAGGCGGCGGTGCTCAGCACATGCGCGAGCTGCTGACCCAGTTCGGCACACTCAACAGCGAGGTCAAGGCCCTGCTGGATGACCCCAAGAGCGCCATTCTGGAAATCGACCGCAAGATCATCGCCAAGCAGCGCTCGCTGACGGGCGCTGAGACCGCCAACTTCGGCGTGCCGCTGGGTGGTTCGCTCATTCCCTGGATCGACAAGGACCTGGGTAATGGCCAGTCCAAGGAAGAGTGGAAGGGCATGGCCGAAACCAACAAGATCCTGGGTCTGGGTGAAGGCTTTGGTTCGGCCCCGATCCCGGTCGATGGTTTCTGCGTCCGCATTGGTGCCATGCGTTGCCACAGCCAGGCCCTGACCTTCAAGCTGAAGAAGGACGTGCCGGTGGCCGACATCGAAGCGATGATCGCCGCAGACAACCCGTGGGCGAAGGTGGTGCCCAACACGCGTGAGGCCACCATCAAGGATCTGACCCCGGTGGCCGTGACCGGCACCCTGACGATTCCTGTGGGCCGTGTGCGCAAGCTGGCCATGGGCCCCGAATATGTCGGCGCCTTCACCATTGGTGACCAGTTGCTGTGGGGTGCTGCAGAGCCGCTGCGCCGCATGCTGCGTATCTTGCTGGGCGCATAAGCCTGATTTCAGGGCGTCGGACACAAGGCGTTACAACGCACTTGGCCGAGAAAGCGGGATATTGTTGTCGTCAGACGACAATATCCCGATCCGCCGGCGGAGAATGTCTCAATCGCGGTCATAAGGTGCCAACTCAGTATTTGCATGAGCTTGTCACCCTATCTGCTTGCTGCTATTGTGTTTTCTGCTGCGTACCGTCTACGGGGTGCTGGCTAGCCTCAGAATCTTGAATGATCTAGGCGTGCCAAGGGTCCGCCAAGTGCCCCACGACGACTTGGGAGACGCCTTGAAAGATCATTCGTTGTCCACGGGGCGCTTTGCCCTGAATCGGGTTGCTGTTGCAGCAGCCTGTGCCGTTTTGTCTGCTTTGCCGGCGTCCTCCTGGGCGTTGGGTCTCGGGCGCCTGAATGTCCAATCGGCTCTGGGCGAGTCCCTGCGTGCCGAGATCGATGTCACCAGTCTGACATCCGAAGAGGCATCGACTCTGCAGGTCAAGGTGGCAACGCCGGAAACCTATCGTGCAGCGGGTGTTGATTTCAATGGCGCCCTGTCTTCTGCCACGATCACGTTGCAGCGCCGGGCTGATGGCCGTCCATTTCTCCGTATTTCCAGTGATCGCACGGTTCAGGAGCCTTTTGTGGACCTGATCCTGGATCTGGCTTGGTCTTCCGGTCGACTGGTGCGTGAATACACCCTGCTGTTTGACCCCCCCACCAACACCCGCACGCCTGCTCGCGCCTCGACCGCGCCCGTGATGGACGCGCCGGCTCCAGTCGCGCTGACTGCCAAGCCCGCTCCTGTGGCTTCGGCGAGCACCGAGCCTTCTGCCAGCAAGACGGCCAAGGCAGCCAAGTCGGCTCCTCCGCCGGCAAGTGCGCCTGCATCTGTACCGACCAGCAAGCCTGCAACGGTAGCCAAGCCGGCACCAGCGGCGTCTGCAGGGGCTGAAGGCGAGCATGCCATCAAGGTTCACTCGGGCGACTCGCTCTCTGGTCTCGCTGGTCGCAACGCCCTGGATGGGGTGTCGCTGGATCAGATGCTGGTTGGCCTGTACCGGGCCAATCCAAGTGCTTTTGCCGGCAACATGAACCGGCTGAAGGCCGGTGTGGTGCTCAATGTGCCCTCGGCCGAGCAGTTGAAGTCTGTCAGCCAGCCTGAAGCACGCCAGATCATCCAGGCTCAGAGCGCCGACTTCGCGGCCTATCGTGAGCGTCTGGCTGGTACGGTGTCGACCAAGGTCGCCGAAGCGCCTCAGCGACAAGCTGCAGGCAAGGTGGAGGCCGAGGTCAAGGATCAGAAGCAGTCAGCGGCACCCAAGCCTGACAAGCTCACGCTGAGCAAGGGCAGTGTGGCCGCTACCCCTGATAAGCCTGCGGCTGAAGACCGGCTGGCCAAGAACCGCGCTCAGGCTGAGAGCACCGCTCGTGTGGCTGAGCTGTCGAAAAATCTGGACGAATTGCGCAAGCTGAAGGACAAGGCTGCTTCTGCACCAGTGGTGGCTGCGCCAGTGGTGCCTTCTGCTCCGGCGGTGATCCCTTCGGCGCCTGCGGCTCCCAGTGTGCCCGCCGTTGCGTCGGCCGCCAGTGCGGCTGCATCGACTGCTGCGGTGGTCGCTGATGCAGCATCCGAGGCCGCGTCGGCTGCATCTGCAGCAGCTTCGATTCCGGCACTCAAGAAGCCGGCTCCGATGCCCGCTCCTGCGCCAGAGGAAGAGCCTGGTTTCCTGAGCTCGATCGACCCGATGATGGTGTTTGGTGCCGGGGCTGGTGTT
This sequence comes from Aquabacterium sp., assembly GCF_041909175.1. Lineage (GTDB taxonomy): Bacteria > Pseudomonadota > Gammaproteobacteria > Burkholderiales > Burkholderiaceae_C > Aquabacterium. The sequence continues at coordinate 50,048 of NZ_JAYRDZ010000002.1, read as the reverse complement.
GCCGTGCTGGCTGCGGCCATCTTGTTCCTGCGCTCGCGTCGCCGTGCGGACACGGGTGAGACCTCTTTCCTTGAAAGCCGTCTGCAACCAGATTCATTCTTCGGTGCCAGCGGTGGGCAACGTGTTGACACCCGTGATGCCACGGGCGCGCCGTCTTCCATGAGCTATTCGCTCAGCCAGCTTGACGCCATCGGCGACGTGGACCCTGTGGCCGAGGCCGATGTGTACCTGGCCTATGGCCGCGACCTGCAGGCCGAAGAAATCCTCAAGGAAGCTCTGCGCAGCACGCCGGAACGCATGGCGATCCGCACCAAGTTGTTGGAGGTGTATGCCAAGCGTCGCGATACCAAGGGCTTCGAACAACTTGCCATGCAGTTGTACGACCTGACCAATGGCAAGGGGGACGACTGGACCAAGGCACAAGAACTTGGTCAAGGTATCGACCCTGAAAACCCCTTGTATCAACCTGGTGGTCAGCCGTCTGCTGCACGCGTGGATGTCGAGCCGCAGATTGACTACCTGGGTGCCAGCACCATTCCGCACTCTGTGGTGCCTGCGCCTAGCCAGCTCGATTCGGTGGCCGCTCCGCTCGCACCAGAGCCTGCCCCGGAAATGGTGGACCTCGATCTGGACATCACCTCTGAGCCGGTTGAGGCTGCGGCCGTGCCAGTGGCGCCCAGCGCTGCGCAGGCAGCACCTCTGAACCCGTTCACAGACTTGCCATCGCTGGACCTGCCCGGTGCCGGCGGGGATGTGCCCGAGCCTGTCAAGCACAAGGTCGAGGGAGATAACAGTCTTGATTTTGATCTGCCGTCACTTGACGAGCCTGTTGCAGAGGTTCCCGCTGCAGTGGCTCCGGCTGGTGGTTTCGATCTGAGCCTCGACCTGGATACGCCAGCAAAGTCTGAAGGCGATACGGCTTCGGGCGATTTGCTTGGCGAGCCTGCGCCTGCGCTGGACGAGCCTGCAGACCCCATGGCGCGCAAGCTGGAGCTGGCAGAAGAGTTCCGTCAGATTGGTGATGTCGACGGTGCACGGGAATTGCTGCAGGAAGTTGTTGTCAATTCGTCGGGTGCATTGCAAGTCAAGGCACAAGCCATGCTCGATAGCCTCAGCTGATCGTTTTTATGTCCATGACATCACCGAGGGCGACCCGCCGGGTCGCCCTCGGCGTTTCTTACCGCGGCACACAGTACAAGGGCTGGCAGAGCCAGCCCGGTGGCGGCACGGTTCAGGACGCCCTGGAGTCGGCTCTGGCCGCGTTCGCCGTCGAGCCAGTCAAGGTGCTCTGTGCAGGGCGCACGGATGCTGGTGTCCACGGTATCAACCAGGTGGTGCATCTCGACACGACCCTGGACCGCGCGCCCTTTTCCTGGGTGCGGGGCACCAATGCCTTTTTGCCCTCTGATATCGCGGTGCAGTGGGCCAAGGAAGTCACGCCTGACTTTCATGCTCGCAACAGCGCGCAAGGGCGGCGTTACGCCTATGTGTTGCTGGAGGCGGCTGTGCGTCCGGCGATCGAGGCGGGGCAGGTCGGATGGGTGTTTCGCCCCTTGGATCTGGCAGCCATGGAGCAAGCTGCGGCCTGTTTGATTGGCGAGCACGACTTCAGCAGCTTTCGTTCGGCCCAGTGCCAGTCTCCCACGCCGGTCAAGGAATTGCGTGCCATCCGCATTCGGCGTTGCGTCGCGCCTGTGGGCATGGCTGGTGCGTATTGGCGCTTTGATTTCGAGGGCAAGGCCTTTCTGCACCACATGATCCGCAACATCATGGGCTGTCTGATCGCGGTGGGCACCGGTACGCAGCCGCCGTCCTGGATGCGGCAGGTGCTGGCAGCGCGCAACCGTCAGGTCGCTGCCCCCACCTTTTCGCCTGACGGGCTGTACTTTCTGGGGCCGCAATATGACCCCGTCTGGGAACTGCCGACCGAAGTGCCCGGTATGGCCTGGTTGCCTGATTGAGGCGACAATCCCGCCTCATGAATGACACGCAACTGCCCCCGAACCACCGTACCCGCATCAAGATTTGTGGCCTGACCCGTGAAGGCGATGTGGATGCGGCCGTTGAGGCCGGTGCGGATGCCATTGGTTTCGTTCTTTACGCCAAAAGCCCCAGAGCGGTATCGGTGGCCCGTGCGGCCGAGCTCGCGAAGCGTCTGCCCCCCTTTGTCATGCCGGTGGTGTTGCTGGTCAACGCAGATGACAGACTCGTCGAACTGGCTGTTGAGGCGGTGCCTCAGGCCCTGCTGCAATTCCATGGCGATGAGGTGTCTTCACAATGTGAAAAATTTGGGCGCCCATATATCCGCGCTGCCCGCATGGAACCCGGGTTCGATTTGTTAGACTTCGCCCATCAGTTTCCTGCTGCCCAGGCCATGCTGGTGGATGCCCACGTGGAGGGCTATGGTGGCGGTGGGAAGGTGTTTGACTGGTCCCTGTTGCCTTCCGGTCTGCGCTGCCCGATGATCCTGTCTGGCGGTCTGCACCCCGGCAACGTCCAGGAGGGCGTGCAAAGCGTGCGCCCATGGGCGGTCGATGTCAGTTCTGGCGTCGAGTCGGCCAAGGGGATCAAGGATGCCGTGCTGATGCGTCAGTTTTGTCAGGCCGTGCGAGAGGCTGACCGGTTGTGTGCCGAGTCTGCTGCGGTTCGCGCGGTTTGAGTTACCGAGAAATTCATGCTGAATTACGAACAGCCCGATGCGCGGGGCCACTTTGGCCCCTACGGCGGCACTTTTGTTTCCGAAACGCTGATCCATGCGCTGGATGAACTGAAGGCCGCATACGAGCACTACCGCCACGATCCGGCCTTCCTTGCCGAGTTCCGCAAGGAACTGGCCCACTTCGTGGGGCGCCCGAGCCCGATCTACCACGCCGAGCGCCTGAGTCGCGAAATCGGTGGGGCGCAGATCCACTTCAAGCGTGAAGACCTCAACCACACGGGCGCGCACAAGGTCAACAACACGATTGGTCAGGCCTTGCTGGCAAAGCGCATGGGCAAGCCCCGCGTGATCGCGGAAACCGGCGCAGGCCAGCACGGTGTGGCGACTGCCACCATCTGTGCCCGCTATGGTTTCGAGTGCGTGGTCTACATGGGGGCGGAAGACGTCAAACGTCAGTCGCCCAATGTGTACCGCATGCATCTGCTGGGTGCCAAGGTGGTGCCGGTTGAATCGGGTAGCCGCACCCTCAAGGATGCGCTCAACGAGGCTATGCGCGACTGGGTCACCAATGTCGAGAACACCTTCTACATCATCGGTACGGTGGCAGGGCCTCATCCCTATCCGGCCATGGTGCGCGACTTCCAGAGCGTGATCGGCGAAGAGTGTCTGACCCAGATGCCCAACCAGATTGGCCGCCAGCCAGATGCCGTCATCGCCTGTGTGGGCGGTGGCTCGAACGCGATGGGTATTTTCTACCCCTATATCCCTCACGAGTCGGTGCGCCTGATCGGCGTGGAGGCTGCAGGCGAGGGGGCTGACAGCGGCAAGCATTCGATGTCGCTGCAAAAGGGTGTGCCGGGCGTGCTGCATGGCAACCGCACCTACCTGCTGCAAGATGCGAATGGCCAGATCACGGAAACCCATTCGATCTCGGCGGGCCTGGACTACCCGGGTGTGGGCCCTGAGCATGCCTATCTGAAGGACATTGGCCGTGCGGAGTATGTCGGCATCACCGACAAGGAAGCCCTCGAGGCCTTCCACCGTCTGTGCCGTACCGAAGGCATCATCCCCGCGCTCGAGTCGAGCCACGCGGCTGCCCATGCCATGAAGCTGGCCGCCACGATGCGTCCCGATCAGCACATCCTGGTCAACCTGTCCGGGCGTGGTGACAAGGACATCGGCACGGTCGCCGACCTGACCGGGGCCGAGTTCTACTGCCGCCCCTCCTGCCGTGGGCTGGACGTGAAGGGTTCCGAGCAAAAGATCTGGGAAGGAGGCCAGCTGTGAGCGCTTCCTTCCGTATTGATGCCGCGTTTGCTTCGCTGCGCGACCAGGGGCGCAAGGCCCTGATTCCCTTCATCACCTGCGGTGACCCTTTCAAGGACATGACGCCGGAGCTGATGTGGGCCATGGCAGATGCCGGTGCCGACATCATCGAGCTGGGCGTACCGTTCTCTGATCCGATGGCCGATGGCCCGGTGATCCAGCGTGCCGCCGAGCGTGCCCTGGCAAAGGGCGTTTCCCTGACGGATGTGCTGGCAGATGTGCGGCGCTTCCGTGAGCAGAACACCCATACGCCCGTCGTGTTGATGGGCTATGCCAACCCGATCGAGTGTCATGACCTGCACCACGGCAAGGGTGCTTTCGTGCGCGATGCTAAGGCGGCTGGTGTGGACGGTGTGCTGGTGGTCGATTACCCGCCTGAAGAGTGCGAAACCTTCGCCGCCAACATGAAGGAAGAGGGCCTGGCCCCGATCTTCCTGCTGGCGCCCACGTCGACCGAGTCCCGCATGGAGCAGGTCGGTCGTGTGGCCAGTGGCTATGTCTACTACGTCTCGCTGAAGGGCGTGACGGGCGCAGGTCACCTCGATACCGATGCCGTGGCCAGCATGGTTCCGCTGATCAAGAAGCATGTGAATACGCCCGTGGGCGTCGGCTTCGGCATCCGTGATGCGGCGACCGCCAAGGCTGTGGCCGCCGTGTCGGATGCCGTCGTGATCGGTTCGGCTATTGTCCAATTGCTGGAAAAACAGACCCGTGACACCGTGGTGTCGGCTGCCCGCGACTTCATCGCCGACATCCGCGCTGCCCTGGATACCTTGAAAGGAGCCTGAGCATGAGCTGGCTTGAGAAACTGCTGCCGCCCAAGATTCAACCGACCGACCCTGCCGAGCGCCGCTCGATTCCGGAAGGCCTGTGGATCAAGTGCCCCTCATGTGAGACGGTGCTCTACAAGAACGACCTCGAAGCCAACCTGAATGTGTGTCCCAAGTGCGGGCACCATCACCGGATCAGCGCCCGCGCCCGTCTGGACGCCTTCCTGGATGCGGAAGGTCGTTTCGAGATCGGTCAGGAGGTACTGCCGGTTGATGCCCTGAAATTCAAGGACAACAAGAAGTATCCCGATCGCCTCAAGCAGGGCATGGAGGCCACCGGTGAAACCGATGCGCTGGTGGTGATCGGTGGTTCGGTGCACAGCATTCCGGTGGTGGCTGCGTGCTTCGAGTTCGATTTCATGGGCGGATCGATGGGCTCGGTGGTCGGCGAACGCTTTGTGCGCGGCGTCGAAACAGCTGTGGAGCAAAAGACGCCTTTCGTGTCCTTCACGGCAACGGGTGGTGCTCGCATGCAGGAAGGGCTGCTGAGCCTGATGCAAATGGCCAAGACCAATGCGGCACTGACGCTGCTGGCCAAAGCCAAGCTGCCCTATATCAGCGTGCTGACCGACCCGACCATGGGTGGGGTGTCGGCTTCGTTTGCCTTTGTGGGCGATATCGTCATCGCTGAACCCAAGGCCCTGATCGGGTTCGCCGGTCCGCGCGTGATCGAGAACACCGTGCGTGAAAAGCTCCCCGAGGGCTTCCAGCGCGCCGAGTTCCTGCTGCAAAAGGGCGCGGTCGACATGATCCTCGACCGCCGCGAGTTGCGTCAGACCATCGCCCGCTCGCTGGCCATGTTGCAGCGTCAACCTGCCGACGCCGTGGCCTGATTCGGGGCGATCACCCCGACAGCAAGCTGTTTTTTGAAAACCTCCATGATGCGGGCTGCGCTGATTGCAGCCCGTTTTGTTTCTGGCATGGACGATTGAATCGATGAGTGCTCCTCAAACGCTGGCCGAGTGGCTGGCTCATTGCGAACGCCTGCACCCTGTGACCATTGACATGGGTCTGGAGCGGGTGGCACAGGTCTGGCAGCGCATGGGGGTGACCCTGGGTACGCCATGCGGTACCGAGGACGAGGGGCGCGATGCGCCGGTGGTGTTCACCGTGGCCGGTACGAACGGCAAGGGTTCCACCTGCGCCATGATTGAAGGCATTCTGCAGTCCGCCGGCTTCAAGGTGGGCGTGTATGGGTCGCCTCATCTGGTCCACTTCGAAGAGCGTTGCCGCCTGTTGGGCAAGCTGGTGGAGGCCTCGCAACTGTTGCCGCATTTCGAGGCGGTCGAGGCGGCACGCGGCGAAACGGCACTGACCTATTTCGAATTCACCACCCTGGTCATCATGCGTCTGCTGGCTACATCAGGGCTGGATGCCGTGGTGCTGGAGGTCGGCCTGGGTGGTCGACTGGATGCGGTGAACGTGGTGGACCCGGATTGCGCCATCATCACGAGTGTCGACCTGGATCACATGGAGTTTCTGGGGCCGGATCGCGAATCGATCGGACGCGAGAAGGCGGGCATCATGCGCGCGGGGCGCCCTGTGGTGGTGTCCGATCCGCAACCGCCGGCCAGCGTGGTCGCGCATGCGGAAGAGATCGGGGCTGACCTGTGGCTGTTCGGGCGCGACTACAACTATGCAGGCGACCGCCAGCAGTGGTCATGGGCTGGGCGCCACAAGCGTTTCAACGGCATGGCCTACCCGGCTTTGCGCGGCGCCAATCAATTGCTCAATGCTTCAGGGGTGCTCGCGGCGCTGGACGCCCTGCGCAACCGACTGCCGGTGTCGGCGCAAGCGGTTCGCACCGGGCTCGCCACAGTGGAGCTGCCGGGTCGGTTCCAGATCATTCCCGGTCAGCCCACCTTGATTCTCGATGTGGCCCACAACCCGCATGCCGCAGCGACGCTGGCTGCGAACCTGGACCAGATGGGTTTTTCACCTCGCACGCATGCCGTGTGGGGGGCGATGGCCGACAAGGATCTGGCGGGCATGGTGCGCAAGCTGTATCCCATCATTGATGCCTGGTATTGCTGTGATCTGCCTACGCCACGGGCTGCCAGCGCAGCCAGGTTGGCGGAGGCCTTGCAATCGGACGAACTGACCTCCACATCCATGGTGAAGCGGGAAGTCGCCGTGAGCACGCATGCTTCTCCGATGGATGCGCTGCATGCCGCGCTGGCGGCAGCGGACCCGGCGGATAGAATCGTGGTCTTTGGTTCCTTCTTCACCGTGGGTGGGGTGCTGCACGAGGGCTTGCCTCGGCTGAATGCGCCGCATCTGCAGTCAGATTCGCCCCAGTCCGCCTGATCAGGCTACCAACCAGCCCAATTCGAGCATGCCGCTGCCTTCGTTTCTCCAGCGTTTCCGCCAGGGTGCCCAGGAGCCGGCCTCCGGGGCGGTGCCCATGTCATCTGCTGACGTCGAGCAGGCCCGGGTCAAGGCCCGGCGCCGACTGGTGGGCATGGTGGTGCTGGTGGTGGCCGGTGTGATCGGGTTCCCCTGGCTGTTCGAGACCCAACCGCGCCCGATGTCCGGTGATGTCCAGGTGGTGGCGGCAGCAGGCAACCGTGCCAGTGGGGTGGTGGTGCAATCGGCTGCCTCCGGGCCGGCCCCCGCCATCGCATCGGTGACGCCTCCAGCGCCTGCGCCTCAGCGTGTGCAGAGCGAGGAGCCGAAGGAAGAGTTCATCGAGGACAAACCTGTCGAGCCCGCTCGACCGGCCAGCAAACCCACTCCTGCCAAGAAGCCTGTAGACAAGCCCGCAGAGAAGGCGCCGGCGAAGACTGCTGCGGACAAGCCCGCGGAGAAGCCCGTTGTGGCGGCCAAGGCGGCTTCCAAGCCTGCAGCCAAGCCGGTTGCTGCAGCCGCCTCTGCGCCCAAGGGCAAGGCCAGCGCGCCGACTGCAGCCACCAAGACAGCTGCTGCCCCATCCAAACCTGCGACGGATACCGGCAGCGACCGTTACATCGTGCAGGTGGGTGCCTTTGCCGATGTCTCTGCTGCGCGTGAGGTTCGTCTGAAGGTCGAGCGCCTGGGCATCAAGACCTATACCCAGGAAGTCACCACGGACGGGACCAAGAAGGTTCGCGTGCGGGTGGGGCCCTTCGCGAGCAAGGCTGAGGCTGACAAGGCTGCTGCGTCCCTGCGCAAGGCAGGGTTGACCGGAGCGGTGCTGACGTTGTGATGTTCGATTTGTCGTCCTGGACCCTGGTCGATCTGTTGTTCGCGCTGGGTTTGATTGTCTCGATCACCCTGGGTGCCTGGCGCGGGCTGCTCAAGGAGTTGCTGTCGCTGCTGGGTTGGGTGTTTGCCTACTTTGCGGCGCATTGGTTTGCAGTGCCGGGTGCTCAGCTGGTGCCGATTGGCGAGCCTGGTTCGCGCACGAATGTGCTGGCCGGGATGGCCGTGGTGTTTGTGGCAGCGCTCATGGCCTGGGCGCTGTTGACCTGGTTGTTGACCCAGATGATCCGCAGCTCGGTATTGAGCGGTGCCGATCGTCTGATGGGCATGGTCTTTGGTTTTTTGCGGGGGCTGTTGATCGCCCTGGTGGTGTGCACCTTGGTCGACATGACCCCGCTGACGCGCTGGGAGCCGTGGCAGGCTTCACGCAGCGTCGCGTCGTTACGAGTGTTTTTGACGGGTTTGAGGCCCGTTCTGCCAGAGCAGGTGGTCAAATTCCTGCCCAGGCAGTCCTGATCCGATCGAATTGTTTTGTGCTGAGAGGTGAACCATGTGCGGCATCGTTGGTGTGATTTCCAAGGCGCCAGTCAATCAACTGATCTATGACGCCTTGCTGCTGCTGCAGCACCGGGGTCAGGATGCAGCCGGCATCGTGACGGCCGGCCCGGATGCGCATGGGCGCAAGTTCTACATGCACAAGGCCCGTGGCATGGTGCGGGACGTGTTCCGTACCCGCAACATGCGCGCCTTGCCGGGTACGGTGGGGTTGGGCCAGGTGCGTTATCCGACCGCAGGCAATGCGTTCAACGAAGAAGAGGCGCAGCCTTTCTACGTCAACGCGCCGTTCGGTCTGGTGCTGGTCCACAACGGCAACCTCACCAACGCCCACGCCCTGCGTGACGAGTTGTTTGAAATCGACCGTCGTCACCTGAATACCGACAGCGACACCGAAGTGCTGATCAACGTGTTTGCGCACGAGCTGGAACTGGCTGGCCGCGATCTGCCCCTGACGCCGGATGCCGTTTTCGCTGCCGTGCGTGCCGTGCATAAGCGTATCAAGGGCTCTTATGCCGTGGTCTGTCTGATCGCCGGCTATGGCCTGGTCGCCTTCCGTGACCCCAATGGCATCCGTCCGCTGTGCTACGGTGAAGCCGACCTGCCGGAAGGTCGCGAAGTGATGGTGTCCAGTGAGTCTGTGGCCCTGGAAGGCACGAGCCACCGTTTCGTGCGTGATGTGCAGCCAGGCGAAGCGCTGTTCGTCGATCTCGACGGCATCGTTCATGCCAAACAGTGTGCAGACAACCCGATGCTGCACCCCTGCATGTTCGAGTATGTGTACCTGGCGCGTCCTGACTCCGTCATCGATGGCGTGTCGGTCTACCAGGCGCGTCTCAACATGGGTGAGACCCTGGCGCAGCGCGTCATCTCGACCATGCCGCCGTCGGAGATCGATGTGGTCATCCCCATTCCAGAGTCGAGCCGCCCGTCTGCCATGCAACTGGCACAGAAGCTGGGCAAGCCCTATCGCGAAGGTTTTGTGAAGAACCGCTATGTCGGCCGGACCTTCATCATGCCGGGGCAGGGCGTGCGCAAGAAGAGCGTGCGTCAAAAGCTCAATGCCATCGGACTGGAGTTCAAGGGGCGCAACGTGCTGCTGGTGGACGACTCGATCGTGCGTGGCACGACCTCCAAGGAAATCGTGCAGATGGCCCGCGAGGCGGGCGCCAACAAGGTGTACCTGGCTTCGGCCGCACCTCCTGTGCGCTTCCCCAATGTCTACGGCATCGACATGCCGACCAAGAGCGAGCTGGTGGCCCATGGCCGCACGATCGAGGAGATCCGCAAGATCATTGGCTGTGATGCCCTGATCTATCAGGATGTGGATGCCATGAAGAAGGTGGTGGGGGAGTTGAACCCGGCCATCAAGGGCTTCGAGGCATCGTGTTTTGACGGTGTGTACATCACCGGCGACGTCAGTGCGGAAGACTTTGCCGCCATCGAGTCGCAACGTTTGACCCAGAAGGGTGAAGAGGAAGCCAGCAACTCCCGCCTCGCCCTTCAGAACCCCGGCGAGTAAGCCGACACTGGAGGGCCCATGGCCTCATCTGATTCGAAGAAGAAACTGCCGCGCAAGGACCTGCCGCCCGATGTGCACATCGAGACGCTGGCTGTGCGCGAAGGTCTGCCCCCGACCCAATGGGGGGAGAACTCGGAAGCCCTGTTCCTGACGAGCAGCTTCAATCACCCGGATGCGGCCACGGCGGCGGCGCGCTTCGCCAACGAAGAAGAAGCCTTCGTCTATTCGCGGTTCACGAACCCGACGACGATGATGTTCGAGCGTCGCCTGGCGGCCCTTGAGGGCACGGACGCCGCCATGGCGACTTCCAGTGGCATGGCAGCCATCCTGCTGCTGATCATGGGCCTGCTGAAGGCGGGTGACCATGTGGTGTGCTCGCGCAGCGTGTTCGGCTCCACCATCGCCTTGCTGCAGCGCGAGTTCGGCAAGTTCGGTGTCGAGTCGACCTTCGTGTCGCAGACCGATCTGGCTGAATGGCGTGCCGCGCTCAAGCCCAATACCAAGCTGCTGTTTGCCGAAACACCCAGCAACCCGCTGACCGAGGTGTGCGACATCGCTGCGCTGGCCGATATCGCTCATGGGGCGGGTGCGCACTTGGCTGTCGACAACTGCTTCTGCACGCCTGCCTTGCAGCAGCCGGCCAAGCTGGGCGCCGACTTCGTCATCCATTCGGGCACCAAGTATCTGGATGGTCAAGGCCGTGTGCTGGCCGGTGCCCTGTGTGGTCCCGAGTCCTTCATCAACGGGCCCTTCATGTCCACCGTGCGCAGTGCCGGCATGAGCCTGTCGCCTTTCAATGCCTGGGTCGTGCTCAAGGGGCTGGAGACCTTGTCCATCCGCATGGCGGCACAAAGTGCCAATGCCATGAAGCTGGCGCAGTGGCTGGAGCAACAGCCGGGCGTCGACCGTGTCTATTACCCGGGCCTGCCCAGCCACCCGCAGCACGAACTGGCCATGCGCCAGCAGCATGGCTGCGGTGGTGCTGTGGTGTCTTTCACGGTCAAGCCCGCAGCAGGGCAGGGCGAGGAAGCCCCGCGTCTGCGTCAGGGCGCTTTCCACGTGATCGACAGCACCCGCCTGTGCTCGATCACCTCCAATCTGGGTGACACCAAGACCCTCATCACCCATCCGGCCAGCACCTCGCATGGTCGCCTGTCGGAAGAGCAACGCCTGTCGGCCGGTATCACGCAGGGCATGATCCGCGTGGCCGTGGGCCTCGAACACATTGACGACCTGACGGCCGATCTGGCCCGCGGTCTGGATACTCTGAACGTATGACACAAGCTGCCAAACCCGTCCGCACGCGCTTTGCGCCGTCGCCAACCGGCTTCATCCACCTGGGCAACATCCGCTCGGCGCTGTACCCCTGGGCCTTCGCACGTGCCAATCAGGGCGTATTCGTGCTGCGCATCGAAGACACCGATGTCGAGCGCTCCTCTCAGGAAGCGGTCGATGTGATCATCGAGAGCATGCAGTGGCTGGGGCTGGACCACGACGAAGGTCCGTTCTACCAGATGCAGCGTATGGAGCGCTACAAGGCTGTGCTGCAGCAGATGCAGGAACAGGGCCTGGTCTATCCCTGCTACATGTCGACCGAAGAGCTGGATGCACTGCGTGAGCGCCAGATGGCCAACAAGGAAAAGCCCCGTTATGACGGTACCTGGCGTCCGGAGCCCGGCAAGACCCTGCCGCCTGTGCCAGAAGGCGTCAAGCCCGTGTTGCGCTTCAAGAACCCGCAAGGTGGGTCGGTGGTGTGGGAAGACAAGGTCAAGGGCCGCATCGAGATCAGCAACGATGAGCTGGATGACCTCGTGATCGCTCGCCCGGATGGCACGCCGACCTACAACTTCTGCGTGGTGGTAGACGACATGGACATGGGCATCACCCACGTCATCCGTGGCGACGACCATGTCAACAACACGCCGCGTCAGATCAACATCCTGCGCGCCCTGGGTCAGGAACCGCCGGTCTATGCCCACTTGCCCACCGTGCTCAACGAGCAGGGCGAGAAGATGTCCAAGCGCCATGGCGCCAAGGCCGTCACGCAGTACCGCGACGAAGGCTATCTGGCGGACGCCATCGTGAACTACCTGGCCCGCCTGGGCTGGAGCCACGGTGATGACGAGATCTTCACCCGTGAACAGCTGGTGGCCTGGTTCGACCTGGATCACCTGGGCAAGAGCGCCGGGCAGTTTGACGAAGCCAAGCTGCGCTGGGTGGCTCAACAACACATGAAGATGGCTGCCGGCACCCAGCTGGCCGAGCTGGTGCGCGGTCAGTTTGCCCGCCGTGGGGTGGCCTTGCCGGCCCGCCTGTCGGAAGGCGACACCCTGGCAGCACTGTGCGACCTCTTCAAGGACCGCTGCGCCACGACGGTGGAACTGGCTGACTGGCTGTCGATGTATGCAAGCGATGTGACGCCGCCGGCACAGGAATTGGCCGAAAAGCTGACCGATGCGGTCAAACCAGCCATCGCTGCCTTGGCCAAACGCCTGTCTGACGTGAGCTGGGATGCTGCGAGCATCAACCAGGCTCTGAAGGACACGCTGGGTGAGTTCGGCCTGAAGATGCCGCAGGTGGCGATCCCCGTGCGTCTGCTGGTGTGTGGCCGCGCGCAGACACCGTCGGTGGATGCCGTGCTGGCCTTGTTTGAGCGTGATGTGGTTTTGCAACGGTTGGCCAAGGCTTGAACAATTTCGACAGCCTCTTGCCAAAAAAGCAAAAATCGACATATACTCTCATTCTCGCTTGAACGACGCTTTGTTTGAACAACGAAGCAGCCGGGCTAAGCACCAGAGTCGCTGAAAAGCGGTCCTCATGGGGGTATAGCTCAGCTGGGAGAGCGCTTGCATGGCATGCAAGAGGTCAGCGGTTCGATCCCGCTTACCTCCACCAGTCAACCTTGTGTGGGCAGGTGGTACCGGTTGCAAGTTGCCGAGCAGTGCGTCGATCAGGAAGAAGGATTCAGTCCCCTTCGTCTAGAGGCCTAGGACACCACCCTTTCACGGTGACTACAGGGGTTCGAATCCCCTAGGGGACGCCAAGTTTGACGGCACTTGGCTGGCAGCGATGTCAGCAAAGTCGTTACCACTGCGGAGTGGTAGTTCAGTTGGTTAGAATACCGGCCTGTCACGCCGGGGGTCGCGGGTTCGAGTCCCGTCCACTCCGCCAAGTATTCTGAGCATTGCTGGTGACACAGCGGTGCTGGTTGAATGATCAGTCTCGGTGCCAGTCTGGCGCCCTGAGTGCGAAAGCATGAGGGGGTATAGCTCAGCTGGGAGAGCGCTTGCATGGCATGCAAGAGGTCAGCGGTTCGATCCCGCTTACCTCCACCAAAGATGCCGACAGGGCAACCTGTCGTGATGGTGGCGACAGACCGGTAGTGGGGCAGGTCAGGCAGCATACAATTCGTTTTGACGGAGTCCCCTTCGTCTAGAGGCCTAGGACACCACCCTTTCACGGTGACTACAGGGGTTCGAATCCCCTAGGGGACGCCAAGTTTTGACGGCGCTTGGGTTGCGCATGCAGCCAAAGACGTCAGCCACTGCGGAGTGGTAGTTCAGTTGGTTAGAATACCGGCCTGTCACGCCGGGGGTCGCGGGTTCGAGTCCCGTCCACTCCGCCATCAATGCGAAACGCCTTGTGCATCCGAAAGGACGTACAAGGCGTTTTTCTTTGTGCGTCGGTCTGTTGGTCGAGCCATTACCCCTACTCGGCGTGAGGTTTGTACGGAATCCGACATCGGCTTGGCGGGTTTGGCAGGGGCTTGTCGGTGGCATGCTGAAATGCTGATGCGGCAGATTTCTATTTGAAATCAAGGGTTTGCGGTGTTTGTGCCGGGCTGGTATGGCGGTTGCAGTGTGGATGCTGTGGCGCTGCCAGTGGTTCGGGTCGACGGGGGTTGGTCCAGGGAGCTGCGGAGTGTGCGCCATGTCACCCGGTTCCTTGTCGGGAACCGCTTTCATCCTGACCTGTTCGAAGAAAGCCGCACCATGACGTCCACCGCCTCGATCATGAACACCGCCCTGGCCCGCCTGGAATCTGAGGGCCGCCTGGTCAACAGCGTGCTCAAGGGCCCCACCCACAAGCCGGGTCGCGTCGGCTTCCGTGGCGACATCGCGTTGAAGTTCCAAGCCAAGCTCGCTGACGAAGCCCGTCCCCCTGAAATCAGCACCGATCAGATCATTGCCGTGGCTGAAGAGGGCCAGGACTACATCGCCTTCATGGCTGGTTTCCTGTTGAGCTTCGAATACCTGAAAATGCTGGCCGAGGTCGTGGGCGAGTCCCTGTCGCCCAAGGGCAAGTACTTCATGTTCTGCGACAACATCGACCTGTCCAAGCGCTATCAGGTCGATTTCGGTGGTGCCACCTTCTACATCCTGCCGATCGATGAAGCCACTGTGTACAACGAAGTGCTGGAACTGCTGTACCTGGAAAAGACGGAGCTGAAGCGTCTGGACACGGCAGGTAAGGTCGATGCCATTGCTGACAAGGCCGTCTTCTTCACCGAAACCTTCCCGAAAATCACCTACGAGGAAGGCTTGAAGCTGATGGGCCCCGTGCGCAATCTGTACGAAAACCGTCCGGTCTGATCGGGTCGGATTGCAATCTGCGGGTAGCGGCCATGGCTGCATCTTCCGTGGTGGCGGCTTACCACCAGCGCAGCAAGCACCAGTTGCAACGCTACGCCGCAGGGCCCGAGACGCTGGACTGGGACGCGCAGCCCAACCCCTTTCGGGTGTGGGCTGGTGCGTCCCTTTGTCGTTTGCCGCTGTGTGCCGATGGGCTGTTGACCACCTGGGCGGATCTGGCCCCTGGTGGGCAGGTCGAGCCGCGCACACTGGACGCGGCCGGTGTGTCCGCCTTGCTCGAGCTCAGTCTGGGGCTGACCGCCTGGAAGCAGTTTGGGCCTGACCGGTGGGCCTTGCGGGCCAACCCGTCGAGTGGCAATTTGCACCCGATCGAAGCTTATGTGGTGGCGCAGGGGCTGTCCGGGCTGGCGGATGGCGTGCACCACTACGACCCGCTGGACCACGCCCTGGCGCATCGCCATGTCTGGCCGGTCTCGGATCGTCCTGCCACACCTCGTCTGTGGCTGGCTTTCAGCCTGATCCAGTGGCGCGAGGCCTGGAAATATGGTGAGCGTGCCTTTCGGTATTGCGAGCTGGATGCCGGGCATGCACTCGGTGCGCTGCGGTATGCGGCAGCTGCGTTGGGGTGGCAGGTGTGCCCAGTGTCAGGGCAGGGAGATGCTGCGCTTGCGCATCTGCTGGGGCTGGATCGCGATGGCGACTTTGGTCAGGCTGAGCGCGAGCTGCCGGTCTGTCTGTGCCAGGTGGGGCCAGCGTTGCCTGCCGAGGGCACCTGGCCGGATGACCTGGCGGGTGCGTGGCAAGGCGAGGCCAATCGCCTGGATCGGCACCCCATGTACCGCTGGCCGGTGATCGACGAGGTGAGCCGTGCCACGATACGCCCCGCTGAGCCGGACAGCCCGGTGCTGCCGTGGCACCCCGCCCAGTCATGTCGGGATGCGGGCCAGGCGCGCCTGGCACAGTCGCGCCTCAGTGCGCTGATCAAGGGTCGCCGCAGTGCCCAGCGTTTCGACCGGTCGGCCACCATGCCTTTGGCTGTCTGGTGTCGCTTGATGGCGGCCTTGCTGCCGGAATCCGGCATCCCCTGGGATGTCTGGCGCGAGCCTGCAAGGGTGCATCCGGTGGTGTTTGCACACCGGGTGGATGGGCTGCCAGCAGGGGCCTATCTGCTGGTGCGCGATGCCGCAGCCTTGCCGGCGCTGCAGTCGCAGCTGGGTGCCAATCTGGCATGGGAGCCAGTGTCGGGGCTACCGGGTGACTTGCCGGTGTGGCGGCTGGCTGACAACTCCGCGCTCGCTGGCACCATGCGGACCTTGAGTTGTCACCAGGCCATTGCCAGCGATGCGTGCGTGGCGGTGAGCATGCTGGCAACGGGCATCGATGACGAGCCGGCCCCGTGGGCCTATCGGTCGGTGCTGCAGGAGGCGGGGCTGCTGGGGCAGGTGCTCTATCTGCAGGCCGAGGCCGAGGGCTTCCGCGGAACCGGCATCGGTTGCTATTTTGATGACGCTGTGCATGAGCTGTTGGGGATGCGTGGCCCGGACTGGCAGGCGATCTACCACTTCACGGTAGGGGTGCCGGTGACGGACGAGCGCATCACCACCGAACCCCCTTATGCACACCGCAGCTGAACTGCCTGCCTGGAGAACGCCATGACCTCAGCGACCGCATTCCGACGACTGTCTGCCCAAGAGGCTCAGGCCTGGCTGGCCGAACACCCCGATGCCTTGTTGCTCGATGCAAGGCAGGCGGCGCACCATGATCAAGGGCATCTGGCCGGCAGTGTGCGTCTGGACGGTCGCAACCATGAGCGCATGCTGATGGTGGAGCCCAAGAGCCGCCCCGTGTTCATTTACTGCTATCACGGGAACGCCAGTCAGACTTACGCCGAGATGTTTGCCGACTTCGGTTTCCACTCTGTGCAGGACCTGATTGGGGGCTGGGAGGCCTGGTCGCAGCAGGTGGCGCGCTCGGTGGCCGAGCCTCTGGGTGACCGTGTATCGACCGAACCGGATGCCGAGTTGCTCGCGTGGCTGGATGCGCAGGGATTCGTCGATGCCCACACGGCTGGCGGGCATGGCAATACGCCCCTGATGCAGGCGGCCTGGCAGGGAAGGGGCGATCTGGTGGCTTCCCTGCTGCAGCTCGGCGTGAGCCGCACGGCAGTGAACAACGATGGCAACAATGCCTTGTGGCTGGCTTGCGTGTCCAACCAGCCGGCGTTGGTGCAGATGCTGGCGGATGCCGGTGTGCCACTGGACCATCAGAACCTGACTGGGGCAACCAGCCTGATGTATGCGGCGTCGAGCAGCAAACCGGAAATCGTGCAGGCCTTGCTGGCCTTGGGGGCCGACCCGCACAACCAGACGCAGGATGATTTCACCGCGCTGGACATGGCGGCCAGCCTGCCGTGTCTGCAACTGCTGCGCGCGGCCACACGTCGCCGCGCGGCCTGATCAGGCCGGAAGCACGACCTCAGGCTGGCTCAGCGCGGCGGCCTCCAGCATGCACGGATGGCTGGCTGGATCATCGGCCACCTGGGCTGCAAACACGGTGAGGCAGCGGCGTGCGGCCTCGGCATAGCGCGGCTCGCCCAGCACGGTGGCCAGACGCTGCAGGCCGATCACGGCGCTGGCGTTGCCTGAGGGCGTGGCCGTGTCATTGCCGGTTTTCATTCGGAAGAACAGGGGCGGCGCGTCGTGGCGGGTGAAGTAGAAGCCGCCTTGATGTCGGTCCTCGAAGTGGGCGAGCAGGGCATCGGCCAGCTGGCTTGCCCAGGTCAGCAGTTCGGGTTCCTGCACCGCCGCATGGAGGGTGAGCAGGGCTTCCATCAGGAAGGCGTGGTCGTCGAGGAAGGCGTCTTGTCCAGGCAGGCACAGCAGTCGCCCATCGGCACCCACGCGTTGCGTGCCAATGAAGGTGGTGGCTGCACGCGCGGCTTGCAGCCATTGTGGGCGGTCGCAGCGTTGCGCGGCCCGGGTCAGGGCGCGGATCATCAGGGCGTTCCAGCTCGTGAGGTGCTGTTCGTCCACCGTCGGGAGGGGGCGCTTGGCACGTTCGGCCAGCAGCTTCGGGCGGGCGGTGACGAGGTATTCCGCCAGCACCGCGGGCGGGCGTTCGAGGAACCGCCCCAGTTCGGTCATGGGGCGGGCCACCCGCAGGTGCCAGAACTGGCCTTCCATATTGGGTGGGTCGATCAGGCCCCAGTGTGCGGAGCAGACGTCCCATTCCTGTGGGCTGAGCAGTTCGCGGATCGTGTCGGCCTTCCAGGTGTAGAGCCCGCCTTCGATGCCTTGCGCATCGTCAGCGGGCAAGGAGGCACGGAAGGCGCCTGATGTGGCCTGCATGTCGCGCAGAGCCCAGTCGACCGTCTGCTCCACCACCTGCAGGAACACGGCCTCGTGGGTCTGGTGCCAGGCCTCGGCATAGACCTCGATGAGCAAGGCGTTGTCGCACAGCATTTTCTCGAAGTGCGGGATGCGCCAGGCCGCGTCCACGCTGTAGCGAAAGAAGCCGCCACCCACCTGGTCGTACAGACCGCCTTCGGCCATCTTGCGCAAGGTCGACAGGGCCATGTGGCGGGCCTGTGCGTCGTTGGCTGTGCGGCCTCTTTCCAGCAGAAAAGCCAGGTCGGTGGGGTGAGGGAACTTGGGGGCATTGCCGAAGCCGCCATGCCGGGTGTCGAAGGCCAGTGCGAGTTGCTGTACCGCCTGCGCCTGAACCTGGCTGTCCAGCATGATGCCGGGATGGGGTTGTGGCTGGCGTGCGCTCAGGGCTGCCAGCACGGCCTGGTCCTGGCGGGCGAGCGCCTGGCGCTTGTCGTGCCAGATGGTGCTGACCGAACCCAGGATGTCCTTGAAGGCCGCTTGCCCGGCCTGGGCCGCATGCGGAAAGTAGGTGCCGCTGTAAAAAGGGATGCCTTGCGGGGACAGGAAGATGGTCAATGGCCAGCCGCCCCCCGAGCGACGCAGGATCTGGTGAGCGTTCTGATAGAGCTGGTCGATTTCCGGGTGCTCTTCCCGGTCGACCTTGATGTTGATGAAGCCCTCGTTCATCAGCGCGGCTGTGCTCGGGTCGGAGAATGATTCGCGGGCCATGACGTGGCACCAGTGGCAGGCCGCGTAGCCGATGGACAGCAAGATGGGCTTGTCCTCGCGCCGGGCGCGGTCCAGGGCTTCATGTCCCCAGGGATACCAGTCCACTGGCTGGTCGGCGTGCATGCGCAGGTAGCTGGAGGATTGGTGGCTGAGGAGGTTCGGCATGGTCGATACCTTATGAGCTGAGGCGTTCCTGGCTACGCAGGGCGCGGGCTACCGCCTGGGCGCGCGCCGTGAGCGCGGCGTCCTCGTCGAGGCCGTTGACATCGGTGGCGCGGTAGGCGGCCAGGGCCCGGCGCAAACGGGGGGCTTTGGGGTAGTCCGCTGGCGTGTGGCCAGGGTAGGCGGCGTAGTCGCAGGTGCAGACCTGCAGCAACCGTTCGAAGCGCGCTGGTCGCGCAGGTGCATCCAGCCGTTCCAGCATGCTGGTGATGGCGCCGGCACGCATGTCGCTGGCACGGTGAACGCGGTCGCATTCATCGGCCACCAGGCGCGCCAGGTCCAGGGCTTCTGCAGGGATGTGCATGCGCAGGGTCAACCCGTCAAGCAGCGTCTGGGCACGTTGCTCATGCTTGTAGTGGCTGGGCCAGATGTCTCGCAGGGTGCCGCCCATGCCGATCTTGTGCATCAAGGCGGCGAAGCGCACATCAAGCGGCGCTTCAGCCCGTGCGGTTTCATTGACAACCCGCAACTGGTGCAGGCCTACGTCGATGGTTTCCGGGCCGTCGCACAGTTGCGGTACACCGAACAGCGCATCGACCTCGGGCAGAAAGCGCTTGAGCCCGCCGCAGGCGCGCAGGGCTTCCAGAAAGTGGGCCGGGTAGGGGGCCATCAGCCCTGAGGCCAGGGTGGACCAGGCTTCATCAGGTGTCAGCCGCTCCAGCACGCCCATCTGCACGGCCACGCACATGGTGGCCAAGCTCTGATCATCCAGGCGAGGGTGTGCCTGATGGGCGGCCTCCTGGGCATGTTGAACCAGCAGGTCACGCATCGCACGGCCCCGCTTCCAGCAGGCAAGGCCCCCCCTGTCGGCTTTGCGACATCGATGTGGCGTTTGTCCGGTGGCCCGCTTTCATGGTGATGACTGTGCACGAGCCATGCCATGCCTGACCTGCGTGCTATAACGCGTACGCCAGGATCGGAAATTGCTATGTCTGCCTGAATCAACAAAGGGTCGACATCCACCATGTCCGAGTGTCATGAACCGGTTGCACAGGTTCGCTACTTTCTGACCTACCGCGGGGTGAAGTTGCCGCTGTGTCTGGTCGAGGAGCTGGATGCCGCAGCGGTGCAAAACCGAAACACCTGTTTCCGTGCGACGTATGACAGGTCAGGGCGCATGACCTGTGTGGAAAAGCTGGTGTATGGCGAAGTTGAGATGCGCCACGATTACGAATACCAACAGGGAGGGGCGCTTCAGACCGTCACGGTGCGCGTGGGAGACGAGCAGCCGCAAGTGCTGTCCATGCAGACCGGGTAGGTTGCGGGTGCCGCTCTGCATGACCAGTGCAGGGGCAGGGCGTGAAAGAGCAGAGTCTGACGGGCCTCATCGAGGCCATCTACACCACGGTGCTGGCGCCTCAGGCGTGGTCCGGTGTGCTGGAGTGCATCCACCAGGAGATTGGCCTGGACGGCTGGTCATTGCTGCACGTGCGTGATCAGGTGAAGGTGTGCGCTGTCGGTGGGGAGCGCGCCAATGCGGCGGCGGCACAGCGCTATGAGGCGTATTACGGTGCCATCGACCCCCGCGCGGCGCATGTGCGAGGCACGCCTGTGGGCATGGTCTGCGCTGACCAGAATCTGTTCGATGAGCGCTTTGTCGATCGCAACGAGTTCTACCAGGACTTTTTGCTGCCCGACGGTTTGCGCTATGCCATGGGTGCGATGCTGCGCAGTTCTGAGGCGGGGGACTACGTGCTGGGCCTGCATCGGGGGCCGGAGCGTGGGTTGTTTCAGGAACGCGAGCAAGCCTTTCTCAGGTACCTGATTCCGCACATGAACCGGGCTTTGATGCTCGCTGAACGGATGCGCTCGCTTGAATTCAAGGGGCAGGCTTGTTCGGATGCCGTCGGCACAACGCCCATGGCGGTGTTGTCGCTGGACCTGCAGGGGCGTCTGGTGTGGGCGAACCCGCGTGGCGAGAAGATGCTGCGCGATGCCACGATGCTGGCCCTCAAGCTGGGGCAGTTGACCGCGGTGGATGGTGCCAGCCAGACGATGCTGCAGGATGCGGTTGACAAGGCGAAGGCCAGCCGTCAGGCCAGTTATGTGTTGCTGACCGAGCCGGTTTCAGTGATGCGCTTCAGCGTGGCCGTTTGCCCGACATCGCTTCCCGACGCCGGGTTGTTGTGCCTCGTTTCGCCGCTGGACCAGCGGCGGTTGGCCAGTGTGCGCCACCTGATGACCCTGTTCCGCCTGACGCCGGCCGAAGCGCGGCTGGCGCGGGCATTGGCATGTGGCGAGACGCTGGAGGAGTATGTGGAGACCTCGGGTGCCAAGATGTCGACCATCCGCACGCAACTGCGTGCGGCCTTCATCAAGACACGCACGGACCGCCAGTCAGAATTGGTTCGCCTGTTGCAGAACCTGCCGGCCATCCGGGACACATGATGTGGCAAATACGGCGTATAAGGGTATGCGATTAGGTGAAAACGTGAATTGTCTGCATCAGATCTGATAACATGTGTCCGTAACACTTGGTGTGTGACCGGATTTCATTAGGATGGCGGCTACTTGTTTCATTCATGTAGTTTTGCCATGAAGAAGTTGAATTCCGTTTTGCTGTGTGTGTTGGCTGGCCTTGTATCCTCCACAGCAGTGGCCAGCCCGGAAGTACAGGCTGTCGCGTCGATGTACGACATCAAGGCCGAGACCTACCGTTTTGTGCGCTTGCAGCGTGAGGTGCTGGCCACCGCCAGTGACCCGATCTTGTCGAAGAAGCTGCGTGGTCAGCTGAAGGACAGCACCCAGGGCCTCATGCGTGGGGTGCAATCGTCTCAGTCAGGCTTGACCAAGCTGGGCCTGCAGAAGCAGCACCAGCAGATGAGTGACACCGTGTCGGCCTATCTGGCTGACTGGGCGGCTGCTGCTGGCAGCGGCAATGTCGACCTGGCCGTTTTGCGTGCAAAACGACTGGCGCTGCTGAAACTGGCCGACGACATCAGCCGTCAGGCCCAGCAGAAGGTGGGCGGCAGCGCCAGGCAGACGGCGCTGATCGGCACAGGCAAGACGGTGGTGCAGGAACTGGCATATGACTACGAGTTCTGCGACCCCAACTGTGCTGAGATGTTGTCCGGCGATTGGAGCGACGTGCAAAAGAGCATGGATGACATGCGCGGTGCGGCGAGCAAGCACTTCAAGTCGAGTTCCTTCGACCTGGCCCAAAACCAGCTGACCCTGCTGAAATCGGCCATCAACAGCCGCATGAGCAAGGGTCTCAACCCGTCGGATCAGAAACAGGTGATCGGCGTGTCGGACAACCTGTGGACCGTGATGTCCGACGCCTTGAACAGCTCGGTTGACGCCAACTGACCCATCCAGGGTCGCCAGGCTGGTTCAGGCGTCGGGAGATGCCGGGCCAGCCTGCTCGAACAGGGTGACCATGCGCCGAAGGGCTTCGGTTTCATCCTGTGCATGGTGCAGCAGGGCCTGCCGCAAGACCTGCCGCCGCTGATCGGTGGTCTGCTTCTGCAAGGACTCCGCAAACGCCGATTGGGCATCCGCCACGCCGGGGCACTCGAAGTGGTCCAGCTTGAGTTCAGGAGCCAAAGCCCCAAACACGGATTTGAACGACCACGACCCGCACATGGCGGGGTGATAGTAGTGCTGACGCGCCAGCAGGAAGAGGTCGACCAGGCGTGGCAGGAGGGCTTTCAGCTCGGTGGCCAGGTCTTCGAAATGGAAGGCCAACTCCTGAATCCGGTTGCGCTCGAATCCTGCGTTGTAGGCGAAGATGACGCCATCCTGCCCCATGGCATCCAGCAGGCTTTCGGCGAAGGCCCGCCGCGGATCACCGCGTTCGTCTGCCAGGAACGCACGGTGCTGTACGCCGTGTCCTGAAGCTGGGGTGATGTCGGCAGCCCAGAGGTAGGGCAGCGTGTGATACGGGCGGGTGCCGGGCCAGATCGGCGTCGCAAAGCCGATGGTGTGGATGCGCAGGGCGATACGGGGATAAGGCAAGGCCTGCATCGCGGTGCGGGCGTCGGGCTCGAGTTCGGCCCGGCCTTCGCGGATGGCCCGCCAGGCGCGCCGCCGCCGTGCATCGGGCAGGGCATCGAGTGGCACCTGGTGGATGGTCTGATAGCCCTTGATCCGCAGCTCGGTGGCCAGTTCGCGCCCCAGCACATCCAGGCTGTCCGGTCGCAGTGGCAGACGATCCGTGTGCAGGCTGCCGCAGTGGTCCACATAGGCACAGCTGTCGGTCTTCGTGCAGTGGGCACCGGGGTCGCTGGCCGGCTCTTCGCCGCGCTCGCAGGCCCGCATGCCGATCAGCCAGCCGGCCACATCGCGCGAGCCCAGCACGGGTGCCAGGTCGACCTCCCGGAACAGCCCCGCATAGCAGCCTAGTCCGGGGTACACGAAAGCCGTGTCCACCAGCAGCATGCCCACGCTTTGCACGCGCAGGCCGCAGCGTGCGGCCACATGGGCCCACAAGGCCACTTCGTCGACATCGGCCTCATCGCCGACCGTGGCGAGCTTCACCTTGAACAGGCGCACGCCCAGGGCCCCGGCCGCGAGCACGTCCACGCGGACCAGCGCGCCATCATCGCTGGCCAGGCAGGCGCCCAGCACGGCCTGCCCAGGCAGGTTCCACAACCCCTCGTTGAGCAGGGCGGCAGTGTGCTGGGTGGCCTCAGCCCATTCCTGTGGGGTGGTGGGCTCCGGCAGCACGGCTGCACCGGGGTAGCTGGCCTTCAGCGCTTCCAGGACAGCCGGCCCGGCAACGACCTGGGCGTCCGGGCTTGGCTCTTCTGACACCATCCCTTCGTCAAGCTGGCGCCGGTGAAGCCAGAAATGCCGGGGGCATGTGCGCCAGCGGCGCAGGTCGTCAGTGGTCAGCAGTCGCACAGCATCCATCATGGTCCTGACAAAGGAGACAAAACATACACAGGCCCCCTGGTGGGGCCGAAGCCTGTTCCCACTAAGCAAGGGCTGTGCAGGGCTGTCATGCATCTTGCATGGCACCGCTCATGGCACTCACCTTCTTCATGACACCGGGCTCTTGTTCAACGGGCATCCACATCTTGCTGGAGACGCTGGAGCTGCCCTTTTCGGTCACCATTTTGAACCTGCCAGCGGGTGACCACCGGCAGCCTGCTTACCTGGCGCTCAACCCGAAGGGCAGCATGCCCGCTCTGCAGTTGAACGATGGCCAGGTGCTCACCGAGTTCCAGGCCATTGCCTTCTGGCTTGCACGGTCCTATCCCAAGGCGGGGCTGCTGCCAGACGAGCCGCTCCTGGCTGCCCGGGTGATGGCCTTGATGGACTACGTCGTTGGCACGGTGCATGGTCAGGGCTTCACCCGCATCTTCACCACGGACACCTATCTGCCCCAGGGGCTGGATGCCGCAGAGCGTGAGCGTTGGTCTGCGGCCATCCAGGCGCAGGGGCGTGACATGGTCGGCCGGGCTTTCGAGGTGATCGCCGCCAGCTTGCCAGACGATGGTTTCGTGGCCGGCCCGCGTCTGTCGGTGGCCGATGCCGCCTTGTTCTATGTCGAGTTCTGGGCTGACAAGATCGGTCTGCCCATGCCCGCTCCTTGCCAGGCCCATTACGAGCGCATGAAGGCCAGGCCGGTGGTGCGCCAGGTGCTGGCCGAAGAAGGCTACCGCTGAGCGGCAGCCTCTCTTCAGGCCGCCTCAGGCTCCAGTGCCCGGAACATCGCACAGCGGGCAAACACCGCCAGGCTGGGTGCCAGCTGCTTGTGCTGGCAGTACTTCGCCACCAGCTTGGCCAGCCCCTTGATGTCCCGCCCACTGGCTTGCGGGTAGGTCATGGCCAGGCCGGCCAGGGTGGCCTCGTCCAGCTTCAGTTCGAACTGCTCGGACATCACCTGCCAGATGCGCTGACGGGCCTGCGCGTCGGGCGCGTGGTAGCGGATCAAGGCAATGCAGCGTGACACGATGGCTTCATCGATGTCGTCAATCCGGTTGGTCGTGAGAAACAGCAGGCCGTCGAAATACTCCAGCACCCGCAGAAACACCCCGACCACGGCATTGGCGGCGATATCGTCACTGCGCTTGCGGATGTATACATCGGCCTCGTCGATCAGCATGACGGCCCCCCAGCGCTGGGCGCGTGTGAGGGCTTCCTTCAGCGCCGTTTCCATGGCTGCCACGCTCAGGCCCAGCTGGCCCGAGTGCACGCGGTAGAGCGGGCGGCCGGTCACTTCGGCATAGACCTCGGCTGTGAGGGTCTTGCCCACGCCCGGCGGCCCGGCGCACAGCACGGTGGTGCCGCCACCTTTGCCCGCCACCACATCGTCCTGCAGCACGTCCATCTCGGCGGTGAGGATGTCGATCAGGTCCGTTTGCTCCGGTGGCAGCACCAGCTTTTGCTTCAACCCAGGCTGGTAGGCATACAGCTCGATGTCGTCCGCATGCACCCACAGGTGCTGGTGCAGATCCAGGTGGAAGAGAAACAGATAGGCGTGCACGGGCAGCGCCTTGAAGAGTTGCGGTGGCAGGGCGGCATTGATCGCCTTGACCTCTTCTTCGTAGTCGTAGTCACTGCTCTTGGCCGCACGGCGCAGGTAGGGCGCGAGGATGTCGCCCGTGGAGTCGAGCCCCATGTTGCGCGGCGGCAGAATGCCTTCATCGTTCACCAGGCGAGCCGCGCCCCCGGCTGCATTGAGGATGATCTGGTCCTTGCGGGTCCAGTCGTTGTCACGGTGGGTGGCTGTCGGGTCTTCTGCGGTGAAGCCCGTGCCCTGGCCTGCGAACTGGCCGCCATAGCGGCCCCGCCATTCGAAGTAGCGGCTGACCGAGGCGTCATAGGCAGCCAGCAGGTCCGGGGTCTCTTTCAGAAAACCCTTGGCCGCCAGGATTTCAGCGATGGTGTGGCCCGCGAGGTCAGACTCGGTGATGCGCAGCGACTGCGACACCAGTGTGGCCCGTGCATGGGCCTTGAGTTCGACCATGACCTTGCCCAGCTCCTCCGAGCTGCCGATCACGTAGTCGATGCGGGTCGGCACCCAGGGCAGGGGTTTGCCATCCACGTTGGCCGCAAACAGCCAACCCCGCTCTGCGCCGTCCGCCATGAAACGCACCAGGGCCGGCAGCACCGACTCCAGCGGGTCACCCGCCTGAAAGCGTGGCAAGGGGTGTTTCAAGGCCTGGACCAGGCCGCGCAACTGCGCCGCCCGTCCTGACAGGGCTCGGCCAGTCTGCTCATACAGACCCGCCAGAAATTCCAGGGCTTCCACCGGCAACTGGCGGGTGCGCAACTCGATGCGGTGACCGAACTTGAGTTGCTCCTGCAAGCCATCCAGCTCGGGAAACTGGCTGGTCAGGGCCAGCACCTGCGGGCGATCCAGTTGCAGCCTCATGCTGTGGCTCCATGGGCTTGCTCGGCTGTGGCAGACGTGGTGCGCAGGCTCAGCAACTGACGGCGCAGCCGTGCCGTGGCACTGAGTGCCCCTTCCAGGTAGCCGCCACCATGGCGCGCGGTTTCGCTGCCGCCCAGAAAGAGCTTGTTCTGCCAGTGGGCCTCAGCCAGCAAGGGGTCGCCATAGCTGGGGTGCCCACCGCCCCAACTTTCTTCGGCTACATCGGTCGGGGTGCAGGTTTGCGGTTCGGTGGCCCAGTCGTGCCAGACCTGCTCCACCAGCAAGGCCGGGTCAGCGGCCTCCTGCCCGAATAGTTGCACTACCTGGCTTTCCAGCAACAGGCTCAGGCCCAGCGTGAAGCGGGTGCGGTCATGGCTGCTCAGCGCGGCAAAACCGGCCAGTGCTGCGCCAGGGTAGGTCTGGTCACCGGCTTCCGGGCCGCAGGCATCGAACACCTCGGCCAGCATGGCCTGAGCGTGGGTCACCCATGCGTTGCCGGTCAGGCCTTTGTCGCGCCAGAAGGCCTGGCGATAGGCGTAGCCCGCCTTGGCGGCCGTGGCCATCCAGGTCGGCGTGGCCTGCATGGCCGATTGCAGATCGTCATCCAGCGGTGGGTCGAAGCGCACACTGGCCATGGCCACTCGAGGTGGCAAGGCCAGCACCACACGGCGGGCGTACATGGCGTAGAGGGCATCACCATGGCGGACATGCAGCTCGACATGGTCGCCGCGGTCCATGATGGCTTCCACTTGGTGATCCAGACGCAGGCGGGCTTCCGGCAAAGGGCGGGCAATCGCGTCGATCACGGCCGCCATGCCACCCACCACCCGCCGCGCCCCGCCGTGGACGAAGCCGGGCTGGGCCGGGTCAGATGCCTCCAGTGCGGGGGTGAGCTGGGCTGTCAGGGCAACCGGCTCAGGGGTTCGGTTGGGGTCATGCAGGTGCAGCACCCGGCCATCGTCAATCTGTTCGACGCTGTGCAGACCCAGGTCCTGAACCAGTCGGGTCATGGCCGGCTGCGTCGATGGCCAGAACCAGGTGGCACCCAGGTCAATGGGGGTGCCATCCTGGGCCTTGACCGTGAGCACGCGCCCTCCCAGTCGCGGGCGCGACTCGAACAGGCGCCAGTCAACCTGACCCGCAGCCTGCAGGCTGTGTGCAAGGGTCAGTCCGCACAGTCCTCCACCGACAATGGCCACATCCAGCATGGTCGACTCCTGTCACGCCTGCATCAGGCAGAAAAGAGGCTTGCGAGACTTGTGCCAGATCAAAAAGTCAGCCAAATCAAGGGTTTGGCTGCATGCGGCCCTGCAGCAGGGCTGTGCGGATCACGACAAAACCGACAGCATGTCGGTGTCGGTGTCGGTGTCAGCTGGCCTGCTCGGGGGCGGCAGGTTCGCGGCGGCGGAACATGGCCCAGCTTTCGATGGTCATGACCACCTCGTCACGCTGGTTGACTGCTTCCCAGCGGGTGTTGACCAGACCCACGTGGGGCTTGCTCTTCATGGCCCGTGAGCCGAGCACGATCATGCGGGCGCGCAATTGGTCACCCACCATCACCGGTTTGATCCATTTCAGGCTTTCCAGGCCGGGCGAGCCGAGGCTGCTGGAGTCGAGCAAAAAGCCATCGCACATCATGCGCATCACCATGCCGGCCGTGTGCCAGCCACTGGCTGCCAGTCCACCAAACAGCGAGGCCTTGCCGGCCTCTTCGCTGAGGTGGAAGGGCTGGGGGTCGAAGTCGGTGGCGAAGCGGATGACCTCGTCACGGTCAACCACCTTGGGGCCGAACTCCATGGTCAGACCATCGGTGAAGTCCTCCCAATGCCAGCGAGGCGCCTGGGTTGCGGTGGAACTGCTCATCTGTTGTCTTCCTTCGTTATAAGAGTCGATCAGTAGCAAGCATGTGGCCTTCCAACTGCAGCAGCGCCACCTTGCGGGGCATGCCGCCGGAATAGCCGGTCAGGGTGCCATTCTGGCCAATCACCCGGTGACACGGCACGATCACCGAGATTGGGTTGCGTCCAATGGCCCCACCCACCGCCCTGCTGGCCTTGGGTTGCCCCAGGTGCATGGCGATGTCGCCATAGTGTCCACACTGCCCGAAGGGAATGTGCAGCAGCGCTTGCCAGACCCTGCGCTGAAAAGGGGTACCCATCAGGTCCAGCGGCAGGTCGAACTGTTGGCGCTGGCCGCGCCAATAGGCATCAAGCTGCACAACGGCTTCCGCCAGCAAGGGGTCATCGGGTGCGATGGCCACATCGGGCAGCACGCCGGGGTCGTCTTTCTGGCCGACAAACCACGCCCCTGCCAGCCCGCAGGCGGTACGCGCCAGGCGCAGGGCACCCAAGGGGGAGGTCCACACAGTCTGTGCCGTGTAGGGCGCGGTGCGTTGGGCACCGTGTCGAGAATGGATTTCGGACATGGCGGGTGGCCGCGTGGCCGCAGTTGAACATCCGTATCGGGGGATCGTAGCCGGAACTGTCACGACCCGTGTGCATACGGTCTCTAGAATTGCGGGTGGGCACAGCCTCCGGGAGGGCCGTGTCGCGACAACAATTCAATTCAGCAAAGGATCACCATGCAAGCCGCCGCTTCGATCTTCAAGGCCTACGACATCCGTGGCATCGTCGGGCAGACCCTCGACGAGACCCTGGCCGAGCATCTTGGGCGTGCGTTTGGCACCGAGGCGCTGAAGCTGGGCGAGAAGGCCGTGGCCGTGGGCCGAGACGGTCGTCTGTCTGGACCGGCACTGAGTGCCGCCCTGATCAAGGGCCTGCAATCTACCGGCATCAACGTGATCGATCTGGGCGCCGTGACCACCCCCATGCTGTATTACGTGGCAGCCACGCGTGCGGAGGTGGGGTGCCACAGTGGTATCCAGGTCACCGGCAGCCACAACCCCAAGGACTACAACGGCTTCAAGATGGTGCTGGCCGGCCGTGCCATTTATGGCGATGACATCCAGGGCCTGCGCCAGCGCATCGAGGCTGAAGACTATGCGCAAGGGCAGGGCAGCGTCACCGAGTTGAACGTGCTGGCCGAATACACGCAGCGCATTGTGGGTGACTGCAAGCTGGCACGCCCCATGAAGATCGTGGTCGATTCGGGCAATGGCATCCCGGGCGCTTCGGCCCCCGGCATCCTGCGCGCCCTGGGTTGCGAAGTCATCGAGCTGTTCTCGGAAGTCGATGGCGACTTCCCCAACCACCATCCTGATCCGTCCAAGCCGGAAAACCTCAAGGACCTGATTGCCGCCGTCCAGCAGCATGGTGCCGAGTTGGGGCTGGCCTTTGACGGTGACGGCGACCGCCTGGGTGTGGTCACCCGTGAAGGCAACAACATCTTCCCGGACCGTCAGATCATGCTGTTTGCGCGAGACATCCTTGCTCGGGTGCCTGGCGGCCAGATCATCTTCGACGTGAAGTGCAGTCAGCGTCTGGCCCAGACCGTGCGTGAAGCCGGCGGCGTGCCTGTGATGTACAAGACTGGCCACTCGCTCGTGAAGGCCAAGCTCAAGGAAACCGGTGCACCGTTTGCCGGCGAGATGAGTGGCCACATCTTCTTCTCCGAGCGCTGGTATGGCTTCGACGACGCCATGTACACCGCCGGGCGCCTGCTGGAAATCCTCAGCAAGGTGGCCGACCCCAGCGCGGTGCTCAACGCCTTGCCCACCAGCTACAGCACCCCTGAGCTGAACGTGCCTTGCGCCGAAGGCGAGCACCATGCCGTGGTCGAGAAACTGCGTGAAACCGCCACCTTTGAGGGGGCCCGCGAGGTGACCACCATCGATGGCCTGCGCGCTGACTATGACGACGGCTTTGGCCTGGTGCGTGCATCGAACACCACCCCAGTGCTGGTGCTGCGCTTTGAAGGCCACACGCCTGAAGCGCTGGAACGCATCCGTGCCCACTTCATGGCGGCCATTCTGGCGGTGAAGCCGGATGCCCACATCGGAGCAGGACACTGAATCCGTGACAGTCCAAAGTTTGCTGGCGCGGCAGGCCTACAGCCTGCTGCTGCGATCTCTCACGCCTTTCTACCTTTTGCGCCTGTGGCGGCGCGGCAAGGCCGAGCCCTTGTACCGGGCCCACTGGCCTGCGCGTCTGGGCAGCTATGAGCCCGGCTACCGCGCGCAGATCGCCCTGGCCCGCACCGATGCCTCGGCGGCACACGCCCCGCTGGTGTGGGTGCATGCGGTGTCGCTGGGCGAGACCCTGGCGGCGCGCCCCTTGGTGGCGGCCTTGCGGGCCCAGTTGCCGGGCATGCGGCTGCTGCTGACCCACAGCACGGCCACGGGCATGGAAGCCGGTCGGGCGCTGCTGCAGGGCTCGGACCTGCAGACCTGGTTGCCTTACGACACCCCGGGTGCCGTGCGCCGCTTTTTGCGCGCGCACACCCCGAACCTGGGCGTGCTGATGGAAACCGAGATCTGGCCCAATGTGCTGCACGAGGCCGGCAAGCTGGGTGTGCCCATGGTGTTGGCCAATGCGCGTCTGAGCGACAAGAGCCTGCGTCAGGGCCAGCGCTTTGCTGCGCTCCTGCGGCCGGCCGCACACAGCCTGGCGCTGGCGCTGGCGCAAACCGATGCCGATGCGGAACGCCTGCGACTGGCAGGCGTGTCGCAGGTGCAGGTCTGTGGCAACGTCAAGTTCGACATCTCGCCTGAACCAGAGTTGATCGAACGTGGCCTTGACTGGGCTGCCGCCGACACGCGCCCCATCATCCTCGCCGCCGTGACCCGTGAAGGCGAAGAGCAGGACTTGCTGGACGACTGGGGCACACACCACGCCGAGTGGCATGGCCTGCCGTTTGACCAGGCCCATCTGCCCAGGTTGATGATCGTGCCGCGTCACCCGCAGCGGTTTGATGAGGTGGCCAGGCTCATCACCGACAAGGGGCTGAGCCTGTCACGGCGCAGCACATGGGAAGGCGGGCGCCCTGATGCTGCAGCCCTGGCTGCGGACGTCTGGCTGGGTGACAGCATGGGCGAAATGGCTGCGTATTACGCTGCGGCCAAGGTGGCCTTGCTGGGTGGCAGCTTTGCGCCACTGGGTGGGCAGAACCTCATCGAGGCGGCCGCCTGTGGCTGCCCCATGGTGATGGGGCCGCACACCTTCAACTTTGCAGAGGCGGCAGCGCTCAGCATCGAGGCGGGAGCGGGCGTTCGGGTGCAGACCTTCACCGAGGCCCTCAATGAGGCAGACAGCATCATCCGCACCGAGCGTCAGCCCGACATGGTCGAGGCTGCGCAGGCCTTTGCTCAGCGCCACCGTGGTGCGGCGCAACGCATGGCACGTGCCCTGGGGCAGTTCTGGCGTTGCTGACGCCCCTGGTCGGGCCGGAGCGTCAGCTCAGGTCCGACCACTCCGGGTGCCGTCGCAGGTAGACCGCGACATAGCTGCACACCGGGTTCACCTTGTAGCCCTGGGTGCGCGCCCAACTCAGGGCGGCCTTGACCAGCGCAGCGGCGATGCCACGCCCTTCCAGCGCGGGTGACACGAAGGTGTGGGTCATGTGCATCACCTGGCCCTGCACCTGGTAGTCGGCCACACAGCGGTGGCCGTCGACGATGGCCTCGAAACAACCAGCTTCCGGCCGGTGCGTGATCACGATCTCGGTACTCATGAGGCTTAGTCTAAATCCAGCCCAGGGCACCGAGCACAGCCCCTGCGCCGACCAGGGCAATCAAGGGCACCTTGGTGCGCCATACCAGCAGTGCTACCACGGCACTCAGGGCCAGGGCCACAGGGTGCCCGGTCGAGGGGGCGAGGGTCCAGCCCGTGGCGACGAGCAGCCCCACCGTGACCGGCACCATGCCGGCCTGAAAGGCCTGCACGCTCAGCCATTGCCGGCGGGTAGATACCCAGCGTGAGGCGGCCATCGTCAGCGTGGTCGATGGCAGCATCATGCCGAAGGTGCTCACCAGCGCCCCACCCAGACCAGCGCTGTACCAGCCCATCAATGACACGAACAGCACATTCGGCCCTGGTGCGGCCTGGGCCAGCGCCACGGCAGCCGTGAAGTCGGCTTCGCTCAGCAAGCCGCTCTCCAGCACCAGTCGGCGGTGCATGTCGGCTACCAGCGTGATGGCTCCGCCAATCGACATCAGCGACAGCGACACGAAATGCTCGAACAGGGCGAGCCAGGCTTCGGGGTTCCACACCAGTGGCGACACGGCGTGGCTGGCCTGGGCTGCGATGTCGGCACTCATGCGCGCACCTGCTGTTGACGAAGGACCACATAGGTCCAGGCACAGGCGCATCCGCCCAGACCCAGCAGCACCCAGATCAGTGACCAGTGCAGCAAAGCCATCATGCCAAAGGCAGCTGCGGCCAGGGCCACGCACACGGGCCAGGTCAGCGGGTGCTCGCGCAAGGGCGCGGCCAGCTTCAGCACGGTGCCCACCACCTGGCCAGCGGCCACGGCAGCAATGCCGCCCAGCGCACCTTTGATGGCGCCTTGCACACCGGACGCATCCGGAGCCTGCCCCACCAGCCAGGCCAGCAACAGCATCACCACCAGGGGCATCGTCATCATCCCGGCCAGGGCGGCACAGGCGCCCCGCCAGCCATAGAAGCGGTCCCCGATCATGAGCGACAGGTTGCACACGTTCGGGCCGGGCAGCACCTGGGCCGTGCCCAGCAGCTCGACAAACTCCTTGGCGGTCAGCCAGCGGCGCTGTTCGCACAGTTCGCGCTGCGCCACGGCAATCACCCCGCCGAAGCCCTGCATGGCCAGCCAGGTGAAGGCCCAGAACAGCTCCGCAAGCGAGTGCGGCCGGCTCAAGCCGCTGTCCGCCATGCTGTCAGCCACATCCCGTTCAGGCATAAACCGCCACCACCTGATAGCCCAGCGCGGCCAGTTGTCCTTCCGGCGTCCACAGGTGGGCGCGGTCATTGGCGTAGCCCTCGCCATACACGATGGTGTCCTGGTCCAGGCGCCACAGGCCGGCGCGGTCCTGCAGTTCGATGGGGCGCAGTTCCAGCGCCCACGACACCGAACTGGCCGGCGCAAAGCCATTGGCCAGCGACAAGGCCGGGGTGGGCCCCGCATCCGTGAGGATGATGGCCGTCAGCTCGGCATCCAGTTCAGCCCCATCGGCGATGCGCAGGTGATAACGGCTGGCCCAGTTGCCACTGCCTGTGAAGGGCAGAGCACCCTCGGCAAGATGCATTTCCAGGTGCTGGGTGAAGTTGGGCGTCAGGCCCGGGATCACCGGCATGCGCATCGATTGCTCGGGTGCATGGGCCACCGCCGGTTGGGCCGGCGACAAGGGGGTCAACTTCGAGTCACGACCTGTGCCAAACACGCCCAGCAGCACCCCGCTGACCTGTTCCTGTCCGTCCGGGCCAGCCTGGAGGATCTGGGCCTTGACCTGGCGCACGTTCTTGCCTTGCCTCAGCAAGGTGATGTCGACGTGGACCATACCGGACGACACCGGTCCGACGAAGTTTGTCTGCAGGGCGCGCAGGGGCCAGTCGGCACCGCACACATCGCGCATGGCCTGGGCAGCCAGGGCCGAGAGGATGCCGCCAAAGATCGTGCGGCCTTGCTCCCAGTCCGGGGTCAGTTGGTAGCTGACGCGGCTGGCCAATATCTGGCGGCCGTTCAGCAGTTCCAGGACACTCGTGCGTGCAGCGTGATCGCTCATGCGCTTCCTTCAGATTGAATGCAGAGCGGCCATTATCGAACGATCGTGCTTTTTTTGTTGGCAAACCCGTTTTGCAGCAAGGCCTCGACCTGGATCGGTGGCACGGGCCGGCTGTACAGATAGCCCTGCACCACATCGCAGCCCATCGCGTGCAGGAAGGTTTCCTGGTCCGGCATTTCCACGCCCTCGGCCACCACGCTGAGGTTCAGGCCCCGCGCCAGTGAAATCATGGTCTGCACCAACTGGGCATCGCTGGCATTGCCGGGCAAGTCCTGGATGAAGCTGCGGTCGATCTTCAACTGGTGCACCGGGAAGCGCTTCAGATAGGCCAGCGACGAGTAGCCCGTGCCGAAATCGTCGATCGACAGGGACACCCCCAGGTCATGCAGCATGTGCAGGAACTGCTCGGCCCCCACGCTGGATTCCATCAACCCGCTTTCGGTGATCTCCAGTTCCAGCCGCTCGGCCGGCAGGCCGGTCTGACTCAGGATGCGTGACACCCGCTCGACCACCCCGCCACGACGGATTTCGCTGGGTGACAGGTTCACCGACAGGCGGCCGAACTCCATGCCGGCGTCCAGCCACACCTTGCCTTGGCGGCAGGCCTCCATCAGCACCCACTCGCTCAGCGGCACGATCATGCCGGTGTCTTCCATCACTGGAATGAACTCGGTCGGCCCGATGGCGGGCAGGGTGTCTGCGCCCCCGTCGGGTGATTTCAGTCTCACCAGGGCTTCCAGCGCCACCACGCGGTTGTCGCTCAAACGGACCTGCGGCTGGTAGTGCAGCACGAACTCGCCATGCTCCACGGCCCGGCGCAGGCGGGTTTCCAGCTGCAGGCGGTGGGTGGCATCGCTGGTGAAAGACTGGGTGAAAAAGCTGAAGCTGTTGCGGCCACGGCGCTTCGATTCATACATCGCCGCGTCGGCATCGCGGATCAGCTCGGCCGGGTCACGGCTGTCGTCGGGGAACAGGCTGATACCGATGCTGGCGCGCACATAGACCTGCTGCCCGCCCTCCAGCGTGAAGGGCTCATTGAGTGTTTGCAAAATGGCCTGCGCCACGTGGGCCGCCTGCTGCGGGTGACGCAGGTGCTCGAGCACCAGCAGGAACTCGTCGCCGCCCAGGCGCCCCAGCGTGTCTTCCTGGCGCACCCGGTCGCGCAGACGCTGGGCAACCTGTTGCAGCAGGTTGTCGCCAGCGGCATGGCCCAGGCCGTCGTTGACCACCTTGAAGTTGTCGAGGTCAACAAAGATCACCCCGACCAGGGTGTGATGGCGCTGCGCCAGGTTGACGGCGTGGCTGAGCCGGTCGTGGATCATGGCGCGGTTCGGCAACCCGGTGAGCGTGTCGAAATGCGCCATGCGCGCCAGCCGGGCCTCGGTTTCCTTGAGCTGGGTGATGTCCGTCATCACGGCCACGAAGTGGGTGGGCTTGCCACGCGGGTTGTGCACCGCACTGACGGACAGCTTGTTCATGAACAGCTCTCCATTCTTGCGGCGGCTCCACACCTCGCCTTGCCAGGCATCGCTGTGGTTGAGCCCGGCGCGGATGGTCTGCACCACTTCCTGGGGGTTCTCGGCGAAGAGGAATTCGGGGGTGCTGCCGACCACGTCGTCTTCGGTGTAGCCCGTGATGTCGGTGAACGCCGGGTTGATGGACACGATCTGCTTGGCGCGGTCCAGCACGATCATGCCGTCGCGCGTGCTCTCCAGTGCCGCCGCATGCAGGCGGATGCGCTCTTCGGCGATCACCCGCAAGGACTCGCGGTGCAGGTTGGTCAGCGCAAAAGCCAGGTCGTTGGCAATTTCTTCGAACAGTGCCTTTTCGTCCTGATCCTGGGCGTTGAGTTGGGTGTCGAGCAGCACCAGGTGGCCCACCAGCTCCTGGTCACGGCGCAGCGGTACGACGGCGCAGCCTGCCAGGCCCTGAGACAGCGCCATTTCGGCCCAGGCCGGGCGTTGCGGCACTTGCGCCAGATCGGTTGTGTGGAAGATGCTGCCACTGAACAGCGCTTCGCTGATTGGCGCACTGTCCAGCAAGGCCGTGCGTTCGCGGCAGAAGGACACGATGATGGGGTCGTCCATGTCAGCCGGCGGCATGGCCTCATGCAGCATGAACTTGTCATCGAAATCACAGAGGGCCACCCAGGCCTTCTTGAAACGGCCATGTTCGCGAGCAGATCGACAGACATGGGCAATCAGGTCCGGCTCGGTGGTTGACCACACAATGGCCTGGTTGATCTGGCTGAGGAAGTCGTACAGCCGTGTCATGTGCACGAGGCGCTGCTCGGCACGGCGGCGCGCAGTCACATCCCAGATCATCCAGACCACGCGGTCCGTGTCGCCAACAGGGGCGCAGCGGCTGTCGAAGTGCCGCACGCCACCCATCACCCGCAGCGGGTAGCTCAGCGCCTGGGTCTGGCGGGTCTCCAGCGTCTTGGTGATCACGCCCATGAACAAGGCCGTCGCGGCAGGCGGGAAAAAGTCGCTGATCGGTCTGCCGATCATCTGGCTTTTCGGGCGGCCCAGCAGTGCCGTGCTGTTGTTGCCAAAAATGTGGGCATAGCGCCCGCTCTTGTCGAGCAGGAAGGCCACATCCGGCAGGGCATTGGCAAAGGCCTGCAACTCGGTTTCACGGTGAATCAGCGCGCTGGTCGCGGCTTCACGCTGCCGGTAGGCCTTGTAGATCAGGTAAAGCAGGCCCCCCGTCAGCGTGAGCATGATGGCCATGTTGATGATGTCCAGCTCGCGTTGCTGCTGCAACTGCTGGCTCATCACACCCTGCCACTGGGTGGCGGCCTGATCGGCCGCGTGGTCAACCGTTTCCAGAGCGCCCATCACCTGTTGAGCCGCCACATCCAGTGGCAGGCTGCGCCGCTGCAGGAACAACTTGCCCGCGTCCGTCAGGTTTTGCTGCAGTGCCACCAGATTGGGCTTCAGGCTGTCAGGGGCGTGTTCAGACAGGGTGGCGGCAGAGGCCTGTGCATGCTCAATGGCTGAGCTGACCTGCTGTTCGTCAATCAGCCTGTGGTCGACCAGCAACTCTTCAACGAGCCACCGGCCCTTTTGCGTCTGGTGGCGCACGTCCGCCAACTGGCTGTCAAAGGCATGCCCGCGCTCTTGCAAGGCCAGCCAACTGGTGTGTGACCAGGCCATCAGCCCAATACCCGTGAGCGTCACCGCAGCCACGGCCGCAGCCAGGGGGCCAAAGCGACCCAGAGCGGGAACCGGCAGGGTGCCGGAGCTCGGCAGAGGGGTGTCGGGTTCAGGCGCAGTCACAGGAAAACACGGATCAGTTGTGGTGCCAGCTTATGTGAAAAATTGTCGAATCGCGCATGATGTGCAACGGCAGTGTTGGCACATCCCCTCAGGCAGGGGCGCGGACACAGGAACAAATTCACGAATCACCCCGATCCTGACAGATGAGCTACTCACCCCGATATCCGGCACGGTCCGAATTCCTCTCTGTGCGAGGCTTGCGTTACCACCTCCATGTCTGGGGTGACCTCAGCCTGGCTACCCCCGAACAGCCGCTGCTGGTCATGGTGCATGGCTGGATGGATGTGGGCGCGTCCTTCCAGTTCATGGTCGACGAATTGCGGCAGCGGCCGGGGTGGGCCGAGCGTCCCATCGTGGCGCTGGACTGGCGTGGTTTCGGCCTCACCGAAGTGCCCCAGGGCGACTGCTATTTCTTCGCTGATTACCTGGGCGACCTCGATGCCGTCATCGACGCCCTGTCGCCCGATCACCCCGTCGACCTGCTCGGCCACAGCATGGGCGGCAACGTCGTCATGCTCTACACCGGTGTGCGTTCGTCGCGCATCCGCAAGCTGGTCAACCTCGAAGGCTTTGGCATGCCGGCCACCCAGGCCGACGAGGCGCCTGACCGCTACGTCAAGTGGCTCGACGACATCCGCTCACCATCTCGCATGAAGGACTACGCCAGCGTCGAAGAAGTGGCCGCCCGCCTGCAGGCCACCAACCCGCGCCTGCGAAACGAGTTTGCCTTGTGGCTGGCCGCCAGCTGGGCTCGGCAGGAAAACGGCCGCTGGGTCATCAACGCCGACCCCGCCCACAAGAAACCGCAACCCTTTTTGTACCGGGTGGAAGAGGTCAAGGCCTTTTTCCAGCGCATCAGCGTGCCGGTGCTTTTCGTCGAAGGGGCGCAGACCCTGTATTTCTTCCTCTTCAACGCCAAATACAGCAGGGAAGAGTTCCTCGAACGCCTGCAACTGGTGCCTGATTTCCGTGTGGAAACCATCCAGGAGGCCGGTCACATGTTGCACCATGACCAGCCTGCCGAGTTGGCTGCACACATTGGTGACTTTCTCGGCCCGGTCGCATGAGAAAATACGGCGATTTGGCGCAGCACGCCGCCTACCTGTATTTCTGACTGGATCACACCATGGATATCGAACACATCAACGCCCTGGGCGCCCAAATTGCCGACCTGTCCCAGCGGACGGCCGACCTTCGGGGGTATCTTTGACTGGGACGAAAAGTCCCGCCGCCTCGCTGAAGTCAACGCTGAACTCGAAGACCCGTCTGTCTGGAACGACCCCAAGCGCGCACAAGCCCTGGGCAAGGAAAAGAAAGCCCTTGAAGACGTGGTCGTGGTCATCAGCCACCTGACCACCAATCTGGCCGACAACGGCGAACTCTTCGAGATGTCGAAAGAAGAGGGCGACGAAGCCGGCCTGCAAGCCATCTTCGACGATGTGCAAACCCTGCTGAGTGACGTCGAGAACCTCGAGTTCCGCCGCATGTTCAGCAACCCTGCCGACCCGAGCAACTGCTTCATCGACATCCAGGCTGGCGCCGGTGGCACCGAAGCCTGCGACTGGGCCAGCATGCTGCTGCGCCAGTACGTGCGCTATTGCGAACGCAAGGGTTTCACCGCCACGGTGGAAGACCTCACCGACGGGGACACCGCCGGCATCAAGAGCGCCACCATCAAGGTGGAAGGCGAGTACGCCTTTGGCTTCCTGCGCACTGAAACCGGCGTGCACCGCCTGGTCCGCAAGTCGCCGTTCGACTCCTCCGGTGGCCGTCACACCTCGTTCGCTTCCGTGTTCGTCTACCCGGAGATCGATGATTCGATCGAGATCGACATCAACCCGGCTGATGTGCGCACCGACACCTACCGTGCCTCGGGCGCGGGTGGTCAGCACATCAACAAGACCGACTCTGCCGTGCGTCTGACACACATTCCGACCGGGATCGTGGTGCAATGTCAGGACAGCCGTTCGCAACACAGCAACCGCGACGTGGCCTGGCGCCGTCTGCGCTCTCGTCTGTATGACTACGAGATGCGCAAGCGCATGGAAGCACAGCAGAAACTGGAAGACACCAAGACCGATGTGGGTTGGGGTCACCAGATTCGCTCGTATGTGCTCGACCAGAGCCGCATCAAGGACCTGCGTACGAACGTGGAAATTTCCAATACCCAGAAGGTGCTGGACGGTGACCTGGACCAGTTCATCGAAGCCAGCCTGAAACAAGGCATCTGAGAGATCTCCCCATGCGTGAAGGCACTGCCCCTCTGATTCGCCGCGAAGACTACGCGGCCCCGGCGTTCTGGATCAAGACGGTCGACCTGACCTTTGATCTGGACCCGGCCAAGACCCTGGTCATCAACCGCATGACCCTGGAGCGCAACCCCGGCCAACCCGCCGGTCCGCTGCGCCTGGACGGCGAAGACCTGAACCTCACCCGTGTGCTGGTTGATGGCGAGTCGGTGTCGTTCCGGGTGGAAGACCAGCAGCTGGTGCTGGACAACCTGCCGGAGCAGCCTTTCACGCTGGAGATCCGCACCACCTGCTCGCCCGAGAAGAACACCCAACTGTCTGGCCTCTACACCAGCAGCAACGGCTTCTTCACGCAGTGCGAAGCCCTGGGTTTCCGCCGCGTCACCTATTTCCTGGACCGCCCCGATGTCATGGCCACCTACAAGGTGACCCTGAAGGCGGACAAGACCAAGTACCCCGTGCTGCTGTCCAACGGCAACCTGGTGGAAGAAGGCCCGCTGGAAAACGGCAAGCACTACGCCGTGTGGGTCGACCCGCACCCGAAGCCCTGCTACCTGTTCGCCCTGGTCGCGGCTGACCTGGTGCGCCGTGAGCAGCGCATCCGCACCCGCTCCGGCAAGGACCACCTGCTGCAGATCTATGTGCGCGCCGGTGACCTGGACAAGACCGAGCACGCGATGAATTCCCTCATCGCCTCCATCGTCTGGGACGAGGCCAAGTTCGGCCTCAGCCTGGACCTGGAACGATTCATGATCGTTGCCGTCAGCGACTTCAACATGGGCGCCATGGAGAACAAGGGGTTGAACATCTTCAACACCAAGTTCGTGCTGGCCAACCCGGCCACGGCCACAGATGTCGACTTCGCCAACGTCGAAAGCGTGGTCGCCCACGAATACTTCCACAACTGGACCGGCAACCGCGTCACCTGCCGTGACTGGTTCCAGCTGTCGCTCAAGGAAGGCCTCACCGTCTTCCGCGACCAGCAGTTCAGCATGGACATGGCCGGCAGCTCCAGCGCCCGTGCCGTCAAGCGCATTGAAGACGTGCGCAACCTGCGTCAGCTGCAGTTCCCCGAAGATGCGGGCCCGATGGCCCACCCGGTGCGTCCTGACAGCTACATGGCCATCGACAACTTCTACACCGCCACCGTCTATGAAAAGGGCGCGGAAGTGGTGCGCATGATGCACACCCTGGTGGGTGAAGAAGGCTTCCGCAAGGGCATGTGGCTGTATTTCGATCGCCACGATGGCCACGCCGTCACCTGCGATGACTTCGCCCAGGCCATTGCCGACGCCAACCCCGAATCCGAACTCGCCCGCCGCCTGCCCCAGTTCAAGAACTGGTATGCCCAGGCCGGTACGCCCCGCGTCGAGGCCGAAGGCCAATACGACGCAGAGAACCACGTCTATACCCTGCGCCTGCGCCAGAGTTGCCCCGCCACCCCGGGCCAGCCTGCCAAGGCACCGTGCGTGATTCCGGTGGCCATGGGCCTGGTGGCCGATGACGGTCGCCATATCACCCTGCACCAGGAAGGCGATGCCATGCCGATTGGCCCGCACACCGTGCTGGTGCTGTCGGAAGCCGAGCAGACCTTCACCTTCGTGCATGTGCCGGTCAAACCGGTGCCCTCGCTGCTGCAGGGCTTCTCGGCCCCGGTGGTGCTCGAAGCCAACCTGGGTGACGACGAGCTCTTCACGCTGCTGTCGCACGACCGTGACCCCTTCAACCGCTGGGAAGCTGGCCAGAAGCTGGCCCTGAGCCGTCTGCTGGCCGGTGTGCACGCCGGTGGCCACGTCGAGTTGGATGGCCGCTTTGTGAGCGCCATGCGCCACATCCTGCGCAACCCCGAGCTGGACGCTGCCTTCAAGGACCTGGTGCTGACGCTGCCGAGCGAAAGCTACATTGCCGAGCAGCTCGAAGTGGTCGACCCGCAGCGCATCCACGCTGCCCGCGAAAGCATGAAGCTGCAGCTGGCGCATGCCCTGCATGAAGACTGGGCCTGGGCCTTTGAAGCCCACCACGACAACGGCGGCTACACGCCCGACGCGGTCAGCATGGGCCGCCGTGCCCTGGCCAACCAGGCCTTGATGATGCTGACGCTCGACGGCGTGGTGCGTGCCAACCCGATCTGGCCGGGCCGCGCCTACCAGCGCTTCAAGGACGCCACCAACATGACCGACCGCCTGGGTGCGCTCAGCGCCCTGGTGAATGCGCACAGCGAGCTGGCTGGCGCGGCTCTGCAGCGCTTCCATGAGTTGTTCCGCAACGAAGCCCTGGTCATCGACAAGTGGTTTGCCCTGCAGGCCACCGCCCCGGAAAAGGACGGCCAGGTCTTTGCCCGCGTGAAGGCCCTGATGCAGCACCCCGATTTCACGCTGCGCACGCCCAACCGCGCCCGCAGCCTGCTGATGGCCCTGTGTCAGATGAACCCAGCTGCCTTCCACCGTCCTGATGCGGGTGGCTACGTGTTCTGGGCTGACCGCGTCATCGAGGTCGATGCCATGAACCCGCAGCTCGCAGCCCGTCTGGCGCGCGCGCTGGACCACTGGAGCCGCTTGGCCGAGCCTTACCGCTCAGCAGCCCGTGAAGCCCTCAACCGCGTGGCCTCGCGCCCAGAGTTGTCGGACGACGTGCGCGAAATCGTGACCCGCGCGCTGCAGGCCTGAAGGCGTCAACGAATCCACATTCCACAAGAGTCTTTTTCATGACCAAACACATCAGTCTCACGCAGTACCTGATCGAG
This sequence comes from Aquabacterium sp., assembly GCF_041909175.1. Taxonomy (GTDB): domain Bacteria; phylum Pseudomonadota; class Gammaproteobacteria; order Burkholderiales; family Burkholderiaceae_C; genus Aquabacterium. Next base: position 7,814 of record NZ_JAYRDZ010000002.1, on the reverse strand, counting down.
CAGCAGCGGGGCGCGGCCCAGTTGCCGCCGCAGCTGCGCCTGCTCATTGAAGTGGTGGCCCGCGCCTGCAAGCGCATCGCCATCAGCGTCAACAAGGGCGCCCTGGGTGAAGTGCTCGGCACCGCTGGCAGCGAAAACGTGCAAGGCGAAGTTCAGAAGAAGCTGGACATCATCGCCAACGAAGTGCTGATCGAAGCCAACGAATGGGGCGGCCACCTGGCCGGCATGGCGTCGGAAGAAATGACCGACATGCACGCCGTGCCCAACCGTTATCCCCAAGGTGAATTCCTGCTGCTGTTCGATCCGCTCGACGGCTCCAGCAACATCGACGTGAACGTCAGCATCGGCACCATCTTCTCGGTGCTCAAGCACCAAGGCGGCCCCGTCAGCAACGATAGCTTCCTGCAGCCTGGCACCGCCCAAGTCGCTGCTGGCTACTGTGTCTACGGCCCGCAAACTACCCTGGTGCTGACCGTGGGGCAGGGCGTGGTCATGTTCACGCTGGACCGCGAGCAAGGCGCTTGGGTCATGACTGAAGACAAGGTGCGCATTCCGGAAGACACCAAGGAATTTGCCATCAACATGTCGAACATGCGCCACTGGGCCCCCCCGGTCAAGCGCTACATCGACGAATGTCTGCAGGGCCAGGAAGGCCCGCGCGGCAAAGACTTCAACATGCGCTGGATCGCCTCCATGGTGGCCGACGTGCACCGCATCATGACCCGTGGCGGCATCTTCATGTACCCCTGGGACAAGCGCGAGCCGAACAAGCCCGGCAAGCTGCGCCTGATGTACGAAGCCAACCCCATGAGCTTCCTGATCGAACAGGCTGGCGGCGCGTCTACCAACGGCCTGCAGCGCATCATGGAAGTGCAACCGTCGCAGTTGCACGAACGTGTGAGCGTGGTGCTGGGCTCGAAGAACGAAGTCGAGCGCGTCACGGCTTACCACCGCGAAGCTCAATAAGCGCGTTTTCACGTATGCATGGGCCTTAAAAACCCATGCTAGAATTAAAAGCTTGGACGCCGGTGTAGCTCAGTCGGTAGAGCAGCTCATTCGTAATGAGAAGGTCGAGGGTTCGATTCCTTTCTCCGGCACCATCTGATCAAAACAAAAAGCCCAGTTCGCAAGAGCTGGGCTTTTTTGTTTCAAGGCTCAACTTTTCAAGTGGCACTGCCTTTGAGCAGGTCCAGCAAGCCGCCCAACGCACCGGCTTCCGGCACGTTCCCGCCCGGGGTGAGCTTGTCGATCACCTGTGGCAGCAGTTCGGTCAGGTGCCCCGAGAGCGCGTCGGGCGACAGCCCCAGCTTTTCCGCCATGGCCTGAATCTGCCCATTGCCCAGCACCGACTGCAGTTGATCCGCTGAGATCGCCTGGTTCTGCCCGGTTCCCACCCACGAGCCGATGATGCCGCCCAGCCCTTGCTGCTCAAAGGCCGACACCAGCCCGGCCAAACCGCCTTGCTGGTTGTTCAGCAGGCCGCCAATGGCCTCGATCAGGGCAGATTGCTGCCCGTTATTGCTACCGGCTCCGGACAGCGAGTTCAGTACCTGCCCGGCAATGGGGTCGAAAAATCCCATGTCATTCCCCTTGCTGTGATGCTTACTTCAGCTTACAGCCCTTGTGTGACGTTAGCCATACTTTGCACAGTGCCCTGGTGCTGTTGGTGCCTCAGCAAGCCCAATCCGGTTGAAAATGGCGTTCCTCTTGAAGAAAGCACCTGTGAAGCCCATTCGTTTCTGGATGTCTGTAGCCGCCGCGTTGTTGCTGGGCGCCAGCCTGGGTGGCTGCGCCGTGGTTGAAGTGGCGGGTGCCGCAACGGGTGCGGCCATTTCGGTGGCGGGGGCGGTGGTCAGCACCGGTGTCACCGTCACCGGCAAGGTTGTGGGGGCCGGTATCGACGCGGCCCGCGGTAGCCCCGAGCCTGCACCGAAGCCGGCTGGCGAGTAAGCCGCCGGCATCGACGCTGTCACCCCAGCACCAAGCGCCGTTTGGTGACTTCGCCTTCTTCGCCTCCGGGCCAATGCAAGTCCACCACCACTTCGGCCCGCCCATCGTCCTTGGTGCGAGCCCGGAGCAGCGAGAAATTCTTGTTGCCGGTGAGGGCGTAAAGGCGCTCGCTGCTCACGTCGGTGTGGCCATCCATGGGGCCGCCTGATGAAATGCCCAGCAGGCTGATTTTGGGTGCTGGTTTGCGTGAGATGGCGCTGGAAGTGACTTGGTAGACGCGCGCCGCTGGGTGCTTGCGGTGCTGCAGCCTGAAGGCCGAAGCGCAGTGCACATCCCCGCTGAGGAAAACCAGCGGGCGACCACTGTTGGCCACTTCACTGAACACCGTGTCGAGCAACTGGTTGCGTTCCTTCCAGTTGCTCTCATGGCCCCATTCGTCCATGAAGTCGTCTTTGGCCTCACCAAGGTCCACATAGTTGACCAGGCGGTCTACCCAGTGCAGCACGGGCACCGGTGACACCACAAACAGGCTGCGTGCGGTCTTGGTGTCAGGGCTGCGCAGCCAGGCGCAAAAGCGGTCGAATTGGGCTTGTCCCAACAAAATGTTGGGGTCCGCCTTTGCCTTCTTGCCCTTGTTCTTCTCGACATCATGGTGGCCGCGCATGTCGAGCACGTAAAAGGCCGCATCGCCGTGGCGGAAGGCGTAGTCCCACTGGCAGTTGTCGGGGGCGTTCAGATCTACCGGGGTGACCGGGTTGTGGCTGTGCTCGTATTCGTAATAGGCCCGGCAAGCCGCACGCCACATCAAGTCCACAAGCAACTGGTTGGTCTTGCTGTCGCGCTCTTCAAAAAAGCCGGAAATACGCGCGCGGCGCTCCTTGTTCGTCAACGAGCCCCAGCCATCCATGATCTCGTGGTCGTCCCAGATCATGTACTGCGGGAAGCGTTCATACACCTCACGCAGCGCCGGCACCGCCCAGTAAACCCGGTAGTACCAGCGGTAGATGTTGAGCAGGTATTGCTCAATGGCCGCTTCGTCGTATTGGCCACCTCCCAGGGCATATTTCTCCAGCAAGGCGGCCTTGTTGTCCTTCAGCCAGCTCCAGATGTCGAGGAAGCCATTCTTGCCATTGGTGTCCACATAGGCCTGGTCGCCACCCCCGATCACGAAGTGCGCGCCCGCATCGCTGAGTTGCTCGGCAAAGTGCGGCCAGGCGCCACTGTCACCGCCCGCGCTGATGTGGTCATGGCAGCTGTAAAAACCGAAGACCACCTCTCGCGGGCTGGCTGGGGGCGTGTTGAAGCACTGCGGCGTGTCACCGCCGATTTCCGTGCGACGTGGGACGACGCTGGCGTCGGTGGTGTCGGCGATCACGGCGTAGTAGTAGCGCGTGTCGGGCAGCAATGGGTTCACCTCGAATACAGCTGTGAGGTTGCTGGCGTACGTGATGTCGATGCTGCCCATGAAGACCGGCCGGACGCCCTGGCTGGCCATGAAGTCGGCAACGGGCTGGTTGTTGAGCCGCACCAGGTCACCCGTCAAGGGCTGGGTGGTGACGACCAGTGCCCAGCGACCGGGCTGGTACACACGCACCCACAGCCTGGAGCTGATGGGCGTGGTGGCGCCAATGATGACGGCGCTGGTGAGCTTGGGGTGCTTCTGCTCGTTTGACGTGGGGTCAAGCAAGGTGGCCATGGGGCTTCTCCGTGGGTTTTGTATGTGTTGCGGCATTGTCATGCGCAGCACATGCACGAAGAGGCGAGGGCGGCGGCAGCCCCCTAGATCAGAGGTGTACCTTGCCTCGACCTGATTTGACGCTGGCGCGCAGCGATTTCGACTCCAGCCGCCTTTGCCTGGATGCGAAGGTGGGCTTGGTGGGCCGGCGCGGTGGCAGCACATGGCTGGCCTTGGCTATGAGCTCTTCCAGCCGGGCCAGGGCTTCGGCCTTGTTCTGGTCGCGGCTGCGAGATGACTGCGCCTTGATGACCACCACACCTTCCTTGGTGATGCGCTGGTCCTGCAACTGCAGCAGTCTTTCCTTCACGGCTTCGGGCAGCGACGAGCGCTGGATGTCAAAGCGCAGGTGCACGGCGCTGGACACCTTGTTGACGTTCTGTCCGCCCGGCCCTTGAGACCGCACGGCACTGAACTCAACTTCGCGAAACAACAGGGCGTGAGACATGGTGGTGAAACGGTGTGCGGGCCAAGGGCCTCATGCACCTGGGGGCAGCAGGCGCCGCATGGGGATCATGGGTGACGTGGTGAAGCCGGCCTTGGCGTAAAACTGCTGGGCGACCATGTTGTCGTGGTCGGTCAGCAAGGTGATGCGCCGGGCACCTTGTTGCTGAGCAAAGGCAATGGCATGTTGCAACAGTGCCGAGCCTACACCCGTGCCGCGCGCAGCGGGTGCCACCACCATGTCTTCCAGCATGGCCACACGCTCACCCAGGGCGGTGGACACCGTGAAGAGCAGGTTCACCATGGCCAGCAACTGCGTGCCCTCGCGTGCCACCAGAATGGCGCCGCTCTGCGGGTTGCCGATGATCATGCCCAGCCCCCGGCGCTGGGCCGCATCGTCAGGCTTGAACTCGGCTTCCTGCGTGAAGAGGATGCTCAGCAGATGGCAGAGGGCGGGGATGTCTGCCTCGGTGGCAGTAGAAAAGCTGGGCACGGTGTGCGCTTCCTTTGGGGGCTAGGGCTTTGCAGCCAGAAAGGCCGCCACTGCCTGAACCAGCTCGGGCGCCAGCGGCAGCGTGGGGTCACTGTAAGACGCCAGTTGCTGCGGGCGGTCGGCCGGCACCCGCTTCAAGACGTGGTTCATGCCATCGATCACCTTCAGCCCACAGGCACGGTTGGCGGTGTGCAGGGCTTCGGCATCGGCCACCCTGATCTGGATATCGGTGCTGCCCTGCACGATCAGGCACGGCATCTTCAAACGTGCCAGCTCGTCGGTTGGCTGGTATGACATCCACGACATCAGGTAACGCTGGCCACTGGGGCGGTACAGCGCCAACAGCGGCGCCGGCACATCGGCCACAGTGTGGCCGGCTTCCAGTGCGGTGAGGATGGCTTCGTTTTGCTCGGCCAGCTCGGGCGGCATGTGCCCCTGCAGTTGCCGGCGCAGCAGGTCTGAGGCGCGCTGCGCCGAGCCTGCCAGCGACACGTAGCCTGCCGCCGGGCTGTGCTGGGCTGCCAGCAGGCCGATCAAGGCTCCTTCGCTGTGCCCCAGCACCACCACCTTGTTGAAGCGTGCATCTTGAGCCAGCAGCCTCACCCAGGCTTCGGCATCGCTCACATAGGTTTCCAGCCGCAGTGCTGTGCGGTCAGGCAAGGCTGCGCTGCTGCCACCCACGCCGCGTTTGTCGTAGCGCACCGAAGCCACGCCTTGCTCGCTCAGTGCTGCAGCCAGTTGCTTCAAGCTGTTGTTCGGGCCCTTCAGCATGGCCGAGTTGCCGTCGCGGTCGGTTGGGCCCGACCCGGCGACGATCAGCACCACCGGTGCCGGCTCGGCGCGCTCGGGCGTGGTCAGTGTGCCCTTGATCACGCCGGTGGGCGTGTTCAACTCAATGGGCTGCTCGGCGCCCCAGGCCTCGCCGAAGGCGAGCCAGAGCACAGCACAGATCGACAGGCACCGGTACAGCATGGTGGCCCCACGAGTTGGGTTAGGGCTTACTTAGGCCGGAAGAGGGCGCAGAGCTTGTGGCCGTCCGGGTCGCGCACATAGGCCAGGTAGAGCGAGCCCATGGGCGACTGGCGCAGGCCGGGCGGGTCTTCGATCGACTTGCCGCCGTGTGCCACGGCCACGTCGTGAAAGGCCTGCACCTGCTCGGGCGACGTGCACTTGAAGCCGATGGTGGCACCGTTGGCCACGGTGGCCGGCTCGCCATTGATGGGCTCGACCACGCCGAAGGTGTTGCCATCGTGGCGGTAGAAAAGCCGCGTGTGGCCGGTGGCGTTCTGGTTGCGCACGGCTTCACCGGCGCCCAGCACCGCGAGCACGGCATCGTAAAAGCGCTTCGAGCGCTCGATGTCGTTTGATCCGACCATGATGTGACTGAACATGCGTTGGCTCCTGTGTGGGGTCGTTATCAGGTCTGGCGCCTGACGTGCTCCACACTGTAGTCCAACGGGCGCGCGCTTTCACGCAGCGGGGTAGTCACGGTCTGTGCGAGGGGCTTCAGGGGCCTGTTCATCAAGCGACTGCCGGTACTGGATGCACCCCCGAATGAACTGCGGCCAGGCGGGAACCGCAATGTTGGGGCTGACTTGCTCAGGCAGGAGACCCCAGAGCGCAGGGTGATGCCAACAGAGATCATGGCCCGTTGCATCACGGTGTGCCCGGATCGCCTGCCTCAGCTTTTTGACTTCTGAAAGCAGCTCTTCGCGGGAGAGGGCGTCGAGGTCATCGTCCATGCGTGCGTCCTTGCTGATGAGGGCTGGCTTTGCTTACGGGGCTGGTTGACTGCCCGTTTCAGCACGTCGAGCGGTTATGAGTGTGCTGAAGAAATGCCACTTATGTTCGTCATGTGGATGCACTTCGCGTGTCATATCGCGACCTGTGCGCGGTGATGGATGTTCACGTCCACTCCGTTAGGTTTGACTGTCCACAAAAGTCAGACAAGCTTCGCGTCCGCGTTGAACGCCCAGTTAGGCTGACGCGGATTGACATCCGAAGTGCAACACCTGTTTTGAATAAGGTGGGGGAGCGGAGATACTGCTGCTTCCTCTTTCCGGCAAGACAGGGGCTGCAACATGACGTATCACCAACTCACCCGAGAGGAACGATACTTCATTTCCACGCGTTTGCGCAGTGGCGCGAGTATGAGAATGATCGCGCGGGAAATGGGGCGAAGTGCCTCGACGATCAGCAGAGAAGTGGCCAGAAACGCCACGCGGCATGACGGGGCGTACCGCCCGTCGAAGGCGCAGCAGTACGCGCAAGCGAGGCGAAGGCGATGTCGACGCTGGAGCTTGTTCAATGCCGACGACTGGGCCTACATCCATGCCTTGCTGCGCAAGAAGTGGAGCCCGGAGCAAATAGCTGGAGCGCTGCGCATGCGCTCGGAACTGGCGATCAGCTACCGGACGATCTACCGGCACATCCTGCGAGACCGCAGGCTGGGCGGTACGCTGTGGCGCCATACGAGGATCATGTCGAAGTTTGCGCGCAAGCGCTACCGCAGCATTGACCACCGAGGCGTGATGCCTGGCAAGCGGCACATCAGTGAGCGTCCGCGTGAGGTGGAGTCGAGGCAGCGCATCGGGCACTGGGAAGGTGACACAGTCATCGGGTCGGACAAGCATCACTGTGTACTGACCTTGGTGGAGCGCAAGACGGGCATGGCGATCGTCAAGAAGCTGACGAGCCGCTCGATGGCCGAAGTCAACGAGGCGGCGATCATGGCGATCTCCGAGCACCGACAGCGCTTCAAGACGATCACCTTTGACAACGGCACGGAGTTCCATGATTACCAGGTCATCGAGCAGACTCACCCCGTCAAGTGCTACTTCGCGACGCCGTACCACTCGTGGGAGAGGGGGAGCAATGAAAATTTCAATGGGCTGTTGCGGCAGTATTTCCCCAAGGGGATGTGTATGAGCAAGATTACCCAGGCTGATTGTGATGAAGTGGCCCGTCAACTAAATATGAGACCCAGAAAGAGATTGGGTTTTAAATCCCCTCACTGGGCGTACCATCACGGATGACGGGGTGTTGCACTTCACGTGTCAATCTACGCGTCAGGCTCTTCGAATACATGCCGTGCCTCGCAAAACGAGCTACTTAGACAGGACGATGGTCACCAACGCAGATGAATCTTCAATGGCGACTACACCATGCGATGCAGACCGTGCCAGAAAAAGC
>NZ_JAYRDZ010000001.1:0-575760 GCF_041909175.1 Aquabacterium sp. | reverse complement strand
CTGCTCGGGCGCGAGGGTGGCATCGACCGCCCGCACGTCTACTTGATGCAGCCCTACGATCCGAACAGGCGGATCATCGTCATGCTGCACGGACTGGCCAGCAGCCCTGAAGCCTGGGTGGAACTCGTCAACGAAATCCTGGGCGATGAGGCCCTGCGCCAGCATTACCAGATCTGGCAGGTCTACTACCCGACCAACATGCCAGTCGCGTTGAACCACGCCATGATTCGCAGGGCGCTCGGGGAGACGCTGACGCATTTCGACCCATCCGGCCAAGCGCCGGCGTCGTCCGACCTCGTGCTGGTGGGGCATAGCATGGGCGGGGTCATCGCGCGGTTGATGGTGTCGTCAACCGATCAATCGCTGGTGCAATTGGCTGCGGATCACAGTCGGTTGACGCCGCAGCAGATCAGGCGCATTGATCCCATGTTGCGCTTCGAGCCCTTCCCGAATGTCAGCAGTGCCATCTTCATCGCGGCGCCTCATCGGGGCACATCGGTCGCGGGTGGACGCCTGGGGCGCTGGATGGCGGGATTTATCCGCTTTCCCATTACGGTGCTCGAAGAACTCGCCCACACGCTGGTGCCCGATGCGGCTGCCAGCAGCCATGAAAGCCTGGGGCATATCCCCAATAGCGTCGACAATCTCGACGAAAACGATCCATTCGTGCGCACGGCTGCGGACTTTCCCATCTCTACCCAGGTGCGCTATCACTCGATCGTGGCCCAGGCCAATGCCGAAGTGGCCCTCGCTGATTCCGATGATGGTCTCGTGCCTTACCGCAGCGCTCATCTTCCCGGGGCGCAATCCGAGAAAATCATCATTTCAGGACACAGCGTGCAACAGAGCGCGGCGGCAGTGCTGGAAATCCAGCGCATTCTGAGAGAGGACATTGCTCTGCGGGAAGCGCATTTCATGCAGCCATAGACAACTGCCATCTGCTGTACGCAGCCGAGCTGATTTGGGCAAGCTTGGCGGATTCAAAAGTGAAGTGCAACACCTGCAACCCTGTAAGGTCCGCAGATGCAAAGCACCCCAAGACACTACCAGCAACTTCAGCCTGAAGAGCGCGTGACGTTGGCCAGTCTGGTCCAGCAAAAGTTCGGCATCAGAGAGATGGCCGGGATGCTCAACAGGTCTCCGAGCACCATCAGCCGCGAGTTGAGCCGCAACAGTGGCACAGAGGGCTACGCCAGCGCCCAGGCGCGTGAGCAAAGCACCCAGCGGCGCAAGGCTGCCCGCCCTGCCATCAAGCTCCATGCTGACGCCTTGTTGTTCGATGTGGTGTGCCACTACCGTTCCAACCATAGATCAGGTTAAATCGGCCGAAAGGTTCCAAGTCAGCTGGCCATGCGAAATGGTCAAAGATGCGATGCCCACGAATCTTGCTGATGCGATCGAGTTTCATTGGTCTCCCTGTGTCTGTTCAGAATATTAAGACACCCTCTGCTGACCTTGAGGGCAGCCCCCACCCATTTGAGCGTTAGTGCTGGTCGCTGCAAGTCGTGTAGACTTTTGCGACTAACTCGACTTCAGGCAAACCAACCAGCACCGCCCTTTCTTCATTGGCACGCACTGCGTGACCTTCGTTGACTATCGACCGGCAGAGACTTCGTCTATGTGCCGGATTGGATTAGCTCGTATCAACGAAAGGCAAGCCAATGAAAGTCGAGCTCAACGGGCAAAGCCCGACAACTGCTCCCACACATCACGTACCAACCCTTCACACAAGCCACTTCCGTGGTCAATGTGAAAAATTCCCGCAACGCATAAAAACTCTTATAAGAGTTTTACATACCATCTTTGGTGATTTCTCACCCCGAACGGGCCCAGCTCGTTCGCCCTCACCGGAGATGTACATGCGGATCAACGTGCGCCCTGCCGCATTCCCCTGCGCACAGGAAGGGGGGGCAGCATGACTGACCTCACCATCCCCAAGAAACATGGTCTGGCACAGACCAGCGCCACCGTCGCGCTCCAGGAGCGCATCGAATCCATCGCCTTCCAGTTACGACTGACAGCACCTGCCCGCCAGTACCTACACAAGTGTGTCAAGGACGGGCCATCACGTGATGTCTCTGGGCAACTGGGTAACGTCTGCTTCGACTTTCACAGTCACAAGATGAACGCTCGGCTGAGGCTCGAAAGCAGGCGGGGCGAGCATGTGCATGCCATCCTGCTCGAGAACGATCCAGAAGTGATCGCCTACTTCGCACAACCGCCCAACGTCACACTGGACATCAAGCGGGAAGACGGCATCGTCCGCTCCACGACCAACTACACGCCTGACATGCTCGTTGTGCGTGAAGCGGAAATCGTCATTGTGGAAACCAGGGACGATGCAAGGCTCATCCGAGCCATGGAGAAGAACCCTCATCAGTTTTACAAGGATGAGCAACACCGCTGGCGCTACCGCGCAGCCGAGGAGTTCTTCAGCCAGTTGGGGTTTCGGTTTGAGTTGCGCGCAAACAGTTCGCTACCAGCCATCCTGGTGGAGAACATGCGTTTTTTGGAGGATTACTGCAAAAATGACAGCCCTAAGCTGCCAGAACCGGTAGCAGCAGCCATCGAAGACCGTGTGCGAACACAGCGCATCGTCCCACTGGTCGCGCTGCTCAATGCCGGATTCTCTGCAGACGCTGTCTTCAAGTGCATTGCAGATCGGCGGATCTATGTAGATCTGACTTCAGACCGACTGGCATGCACACAAGATCTCGTCGTCTACTCCGACGTACACACGCAACAAGCGAATAAGGCCGTTGAAGCGGCCAAGCGTGAGCCACAACTCCCTATCCCGGGCACCTATGAGCTGAAGCCCAACAGCCGCGTAAGGTTCAACGGTAAGACCTACTTCGTTGTTCTCTGCGGCGAAAGAGATGTACTGCTTTCAGACGAGAACGGAGAGCAGTCTGCGCATGATCTCCAAGCGATTCTGGGCGGCCACAAGAACGGCATCGTTGAACTGGATCAGACGCCAAAAGGCAATAGAAATATCAGTTTTGCCGATGTACCGCCAGACGAGCTGAAACGAGCTCTCGGCAAGCTGGATGCCGTCCGCTCAGGAGACGATGCCAACTACTCCCAACGCAGCCTGGCTCGCTTTCGCGAGGCCATTACCCACGCTGACAACGACGTCGAAGCAATTCTTGCCCTGGTGGACAGCCGACAACATCGAGGCAATCGCAAATCCCGCATCAGCGATGCAAACAAAGCGCTAATCGAAAAGGCGATTGCCAAACATTACAACGACGAACGAAACACCAACAAGAAGGGTGCATGGGACAAGTATGTCGGTCTGTGCCAGGAGGAAACAGAGGACAACGGACAGCCTATGCGAGCGGTTTCGTACACAACTTTCTGCCGTCACGCGGAAGAGTTGGGTTCAACGCGAGCCAGAAAGGGCAAGCGTTCTGCTTACCAGTCCTCAGCGATACAGCAGGCACTGGATTGCTCCTTTCCAACACATGGTGTTCGACCTCATGAGATCTGCTACATCGATCACACCACAGCCAACATTGCACTAATTTCCCCTTCTGGCAACGAGCTTGGCAAACCAACACTGACGTTGGCGATCGATGGGCACACCGCGCAGACACGAGCCCTTTACCTCTCGTTCGATCCGCCCCGAACAGCTGTTGTGTTGATGGTGCTGCGTGACTACGTCCGGCGCCACAACAGACTACCAAGAGTACTGTCCGTTGACAACGGGAGCGACTTCCGCTCAAAGGAGCTCAGCGAGTTCTGCAAGCTGTACGGCATCGACTTGAGATTCAGAGCACCCGGGCAGCCAAGAGGCGGCGCGATGATCGAACGACTGCTGGGAGCAACCGAGGAAGAAGTGTTGTCGGAGTTGAAGGGCAACACCCGGATACTGCGTAACGACGCACGCCTCGTCACCAAGAGCGTGAACCCGTTTCGCTTTGCCGCGTGGACCTTACCCGGTCTATACGCCGTTCTGGAACATTACCTCTTCATCGAGCGTCCCGGTCGCCCACACCCCGCACTGGGTGTCACGCCAAACGAGTTCGAAGCACGCAGACTCAACGAGACAGGCGTCCGTGAGTTCAAAGGCGTGAAATTCGACGAAAACATCATGCTGCTAACCAGCCCTCACGCTGGCCGACCATTCCACAAGGTCGATCCACAAAGGGGAGTGTGGGTGGATGGCCTTTGGTACCAACACCCTGCACTACGAAAGGTGCGAAAGGGAAGCAAGGTGGAAGTACGTGTGGAGCCGTGGAATGCCAAAGTGGTCTACGTACAGGTCGCACAAGGCTGGGTCGCCGCCATTGGCAACGATCGCCGCTGGCTTTACCGTAATACGCGTCGAGAAATGGAGTTGGCGCTTCGAACCGAGAGGCGCAATGCCAAGCGTGAAGCAGCCAGAGCTCAGGTGAATCCAGCTCTACGTACCCACAGACAGAAGGCGTGGCAACCCATCGACTTCGATCCTCGCCTGGCTCTCATGCAGGCAGAAATGCGACACCTCTACGATTCAAAGGGCATGACGCTCGCCTTGCCGAAGGAGATTCCCGCAGATCTGGAGCGTAGCGATCCAGCAGTGGACACCCTCACACCTCCGACGTTCCGCGCCCTGACCAACAGTCAGATCGACCAGTTAGAACGGCCCCTCGAACCAAGGTTGTCTGAACTAGACAACTGCCCGGCAACTGCATCGATGAGCGACGACGAAATAGAAACGGCAGCTGCTGCCGTAATTGCGTCCGATATGACCGTCATCGAAGTCTACGAAGTAGTCGAACCAGCAATACCGGCAGGAACTCCAGCACGAGCTCCCAGTCTGCTTCAAAAGATTGGCCGGTTCCGCTAAATCGAAGGAAGGATCACAACCATGTCTGAAGATATCTGCGTCCCAAACACCCCCGACGAGAAATTACCTGCGGACGAGCTCATCTGGCAAACGTCTCATGCCGACATGCTCAAGCAAAGCAAGCTGTTCCGGAAGCGTTGGTACTACCTCCTCCAACTCTCTCACCGAGAACTCGAGCGTGTGGTCGGCGACTTACTTGAACTGATGGACCCTAACAATGACATCAAGATCGTGTCCATCATCGGCATGACAGGCATCGGCAAAACAACACTTGCCAAGGAACTGAGCTCGCTACTGGACAGCCATTACGGACCAACAGCAACGCCAGATCAGTGCCCAGTGCTGCACGTGAGCGCTCCGGCCAACGGTGAAAAATCACTCTCCTGGCGCATGCTCTATCGTCGGATTCTGGAGGCTGGAGCCGAACCAGAGATTGACCACAAACGGCCGTCCAAGGTCACAGAAGGCGAGCTACAAGGTGTTCGAGGCGATCGTCAATCGGTGGCGAGCTTACGCGGCCATGTCGAGAAGATGCTTCTTCGTCGCAAGGTGCGCGCACTGATTGTGGATGAAGCATTGCACCTGCTTCGCTTTTCCGAATACTCCGCCATCATGGACACACTGAAGAGCTTGGCCGACATCGGCGATACCAAGCTGGTGCTGATCGGAACACATCAGATCGCAGATTTGATGATCGAATACGGCCAAGTGGTTCGACGCAGCGAAATTGTCCACTACCAGAGGTACCAAGTCAGCTCGAAGAATGGCAAGGCCATGACCCCTGACGAGACTGAATACCGTGCGCAGCTTCAGAGGTTCCAAGAGCAATGGCCATGCCGTCAACGACCGAACCTGACCGCCATTTGGAAACCTCTGATGTTGGCGTCTCTTGGGTCAATCGGGCTAACCAAATCCATCCTGCTGCGCCTTCTGACTCTTCAAATGGATACAACAGATGAGCGACTCGACAAGGCCTTTTTCAGCAAGGCGATCAAGGGCGAAGTATCACTGAGCATCCTAGAGAAGGAGACCGTTGAGGGAGAGGCAAAACTCGCCGGCGCTTGCTATGGCGACGGTCAATTATCCGACGAGGCCCTCATGGCAGTAATGCGGCAGGAAGAACACGAGGTGGAACATGCTTGAGACGGTCATCTCACGCGCACAACCTGCATCAACACAGAAGCGCAAGGCCACACTTCTGTACAAGATCCCGCCAGAGGGACAGACCACTGCCCAGATCGAATCTTTGTACAGCCTGCTGCAAAGGCTGGCCCATGAGCACTCACTTCCACCAAGCAAGCTGGTCAACATCACCATGGCCAATGATCCTGACATCAGCTCAACGCTGGCGCCAAACAAGAAGGAGCAGCGCGTCATGCGCCGCATCTACCGGCAAGGATGGGGTTGGGGGTGGGGATGGGACAAGAACGCAGGCAACCTGATGATCGGGACAGGCCTTGGTGCCAAGAGTTGGGCTAAGGCACTGGAGATCGCGACTGGAAATCAGCAACTGGACCTCTGCACGCTGGCTGGCTTAACCAACCTGGTTTCGACCACCAAGCTCATCACCACGGAAGAACGTGTCTGCATCGACTGCCTACGGGAGGATCTAGCTGCCAGTCGAATGCCATACGAGCGACTGATGTGGCGGATGGGGCCGGTCTCGTGCTGTCCCGTGCACCGCAAGCCTTTGCTTCCCGCAAGATGCGGCAAGCCCCCCTCAGAAGCTCTAGATCCCTACCTTCGCGTCAAGCACTCTGGTGTTTGCGGAGGATGTGGCGCCCTCGGATTCTCGTGCATCCCAAAAAGTGCTGATACCTGCTCACCCTCAGAAATTTGGCGTGCAGAGCAATGTGCCCAGGTGTTGGTTGCACTAGGTACGAACTGGGTCCAATCTCCTACTCCGATGAAGCAACTTGTCCAGCAAAAGGCAGAGGATGCAGGAGGCGTCCAAGCGTACGCAGCCAAGGTAGGTGGCTCCAAGTCGATCTTCTCGAATTGGCTCAGAAAGCCCAACTCGCGAATGGCCATTGCACAGTTGCTGGACATCGCCTGGATCGAGGGAGTGTCTCTCGCATCTTTACTGCAAGGAGAATGGGTCCCCATAGAAATGCCCGAGAGCGATCGAAAGCCCTTGCGCAGACGCCGTGCCGTAAAGCGTGTTGATCATCAACGCCTGAGACAAGCCATGGCCGAAGCGATCACCCAGGGCAAAACTGCAAGCGAGGTTGCCAGAGCAATGCAAGTGGACTTGTCCACCATGCGGCGTCATGAAGACCTCTACATGCAGATGAGGGGGAACACGATCACTAACAAGCAGGCTGAAGATGAAAATCGGCGCACCATAGCGGTGTGCGAGGCTGAACAGATCGCCATCGATTTGATCCAGTCTGGGCAAACGCTCAGCTTGAGAAATGCCAGCGCAGCGGCTGGCACAAAGTGGTACCCGTCGCAACTCCGTGCCCAGGCGCTCAGGGCAATTGCAGCCACTCTCGAGAGCGGCAATACACCGAGTTCGCTGCGCATAGGCGCCACCACGCTGAGGTTGGCGACCGAGGCCGCTGAGAGGATTCGGATCAGATCCTGAATGTGACGGCCGTAGAGGGGGACACGCCACCAGCGAACTCCCCCTTTTAAGTGCATCGACCTCACAGCATGCCGAAACAAGGTTGCACACCTATCCAGAGACGCTCTGAAGGAACGTCTTGAAACCTGATCGTCAACGGGTTACTCATCCAATTCAAATCGGGCAGAGAATTGACTTCATAGTAGTTTCCGCCTCGCTCCTGGCCTCGATCAATGCACGCGAGAGCCTAGGGGCAGTCTCCAGCATCTGCGCCAAGAACATCACGGAGGTTCGTGGATCCTCGTTGGCCTGCGCCACCTTGCGCAAGAAACCAAGCAGGTCGAGTTCACCTGCGCCAACTGCCACCATCAAGTGCTCGAACTCCGCGATCGACGCAATGATGATGTTCTTGAGTGGCAGTCGAGCCAGCTGCTGCGCATCTGGACTTGGCGGACGTGAACCTGTTGACCGCTGCTCGTCCGGATCGAATACTCCTGGTTTGAAAAGACGGCGAAAGTGCTCCCCAGTGGCGCACATCATCTGCTGGCTCGTGACCACGATCAGGAAATCCTCCTGCGCTCTTGAGCAGGCCAGATCTGCAAAATCACCGCTGCGTAACGCAGTGGATACCGCCCACCCTTGAGCCATGGCTTGGCGGACACGTTTCAATCCTTGCCAAACCACAGGAGCCTGACCGCTAGCAGTCACTTCACTGGAGTAGGCTGTCATCTTCGACTCGACGAAAATGTTCGACCCATCTTTTGTAATGATGGCTTCCACGGTATTCTTGTCACGTCCGTAGCGCTTCTTGTACTCCTCTTCGCTCAAGTACACGGTTCCGCTTTCACTCAGCAACTCCAAGACATAGTCTTCGAACACCTTGCTGAACTCAGCTGCATACTCGTCCTTACGCCGTGATAGTCGGCGGTGAACGGCATTCTCCAATCCGCGCGCGAAGATCAACGGGTGCCAGACGGCATAGTCATTAGAACTGCGCTTGAAAAGAGGAAAGTTCGACAGCCATGGAAAGTCGTTGTACTCGCTGCGCGGGCGCCAGGGGTGCCCCTTGTCCAAGCGTACTTTGAGCTCTCGCTGCAACTCTGCACGCAGACCCAACAGGTCTCGAGAGAACAAGTCAAAGAATTTCTCCACACCTGCACCGAACGCTTGGCTCAGGTTCTTGAAGCTGCTCGGATGAAGAACGCGGTCGCCCTTAAAAATCAGAGCTGCACTTGCGTAACACAAACAAATGAAGACGTTCGGCGTCATGCCGAACTGCTGGTCGAACAACATCCGGCATGGGTGGTCCTCGGGTAAACGGCGAACAAGAGCTGGAAACCTCAGAAAGTCCCATCCTGGTTTGGATTGGAAAGCCAACTGCGCTTGCAGCATTGAACGAAACATCAAGTACACGCCACCGCGAGGGTCATCAAGTCGATCTTTACCTGCTTGCGCATCCCACAGAGCTTGGCGGCAACGATCAAAGACATGCTGAGGACATGCGCGCACACCGTGTCCGTGTAAAGGTATCGAGTCGTTCTCGCACGCAAGCTTGACCACCAGGCAGGTGATCCATGGCCAAGTCTGCAAGTGCTCATGGCTCTGCGGCTCTCCGTGTTGCAGCAACTCCAGAGCCAATGACACGACAGACTCCACGCTGTAGCGGCGCAATTGATTACGCACGTACATGGCAGCTTCTTCGTAAGTGATGGGTCGTGCATGCGCCTCAAGGCGAGCGGCTATCGGGTGAGTCCACGGGAGCTTCTTCATGCGGCTGATACTAAGAGACCCAGCCCAGGTATCCAGGGATACCATTCAAACGGGGGGATTTCTACGATGTGCGCCGCCCCAGGCAGCACGCAGCTCGCGCCCTTCTGGCGTCACTCAACGCGGTGCCGATATCTCGCGTTGTGCACGATCTTCCTGTGGTCACAAGGTCCCCCCAAACGGCTTCGATCACAAGTGACAGCAACAAGAACGAGCGCAGGTAGCATGGCCGATTGAGCTGCGCGTTTGCTTCCGCAGCAACGGGCCGCTAGACAACTGCTATCAAAGTGAGGGCAAGTCAATTGCATTGACTCCCATGGCGCGAGCCGCTCGCAAGAAAAAAGCGAAGGAGAACCGGCCACGGTTCACTTTGTTAGTCAGGGACTGCACCGACTCAATAGGACCATCGCCCTGCTGCGCAGCAAGAGCTTCAGCTAGCATCTTGTAACTGAACCCGCGACGAACCATCTCGGCTCGCAAGAGCCGCCTAGCCTCGTCGGCCATCAGCTCGTGCTCTTTGCCCGTGACACGACTTGGATGAGGATGGGATTTCGGGGTTGTTGCAGCCATGACCTTTGACAGGCTGAGTCAGCAAAACGCGAAAGATTTTTCGCTCGGCCTGAGCGCTACCCCTCCAAGAGGGTCAATAAAGCATTACGTGGCACAACTTCGCATAAAGCATTACGTGGCAATCGCGCCAAGTAATGCTTTACTTCACATCCGCTAAGGGCTTGATGTCATGGGGGCTCTATTGGCGCGCCCGGCTGGGATCGAACCAGCAACCCCTGCCTTCGGAGGGCAGTACTCTATCCATTGAGCTACGGGCGCGCAGCAGTGCAGTCGGGATTCTAACGCGGCAATTGACAAAGACCTTCTATAATTGAGGTTTTCACGATTTCCGTCGCGATTTGCGCCTCTGAGGATTCCATGAGCCAAGAACGCCAAGCCTCTTCCGCCTCTCTCGCCGCTGCTGCCCTGGTTTCCTTCGGGGTGCCAGTGCTGGCCATCTCCGCACTGGTGGCCTATGTGCAAGTGCTGCACACCAATGCAGCCCAAGCTTCGATGATGAGCCCGCAGGCAACCGGCCAGCGCATCATGCCGGTCGGCACGGTGGAAATCAAAGCGGTGGCCGCCAACACGGGCAACCGCACCGGTGAAGAAGTCTTCAAGGCGCAGTGCTCCACCTGTCACGCCACGGGTGCTCTGGGCTCCCCCAAGTTTGGTGATGCTGCAGCCTGGGGCCCACGTATTGGCGCAGGCCTGGAAGCGCTCGCGCAGTCGGCCATCAAGGGCAAGAACAACATGACCGCTCAAGGTGGCGGTCAATTCACTGACGTGGAAATCACCCGTGCTGCTGCCTACATGGCCAACAACGCTGGCGCCAAGTTTGTCGAGCCTCCGGTACAAGCTGCTGACGCTGCATCGAAGTGATCAACAGGCCTGACATCAGGCCTGCCGCATCGACCAAAAAGAGCCGACCTCAGGGTCGGCTTTTTTCATTGGGGTGCAGGGTGCAGCACGTAGGCGAACTGTCTGGGCAGGTCATCGAAGCGGATGTCCTGCGGCTCCCAGACACCGGCCTCGACCGCATCGGCCGCGGCATCCATGTCGAGTGAGCGCACCACGCCGAGGCCCCACTCCGTTTCCAGAAACAGGCGCCCCATGTCGTCCAGCCAGGCCGACTTGATGGTCTGCACCGGCTTGCCCGTGTGCGTGTCCACCTCGAACCGACCACCTTCGCGCCGCTGCACACCCAGCACCCACGGCGCGGCCTCCAGCGTCAGGTACACGCGCTGCGGGCCATTCTGAAAGAACCAGGCCCCTCGCTCATCGGATTCGTAATTGCGCCCGATGAACTCCTTGAGCTTGTCGTGCACGATGCGGCTGCCCTTGACCTGCGGGAAGGGGCCGGCATGCTGGGTGCGCTCGTCACGCATGTACCAGTCGCCCCGCGCATCCAGCGCGAGCCAGTCATAGCAATCAGGCACATTGGGCCACTTCTTCAGGGCGGCTTTGACGATGTCATCCATGGTGTTCCATCCGGTGGAGGTTCAGGTCAGGTGCTGAGCCAGCCAGTTGCCCACCGTGCGGGGCAGCGGCGTCACATAGCCCGGCACGGGCCCGCCAGGAAAGCCTACATGTCCGCCCTCGTCTGGCTGCCACAGCGTCACCCATGAGCTGACCTCATGGCGCTCGGGCAGACAACTGGCTGGCACGAATGGGTCATTGCGGGCGTTGAGCACCAAGGTTGGCAAACCGGTGATGTCCTTCAGCCAAGGCTTGGCGGAACACCGTGCCCAATAATCTTCGGTACTGGCAAAGCCATGCACCGGTGCCGTGAACGCATTGTCAAAAGCATAGAGATCAGGCGCCGCCATCAACGCAGCACGGTCGAACAAGCCAGGGTGCTGCTGCCACTTGGTCAAGGCACGCGGCTTGAGCGAGCGCATGAACATGCGGGTATAGACCAGCCGATTGAAGCCGCTGCCAATCGCCCGGCCAGCCGCGGCCAGATCAAGCGGGGCCGACACGGCCGCCGCAGCGCACACAGTGCTGGATGCCGTGCTGCCGGCCTCTTCCACCCAGCGCAACAAGGCGTTGCCGCCGAGCGAGATGCCCATGGCCATCACCGGGCCATGGTGTGCCGCCTTGAAGCGCGACAGGATCCAGCCAACCTCTTCGAAGTCGCCCGAATGATAGGTGCGGGGTGCGCGGTTCGGTTCGCCCGAACAGCCTCTGAAGTGCGGCACCGCATAGTCCCAGTCGCGCTCATGGGCCCAGTGCGCAAATGCCTGCGCGTAGTGGCTTTCAGAGGAACCTTCCAGGCCGTGGAACAGCACCAGCAAGGGCCGCTCGGCATCGGCGGGGCCGGCACAGTACCAGTCGACGTCGATGAAGTCCTCATCGGGCGTAGTCCAGCGTTCGCGCTGAAAGGGAACACCACGCGGGCGGCGGTCATCATGGTGGTGGGAGAACAAGGCCGGCCAGATGGTCTGGACATTGCCCCCCCAGGCGCCCACGCCTGCCAGCCAGGGCGGCGCCTTGTAGCCGTGCATGGGCATGGTGGTGCTCAGTGCAGCATGGTGGCCGGCTCAGCCACTTCCTGCATGTCATGTGGCTGACCCGGGCTGGCATGGTGCAGCACCATGCGCCAACCCAGCGCGGTGCGCATGTAGACGTTCGTTGCCAGGATATAGGCGGTTTGCGTGCCCTCGGGCGACTCGGCCTGCACACGCTCGATCACGTGGTGCACCGCGGCCGTACCCGACTCCAGGCGACGCACCTGGTGGATCGACACCTGGACCGGGCCATTGACGAAGATGGCCTCGAAGCCGGCCCGCACCGCCACCGGGCCGACCACGCGGGGGCCACTGGGGTGCACGCAGGCGATTTCGTCGTCATCAGCCCACACGCCCATCATGCGATCCAGATCCGCTCGCTGCATCGCTTCGTAGAAGGACGCTTCGGTGTCATCTGCCGAAGCCAACAACACCGCCTGTGAGGCCTTGCGGGCTCGTGAATCGCTCATGGGTTTTGCCTTTAACGGAATACCACGGTCTTGTGGCCATTCATCAGCACGCGGTGTTCGACGTGCCACTTCACGGCACGCGCCAGCACCACGCACTCCACATCGCGCCCCACTGCCGTGAGGTCTTCGGGGCTCAGGGCATGCTCCACACGGGCCACGTCCTGCTCGATGATCGGGCCTTCATCCAGGTCAGCAGTGACGTAGTGTGCCGTGGCACCGATCAGCTTCACGCCGCGGTTGTGTGCCTGGTAGTAAGGCTTGGCACCCTTGAAGCTGGGCAGGAAGCTGTGGTGGATGTTGATAGCCCGCCCCTTGAGGAACGCGCAGAACTCGGGCGAGAGGATCTGCATGTAGCGAGCCAGCACCACCAGGTCCACACCAGCCTGGTCGATCAGGGCCTCGACCTGCTGCTCCTGGGCCCGCTTCACGTCGGCGCCCGCCCCGGTGGGCAAAGGCAGATGGTGGAAGGGGATGCCATAGCTGGCGGCCAGTTCGGCGTAATCGGGGTGGTTGGACACGATAGCCGGGATCTCGACCGGCAACAGCCCCGAGCGCCAGCGGAACAACAGGTCATTGAGGCAATGGCCTTGCTTGCTCACCATGATGAGCACGCGGGGCTTGCGATCGCGCGCACGGATCGTGGCGGTCATGGAGAACTGCTCGCGCACATGGCCGAACAGGTTCATCAGGGTCGACTCGTCGGCCAGGTGCTCCGGCGCATCGAAATGCACGCGCATGAAAAACAAGCCCGTGCTGTCATCGCTTTGCACGTCGCCAAACTGTTGCGAGTCCACGATGTTGCAACCGGCCTGGAACAGGAGGCCGGAGACAGCGTGAACGATGCCCTTGGCATCAGGGCAGGACAAGGTCAGGACAAATTCGCGGGAGTTCTTCATGGTCGGGGCAATTGTAGGTGCGACAGGCCCCTGAGCAAAAAAGCCCGAGCGAGCTCGGGCCTCTTGCCATGGGGCAGTTTGGGCGGCGCAGACTCAGTGTCCGTGGCCGACCTTCTCGCCTTCCTTGAGCTTGTACTCGGTGCCGCAGTAAGGACACTTGCCGTGACCATGCTTGGCCACATTGATGAACACCTTGGGATGGGTGCTCCACTGGGCCATCTTCGGGTTCGGGCAGAACACCACGCCGTCGCCTTGCAGGTCGGCAGCAGACACTTCCACCACAGCTTGTGCTTGTGCAGTCATCGCAAACTCCTGATCAGACCTTGGTCAGCCACTCGGCGTACTTGGCGTTGCGGCCATTGACGATGTCGAAGAAGGCGCTCTGGATCTTCTCGGTGATCGGGCCACGCGAACCCTGCCCGATCTGGATGCGGTCCAGCTCGCGGATGGGGGTCACTTCGGCAGCGGTACCGGTGAAGAAGGCTTCATCAGCGATGTAGACCTCATCGCGGGTGATGCGCTTTTGCACGATCTCCAGGCCCAGGTCCTTGGCAATGTGGAAGATCGTGTTGCGGGTGATGCCGTTGAGGGCGCCAGCAGACAGATCAGGCGTGTAGATGACACCGTTCTTGATGACGAAAATGTTTTCGCCAGCACCTTCGGAGACAAAGCCGGCGGCATCCAGCAGCAGGGCTTCGTCGTAGCCGTCTTCGGTGGCTTCCAGGTTGGCCAGAATGGAGTTGGTGTAGTTGCTCACCGCCTTGGCCTGCGTCATCGTGATGTTCACGTGGTGACGCGTGTAGCTGGAGGTCTTCACGCGGATGCCGCGCTTGAGACCTTCTTCACCCAGGTAGGCACCCCAGGCCCAGGCAGCCACCATGACGTGCACCTTGGCACCCTTGGGGCTCACACCCAGCTTCTCGGAGCCGAGCCACACCAGCGGACGCAGGTAGCAACTTTCCAGGTTGTTGGCCTTGACCACTTCCAGCTGAGCCTGCTCGACCTGCTCCATCGTGAAGGGCATGGGCATACGCAGGATCTTGGCGCTGTTGAACAGACGCTCGGTGTGTTCACGCAGACGGAAGATGGCTGGACCATTGACGGTGTTGTATGCTCGTACGCCTTCGAACGCCCCGCAGCCATAGTGCAAAGTGTGGGTCAGTACGTGGATCTTGGCATCACGCCACTCCACCAACTGGCCATCCATCCAGATCTTGCCGTCGCGATCGTCCATCGACATGAGGGGTCCTTTCGGGAAAAGTCTTGCCCCGGCCATAACAGGGCGCACCGTGCGCACAACCGGGTAACCTGTGATTGTAGCCCCGCCGAGCAGTTGCCATCGCCCCTCCCCCGCAAAGTTCGGCCCACAAAGGAGATGCCAAAATGAAAAAGGCCACTCGGTTTCGAGTGGCCTTTTTTATAAGTGGTTGCGGGAGCCGGATTTGAACCAACGACCTTCGGGTTATGAGCCCGACGAGCTACCAGACTGCTCCATCCCGCGCCAATTTTTTTGGGGGTCAGATTTGACGCTTGACCCTGCAGCCGAGCCTTAAGCCAACTGCGACATACTTGGTTGCGGGGGCAGGATTTGAACCTACGACCTTTGGGTTATGAGCCCAACGAGCTACCAGACTGCTCCACCCCGCGACAGAGACATAGATCATAGCACGTTTCCGACAATAGTGCAGTATATCCAACAAAGATTTCACTGAACCAAGATCGGGGCGGCCATGAAAAAAGCCAGCTTGCGCTGGCTTCTTCCTCCGGGTCTACCTACAGGCAGATCAAGCAGCAGCTTGGTCAGCAGCAGGAGCCTCGGTCACTTCAGGACGGTCCACCAGTTCCATGAAGGCCATCGGTGCGTTGTCGCCAACACGGAAGCCCATCTTCAGGATACGGGTGTAGCCGCCAGGACGAGCCTGGTAGCGAGGAGCCAGCACGGCAAACAGCTTCACGACGTTGTCGCGGTTACGCAGACGGTCGAAAGCCAGACGCTTGTTGGCCAGGGTGTCCTTCTTGGCCAGGGTGATCAGCGGCTCGACGATGCGACGCAGTTCCTTGGCCTTGGGCACGGTGGTCTTGATGGCTTCGTGCTCGATCAGCGAGTTGGCCATGTTGCGGAACATGGCTGCGCGGTGAGACGAAGTACGGTTCAGTTTACGGAGGCCGTTTCCGTGACGCATGGTGCTTTCCTTTCCTTATGTTTGCCGGCGGCCGTTTCAAGGTACCGCCGGGTGCACCGGGAACCCGCCTGTAGACGGGTCACCCATTTTCAAAAAATCAACGCTTGTCGAGACCTTGGGGAGGCCAGCTCTCGAGACGCGAACCCAGGGCCAGGCCACGGGAGGCCAGGACTTCCTTGATTTCGTTGAGCGACTTGCGACCCAGGTTCGGAGTCTTGAGCAGCTCGGTCTCGGTACGCTGAATCAGGTCGCCGATGTAATAGATGTTTTCTGCCTTCAGGCAGTTGGCCGAACGCACGGTCAGTTCGAGCTCGTCGACCGGACGCAGCAGGATCGGATCGAAGTTCTGAGCAGACTTCGACGGCGATTCCATGATGCCGCCTAGTTCGCTGCCTTCCAGCTGAGCGAACACAGCCAGCTGTTCAACCAGGATCTTGGCCGAAGCACGGATCGCTTCCTCGGGCGAGATGGCGCCGTTGGTTTCGATTTCCATGACCAGCTTGTCCAGATCGGTACGCTGCTCCACACGGGCGCTTTCGACGGTGTAGCTCACGCGACGCAGCGGCGAGAACGAGGCATCCAGCACGATGCGGCCGATGGCCTTGGTGCTCTCTTCACCGTAGCGGCGGATGTTGCCCGGCACATAGCCACGGCCCTTTTCCACCTTGATCTGCATGTCGAGCTTGCCGCCTTGCGACAGGTTGGCGATCACGTGACCCGGGTTGACGATTTCGACGTCATGCGGCGTCTGAATATCGGCAGCCGTCACAGGACCTTCGCCGTCCTTGCGCAGGACCAGGGTCACTTCATCACGGTTGTGCAGACGGAACACCACGCCCTTGAGGTTCAGCATGATGTGCACGACATCTTCCTGCACGCCATCGATCGACGAGTACTCGTGGAGCACGCCGGCAATGGTGACTTCCGTCGGTGCAAAACCCACCATCGAGGACAGCAGCACGCGGCGCAGAGCATTGCCGAGCGTGTGACCGTAGCCACGTTCGAACGGCTCGAGCGTGACCTTCGCGCGGTGACCGCCGAGCGGCTCCACTTGGATGGCTTTGGGTTTCAGCAAATTGGTTTGCATGAGGTCTTCCTGTCAATACCCTCGGCTCGTTACACCGATAAGGCTGCTGGACCAACCGAAGCACCATGCTTCGGTTTCCGAAATCAGAACGCACAAAGGCCACGCATCGCGACATACCGTCACGAGGCGCAGCCTGAGCATCAATTAACGAGAATACAGTTCGACGATCAGCGATTCGTTGATGTCGGAGCCGAATTCGTCGCGGTCAGGCGACTTCTTGAACACGCCTTCGAGCTTGGCGCCGTCCACCTGAACCCATGCAGGCATGCCGATCGACTCGGCCAGCTTGTAAGCTTCCTGCACGCGCACTTGCTTCTTGGCCTTTTCACGCACGGCCACCACGTCATTCACCTTCACGCTGAAGGAAGGAATGTTCACAACGCCACCGTTGACCACCACACCCTTGTGCGACACCAGCTGACGAGCTTCGGCGCGGGTCGAGGCAAAGCCCATGCGATAGACGACGTTGTCGAGGCGCGACTCGAGCAGCGACAGCAGGTTGGCACCGGTGTTGCCCTTGCGGCGTTCGGCTTCTTCGAAGTAGCGACGGAATTGCTTTTCCAGCACGCCGTACATGCGCTTGACCTTCTGCTTTTCACGCAGTTGCAGACCGTAGTCGGAGGTGCGCGAGCCGGAGGTGCGGCCGTGTTGGCCAGGCTTCGAATCAAACTTGGCCTTGTCGCTGATGGAACGACGAGCGCTCTTCAGGAACAGGTCGGTGCCTTCACGGCGGGCCAGCTTGGCCTTGGGTCCGAGGTAACGTGCCACGTGTATATCCTTGATCAATCTGACGCCCGAGCAACCTGGAGGTCACTTCAGACGCGAGTCTGGCGCATGTTGTTCGTATGGCGTCCAGACGGTGGGCTTCAAAAACGCCGCAACAGACACCAAAGGCCCTCCAATCACGCACGTGATCAGAAGGCCGACAGGGCTAGCTGCAAGCGCAGGGAACTTTGAATTCTAGCACAGCATTCAGACTACTGCCTGAAGCCGCACTGACACACAAGCTCAACGCCTGTGCGTGGTCTCGGAGGCTGCCCGAAAGCAGACCCCGAAACAAACCACCCTCAGATGCGACGACGCTTCTGAGGACGGCAGCCGTTGTGAGGAACGGGGGTGACGTCCGAAATGGTGTTGATGCGGATACCCAGGGCAGCCAGGGCGCGCACCGACGATTCACGGCCAGGACCAGGACCCTTGATTTCGACGTCGAGGTTCTTGATGCCTTGTTCCTGAGCAGCGCGACCAGCCACTTCCGCAGCCACCTGAGCGGCGAACGGGGTGGACTTACGCGAGCCCTTGAAACCTTGGCCACCGCTCGAAGCCCAAGCCAACGAGTTGCCTTGGCGATCGGTGATCGTGATGATGGTGTTGTTGAACGAAGCGTGCACGTGAGCAATGCCGTCCGCAATGTTCTTGCGGACCTTCTTGCTCACACGTCGTGCAGCGCTGTTGGCAGGTGCTTTAGCCATGTTTACCTTCTCTCGCAGCTAGTCCAGTACGGGCTTAGCTCACTATCTATCGTTGATGACGACGGGCGCCCGAATTACTTCTTGCCAGCGATGGCCTTGCGCGGGCCCTTGCGGGTACGCGCATTCGTACGGGTGCGCTGACCGCGCATCGGCAGACCACGACGATGGCGGAAGCCGCGGTAGCAGCCCAGATCCATCAGTCGCTTGATGTTCATCGAGAGTTCGCGGCGCAGGTCACCTTCAATGGTGAGCTTGCCCACTTCCTCACGAATCTTTTCCAAGTCGCCGTCGGTCAGGTCTTTCACCTTCTTGTCGAAGGGGATGCCAGCCACAGAGCAGATCTTCTGCGCGGTGGTGCGACCAATGCCGTAGATATAAGTCAGACCGATTTCGGTGTGCTTATGCGGCGGAATATTGATGCCAGCAATACGT
Source organism: Aquabacterium sp. (assembly GCF_041909175.1). Classification (GTDB taxonomy): domain Bacteria; phylum Pseudomonadota; class Gammaproteobacteria; order Burkholderiales; family Burkholderiaceae_C; genus Aquabacterium. Next base: position 556,997 of record NZ_JAYRDZ010000001.1, on the reverse strand, counting down.
GCCATAACTGTCCTCTGAACGCGTGTGTCGTCGCCAGCCCAGGATTAACCTTGGCGCTGCTTGTGGCGGGGGTCGGTGCAGATGACACGAACCACGCCCTTGCGGCGGATGATTTTGCAATTACGGCACATCTTCTTGACGGATGCCGAGACTTTCATGGTCTTCTCCTGAACCGTTGACAACTCAACGGAAATTCGCCCACGTTTCCGGGGTCACCAAACTTAAGCTCACTTCGCCCGGAACACGATGCGAGCACGACTCAAATCATACGGAGTCATTTCTACGGTCACTTTGTCCCCAGGCAGGATGCGGATGTAGTGCATACGCATCTTCCCGGAGATGTGTCCGAGAACGACATGTCCGTTCTCAAGCTTGACGCGGAAGGTTGCATTCGGAAGGTTTTCCAGAATTTCACCTTGCATTTGAATGACGTCGTCTTTCGCCATATCTTCACGCTTGCGGTGCCACCGGGCTCCGCGCTCAGCTCGATTTAAAATTCGCCTTCTTCAGCAGAGATTCGTACTGCTGAGACATCACGTAGGACTGCACCTGGGCCCAGAAGTCCATCGTGACAACCACGATGATGAGCAGGGAAGTCCCACCGAAATAGAACGGCACGTTGTACTTGAGCACGAGGAACTCGGGCAACAGGCACACCGCAGTGATGTACACAGCACCAACCAGCGTCAGGCGGCCCAAGATTTTATCCAAATATCGGGCAGTTTGATCACCAGGACGGATGCCGGGTACAAATGCGCCACTCTTCTTCAGGTTGTCAGCCGTTTCGCGGCTGTTGAACACCAGTGCGGTGTAGAAGAAACAGAAGAAGATGATCGCAACAGAATACAGAATCACATAGATCGGCTGACCAGGCGAGAGCAGCGACGCCATGTCCTTCAGCCAACGCATGCTGTCACCCGTGGCAAACCAGCCCACCGCCGTGGTCGGCAGCAGAATGATCGACGACGCGAAGATCGGCGGGATCACACCAGCCATATTGATCTTCAGAGGCAGGTGAGACGACTGCCCGCCGTAGACACGGTTACCAACCTGACGCTTGGCGTAATTGACCAGGATCTTGCGCTGACCACGCTCGACGAACACCACGAAGTAGGTCACACCGAACACCAGGGCCACGATGAAGATCGCGCTCGGGATGCTCATGGCACCGGTATTCACCAGCCCGAAGAGACCACCGATGGCATTCGGCAAACCAGCCGCAATACCGCCGAAGATCAGGATCGAGATGCCGTTACCCAGCCCACGCTCGGTGATCTGCTCGCCCAGCCACATCAGGAACATGGTGCCCGCGGTCAGGCTGACGACCGTCGTCAGACGGAAGCCCATACCGGGGTTCAACACCAAGCCTGCAGTGCCCTCGAGCGCCACAGCGATACCGAAGGACTGGAACAACGCCAGACCAACCGTCGCATAACGGGTGTACTGCGTGATCTTGCGGCGACCTGCCTCACCTTCCTTCTTCAAGGCTTCGATGCTCGGAATCACGTAGCCCATCATCTGCATGATGATCGACGACGAGATGTAAGGCATGATGCCCAGGGCGAAGACGGTGAAGCGAGACAGCGCGCCACCCGAGAACATGTTGAACAGGCTCAGGATGCCGCCCTGCTGGCCCTTGAAGAGCTGCTGCAGTTGCGTCGGATCGATACCAGGCACGGGGATGTGTGCCCCGATGCGGTAGACGACCAACGCCAGCAGCAGGAAAACCAGCCGGCGACGCAGGTCACCGAATTTTCCGCTCTGAGCCAGTTGATTGGGAGATGTAGCCACGCCGAGTCCTGTTCAGGGTCGTTCTATCGTCAAGCCTTATTCGGCCAGGGCGCCACCAGCAGCCTCAATGGCTTGCTTGGCAGCGGCCGTTGCGCCGATACCCTTGAGGGTCACTTTCTTGCTCAGTTCGCCGGTGTTGATCACCTTGACGACCTTAGCTAGTTGCGACACCAGGCCAGCTTCCTTCAGCGTGAGCACGTCCACTTCAGCGAGGTCCAGAGCCTGCAGGTCACCCAGGGTGATCTCGGCATTGAACTTCAGCGAAGCCGACTTGAAGCCACGCTTGGGCAGGCGACGGTGCAGAGGCATTTGACCGCCTTCGAAACCGACCTTGTGGAAGCCACCCGAACGCGACTTCTGACCCTTGTGACCACGACCAGCGGTCTTGCCCAGACCAGAGCCGATGCCGCGACCGACGCGACGCTTGGCGTGCTTGGCGCCCGCTCCGGGCTTGATGGTATTGAGTTCCATAGTGTTCCCCTAGGCTCCGGTGACTCAGATCACCTGAACCAGGTAGCTGACCTTGTTGATCATGCCGCGCACAGCAGGGGTGTCTTCCAGGACAGCCGTGCTGTTGAGGCGACGCAGACCCAGACCGCGAACGGTCTCACGGTGATCCTTGCGGGTGCTGATGACGCTGCGCACCAGCTTGACCGTGATAGTTTTCTTTTCGCTCATGAGAGTTCTCCCGCGATCAGTTGAAGATTTCTTCAACAGTCAGACCGCGCTTGGCAGCGACTTCGGCCGGGGTGGTCGAGTTGGCCAGAGCATCGAACGTGGCGCGAACCATGTTGTAAGGGTTGCTCGAACCGAAGCTCTTGGCCACGATGTCGGTCACGCCCATCATTTCGAAGACAGCGCGCATCGGGCCGCCAGCGATGATACCGGTACCAGCGGGAGCCGGTGCCAGCATGACGCGGGCTGCGCCGTGTTCGCCGAACACGGTGTGATGCACGGTGCCGTTCTTCAGGCTGACCTTGATCATGTTGCGACGTGCTTGGTCCATGGCCTTGGACACGGCCAGAGGCACTTCACGCGCCTTGCCCTTGCCCATGCCAACGCGGCCATCGCCGTCACCAACGACTGTCAGGGCTGCGAAACCCATGATCCGACCGCCCTTGACCACTTTGGTCACGCGGTTCACCTGGATCATCTTTTCGCGCAGACCGTCGTCGCGACCTTCGTCTGCTACCTTGGGTTGAAACTTAGCCATTTTAAATTCCTTCCGGTTGCCGACGCGGCTTAGAACTGCAGGCCGGCTTCACGCGCGGCGTCAGCCAAAGCCTTGATGCGACCGTGGTACTGGAAGCCAGCGCGGTCGAAAGCGACCTTCTCGACTCCAGCAGCCTTCGCCTTTTCGGCGATGCGCTTGCCGATCAGCGTAGCAGCGTTGACGTTGCCACCCTTGCCAGTAGCGCCCAGCTGTTCGCGAACTTCCTTCTCGACGGTCGAGGCCGAAGCGATCACCTTGCTGCCGTCGCCAGAAATCACGCTGGCGTAGATGTGCAGGTTGGTGCGAAACACGGTCAGACGTGCTGCGCCTTGCAGGGCGATACGCGCACGAGTCTGACGCGAGCGACGCAGGCGCTGTTCCTTCTTGTTGAACATGATGAATCAGCTCCTTACTTCTTCTTGGTCTCTTTGAGAACCACACGCTCGTCGGCATAACGGATGCCCTTGCCCTTGTAGGGCTCAGGCGAACGGTATGCACGCACTTCAGCGGCGACCTGACCAACGACCTGGCGATCAACGCCCTTGATCAAGATTTCGGTCTGAGACGGGGTCTCAACCTTGATGCCGGCAGGCATTTCCTTGACCACGGGGTGCGAGAACCCGATTTGCAGGTTCAGCTTTTGACCTTGAGCCTGGGCCCGGAAGCCCACGCCGACCAGGGTCAGCTTCTTTTCGAAGCCCTTGCTGACGCCGTTGACCATGTTGGCCAGCAGTGCGCGAACCGTGCCAGACATGGCATTGGCTTCGGCGCTGTCGTCAGCGGGGGCCACCTTCAGCGAGCCGGCGTCGTTCTTGACGGTCACCAGCTTGTGCTGAGCACGCGTCAGGGAACCCAGGGTGCCCTTGACGGTGATTTGATCAGCGGTGATCTGCACGTCCACACCTTGAGGGACGGCGATCGGCATTTTTCCAACGCGGGACATTGCGATTGCTCCTCAAGTATTAGGCGACGTAGCAGAGCACTTCGCCGCCGATACCGGCAGCGCGAGCCTTGCGGTCGGTCATCACACCCTTCGGGGTGGTCACGATTGCCACACCCAAGCCATTCATGACGTGGGGGATATCGTGACGGCCCTTGTAGATGCGCAGACCGGGGCGGGACACACGCTCGATACGCTCGATAACCGGGCGACCAGCGTAGTACTTCAATGCAATTTCCAGCTGAGGCTTGGTAGCCTCGCCAGTGACGGCGTAACCGTCGATGTAGCCTTCGTCCTTCAGGACCTGGGCGATCGCGACTTTCAGCTTAGACGACGGCATCGACACGCTGGCCTTGTCGACCATTTGCGCGTTGCGGATGCGGGTCAGCATGTCGGCGATGGGATCACTCATGCTCATGGAATAACTCCTGTTCGTGCCCTGGCCGATTACCAGCTAGCCTTGGTGACACCGGGGATGTCGCCAGCGAAAGCCAATTCACGGATCTTGGTGCGGCCGAGACCGAATTGACGGAAAGTGCCACGAGGACGACCTGTCAGATTGCAGCGGTTGCGCAGACGGGTCGGGTTGGCATTGCGGGGCAGCTTTTGCAGCTCAAGACGGGCGAGGTAACGCTCTTCGTCGGACTTCTGGGCATCATCGATGATGGCCTTCAGTTCGGCGTACTTCTTGGCGTACTTGGCAACCAGCTTTTCGCGCTTGTCTTCGCGTTGCTTCAGAGAGACTTTTGCCACGATGTACCTCAGTTCTTGAACGGGAACTTGAAAGCAGCCAGGAGAGCCTTGGCTTCTTCGTCGGTCTTGGCCGTCGTCGTGATGCTGATGTTCAGACCACGGATGGCATCGATCTTGTCGTACTCGATTTCCGGGAAGATGATCTGTTCCTTGACGCCGACGTTGTAGTTGCCGCGACCGTCAAAAGAACGACCAGAGATACCGCGGAAGTCACGCACGCGAGGCAGCGAGATGGTGACGAAGCGGTCCAGGAATTCGAACATCTGGACACCACGCAGGGTGACCATGCAGCCGATAGGCACGTTTTCGCGGATCTTGAAACCGGCGATAGCCTTGCGCGACTTGGTGACCACAGGCTTCTGGCCGGCGATCTTGGTCAGATCACCCACAGCGTGATCCATGACCTTCTTGTCGGACACAGCTTCAGACACACCCATGTTCAGGGTGATCTTGGTCAGGCGAGGCACTTCCATGACGGACTTGTAGCCAAACTTGGCCATCAGTTCCGGCACGATCTTCTCGCGATAGACGTCTTGCAGGCGAGCAGTTTGTTGAGTCATGGTAAACCTCAAGCCTTGATTTCTTCGCCGCTGGACTTGTAGACGCGCACTTTCTTGCCGTCCTCCAGGAGCTTGATGCCAACACGATCAGCCTTGCCGGTGGCGCCATTGAAGATGGCCACGTTGGACTGATGGATGGGCATGGTCTTGTCCACGATGCCGCCTTGGGTACCCTTCATGGGGTTCGGGCGAACGTGCTTTTTGACCACGTTGACGCCTTCGACCACCAGATGGTCAGCATCGACGCGCGACGTCACGACGCCACGCTTACCTTTGTCACGACCAGTCAACACGATGACTTGGTCGCCTTTACGAATCTTGTTCATGGGCTGTCCTTTGCCTGATCTGTTGTGCCGAGGATCAGAGAACTTCGGGAGCCAGCGACACGATCTTCATGAAACGCTCGGTACGCAGTTCACGCGTCACCGGGCCGAAGATACGGGTGCCGATAGGCTCCAGCTTGCTGTTCAGCAGCACAGCGGCGTTGCCGTCAAACTTGACGAGCGAACCATCTTGGCGACGAACACCCTTGGCGGTGCGCACCACCACTGCACTGTAGACCTCGCCTTTCTTGACGCGGCCACGAGGTGCAGCTTCTTTGATGCTGACCTTGATGATGTCGCCGATGCCGGCGTAACGACGCTTTGAGCCACCGAGCACCTTGATGCACATGACGCTCTTAGCACCCGTGTTGTCAGCGACATCAAGTCGCGATTGCATTTGGATCATGGTGTACCCCAACTTGCCCCATCCGGCTGCGCAAACCACTGCACAACAACGGACGGTCAGTCTTGGGCCCGTAGAACGGGCGGATCTGAAAGAAGGCCTGCTTTCGAGAACACCCACCAGGAGCGGCGGGCCGAATACAGACATTCCAACAGCGAAGCATTGAATTATGCCCGAACTCAAACTGACGCGTCAAGCGCCCTTTGCAAATTATTTGCAAGCACATGGGCGATGCGCGTGGGCTCGGCGCACAACACGGGAAATCGGTCATGATCCGTCCGACTGGCGGAGCCAAACTTCGCCCAACCCAGCTGAACGAGAGCAGTACATGAGCACCATCATCGATGCCGCCAAGCGGCGCTACACCACCAAAGCATTCGACGCCAGCCGCAAGCTGACGGCGGAACAGATCGACCAGATTGAAACCCTGCTGCAACTGAGCCCGTCGTCCACCAATGCCCAGCCGTGGCACTTTGTGATTGCAGGCACCGACGAGGGCAAGGCCCGCATCGCCAAGGCCACACTGGGCGCCACCGCCTACAACGAACCCAAGGTCCGCCAGGCTTCGCATGTGGTCGTGCTGTGCTCTCGTGCGGTCATGACCGATGTGCATCTGGCGCAGGTGCTTGCCCAGGAGGAGCGAGACGGCCGGTTCGCCTCACCCGACGCCAAGGAAGGTCAACACCGCGGCCGCTCGATGTTCGTCAACCTGCACCGCTTCGAGCGGCGTGACGCGCAACACTGGACCGACAAGCAAGCCTATATCGCCTTGGGCTTCCTGCTGCTGGGGGCGGCAGCCATGGGAATTGATGCCTGCCCGATCGAGGGATTCGACCAATCGGTGCTGGACGCCGAGTTGGGCTTGCGCGAACAAGGCTTGTGCAGTGCCGTGATCGTGGCGCTCGGTCACCACAGCGAACAGGATTTCAATGCCAAGCTGCCGAAATCCCGGCTGCCCAAGGAGCAAGTGATCACACGACTGTGATCGCGCCGACCTCGACGGGTGAGCCGAACTCAGGCCGTCCCGCCGACGGTCAGCCCGTCGATGCGCAGCGTCGGCTGGCCGACACCAACCGGCACACTCTGGCCCTCTTTCCCGCAGGTGCCCACGCCGGAGTCCAGTTGCAGGTCGTTGCCGATCATGCTGATGCGGGTCAGGGAGTCCGGGCCGTTGCCGATCAGGGTGGCGCCCTTGACCGGATACTGGATCTTGCCGTTTTCCACCCAATACGCCTCGCTCGCAGAGAACACGAACTTGCCACTGGTGATGTCGACCTGGCCACCGCCAAAGTTGACGGCATAGAGGCCCCGGTCGATCGACGCGACGATTTCCTGCGGGTCGTGCTGGCCCGCCAGCATGTAGGTGTTGGTCATGCGGGGCATCGGCACGTGGGCGTAGCTCTCGCGTCGACCATTGCCGGTCTGGCGGGTCTTCATCAGGCGGGCATTGGTCGCGTCCTGCATATAGCCCTTGAGGATGCCGTCTTCGATCAGCACCGTGCGCTCGGTGGGGCAGCCCTCGTCGTCGATATTGAGGGAACCACGGCGATCGGCAATGGTGCCGTCATCGAGCACGGTGACACCCTTGGCCGCCACGCGCTCGCCAACGCGACCGGAAAACACGCTCGAGCCCTTGCGGTTGAAATCGCCCTCCAGCCCGTGGCCGACTGCCTCGTGCAGCAGGATGCCCGGCCAGCCACTGCCCAGCACGACGGTCATTTCTCCCGCCGGGGCGGGGCGAGCCTCCAGGTTCACCAGCGCAGCGTGCACTGCCTGGTCGACGTATTGCTGGAGCAGATCGTCGGTGAAGTAAGCCAGGCCGTACCGCCCACCACCACCCGATGAGCCCACCTCACGACGGCCGTTCTGTTCAGCAATCACCGTGACCGACATGCGGATCAGGGGGCGCACATCGGCGGCGAGCGTGCCGTCGGCACGCGCCACCATCACCACGTCGTATTCACAACCCAGCCCGGCCATCACCTGCACGACCCGCGGGTCTTTGGCGCGCGCACGGCGCTCGACGTTCTCCAGCAAGGCCACCTTGGCCGCGCTGTCCAGGGTGGCGATCGGGTCCAGACCCGGATAGAGCCTGCGCCCCCCTGCAATGGACGGCACCGCCGCGACCTTCACGCGGCGGCTCTGCCCTGCTGCGGCAATGGTCCGCACGGTTCGGGCGGCATCCAGCAAGGCCGCCTCGGAGATGTCGTCAGAGTAGGCGAAAGCGGTCTTCTCACCTGCAACCGCCCGCACGCCGACACCCTGGTCGATACCGAAGCTGCCCGACTTGACGATGCCCTCTTCAAGGCTCCAGCCTTCGCTTCGGGTGTACTGGAAGTACAGATCCGCATCATCGACCCGGTGGGCCGTGATGACGCCAAGCGCCTTCAACAGGGTGGATTCATCCAGGCCGTAAGGGGCGAGCAGCAACTCGCGGGCAGTCTGGAGGCGTTCGATGGTGGCTTCGCGGGCAATCATGTCCTGATTGTAGGAGGGGGATCCACCTTTTTGCACAGTAGGACATTGCCGCACTCGGCCGACACAGCGGCTTGCTTGCGGCGTTCAGTCTTCCGACTGCTGGTCCTGGCGCCACTGCAGCGCCTGTTCATACAGTTGCTTGCGGGGCAGACGGGTGACATCGGCCACCAGGCCGGCCGCCTGTTTGATGGGCAAGTGCGCGGCCAGGGTTTGCAGCAAAGTCTGCACTTCCGGGCTGAGGTCGGCGGCCTGGTCGGTGGACGGCGCTGCATGCACCACCACCACAAATTCGCCTCGTTCACGGTTCGAGTCTGCCTGGAGCCATGCGTTCAGACCGCCGGCCGTCACCGTTGCCACCTCTTCAAACTGCTTGGTGAGCTCGCGGCAGACCGTGACGCGCCGCTCCGCCGCCAGCGCTTTGTGCAGGTCCTTGAGCAAATCGGCAATGCGGTGGGGTGCTTCAAAGAACACGATGCTGCCTGGCCAGGCCAGCGCTGCATCCAGCGCATGCGCACGCTGCGCCCCTTTGGCTGGCAGGAAACCGGCAAAGTGGAATGCCGCAGACAAGGTGTCTCCACTGACGCTCAGGGCCGTCGTGGCACTGCTCACGCCGGGAATGGGGACCGCGCGCAAGCCGACGGCCTGCACCTGCGCCACCAGATGCGCGCCGGGGTCGGACACCGCCGGGGTGCCTGCGTCGCTGACGTAAACCACCCGCAACCCTTGTTGCAAAGCGTCAATGATGTCCGAAGCAGATCCTGCCTCATTGTGCTGATGAACCGACATCAAGCGTTTCTCCAGCCCCAGATGCTGCAGCAGTCGGGCCGTGACACGGGTGTCCTCACAGGCGACGATGTCGGACAGCGCCAGCACATGGATGGCACGCAAGGTCAAGTCCGCCAGATTACCGATGGGCGTGGCCACCAGATAGAGCGCACCTTTGGGATACTGCTGTCCAGCGGCCGCATGGGAGGCGGCCTGGAGCAACAAGTTGGCATCTAACGTCACGACAAAGTCCAGGGGTGATGCGGCAGAAGACCGCGCCCTGCTCTATTTGCAGAATCAGGGCTTGTTGTTGGTTGAGCGCAATTATCGGGTCGCCAGGGGCCCTTCTGCACGGGGCGCAGAAGTTGATCTCATCATGCGGGACCGCGATGGCACGCTGGTGTTTGTGGAGGTGCGCCAGCGCAGCAGCAACCAGCATGGCGGGGCGGCCGCCAGTGTGGGGCGCGGCAAGCAACAACGGTGCATTCGCGGGGCACAACACTATTTGATGGAACTAAATGCGTGGCCGCCGTGTCGATTCGATGTCGTGGCCATCGACGGCGATTTGCTGACGTGGTTGCCAGCCGCCTTTGACGCCGCCTGAGCCACGGCAACTGACTTATCATCGGCCCCCATGTCGGATCAACACCTTCAGCAGCCTTTCCTGCAACAGCCGTTTCTGGAAACGGCAGACCTGCTGTATCAGTCAGCCGACCGGCTGGCTTCGCAACTCCACTATGCAGCCCAGGCCATCACCCACACGCTCACTGCGGGTGGCAAGGTACTGTGTGCCGGGCAAGCCGAGGCCCATGGGCTGGCGCGTCAGGCAGCCCAGTGGCTGGTGCACGGCACCTCGGATCGGCCCCGGCCACCGCTGGCTGCCCTGGCGCTCGCACAGGACCCCAGCGATCTGGTCGCGCAGGTGCGCGCACTTGGTCACCCAGGCGACATCTGGCTGGCGTTTTCGCTTGAGCGGGACGAGCCGGGCCTGGCAGCCGCGACCGAAGCGGCGCGCGAGCAGGATCTGACCATCGTCGCCTTCACGGGGGAAACCGCCCTGGTACTGGGGCCGATGCTCAGAGACACCGATGTGTGGGTGCCCATTCCGGGCGCCCAGCCATCTCGATTGATGTCCGTCGCGTGGCTGGCCCTGCACGGGCTGTGCGAGGCGGTCGATACGCAACTGTTAGGAGAAGTGGCATGACGACTCGACAAACCCCGACCCTTTCGCGACTGGCTCGCTGGACAGCCCTGGCGGTCGCCCTGCAAGCGCTGGCGGGATGCGCCCCGCTGGTCCTGGGTGCTGCCGCTGGCGGCGCCTTTGTGGCCACTGACCGCCGCACATCCGGCACACAGCTGGAAGACCAGGGCATAGAGATCAAGGCGGCCAACCGCTTGCGTGATGCGCTCAATGGCCGTGGTCACATCAACACCAATGCCTATAACCGCAAGGTGCTGCTGACCGGTGAGGTGCCCAGCGAGGCCGACCGTCAGGCCGCCGAACAGGCTGTGACGCGCATCGAGAACGTGCAGGGCGTGATGAATGAGCTGGCTGTGATGGGCAACAGCTCATTGAGCGACCGATCGAACGACGTGTGGATCGCAGGCAAGGTCAAGGCCACCTATGTGGACGCCAAGGACGTCATCTCGAACGCCATCTCCGTGGTGGTCGAACGTGGCGATGTCTACCTGCTGGGCATGGTGACCGAGCGCGAAGGCAATCGGGCAGCCGAGCTGGCAGCCGGCGTCAAGGGCGTGCACAAGGTGGTCAAGCTCTTCCAGATCCTGACGGAAGAAGAGCTGGCCAACAAGCTGCCAACCCCCGCGCCTGCTGCCGCGAGCAAGTGATCAGCGCAGCCGTTTGATCAGGCTGGAGGTGTCCCAGCGCCCGCCACCCATGCCCTGCACATCGGCATAGAACTGGTCGATCAGGGCCGTGGTGGGCAACTCGGCACCGACACGCCGGGCCTCATCCAGACACAGGCCCAGGTCCTTGCGCATCCAGTCCACGGCAAAGCCAAAGTCGAACTGGTCATCGACCATGGTGTGACCCCGGTTGGCCATCTGCCAACTGCCGGCCGCCCCCTGGGTGATGGCGTTGAGCACGGCATGCATGTCCAGCCCCGCCTTTTGCCCGAAGGCGATGGCTTCAGCCAGGCTCTGCACCAGCCCGGCCACACAGATCTGGTTGACCATCTTGGCCAGCTGCCCCGACCCCACTGCGCCCAGATGGGTCACCGCCCGGGCATAGCACGACAGCACCGGACGCAGGCGCTCGACATCACTGTGCTCGCCGCCACACATGACAGTCAGCGCGCCGTTGAGGGCGCCAAGGTTGCCACCCGATACCGGGGCGTCCACGTAGGCAAAGCCCTTGGCTTGGGCTGCCTGCGCCAGTTCGCGGGCCACCTCGGCAGATGTGGTGGTGTGGTCGACAAACAGGCTGCCAGGCTTCATGCGCTGGAACGCGCCCTGCTCGCCCACAGTCACACTACGCAGGTCATCGTCGTTGCCCACGCAGGCCAACACGATGTCGGCAGACGCCGCAGCCGCTGCCGGGGTTTCGGCCGCTTGCCCACCATGCTCGGCCACCCAGGCCAACGCCTTGGCATGTGTGCGGTTGTAGACCGTGACCTGGTGCCCGCCTCGCGACAGGTGTGCAGCCATGGGCGCCCCCATGGTTCCCAGGCCCAGAAATGCCACAGACCGCGACGGTACGCCGCGGTCGTAATCCTTGTCGGGAATCATCAGACGATCTTCAGGTGTTCGGTGCCAGACGCCAGGTCGGCATTGCGTGCGCGATGGCTGTTGAGCTTGATCTGCAGACGCAGGTCATTGACCGAGTCTGCGTTACGCAGCGCATCTTCGTAGGTGATGTAGTTGCCTTCGTACAGGTCGAACAGCGACTGGTCGAAGGTCTGCATGCCCTGCTCGCGGGACTTCTTCATGATTTCCTTGATCTCACCGACTTCACCCTTGAAGATGAGGTCGGAGATCAGGGGGGTATTGAGCATGATTTCAACGGCGGCCACGCGGCCCTTGCCTTCCTGGCGAGGCAGCAGACGCTGTGAAATCAAACCGCGCAGGTTGAGCGACAGGTCCATCAGCAACTGCGCACGGCGCTCTTCAGGGAAGAAGTTGATGATGCGGTCCAGCGCCTGGTTGGCACTGTTGGCGTGCAGCGTGGCCATGCAAAGGTGACCGGTTTCGGCAAACGCCACCGCGTGTTCCATCGTTTCACGGTCACGGATTTCACCCATGAGGATGACATCCGGGGCCTGACGCAGGGTGTTCTTCAGGGCCATGCCCCAACCATCGGTGTCGATCCCGACTTCGCGCTGCGTGACGATGCAGTTCTTGTGCGGGTGAACGAATTCGACCGGATCTTCGATGGTAATGATGTGCCCGAACGAGTTTTCGTTGCGGTGGTCGATCATGGCCGCCAGGGTGGTCGACTTGCCGGAGCCCGTGCCCCCAACCAGGATGACCAGACCGCGTTTGGTCATGGTCACGTCCTTGAGGATCTGAGGCAGCCCCATGCCATCGACGGTAGGCAGCTGTTGCGGAATGGTCCGCAGCACCATGCCGACATAACTTTGCTGGACGAACACATTCACCCGAAACCGGCCGATACCCGCGGGGGCGATGGCGAAGTTGCACTCCTTCGTGCGCTCGAACTCGGCCGCCTGCTTGTCGTTCATGATGGCACGCGCCAGCGCCAGGGTGTGCTGGGCCGTCAGGGGCTGAGGCGACACCTTGGTGACCTTGCCATCGACCTTGATCGCAGGGGGAAAATCAGCTGTCAGGAACAGATCGGACCCACCTCGCGCCACCATGAGCTTGAGCAGGTCATTGATGAATTTCGAGGCCTGGTCGCGTTCCATGAGATGAAATCCTGAAAATTAATACTGATTGAAGGCTAATGTAAAGCCTTCGCCGTCTTCATGGGGGAAATTCACCCGGCGGTGAGCAAGGCCCCCAGTCGCGCACTCAGCTGACGCATGCGCAGGCTCTGGCGCCGCGCAATGGAGGCCATCAGGGCAAACGCCAGCCTGGGCTCTTCAATGGCAAATTCATCGAGCGCAGCGCGCGTGATCACGGCCACCGAGCAGCGACTCAAGGTGACACAGGAGGCGAAGCGGGCACCCGCATCCAGCAGCGACATCTCACCCAGGATGTCACCCTCACGGGCTTCAGCCAGGCGTGCGCGGGCCCCTGTGGGCTGAACACGGTCTACCGCGACAACCCCCTCCAGCACGATCAGGGCGTAGTCACCCTTCTCATCCTGAACGATCAACTCGCGCCCCGGCGGCACGGTCACGAACTCCAGGTGAGTCTGCAGCGCTACATGGTCCTCTGGCTGAACCAGGGACACCATGAAGGTGTCTTCAGACCACGCCTTCATGAGCATCTCGACTCCGGTCGCCACCGGCAGGGCATGCGCCCCCACCACCAGGGCGCGAGCAGCCCATGCCGACGGTGCACGGGTGGCCTCGGGCCGCTCCATGAACTGGGTGGCATAGAAGCCCTCGTCGTCCGCCTCGGGGGCATCCGACAGGGCACTCTTGAACCGATCCAGCAGACGCTTCATATCAGCCCGGGAAATTTTCTGGGAACTTCGCTTTTGCACGGGCCTCGGCCGGAGAAATCAGATTGCGACGGACGAGGTCGGACAGGTTCTGGTCCAGCGTCTGCATGCCCAGGGCATTGCCCGTCTGGATGGACGAATACATCTGCGCGATCTTGTTCTCACGGATCAGGTTACGGATGGCAGCGGTACCGATCATGATTTCGTGGGCAGCAACCCGCCCCGTGCCATCCTTGAGCTTGCACAGCGTCTGGGAGATCACGGCCACGAGCGATTCGGACAACATGGCGCGAACCATGTCCTTTTCTGCAGCTGGGAACACGTCCACAATGCGGTCCACCGTCTTGGCGGCGCTGGACGTGTGCAGGGTGCCGAACACCAAGTGCCCTGTTTCTGCCGCGGTCAGTGCCAGCCGGATGGTTTCCAGGTCACGCATTTCGCCCACCAGGATCGCGTCCGGGTCTTCACGCAGTGCAGAGCGCAGCGCATTGGCAAAGCTCATGGTGTGCGGACCGACTTCGCGCTGGTTGATCAGGCACTTTTTCGATTCGTGCACGAATTCGATGGGATCTTCCACCGTCAGGATGTGCCCGTACTCGGTTTCATTGAGGTGGTTGACCATGCCGGCCAGGGTGGTCGACTTACCCGAGCCGGTTGGCCCGGTCACCAGCACCAGCCCCCGTGGGCGCAAGGCCAGATCGGCAAACACCTTGGGCGCATTGAGCTGCTCCAGGGTGAGGATCTTGGACGGAATGGTCCGGAACACGGCGCCTGCGCCGCGGTTCTGGTTGAAGGCGTTCACACGGAACCGCGCCAGCCCCTGGATCTCGAACGAGAAGTCGCATTCCAGCGTCTCTTCGTACATCTTGCGCTGCGCGTCGTTCATGATGTCGTACACCATGTCGTGGACCTGTTTGTGGTCCAGCGCATCGACGTTGATGCGGCGCACATCGCCGTGCACACGGATCATCGGCGGCAAGCCCGCGGACAAATGCAGGTCAGATGCCTTGTTCTTGACCGAAAACGCGAGAAGTTGGGTGATATCCATGGATGATGTGAACCGGATTTCCTTGGAAGACCATTATGGCGACGATCGCTAGCAAGCTACAACTCGTTCAAAACCGAATTTTTCAGGCTTGTTCGACAGCAGGCCGCGCTGCCGACAGTGTGAAGCTGCTGGCTGTCAGCAAAACGTTTCCAGCTGTAACAGTGCGCGAAGCCTTTGAGGCAGGTCAACGCTGCTTCGGGGAAAACTACGTGCAGGAGGCGATCGACAAGATTCAGGCCCTGGCAGACCTGCGCAGCCAGATCGAATGGCACCTCATCGGGCCGCTGCAAAGCAACAAGACGCGGGTGGTGGCCGAGCATTTCGACTGGGTGCACACGGTCGACCGCCTCAAAGTGGCGCAACGGCTCAGCGAACAACGGCCGGCCAACCTGCCCCCTCTGCAGGTATGCATCCAGATCAACACCAGCGGTGAAGACAGCAAGAGTGGCGTTGCCCCCGAACACGCGGCCGAACTGGCTGACGCTGTGGCGCAACTGCCACGCCTGACACTGCGAGGCGTCATGGCCCTGCCGGCGCCAAGTGAAGACCCTGCCGTTCAACACGCGGCACTCCGGCAGGTGCGTGCCTTGTTCGACACGTTGCGAGCGCGCAACCCTGCGCTCGACACCCTGTCGATGGGCATGAGCGCCGACCTGGAGGCTGCGGTCGAGGAAGGGGCCACCATGGTCCGCATCGGGACGGCCATTTTCGGTCACCGGTGAGCCATGTCGGCCCACACTGAGGCATCATTGCCCATCATGAACACGCTCTACGACATCGCTTTCATTGGCGGCGGCAACATGGCCACGGCCATCATTGGCGGGCTGCTGCGACAAGGCACGCCAGCCCAACGGATCCTCGTCATCGACCCAAGTGACACGCAACGCGAACACCTGACGCTCACACTGGGCGTGATGACCGCGCCAGCACCAGACAGCACGCTGAAGGGCATTCCCACCGTGGTCTGGGCCGTCAAGCCTCAACAATTCAAGCTGGCCGCTGCGAACACGGCGCCCTTCACGTCGGCCGCGCTGCACTACAGCGTGATGGCGGGACTGCGGACAGATGACATTGCCCGCCTGATGGGGACGCCCCGCGTGGTGCGCGCCATGCCCAACACGCCTGCACTGGTTGGCCAGGGGATGACCGGTCTGTTCGCCCGCCCGGAGGTTTCCGCTGAAGAGCGTGCACTGATCGAGCAACTGGTGGCGCCCACCGGGCAGTGGCTGTGGGTCAGGCAGGAGGCGGACCTGGATGCGGTCACCGCCCTGTCAGGTTCCGGCCCGGCTTATGTGTTCTATTTCGTGGAAGCCATGATGGCTGCCGCCGTGGAAATGGGGCTGACCGAAGAACAGGGCCGCACCCTGGCGCTGGCGACATTTGGCGGAGCCACGATGCTGGCCAGCCAGTCAAGCGAAAGCCCGGCCGTGCTGCGTGAACGCGTGACTTCCAAGGGTGGCACCACCTATGCAGCGCTGACCGCCATGGACAGCGCCGACATGAAGCAGGCCTTTGTCAAGGCCATGCAGGCCGCGCAACAGCGCGCACGCGAACTGGGCGACGAATTCGGTCGTTGAGCAAAACGCTCAGTGGGGCAGCCAGCCGTCGAGCAGCAGCCCCACCCAAACCGTCAGGCCCAGCCAGTGGTTGAGGCGAAAGGCCTTGAAGCAGTCCGCCCGCTCACGGCGGTGGATGAGTTGCCAATGCCACAGTGCCTGGGCCGCCCCCACCAGCACGCCCAAGCCATACCAGAGCCCACGGCCGGCCAGGTAGCCTGCCAGCCCCCAACACAACAGGGCGCCGGCATAAAAGCCCATCACACCGAGCACATCAAAACGCCCCAGCGTGATGGCGGACGTGCGGATACCGATCTTCAGGTCGTCGTTGCGATCGACCATCGCGTATTCGGTGTCATAGGCCAGCACCCATAGCAGGTTGCCCACCACGAACCACCAGGCCACAGCCGGAATGCGGTGCTGGATGGCGGTGAAGGCCATCGGAATCCCGAAGCTGAAGGCGATACCCAGCACCGCCTGCGGCATCGCGAAGAAGCGCTTCGTGAAGGGGTAGATGATGGTGACCGCCAGCGCGCCAAACGACCACAGCACGGTCAGCCAGTTGGTGGTGAGCACCAGACCGAAGGAGACCAGCGCCAACACGGCGCCAACCAGCAGGGCCTCCTTGACGGAGACCCGCCCACTGGTGACAGGGCGTTGTGCGGTGCGCTCAACATGCCGGTCAAACTCGCGATCGGCGATGTCGTTGACAGCGCAGCCTGCGCTGCGCATCAGGACGGTGCCCAGGGTGAACACCACAAGCAGGTGCCACCCCGGGAACCCGCCGGCTGCAAACCAAAGGGCCGACCAGGTCGGCCACAGCAGCAGCAACCAGCCCTGCGGGCGGTTCCAGCGGATCAGATCCAGATACAGATCCAGACGAGACGGTGTCGGTGCGGCAGAGGTATTCACAGCCGACATTATCGCGAAGGTCAGTGGGTGCCGGACGCGTCCCAACCGCCACCCAGCGCAGCGTAGAGGCTGACATGGGCCAACTGACGCGAGAGCTGTGCAGAAATCAGCGACTGCTGGGCAGAAAACAGACTGCGCTGCGCATCCAGCAGGTCGAGCTGGTTGGCCACGCCCGAGTCATAGCGCAACAAGGAGAGCTTGTAGCGCGCCGCCTCGGCTGCGGTCTGCGCCTGCTGCGCGTCGAGCTGGTCGGTGTAGGTCTTGCGTGCAACCAGGGCATTGGCCACTTCACGGAAGGCGCTTTGCAGCGTCTTCTCGTACTGCGCCACCGCGATGTCTTTCTTGACCTTGGCCGAGTCGATGCCGGCCTGGGTGCGCCCCATGTCAAAGATGGGCACACTCAACGAGGGCACCAGACTCCATGCGTTGTGGTTGTCGCTGAACAGATTGGACAAGGCATCGCTGGCCACACCGGCCGTGGCCGTCAGGCTGATGCGAGGGAACATGGCCGCGCGCGCCGCGCCAATATTGGCATTGGCCGCAATCAGCGTTTGCTCGGCCTGAGCCACGTCAGGGCGCTTGAGCAACACATCAGACGGCGCACCGACGGGCACCGCACTCAACACCGGCCACAAGGAACCATCGCCCAGCTGGCTGGCCAGATCCTTCGGGCTGTCCATCTCGGCCACCATGGGCGCCGGTGGCAACAGGTCTGCAGGGACGGTGCCGCCGACCAGCAAGGTCAGGCCATTGAGATCCTGATCCAGCTGGCGACGAGCCTGCTCCACGCTGATGCGGGCCGTCTCGTATGAGGACTGGGCACTGCGCAGATCCAGCTCATTGAGAACGCCGGAATCGAACTTCATCTGAGACAGGTCCAGGCTACCCTTGCGCGCCTTGAGCGTGCGCTCTGCCAGCATCAGCTGCCAGCGATCGGCCCACACGGTGTAGTACTGCGTGGCGACCGATGAGATGAGGCTGATCTGCGTGACCTTGCGTGCTTCTTCCGTCGACAGCAACTGTGCTGCAGCGACATCCGTCAGGGCACGCACACGGCCGAAGAAATCAAGCTCATATGCCGGCACAGACAGACCGATCGACGCCACCGTACCCACGTTGTAAGGGGCATAGCTCGAGGTGCCACGCGAATGGGACGCCGCACCGTTGACGGTGGGGAACTCATCGGCACGGGTCACACGATACTGAGCTCGCAGCTGTTCGATGTTGAGGATGGCAACCCGCATGTCGCGGTTGTCTGCCAGCGCCTGGCGGATCAGGCCCTGCAGCCGAGGGTCCGGGTAGTACTGCTGCCAGTTCATCGCAGGCGCATCGGCTACGGCTGATGCCGCCTGCGCTTGTGGCCAGGCCGCTTCCACCGGCGCCACCGGACGCTCGTACGTTGGGATCAGGGAGCACGCGCCCAGCGTGCTGGCCAGCAGCACGACCGAGAGGCGCAGGGACAGGGATGTCATGGATTTATTCATGGGTTGCCTCCACCGAATCGGTCGAAGCGGGCTTGACCTTGTCTCTGGAGAGCCACTTGCGGACCACCACAAAGAACACAGGCACGAAGAACACGGCCAGCACCGTCGCTGCGATCATGCCGCTCATCACACCGGTACCGATAGCACGCTGGCTGGCAGAGCCCGCGCCGGTGGCCACCACCAGCGGCAGAACACCGAGGATGAAGGCGACCGAGGTCATGATGATGGGACGGAAGCGCAGGTGACAGGCCTGCAGGGTGGCCTCGACCAGACCCATGCCCTTTTGCTGGAGCTCTCGTGCGAATTCGATGATCAGGATGGCGTTCTTGGCCGACAGACCGATGATCGTGATCAGACCGACCTTGAAGAAGACATCGTTGGGCATGTCACGCAAGGTGGCACCCAGCAGCGAGCCCAACACCCCCAGCGGCACCACCAGCATCACCGCGAACGGGATCGACCAGCTTTCATACAAGGCAGCCAGACAGAGGAAAACCGCCAGCAGGGAGAAGGTCAACAGGATGGACGCTTCGGAACCCGCGAGCTGCTCTTCACGAGACAGCCCAGTCCACTCGATACCAATGCCGGCCGGCAGTTTGGCAGCCAGGGCCTCGACTTCAGCCATGGCCTGGCCCGTGCTGTAACCGGCGGCAGCGTCACCAGCCAGACGCATGGCGGGGTAGCCGTTATAGCGAACCGCCTGCATCTGCCCTGTCACCCAGCGTGCACTGACGAAGGCCGACAGCGGGATGTTCTGACCAGCGCTGTTGGTCACATTGATCTGCAGTACCTGGTCAGCCTGCATCCGCGCCTGCGTGTCGGCCTGCACCACCACCCGCTGCATGCGCGCCTGGTTGGGGAAGTCGTTCACATAAGACGAACCCAGGGCGGTCGACAGGGTCGAACTGATGGTGTCAAAGCTCACCCCCAGGGCATAGGCCTTGTCACGGTCGATATCGAGCTGCAACTGCGGCGCATCTTCCAGACCGTCGGGACGCACCCCCGTCACCACCTTGCTCTTGGAGAGCATGCCCAGCAACTGGTTGCGCGCAGCCAGCAAGGCGTCATGCCCCAGGCCACCACGGTCCTGCAAGCGCACCGAGAAGCCGGTGGCATTGCCCAACTCGCGGATCGGCGGCGGGTTCAGCGGATAGATGAAGGCGTCACGCACGCTCATCAAAGCACCAAAGGCACGCTTGGCCAGCGCCTGAGAGGAATGCTCGGCACCCTTGCGCTCCTCGAAGTCCTTCAAGGTGACGAATGCCAGCGCGGCGTTCTGGCCCGTGCCGGAGAAGCTGAAGCCCACTACGCCGACCACATCCTGCACCTCAGGCTGCTTGCGGAAATAGTCTTCGACCTGCGAGATCACTGCCTCGGTTCGAGGTGCCGTGGCACCCGGCGGCAACTGGACGTTGACGATCAGGTTGCCCTGGTCTTCACTCGGCAGGAAGGCACCCGGCATGCGCATGTAGAGCCAGCCTACGACACCGACGATCACCGCGTACAGGATCAGAACACGGCCGCCACGGTGCACCAGCTTCGACGCCAGGCCTTCGTACCCATGGGTGGTGGACTTGAAAAAGCGGTTGAACGCACCGAAGAACCCACCCTTTTCATGGTGGTCATCGGGCACCGGCTTGAGCAGGGTGGCGCACAAGGCCGGGGTGAGCGACAGTGCCAGGAACGCCGAGAAGAGCATCGACGACACCATGGCCATCGAGAACTGGCGATAGATGTTGCCAACCGACCCGGCAAAGAAAGCCATCGGGATGAACACCGACACCAACACCACGGTGATGCCGACGATGGCCCCACTGATCTGGGTCATGGCTTTCTTGGTGGCCTCGTACGGCGACAGGCCTTCTTCAGCCATCAGCCGCTCGACGTTTTCCACCACCACGATGGCATCGTCCACCAGGATGCCGATGGCCAGCACCATGCCGAACATGGTCAGCACGTTGATCGAGAAGCCCGCGGCCAGCATCACACCAAAGGTGCCCAGCAAGGCCACCGGCACCACCAGCGTCGGGACCAGGGTATAGCGGATGTTCTGCAGGAACAGGTACATCACCAGGAACACCAGGATCACGGCTTCCACCAGGGTTTCGACCACCTGACTGATGGAGATCTCGATGAAGCCCGACGTGTCATACGGGAAGGAGTAGGACACGGCCTTCGGGAAGTACTTCTGCAGCTCCACCATGCGCGCCTTGACCAGCTTGGCGGTCTCCAGTGCGTTACCCGTGGGTGACAACTGGATGCTCATGCCCAAAGCAGGTTTGCCATTGAGACGGGCATAGGTGCCATAGGTCTGAGCGCCCAGTTCCAGCCGGGCCACGTCCTTGAGCCGCACGGTCGAGCCATCGGTCTTGGCGCGCAGCACCAGGTTGCCGAACTGCTCGACGTTTTCCATCTGGCCCTGCACGATGACCGTGGCCGTCATGGTCTGATCGGTGAAGTTCGGGCGGTCGCCCAGCGCACCACCAGGAACCAGGACGTTTTGCGCCTTGATGGCGTTGTTGACGTCGGCCACACTCAAGCCGTAGGACACGAGCTTGGCCGGATCCACCCACACCCGCATGGCCCGCTCGGTACCAAACAGGGTGACCTGGCCGACGCCCTTGACGCGCTGCAATTCAGGCAGGATGTTGCGCGAGGCATAGTCGCCCAACGCCACCGGATCGTAAGCCGGGTCCTTCGAGGACAGCATCACGAACATCAACACATTGCTGCGCGACTTGTCGACCTTCACGCCCTGTTGGGTCACCGCCGAGGGCAATCGGGGCGTGGCACGCGACAGGCGGTTTTGAACGTCCACCTGAGCCATGTCGATGTTGGTGCCTGTCTCGAAGGTCACGGTGATCGTGCCCGTGCCATTGGCCTGGCTGACCGACTCCATATAGGCCAGACCCGGCGAGCCATTGAGCTCCTGCTCGATGACGCTGATGACGCTGTCATCCAGTGTCTTGGCAGACGCACCAGGGTAGGTGGCCGTGATCACCACGGAGGGCGGCGCCACCGTGGGGTACTGCGAAATCGGCAACTGGGTGATGGCCACCCCGCCGAAGATCAGGATAAAGATGGCAATGACCCACGCAAAGATGGGTCTCTCAATGAAAAACCGTGGCATGAACCGGCTCCTCTCAGCGCGATGCGGCAGAAGCAGCCGACGCGGCCGCCACCGGCGCAGACGCAGATGGCGGTGTCCACGGCACGGCCTTCACGGGCGCCTTCGGATTCATCATCTTCTGGAAGCCATCGACCATCACTTGCTCGCCATCATTGAGGCCGCCGAGTACCACCCACTGGTTGCCTCGTGCACCACCCAGCTTCACCGGGCGAGGAGAGACCATGCCCTGCGCATCGACCACCATCACGGTGTCACCACGGCTGGAGCGGGTGACTGCCTGCTGAGGCACCAACATGCCCCCATCTACCTCAGCCTGCTCGATGCGCACGCGCACGTACATGCCTGGCAGCAGCAAACCCTTGGGGTTGGGCAACTCTGCACGCAGAGAGACCTGGCCCGACGTGGCGTCCACACTCAGATCAGAGAACAACAGCTTGCCCTGCTGAGGGAACTCGCTGCCATCATCGAGCACCACGCGCACCGCCGCTGCACCCTGGCCAATACGCTTGATCTGTCCGGACTCCATGGCCTTCTTGAGCCGAAGCACCTCGTTGGCCGACTGCGTGAAGTTCACATAGAGGGGATCGATCTGTTGGACCGTGGCCAACTGGGTGACCTCACCTTGACCGACCAGCGCGCCTTCCGTCACCAAGGCTCGACCAATTCGACCAGAGATGGGCGACTCGACCGAGGCATAGCCCAGGTTCAGCCGCGCGGTCTGGACCGATGCCTTGGCAGACGCCACATCAGCTGAGGCCTGGCGGGCAGCCACCTCGGCGTTGAGGAACTCTTGGGGGCTGATGGCCTTTGCAGCGCGCAAAGGCTGATATCGCTCAACCAGCGCAGCGGCCTGGGCCAGGTTGGCCTCGGCCTTCACCTGGGCGGCCTGCGCACTGTCCAGCGCTGCCTTGTAGGCAGTCGGATCAATCTGAAACAGCGATTGCCCCTGCTTCACGTCGGACCCCTCGACAAACAGGCGGCGCTGAACCACACCCGCTACACGTGCACGAACCTGCGCTACACGGAAGGCCTCCAGCCGGCCGGGCAGTTCGTTGATGACCGGCACCGCTTGCTTGTGCACCACGATGACACCAACCTGCGCGGGCGGCATGGCGGGCGCGCCTCCGGCCGTTGGCGCCGCACCGTCCTTCTGCCCGCACGCAGCCAACACCACTGCTGCACCCACTGCGGTAAACAGACCCCAATGCGTCTGCGACCAACCCTTGTTCCGAACGGCCATGCGCTACCTCTTCAAACTTGATACATCAACAATTGATTTCAGTTTACATACATTCGTGTATGTATGCAGAACGATCTGTGATAATTCCCCGAAGCATTCAAAGACTTCACATTACTCAGGCAGGACGGGCCATGCGGCGCACCAAGGAAGACGCGCAACTGACACGCGAACGGCTGCTCGATGCAGCCGAGTTGCTGTTTGCCGACCGCGGCGTATCGGGCACGTCGCTGCAGGACATTGCTCAGCAGGCCGGGCTCACACGCGGGGCGCTCTACTGGCACTTCAAGGACAAGGGCGAGTTGTTCAACGCGATGATGCGGCGCACGACCCTGCCACTGGAGGAAGCGCTGCAACGCGCAACGGACCGCAGCAGCCTCCATCCCCTGCAAGATATTCGGAAAAATTTGCTCTACACGATGAGCCGCGTCGTGAATGACCCTCAAATGCGACGGGTCTTCGACATCGCAACACAGAAGATTGAATACATCAACGAGATGACGGCCGCCAAGGAGCGGCACCTGCAGGCACTGGGCAACAAGCGGCGATTCATTGAAGGCGCCATCCGGCGCGCCCGAGCACTCGGGCAGGTTGGCCCCAACGTGACGCCCAAGACCACCGGGCTGGGCTTGATGGCCCTGATGAGCGGCCTGCTCAACATCTGGATGCTCGACCCTGACCAGTTCAACCTCCAGGCAGTCGCGGCCAAGTCGATTGACGCCTTCCTGGCGGGACTGACCCGAGACGCCCCCACGCCCGACATCGACTAAGCGGCGTCAGGCAGGCGCCAGAACCCCGTCCGTGCTTTCATCAAGCCCGCCTGACTCAAGGTGGCGCACATCTGCCCAACTGAGCAAGCTGAACCCCTCCGGGCTGTAAAGCAGACGATTGATGCTGGCGTTGGAAATCACCCAGGTGCGCGGCACATTCAAGGCTACCCGATTGGCTGCACGGTAGAAGCAGTCAAGCACGCCGCCATGGGCCACCAGGGCCACGGTCTGGCCGGGATGCAGACTGGCCAACCGCGTGGCCGTCGCCACGCACCGGTCATAGAAGTCCTGCAAGGTCTCGCCACCTTCAGGCGCATAGGCTGGGTCGCGCTCCCGCCAGCGTCGACCGTCTTCCGGCCAGCGGGAGGACACTTCCAGTTGGGTCATGCCCTCGAACCGCCCAAAGCGACGCTCACGCAAACCGGGCTCGGCCGTCAACGGCAAACCAGTGACATCTGCGATGGCATGGGCTGTATCAAAGGCCCGACTCAGGTCGCTCGCATACAGCACATCAACCCCCTCATCCGCCACCGCCTCAGCCATACGCTGGGCTTGCCATCGCCCGGTGTCATTGAGGGGGATATCGATATGGCCCTGAATACGACCGTCCTGATTCCAGGCGGTCTCGCCATGACGGATGGCCAGAATGCGTGTGATGTGCTCGCTCATGACGACATGATGCCGCATTCATGCTGCACCGCACAACCACCAGGGGATTGTGGTGCTCAGACGCCCCAGACGATCGACGCGCCACCCGCCTGAGCCCGCTCGATCATCTGGATCAAGGGCCAGGCCCGCTGACGCAAACTGACATGCTCATCCGCGAATGACGGTGACGCAGGCGCCTGCCCGTCCTCATCCGGTTCAGGCGGTGTCTCTTCTTCTGTCGGCAGCGCCCTCAAGGCGGCAAGCGCCGCGGGCATGTCCTCGGGCTGCAGGATGCCGCGCACCGACGGCTCACGCCCGATGACACGCATCAGTGCCTCCGCGTGAGACGTCAACATCAGCAAGTCGCCGGTGACCTTGGACTTGAACTTCACAGCCATTGCAACACCTCCATTTGCTTCACATTGTGAACCGATCAAGGGCGGCTGCAATAGCCTGCACAAGGGCGCGCTCATGAAGGCAACCCGGCTTCCGGCACGCCCCCTACGACCCGCATGCTCATGGCTTTCGCCACGGCCTGCGCGCGGTTGGCCGCACCCAGTTTGCGCAAGATCTTCTGCACGTGGTTTTTCACCGTCAAGGCGCTGATGCCCAGCTTGGTAGCAATCTGATGATTGCTCAAGCCATTGCGCACCCACAGCAAAATCTCTCGCTCTCTCGCGGTGATGGATGCGGGACGGGCGGCCGCCTCGCGCCCCACCATCGGGTATCTGGCCGGCGCCATGTCACGCTCGGTATCCAGTACGTGAAGGCTGGTGCGCTGCAAGGACGGCAACAGCATGTCAAAAGCCGTGACCGCTTCGGATGTGTACCCGTGGCCTGGGCGCGCCACGATGAACAGGCACTCGGCCTCATCCGGCAAGCCGGCGCGGTGCAACCCATGGATCATCAACTCTTCGAAACCGGCCTGCCTCAGCCTTTCCGCACGGGGATCGAACTCCACCAGAGCCCGCACCGGCACCCTGGCGGGGCGGCCATTTGCCTGCCCCTGCACCATGCGGAGGTGTCCCATCAGTGGGGAATGGAATTGCCGCAAGGCGTCAACGAGGGACTCTGCCAGCGGCACGCTGTTGAACACATCCATGACCATCTCGCCCTGTTGATGGTCAAAGACGCCACAGACCATCAAGGCATGCGGAACCCAGCGCTGCAGATCGCCTTGCGTCCAGATGAAAAACTGCGGCCGGCGGCGGACCTGGAGTCCGGCTTCAAGAACCCGAACCAGGCTCTCGGAAGGGGCAGGAACAGGCTGAAGCATGATAGGGGCACCCTGGGTGAGGAGTCTGGGCGACTCTAGCCAGAAGGCGTGACGGTTTATTGACGCTTAGTGGTGCACCATACGGACCCTGGCACTCCTGCTTTGTCACCATGCGCCCCGCCCTGACCCACCTGCTCTACCTTCACGGATTCCGGTCATCGCCTCACTCGACCAAGGCCCGGATGCTGGCCCACGCGGTGTCGCCGCAGCAACTGGGCGAGCGCGCTCCGCAGTGGGTCTGCCCCCAACTGCCGCCCTCGCCGGCACAGGCCGCAACAAACATCAGGTCGCTGATCGCCGGCTGGCCCGTCGACAGCATGATGGTGGTGGGCTCGTCACTCGGCGGCTTCTATGCAACCTGGGTGGCCGAGCTCACTGGCTGCGAGGCGGTGGTCATCAACCCGGCAGTGGCCCCCGCCCGAGATCTGGCAAAGCACATCGGGCAGCAAAGCCAGTTTCACGACCCGACCGACACGTTCTTCTTCCGCGCCGAATTCATTGATGAATTTCGCGCACTGGCCCCCTACCCCATCCGTCACGCTGATCGTTACCACGCACTGATCACAACAGGCGACGAAGTACTCGACTGGCGCGAGATGCGAGCCAGCTACCAAGGGGCTGACATCGCCCTCGTGGAAGGATCGGACCACGCGGTCACCGACTTCGCGTCACACCTGCCCACCGTGCTCAGGTGGCTGAGGATGACGCCGCAAGCTGATCTCGGGTAAAGGCATAGAGCCAGGCATCGCGTGGGTGAGGCGCCGCATGCGGGTGCGATAGTGCACGTCGGGCCAGCCCCTCACGGACAAAACCCGCGCGGCCCAACAGCCTTGCCGAGGGTTCATTGTCGACATCGCACCAGGCCTCCATACGCCAGACGTGGGGCAGCACCGCCCAGGCCTGCGCCAGAACCACCTCCACGGCCTCTTGCATGAGACCCTGCCCCTGTCTTGTCGGGCTCAGTACATAACCCAGGCGCATGACATGGGACGTCTCCGCAGGCAGGCTGGCCGGCTTGAGTTCAATCTGCCCGATGACCTGCCCCGACGTGCGGCACGTGAGCATCCAGACCCAGGCCACCCCCTTGAGCCATCGGTGGGTTTCATAGCTCAGCAAGCGCCGGGTTTCCTCAACCGACACCTGAACCGGCCAATCCAGAAAGCGCAGCACGTCGGCCCGTGCGCCATAGCCCGCAAAGACCTGCTCGGCGTCGCCTGGGCGAGGCTCCCGCAATATCAATCTTGCTGAGAACATTTGACGCGGCAACAACGACATGCTGTCGACACCGATCCAAAAACAAAGGGGCCCAACGGCCCCTCTTCAAACCAGAGCTTGATCGAAGAATCGGTCAGCGAGCCCGACGGCGACGCCATGCAGCGATACCAACAACGCCAAGCCCTGCCATTGCCAAGGCATAAGTCTCGGGCTCAGGCACCGTGCTGCGAATAGGCGCAGAGTACGGGCCGGCATGCGATAAGCCTTGATCACTGATGTGCTGAAAGGATACTTGCTGGCCGTGTCCATTTCCACCGGCATTGTTACCTTGCCCGGCGTTGCCGTGACCATTGTCACTCTTGCCCGCGGCAAAAGCGCTGCTAGACAACAGAACGGCCATCAATACAAAAGACATCGTGCGCTTCATTGCAACTCCCAGCCATATGCCCCATGCAGCACGCCTCAGGAATCGAGACAAAACATCTGCGAGCAACTTCATGATATTGAACGGGTAAACGGCGCGCACCCCCTAGCCAAGGGGGGCATAGGTATATTTCATTATACAAAACCCTACCAGGTGGCGATTCTTCGCAGCGTTCGGACACAGGCTCTCAGAATGCAGCCCGAAATGGGAGAATCGGGGTCCAACGTTCGACTTTTCAGATTTGATGTTTGCCCTTTTTGACGACGCCGGCAAGTTCCAGGCCGGCCGCGTGATGTCCGAAGCCGACAGCTCCATGCAGATTGAGCTGGATTCCGGCAAGCGCGTGAAGGTGAAAACCGCCAACGTGCTGATCAAGTTCGCCAAGCCCGCGCCAGCCGAGGTGCTGGCCCAAGGTGCAGCCATGGCCGCCGACATCGACGTGGACCTCGTCTGGGAGGTCGCCCCGGTCGATGAGTTCGGTTTCGAGGATCTGGCAAGCGAGTATTTCGGCGCCAGCCCGGATGCTGTCCAGCACGCCGCCATGCTGATCCGCCTGTTCGAGACACCGCACTACTTTCATCGCCGGGGCAAAGGTCGCTTCCGCAAGGCGCCGGAAGACATCCTCAAGCAGGCCCTGCTGGCCATCGAGCGCAAAAAACAGCAGGCCCTGCAGATCGAACAATGGGCAACCGACTTGGCCGCCGGTGCCTGTCCGCAACCGATTCGCGAACAGCTCTACAAGATTCTGTTCAAGCCGGACAAAAATGGTCCGGAATACAAGGCGGTGGTCGAAGCTGCCAAGCGCAGTCAACGTGCGCCGCTGGACCTGCTGAAAGACGCGGGCGCCATTGACAGCCCCTACCAGTTCCACTGGAAGCGATTCCTGTTCGAAAATTTCCCGAAGGGAACGGGTTTCCCGCCCCTGGAAGCCCCCCCGATCAAGGACGAGTTGCCGCTGGCCTCCGTGCAGGCCTTCTCGATCGACGACTCGATGACCACCGAGATCGACGACGCCTTGTCAGTGCAGGGACTGGGCACGGGCACCGTGACCTACGGCATCCACATCGCAGCACCGGGGCTCGCCATCCAGCCAGGCAGTGCGGTCGATCAGGTGGCACGTGGCCGCTATTCGACGGTCTACATGCCCGGGCACAAGATCACCATGCTGCCCGATGAGGTGGTGCAGCGCTACACCCTGCTGGAGGGACGCGACTGCCCGGCGGTCTCCCTTTATGTGAGCTTCGACGAGGCCACACTGGAACGCAAGAGCAGCGAAACCCGACTCGAACGGGTGCCCATTGCCGCCAACCTGCGGCACGACCAGTTGGACACCGTCATCACCGAAGCCAGCCTGACTGGCGAGGCTCCGGCTTCGTACGCCTTCGCTGCCGAGCTGGCCTTCGCTTTCCGGCTAGCTCGCCATCTGAAAGCCCAGCGCGAAGTCGTGCGCGGCAAGCCTGAAAACTTCAACCGGCCAGACTACACCTTCAAGCTGCTGGGTGCCGGCGGCGAGAACACCATGAGCGACGGCATCGAGCCCGCCGGCTCGGAACAGGTCGTGATCGGCACCCGTCAACGGGGTGCGCCGCTGGATCTGATCGTGGCCGAAGCCATGATCCTGGCCAACAGCACCTGGGGTGGCTGGCTGGCCGAACTGGGCGTGCCCGGCATCTACCGCAGCCAAGCCAGCCTGCAACCCGGCATCAAGGTGCGCATGGGCACCAAGGCCTTGCCGCACGCCGGCATGGGGGTGGCGCAGTACACCTGGGCCACCTCGCCACTGCGCCGCTACGTCGACCTGGTCAACCAGTGGCAGATCGTGGCCTGCGCCCGCAATGGCCGCACCGCAGCGCTGGTCGCACCGTTCAAGCCGAAAGACGCCGAGCTGTTCTCCATCATCTCCGGCTTTGACGGGGCTTACAGCACCTACAACGGCTTCCAGTCAAGCATGGAGCGCTATTGGACGCTGCGCTATCTGGCACAGAACCAGATCACCGAACTGGACTGTGCGGTCATGATCAATGGCCTGGTCCGCGCCGACACCCTGCCCCTGGTGTTCAAGGCCATCGGTGCGGACAACCTGCCTCGCCACAGCCGTGTGCGTGTGCGCGTCACCGGCGTCGATGAGCTCACCCTGGACGTGCATGCCAGCGTCGTGGCGCGCCTGGATGAAGCCCAGGCTGTCGAAGGCGACACCGAAGCGGACGAAGCCGATGAGGCACTCGACAATGCCGGTCCATTGACCCTCGCCATCGACGTCACCGACGCCGACACCCCTGCCACACCCAACCCAGAGGCCTGACCCCTGCCATGCTGACACGCATCCGCTCGGCGCTGACCCACCTGACCCTGCTGCAAACAGCACTGCTCATTTCGCTGGGACTGCATGCAGCCCTGCTGACTGTGCGGTTTGTCGACCCGGAGGGCTTCAACCGGGTGTTCAAGGACACCCCGCTGGAAGTGGTGCTGGTCAATGCCGCAGGCGAACAGGCGCCGGACAAACCTCAGGCCCTGGCGCAGCAGAATCTGGCGGGCGGTGGAGAAACCACGGGCCGGGCCACCTCCCCGCTCCCACCCACACAACACACGGAACAAGGTGATGCGCTGGAGGAAACGCAGCGCATGATCGAGCAGATGCAGGCGGAACAGCAGTTGCTGCTCACCCAGATCAAGAAGGAGTTGTCAGCCCTGCCGCCGCCACAGGCACAGCCTCGCACCGACAGTGCCCAGGCCCGCGCCGAGGAAGAGCGCCGCAAGCAGTTGACTGACCTGCTGGCTGAAATCGACAAGCGCATCCGGGAAGAAAACGCGCGGCCCAAGAAACGCTACCTGAGCCCGGCCACCATGAAGTCGGCCGATGCACTCTATTACAGCCACTTCCGCACCATCGTCGAGCGCGCCGGGACCGAACATTTCCCGACCTACCATGGCCAAAAGCTGTATGGCGAACTGATCATGGAAACCTGGTTGAACCGCAAGGGTGACGTGGTGGAGGCCGTGGTGCTGCGCAGCTCGGGCAACAAGACACTCGACAAGCTGGCGCGCTCCATCGTCAAGCAAGCCGGACCGTACGGCAACATCCCACCCGAAGTCAGCAGCGGCCACGATTTGCTGTTGATTGCTTCACGCTTCCGCTTCACCCGGGAAGCCGGCCTGGAGGCCACCAACCAGGCACCCGCCCCGACCGGCCTGTCGACCGCACCATGACCCACCCAGACCTTGCTGCACCCGCCCGCTATGCCGTGGCAGGCAACCCGGTCGAGCACAGCCGCTCGCCCGCCATCCATGCGCTCTTTGCTCAGGCCACCGGCCAGTCGGTCGACTATGGCCGGCTGCTGTGCCCGCTGGATGGTTTTGCCACCACCATCCGCGCCTTCGCCGCAGACGGAGCCCAAGGCTGCAACGTGACCGTGCCATTCAAGTTTGAAGCGTTCGAGCTGGCGGCACGCCGCACGCGTCGCGCCGAACTGGCGCAGGCGGCCAACACGCTGCGATTCGACCCCACAGCCCAAGGCGGCTGGCTGGCCGACAACACCGATGGGGCTGGCCTGGTACGCGACATCACCGTCAATGCCGGCGTGACGCTGACAGGCCAACGGGTGTTGCTGCTGGGCGCAGGCGGGGCCAGTGCGGGTGTACTGGGCCCCTTGATCGAATCGCGCCCCGCTGAAATCGTGGTGGCCAACCGAACCGTGGACAAGGCCAAAGACCTGGTCGCGCGACACCAGGCCTGGGCTGACGAACACGGTGTGGCGCTCCGTGCCTCGACGCTGGCCGATGTCGGCACCGGCTATGACGTGTTGATCAACGGCACCGCCGCCAGCCTGTCTGGCGGCGGTGTGCCGGTGCAAGGCCCAGTCCTCAAGGCGGGGGCGCTGGCTCTGGACATGATGTACGGCCCCGCTGCCCGGCCCTTCCTGCGCTGGGCGCAGGCACAAGGGGCCAACGGCCGTGACGGCCTGGGCATGCTGGTGGAGCAGGCAGCAGAAAGCTTCGCGCTATGGCGTGGTGTCCGCCCCGACACCGCGTCGGTGCTGGCCAGCTTGCGCGCCGAAGTAGACGCCTTGCCTGACGGGACCCACTGATGGGACGGATCGGACGACTCATCACCCTGGTGGTGCTGGCCGGACTGGCCTTGCAGCTCTATTTTCTGAGCCGAATCGGCATGATGGCGGTACTGGGCCCGCAATCGACCACCTTCCAGCGCAGCGAAGCCGTGCGCATCCTGTTTTCAAGTGGTCGCCTGCCCTGGGCTCAGGAGTGGCGCCCGGGCAGTCAGATCTCCGACAACCTCCGCCGCGCGGTGATCGCCTCGGAGGACGCGAATTTTGTCGATCACCATGGTGTCGAATGGGACGCACTGGAAAGTGCCTGGCGCCGCAACAGCCTGGCCCAGGCGAAAGTCGACAAGATCAAGGACCAGGCCCAGGCACGCTATGAGCGGGCTGTGGAGCGCGCCAGGAAACGCGGCCGCAAGCCGCCCGAACCACCCACGGCCACCCAGCAAGCCGCCGCCAAGGTGGTCGGCGGTTCCACGATCACGCAGCAATTGGCCAAGAACCTGTTCCTCAGCAGTGAGCGCAACTTCATCCGCAAAGGCCAGGAGTTCGTCATCACCTTCATGCTGGAGGGTCTGCTGAGCAAGGACCGCATCCTCGACATCTACCTCAACAATGTCGAATGGGGCGAAGGTGTGTTTGGCGCGCAGGCAGCTGCACGCCACTACTTCCATGTGGATGCGAGCCAGTTGGGTGCGATGCAGGCGGCTCGCCTGGCCGTGATGTTGCCGGCGCCCAAGCGCTTCGAGCAAAACCCGGGCTCCGGCTATATCCTGGGGCGCTCCGGCATGATCGCCGCACGCATGGGCAGCGTCGAGATTCCCTGAGCACCAGCGGGGGCATCACAGGTGCCCCACGCACTCAGCCGATCAGCGCCGGGTCGTGCCGCTACCACCCAGCAAGGCAGCCACCTTGCGCTTGGGCTTGATGAAACGCGACAGACCCGAACCAGCAGCGCCCCCAGGCGTCGGCTCGATCTTCTTGTCCCAGGTGGGGTCGGCATCTGAGGCCGGCTCATAGGGCTTGTCAAAGAACGGGTCCGCAGGGGCCTGACGGCGCACGGGCATGGCCGGCCGCGCCGCACGCGGTGCGCGGCTCTCCTCACCATAAGCCTGTTCACGCGGGTCATCGCCACGGCTGTCGCGACGGGGACGACGCATCACTTCAAACGGCTCGACCTCGGGCTTCTTCTTGATGAGCTTTTCGATATCGGCCATCAAGCGGGTATCAGAGCCGGTCACCAACGACACGGCCAGACCACTGGCGCCAGCGCGGCCCGTCCGGCCGATGCGGTGCACATAGTCTTCCGCATTGAAAGGAATGTCGAAGTTGAACACCGCCGGCAACGCCGCGATGTCAATGCCCCGCGCCGCCACGTCGGTGGCCACGAGCACCTCGACATCGCCCTTCTTGAAGGCGTCCAACGACTTCAGGCGCTCATCCTGGGATTTGTCACCGTGCAGTGCTGCGGTCTTCAGGCCATCGCGCTCGAATGCACGCGCCAGGCGCCCCGCACCGAGCTTCGAATTGACGAAGACGATGCACTGCTTGATGTCGCGGTCGCGGATGATCTGACGGATGGTCGCGCGCTTGTCATCTTCGTCGACCTTGTAAAAGCGTTGCTCCACCGTCGATGCCGTGGCATTGGGGCGGGCCACTTCGACCAGGATCGGATCCTGCAGGTAGCTCCCAGCCAGCTTCTTGATTTCTGGCGAGAACGTGGCAGAGAACAGCAGGGTCTGACGTTGCTTGGGCAAGTAGCTCAGGATGCGCTGCAGGTCAGGCAGGAAACCGATGTCGAGCATGCGGTCTGCCTCATCGAGCACCACGTACTCGACTTGCGACAGGTTGCAGTTCTTGGCCTCGATGTGGTCCAGCAGGCGGCCCGGCGTGGCAATCAGCACCTCGACCCCACCCTTGAGCTCGGCGGTCTGGGGCTTCATGTCGATGCCGCCGAACACCACTGCCACGCGCAGATTGGTCTGCTTGGCGTATGCCTTGACGTTGTTGGCCACCTGATCGGCCAGCTCACGCGTGGGCGCCAGCACCACCGCACGCACAGGGTGGCGCGCAGGCGACATGCTCGCGTTCTCGTGCTTGAGCATCTTTTGCAGCAGCGGAATCGAGAAGGCGGCCGTCTTGCCCGTGCCGGTCTGGGCCGCACCCATGACATCACGCCCAGCCAGCACCACCGGAATGGCCTTGGCCTGGATCGGGGTCATGGCGGCGTAGCCCTGTGCCTCGATCGCGCGCAACAGTTTGGGATCGAGGGGCAGGGTGTCGAATCGGGCGGGAGCCTCGGGGGCGGCTGCCTCGGGCAGCGGCGCGGCCGTATCGGCCGGCGTGGAAGATTGTGAATTCATTGAGTGCGGATTATCCGCTTGTTGCTGCATTTTTGCGCAGGTTCAGAAAAACAGCGTGCTCAGAAGGTGTATCCGACCTGGGTCTGGACACCCCCGTTGGCCGCCTCGGCCTGCTCCAACAGGCGCAGCAGCGGGCCCAGGCCTTGATAGCGAGCGCACACTTTGTGGGCATACGTCCAGACGCGGGGGATGTCGTTCAGGTAGCCGCGCTTGCCGTCGCGAATGGCCAGACGGGCAAAAATACCCAGCACTTTCAGGTGGCGCTGCAGCCCCATCCACTCGACATCGCGCCAGAAAGCGCCAAAGTCGGCGTCTACCGGCAAGCCAGCCTTGCGGGCGCGCTCCCAATAGCGCACGGCGTAGTCGATCTGCACATCCTCATCCCACATCACGTAGGCATCACGCAGCAGCGAAACCAGATCATAGGTCAGCGGGCCCACCACGGCATCCTGAAAATCGAGCACGCCTGGGCGAGCCGAGGCGTCGTCCGGGTCGACCATCAGATTGCGGCTGTGGTAGTCGCGGTGCACCAGCGCCACCGGCTGGGCCAGCACCTGCGATTTGATCAGTGCAAAGGTGTTGTCCAGCATCGTCAGCTGATCGTCCGACAGCTTCAGTCCACGCAACTGGGTCAGGTACCACTGGGGGAACAGA
Organism: Aquabacterium sp.; assembly: GCF_041909175.1. Lineage (GTDB taxonomy): Bacteria > Pseudomonadota > Gammaproteobacteria > Burkholderiales > Burkholderiaceae_C > Aquabacterium. Next base: position 522,408 of record NZ_JAYRDZ010000001.1, on the reverse strand, counting down.
TCCAGTTCACGCTGAAGCAGGGCATCGCCATAGGGCGCCAGGTCGGCCGGTGCTGCCACCCGCTGCAACACGATCAACTCGTCGAGGGCGGCCCGGTATCGGGTCACATTGCCGGCCAGATGCGGCTGGTCCACATCGAGCGTGGACAGGAACGTGGTGTGCCCCAGGTCGGTCAGGAGCATGAAGCCCTGCGCTTCATCCCAGGCCAGCACTTCCGGCACCCGCACGCCACCGGCATGGAGCAGGCGAGCCATGGTCACAAAAGGATGGCAGTTTTCGTGCTGGGGTGGCGCATCCATGATGATGCGCGAAGCCCCCGTCGCCCCCCCCTGGGCATCCACCCGGAAATACCGACGGAAACTGGCGTCGGCACTGGCTGAGCGCACAGATTCAGGCACCAGCCCGTGAACAGGCGCCAACCCATGCAGCCAGGCATGGAAAGCAGCCTCGCGGGCCGGATCTGCCCAGATGATGGGCTCAGAATTGGAAGAAGTTGCAGAAGGAACACTCATTGCCGAAACAATCCGGCGCGAAGTGGGCCGGCCCCATGAAATAATCAGCCGATTGTAGGCAAGGCCGCCCATGCGGTGCTGCCCTCTTTTACCAGGACTGCGCCCGCCCGACACCGTGACCCGCCGCACCGTACGCCCCTTGTCCCTGAGCTGGACCCCCGTTGCCATCGCTGCCGCCCTTGTGGCGACCCAAATGGCTGGTCGACATGCCCATGCCGCAGATGCCGCACAGCCTGCTGCTGCAGCCTCCGCCCCGTCGTCGGACGAAATCGAGCAACTGCGCTCGACATTCAACCTGACGGTCCCGGTGGCCGGCAAAAAGCGCAGCAACCAGCTGCCGCTGTATTTCGAAGCCGACCACGTCGAAGGGCACACCGACGACAAGATGAAGGCCACCGGCACGGTCAAACTGCGCCAGGGCGACATCGCCATGCGCACGGACGAGGTGACCTACACCCAGGCCAACGACACGGCTCACGCTGTCGGCCGCGTCCGCATCACCCGTCAAGGCGATGTGTTCGTCGGCCCTGAGCTGACGCTCAAGCTCGACACGCTGGAAGGCGAATTCATCCGCCCCAGTTACTGGTTTGGGCGCACGGCAGCGGGCGGCCGCGCCAACCTGATCGAGTTCCTGGGGTCGAACCGCTTGCGCGCCACGCAGGCCACCTACAGCAGTTGCACGCCCAACGACCTGCCTGACGGCAGCCCTGGCTCGCCTGACTGGGTGCTGAGCACCAGCCAGGTCGACATGGACTTTGACGCCAATGAAGGGCGCGCGCAAAACGCCGTCATCCGCTTCCTGGGTGTGCCGATCCTCGCTGCGCCGGTGTTGACTTTCCCCCTTCGGGACGAGCGCAAATCCGGCTGGCTGGCACCGTCTTTCGATGTGGATAACAAGGCCGGCTTCGAACTGGCGGTTCCCTACTACTGGAACATCGCGCCGAACCAGGACATGACGCTGACCCCGAGCATGTCGACACGACGCGGCGGTGGCGCCGATGTCGAATACCGATACCTGACGCCCGAATACCGCGGCACCTTGCATGTCGCCGGCCTGCCATATGACCAAGTTGCTGGCGAAGCACGGGGCATGGTCGACTACCAGCATCAGGGCGTGGTCACCGAGTCCGACTCCCCCACCCTGACCAATTACGAGCTGCGCTGGCGCCGAGTGTCAGATGACGACTACTGGAAGGACTTCTCGGGCGAGTTGCCATCGTTGACCCCCCGTCTTTATGACAGCCATGCCAGTGTCGAGCGACAGCTCAACACCCGTAACTGGGGGCTGGGTGCCAGCCAGACCACGCTGTATGCGAACGTACAGACGTGGCAGACCTTGCGTGACATGGACACGCTGGGTGACCCCAGCACGCAAATCACGGCCCCCTACCGCAGAGAACCCCAGATGGGCGTGCGCAGTCGAAGCACCTCCGAGAGCGGCTGGACCTGGCAGATGCAAGGCGAGTTCAACCGCTTCACGAATGAAGATGCCACCAAGGTGGCTGGCAACCGCTTGCATGCCATCGGTCAGGTCGAGCGCACCTTCGGCGACCTCAATGGCTACACGCTCACACCACGCCTCAGTGTGCGCAGCGTGAACTATTCGCTCGACGGCAACACGACCACCTCGACCCGCGAGGCGTCCCTGACCGTGCCGACATTCAGCCTGGACGGCAACGTCACGTTCGAGCGCAACACCACGCTGTTTGGTCACGACATGGTGCAGACGCTGGAGCCGCGTGCCATGTACGTCTACACACCCTACCGCAAGCAGTCGAACCTGCCCTTGTTCGACACGGCTCAGCGCGACTTCAATCAATACTCGATCTTCTCGGAAAGCGACTTCACCGGCATGGATCGCATCAACGATGCGAACCAGTTGACCCTGGGTGTCACGACCCGCTGGCTAGACCCCAAGGATGGCGCCGAGGCGGTGCGCCTGGGCGTGGTTCAAAAGGTCTTGTTTGCAGACCAGCGCATCACCCCCAACGACGGTGCCCCCATCACCCAGCGCCTGTCCGACCTGCTGCTGTTGGCGTCTACCAACATTGCACAGCACTGGTTTGTGGACAGCACACAGCAGTCCAGCGCACAGGGCCACCAGAACCAGCGCACCACCATGAGCCTGCGCTACACGCCGGCCGACTGGCATACCGTGAGCCTGAGCTACCGTTACGCCCGCGACAGCAGTGAGCAGGTGGACCTGGGCTGGCAGTGGCCCCTCAGCCGCAACTTCACGCCGCCGACGCAAACCATGGCCCAGCAGGCGGCCAGCGCATCGGCATCCCTCAATTTCGATGGCCACCGCACAGGTGGCACCGAATGCAAGGGAACCTGGTACAGCGTCGGGCGTCTGAGCTACAGCATGCGCGACGAACACATGACCGATGCCCTGGTCGGCTTCGAATACGATGCTGGTTGCTGGATTGGCCGGATCGTGGCGCAGCGCTCCCTCACGGGCAGCGACGCCAGTACCAAGTTCATGTTCCAGCTCGAGCTCGTCGGCTTGTCCCGCCTGGGCTCCAGCCCCTTGCACCGTTTGAAGAACGACATCCCAGGGTACAAACTGCTGCGTGACGACAACAGCATGTTCATCCCCGCCAACTCCACGTCTGACCAGACCGATGACTGATTTCTCCAAGCACTCCCTCACCCAGGCCGCCTCCGGTGTGGGTCATCGCCTGCTGTCTACCCTGATGCTGGGGTTGGCCTTGCTGACCGCCGGGCAACAGCCCGCACTGGCGCAAGGCTTCCGCCTGGACTCCACCCCGACCCTGGGCGGTGGCCTGGGCAGCCCTGGCAGCCTCAGCACGCAATTGAGTCTGCCCGGTGCGCCCAGCACGGCGGACTACATCGTGGCCGTGGTCAACCAGGAACCCATCACCCATCAGGACATCGAGAAGCGGGTCAGCCGCATCATCGCGACCGCAGCGCCAGGTGCGCGTCTGCCGAACCGCGATGAGCTGCGCCGTCAGGTACTTGACGCACTGATCGACGAAAAAGTGCAACTTGGGCAGGCCAAGACACTGGGCATGGACATTTCTGACAGCGAGCTCGACGCCGCGGTCGAAAACATCGCCACGCAAAACCAGTTGAGCCTGTCTGAACTGCGTGCGCGCATGAAGCAGGATGGCCTCGACTTTGACCGCTATCGCAGCAGCCTCAAGGAACAAATGCTGCTCGAGCGGGTGCGTGCCCGTGAAGTGACAAGCCGCATCCAGATCAGCGATGAGGACATCGATGCCTTTTACGCTGGAACCAACGCCGCTGGTGTGGCCTACAACCTCGCCCACATCCTGATCCCCGTTCCGGAGAAGGCCAGCTCTGCGCAAATTGAAGCCCTGCGCGTCCAGGCTGAGGACCTGCGGGCACGTGCGGCACGCGGTGAAAGCTTCAGCGAGCTGGTCAAGGCCTACTCGGGTGACCCCACCACCAAGGCCCAAGGCGGCGTGATCGGCATGCGGCCTGCCACCCGCCTGCCCGATGTGTTCGTCGATGCGGTCAAGGACGTCAAGGTGGGTGGCATTGCCCCTGTCGTGCGTTCATCAGCCGGCTTCCATGTGGTCAAGCTGGTCGAGCGTGAAAACACGGCCAAGGCGACTTACACGCAACAGCGTGCCCGCCACATCCTCCTGCGCACATCGGCCACGCTCACGTCGGATCAGGCCAAGGCGCGCATGAATGAGATCCGACGCCAGATCGTGGACGGCCAGGCCAGTTTTGCGCAGATGGCACGCCAGTACTCCGAAGATGGCAGCGCCATGCGTGGTGGCGATCTGGGTTGGGCCTCCCCCGGCCAGTTTGTGCCAGAGTTCGAACAAGCCCTCAGCGCCCTGCAACCCGGACAGGTGTCGCAGCCCGTCGTGTCCCGCTTTGGCGTTCACCTGATTCAGCTCATCGAGCGCCGCGAAGTGGCCCTGAGCGACCAGCAAAAGCGGGAAGCTGCCCGCTCTGTGCTGCGCGAGCAGCGCTTTGACGCCGCCTACGATGAATGGGCTCGTGAATTGCGTGCTGCGGCCTGGGTGGAAATGCGCGATGCCCCCTGATCATCGCCACGGGGCCAAGGGCCCTTCCAGGGGCCCTCGCCCGCAACAAGGCCATGTCGCGCGCAAGCGTTTCGGCCAGCACTTTCTGTCTGACGATGGCGTGATCGACGACATCGTGCGGGCCATCAACCCCCGGCCCGGCCAGGCATTGGTCGAAATTGGCCCTGGTCTCGGGGCCATGACCAACCCGGTGGTCGACCGTTCCGAACGCCTCACCGTGGTGGAACTGGACCGCGATCTGGCAGCCCGCCTGCGCAAGCGGCCGGAATTGACCGTGGTCGAGTCCGACGTGCTGAAGGTCGACTTTGGTGCGCTGGCTCAGGCGGCCGGGCAGAAGCTGCGCATCATCGGCAACCTGCCCTACAACATCTCCACCCCCATCCTGTTTCACCTGCTGCCCTGGGCCGACCAGGTGGAAGACCAGCATTTCATGCTGCAAAAGGAAGTGGTGGACCGCATGGTGGCCAGCCCTGGCAGCAAGGACTATGGCCGACTCAGCGTGATGCTGCAGTGGCGCTACGACATGGAAAACGTCGTCGATGTGCCGCCTGAGGCATTCGATCCGCCGCCCAAGGTTGACTCTGCTGTGGTGCGCATGGTGCCATGGCCGGAAGTGGCCGCCATCGATTCGGACCGCCTGGGTGAACTGGTGGCCACGGCGTTCTCGCAGCGCCGCAAGATCCTGCGGCACACCCTCGGGGCCTGGATCGAGAAGCAGGGGCTGGTAACCGACTTCGACCTGCAGCGCCGGGCGGAAGAGGTGCCCGTCGCCGAATACGTGGCCCTGGCTCGCCTGAGCCCCTCGCCGACCTGAGCCACTGGCTACACTGACGGGATGCAGCGCTACCTCGTCGGTGGCGCCGTGCGTGACCGCCTGCTGGGCCGCCCCTGTGGCGACCGGGACTGGGTCATCGTCGGCGCGACACCTGAACAACTGATCGAACAGGGCTTTGTCCCTGTTGGCCGCGACTTCCCTGTCTTTCTCGACCCGCTCACCCGGGAGGAGTGCGCGCTGGCGCGCACCGAGCGCAAGACCGCGCCCGGCTACCACGGCTTTGTCTTCCACACATCCCCGGACGTCACCCTCGAAGAGGACCTGGTCCGCAGAGACCTCACCATCAATGCCATGGCAGAAGATGGGGAAGGCCATGTCATCGACCCCTATGGGGGGCAGCCCGATTTGCAGGCCAAGGTGCTGCGTCACGTGTCCCCCGCATTCGGCGAGGACCCGGTTCGCATCCTCCGCCTGGCCCGCTTTGCGGCACGCTTCCATGATTTCAGCATCGCGCCGGAAACCATGGCCCTGATGTCGGAGATGGTCCGACAAGGTGAGGTCGATCACCTGGTTGCCGAGCGGGTATGGCAGGAACTCGCCCGCGGGCTGATGGAGGAGCGCCCCTCTCGCATGCTGGAGGTGTTGCGTGCCTGCGGAGCCCTGCAAAGGCTGCTCCCCGAAGTAGATCGGCTATGGGGTGTACCGCAACGCGCCGAATACCACCCGGAAGTCGACACCGGCGTGCACCTGATGATGGTGCTGGACATGAGCGCCCAACTGGGCTGCAACCTGGCTACGCGTTTCGCCTGCCTCGGACACGACCTGGGCAAAGGCAACACGCCTGCGGATGTGCTACCCCGCCACATTGGGCATGAAGGGCGCAGCGTGAAGCTGCTCAAGGTTGTCTGCGAGCGCTTGCGGGTGCCGGTCGAGTGCCGGGAGTTGGCAGAAGTCGTGGCCCGCGAGCACGGGCACATTCATCAGAGTGCTGCGCTGGGTGCGGCAGCTTTGCTGCGTTTGCTGGAGCGCTGCGATGCCATCCGCAAGCCAACGCGCTTCCACGACGTGCTGATGGCCTGCGAGGCCGATGCACGTGGGCGACTGGGATTCGAGCAGACGGCCTATCCGCAAGCTGCTCGGCTGCGCGAGGCGCTGGCCCTGGCGCTGGCGGCCGACGCGAATGCGGCTGCACAGGAAGCGGTGGCACGGGGACTCAAAGGCCCAGCCATCGGCGACGCCATCCGACAGGTTCGAGAGGCGGCCCTGAAGCCATTGTCTGGCTGACTGAGAACACGGAAACAGAAGGCCAAAAGCCCCCGTGCCCGACATCGGCACGGGGGAAAAGGCAATGCTTGAAGGTACTGCTAACTAGCGATCAGTCGGCTTGCTTGCGCAGGAAGGCCGGGATCTCGATCTCATCCATGCCATTGCTGGCCAGCGCATCTACCTTGGCTGCTGCCTGGGTACGACCACTGCGCCACACGCTGGGCGTGTTCATGCCGCTGAAGTCGTGTGCCGGAGCGGCATGGCCCATGGCTGGTGCACCACCCACAGCCTGGCCAACGGGTTGCGTCAGCACCGGGATGTTGTCGGTACCCGTGCGGGCGTAGACCTGGGTCTGCGGGGCGCTGTGCACCACGGTCATCGGGGCTTGCTGACGCTTGGCGCCGCTCAAGCCGGTCGCGATCACGGTCACGCGCAGGGCGTCACCCAGGGTCTCGTCATAAGCGGTACCGTAGATCACGTGGGCATCATCGGCCGCATAGCGACGGATGGTGTTCATGGCATTGCGCGACTCGGACAGCTTGAAGTTGGCCTTGCCTGCAGCGATCAGCACCAGCACACCGCGTGCGCCGGACAGGTCGATGCCTTCCAGCAGCGGGCAAGCCACGGCAGCTTCAGCAGCCTTGTTGGCACGGTCCGGGCCGGTGGCAGTTGCCGTGCCCATCATGGCCTTGCCAGGCTCGCTCATCACGGTCTTGACGTCTTCAAAGTCAACGTTCACCAGGCCCGGGATGTGGATGATGTCGCTGATACCACCGACAGCATTCTTCAGCACGTCGTTGGCTTCAGCAAAAGCATCTTCCTGGGTGACATCGTCGCCCAGCACTTCCAGCAGCTTCTCGTTGAGCACCACGATCAGCGAGTCCACATTGGCTTCCAGCTCGGACAGGCCGGCGTCGGCCTGCTTCATGCGGCGGTTGCCTTCAAATTCGAACGGCTTGGTCACGACACCCACGGTCAGGATGCCCATCTCCTTGGCGACGCGCGCGATCACCGGTGCGGCACCCGTGCCGGTACCGCCACCCATGCCGGCCGTGATGAACACCATGTGGGCGCCATCGAGTGCGGTACGGATCTGGTCGACAGCCTCTTCAGCTGCAGCGCGGCCGGCTTCCGGCTTGGCACCGGCCCCCAGACCCGTGCTGCCCAGTTGCAGCTGCACGCCGGCCGTCGAGCGGTTCAGCGCTTGCGAGTCGGTGTTGGCGCAAATGAACTGCACGCCTTGCACACCCTTGTCGATCATGTGGTCCACGGCGTTGCCGCCGCCACCGCCCACGCCGATCACCTTGATCTGCGTTCCCATGTCGAAGCTTTCAATCATTTCAATAGGCATGTCGTACCTCCGTTATATCAAGCAGTTGCCAGTCAAATGTGATGAAGATCTGTGTCTTCAGAAATTACCAATGAACCAATCGCGGACCTTTCCGAACAGGCCCTGAACCGAGCCTGCCTTCTGAGCCGCTTTCATGCCGCGCATGCGCGCCAGCCTTGCTTCTTCGAGCAAGCCCATGACCGTGGCCGAGCGGGGGCTCGCCACCATGTCGTGCAGTGCGCCCGCGTACAAGGGCAGCCCCTTGCGCACGGGTTTGAGGAAGATGTCTTCGGCCAGCTCGACCATGCCCGGCATGACCGCCGAACCACCGGTCAGCACGATGCCCGACGACAGCAGTTCCTCGTAACCGGACTCGCGGATCACCTGGTGGACCAGCGAGAAGATTTCCTCGACGCGCGGCTCGATCACGCCGGCCAGCGCCTGGCGCGAGAGCATGCGGGGGGCGCGGTCACCCAGGCCCGGCACCTCGACTTGCTCGTTCGGGTCGGCCAGCAGCTGCTTGGCCACGCCGAAGTCGACCTTGATGTCTTCTGCGTCCTTGGTAGGCGTGCGCAGGGCCATGGCGATGTCACTCGTGATGAGGTCGCCCGCAATGGGAATGACCGCCGTGTGGCGGATGGCGCCATCGGTGAAGATGGCCACATCGGTGGTGCCGGCACCGATGTCAACCAGGGCCACGCCCAGCGATTTTTCATCGTCGGTCAGCACGGCTGCGCTGGAAGCACTGGGGTTGAGTACCAGCTGTTCGGCCTCCAGCCCGCAGCGTCGCACGCACTTGACGATGTTCTCTGCCGCGCTCTGGGCACCGGTCACGATGTGCACCTTCACCTCCAGCCGGCCACCACTCATACCGATGGGCTCTTTCACCTCATGGCCGTCGATGATGAATTCCTGGGGCTCGACCAGCAGCAGGCGCTGGTCGTTGGGGATGTTGATGGCCTTGGCGGTTTCCACCACGCGCTGCACGTCGATCGGCGCGACTTCCTTGTCCCGCACGATGACCATGCCGGTGCTGTTCTGCCCACGGATGTGGCTGCCTGTGATGCCCGTCCAGACGCGGCTGATCTTGCAGTCGGCCATCAGCTCGGCTTCCTTGAGCGCCTGCTGGATGGACTGCACGGTGGCGTCGATGTTGACGACCACGCCACGCTTGAGACCGTGACTCGGCGATACACCGAGGCCGGCGAGTCGCAAGTCGCCGCCAGGCAGGACTTCGGCCACAACCGCCATCACTTTGGCGGTGCCGATGTCGAGTCCGACAACCAGATCCTTGTATTCCTTGGGCATGGTGTGTGTACTTGAGTCGATTTAAGGTTTCTTGGGCGCCACGGGCGGCTTGCTGCCTTTGGTTTCCTGGGAGGTGCTCACGCCGCGCAAGCGCACGGCATAACCTTCCGGGTAACGCAGATCGGCATAGACCAGCGGTGCGGGGTATTGACGGTGCAGTACCGGCAGCGTGCGCACAAAGCGCTCGATGCGGGCCTGCAATTCTTCAGCGTTGCCTCGGCCAAGCTCGAGGTTCGCATCGTTGTCCAGCTCGACGCTCCAGGACCCGCGGTCGGTGAGCTGCAGGGTGTCGATGTCTCCCTGCAAGGGCTGCACCAGGGGTTGCAAGCGGTGCAGCATATCCAGCATGACGCGGGCTTCGTCGGGTGTGGGGTTGGCCGGGGCTGCCAGTGTGGGCAAGGGCTCGTCTTCCACGTCACCGATGTTGGCGTCAAAGACCTCGCCATAGGTATTGACCAGCTCGTCTTCACGGTCCGCATGGTGCCAGTAGGCAGCAGGGCGATGCTCTTCGAGCGTGACGCGCAACTCGTTCGGCCAGATGCGCCGCACGACCGCATGGCGCACCCACGGGAGCGCCTCGAAGGTGTCACGTGCACGCGCCAGGTCGATGGTGAAGAAGCCGCCTTTCAGATGGGGCAGCACATTGGCACGGACCGTGGCGAGGTTGTTGCGTTGCAGATCGCCTTCCACCGAGATGCGGCGGATGTCGAAGTAGGCCTGCCTCGACCACTTGATCAGACCCGCAGCCACCAGCAAGACCACCAATGCGGCGGCCAGTGCGGCGGCGGCAGCATTCATCCAGCGGATGTCCTGAGGCATCTCGCGGGGGTGGTTGAGGGCGGCAGCGGCTTGCATGGTCCGTGTCGTTCGTCAGGCCTGGTTCTGCACCGCATCCAGCGAAGCCGATGCGAGCAGGTGCAGACAAAGTTGTTCGTAGCTCAGGCCAGCCACGCGGGCCGACATGGGCACCAGGGAGTGGCCGGTCATGCCCGGCGAGGTGTTGATCTCCAGCAGGAAGGGCTGGCGATCCGTACGGCGGATCATCACGTCGGCGCGCGCCCAGCCCCGGCAACCGAGTGCCTTGAAGGCACGCAGCACTTCGCGCTGGACTTCGGCCTCTTCGTCAGCGTCCAGTTCGCTCGGGCACAGGTACTTCACGTCGTCGGTGAAATACTTGTTCTGATAGTCGTAGTTGCCACCTGGCGCGACGATGCGGATCACGGGCAAGGACGTGGCCTGCCCATTGACCACCAGCACCGGGCAGGTGGTTTCTTCGCCGTCGATGAACTGCTCGCACAAGACCTCGGGGTCATGCTGTGCGGCGGCGGCGTATGCTGCGGCGCATTGCGCGGCATCGGTCACCTTGGTCAGGCCGATCGACGAGCCTTCGCGCGCCGGCTTGACAATCATGGGGGCTCCCAGCGCGATGAGCGCCTGGGCACAATCTTCCGCGCTCGAGACCATGCGCCAGTCTGGTGTCGGCAGACCTTCGAAGCGCCAGATGCGCTTGGTCATGATCTTGTCCATCGCGATGGACGAAGCCATCACACCGGAGCCGGTGTAAGGAATCTTCAGCAGCTCCAGCGCGCCTTGCACGGTGCCATCTTCCCCGCCACGTCCGTGCAGGGCGATGAAAACCCGGTCCACGCCTTCGGTCTTGAGTTCCTGCAAGGGACGCTCGGCAGGATCAAAGGCGAAGGCATGGACGCCTTGCGACTGCAAGGCCTTGAGGACGCCCGCACCGGACATCAGCGATACCTCGCGCTCGGCCGAGGTGCCACCAAACAGGACGGCCACCTTGCCCAGCGAACGCGGGTCCACGGTAGAGGGGGTCAGGTGAACTTGACTCACGCTGCGTTACTCCTTCAGCAGGTCAACGACCTTGGCTGGCACGGCTCCGATGGAGCCCGCACCCATGCAGATGACGACGTCGCCATCACGGGTGTTTTGTGCCACGGCCTCCGGCAGGTCGTTCACGTTGTCGACAAACACGGGCTCGACCTTGCCCGCGACGCGCAGGGCACGCGTCAAGGCGCGGCCGTCAGCCGCCACGATGGGGGCTTCTCCGGCCGCGTAGACCTCGGTCAGCAGCACGGCATCCGATGTGCCCAGCACCTTCACGAAGTCTTCGAAACAATCACGGGTGCGGGTGAAGCGATGCGGCTGGAAGGCCAGCACCAGCCGACGCCCAGGAAAGGCACCGCGCGCCGCAGCGATCACTGCAGCCATCTCCACCGGGTGGTGCCCGTAGTCGTCGATCAAGGTGAACTTGCCGCCGTCAGCCGAGCGGCATTCGCCATAGCGCTGGAAGCGTCGGCCCACCCCGGTGAAGCTGGCCAGTGCACGCACAATGGCTTCATCCGGCAGATCAAGTTCGGTCGCCACGGCGATGGCCGCCAGCGCATTGCGCACGTTGTGGACGCCAGGCAGGTTCAAGGTCACCGGCAAGTCGGGCAGGGTATGCCCATTGCGACGCTGCACCACAAACTGCATCTGGCCACCAGGCAAGGCCTGCACGTCCACTGCGCGCACCTGCACGCCGTCGTCCAGACCATAGGTGACCACCGGGCGCGAGACCAGCGGAATGATCGAGTGCACACCCGGATCGTCAGCGCAGAGGATGGCCGCGCCATAAAACGGCATGCGGTGCAGGAAGTCCACAAAGGCGTGCTTCAGGCGCGCGAAGTCATGGCCATAGGTGTCCATGTGGTCGGCGTCGATGTTGGTGACGACGGCCAGCACGGGCATCAGGTTCAGGAAGGACGCATCGGACTCATCCGCTTCGACCACAATGAACTCGCCCTTGCCCAGGGCCGAGTTGGCGCCGGCGCTGTTGAGCTTGCCGCCAATCACGAACGTCGGGTCCACGCCGGCCTCGGCCAGGATGGACGTGACCAGGGAGGTCGTGGTCGTCTTGCCGTGGGTGCCAGCGATGGCGATGCCCTTGCGCAGGCGCATCAACTCGGCCAACATCACCGCGCGCGGCACCACCGGAATACGCTGCGCACGGGCAGCGATCACCTCGGGGTTGTCGCCCTTGACCGCGGTGGACGTCACCACCGCATCGGCACCTGCGATGTGGGCAGCGTCGTGCCCCACAAACACCTTGATGCCCAGGCTGGCCAGGCGGCGCGTGGTGGCCGAGTCGGCCTGGTCGGAACCCGACACGATGTAGCCCAGGTTGTGCAGGATCTCGGCGATGCCGCTCATGCCCGCACCACCGATGCCGACGAAATGGATGTTCTTGACGGCGTGCTTCATGCGGACGCCCCCTTTGCGTTGGTCTTCACCAGTTGTTCGATTTCATCGGCCACCGCCCCGGCCGCACGTGGGCGGCCGAGCGCGCGGGCCTTGATGGCCATGTCCAGCAGACCGGCGCGCGTGAGCCCCTTCAGGCGCTCGGCCAGGTTGTCGGCGTTCAGGTCGGACTGCGGCAGGTGCACCGCGGCACCGTGTGCGGCCATGTACTCGGCGTTGTCCTTCTGGTGCGAGGTCGTCGACAACACCAGGGGCACCAGAATGGATGGCACCCCGGCAGCGCACAGCTCACTGACGGTGATGGCCCCGGCGCGGCACACCAGCAGATCGCAATCAGCCAGGCGATGCGCCATGTTGTTGATGAAAGGCACCACTTCGACCTCGCGGACCGGGTCCATGTCCAGGCGCTTGTAGGCGGCCTTTACGGCATCGAAGTTCGCCATGCCCGTCTGGTGCGTCACCTTCGGACGCTCACCCGGCGGGATCTGAGCCAGGGCGGCAGGCAGGGCTTCATTGAGCACCCGGGCCCCGAGGCTGCCGCCAACCACCAGAATCCGCAAGGGGCCTTCCCGGCCGGCAAAGCGCTGCTCGGGACCAGCAATGGCCTCGATGTCGGCTCGCACCGGGTTGCCCGTCACCCGGGCACGCTTGCCCTTCGCGGCCGGGCCATCGAAGCCGAAGGCAATGACGTTCGTGATGGGCGCCAGCGCCCGGTTGCTCAACAGCATGGCGGCATCGGCATTGACCAGCACCAGGGGCAGACCACGCAGTTTGGCCATCAGACCGCCGGGGAAGCAGACATAGCCCCCCATGCCCAGCACCGCATCAGCCTGACGCTTGCGCAGGATGCGGAAGCACTCGATGAAGGCCTTGAGCATCAGGAAGGCGCCCTTGATGGCATGCCCCAGCCCCTTGCCACGCAGCCCCTTGAAGCTGATGGTGTCGAGCTCGATGCCGGCGGGCGGCACGAGGCGGTGCTCCATGCCATCTTCGGTCCCCAGCCAGGACACCGTCCAGCCACGGCTTTGCAACTCCTTGGCCACGGCCAGCCCAGGCATGATGTGGCCGCCCGTTCCAGCGGCCATGATGACGAGGTGACGAGGCTTGCTCATGCGCGCCCCCCTCTCATCAGTTGTCGATTTTCAATGTCCACACGCAACACGATTGCCAATGCCACGCAGTTGAGCATCACGCCCGAACCGCCATAACTCATCAGGGGCAGGGTCAGACCCTTGGTCGGCAGCACGCCGAGGTTCACACCCATGTTGATGAAGGCCTGCCCACCCATCCAAACGCCCACACCCTGGGCCACCAGGCCCGAAAACACGCGATCCAGCGCAATGGCCTGACGTCCGATGTGGAACAGCCGACGCACCATCCAGAAGAACGCCGCGATCACGATGGCCACGCCGACAAAGCCCAGTTCCTCACCGATCACGGCCAACAGGAAGTCGGTGTGGGCCTCAGGCAGGTAATGCAGCTTCTCGACGCTGGAGCCCAGTCCTTCACCAAATACCTCGCCCCGACCGAATGCGATCAACGAGTGAGTCAACTGGTAGGCCTTGCCCAGCGCGTTCTTTTCGGTCCAGGGGTCCAGGTAGGCGAAGATGCGCTCGCGCCGCCATGGACTCAGGGTCACCATCAGCACGAAGGCGCCCACCAGCACAGCGGTGATCAGGAAGAACATCCGGCCATTCACACCGCCGAGGAACAGGATGGCCATGGCAATCGCGGCGATCACCATGAAGGCGCCCATATCGGGTTCAGCCAGCAGCAACAGGCCGACCACGGCCACGGCCACGGCCATGGGTGCGACCGCACGGAAGAAGTGCTCCTTCACTTCCATCTTGCGCACCATGTAGTCAGCCGCGTACAAGGTGATCGCCAGCTTCGCCAGTTCGGAGGGCTGGAAGTTCATGATGCCCAGAGGCAGCCAGCGGCGTGCCCCATTGACACCCTTGCCGACGTGGGGGATCAGCACCAGCACCAGCAGCATCAACGCGGTCACGAACAGCCATGGCGCCAGGCGCTCCCAGGTGTCCATCGGGATCTGCGTCACCACGGCGGCCACCAGTGCCGCCAGCACCAAAGAGAAGATGTGGCGGGTGAAGAAAAAGGTGGGCGTGTAGGCCGAAAACTTCGGGCTGTCAGGCAAGGCAATCGAAGCCGAATACACCATGACCAGGCCGAGCGCCAGCAAGGCGAGCACCACCACGACCAGTGGCTGGTCGAAGCCCATCAGCGTCGAGGGGCGCGAGGTGATCCTGACCGAATCACGCACAGGCAAGGCACCGCCATCGCCGTCCCGGGAGGACAGGCGGGCACGCAGACCTTGCAGCCATGCCATCGGATTCAGGGCGCGCTCGCTCATGCCATCTCCCCAGCGTCGTGCGCCAGTTCGCGCACGGTGTCGATGAACACCTGCGAGCGATGGGCGTAGTTGCGGAACATGTCGAGACTGGCGCAGGCCGGGCTGAGCAACACCGCATCGCCGGGCACCGCCTGATCGAAAGCCCAGCGGGTCGCGTCCTCCAGCGTCGGCAGGGTGGCCATCACCAGAGGCAATCCAAGCGGGGTGGTCAGCCCGTTCAACACGTCAGCCAGGGCCGGCGCGTCACGGCCGATCAGGGCCACGGCACGGGTGTAGCGGCTCACGGGCTCGGCCAGTGGCGCAAAGTCCTGCCCCTTGCCATCGCCACCCAGGATGACGATGAGCTTGCCCGGCGACAGATCGGCACCGAGGCCCAGCAACGCTGCCACGGTGGCGCCGACGTTGGTGCCCTTGCTGTCGTCGATGGCGTCCACACCGCCGACCGTGGCCACATGCTCGACCCGATGCGGTTCGCCACGGTATTCGCGCAGTCCATGCAGCATGGGTGCCAGCGGGCAGCCGATCGCGGTGGTCAGCGCCAGGGCAGCCAGGGCGTTCGATGCATTGTGGCGACCACGGATGCGCAAGGCATCCGCCGGCATCAGGCGCTGCAGCACGATCTCTTCTTCTTCGCCCTTCTTGCGCTTGATGGTCGGGTCAGCTTCACGGGCACGAACCAGCCAGGCCATGCCGCTTTCCACCACCAGGCCGAAGTCGCCTGGGTTGCGGGGGGCATCCAGCCCGAATCGCACCACCTGGCGATGCACGGTGCGGGCAGGGCGACCGCGGACACCGGACTTGATCACCTCTGGTGGCGGCACCATGGCTTCGACCAACGGCTCATCGCGGTTGATGACCATCACGGCCTGCTTGCCATAGATGCGGGCCTTGGCATCGGCGTAGGCCTGCATGGAGCCGTGCCAATCCAGGTGGTCCTGTGTGACGTTGAGCACCACGGCCGCGCTGGGCTCGAAGTTGCTTACCCCATCCAGCTGGAAGCTGGACAACTCCAGCACCCAGACATCGGGCAACACCGAGAACACCGGCTCGGCTGGCGCGGGTGGCTTCAAGGCCACGGGCGCGGCATCCTCATCGTCCGAGAGCGTTTCCGGGGCCGGCTCATCGAGCGCCTCATCAACAGCGGTCTCTTCGCGGGCTGACTCGCCGCTCAACGGCGCGGCTTCCGGTACGTCCAAATCCGCAGCGGGAGCCGATCCAGGTGACAGCGCGTCACCCGCAGCGTCTTCAACGACAGGCTGCGCCTCGGGCTCCTGCTCCAGCGCCACACGCAAAGTATCCAGCAAGGTCGGGCCGATGTTGCCCGCCAGCCCCACGCGCTTGCCACACCGCTCAACCAACTGGGCGGTCAGCGAGGTGGTAGTGGTTTTGCCATTGGTGCCGGTGATGGCGAGCACCTTCGGTGCATAGCCACGCTCGGTCTTCAGGTCGGCCAGGGCCGATGCGAACAGCGACAGCTCGCCTCGCACGGGCACACCCAGCTCATCGGCACGCGCCCACAGGGCTGCGACCTCCGGGGCATGGGGGGCCAGGCCCGGGCTCTTCAAGACCAGGTTCACGCCGTCCAGCAGGGCGGGCGACAAGCCATGGTGCAAAGTGGCTGCGGGCACGTCTTGCGCCAGTGTGGCCGCTTGCGGCGGATTGGCTCGGGTATCGGCTACGCGCACCTGTGCGCCACACCGGGCGCACCAGCGCGCCATGGCCAAGCCCGAGTCACCCAGACCCAGGATCAGCACAGTGAGGTCACGTAGATAGTGCATGGTGAGCGCGTTCAGTGGTTTGAATCAACGGAGCTTGAGCGACGACAGGCCGATCAGACACAACAGCATCGTGATGATCCAGAAGCGGACCACCACCTGCGTTTCCTTCCAGCCGGATTTCTCGAAGTGATGGTGCAAGGGCGCCATCAACAGGATGCGGCGCCCCTCGCCGAACTTCTTTTTCGTGTACTTGAAGTAGGTCACCTGGATCATCACGGAGAGGGCCTCCAGCACGAAGACGCCCCCCATGATGGACAACACGATTTCCTGGCGCACGATGACGGCAATGGTGCCCAGCGCACCGCCCAATGCCAGCGCGCCCACGTCGCCCATGAAGACTTCAGCCGGGTAGGCGTTGAACCACAGGAAAGCCAAGCCGGCCCCCGCCAGCGCAGCGCAAAACACCATGAGCTCGCCCGCACCCGGGATGTGCGGCAGGAACAGGTACTTGGCATAGATGGCATTGCCCGTGACGTAGCAAAAGATGCCCAGCACCGAGCCCACCATCACCACCGGCATGATGGCCAGGCCATCCAGCCCATCAGTCAGGTTGACGGCGTTACTGGTACCCACGATCACGATGTAGGACAGCACGATGAAGCCCCAGACGCCCAGCGGATAGCTGACGGTCTTGAAAAAGGGCACGATCAGGTCGGCCTTGGGGGGCAGGTCATTCGAGAAGCCTGAAGCGATCCAGCGCAGGAAGAGTTCGATCACGCGCAGGCTGTTGACCTCGGACACATTGAAGGCCAGGTACAACGCTGCAATCAAGCCGATGAGGGACTGCCAGAAGTACTTCTCGCGTGAGGGCATGCCCTCCGGGTCCTTGTTGACGACCTTGCGCCAGTCGTCCACCCAGCCGATGGCGCCGAAGCCGGTCGTCACGATCATCACGATCCAGACGAAACGGTTGGCCCAGTCAAACCACAACAGGGTCGACGCCGCAATGGACAGCAGGATCAACACGCCGCCCATGGTCGGCGTGCCGCGCTTGCTGAGGTGCGTCTGCATGGCGTAGTCACGAATCGGCTGCCCGATCTTCAACTCGGTCAGACGGCGGATCACATAGGGGCCCAGGGCCAGACCCATGACGAGCGCCGTCATCGCGGCCATCACTGCCCGGAAGGTCAGGTACTGGAAGACCCGCAGGAAACCCCATTCGGGATGCAGCGACTGCAGCCAGAGCGCCAGACTAAGCAGCATGGGCGCCTCCGTTGAGCACAGCCACGATTTGTTCCATTTTCATGAAGCGTGAACCTTTGACCAGCACGGCGTTCACTTCCGGTGCCTGGTTGATGTCGTGCAATGCCGAGACCATCTCGGCTGCCGTATTGAAATGTCGGGCAGAGGCCCCATAAGCACGGGCGGCATGGGCACACAGCTCGCCTGCTGTCCAGACGTGCTCGATGCCCATCTCCTGCGCGTGGCGCCCCACCTCCTCGTGGAAGGCAGGCCCTTGTGTGCCCACTTCGCCCATGTCGCCCAACACCAGCCAGTGCGGCCCCGGCAAGGCAGCCAGCATGTCGATGGCGGCACGAACCGAATCCGGATTGGCGTTGTAGCTGTCGTCGATGAGGGTCACGTCTCGGTCATGGAGCCGTGCCGTCTTCAGCTGCGAACGTCCCTTGACCGGCTCGAAAGCCTCCAGCCCGTCGACCACGCTGTTCAGCGGCACCCCGGCCCCCAGCGCACAGGCTGTGGCAGCCAGGGCGTTGCGGACGTTGTGGCGCCCCGCCATGCGCAGCTTCACGCTGGCAACGCCTTCCGGGGTTTGCAGCGTGATGAGCCAATGTGGCGTCGGTGTCGAGGACCACACCGCATCGCCGTGCACCTTGGCTTCAGGGTTGAAACCGAAATCGATCACCTTGCAGCCATTGGCGAGCTCACGCCAGATCGGGGTGTGCTCGTCGTCGGACGGGAACACCGCCACGCCATCACGCGACAAGGCCTGCAGCACCGCGCCGTTTTCCCGCGCCACGGCTTCCACCGTGTGCATGAACTCCTGGTGCTCGCGCTGAGCGTTGTTGACCAGGGCCACCGTAGGGGCCGCCAGCGCGGCCAGCTGCGGGATTTCGCCTGGGTGGTTCATGCCGAGCTCGACGACCGCACACTGGTGCACGCCCTCTCGCAGACGCAGCAGGGTCAGCGGCACGCCGATTTCGTTGTTGAAGTTGCCACGGGTGGCCAGCGCTGCATCAGGACAGCCTTGCGCCACAACCCAGGCCTGCAGGATGGATGCCACCATCTGCGTGACCGTGGTCTTGCCATTGCTGCCGGTCACGGCCACCAGCGGGATGTCGAAACGGGCACGCCAGCCACTGGCCAGCCAGCCCAGTGCGGCACGCGTATCGGACACAATCAGGCCCGGCATGCCGGCCTGCTCCAGCCCGTGCTGGGCAACGGCCGCCACGGCGCCAGCGGACTGGGCCTGCGGCAGGAAGTCGTGGGCATCGAAGCGCTCGCCGCGCAAGGCCACGAACAGGTCGCCGGGCTGCAGCGTGCGGGTATCGGTGTGTACGCGCAGGAACGGCGTTGCGGGATCGCCAGACAGGCTCGAACCAGGCAACAACTTGTGCGCCAGTCCCAGCGTCATCATGGGGTGGGTGCGGGACGCCCGCTTGAGCAAGGCGCGGGTGGCCTCCTGCACATCGGACAGCGGCGTCTTCACGCCCGCGATCTCCTGCGTGCTTTCATGGCCCTTGCCAGCCAGCAGGACCACGTCGCGGCTGTCACAGCGTGCGATGGCATCGGCAATGGCCTCGCGACGGTCTTCCATCACGCAGACATCGTCATGCCCCGCGATGCCTGCCATGATCTGGGACAGGATGAAGCACGGGGCTTCATCGCGCGGGTTATCGCTGGTGAGCACGACCTGATCGGCATGCTGCTCGGCAATGGCGCCCATCATCGGACGCTTGAGCGGGTCGCGGTTGCCACCGCAACCGAACACGCACCACAACTTGCCGCCGCGCGCCTGAGCGAGCGGACGCAAGGCCTCCAGCGCCTTCTTCAAGGCATCAGGCGTGTGGGCATAGTCCACCACCGCGAGCGGCAGGTCTTGCGTCACGCTGGCAGGCAGTTCTTCCGAAGCAGCGACGCGCTGCATGCGGCCCGGCACCGGCTGCAAGGTACCGCAGGCTTCAACCGCCTGAGCCAGCGAGATGCCCAGGGCGCGCAAGGCCCCCACCACCGCCAGCAGGTTGGAGACGTTGTAGTCGCCCACCATGAAGGTATGAACTTCGGCGTGGTCCACCACCTCGGAAAGGTCTTCGCTGCGCTCGACCAGGGTGAAGCTCATGCCATGGACATCGTGTTGCAGGCTGTCCGCCTGCAGTCGGGCATGCTGCACGAGTCCATAAGTCCACAGCTCCAGACCGTGGGCCTGACAGACATCGACCAGGGTCTCGCCCATGGGGTCATCCACGTTCACCACAGCCGCACGCAAGCCAGGCCACTGGAACAGGGCCTGCTTGGCTGCCCAGTAGGCCTCCATGCTGCCGTGGTAGTCGAGATGGTCTTGCGTGAAATTGGTGAACTGGGCCACCGCGATGCGTGTAGCGTGCAGACGCAGCTCTTCGATGCCGATCGACGAGGCTTCGATGGCCGCAGCCTGACAGCCTTCTGACACAAAGCGGCGGAAGGTTGCGTGCAGCGTGATCGGGTCCGGCGTGGTCATCCCGGTCGACAGAAAACCCTGTCCGTTGGGGCGCCCCACGCCCAGGGTGCCCACCACACCGCATGGCCGGCCGACGGCGGACAAGGCCTGAGCGGTCCACCAGGAGGTGGACGTCTTGCCATTGGTACCCGTCACAGCCACCACGTCGAGTGCCGCACTGGGCTCGCCAAAGAAGCCGTGAGCAATTTCTGCGCTGGCGGCCTTCAGCCCCTTGAGCGCCGCGATGCGGGCATCGGCGAAACCGAAGTCTTCGACACCATCGGCCTCGACCAGACACAGACGCGCGCCGTCGGCCAGGGCCTGCGCCACAAAAGCACGGCCATCTTTGGCTGCCCCTGGCCAGGCGATGAAGGCGACACCCGCTTCGGCCATGCCAGCCACTTTGCGGCTGTCTACCGTCAGAGCGGACACGCCTTGCTGGTGCAACCAGGTCAGGGCATCACTCACGTCGGCCAGGATCATCGGAGACGCGCTCATTGGAAACTTTCCTCCACAGCCGGCGCTGCGGTGATGCGTGGCTGGACCTCCAGATCAGGCATGACACCCAGTCTGTTGAGGGTTTGCTGAACCACCTGCGCAAACACGGGGCCGGCTACCGCGCCACCGAAATAGACACCGTCTCCGGGCTCGTCGACCATGACCGCCACCACGATGCGTGGATGGTTGATAGGGGCGATGCCCACAAACCACGAACGGTACTTGTTGCCTGCGTAGCCCTTGCCCTCTTGCTTGTGGGCCGTGCCGGTCTTGCCACCCACGCTGTAGCCCTGAGCCTGGGCCTGGGGTGCCGTGCCCCCCGGGCCGATGACCATGGCCAGCATCTTGCGCACCTCACGCGCCGTTTCAGGCGAGATCACCCGGCGCCCCTTGACAGGCACGGGATCAGCCAGCGCCTGACGGGCAGAATCTGCTGCAGGGTCACCATCATCCGAACGAAACCCGGTGCGCACAGCCAGGGGGCGCACGCGCTCCGGCTGCTCATCGCTGTCGCGCTTGAGGAGGGACACCGGGATGAGCTCGCCATCACGTGCGAACACCGTGTAAGCCTGAGCCAGCTGGAACAAGGACGCCGACAGGCCGTAGCCGTAGCTCATGGTGACCTGCTCGATGCGGCGCCAGCTCTTGTAGGGGCGCAAGCGCCCTGTCACCACGCCCGGGAAACCGATCTGGGGCTTTTGACCCAGGCCTGCCGCGGTGAAGATCTCCCACATTTCGCGGGGCTGCATCTGCAAGGCAATCTTGGCCGTGCCCACGTTGCTCGACTTCTGGATGACCTCTTCCACGGTCAGATCGCCGTGGGCATGGGAATCCGAAATGGTGGCACCGTCGATGGTCAGCCGACCAGGCGCCGTCTGGATGACCGTGCTAGGCTTGACCCGCCCGGTTTCCAGCGCCAGGGAAATGGTGAACGGCTTCATGGTCGAGCCCGGCTCGAAGGTGTCCGTCAGGGCTCGGTTGCGCAACTGGGCGCCGGTGAGGTTGCGCCGGTCGGCCGGGTCATAGCTCGGCACATTGGCCAGCGCCAGCACTTCGCCGGACACGGCGTCGATCACCACCACGCTACCCGCCTTGGCCTTGTGCAGCGCGACGGCATCGCGGATGCGCTGGTAGGCGTAGAACTGGATCTTCGCGTCGATCGACAGGCGGATGTCACGGCCATCATCAGCCGGGATCAGGTCACCCACCGATTCGACCACCCGGCCCAGACGGTCCTTGATCACGCGGCGCTCGCCATCACGCCCCAGCAACTGCTTCTGGTACGCCAGCTCGATGCCTTCCTGGCCCTGGTCTTCGATGTTGGTGAATCCGACGATGTGGGCTGCCGCCTCCCCTTCAGGGTACTGGCGACGCGACTCCTTGATGTCGTGGATGCCCTTGATCTTCAGGTCGGCCACTTTCTGCGCCACGGCATCGTCCACCTGGCGACGCAACCAGACAAAGTTGGGGTTGCCATCGAGGCGCTTGCGCAACTCGGCCGGCGTCATGTCCAGCAACTTGGCCAGGGCGCGCAACTGCTGGTCACTGGCCTCCACATCCTTGGGAATGGCCCACAACGAGGGCGCGGGCACCGACGACGCCAGGATCTCACCATTGCGATCAAGGATACGGCCGCGGTTGGCCGGCAACTCGATGCGGCGCTCGTAACGGTTGGCGCCTTGCTGCAGATAGAAATCGTTGTGGATGATCTGGATCCAGGCAGCACGGCCAATCAGCACGGCAAACCCGATCCCCACCAGCGCCACGAGGAACTTCGCACGCCAGGACGGCGTCCGCGAGGCCAGCAGCGGGCTGGTCGCATAGCGGACGGTGGGCATGGCGGCCGCCGACTGGCGACGCGGCAGCCTGACCAGCCGGCGAATGAAGTCCCCCACGCTCACTTGGCGGCCTCCGTGTGGGAAGCCGCCTGGCTCACGTAATGCGTGACAGCCGGGGTGGCATTGAACATCTGCAGTTTTTCGCGCGCAAGCTTTTCAACCCGCAGCGGCGTGGCCTGCGCCCGCTTTTCGAGCACCAGGCGGTCATGGTCGGTTTGCAGCTCCTGCGCCTGGTTCTGCGCCTTGTCCAGCTCGACAAACAGACGACGCGACTCGTAGCTGGAGCGAATCAGCCAGAAACAGCTCAGCAGCAACACCACGGCCAGGAAGATATTGAGGCGCGCCATCATCGACGACCTCCCTTGCGGCCCCGGGCGGGAGCCTCGGCCTTGGGTTGCCAGGGCGTGTCGGTGCGCTCGGCCACACGCAGCACGGCGGAGCGGGCACGCGGGTTGGCCTCCACTTCGGCCTCAGACGGTTTGATGCGTGCCACGGCGCGCAACATCATGGGCTTGGGTGGCGCAAATGGTGCACGGCGATCCACCTCCTCGCGGCTGTGTCGCGCGATGAAGGTCTTGACGATCCGGTCTTCCAGGGAGTGGAAGCTGATGACCGCCAGTCGACCGCCGGGCGCCAGCATTTTCAGGGCTGCCTCCAGCGCGTCCTCGAGTTCGCCCAGCTCGCGGTTGACGTGAATCCGTAGAGCTTGAAAGGTACGCGTGGCTGGGTTCTGGCCGGCTTCGCGTGTCTTGACCGAACCAGCCACGACCTGGGACAGCTCTCCGGTAGTTCGGACAGGCTGTCCTGCTGCGCGACGAGCCACAATCGCCTTTGCAATCGGGCGAGCAAACCGTTCTTCGCCATAGGTCTGTATCACCTCCGCCAGCTCTTCAACCGAAACGTGCGAGAGGTAGTCGGCCACGCTCTCGCCCTGCGTCGTGTCCATGCGCATGTCCAGCGGCGCATCGAAACGGAAACTGAAGCCCCGATCGGGGTTGTCGATCTGCGGGGACGACACCCCGATGTCCATCAGCAGCCCGTCGACCAAAGGCCAGCCGCGAGACTCGACCACGTCGGCCCAGCAGGAAAACGGGGAATGCACGATCTGAAAGCGCGGGTCGGTCACCGCATCCGGCCCCTGCGTGGCATGGGCGATGGCATCCGGGTCGCGATCGAGCGCCAGCAACTGCGCCTGCGGACCCAGCTTCGACAGCAGCAGACGCGAGTGCCCGCCACGACCGAAGGTCGCGTCCACATAGCGGCCCTGCGGCAAAGGCCCCACCGACTCGTCCCACAAGGCATTGACGGCCTCGTGCAGCAGGACGGTGGTGTGCTGCCACGGTGTGTGCTCCCCTTGCATGTCGGTCAGAAAGTGAAGTCCTGCAGGGCCTCGGGCATGGGCTGGGCCATGACCTCGGCTTCGTGCGCTGCATAGCGCTGGGCATCCCACAATTCAAAGTGGCTGCCCATACCCAACAACATGACGTCCTTCGTGATCCCGGCTGCCGCTCGCAACTCGGGCGAAATCAGCACCCGCGCCGAGTTGTCGATGTCCACATCCTGGGCATTGCCCAGAAAGATGCGCTTCCAGCCGGCAGCCGACATCGGCAAGGCGGCCACCTTGTCGCGGAAGGTCTCCCACGCCGGGCGAGGAAAGACCATCAGGCAGCCATCAGGGTTCTTCGTGATGGTGAGCTGCCCTGCGCAAAGCGCTTGCAGGGCATCGCGATGGCGCGAAGGGACCGCCATGCGGCCCTTGGCGTCCAGCGACAGCGCTGAAGCTCCTTGGAAGACGAGACTCACACAAAACTCCACTTATTTGCACTTATTCCCACTTTAACCGAAGCAAAGGGGCAAAACAAGGCTGGAAGTGAAAAAATTCCCAATGAAATCAAAGACTTACAAGCGTTTCCTGCCGTATTTTCGGAGCCAAAAAATCGTTCAAAAATAAGGACTTGCAAAAGCCTGTGGAAGTGCTGGTTGAGGATTACTCCCACTTTGAGGGGGCTCACCCCATGGCAAGGACAATCCCGGGGACCAGGTGGAAGCGCGGAAACGAGTGACCCAGATCAACACTAGGCTATTGCGAATAGTTCGCATTCGATCCTAGAATGGGCTCCATGAAACCGCACCACTACGCATCGCATCACAGCACGCAAGCAGCAACGACTCTTGACAAGCTGCCGGCTCGTGCGGTGGCGGTCATCAGCGAGGTCCACGCCAGCCATCACGATGGCGGCGCCCTCAAGCGCCGACTGCTTGAACTGGGCTTCGTGCCCGGCGAGCGCGTGCAGGTCCTGCGTCGGGTGTTCGCCGGTCATGGCCCCCTTGCCGTGCGCGTCGGCACCAGCACCTTCGCCATGCGTAAACTGGAGTCCTCCCTGATCGAGGTCATTCCAGCCTGAGCTGGCGTCCACCATTCATGAGTGCTGTTCCACTGATCGCGCTGGTTGGCAACCCCAACTGCGGCAAAACTGCCCTGTTCAACCGCCTGACCGGCGCCCGCCAGAAGGTGGGCAACTATGCCGGCGTCACGGTCGAGCGCAAAGAGGGTCAATTCGTGTCCCCCGCTGGCCAGGCCTGGCGCATCCTGGATCTGCCAGGCGCCTACAGCCTGCTGGCAGCAACCCCGGATGAGGCCGTGACCCGCGACGTGATCGCTGGCGCACGTGCCGGCGAGATGCCCCCGGTCGGGCTGGTCTGCGTGGTCGATGCCACCAACCTGCGCCTGAATCTGCGCATGGTGCTGGAGTTGCAGACCCTGGGCATCCCCATGGTGCTGGCCATCAACATGATGGACCAGGCCATCAAGCGCGGCATCCACATCGACGTGGCGCGCCTGCAAGAAAGGCTGGGCATCCCGGTTGTCGAGACCGTGGCCATCCAGTCGGGCGGCGAGCAGGCACTGCTGACCCAACTCGATCAACTCGGCTGGCGCGACCGTCCGGCAGCCGAGGTCACCACTCAACTGGACAAACTCGCTCATCTGGATGTGCAGAGCACCCACCAGCGGGTCGGCGCCCTGCTCGACGAGTGCGTGAGCACCAGCCAGGCCAGAGAAAGCCTGACCGCTCGGCTGGACCGATTCGCCCTGCACCCGATCCTGGGTCCGGTCATCCTGGCGGCCCTGATGTTCCTGGTCTTCCAGGCCGTGTTCAGCTGGGCCAGTGCGCCCATGGACTGGATCGACGAACACATGTCAGCCCTGGGCCAATGGGTGCAGGCCCACATGAGCGACGGCCCGCTGCGCAGCCTGCTCGTGGACGGGGTCATCAGCGGCGCCGGCAGTGTGCTGGTGTTCCTGCCGCAAATCCTGATCCTGTTTGCCTTCATCCTGGCCCTGGAAGACTCGGGCTACCTGCCCCGAGCTGCCTTTCTGCTGGACCGGGTCATGGGTAGCGTGGGCTTGTCGGGTCGTGCCTTCATCCCGCTGCTGTCGAGCTTTGCCTGCGCCATTCCCGGCATCATGGCCACGCGCACCATCGCCAATCCACGCGATCGCCTGGTCACCATCCTCATCGCGCCGCTGATGACGTGCTCGGCACGCCTACCGGTCTATGCGCTGCTGATTGCGGCGTTCATCCCCTCGCGCACCGTGGGCGGCTGGTTCAACCTGCAAGGCCTGGTGCTGTTCGGGCTGTACGCAGCAGGCATCCTGTCGGGCCTGCTGGTGGCACTGGTGCTCAAGCTGTTCATGAAAGATGCGGGTCCACAACCTCTGTTGATGGAACTGCCTGACTACCACTGGCCCCACCTGCGCAATCTGGCCATCGGCCTGTGGGAGCGTGCACGCATCTTCGTGCAACGCGTCGGCACCATCATCCTCGCGATCATGATCGTGCTGTGGTTCCTGTCGAGCTTCCCGGCGCCGCCAGCCGGTGCAAGCGAGCCCGCCATCAACTACAGCCTGGCCGGCATGCTGGGCAAGGCGCTGGAAGTGATCTTCAAGCCCATTGGCTTCACCTGGCAGATCTGCATTGCGCTGGTGCCCGGCATGGCCGCACGGGAAGTCGCGGTCGGGGCGCTGGGCACCGTCTACGCACTGTCCCAATCAGGTGACGACCTGTCGAACGCCCTGGTATCGGTGGTGCAACATGCCTGGTCACTGCCCACTGCCCTGTCGCTGATGACCTGGTATGTCTATGCGCCCCAGTGCCTGTCGACCATCATCGTCGTCAAACGCGAAACCAACGGCTGGAAGATGCCCTTGCTGATGCTGGCTTACCTGTTCGGTCTGGCCTACGTCGCATGCTTCATCGTCTACCGACTGGCCCTCTATTGGGGAGCATGACATGAGCACCCAAAGTCCTCTGTGGCAAGACCTGCTGGCGATCGCCATCGCGCTGGGCGCCTTCGCCTACCTCGGACGGCGCTGGTGGCCCGCCTGGCGTGCGGCATTCCGTGGCCGCGCACAGACCGCTGCGGGCAGCCATTGCGCGACAACCGACAGCAGCGCCAGTTGCGGCAGCGGCTGCGGGCGCTGCGGTCAAAGCCAGGACACGCCAAGCAAGGACCACCGCGTCCACGTGACACCCCGCGCCTGAGCCGCTACACTGCAGGCTTGCTCCGGGGTGCACCCACTGTGTATGCAGTGGTTGCTGAGATGGCTTGCCGAACCCGTTGAACTTGATCCGGCTCATACCGGCGAAAGAAGAGCTGTCCTGTCGAGGCCACATGGTGCCTGGGTGGGTGCGGCCTTCAGGATCGTGCCCCGTGCCCGCACCTGATGACCACCCCGCCAGACCACACCACGAATCCGTCAGGGCGCCCTCGGAGCATGTGACCACCACCTGCTGCCGAGGAGACCGCCCATGAATGCCCCCGACCGCGCTGCGGCGCTGCACACGCTCGACGAACTCACGCGACTCACGCGTGAGCCTTTGCCCGCTTCACGCAAGGTCTATGTGACCGGCAGCCACCCCGGCGTGCGCGTCCCGATGCGCGAGGTATCACTCACCAATGGCGAAGCAGTCACGTTGTACGACTGCTCCGGGCCCTACACCGACCCGAACGTCAGCATCGACGTGACCAGGGGGCTGCCCCCCGTGCGCGAGGCGGCGGTGGCAGCCCGCGGCGACACCGAGCCATACGAAGGTCGCGCCATCCTGGCCGTCGACGATGGGCTGAAGGATGGCGAACGCCACGACGCCCGCATGGCGGCCTTGCGTGAAGCGGCGGCTGGCCTGCAACGACAGCCGCGTCGAGCCCTGGCTGGACGCAATGTCACGCAGATGCACTACGCCCGCCAAGGCATCATCACCCCTGAAATGGAATTTGTGGCCCTGCGCGAAAACCAGCGCCGCATCGACCAGGCCGAAGACTGGCGCGGCCGATATGGCGCCGATGCCGAGCGTGAAGCCCGCCTGCGCGGCAACCCCATGGGCGCCATGATCCCGCGCGAGATCACGCCCGAGTTCGTGCGCGATGAAGTGGCCCGTGGCCGCGCCGTGATCCCCGCCAACATCAACCACACCGAACTCGAGCCGATGATCATCGGCCGCAACTTCCTGGTGAAGATCAACGCGAACATCGGCAACTCGGCCGTGACGTCGTCGATCGAGGAAGAAGTCGAAAAGCTGGTGTGGTCGATCCGCTGGGGCGGCGACACCGTGATGGACCTGTCCACCGGCAAGCACATCCACACCACGCGCGACTGGATCGTGCGCAACAGCCCCGTGCCCATCGGCACTGTGCCCATCTACCAGGCGCTGGAGAAGGTGGGCGGCGTGGCAGAAGACCTGAGCTGGGAGATCTTCCGTGACACCCTGATCGAGCAAGCCGAACAGGGCGTGGACTACTTCACCATCCACGCCGGCCTGCGCCTGCACCACATCCCGATGACGGCCAGACGCCGCACCGGCATCGTGTCGCGTGGCGGCTCGATCCTGGCGAAGTGGTGCATCGCGCATCACCAGGAAAACTTCCTGTACACGCGCTTCGAAGAGATCTGCGAGATCATGAAGGCGTACGACGTGACCTTCTCGCTGGGGGATGGCCTGCGTCCGGGTTGCCTGAGCGACGCCAACGACGAAGCGCAATTCGCCGAACTGCATACGCTGGGCGAACTCACCCAGATCGCCTGGAAGCACGATGTGCAGACCATCATCGAAGGCCCGGGGCACGTGCCGATGCACATGATCCAGGCCAATATGGACGAGCAGCTCAAGCACTGCCATGAAGCGCCCTTCTACACCCTGGGCCCGCTGACGATCGACGTGGCGCCGGGCTACGACCACATCGCCTCGGCCATCGGTGCGGCCATGATCGGCTGGATGGGGACGGCCATGCTGTGCTACGTGACGCCGAAGGAACACCTGGGCCTGCCCAACCGTGACGACGTCAAGCAGGGCCTGATCGCCTACAAGATCGCAGCCCACGCTGCCGACATCGCCAAGGGCCACCCTGGTGCCCGCGCCCGTGATGATGCGCTCTCCGAAGCCCGCTTCGACTTCCGCTGGGAAGACCAGTTCAACCTGGGCCTGGACCCGGAGACCGCGCGCGACTTCCACGACGAGACGCTGCCCAAGGACTCGGCCAAGGTGGCGCACTTCTGCTCGATGTGCGGGCCCAAGTTCTGCTCGATGAAGATCACGCAGGAAGTGCGTGAATTCGCCGAGAAGGGCATGGCCGAGAAGTCGGAAGAATTCAAGCAGGTCGGCGGTGAGCTCTACATCCCCATTCAGCCCGCCCATCCAACCAACTGAGCACGCCGCCATGACATCCCCTCGACACATTGGCGTGGCCGGCGCCGGCTTGCTCGGCCGACTGGCCGCGTGGACCCTCGCCCAGGCCGGCCACCAGGTGACGGTGTTCGACCCGGCCGACAGCGCCAGCCCGCCCTTCAACGGCCATGGGGCCGCCGGCTTCACCGCCGCAGGCATGCTCAGCCCGCTGGCCGAACTCGACGCGGCCGATCTGGACGTGGCCGAGCGCGGCTGGTATGCCATTGACCGCTGGGACGCCATCACCCGACAGTTGGGCGAACTCAGCGGACAACGCCCCTGGTTCAACCGACAGGGCAGCCTGATGGTGGCCCACGCGCCGGATCTCGGTGCCGCCCGCCGGGTACTGGCGCGCATCGAGTCAGGCTCGGTGCAATGGCCGCACCAGGTTCAAGCGCTCGATGCCGCTGCGCGGCAGGCATTGGAGCCCGCCTTGCACAGTGCATCAGGCACCCTGCATGCCTGGCTCCTGCCGGGCGAGGGCTCCATCTGCACGGTCAGCACACTGGAGGCCCTGCACGCCACCGCGCCGGGCGTGCAATGGCGCTGGGGCGAAACCGTGGTCGAGACCGGTGCCGGCTGCTTGCGCACTGCCGATCAGACCCATCTCTTCGACACCGTGGTCGACACCCGCGGCCTGGGCGCTCGGCCGCAACTGCCGATGCGCGGCGTGCGTGGCGAAGTGGTGTGGCTGCATGCACCCGGCGTCGTGTTGCACCGGCCCATTCGGCTGCTGCACCCCCGCTACCGCGTCTACATCGTGCCGCGCCCGGGAGACGTCGTGCTGATCGGTGCCAGCGAGATCGAAAGCGAAGACCGCTCCCCCATGTCCCTGCGGTCCGCGGTCGAGCTGATGGCCGCCGCCCACAGTGTGGTGCCGGATCTGGCCGAAGCCCGCATCATCCGGCTCGACACGAACCTGCGTCCGGCTTTGCCTGACAATCGGCCCGATATCCATGTCGAGCCCGGACTGGTCCGCCTCAACGGGCTGTACCGACACGGTTGGCTGCTGGCGCCATCCGTGCTCGATGAGGCGCTGGCCCGCACCGACCTGCTTGGCTGAAAAGGCCCGCACACATGAGCACCGACACCATCACGATTCAGACTGACCGCGGGCCGCTGGGCGTGCCCCGCGGCAGCACCCTGGCCGACGCCTTGCCCGCCTTGCTGGCTGGCTCGTCGCTCGATACACACAGCGTCGCCACCGCGGTCAATGGCGACTTCGTGGCCCGCGCCGACCGCGGCCACCATGTTCTGCAAGAGGGCGACGCCGTGCTGTGTTTTTCGCCGATCACCGGAGGTTGACCCATGAGCGAACTCATCAAACCCGAAGCCGACACCTGGCAGATTGGTGACACCACCCTGCACAGCCGCTTCCTGCTGGGCACCGCCCAGTACCCCTCGCCCGACACCCTGCGCCATGCCATCCAGGCCTCTGGCTCCCAGGTCCTGACGCTGGGCCTCAAGCGCACGCTCGCCGTTGGCGGCGACAACGGCTTCGTGCAGATCATCCGCGACACCGCCAAGGAGCAAGGCGCACACCTGTTGCCCAACACGGCGGGCTGCCGCAGCGCACGCGAGGCGGTCACCCTGGCACGCATGGCCCGCGAACTGCTGGGCACGAACTGGATCAAGCTGGAAGTGGTGGGCGACGACCAGACCTTGCAGCCCGACCCGTTCGAACTGGTGGAAGCCGCTCGCCAACTCGTCAATGACGGGTTCGTGGTGCTGCCCTATTGCACCGACGACCTGGTGAGCTGCCTGCGCCTGGTCGATGCCGGCTGCCGCATCCTGATGCCCTGGGCAGCGCCCATCGGCTCCGGCCTGGGGCTGCTCAACCCCTGGGCCTTGCGCACCTTGCGCGCCCGCCTGCCCGACATCACCCTGATCGTGGACGCAGGGCTGGGCGCCCCATCGCACGCCACAGCGGCCATGGAGCTGGGCATGGATGCCGTGCTGCTCAATTCCGCCGTGTCTCAGTCTGGCCACCCCGTGCGCATGGCCCGCGCCTTCAAGCAGGCAGTCGAGGCCGGTCGCCAAGGTTACCTGGCTGGGCTGATGCCCACCAGCGATGTGGCCGTGGCCTCTACCCCGGTCACGGGGCAACCCTTCCTGCTGTGAGCCTGCCATGAGCCACCCACCCATCATCTGGAGCATCGCCGGGCTGGACACGGCCGGTGGTGCAGGCCTGAGTGCCGACCAGCGTGCGGCAGACGCCATGGGCGTGCATTGCTGTCCGGTGGTGGCCGCCCTGACGGCCCAGCACTCGCGCGGGGTCGAGGCCATCTTTCCCGTGACAGCCGAGCAACTGCATGCCCAACTGCTGGCCCTGGCGTCCGACCTGCCGCCGCGCGTCATCAAGACCGGACTGCTGGGCAGCGTGCATGCCATCGAGGCCCTCGTGCGCTGGGTGGATCACTTCCGCGCCCACACCCCCGCTGGCGACGACCCGCACCGTCAGCTGGCACTGGTGGTGGACCCGGTGCTGGGCGCATCGGCCGGCGGCAGCGCATTCAGCAACGAGGCCGTTCTGCAGGCTTACCGTGACCTGGTGCTGCCGCGCACCACGGTGCTGACACCGAACCGCGCCGAGGCGGCACGCCTGCTGGGGCGCCCGGGCAAGCACGATCAGCCTCATGACGAGATCCCCGAGCTGGCTTCTGCATTGCAGGGCCTGGGTGTACGCACGGTGGTCGTCACCGGAGGCGATGCGCCGGATGCCGCGCACAGCCTGGACTGGCTCGCCAGCCCACAGGCGCAAGGCTGGCTGACAGCCCCCCGGGTCGACACCCGTCACCACCATGGCACCGGGTGCACGTTCGCGTCTGGCGTGGCCAGCGCACTGGCGCTGGGTCACGTCGAGGCAGACGCCGTGGTGCTGGCCAAGATGCTCACCCACCACGCCTTGATGCACGCGCACGCTGCGGGCTCAGGACCCGGCCCCGTCATGGCGCGCCCCGGCTTTGCGGCCGGACTGCAAGCCGGTGGGGCACCCCTGCCCTGGCTGGGCCTGGGCACCGAACTGCCCTGGCTGTTGCAGGCAGCGCAGCCCACTCGTTTCCAGCCATTCACACCACCGGCAGATGGGCTCTACGGCATCCTGGCAACCAGCACGCAACTGGATGCTGCACTGCAAGCGGGCCTGCGGTGCCTGCAGTTGCGCCACAAGGCAGCCGCTGGCGTGGAGCCCCATATCGATGCCAGCCTCGCGGCGGCAGCCCGGCATGGTGCGCAAGTCTTCATCAATGACCACTGGCAACTGGCCTTGAGCCGCCCTGCCCCCGGTGGGTCCTTGGCAGGCTTTCAGTGGGGCCTGCACCTGGGTCAGGAGGACTTGCTGGCCCTGTCCACGGCCGATCAGACGCTGCTGCGCCAGGCAGCCGATCGCGTGATGCTGGGCTTGAGTTCGCACAGCCTGTGGGAACTGGCACGCGCAGCCGGCTGTGGCGCGAGCTACATCGCCTGCGGCCCGGTCAAGGCCACCACCACCAAGGACATGCCCTGGCTGCAGCAAGGTCCTGACAACCTCCGCTGGTGGGTGCAGCAGGCACCTGTGCCCGTGGTGGCCATTGGCGGCCTGCTGACACCAGCCGAGCTGCAGATGGCAGCAGCTTGCGGCCCGGCTGCGGTGTGCGTGGTGCGGGGTCTGGGCACCGAACTGCCGGACATGCAGGCGCGTCTGCCGGCCTTGCGCGACGCGGTGTGCAACGGCCGGAGCCAGGGCGACGACGCCGCGCCGACGGTGACATCATTGCCACATCCCGTGCTGCCATTTGCAAACCCCATAGCCTGAATATTTTTTATATGGTGAAATAGCTCGTTGGTGCAATCTCGCACCAACTGGCGACTGCATACCTGCGAGGGTCGTCATGCGGCCCACCGTCATCGCAGGAGCAGTGTTCAACCATGCAGCGGTCAGATACCCAGCGCAAGCTGGGTTGGCTTTATTTCCGTGTCCTGGCACCTCTGGTGCTGGTGGTGGCAGCCGTGTCTGCGCTGTCGGTGGCGAGCGTCCATGTCCTGGGCGCGGTACGCGCCTACGTCGGCGGAGAAAGCCGCTGGTCCAAGGCCCGCAGCCTGGCCGTTCAAGCCCTTCGCGACTACGCCGCCTCACACGATCCCGCTGACCTGGCCCGCTATCACGCGGCGCTTGCCGTGCCCCAGGGAGATCGGCAGGCACGCGAGCAGCTCTCACAGCCCATGCCGGACATGGCTCTTGTGCAGCAAGGTTTCCTGCAGGGAGAAAACCACCCGGAAGACATCGCAGCGATGGTGCAGCTCTTCAGACGCTTGAGCTGGTTGCCGGTGTTCAATCAGGCGCTGAGCACCTGGACCCACGCCGATGCACTCATCGCGCAGTTGCAGATGCAAGCCGCCATGCTGAGCAGCCAGGTCAAGGGCGCAGACCTGGCCGGCCAGCAACGCACCCTCACGCACATTCAGCAGATCGACCGCGACCTGCTGCAGACCGAGAACGCCTTCAGTGCCCGCCTGGCCGAGGCCTCCCGGCAGACCGTGATGGCGTTGACCCTGGGCATCACGCTGTCAGCCATCCTCCTCACACTGACCTCGGGCTGGCTCATACACCGCAGCCTGCGCCGTCAGCACGCTCAGCATCTCGCCCGGGCCGAGCTCGCCGCACAGGCCCAGGCCGCCGACAAGGTCGCCCAAGCCCAACGGGCTTTCCTGTCCAGGCTCAGTCACGAGTTGCGCACGCCACTCAACGCCATCCTCGGTTTTGCACAGTTGCTCGCCATGGATCAGACCGAACCGGCGACCGACACCCAGCGCCAGCGCATCAACCTGATCCTACAGGCAGGCCGACAATTGCGCAGCTTGATCGAAGACGTGCTGGACCTCACCAAGGTCGAGTCAGGCGACATGGCCTTGACCATCGAGCGCGTCGATGCCCGCGAGTTGCTGAACCAGAGCCTGCTGCTGGTGGACAGCACACGTCAGCAGCACGGCGTCGAGATCGTCAATGCCATGGCATCGCAGCCCCTGTGGGTGATGGCCGATGCCCGACGGCTTCAGCAGATCTTCCTGAACCTGTTGTCCAACGCCTGCAAGTACAACCGCCCGCAGGGTCGGGTCCGCATCTGGGCCGAAGAGCGCCGCCCGGACGCCACCCTCATCCATATCGAGGACACTGGGATCGGCTTGCGCCCAGACGAGATCGGTCAGCTCTTCCAGCCATTCAGGCGCATGCCCACGAAAGCGCGGGAAGTCGAAGGCACGGGCCTGGGGCTGTACATCGTGCAGCAGTTCATCGAGCGCATGCAGGGGCGCATCGAGCTGCGCAGCGAGTTCGGCGTCGGCTCATGCTTCACGCTCAGCTTGCCGCCAGCCCCGCACGACGACACGCAGCCCACCGAGCTCGGGTGACCGGTCCACGGCCACAGCCAAGCCCAGCATCAAGGCGATGCGCCGCACGATGGACCAGCCCAGCCCGCTGCCACTCTGCCCCGTCCCCAGCACGCGGAAGAAACGCTCGCCCAGCCGGTGAAGGTCCGCCCCGGACAAGCCAGGCCCACTGTCTTCCACCGTCAGGCTGACCTGGCCTGCCTCGCCTTCATCCACACGCACCCTCACCCGAGCACCGTCCGGGCTGTAGCGGCAGGCGTTGTCGATCAGGTTGCGCAAGAGCACACCCACCAGGGTGTCGTTGGCCGACACCCGTGCGTGGCTCACACCATCGACTTCGATGTCCTGGTGACGGCCCATGGCGTGCACCGCCAGATCACCCGCCACCAGGCGAGCCTGGGCGGACAGATCCACGGCCGTGCCCACCGACTGCGGGTCGGCCTCCAGCCGCGACAGCATCAGCAATTGCTCGACCAGACGGGTCAACCGGTCACACCCGCTGAGGGTCAGGGCCAGGGCGTGCCGGCGCTCTTCATCCTGCGTGGCCGACAACGCCACCTGCGCCTGTGCCCGCACACCGGCAATGGGTGTGCGCAATTCATGGGCCGCATCGGCGGTGAAGCGCCGCTCGGTTTGCAGCAACTCGTTGACCTGACCAAACAGGCTATTGAGCGCAGAGACCAAAGGGGCCAATTCCTGCACCGAGCGCGACAGCACGAGCGGCTGGAGGTCATCGGGCGCACGCGCACTGACCGCCTGGCTCAGGCTGCGCAAAGGCCGCAGCCCCTCCCGAATGGCCAGCCAGGTCGCCAGCGCCAGCAGAGGCAGCATCACGGCCATCGGCCAAGCCAGGCTGCGCAACAGCGCCCACAGGATTTCCCTGCGCGAGCGCAGCTCTTCGCCCACGAAAACCTGCATGTGATGCGACTGGCCCTGGGCGGCAAACACGCGCCAGCTTCGGCCGTTCATGTCCACCGTGGAGTAGCCTTGCGTCTGGGCACTCATGGGCTGGGCTGACGCGCCAGGCGAGCGCATCACCAGCTCACCACGATTCCAGACCTGGAATGCGACGCGGTCGGCATGGCGATGCAGCTCGGGCATCTCGGCCAGACCATCATCGTCGTCGTCCAACTCATGGGCCTGCCGCACCACCAGCATCGCAGCACCCTGAGCCAGGTGGCTGTCCAGCAGCTCATCGAGCTCGTGCTGGGCCTGGTACCAGGTGAGCGCCGCCGTGCCGCACCACACCACGGCCACCAGCACCAGCACCATCAGGGTCAGACGCCCTTGCAAAGAGGGCAGACGTTGCGGCGACTGGTCCGAGGCACTCATGGCGACACCTCATCGGCCATGAGGGCGTAGCCTACGCCGCGCACCGTACGGATCAAGGAGGGCCGCAGCTTGCGTCGCAAATGGTGCACATGGACCTCGATGGTGTTGCTCTCCACCTCATGCCCCCAGCTATAGAGCTGCTGCTCGAGCTGATCACGCGACAACACCCGACCGGGCTGCAGCATCAGGGCGTGCAGCAGGTCGAACTCGCGGGTGGACAACTCCACGGCCACCCCATCCAGGGTGGCGCGGCGCGCAGCGACATCCAACTCGACCCCATGGGCCTTGAGTGTTTCCTGCACCTGCCCGTGCGCACGACGCACCAGGGCGCGCAGGCGCGCGGCCAGTTCGGCCAGATCAACGGGCTTGAGCACGTAATCGTCCGCGCCCAGGTCCAGCCCCTTGATGCGGTCTGGCACAGCATCTCGTGCGGTCAGGATCAGCACCGGCGTGCTCACGCCCGACGCACGGGCACGCTGCAAGACCACCAGGCCATCGCACAGCGGCAAGCCCAGATCCAGCACCGCTGCAGCGTAGGGCTCCGCCCGCAGTTCACGCTCTGCGGCCAGCCCATCGCGCACCCAGTCCACCTGGAAGCCGGCTTGCCTCAAACCCGCCCGCAGGCCATCGCCCAGCAGGGGGTCGTCCTCAGCCAGCAAGATCCGCATGTGTCAGTCCTCGTCTGCATCGTCGTCGTGATGTCGCTCATGATGACGCCCCGAATGGGCGCCCCCCACCGGCTCGTCCTGCGAGATGTCGCTGCCCGTGCCGCCCGAAGTCGGCGCCTGGCTCCATTGCCAGCCCCAGAAAGACAGCACGCAGCACAGCATCAACGCGGCCATCCAGCCTTGATTGCGCTGCACCACATCCTGCCCGGCACCCGGGGTGCGCCCCGACACCATCGGCATGACCTGATTTTGCCGCCGCCAGATGCTGCTGACCACGATCAAGCCCACATGTCCCAGCACCAGCGCCAGCAGGGTATTGCCAGCCACCTCGTGCACCTCTTCCAGCGCATCGTCCCACCATTCCTGGTAAACCGCATAGCCACTGGCGGTGGTCAGCACGATGGTGGCCATCAGGGCCAGCACACCGAATGCCAGCAGCACATTCTGCAGCAGCCGGGCCGAGGGTTGCGCGCGGTTGGCCCACAGATTCCGCCAGCCCTGCGCCTTGCGCCACCACGCACTCAGTCGGGCATGCCGAGGCCCCAACAACCCCCACAACACGCGCCAGGCCATCAGCCCGACCATGGTGTAGCCCAGGGTGACATGCACCAGGCGCCAACGCTCCCCCTCCGAGGTCAGGTAGGCCCCGAGAAAGCAGGCCGCCAGCAGCCAGTGAAAAGCCCGTGTCGGCGCATCGATGGTGCGGCGACTCGGCTGAGGCGTCGCTGTACGGTGGTCCAGTCCGGTGGATGTGTTCATGATCGTGTCCTTGCTGTCGCGCACGCCGTCCGCTCACCGCGGAATGCGCACGCTGTCCTCATCAAACAAGCCGCGGTCGGCTTCGCGGTGGCAGGCGATGCAGTTCGACGCACTGCGCACCGAGGCGCGCTTCCAGACCGACGGCGAAATCTCGTCGTGTTCATGCTCGAACCATGTCGTGCGGGTGATCCGGTCCTGCGGTGGCTCGGTGCGGGCACGCCGCCCCGTGGCCGCATTCGCCTCCAGCCAGCCCGCCAGCTTGCGCACCGTAGCGGGGTCCAGCGAGGCATCGGTACCGAAGTGCTGTGGCAAATGACCCATCAGGCGCCGCCACGATGCGGCAGGCAACATGCCGGGTGGATAAGCCAGGTGACAGGCTGCGCACTCCTGCTGATACAAGGGCAGCAAGGGGGTGCGAGGGCCGTGCTCATCTGCGCCGGCCCAGTCTGCCAGCCCGAGGGCCAGACAGCAGCCTGCCAGCCAGCGCATGCCGGTTCCTTGTTTCATGTCGTTCTCCTGGGGTGCGCTCAGCGCTGAAGGGATACCAGCCACGCCAGCACATCGGCCTTTTCGGCTGAAGTGCACTCGCGCGCCAGCACGTCACGGCAATTGCGCCGAAACCACTTGTCGACCTTGGCTTCGTTGGTGAGCCGCTCCGGGTTGAAGGCGGGGGCCAGTGGTGCGATCACCTTGCCGGTGCTGGCGTGCTTGCCCTGCCCGGTCGGCGGGTTGCCATGGCAGGATGCACAAGACCACTCCCCGCCGTGGCGGCTGGTGAAAAAGCGCTGGCCGCGCACAGCCTGCGCCGGCGCGCCCGAATCGGCCTGGTAACGCGCCAGCAGTTCAGCTGGCGTCGCTGCGCGCACGCCCGCTGCGGACATGGTCAGCACCAGCCCGCTCAGGCAAATCGATATGACATGGGGCTTCATGGCAACTCCTTGGGTTGCCATATTGGCTGCGCAGCCTTAAACGAGTCTTAAGACACGCGCCCGGGCCTGCTCACAGCCCTTCGTCCGTCAGCCACTGGCGCAAGGTGCGCACCATGTCGCGGTCGTTGTGCAGCCAGGCGTTGTGGCGGTACTCGTTGTAATACGCCTCTTCCTGGCTCAATTCGCCCAGGGGTTCGTACACGAAGCGCAGCACCATCCGACCGGCTTGGGGCTCTTCGATGGTCATCGTCAGCTGCACCGGGGTGGTGTCGCCATGCGCCTCTGGTGTGAATTGCAGGCGGCTATGGGGGCTCGTCAACACCACATCGCGGAAAACATGCTGGCCAAAATGCAGGGTGCGCTGAAACACACCGGGCTCTGGCTCAGTCCAGTCAACCCGCTCGGGGCCCATCGGGAAGCGCTGCGGCGCCTTCACGCGGATCATCAAGCCATTCCATAGCTGCTCGCGCGAAAACGTCGGCACGACCGTCTGCAGGCCAACCTGCGGGGAATTGATCTCGATGATGTGTTCAAAGCGCATGGCGAGAGCTTAAACCACCCACAGACAAGGCTGGCCCCGATCGCCTACACTAGGCCCCTCTTTGCTGATTCCGGAGCCCGCGTCCGGCGGGTCCATCTGCTTATGTCGACCTGTTCCTCCTCCACCCCCGTGAAGGACGCCGATACCGCGGCGCAACCGATGACGTGGCACCCCAAGAGTGTGCTCAACAGCCATGGCTGTGGTGGTGACTGCACTGACCCCGACTTCGAAAATGGCCGGTGGCCGCGTGCCAAGGTGATGGCCCTGTTCAACCTGCCCTTCAATGACCTGCTCTGGCAGGCCCAGCAGGTGCACCGCCAGCACTGGGATGCCAACGAGATCGAACACGCCACGCTGCTGTCGGTCAAGACCGGTGGTTGCCCGGAAGACTGCGGCTACTGCCCGCAATCGCAGTCGTACGACACGGGTGTGGAAGCCAGCAAGCTGATGTCGCCAGAAGAAGTGCGCGAAGCCGTGGTGGCCGCGCGCGACGCCGGTGCCAGCCGCTTCTGCATGGGTGCAGCCTGGCGTGCGCCCAAGGACCGCGACATCGAGAAGGTCGCAGAGCTGATCGGCGTCATCAAGCAGGAAGGTCTGGAGGCCTGCTGCACCCTGGGCATGCTGACCGACACCCAGGCGCAGTCCCTCAAGGAGGCCGGCCTCGACTACTACAACCACAACCTCGACACCGCGCCCGAGCTTTACGGCGACATCATCACCACACGCGAGTTGCAAGACCGTCTGGACACGCTGGACCACGTGCGCAAGGCCCACATCAAGGTGTGCAGCGGCGGCATCGTCGGCATGGGTGAAACGCGCGAAGGCCGTGCCGGCCTGATTGCCCAACTGGCCAACCTGCCCACCTACCCGGAATCGGTGCCCATCAACGACCTGGTGCGCGTGCCCGGCACGCCGCTGGCCGACACACCACAACTGGACCCGCTGGAATTCGTGCGCACCATCGCCGTGGCCCGCATCACCATGCCCACCGCCCGTGTGCGGCTGTCGGCCGGCCGCCAGCAGATGAGCGAGGCCGTGCAGGCCCTGTGCTTCCTGGCCGGGGCCAACTCCATCTTTTATGGAGACAAACTGCTGACCACCGGCAACCCCGAGTTCGACAAGGACAAGGCGCTGATGGACAAGCTCGGCCTGCGCAGCGGCAAGGCCGTGACCGCCAAGGTGCAGGCAGCCTGATTCAGCCAGGCCGTTCGCTGACCGACTTGCCTTTGAAGGGGGCGGTCAGCGCAGGCTGCTCACTCAGAATCGATAGCCAATGTAGAGGCCCGCGATGATCGGGTTCAGCGTGGCATCGATCTTCTGTCCGGTACTCAGCTTGGCGGTCACCTTCAACAGGGTCTGCCCAGCCATGGCTTCGGCAAACCAGTGGTCGTCGATCGACCAGGTCACCCCCACCTGTGGCGTGATCGCGAACTTGTCGCTCACCCGCATGGTGGTACTGCCACCTGGGTCGGTGATGGCCGTGAGCGTGCCGTTGCCGGTCTCGTTGATGAAGTTCACATAGGTGATGCCGAGGCCCACGTAGGGGCGCCAGCGGGCGTTCGCCTCGAAAAAGCGGTACTGCGTGAACAGGGTCGCCGGCACCACCTCAACGGTGCCGATTTCACCCACGCCCTTGATCGCACCATCACCCTTGATGTGGTGCTTGAAAGGCACGGCCAGCGGCACATCGAACGAGATGTGGTCCGTCCACATGTAGCTGATGCCCCCACCCAGGGTGGTTGCACTGTTCACCTGGATGCGCGTATCGGGCAGGGAGGGCGCGGTCATCGCGCCACTGTCCACCTGGGGCGCGATGATCATCGGGCCACCACGCAGCATCCACGTCCCGGCCGATTGAGCCTGTGCACTGTGCATGGCGCCCAGGCCGGTCAGCAGGATCAGGCCGAGGGTCTTCGTCATCATGGTCATGTTGTTGCCTCCGCAATCACAGCCAACCGGCTTCGGTCAGGCGCTTGGCCACCATCTGGGCCAGCAACTGGTGACCGTAGGGCGTGGGGTGGAAGTTGTCGGCGTAGAGGTACTTCTTCCACCAGGTCGTTGTGCCATCGGCGCCCGCAGAAGGGGTGATGGACGAGGCGGACGTATCCGTGCAGGCCCCCACGGTCGACAAGGTGGCCAACGAGGTGACACCCGGCGAGGTGCCGCCCGTCACCACCTCGTCGCACACCGTGTGGCTCACATTGCTCAAGCCATATTGCGCGGGCGAATCCATCTCGTCATTGAAGCTGGTGTAGAAATCCACCACCACCATCTTGCTCGAGTAGCTGGCGACATCGGTCGCCAGGCGGGTGTTGTAGGCATTGATCCACGCCGTGGCCAACTGGCTGAGCGCGGTGGCATTGGCCGTGCTCAAGGAGGCGAGCACCGCCTGGAAGCGCGGCGTACGGGTCACGTCCAGGATATTCAGGACCGCCACGTGCTCTGCGCCCTTGTCGATGGCATTCGTCACCACGGCATCGACCAGCTTGTCTGCCAGCGCCTGGAAATACAACACGCCGGCCGTGGCGCCGGTCGAGTCATTGGCCATGGCCGTCGCAAAGGTCGTGGAGTCCAGCAACGTCAGCATGATGCCGGCGAACTCGGTCGAGTTGCTCAGCGCAGACAGCACCGTAGCCATGTCATTGGCCGAGGCCTCGCCCACGACCAGCAGGTCCTTGCTGGTGAAACCGGCATTGCCCGCATCGACCAACTGCTGGATCTGAGACACGGGCACGCTGTCATAGGCTGTGACAGTCGAGCCCGATGTCACCGTGTAGTTCACCCGTGCGCCGGCGACCGCATAGTTGGTGCAGCCACTGTTGCTGGAGAAGGTCGAGCCATCCGACGAACTGTAGGCATTGCAGAAGCCGCTGACGCCGAAGGTGGATGCCAGGCGCTCGGTATAGACCTTGTAGGCCGTGGTGCCACCCGACTGCACCGTGAACTTGTAGCCGAAGGTGCCGGAATCGGCGAGGCTGGCGCCCACGACCTTGACGGATGTGATGTCGGACTTGGTATCGCCCGAATTGCCGCCGCCACCGCAGGCGCTCAAAAGTGAAGCGGCCGCTATCGCGGCCCACAGAAATCGTTGCACGTCTTGTCTCCTCGGCGAGTCACCTGCCCGCGTTTGAAACAATTGTGACGATGACGTGAAGTGCTTGTCTCTCGGGGAAAACCTGCTCTTTTCGCGTAAGGTCGCTGACGTTGCGTAAAGTTGATTAAACCTTACGCGCACATCACGTCAGTTGCGTTTCTTGGGCACCCAGGCCCAGATCATCTCGGCCTGAATGGGCTCCTGTCCCGAGGCGTCCGTGATGGTCACCGCCACCGTCACCTCGCCCTTGTCCTGCGTCTGAAGTTGCTGGATCTGCGCCGGGGTCAGCTTGGCCTCGGCACGCATGTCGCCTTGCGAGCGCTTGTGGTAGTCCACCTTCAGGGTCTTGATGAGCGGCAGCTTGTCGTCGGGCACATTCATGCCGACGCAGAAGCCCGTTGCCGTTT
This sequence comes from Aquabacterium sp., assembly GCF_041909175.1. GTDB lineage: Bacteria > Pseudomonadota > Gammaproteobacteria > Burkholderiales > Burkholderiaceae_C > Aquabacterium. The sequence goes on along the minus strand of NZ_JAYRDZ010000001.1, from coordinate 479,957 downwards.
CTGCCAGCAGCGCCATGGCCGCCGCGTGGACACCCTGGATGTGGTTCTGGACCTTGCGCTGGTTGCGGATGCTCACCACCACCCGCTCAGGCGTGATGACGTCATAGCGCAGGCCTGCGGTACCGACCAGGGGCACCACCTTGCCCAGCACCTTGCTGACAGCCCAGGTTCGCATGCCAGCGGGCAGGGCATTGAAACGCGCCACCGTGCGGCACAACTGATTCGGTTTGCTCATCTTGTCATCCTCTTGGGGTCTGGCGCCGATGGTAAGGCCCACACGCACAACTCTTGTCCGGAAACAAGAGGCCCGGAAATAAATGAGGAAGTCACTGCAACATCAAATTGTCTTGCATGGCCGCTAGGCGTACGCTGTCAGTTTTACCCAGAACATCATCGACTACGACATGGAAAAAGCACCTAGCGCAGCCCGTTCAAGAACAGCCAAAACAACGAAGAGCACCCCGCTCCGCAAGGCAGCCCAGGGTGACATCGCCCCCTCCACATCGCAAGCCCGCATTGCCGACTATGTAGCCGAGCAGGCCACCGAGGCCGCACAGGAATCCAAACTGGTGGCGCTGCACGACATCGTGCGCAAGACCGCCCCCGGCGAACTGGCCGGCGCCATTGAAGCCGTGCTGGATGGTGCCTCTCCGGACGATGCAGCCATGCTGCGCAAGGCCCTGCAGGGCAAGCTGGACCGCCATGCGGCCCGCACCAACCCCGACGACGAACTGGCGGCCACCTGGCGCGATGCGACCACGTACCCGTACCAGAACCTGATGACCCGCAAGAGCTATGAGAAGCAGAAATACCGCCTGCAGGTCGAGTTGCTCAAATTGCAGGCCTGGGTCAAAGCCACCGGGCAGAAGGTCGTGATCCTGTTCGAAGGCCGCGACGCGGCTGGCAAGGGCGGCACCATCAAGCGTCTCATGGAGCACCTCAACCCGCGCGGCGCCCGCGTGGTGGCACTCGAAAAGCCCAACGAAGTCGAACGCGGGCAGTGGTACTTCCAGCGCTATGTGCAGCACCTGCCGACCGCCGGTGAAATCGTGCTGTTTGACCGCAGTTGGTACAACCGCGCCGGGGTCGAACGCGTGATGGGCTTTTGCAGCGACGAGGAGTATCAGGAGTTCATGCGCCAGGCGCCGGAGTTCGAGCGCAACCTGGTCCGTGCCGGTGTGCACGTGATCAAGTTCTGGTTCTCGGTGAGCCAGAAGGAGCAACGCCGCCGCTTCAAGGAGCGCGAAACCCATCCGCTCAAGCAGTGGAAGCTTTCGCCCATCGACATGGCTTCGCTCGACAAGTGGGATGACTACACCCGCGCGAAAGAAGCCATGTTCTTCCACACGGACACGGCCGACTCGCCCTGGACCGTGATCAAGAGCGACTGCAAGAAGCGCGCACGCCTGAACGCCATGCGCTACGTGCTGCACAAACTGCCCTATACCAACAAGGACATGGCCAATGTGCCGCAACCCGACCCCCTGCTGGTCGGTCGGGCCAACGTGGTGTATGAACGTGGCGAACACCCCACCTTGATGCAGGACGAGGGTTAACCCCAGACCCCATGACCAAAATGGCCGCGCATGCGGCCATTTGTCATTTGTGATCGTGAATTGCGGCACGAAGCACTTGCTTCTCTAACCTTACGTTTGGTTCCGATTTTCCGAAGATACAGACGTACGCGCCCGATGTAACGAAGCCCGGGCGCCCTTTCCGTCTCCAGGGGAACACTGTGACCGCACTCAGAAACATCAAGATTGGCGCCCGACTGGGCATCGCTTTCGCCGCGATGCTCGTCCTCATCGGCATCGTGGCAGGCATGGGCGCTTGGCAGATCGCCCGGGTCAATGGCGATGCACGGGAACTGGGCACCAACTGGCTGCCCAGCATCCGATCACTCGGGGAAGTCAAATCTCAGATGAACCTCATCCGCCGCCTGACGATGCGCATCGTGATGGAAACGGACGAACAGGAACGCGCCAAACTCACGGTGCGGCATACCGAAGCCACGCAAGGCATGAAGCCGGTTTTGGAGACCTACGAGAAGCTGGTCAGCTCGCCAGAGGAAGGCAAGATCCTCGATACGCTCAAGACCCAGTGGGCAGCCTATGGCGCAGCAGAAGCCAAAACCCTCTCTGCAGCCGACAGGGGTACGGCGGGCCTGGCCGAAAGCAATGAGCTTTTCAACGCGGCCATGAAAACACTGGATGAAGACATTGCCCTCAACGACCGCAGCGCAGCCCAGGCCACGGCCACCGCCGAAGCCAACTACCGCCAGGCGATCATGTCCAGCTTGGTGATGGTGGCGATTGCGCTGGGTGTGGGCATCGCCATGGCCATGCTGATCACCCGCTCGATCACCGTCCCCATTGGTGAAGCGGTCACCATTGCCGAAACCGTTGCCAAGGGTGACCTGACCTCTCGCATTGAAACCGACGGCAAGGATGAAGCGGCACAACTGCTCGCGGCCTTGTACGACATGAACAGCAGCCTGGTGCGCATCGTGGGTGAAGTGCGCCAGAGCAGCGACAGCATCGCCACAGGCTCGGCCGAAATCGCCATGGGCAATGCCGACCTGAGCCAGCGCACCGAAGAACAGGCCAGCAACCTGGAAGAAACCGCAGCATCGATGGAAGAGCTCACCAGCACCGTCAAACACAACTCGGACACCGCCAACGAGGCCAACCGCATGGCATCGTCTGCGGCCAATGCTGCACGCAGCGGCGGTGACCTGGTGCGGCAGGTGGTCGACACCATGAACGACATCACCCACTCCTCGCGCAAGATTTCCGAGATCATCACCGTGATCGACGGCATTGCCTTCCAGACCAACATCCTGGCCCTGAACGCGGCAGTGGAAGCCGCCCGCGCAGGCGAGCAAGGGCGCGGTTTTGCAGTGGTTGCCGGCGAGGTACGCACCCTGGCGCAGCGCTCGGCCAATGCCGCCAAGGAAATCAAGTCCCTGATTGGTGACAGCGTGGAAAAGGTCGACACCGGTGCCCGCCTGGTTAACAGCGCCGGCCAATCCATGCAGGACATCGTGGACCAGGTCAACCGCGTCAGCCAGTTGATCAACGAGATTTCAAGCGCGACCAGCGAACAAAGCTCCGGCATCAGCCAGGTGGGCGATGCGGTCAACCAGCTCGACCAGGTGACGCAGCAAAATGCCGCCCTGGTGGAGCAAAGCGCCGCCGCCGCAGAGAGCCTGCGTCATCAGGCGGCCAAGCTGACCGATCTGGTGAGCGTGTTCCGGCTGCAGCACGGCTGAGGCCGGCCGCAGCGGGCCTTACCAGGCATCCACGAAGGGGCGCTTGCGCCCCTTTCTGCTTTCTGTGGCCGGCATGGATGCCAGCCCGCGTGCCAGCCACCGGCGTGTGTCTGCCGGGTCGATCACATCGTCGAGCTCCAGGTGGGACGCCATGTTCAGCGCCTTGCCACGCTGGTAGGCCGCCGCCACCAGCTGATCGAACATCTGCTGCCGGGCAGCTGGGTCCTCGATCGCCTCGAGCTGTTTGGCAAAGCCCAGGCGCACCGCCCCTTCGAGCCCCATGGGCCCGAACTCACCGGTGGGCCAGGCCACCGTGAAGTCAGGCGCCAGCATGCTGCCAGCCGTCATGGCCTGAGCACCCAGGCCATAGCCCTTGCGCAAGACCACGGTGAAATACGGCACCGAGATGCTGGCCGCAGCCAGGAACATGCGCGAGAAGTGGCGCACCGTTGCGGTCTTCTCGGCATCTGGCCCGACCATGAAGCCCGGTGTGTCGCACAGCACCACCAGCGGGATGTCGAACGCATCGCACAGCTGCATGAAGCGCGCCGCCTTGTCGGCACCGGGCGCGTCGATGGCCCCGCCCAGATAGCGTGGATCGTTGGCGATCACCCCCACCGGACGGCCCTCGATACGGGCCAGTGACGTGATCATGCCGGCCGCGAAATCACGCCGCAGCTCCAGCACCGAGCCCTGGTCAAACAGGGTGTCGATGATCACCCGCACGTCGTATACCCGGGTGCGCTTTTCCGGCACGGCGTGGCGCAGCATGCGCTGGTCAGCCACCTGCCAGCCGGCGGTACGGCCCTGGAAATAGCCCAGATACTGCTTGGCAACCAGGGCGGCATCGGCCTCGTTGTCGACCACGATGTCGATCACGCCGTTGGGGGCCTGCACACTCACCGGCCCAACCTCTTCGGGCTTGAATCGGCCCAACCCGCCGCCTTCGATCATGGCCGGGCCGGCCATGCCGATGGTGGTGTCGCGTGTGGCAATGATCACGTCGCAGCAACCAGCCAGTGAGGCATTGCCGGCAAAGCAGCGCCCGTTGACGATGGCCACCGTGGGTGCCAGGCCGCTGAGCCGCGCCATGCCCAGGAAGGTCATGTTGTCGAGCAGGCTGACGCCAGGGTATTCGTCATTGGGTCGCCCGCCACCGCCTTCGGCCCACAAGACCAGCGGCAAGGCGCGCTGCTCGGCCAGGTGCAACATGCGGTCCGTCTTCTTGTGGTTGACGATGCCTTGCGTCCCGGCGAACACGGTGTAGTCATACGCCAGCACCATGCAGCGCGCGGCCTGCTCGCCAAACTGCTCGGCATTGACCGTGCCCAAACCGGCGATCAGTCCGTCTGCCGGGCTGCGTGCAATCAGCTCGTCTTCCTTCAAGCGACGCCGCTGTGAGGCCAGGGCCAACGCCCCGTACTCGATGAAGCTGCCTTCGTCGATCAGCGAGGCCACGTTTTCTCGCGCCGTGCGGTGGCCTGCAGCATGGCGGCGCGCCACCGCCTCCGGGCGCTGTGCATCCAGCGTGGCGGCATGGCGGGCACGGACCTCGGCCAGATCCGCGCGAATGGCGTCCGGGTCGAGCGTCTGCTCCTGAGCGTCGTGCACCAGGCCGTCGTCCTCGCTGGGGTCGATGGCCAGCAAGGCCTGCCCTTCGCCAACCACCACCCCGGGTTCGGCCAGCCACATCGCGACCCGGCCCCCTTGGGAAGCGGTCACATCGAACTCCATCTTCATGGCTTCGATGACTGCCAGACGCTGCCCGGCCCGCACCCGCTCACCCGGCTGCACCAGGATGCTGTTGAGCTGCCCCGGAACCTGGGCGCGCAGCACCACACTGCCTTCCGGCACATCGGATGGCGTGGCCTCGACCGCATCGGCCGAAGCCGGATGCCAGGCATGCTGCAGCTCAGGGGGACGCGGCTGGTGCGGGACCTGCGTCAGCAAGGCCACCACGTGCTGCTGGAGCCAGCGGGTGGTGACCTGGTAGCTGGCCGCATCGCCATGGGCGAGCAAGGCCTGCAGGAAACCGATGTTGCTGTCGACCCCATCGAGGCGGAACTCGGCCAGGGCGCGCCGCGTGCGCAGCAAGGCCTGTGGATACCCTTGCGGGTGATGCACGATGACCTTGGCCAGCAGGGTATCGAACCCCGGGTGCGGCTGCATGCCCGTGTGGCCATGTCCATCCACCCGGATGCCGGGCCCCGCCGGCGGCTCGTAGGCACGGATCGCGCCACCTGCGGGCATGACCCGGCCATCGGCCATCATGCGCTCAACATTGACACGCGCCTGGATGGCGCAACCGCGTGGGCGCGGGATGTCGGCTTGCTGGATGCCCAGATCAGCCAGGGTCACGCCTTGCGCCAGTTGCAGCTGAATCTGCACCAGGTCCAGGCCGGTCACCGCCTCCGTGATGGTGTGCTCCACCTGCAGGCGCGGGTTCGCCTCCATGAAGTAGTAGGTGAAGGAACTGGGGTGGTCCAGGTCGACCAAAAACTCGAAGGTGCACAAGCCGCGCAGTCGCACCGCCTTGGCCAGCGTCACGGCCGCATCCAGCAGATGCTGCCGCAGGGATGGGTCCAGATCAGGCGCCGGTGCGATCTCGATGAGTTTCTGATGCTGACGCTGGATGGTGCAGTCACGCTCCCAGGCATGGCTGACCGCGCCCGTGCCGTCCCCCATCACCTGCACCTCGACGTGACGCGCCCGGCGCACCAGTTGCTCCACGTAGACATCGGCCACGCCAAAGGCCGCTTGCGCTTCGGCCTGGCAACGAGCCAGGGCATCAGGGATGTCTTCGGCATGTTCGACCACACGCATGCCGCGCCCGCCACCGCCCGCCAGGGCCTTGATCATCATGGCGGTGGCGGCCCCCTGCTCATGCGAGAGCGCCACAAAGAAATCTTGTGCTTGAGGCAGGCTCACAGCGTGGTCGACGCCGGCCGTGACCGGCACATGCAGCCGCCGCGCCAGCGCACGGGCCTCGGCCTTGTCGCCAAGCAGGTCCAGAACCTGCGGGTCCGGACCCACAAACACCAGCCCCGCCTGGGCGCAGGCGCGTGCAAAGCCGGCGTTTTCGCTCAACAGGCCGTAGCCCGGGTGCACATGGGTGCAGCCGTGGGCCTGCGCCGCGTCAATCACCTGCTCGATGGCCAGAAAGGCGGGCACACCCTTGCCGGGCAAGACCGCCACCGCATCGACATGGCTGGCATGCTGTGCCTGCTGGTCATCCTGGGCGACGAGGCCCACGGTGCGCCAACCCAGTTCGGTCGCTGCCCGCGCAATGCGGATGGCGATCTCACCACGGTTGGCAATCAGCAGAACAGGTTGAACGTGGGTCGACATACGGGGCTCTCTGGTGGATGCGGTTGTGCCGAAAAAGACCAACGCGCATCCTAGCCCCAGTCGCGTCTGCTGCCGATCAAGAAACCTGCAACTTCTCGCGCAAGGTGTGCGCCGCCTGCACCATGTTGGCCAGGGCAGCCTCGGTCTCCGGCCAGCCGCGGGTCTTGAGCCCGCAGTCGGGGTTGACCCACAGGCGTTGCGGGTCGATCACATCGCAGGCCCGCTCCAGCAGGTGCAGCATGGCATCCACACCGGGCACGCGTGGCGAGTGGATGTCATAGACGCCCGGTCCGATCTCGTTCGGGTAGTCGAAGTCGCCAAAGCCATCGAGCAGCTTCATGGCCGAGCGCGAGGTCTCGATCGTGATCACATCGGCATCCATGTCGGCGATCGAGGGCAGGATGTCGTTGAACTCGGAATAGCACATGTGGGTGTGGATCTGGGTGTCGTCACGCACGCCGCACGAGGTCACACGGAAAGCCTTCACCGCCCAGGCCAGGTAGGCCGGCCAGTCACGCTTGCGCAGCGGCAGGCCTTCGCGGAACGCGGGCTCGTCAATCTGGATGATGCGGATGCCGGCTTTTTCCAGGTCCACCACCTCGTCGCGGATGGCCAGGGCCAGTTGCAGCGCGGTCTGCTCTCGCGGCTGGTCATCGCGCACGAAGGACCATTGCAGCATCGTCACCGGGCCGGTCAGCATGCCCTTCATCGGACGCTCGGTCAGCGACTGCGCAAAGCGGGTGGTCTCCACTGTCATCGGATCAGGGCGGTAGACATCGCCATAAATGATGGGCGGCTTCACGCAACGCGAGCCATAGCTTTGCACCCAGCCATTGGCCGTGAAGGCATAGCCCCAAAGCTGTTCGCCAAAGTACTCCACCATGTCGTTGCGCTCGGCCTCGCCGTGTACCAGCACGTCCAGTCCCAGTTCCTCCTGCTTGCGCACGGCCAGCTCGATTTCGGCACGGATGCGGCGCAGATAGTCGAGCGAGCCGATCTCACCGCGGCGCCAGGCGGCACGCAGTTGACGGATCTGCGAGGTCTGCGGGAAGGACCCAATGGTGGTGGTCGGCAGCAGCGGCAAACCAAGGGTGCTGCGTTGCAGCGCCGCGCGTTCACCATAGGCCTGGCCCCGTGTGGCCATCTCGTCGGTCAGGCTGCGCAGTCGACGCTGGACCAGGTCGCTGTGCACGCGACGCGAGACCCGACGCGCCTGTTGCGCCGCATCGGATTCCTTGAGCGCATCGGCCACGACCACCTCGCCCTCGTTGAGGGCCCGGCCGAGCACGCGCAGTTCATCGACCTTTTCCGTGGCGAAGGCCAGCCAGGCACGGATATCCGGATCAAGGCGGTCTTCGCCATGCAGCGACACCGGCACATGCAGCAAAGAACACGAAGGAGCCACCCACAGGCGCTCACCCAATTGCTCGGCCAGCGGCTTCAGCCGGGCCAGACAGGCGCGCAGGTCGGTACGCCAGATGTTGCGGCCATCGATCACGCCGACCGACAGCACCGCATCGTGGGGCAACACGGCCAGCCAGGCATCGAGCTGCTGCGGCGCCCGCACCAGGTCGATATGGAAGCCCTGCACCGGCAGCTCGCAGGCCAGTTTGGCGTGGTCGGCAGCCGAATCGAAATAGGTGGCCAGCAACAGCTTGACGCCAGCCTCCGCCAGCTCGGCATAGGCGGGCGCGAGCGCAGCCAGCCAGGAGGCATCCAGATCCAGGCTCAACACGGGCTCGTCGATCTGCACCCATTGCACCCCCTGTTGGGCCAGGCGGCGCAACACGCGCACATAGCCGTCCACCAGACGCGGCAACAAGGTCAGGCGGTCCATGCCGGCAGCACGCCCGTGGCAGCGCGACAGCCACAGGAAGCTGACCGGACCAGGGATCACCACCTTCACCTGGTGACCCAGCGACTGGGCCTCGGCCACCTCGTCAAACAGCCAGTCCACCCCACCATCGAAGCGGCTGCCCGGGTCCAGCTCAGGCACCAGGTAGTGGTAGTTGGTGTCGAACCACTTGGTCATTTCCATGGCCGGTTGTGCCGCGTTGCCACGCGCCAGCTCGAAGTACTGGGCCAGGCTCAGCGAGCGGGCATCCAGCGCGAAGCGCGAGGGCAAGGCGCCCAGGGTGGCGCACCAGTTGAGCATCTGGTCATACCAGGCGAAATCGCCCACTGTGACGACATCCAGGCCGGCATCGCGCTGGATCTGCCAGTGGCGTTGACGCAGCGTGGCAGCGGTTTCCCGGAGGGTCGATTCGGACTGCTCGCCGCGCCAGAAGGCTTCCTGAGCAAACTTCAGTTCACGCTGTGCCCCAATGCGGGGAAAGCCAAGGATGTGTGTGCGGGCCATGTGCAGCCACCTTCTTCATGTTGTTCGGAAAGGTGGGCAGTGTGGCCAGCCGCCACACATGAATCAAGCGATGAATTTTCAATCAGACATGAATGAAATTCATGTCAGGCGACGCAGCAGGTTCACGCGCATCGGACGGGTGAAGTGCGCCCCATCGGCGCCCATATGGGGCTCGAATCGGGCCCGCACGGCCTCACGCAACGCCTCACTCAGGTGCCGCTCGGCAAAGGTGACGTTGATCATGCGCTGCTCGAACTCGGCGAAATCCCGGAAACGGACTGGCATCTCGAAGAAAAGTTCACCCTCTGCCTGCCACAAGGGCCCTTGCCCCGCGCGGTGCACCGCAGCCAGCGCAGCCTCGCGCACCAGCCCCTCGTCGTTGTACAGGCGGATGACCTCATTGAGGCCGCCGTGGAAGACAGGCTCCGACACATACAGCAGCCCACCCGGGCGTACCACCCGGGCCACCTCGGCCAGCGCCTGATCCATCAGCGGCAAGGGCACGTGGTGCAGGGACTTCAGCATCAGCGCCAAGTCAAAGCTGGCACCGGGCAAAGGAATGGCCTGTGCGCCAGCCAGCAGAAAGCGCATGGTCCCCATCGGGGCCGACACGTTCTTGGCGTGCTGCTGCTGGTCGACTTCCAGTCCGGTATAGCGAGATCGGGGGTGCGCGGCCAGCAGCCCTTGCGCCAGGCGTGCCGCCCCACACCCCAGTTCGATGATGTCGATGTCGTCCAGCTCGACTTGCTCGGACAGGATGGTCAGCTCGTCGGTCACCGAGCGCGCCGCCGCGGGAAAGTAGGTGCTGCTGTTCATGCCCTGATGATAGGCCGATCAGAACAAGGCGGCCTCGTCCAGCAAGGTTCTGGCATCCTTGAACGCCAAGCCCTGCACGGCACGTTTCAGATCCTCGAAGGCGGCCTCCGGCAGCCGTTGTCGCAGGCCTGGAGCCAGGGATTGGAAGCGGTCAATGGCGGCAAGATCCTGACGGTCCAGCTGCGCGGCCCATTGCTTCAGGGCCTCGACATCGAGTTCAACCGGCGCGGTGGGGGCGGCCTCGCTCTGTTGTTGTCGTTGCGCCATGCTGTCCAGCCAAGGCTGGCAGGTTTCATGCAAGCCGCGCAAAGTCGCTGCCAGTTGGTCAAATGCCGCCTGGGTCGCCTCGCCAGCATCATGTTGCCGCAGGGCCGACTCAAGCCGCTCGGCCTGGGCCTGCACACCACGGGCACCCAGCATGCCGGCGCTGCCACGCAGCTTGTGCAGGCGGGCGGCCAAGGTGGGCCACGCCGCGTCATCTGCTGGCGGCTGCAATGCGCCATCAGCCACATCGCTGTATTCCGCAAACAGCCGCCGCAGCATGTTGGCGAACAAGATGACATCGCCTCCAATGCGCTCGATCACATCTGCATCGTCAATGCCGGCCAGGCGCGGCCAGGGCTCTTTCATGACCGCGTCGTCTGCATGTCGGGCAACCGGGGCCAGCGCGCTGCCCCGTCCGCGCTCCACATGCTGCCGCACCGTGCCGACAAGCAGGTGCGGGTCCAGCGGCTTGCTCACAAACGCATTCATGCCCGCGTCAATGGCGCGCTGGCGTTCAGACACCAGGGCGCCGGCCGTGAGGGCAATCACCGGCAGATCATGCAGACCCAGCTCCGTTCGCAAGCGACGGGTGGCTTCATGCCCATCCATCACCGGCATCTGCACATCCATGAGCACCACATCGAAGCCATCAGGCTGTGCTCGCAGCACAGCCAGGGCCTCTGCCCCGTTGTGCGCTGTGGTGGGCAAGGCCCCTTCACGCGCCAGCAGGCGTTGCGCGACCTCCAGATTGATGTCGCTGTCATCAACGATGAGCACGCGCACATCGGGCAACTGACACATATCGGGTTCATCGTGTGCCAGCAACAGTTCGTTCATCTCGACCGGCGCCACCCGCTCTCCCGAAAGGGCCAACGGCAAGGTGAACCAAAAGGTACTGCCCTGGCCTTCCACACTGTCCACCCCCACCTCGCCCCCCATCAGCACCACCAGGCGCTGAACGATCGACAGGCCCAGCCCGGTGCCACCGAACCGGCGGGTGGTCGACGCGTCGGCCTGCATGAAGGGGGTGAACAGATGCGGCACCACCGACTGCGGGATGCCGATGCCGGTATCGACCACTTCCCAGCGTGTGAGGACATGGTCAATGTGGTGTGCGTCGAGCCTGAGCTTCAAGTTCACCGAGCCGTGCTCCGTGAACTTGAGGGCGTTGCCCAGCAGGTTGACCAGGACCTGCCGCAGGCGGGTCACGTCGCCCCAGACCGGCTCGGGCAACTCGGCAGGGGCGTCGATGCGGAAGGTGATGCCCTTGTTGTCGAACTGCAGGCGGAAAAGCTGATCCATGCTCACCAACACAGGCGTGATCTGGAAGGGCGCGACCTCGGGCTGCAACTCGCCGGCCTCGATCTTCGACAGATCCAGCACATCGTTGATGATGGCCAGCAAGGAGGCACTGGCGTTCTGGATCTTCTGCACGAATTGCAGCTGTTCCGGATCCAGGCTGGAGGACCGCATGAGGTAAGCCAGACCAATGACGGCATTAAGCGGGGTGCGGATTTCATGGCTCATATTGGCCAGGAACTCGCTCTTGGCGAGGCTGGCCGCCTCGGCCGCACGGGTGGCTTCGCGCAGCGCATCTTCTGCCTCGTGTTTGGCCGTGACATCCTGAAGCGCACCGATCAGGCGTGCGGGCCGACCGCCCGGGTCCTCTTCCGCATCATATTCAGGCTCGCCCACCGACCGTACCCAGATGCGCCGCCCATGCGCCGTACGGAAGGGCACCTCCAGGTCCCAGCCCTGCCCCCGCTGGATGGCAGCCAGCACTGCTTCACGGATGGTTTCGCGCGCTTCCGGTTCATAGAACTGCACCGCATCCTCCAGGCTGAGACTCTGGGTGTCGTCCAGCTCATGGATGCGCCGGGTCTGCCCGGTCAGGATGGCCTCCCCCGTGGACAGATCAAACTGCCAGCCCCCGACCCCGGCGACCCGCCCTGCCCGCTCGATGAAGGCCTCGCTCGTCGCGCGCAGCTTCTCCTGCGCATATTTGCGCTCGGTGATGTCCATGTGCGTACCGGCCATCCACAAGGGTTTGCCGTCATCGTCCCAGCGCAGCACCTTGCCGCGGTCCAGCACCCAGACCCAGTGGCCGTCCTTGTGACGCATGCGCGCCTCGCACTCATAGGTCGGGGTCTTGCCATCGAAATGTTGGCGCAGCGCTTCGTTGGAGCGCCGCAAGTCATCCGGGTGGGTGAAGCGCACCCAGGTCTGGATGCTGACGGGCTCCAGTTCGGCCAACTCATAGCCCACGATCTGCGCCCAGCGCTCGTTGAAGCGGGTCTCTCCGGTCTGGATGTGCCACTCCCAGGTCCCCACATTGGTCCCCAGCAGGATGTTGTCCAGCCGCTCGCGTTCCTGATTCAAGGCCTCGGTGGCCTTCACCCGGTCCGTGACATCGGTGCGCAAGGACACGTAGCGTTCGATGCGCCCGTCCTGCCCGATGAAGGGCGCAATGATGCTGTCAACCCAGTAGAGCGAGCCATCTTTCGCACGGTTGCAGATCTCCCCGTGCCAGGAATGCCCCGCGCCCAATGTGCGCCACATCGCCACCCAGAAGGCATGGTCATGGGTAGCGGAATTGACGATGCGGTGATCCTGCCCGATCAGCTCTTCACGGGCATACCCGCTGATCTGACAGAAGGCATCATTGACATCGATGATGCGGCCCCGCCGGTCTGCTACGGAGTAGATTGAATGCTCGCGGATGGTGCGCAACAGGGCTTCGCTTTCGCGCATCGCGGCATCAAGCTTCTGGCGGCTTTCGGTCAGCTCGGTCACGTCATGCACCAGCACGTGAAAGCCTTTGACCTCACCATCCACGACATCCGGAATGTAGTGTGTGAGCGCGTGACGCACTCCCGGCCCGTCCGGACGAGGAATCGTGCGCTCGAAAGTCTGACCCTCGCCGCGCAAGGCCGCCTCGATGAAAGGCCGGTTGCGCTCATACAGGTTGTCGCCCAGCAGGCTGCGCAGTGAATTGCCCGGCAGGCTGGCCGGATCCACCCCGAACCAGCGGCCATACGCCTTGTTCGCAAAGCGGTTGATCTGGTTCTTGTCCCAGTAGCCCACCATGGATGGCAAGCCGTCGAGTACCGCCTGCAGGTGGCGGTGGGCTGCGCCCAGTTCGGCCGTCCGCTCCTGCACCTCCTGCTCCAGCCTGGCATTGAATTCGCGCAGCTGGCGTTCGGCTTCTTTCTTGTCGCCGATATCCCGGATGGTCATGCCGATGCCGATCACGCCGCCCGTGGGCGACAGGATCGGCGCTGCGCTGACCGACACGTCGATCAGCCGTCCATCCTTGCCTTCACATACGGTATCGAAAGCATGGACCGACCGCCCCTGAGAGATGGCGCGCCGGATCTCGTTTTCGTGCTCTGCCAGCGCGGCACCGCGCATCAGCAACGACAGCGGCTGTCCCAACGCTTCCTGCTCGGTATAGCCCATGATCTTCTCTGCCGCGGCGTTCCAGCTCTCGACCATGCCATCCAGCGACTGGCTGACGATGGCGTCGCTCGCACTCTCGACAATCGTGGCCAGTCGCAGTTGTTGCGACCGGATCATCTGCTGCCGCTGTCGGCCTAGCAACTGGCCGTAGACCACCGCCGCCAGCAGGACGGAAGCCAAGCCGCCCCCCATCATCACCCAGCGGGGCTGCACCTGGTGCAAGGCCGCCATGAAAGCCGGCGTCGGCACCATGTCGATCTGCCAGGCACGACCGAACACGGTGGTGGTCGTGCGGTAGTGCAGATTTGTGCGCAAGTCCGGGCGCTGGCTGCGCTCGGTCGAAAAGAAGGCGACCGGCTCACTGCCATTGGTGACATCGGTCAGAGTCAACACATAGTCAGCCTTGCCCAGATCAAAGTCGGCCAGCACCTCGGTGATCACCAACGGTGCATAGGCCCAACCTTGCCCCAGGGCCAGGCGCCTGGCCTCCGTGTCCACCACCGCGCCATGCTCATAGATGGGCAGCAGCACCAGAAAGCCCTGCGAGCGCTGCCCGGTGGCCTGGACCAGCGTGATGGGCGCCGTCAAGGCCACCTCGCCACTGCGCATCGCGCGGTCGGCTGCTTCCTTGCGGCGAGCCTCCGAGGCGATGTCAAGACCGGCTGCCTGGGTGTTCGACTCGATCGGCTCGATGTACTGGATCACATAGCGATCGCCATCATGCGGAGACAGCTGGCGGACCTCGAAGCCAGGCATGCCATCGCGACGGATGCGGCTGACGTAGGCCGCCTCGTCTTCCGGTCTGACGCGCCGGATGAAGCCGAAGCCGCGGGCACCGGCAAACTCGACAGGCAAATCTCGGGACTCGTGGTAGGCCCGAAAGGCCTTGCGGGTCAGCTGATCAGCGCCCGCCGTCATGATGGCTCCCCGCGCACCACGCAAACCGTACTGATAGCGGTAGACCCGCTCCGTGATGCGCCGCTTGAGCTCCTGGGCACTCTTGTCAAACCGCTCCAGAGCCTGGCGATCATTGAGCACGCCCTGATAGACCGTCAACAATCCCGTGATGAACAGGCCCGCGCAGAACACGGCCAGCGCGCTCCAGGCAGCTCGTTCGGTCATGGACTTAGGCATGGCCACCCAGGTCCAGCATCATGAAGCGCACATCGTTGCGCCCCATCTCCTTGGCCTGATAGAGCGCCTTGTCAGCACACTGGAGCAGGTCTGCCGGGCTGGCTGCCAGGCTGCTTCCGCCAGAGGCAACCGCTCCGTCTCGCATCAGATGGAATGGTGCCGTTGCTGCACCGACCGACAACGTGACATGGTCGGACGAGGATGACCGACTGTGGGGCCACGCCAGCGCCGTCATGCTGTCGATCAGGCGTCGCCCCATGTGCACGGCCCCGTCGGCATCGGTATCCGGCAGCAGCACCACAAACTCCTCGCCGCCAATGCGGGCGACTTCGTCGGCCGGCCGACGTATCGTCAGCTGGATGCTCTGTGCCACCACCTGCAGGCAGCGGTCCCCTTCCTGGTGGCCATAGTGGTCGTTGAACTGCTTGAAGTGATCGATGTCGAGCATCAACAAGGACATGGGCGAGGCGGCCCGACGCGCCCGGTCCCACTCGCGTTCCAGGCAGCGATCGAACTGCCGCCGGTTCGACAGGCCCGTCAATGCATCGGTATGCGCACAACGCATCAGCTCATCGGTGGCATGCTTGAGTTGCAGGTGGGTGCGCACCCGCGCCAGCACACGCCCAGGACGAGGCGGCTTGCCGATGAAGTCGACCGCACCGGCCTCCAGGCCGCGCACCTCGCTGTCGTTGTCATCATGGCTGGTCACGAAGATCACGGGGATGGCGGACAGCTCGTGATCGGCCTTCAAGGCACGACAGACCTCATAGCCATCCATGCCCGGCATCTCGGCATCCAGCAAGATGATGTCGGGCAATTGCTCGCGCGCCATCTGCAGGCCTTGCACGCCAGACAGCGCAAACCGCACCTCACCAAGCTCCGTGAGCATGCGCCCGAGCATCTGTACCACCACCGGATCGTCATCGACGATCAGAATCGATCCTTGGCGCATGAGCGTCCTCAAGGTCCCTTGCACGGGGTGTTGTTCTAGTCAACGACACCGGTCTGGCCCCGTACTGGCCAGGCCCGGCATGACACGCACGGTCAGTCGAGCACCGACGCCGGCGTGGAAGGCACGAGCGGCAGGTCGATTTCAAACTCGCTGCCTTGATTTTCGGCACTACTGACGAAAATTTCACCCCCCATGGCACGAATCAGGTGTTTTGTCACAGCCAGCCCCACGCCAGCCCCCTGGATACCACTGCTGGCGCGCCCCAGCCGGTTGAACGGCTGAAAGAGCTGGGCCTGTTGATCAACGGTCATGCCCATGCCGGTATCGCGCACCTTGATGCGCATCCTCGCACCATCGGTGCGGGCCGAAACGATGATCTGCCCACCTTCCCGGTTGTACTTGGCGGCATTGGTCATCAAGTTGAGCACACACTGCCGCAGGCGCAGGGCATCGGTCATCAACGCGGGCAGGTCGTCGGGCACATCAAGAACCAAGGTCAGCTTGCGCATGGCCACCACCGATTCGATGGCATGGGCACAGTCCTGCAGCCCGCGCCGGATATCGACCGGGCCGACAGCCAACTCGAACTGGCCACGCTCGAAACGCCCCAGATCCAGCACATCTCGCAACAGGGCCTGGAGATGCTCGGCCGCAGTCAGCATGTTCTGCAGGCGTTTCAGCTGGGTGCCTGTCAGGGGGTCCCCCGGGTCCATGGTCAGCAACTGCCCGAAGCCCATGATGGCGTTGAGCGGGTTGCCGATTTCATGCGCGATGTAAGACAGCATGAGCGACTTGGTGCGCCCCACGGCCTCGGCTTCGACACGGGCCCGGTCGGCCTGCTCGAGCTGTTCCGCCTCGGTCAGGTCGTGCAGCAGCACAGTCGTCACGCAGTCGGCCCCCTCACCCATGTGCCACAAGGATGCCTCGGCAGAAAAGGTGCTGCCATCGCCCCGGTGGACCTTCATGCGGCGGCGCCACACGCCCTGGTTGGCCACATCCCCACCGTCGGCGAGTGCCGTGCTCAGCGGCAGCAACTGGTCGAGGGGCGTGCCCACCACAGTCTGTGCCGACACCTGCAACAAGGCGCAGGCCGCATCGTTGATCAGCACCACCACGCCCTGGGCATCGGTCGAGATGATGGCATCGGATGCCGCCGCCACCATGGCCGCGATCTGCGAATCACCCAGGCGCCGCCAGCGCTCGCGCTCCATGCGCAAGGCCGCATCCATCTGCTCCTTGAGGCGCAGGACGTTGCGCACCCGTGCCTTCAGCACGGCCTGTGAATAGGGTTTGGAGATGAAATCCACCGCCCCCAACTCCAGCGCCCTGCGCTCGGTTTCAGCGTCGGAGTAGCGTGTCACGAACACGATGGGCGTATGCCGCAGCCGCTCGTCCTGCTGGAAGCGCCCGCACACCTCGAAGCCGTTGAGGTCGGGCATGTGGGCATCAAGCAGCACCACATCCGGTTCTTCGTGCTGCGCCCTGGCCACCGCTTCGCTTCCGGTGGTCGCGAAGTAGAACTGGGCCCCGGGTTCGTCCAGCGCCTGCCGCATGAAACGGATGGATGACACGTCGTCATCCACGATGAGGATGCGCGGCGGGCGGGTGGCACCGCCTACCTTGACTGGCAGACGTTCGTGCACGTGTCGCAAGCGCAGCTGATTGCGTACCCGCGTGATGACCTGGGAGGGCTTGAGTGGCTTCGACACGAAGTCCACCGCTCCGGTTTCGAGCGCACGCGCTTCGGTGGCGCTGTCGCTGAAGCTGGTCGCAACGATGATGGGCACGCTGGCCAGTTGTGGGTCGCGCTTGAGCTCCTTGCACACGTCGAAACCACTCTGCCCAGGCATTTCCAGGTCAAGTAGGATCAGATCGGGCGGGTCGGAGCGCGCCAGTCGGATGGCATCGGTACCCGTGGTGGCGAACTGAAGCTCACCATCGCCTGACAGCATGTTGCCAAGCAGATTGATGGTGGAGACATCGTCATCGACGAGCAGCAACCTCGGCCTGGAGGGCACCTCACTGAATGGGGTCATGCCGGGCCTCTTCCTGATTTCTTTTTCGGATGCCCAGCCTAGCAAACTGTCTAAGGTCTGTGTTGGGATCTTTCCCTCAGATGCGCCTCAGGCGCACGCAGACCCCCAACTGCACCAGCAGCAGGACCAGGGTCATGCCGGCCACGCCTGGCCAGCCCCCGTGCGACCAGAACCACCCGCCGCACGACCCCAGCACGCTGGAGCCCAGGTAATAGGCAAGCAGGTAGAGCGAGGCCGCATGGCCTTTGTGGGTGGCGGCCAGTCGGCCCACCCACCCGCTCGCCACCGCGTGCGACACGAAGAAGCCGATGGTCAGCAAGACAATGCCCAGCACCACGAGCGCCAGGTGATCAGACAAGGTCAGCAGCACCGCCGAGATCATCATCAGCACGCCAGCCATCAGCACCGCGGGCCGGCCCTGTCGATCTGCCATGGCCCCGGCCATGGGCGACGCGACGATGCCGAAGACGTAGACGCAGAAGATCAAGCCGATGTGGGTCGGGCTGAGCTTGAACGGCGCTTGCAGCAGGTGGAAGCTGACATAGTTGAACACGGTGACAAACACCCCCATCACCAACCCACCCGTGGCAAACAGCCAGGGCAGCGCGGTGTGCTGCAGGTGTCCGGACCAGGCTTTCAGATGGGGCGCCAGTCGGAGGTGGATGGGCACAGAACGGCCGGGCTGACGCGGCAGCAAGGCCATGAAGCCCAGCGCTGCCGCGATGTCGATCGCACTCAGCAAGGCCAGCGCCCCTTGCCAGGGCAACACATCGACCAGCAGGCTGGTGCCGACCCGGCCAGCCATGCCGCCGAAAGCGGTGCCGCCCACATAGAGGCCGACCGCCAGGCTCATGCCCGCACCGGCCATGTGCTCGGCCAGGTAGGCCATCGCCAGCGCCGGCACACCGCCGAGCGCCAGGCCCACCATCGCCCGCGCGAAGAGGAAGGCGTGCCACGACGGCACCACCGACGCGATCAGGTTCGACACCGCGGCCAGCAGCATGGAAATGAACATGAAGCGCCGTTGATCCCGCCCCTCCGCCAGGGCGCCGGACACCAGGATGGAGAAGGCCAGACAGCCCGTGCTCAGAGACAGCGCCAGCGAGCTGCCGGCAGGGCTGACTGAGAAGGTGTCGGCAAACAGGGGCAGCAGCGGCTGCACGCAGTACAGCAGGGAAAAAGTGGCGAAACCCGCGAGGAACAAGGCGATGTTGATATGCCAGTAGCGGGTCCGCGCGCCAGGCGAGGTCATGTCGAGGGCAGAGGTCGGATGCACACGGCCAGTATCCAGAGCGGCACACCATCTGTCCAATATATTATTCAGGCTATCACCATATGTATTACATATGCTATGGAGCTTCGACACCTGCGCTACTTCCTGGCCGTGGCCCAGGAACGCAACGTCACCCGTGCGGCCGCACGCATCGGCATCAGCCAGCCTCCGCTGAGTCAGCAGATCAAGGAACTGGAACAGGAGATCGGCACGCCGCTCTTCGTGCGCACGCCGCATGGCGTCGAGTTGACCGATGCCGGCCAGGCGTTCTTGCAGGAAGCCGAGCGGGTGCTGGGTGGCGCCGAGCGTGCTCGCACCATGGCCTTGCGGGCCGCGCGGGGCGAGGTGGGTCAGTTGCGCGTAGGCTTCACGGGCTCAGCCGCCTTCAACCCCGTGGTGGCACGCACCATCCGCGACTTCCGCCGCACGCACCCTCAGGTCTTGCTGACCCTGGAGGAAGTGAACACCACGCGGCTGCTCGATGGCTTGTCCAGGCAGCAACTCGACGCGGCCTTCATCCGTCCCGGGCTGACACCCATCGAGGGCATGGCGCTGCACCGCTTCCCGGACGAGTCCATGAAGGTGGCGTTGCCCAGTGGCCACCCGCTGGCCAGACAAACCACCATCCGGCTGGCCCAACTGGCAGACGAGCCCTTTGTGCTGTTTCCTCGCACCGTCGGCCTGAGCCTGTTTGACGAGGTGATCAATGCCTGCCGACGCGCCGGCTTCGAGCCCCGCATCGACCAGGTGGCCCCGCAGATTTCCTCGGTGGTCAACCTGGTGGCCGCCGAACTGGGACTCTCCGTCGTGCCTGCGTCGATCTGCCAGGTTCAGGTAGCGGGCGTGCACTATGTGGACATCGAAGGCGACGCCCCGGTAGCGCGCCTGGCTCTGGCCTCCCGCGAGACCGACCGCAGCGCGGTCGTCAGCCACTTCACCAAACTGGCGCTCAGCCCACCAGGCTGAACAGCGTAGGCTCGGTCAGGTGCCGATCCCAGGACAGCTGCGCACGCCCACCCCGCTTGGCACGGTACAGATGCTCATCAGCGCGCCGCACCAGGTTCACCAGGGTTTCGCCCGGCAGCCACTCGACCACCCCCGCGCTGAAAGCACAGACGATGTCGCCAGCCGAGGTTGGAATCGGGCTGGCCGTGACGGCTTGCAGCATCTTCTGTCCGGCTGCCACGGCATCATCCAGCGCTGTTTCGGGCAGCAGCATGATGAACTCCTCGCCGCCCCAGCGCGCCACCTTGTCTGAGGTGCGCAGCAGCACGCGGAAACGACAGGCCATCTCGCGCAGCACCTCATCGCCGGCGTGGTGCCCATACTCGTCGTTGACCAGCTTGAAGTGGTCCAGATCAAGCAGGACGAGGGAGAGCTGGCGCCCATACCGCGTGGCCATCGCCATGGCTTCGGCCGCTTCCTCTTCGAAGGCCCGTCGGTTGGCAATGCCCGTGAGGGCATCTTCGCGAGACAGCCGGCTGAGGGCATGGTTGAACTCCGCCAAAGCCCGCGTGCGCTCGGTGACCTGGCGCTCCAGTGAGTCATTGAGCTGGATCAGCGCCTGCTGCGTGGCCTGCAGTCCTTGCGTAGCTTGTTCCAGCGCGGAGACATCGGTGAGCACCGTGAGGATGCGCACGCTGCCATCCGGGCGACATACGGACCGAAAAGCAGCCCGCACCGTCAGCAGATGCCCATCGGCGTGCTGCACGCGCCAGACATCCGGGGCCGTGCAGTCATTGTCGAGTGCCCGACGTAGGTATGCCGCCTCGTGGAATTTGTCGTCATCCCGCAGGATCAGGCCGAAGGTCCGCCCCAGCAGTTGCTCGGCGGTATAGCCGAACATCTCGCAGTAGGTCCGGTTCACATGGACATACCGCCCACGCTCGTCAGCGATGGCCACACCGCCCGGCGCCAAGTCAAACAGCGCCTCCAGCAAATCCAGATCCACGATGGCCACGCCCAGCTCCCTGCATCAAAACGGTCGTTTTTTTCTTCTTTTGTGATCTCATGTTAACGGCATGCTGCGTTGCAACAGCCCCCCTAGAGCTAGGGGGCCCATCACGCACATAGACAAGTTGAATACAATTCAATCATTCTTGAATATTCATCGTTTTGTTCATGCTTGAGATCCGCCACTTGCGTTCACTGGTGGCCATCGCCGACACCGGCAAACTGGCCACGGCGGCAGAGCGGGTACACCTGAGCCAGTCGGCGCTGTCCCATCAGATCAGGGCCATCGAAGAGGTCTACGCGCAGGCCTTGTTCGAGCGCACCAGCCAGGGGCTGCGCTTCACCCCGGCCGGCGAGCGCCTGCTGACGCTGGCGCGCACGGTGCTGGCCGATGTCAGCGCCGCCGAACGCGACCTGCAACGCATGAAAGGCGCCACCCAGGGCGAGTTGCGCATTGCTCTGGAATGCCACACCTGCTTCGACTGGCTGATGCCGGTGATGCACGCCTTCCGCCAGCGCTGGCCCGAGGTGGAGGTGGACCTTGTGGCGGGCTTCCATGCCGACCCGCTCACCCTGCTCAAGGAAGGCCGCGCCGACCTCGTCATCGGCTCACGCCCGAAAGCCCAACGCACGTGGTCGGTGTCGCCGCTGTTTCGCTTCGAGATCCTGGCGGTCGTGTCCAATGACCACCCTTTGCGCCACAAGCGCTTTCTGAGCGCCGACGACTTCGCTGACGAAACACTCCTCACCTATCCCGTACCGGAACAACGCATCGACCTGATCCGCGAGGTGCTGACACCGGCTGGCGTTCACCCCGCCCGCCGCACAGCCGAATTGACCGTGGCCATCGTGCAGTTGGTGGCCAGCCGCCGCGGTGTCGCAGCACTGCC
This sequence comes from Aquabacterium sp., assembly GCF_041909175.1. Taxonomy (GTDB): domain Bacteria; phylum Pseudomonadota; class Gammaproteobacteria; order Burkholderiales; family Burkholderiaceae_C; genus Aquabacterium. The sequence continues at coordinate 458,202 of NZ_JAYRDZ010000001.1, read as the reverse complement.
CAACTGGGGGTTGCAGAGCTATCTGGAACACGACTATGTGAAGGCTGTGCGCATCGGCCCAAAGGGCCTGTGGAGCGAGCTGCACGCCATCTGCCCGAAGCCGCTGGCGACCCGCCCCTATATGCAGGACATGGCCGAGATCATCCGCGAACAGTGCGCCAGCCTGCCCGGCATCGAGTGGCTGGCGTGATCACAAGGGCACGTGCGCGCGGGCCTTGTCGAGCATGAAATCGATGAAGGTGGACGCGGCACGGGTGTGGTGCCGATTGGGCATGTAGAGCATCACCATCCGGGTGCCGAAGATGCTCAGGCGCCACGGGTCGAGCGTGGTCACCACCTCGCCGCATGCCACCAGGTCCTGCACCACATAGTCGGGCACCAACCCTACACCCAGCCCAGCCACGATGGCTTCGCGCAGGAACAGGAAATTCTCGGACGTCAACGTGGGTGCCAGCGGCACCTCGTAGCGCTCACCTTCCAGATAAGCCGCCAGGCGCAATTGACGTCCCACCACGGCCGAAGTGATCAAGGGGGCCGTGGCCAGCTCGTCCAGCTCCGTGGGCATGCCCTGTACACGCGCATAGTCAGCCGAGGCGCAGGCCACATAGCGCACGGGCCCCATGTCACGCGCCACCAGGTTGTCCGGTGGGTCGGACATCACCCGCACGGCGATGTCGACCTCGTCACGCAGCAGATCGACCACCCGGTTTTCAAACACCACGTCGAGCACGATGCCTGGATAAGCGCGCTTGAAATCGATCAGCCAGGGCGACATCACCAGCTGGCCGTAGCCGCTGGGCACGCTCAAGCGCACCCGCCCCTGCAGGGTCTGCCCCAGCGCCGCCACCGACTCCCTGGCCGCTTCGAGCTCCTGACGGATCTTGCGGCCATGCTCGTAGAGCTGCAAACCGACTTCGGTGGGCTCGATGCGGCGCGTGGTGCGGCGCACCAACTGCACCCCAATCGCCTTTTCGAACTGGTTGAGGTGGTAGCTGACGTTGGCCCGGCTCATCTTCAGCCGACGGGCGGCCTCGCTGAGGTTACCCGCATCCAGGATCTCGACCAGCAGGGACAGCGATGGCAGGTCCAAGCCCACTCCTTGTCAAAAATGACTTGACAGTCTGTCAACCAGGCGACGGATTGTCAAGACAGATGACAGGCCGAACAATCAACGGCTTCCGAGGAGACCTTCACACATGAGAGCTGACACCGTGGCGGATGCGCCAGTGCACTATGCGGTCGAGGGCCGCGTGGCCGTCCTGACCATGGACAACCCGCCCGTCAATGCCCTGGGGCAGGCGGTGCGCGCCGGGCTGCTGGCCGCTGTGCGCCGCGCCGAGGCCGACGCCGACGTGCAGGCGGTGCTCCTCACCGGGGCAGGCAAAACCTTCATCGCCGGGGCAGACATCCGAGAGTTCGGTTTGCCCCCGCAGCCACCGTTGTTGCCCGAGGTGTGCCTGGCCCTGGAGGCCTGCACCAAGCCCGTGATCGCGGCCATCCATGGCCCGGCACTGGGTGGGGGGCTGGAGGTGGCGCTCGCAGCACACCATCGCCTGGCCACGGCCAGCGCTGCCACCCGCCTGGGTTTGCCGGAGGTGCAACTGGGCTTGCTGCCCGGCGCCGGCGGCACCCAGCGCACACCACGGTTGATCGGCGCCGCAGCCGCGCTGGACCTGATGCTGTCAGGCCGCCATGTCGGCCCGGCGGAAGCCTTGCAACTGGGCCTCGTCGACCGCCTGGCGGACACCGATGACGCCCGCAACGCAGGTCTGCGCTATGCAGAGGAACTGCTGGCCGGCCAGGCCCCGGTGCGCCGCACCTGTGACCGCACCGAGGCTCTGTCAGACCGTGCCGCGCAGCAAGCCGCCATCGATGCCGCCCGCACGGAGGCAGTCAAGAAGCGGGGCTTGTTCTCGCCGCGGAAGATCGTCGACTGCGTGCAGGCGGCCCTGGACGAGCCGTTTGAAGCGGGCATCCGCATCGAGCGCGAGTTGTTCAACCAGTGTCTGGCCAGCCCGCAGCGCGCCGGCCTGATCCATGCCTTCTTCGCCGAGCGCGAGGTGGCCAAGGCGCCGGAAACCCGCGCCGCCCGCGCCCGCCCTGTGCTGCATGTGGGGGTGATCGGTGGCGGCACCATGGGGGCGGGCATCGCCGTGTCCCTGCTGGACGCCGGCTTGGGTGTGACCCTGGTCGAGCGTGATGACGCCGCCTTGCAAGCCGGCATCGGCCGCATCAGCAAGGTCTACGACGGGCTGATCGCGAAAGGCCGGCTCACTGCCGAGGGCAAGGCCCGTGTGCTGGAGCGCCTGCAAGGCGCGACCAGCTATGCCGCGCTGGGCGACGTCGACCTCGTGATCGAGGCCGTGTTCGAAGACATGGCCGTCAAGAAAGCCGTGTTCGCCGAGCTTGATCGCGTCTGCAGACCCGGGGCTGTGCTGGCCACCAACACGTCCTACCTGGACATCAACGAGCTGGCCGGCAGCATCTCGCGGCCACAGGACGTGATCGGCCTGCACTTCTTCTCGCCAGCCAACATCATGAAGCTGCTCGAGATCGTGGTGCCTGCCCAGGTTCAGGCCGATGTGGTGGCCACTGCCTTCGAACTGGCGCGCAAGCTCAAGAAGGTGCCCGTGCGTGCTGGCGTGTGCGACGGCTTCATTGGCAACCGCATCCTGGCGGTGTACCGCACCGCCGCCGACCACATGATGGAAGACGGCGCCTCGCCTTACGAGATCGACCAGATGGTGCGCGACTTCGGTTTCCCGATGGGCCCGTATGAGATGAGTGACCTCGCCGGGGGCGACATCGGCTGGGCCACGCGCAAGCGCCGTGCTGCCACACGCGACCCGCGTACGCGCTACGTGCAGATCGCCGACCGCCTGTGTGAGCGCGGGTGGTTCGGGCAGAAAACCGGGCGTGGCTGGTACCTGTACCAACAAGGCAGCCGCAGCGGCCAGCGCGACCCCGAAGTGGAAGCCATCGTCGCGGCCGAACGCACCCGCGCGGGCATCACCCCACGCACCTTCAGCACCGATGAGCTGCAGCGTCGCTACCTGGCGGCCATGGTCAACGAAGGCGCCAAGGTGGTGGACGAAGGCATCGCGCTGCGACCGCTGGATGTGGACGTCACGCTGGTGCACGGCTATGGCTTTCCACGCTACCGCGGCGGCCCGATGAAGTACGCCGACACCATCGGTCTGCCGCAGATCCTGGCCGACATCGAACGCTACGCCCAGGAAGACCCCTTGTTCTGGCAACCGGCTGCGCTGCTGCAACGCCTGGTCGCCGAAGGTCGTGATTTCGACAGCCTCAATCAACAGGAGACAACCCATGCGTGAAGCCGTCATCGTGTCCACGGCACGCACCCCGCTGACCAAGTCGCACCGAGGTGAGTTCAACATCGTGCCCGGCCCCACCCTGGCCTCGTTCGCCGTGCACGCGGCCGTCGAGCGCGCCGGTATCGACCCGGCCCTCATCGAAGACACGGTGCTGGGCTGCGGCTACCCGGAAGGCCGCACCGGCCGCAACATCGCCCGCCAGGCGGTGATCCGCAGTGGCTTGCCCCTCAGCATCGCGGGCACCACCATCAACCGCTTCTGCGCATCGGGCTTGCAAGCCGTCGCCCTGGCGGCCGGCCGCATCGTGGTCGATGGCGCACCGGCCATGATCGCCGGTGGCATCGAAAGCATCTCGGGCATCCGCACACGTGAAGATGGCGAAAGCGGCATCGACCCCTGGATCGAAGCCCGCAAGCCCGCGCTCTACATGGCGATGATCGAAACCGCCGACATCGTGGCGCAACGCTATGGCATCAGCCGTGAAGCCCAGGACCGCTTCTCGGTCGAGAGCCAGCGCAAGACGGCTGAAGCGCAGGCAGCCGGCCGCTACCGCGAGGAAATCATCCCGGTGACCACCACCATGGCGGTGACCGACAAGGACACCCAGGCAGTGCGCCATGTCGAGGTCACCGTCGACCATGACACCTGCAACCGCCCGGGCACCACCTATGACAGCCTGGCCAAGCTCGCCCCCGTGCGCGGACCGGACCAGTTCATCACGGCGGGCAATGCCTCGCAACTGTCCGACGGGGCCTCGGCCTGCGTGCTGATGGAGGCACGGGAAGCGGAACGCCTGGGCCTGCAGCCTCTGGGCGCGTTCCGAGGCCTGGCACTGGCCGGGTGCGAACCCGACGAGATGGGCATCGGCCCCGTGTTCGCCGTGCCCAAGCTGCTCAAGCGCTTCGGTCTGAAGGTGGACGACATCGACCTGTGGGAGCTGAACGAGGCCTTTGCCTCGCAGTCCATCTACTGCCAGCAACAGCTCGGCATCCCGGATGAGCGCCTCAATGTCAATGGCGGCGCGATCTCGATCGGCCACCCCTTCGGCATGACGGGCGCCCGCCTGGTCGGCACCGTGCTGTTGGAAGGCCGGCGCCGCAAGGCTGCCAACCCCGCGGTGCGCTGGGCTGTGGTGACGATGTGCATTGCCGGTGGCATGGGTGCCGCCGGTCTGTTTGAAATCTTCTGAGCAAGGCCGACCATGGATCTGAATTTCACCCCTGAAGAACTCGCCTTCCGCGATGAGGTCCGGGCCTTCCTGAACCACGCGGTGCCAGCCGAACTCAAGCAGAAGGTGCACGAAGGCGAGCACCTGAGCAAGGCCGACCATGAAGCCTGGCACGCCCTGCTCAACCAGCGGGGCTGGCTGGCCAACCACTGGCCACGTGAGTACGGTGGCACAGGCTGGCATGCCGTGCAGAAGTTCATCTTCGAAAACGAATGTGCCCTGGCCTGGGCCCCGCGCACGGTGCCCTTTGGTGTGAACATGCTCGGCCCGGTGCTCATCAAGTACGGCAATGAGGCACAAAAGCGCCACTGGCTGCCCCGCATCCTCAGTGGGGCCGACTGGTGGTGTCAGGGCTATTCGGAACCCGGGGCCGGCTCCGACCTCGCCTCCGTCAAGACCACGGCCGTGCGACAGGGCGACCACTACGTGGTCAACGGCCAGAAAACCTGGACCACGCTGGGCCACCACGCCAACATGATCTTCTGCCTGGTGCGCACCAACCGCGAGGCCAAGCAGCAAGAGGGCATCAGCTTCCTGCTGATCGACATGAGCAGCCCGGGCGTCGAGGTGCGCCCCATCATCACGCTTGATGGCGCACACGAAGTCAACGAGGTGTTCTTCACCGACGTGCAGGTGCCCGTCGAGAACCTGGTCGGCGAGGAAAACAAGGGCTGGACCTGCGCCAAGTACCTGCTGACCTATGAGCGCACCAACATCGCCGGCGTGGGCTTCTCGGTGGCCGCGCTGGAGCGGCTCAAGGTGATCGCCGCCCGCGTGATGAAGAACGGCCAGCCCTTGTTGCAAGACCCGCTCTTTGCGGCCCGCGTCGCCCGTGTCGAGATCGAACTCGAGAACATGAAGACCACCAACCTGCGCGTGATCGCCGCGGTAGCCGGTGGCGGCGCCCCCGGGGCAGAAAGTTCCATGCTGAAGATCAAGGGCACCGAGATCCGCCAGGAGATCAATGCCCTCACCCTGCGCGCCATGGGCCCTTATGCCTTGCCATGGCAGGTCGAGCACATCGGCCCCGAAGGCGCCTCCAGCGCCGCCACGCAGTATTTCAACAACCGCAAGCTGTCGATCTTCGGCGGCTCGAACGAGATCCAGAAGAACATCATCTCCAAGATGATCCTGGGCCTGTGACCCCCGCGGCAAGGAGCTCGACATGAATTTCACCCACACTGAAGACCGCCGCATGCTGGCGGACACGCTGGACCGCTATCTGGCCGACCAGTACCCGATCGACACACGCCATGCCATCGTGGCCTCGGGCCGGGGCCACAGCCCGACACACTGGCAGACGCTGGCCGAACTGGGCACGCTGGCGGCCCTGTTCGACGAAACCCACGGTGGCTATGGTGGCACCGGCTTTGATCTCGCCGTGGTGTTCGAGGCCCTGGGCCGCGGCCTGGTGATCGAGCCCGTGCTGCACAGTGCCGTGCTGGCTGGCAGTGCCCTCGCCCACGCCGGCAACGCCGACCAACTCGCCCTGCTCGGCCGCATCATGGATGGCAGCCTCATCGCCACCCTCTCGCACGAGGAACCGACATCCCACTATGCCTTGCAGCGTGTGGGCACCCAGGCCCGACGCGAGGGCGACCACTATGTGATCGACGGCCACAAGGCCGTGGTGGGCCACGCCGATCAGGCCGGCCTGCTGATCGTGTCGGCGCGAACCGATGGTGCGCTGGATGACGCCGATGGCCTCTCGCTCTTTCTCGTCGAGGCCGGCACGCCAGGTCTGAGCCTGCAGGCCTACAACAACATCGATGGCACCCGCGCTGCCGAAGTCCAGCTGTCTGCTGTGCGGGTGCCCGCCACGGCCCTGCTGGGCGCAGAAGGCCGAGCCCTGGCCACGCTGGAGCACGCCATAGGTCGCGGTGTGCTGGCCCTGTGTGCCGAAAGCCTCGGGGCCATGGAAGTGGTCAAGCAACAGACCATCGAATACCTGCAGACGCGCAAGCAGTTCGGCAAGGTCATCGGCAGCTTCCAGGCCTTGCAGCACCGCATGGCCAGCTTGCTGATCGAGATCGAACAGGCCCGCTCGGCCGTCATCAATGCCGCGGGCGCACTGGATGCCGACCGCCTGAGCCGCGAACGCGCCCTGTCCGCAGCCAAATACAGCATTGGCCGCATTGGCACCCTGGTCGCTGAAGAATGCATCCAGCTGCATGGGGGCATTGGCATGACCTGGGAGCTGCCCATGCCACACTACGCCAAGCGTCTGGTCATGATCAATCACCAACTGGGTGATGACGACCACCATCTGGCGCGCTTCATCGCGCTGGGGTCGTCACACTGACCAGACCGATGCTTTTGCCGTATGTCTGATCGCCATCTCGCTCATTGGCCACCCCAGGTGCCCCTGCACCTGGACGTGCCGGCCACCCATCTCTACGCCAACGTCGACCGCGCGGTGGCACAGAGCCCCGACAAGCCCTACCTGATCTTCTACGACAGCCCGCTGAGCTTCCGGCGCTTCAAGGACGAGACCGAGCGACTGGCCGGCTATCTGCAGCAGGTCTGTGGCGTGCAGGCCGGCGACCGCGTGCTGCTGTTCATGCAGAACAGCCCGCAGTTTGCGCTGGCCTATTACGCCATCTTGCGGGCTGACGCGGTGGTCGTGCCGGTCAACCCGATGAACCTCACCGATGAGCTGCGCCACTATGTGGACGACGCCCAGGCCAAGGTGATCTTCACGCCGCAGGACCTCTACGCCCAGGTGCGCCCGTTGATGGGGGCAGGCGGCCTGCAGCACGCCATCATCGCCACCTACAGCGACTACCTGGAGCGCGACACCGACCTGCGCATCCCGGCCTTCGTCTCCGCCCCACGGGCCGTGCCCGATGAGCCCGGCTGCGTGGCCTGGTCTCATGCGCTGGCAGCGGGGCTCACGCCCACGCCCATGCAGGCGAGCCCTGATGACCTGGCCGTGATGCCTTACACCTCGGGCACCACCGGCCAGCCCAAGGGCTGCATGCACACCCACCGCAGCGTCATGTACAACGTGCTCGCACGCGGGGTCTGGCTGGGCTCGCGCGCCGACAGCATCCAGCTGGGTGTGCTGCCCTTCTTCCATGTCACGGGCATGCAGAACGCCATGAACGGCACGCTCTACCTGGGCGCCACGGCCATCGTCATCCCCCGCTGGGATCGCGATGTGGCCTTGCAGTGCATCGCACGTTACCGCGTGACCGGTGCACAGCTCATCTCGACGATGGTGGTCGACATGCTCTCGCATCCCGATGTGGCTTCGTTCGACCTCAGCAGCATCGAGACTATCGGCGGCGGCGGTGCGGCCATGCCCGAGGCCATCGGCATCAAGCTGCAGCAGCTCATCGGGGCCGACTACATCGAAGGCTATGGCATGTCGGAAACCATGGCCGCCACCCATATCAACCCGACGCAGCGCCCCAAGAAGCAGTGCCTGGGCGTGCCCATCTTCGACGTCGACGCCCGTGTCATCGATCCCACCACGCTGCAGGAACTGCCCGCAGGCGAGGTTGGTGAAATCATCGTGCATGGGCCCCAGGTCATGGCGGCCTACTGGCGCGCACCCGATGCCACGCAACAAGCCTTTCTGCACATCGACGGCAAACGCTTTCTGCGCACGGGCGACCTCGCCTATGTCGATGAAGACGGCTACTTCTTCATGGTCGACCGCCTCAAGCGCATGATCAATGCGTCGGGCTTCAAGGTCTGGCCGGCCGAGGTCGAAGCCATCCTCTATCACCACCCTGCCATTCAGGAAGCCTGCGTGGTGGGCGTGCAAGACGTACGCCGCGGCGAGACCGTCAAGGCCGTCGTCGTGCTCAAGCCCGAGCACCGGGGCAGCCTGACTGAAGACGCCCTGCTGCACTGGGCCCACGAGCACATGGCCGCCTACAAGGCCCCCCGCATCGTGACCTTCACCGACAGCCTGCCCAAATCCGGCGCAGGCAAGATACTGTGGCGCCAACTGCAGGATGCCCCCGCCGCCACCGCCCACACCTCTGACCACAGGACCACACCATGAGCACCAACCCTGCCTTCCATTGGGCCGATCCCTTGCTGATGGACGACCAGCTGACCGAAGAAGAACGCATGATCCGCGATGCAGCGCGCGACTATGCGCAAGGCCGCCTCGCCCCACGTGTGCTCGATGCCTTCCGGCATGAACAGACCGACCCAGCCATCTTCCGCGAGATGGGCGAACTGGGTCTGCTGGGCCCCACCATCCCGACCGAATACGGTGGCGCCGGCCTCAACTACGTCAGCTACGGTCTCATCGCGCGCGAGGTGGAACGGGTCGACTCCGGCTACCGCTCGATGATGAGCGTGCAGTCTTCCCTGGTGATGGTGCCCATCTTCGAATTCGGCAACGAAGCCACCCGGCGCCGATACCTGCCCAAGCTCGCCTCCGGTGAATTCATTGGCTGCTTCGGCCTGACCGAACCCAACCATGGATCGGACCCGGCCAGCATGCTGACACGCGCCACCAAGGTGGACGGCGGCTACACGCTGCGCGGCAGCAAGATGTGGATCAGTAACTCACCCATCGCCGACGTGTTCGTGGTGTGGGCCCAGTTCAACGAGAACGGCAAGGATCAGATCCGCGGTTTCGTGCTGGAGAAAGGCTGGAAGGGACTGAGCGCCCCGGCCATCCACGGCAAGGTGGGCCTGCGCGCCAGCATCACCGGCGAGATCGTGATGGACGATGTGTTCGTGCCGGAAGACAACGCCTTCCCCGAGGTGCGCGGCCTGAAGGGCCCCTTCACCTGTCTGAACAGCGCCCGCTATGGCATCTCGTGGGGTGCCATGGGCGCGGCCGAAGACTGCTGGTTCCGGGCACGGCAGTACGTGCTCGACCGCCAGCAGTTCGGGCGCCCGCTGGCCGCCAACCAACTCATTCAAAAGAAGCTGGCCGACATGCAGACCGAGATCACCCTCGGCCTGCAAGGCAGCTTGCGTCTGGGACGGCTGAAGGACGAGGGCAAGGCCGCTGTCGAGATCACTTCCATCATGAAGCGCAACAACTGCGGCAAGGCGCTCGACATCGCCCGCATGGCCCGCGACATGATGGGCGGCAACGGCATCAGCGACGAGTTCGGCGTGGCGCGCCACCTCGTGAACCTCGAAGTGGTCAATACCTACGAGGGCACGCACGACATCCATGCCCTCATCCTGGGCCGCGCGCAGACAGGTATCCAGGCCTTTTTCTGACGCCCAAGCTGGCCGACTTACCCGACGAACTGCTTCATCATCTCGGCGAGCCGGCTCGATTGATGACGCAGGGAGTCGGCGGCAGCGGCGGCCTCCTCGACGATGGCGGCATTCTGCTGGGTGTTCTGATCCAGTTCCCCAATGGCGGACGTCACCGAGCCGATGCGTGTGGACTGCTGCCCGGTCACCACACTGATGTCCCGGATCAACTGTTCCACCTGGTGAACCGATTCACTCAGCCGGTTGAACGACTCTTCTGCCTGCTGGATCAGCACGCCACCGGTGCTCACGCGTTGTTCGGAGTCGGCAGACAGCGAACGGATGTCCTTCACGGCCTCTGCCGAGCGGTGCGCAAGCGAACGTACCTCGTCGGCCACGACCGCAAAGCCGCGCCCTTGCTCCCCGGCCCGGGCGGCTTCCACCGCCGCATTCAAGGCCAGGATGTTGGTCTGGAAGGCAATCGTGTCAATCAGCGCACTGATCTCGACAATGCGCCGGCTGGAGTCACTGATCTGGTCCATGGCTGCGCGGGCTTCCTGCATCACACCCTGCCCATCCGATGCGATCGACACCGCACGCTGCGCCAATTGGGCCGCATGGCTGGACGAGTCGGCGCTGTGGCCCACCGCATCCCTCAACTCACGCAAGGCGGATGCACTTTCCTGCACATGCGATGCCTGCCCCTCGGTGCGCGCCGACAGGTCTGCATTGCCACTGGCAATCTCGTGCGAGGCTTGCGCCACTGAATGGGAAATGTCCCCGATCTCTCGGAAAGCACCAAACAGCTTGGCGGTGAACTGGTTGAACCCTCCACTGATGGCGCCCAGCTCATCCTGACTCGTGACAGGCAACTGCACACGCAAATCTGCTTCGCCAGACGCCAGCGACGTGATGGTGCGACTCAGGTCAGTCAAGGGGCGCATCAGCACCTTGACCAGCCACACCATGGCCAGTGCGGCCACCACGCTGGCAATGGCCGCCCCGATGATCGCCAGCGTGACAAAGCTGCGCGCCGCTGCCGCGGCCAACTCACGTGGGTAGGTGACCTGAACGCTCCAAGGCGCCACGCCATCCACCACATGCACCGGCGTCAGCACATGGGTGTCCCCCTGTGCATCTTCGAACTGCGCGGGTTCGCCGCGGGCCACCTTGTCCAGGACGGCAGACGGGATGTCGTCGGCTTTCTTGCCGAGCTTCTTGGCATCGGGCACCGACACGTACACCCCGCCGGTCGACAGCAAGGCCACATGGGCGCCAGGCAAGGGCTCCATGGCCGAGAGACGCTCAGCCAGGGCCTGCAGCGGCAGGTCGGAGCCAGCCACCCCGACAACCTTGCCGCCCACCATGATCGGCGACACCAAGGTGCTCATCAGCACATCCTTGCCAGCCACCTGGTAGATATAGGGTTCGATGAGCGCATCCTTGCCGGTACGCCTTGGGATGTCATACCAGTCATTGGCTCCCGGCTTTTCATAGTCCAGCAGCGGCTCGACCTTGATGTCACCGCTACCGCGATTCCAGTAGGCAATGTAGCGACCGGTTCCGTCTGTTCCCGGCCCTTTGTTGACGAACTCGGCGTCCCGCCCATCCAGGGCATTGGGCTCCCAGATGGAATAGGTGCCGATGAACTCGGGGTGGAGCGTCAAGGTCTGCCGCGCCATGTCGTCGAGCTGATCCCGGCTTGGCGCATGCTGGCCTGACCGCATGCCCTGCATCGCCGCAGCCAGGGTTTTGACGGCCAGGAAGCTGCGCCCGAGCTCCCCGCCCACCATGGCCGCCGTTTCCCGGGCCACCGCAGCAGCCTGCTCGGACGTCGCCCGTCGGGCCTCGTCGGCGGCCCGCCATCCCAAACCGAGACCGGTCACCGACACGGCCACCGCGCACAGCAGGGTGGCCGCAGCGGCCAGCTTGGTCGTCAAGGAAAACCGTGAAGAAGGTGGGGAAGAGGTGCGTGCGTGTGCTGAAACTGCCTGAGACATGCGTGGGATCCGGTAAAGCCTGATCCCCTCTACTATCGGCAGCTCCAGTCTGGGGTAAACCCCTGATTTGACCGGTTTGTGACAGTCAAATCCTCACGCACTGCGGGCCACGGCCTCCGCCAGCAGCTGGGCCAACGGGGTAGTGGGGCGGCCAATCAAGTTGCTCAGTTGGTGGCCATCGTCGAACAGTCCTCCTCGTGCAGCCCCCGCGTCCGAATCGGCCAGCAGGGCGGCAACCGGTTGCGGCAAGCCGGCCCCAGCCAGCGCCGCCTCGTATTCGTGCTGCGGCAAGTCAACATAGGGAACGGCCTTGCCGCTGGCCTGGCTGAGGGCCTCGGCCAGCTCTGCCAGCGTATAGGCCGTGTCGCCCGCCAGCTCGTAAACCAGGCCCGCCTGCCCGCTCCGGATCAGGACCGCAGCGGCAGCCGCGGCGTAATCGGCCCGCGCAGCCGAGGCAATGCGCCCCGTACCAGCACACCCGATGAAGGCCCCATGCTGAAGCGCCGCCGGCACGCTGGCCAGGTAGTTCTCGGTGTACCAGCCGTTGCGCAACAGCACGGCGGGCACGCCTGCCTCGCGGATCGCAGCTTCGGTGGCCACGTGCTCCGCCGCCAGACCCAATGGGCTGGTATCTGCGTGCAGCAAGCTGGTGTAGGCCAACAACGACACCCCTGCCCGCTTGACCGCGTCCACCACATTGCGGTGCTGCGCGGTGCGCTGCCCCACCTCGCTGGAAGAAATCAGCAACACCTTGTCTGCGCCCTTGAACGCCGCATCCAGGGTGTCGGGACGCGTGTAATCGGCTTCGCGAACCTGCACCCCCTGTGCAGCCAGATCGGCCACGCTGGCAGGCTTGCGCACGGCAGCCACGATGCTGGCGGCAGGCACCTCCTTCAGCAAGGCTTGAATCACGAGACGGCCCAATTGGCCCGATGCTCCGGTCACGACGATCATGTTCTCAGCTCCTGTCTAGGCAATGAATCAATGAGCTGTCAGAATATCGTCACCACTTACTTTTTGTAAGTACGCACCAAAAGGTTAGTTTATGAATACACCCAGAAAGTCGCTGCGCACACAGATTGGCAAAGGCAATGTATTTGCCGAACTCTGCCCTTCGCGCGAGGTGCTCAAGCACGTGACCAGCCGCTGGGGCGTGCTGGTGCTCGTGGCCCTGATCGACGACACCCACCGCTTCAGCGACCTGCGCCGCAAGATCGGGGGCGTGAGCGAAAAGATGCTGTCGCAAACCCTGCAATGGCTGGAAAGCGATGGCTTCGTGTTGCGCCAGGCCTTCCCCGTGGTGCCCCCGCATGTCGAGTACAGCCTCACGCCCATGGGCCGCGAGGTGGCCGAGCATGTCGAGAAGCTCGCAGACTGGATCGAGGACAACATCGCCAGCATCCTCGAAGCCCGGGTTCAACTGGCTGAAGCCGAGTTGGCCCGACTGAACTGAATGCCTCAGCTGGCCTGTTGCGAAGCCAGCTCCCGCAAGGCGCCTGCATAGACCTCGGGCGGCTGCCCGCCCGAGATCAGGTGGCGGTCGTTGATGATGACGGCCGGCACCGCCGAAATGCCGTGTGCCGCATAGAAGGCCTCCTGCTCACGCACCTCTTCGGCCAGCTCGCCTGAGGCCAGCACGGCGCGGGCGGCCTCGACATCCAGCCCGGCCTCGGCCACAGCGGCCAGCAGCACCGCATGGTCATCCATGGCCAGACGATCGCGGTGACAAGCCCGCAGCAAGGCCATTTTCAGAGCCACCTGCTGAGCTGGCTCGTGGTAGCCCGCCCAGCACAGCAGCCGATGGGCATCAAAGGTGTTGTAAATGCGGCCTCGCCCGTCCGCGTTGAACTCGAACCCGACTGCGGCACCGCGTGCCCGGATCATGTCGCGGATCTGCGCCTGCTGCTCCGGGGACGAGCCGTACTTCTCGGTCAGGTGCTCCCGAATGTCTTGCCCGCCGGGCCCCATTTTCGGATTGAGTTCGAATGGCTGGCAGTGCAGGGTGACATCCACCTCGCCCTGCAATTGCGCGATGGCCTGCAGCAAACCACTGAGCCCGATGGCGCACCAAGGGCACGACACGTCCGACACGATGTCAATTTTCAAGGCAGGCACAGCAAGGCTCATGGTTTTGTCCAGGTCACGCGACCATGGGTCGCATCGTTCAAACGGGCCTCCAGCGCAGGCCAGTGGGTTTCGTCCATGTCGAAGGTGAAGGTCACCACATCGCTGTGCGCAACCTCACGCAGTCGGGCCTGGGCCAGATCCAGCTCGCGCCGAACCAGCCCCTCCTGAGGATAGGGCACCGCACAAGACACTTCACGCAGCCGGGTTAAGGGCACTTTCTCTGCGCCCAGCAGGGCCTGGGCGACGCTGTCCGTATAGGCCCGAACCAGCCCACCTGCCCCCAGTTGGATACCGCCGTAATAACGCACCACCGTGGCGAGCACGCCTTCCAGGTCCTGGCGCCGCAGGACTTCCAGCATGGGTCGGCCTGCGGTACCACTCGGCTCGCCATCGTCCACAGCGGCAGATTGCCCGCCAGCCAGCAAAGCCCAGCAGACATGCGTGGCCGTCGGGTGGGCCTGCCACAACTGCGCCACCACGGCCTGAGCCTGGGCGCGGTCGGCCACCGGCTGCACGCAACCGATGAAGCGGCTCTTCTTGATGATCAGCTCGCTGTGGACGGCCGAAGACAGGGTCTGCGTCATGGCGGCAGTGTAGTGGTCTGGCCTGCTTGCTGCCGGCATGTGGTTGTCCGCAGCACCGGGCTCCGGCACATGCTGGGCCCCATCATCGGCATGCTCTAGGCTTGCTTGGTTGACTTCGCAGGCTGCTCTCGAGAACAGACCAGGCCTGACACGCAGCGCCAGGTTCAGCGCGGGATGCCTTCGTGCGCCTCGAACGCCATGATGGCGAGCGCAGCCGCCAGCATCACGTACTGAGCCCCGTATTTCCAGCGCTGGGCGGGCGACTGGATCGTCGCATGCTGCGCTGCCTGCCCGCGCAACACCGACCACACCTGGGGCGCCGCAGCCAGAGCAATCAGCAGCAGTAATGGGCTGGGCCGCCACGCAAACAGCGCCAGCAGCATGGGGGCGCCCAGCAGCCACAACTTGGGCGACAGCACGCCCACCAGGCGACCGCCATCAAGCGGGCTGAGCGGAATCAGGTTGAACAGGTTCAGCATGAAACCAGCCTGAGCCAGCGCCAGGTAAAGAGGCCCGTGCCCGGACACGCCCAGCAGGTAACAGCCAAACGCGGCCACGCTGCCCAGCATGGGCCCCGCCATCGCCACGTGGGCTTCGACCGTGGGCGTCAGCTGGGTGTCTTTCAGCGTGATCCAGGCGCCAACAAAGGGGATGAAAACCGGCGCGCCCACATCGAGCCCGCACTGGCGCGCCGCGATGAAATGCCCCAGCTCGTGCACGAGAATCAGCAACACGAAACCCACGGCATAGGGCCACCCAAAGCTCATGGCATACACCGCCATGGACACCAGCATCGAGCCCCCGGTCAGCAGCAATTTGCCCAGCCCGCCCTTGAGCGCCAGCAACAGCAGCCACTTCATGGCAGCAAGCCTCGCGCGGCCATGCCCTGTCGGTAGGCTGCGGTGATGGCCTGCGCCTTGTCATTGGCCAGCTCACGGATCTCGGGGCCCATGCTGGCGACCTTGTCGGGGTGGTACATCGACATCAGGTGCTTGTAGGCTTGGCGGATCTCGTCTTCGGATGCGTCCTCGCGCACACCCAGCACGCTGAACCAGGCGGTCGGACTTGGCTGAGCCGGTCTGGCTGGTTCAGCTTGCGCCGGCATATCCGGTCTGGGCGACTTGAAAAAAAAGTTGACCAGCCAGTAGCCGGCCAAGGCCCCAACGATCACCACCAGTACTTCAAGACCACTCACCCCGGCTCTCCCGTTTTCAGGCTGGCCAAGGTTCGGGCCAGCGACGCGGCACGCGCACTGCCTTCCGGCTCGACGCTGAGCTCGTATCGAATCCGGGACGCCAACTGTAGATCAAATGCCGTATGGGCATGTTCGTCCGCACTGACCAAGCTGGTCACCGCATCAAGCGGCCATGTCACCACCTCACGCAGGCTCAGCTTGCGCACGATGTTGATGCAAAACGGCGGACAGGTGAGGCATTCGAAGCACAGCTTGGCCGCCTCGCGCGAGCTCATTCCCAGTGCCTGCCGCTGCCACCAGACCAGTGCCAGGGTGACCATGCAGGCGAGGTAGATGGCCGCCATGACCAACAGGGCCATTGCGCTGTCCACACGGATGAACAAGGCATAGGGCAAGGCCAGCACCATCAGCAGGAAGATGGCGCAGGCACCGATCGCGATACCGGCGCCCACCTGCCCGGCCGGCAAGGCCGCCGCGCCTGTGCGGGTGCCATCGGCAGCTTGCCAGATGGCGCGCACATGGGCGCGCCACGGCATCAGCAAATTCGGCACAAACACCTCGCGGCCCCGCAGGCGCCAACCGTCGATACCCAGTTGAGGCTGCCAGCGGCCTCGTCGGGCCCGCACCAGAACCAGCTCTTGCGGCCCCAGCAGCCAGGCCGCGTCATAGACATACAGCGCCAGCGCAACCAGCATCAACCACGCAGACGCACTCATGCTCAGCGGGCGCTGTCACCGCGCTTGAAGAACCGGCCAAGACCGGCGAACACCGCCACCACCGCGGCCAGGATCAGCTTCCAGCCCGCGGCCAGGGCGCCCACGATGACTTTCCAGAAGCCCGTCTTCGCTGCCACGGCCGCAGCACCACCGGCCACCAGTGCAGCCAGTCCGAACTCGGCTACCCGGTCACCAGGCTTGAATTCGCTGTAGCGCTCACCGGCGTTGAAATTGAAGCCTGCCAGCGCCGCCTTGAATTCGGCGACGTCGCCTTCCAGCGTTTCAGGTGAAGACACCAGCACGGCACGCTCGTAGCCACTGCGACCCAGCATGCGAACGGTGTAGTTGATCACCGGACGGGGATCGTCCGAGGCATGCAGGCGCAGCGCCCACTCCAGATACTTGGTCTTGGGGTCGTAGTGTGGCTGGATGTACCAGCCATCGGTGATCAGCTCGGGCATGCCGCGCTTGCGACGCTCCTCATTGGACGGCCCGTCGGACTCCTTGAGTGTCTTGAGCAGGGCATCGGCATCGATCTTCTCGTCATCCTTGACATAACCGGAATCATCAAAGTCGAAGGTGGCCCACCAGTTGCCCTTGACCATGATGGTCGTGCCGGGCGATGGCAGGTTGCCAGTCAGCTCCAGGAACTTGTTGCTGTCAGCCTCCTGCAAGGCCCCGGATCGCTCCGGCAACTGGATGCTGGCACGCGAGCCCAGCTTGAATTCGGACGGCCCCTTTTGCCAATTGAGGTCGTCGAAAGGACTTTTCCCACCTTGGGCGGCCTCTTCGGCGTGAAGCCCTCCAGACATGACCAGGCCCAAAGCCATGACCAAGCCGCATAGCCAACGTGTCGACATGTGATCTCCCTGATGATCAGAGCTGCCTTGGGCAGCGGGCGCTTCTGTATGAAGCTGTGTAAAGACATTCTGTCAGAAGCCCCTGAACAACCCGTTGACAAATCACAGCACTCAACTTCAGTTGAGTCTCGCCGGCATCACAGCGTGGCACCCACCCCGTATGCCGAGAGGAACACCGCCACGGCGCGGTGAACACCCGACGCGATGTCCTCCTCCGACACCGTGTCGATCACCTGCAGCAGAAACCGATCCAACCACTCGGACTCAAGCAGCGCCCGCAGGTGCCGCGCCGCCACCACGGGGTCGGCCTCGCGCAAGCGGCCCTGGGCCATGGCCTCGCTCAGGAAAACGGCCACACGGGACTCGTCTTTCTGCGGCCCGATCTCGTAGGTTCGCAAGCCCAGCCCGGAGCGCCCCGCTTCGGAGACCACCAGCCGGCGCACCGCCCGCACGTCGGGCTTGTACAACAACCCCAGCAGGCGGCGGCCATAGTCTTCCAGCGTGGCCGCCATGTCCGGCCCCTGAGGGTCGAGCGCCAGATGCGCGGCCTCGAACTCGGCCTCGGTCGCCTGCAGCACCACCTCGAAGAACAACTCCTCCTTCGAGGTGAAGTAGTTGTAGATGGTGGCCTTGGACCCGCCCACGCGCGAGCAGATCTCCGACATGGAGGCCCGCTCGAACCCCATTTCGCGGAACACGTCTGCAGCCACATCCAGGATGGCCTGGCGCTTGGTTTCGGTCTTAGTTCTCACTTCACCCAACTTAACTGTACTGGAGCGTACAGTTTATCGCGCAACGTTTTGAAATTCAATATAAACTGTACCGTACGGTTCAACAAATGGAGCAGCAATGCCTCAGACCCCCGCATTTCGGATCAAGGCCACCGCGCTGAGCGTGGTCCTCGCGCTGGCGGGTTGTGCACAGTTACCCGCCTCGGAGCAGGCCAGCCAGATGAAGGCGCCCGACGCTTTGCGCGCCGACCGCGCCCTGGCCGGCCCCCAGGCCGACTGGCCCACCGACACGTGGTGGACAGCCTATGGCGATGCCCAACTCAACGCACTGATTGACGAAGCCTTTGCCGGCGCGCCGGACCTCGCGGTCGCCGCTGCCCGCCTGCGCCAGGCAGAGGCCGTCACGGAGGTGACCGGCGCGGCGAACAAGCCGCAGGTCAACGCCAATGTGCAAATCACCGAGCAAAAGCTCAGCTACAACTACCTGTACCCCAAGGACTACAGCCCCAGTGGCTGGACGGACTACGGCACCGCCACGCTGGACTTCAACTGGCAACTCGACTTCTGGGGCCGCAACCGTGCGGCCCTGGCGTCGGCCACGTCACAACTCGATGCCGCGCGCGCCGAGCAGGCACAAACGCGTCTGACCCTGGCAGCCGGGGTAGCCTCGGCTTACGCTGAACTCAACCGCCTGTTCGAAGCCCGCGATGTGGCCAAACAGTCGGTCGAGGTGCGCAGCAAGACGGCACAGTTGTTTGCCGAACGTTTCGCCAACGGCCTGGAAACCCGCGGCAGCGTGAAGGAGGCGGAGACCAACCGCGCCGTGGCAGAAGGCAACCTGCTGCAGATTGAGGAAGCCATCGGGCTGCAGCGGCACCGCATCGCGGCCCTGATCGGCGCCGGCCCCGACCGCGGGGAAGCCATCCAGCAGCCGCACCTGAAGATCGATCACGGCTTTGGTCTGCCGGCCAACCTGCCAGCGAACCTGATCGGGCGCCGCCCCGACATCGTCGCGGCCCGCCTGCAGGCTGAGGCGCAGTCACACCGCGTCGACCAGAAGCAGGCGGACTTCTATCCCAACATCAGCCTCACGGCCATGTTCGGCTGGCAAGCCATCGGGGTCGACATGCTGCGCCGCAGTGGCTCGGACATGGGCAGCATCGGCCCGGCCATTTCGCTGCCTATTTTCAGTGGCGGCCGCCTGCGTGGCGAACTGCGCAATGCCCGTGCCGGCTACGACGAAGCTGTCGCCAACTACAACGCCACCTTGACCCGCGCCTTGCAGGACGTGGCTGACAGCGCCCTGAGCCAGCGCGCCTTGCAGGCCCGCCTCGACAAGGCGAACGAAGCCTACCAGGCCTCGACAGAGGCCTACCGCGTGGCCCGCAACCGCTACGAAGGCGGCCTGGCCACCTACCTGGAAGTGCTCTCTGCCGAGAACGGCATGCTCAACAGCCTCAACGCGCTGAGCGAGTTGCGTGCACGCGCCTTCACCCTCGACATTGCCCTCAAGCGCGCCCTGGGTGGCGGCTACCAGGCATCGAACGATCAAACCTGACCCGATAGGACAAGAACATGACTGACAACACCGAAGATTTGCAGCAGATCAAGGCCCGTCGCAACAAGCGCCTGCTGGTGCTCGCGGCCGTGGTGGCAGCCGTCGGCCTGGGGGTCACGGCTTACTGGGAACTGTATGCCTCGCACTTCGTGACCACGGACAACGCCTACACGGCTGTGGAAGTGGCCCAGGTGACCCCCGCCGTGGGCGGCACCATCGCCGAGGTGCGCGTGAAGGACACCGAGGCTGTCAAGAAGGGTGACGTGCTGGTGGTGATCGACCCGACCGACGCCAAGCTGGCCCTGGCCCAGGCCGAAGCCGAACTGGGTCGCGCCATCCGTCGCGTGAAGGGCTACGAAGCCAATGACAGCAGCCTGTCTGCCCAGATCAGTGCGCGTGAAGCCGATGAAGCCCGCGCGGCAGCGCAGTTGTCGGCGGCTGAGTCGGACCTGGAACGCGCCAAGGTGGACCTCAAGCGCCGCGAAGCGCTGGCCTCCTCGGGCTCGGTCTCCGGTGATGAGCTGACCCGCGCCCGCAATGCCTTCCAGTCGGCCGAAGCCAACCTGGCCGCGGCCAAGGCTGCGGCGGCACAGGCCCGCGCCAACCGCACCGCGGCCGTCGGCGCCAAGGAAGCCAACAGCGTGCTGATCGCCAATGCCACGCTGGACACCAACCCGGAAGTGGCCCTGGCACGCGCCCGTCGTGACCAGGCCAAGGTGGACCTGGACCGCACCGTGGTGCGCGCGCCGGTCGATGGCGTGATCGCCAAGCGCACGGTGCAGGTGGGCCAGCGCATCGCCGCCGGCACCCCGCTGCTGGCCGTGGTGCCCGTGCAGGACATGTACATCACCGCCAACTACAAGGAAGTGCAGTTGCCGCATGTGCGTGAAGGTCAGACCGCCGAAGTGGTGTCCGACCTGTATGGCGACGACGTCGTCTTCCACGGCAAGGTGGAAGGCTTTGCAGGCGGATCCGGCTCGGCTTTCGCGGCCATCCCGGCACAGAACGCCACCGGCAACTGGATCAAGGTGGTGCAGCGCCTGCCGGTGCGCATCCATCTGGACCCGAAGGAACTGGCGGCCCACCCACTGAAGGTCGGCCTGTCCATGACTGTGAAGATCGACACCCGCACGGGCGAGCAACACTGACAAGGACTGCGCCATGAGCCAAGCGTCTTCAAAGGACGAACTGGCACCACTGACGGGCGGCATGCTGTGGCTGGCCGCTCTGGTGCTGGCTTCGGCCAACTTCATCGCCGTGCTGGACATGACGATCGCCAACGTGTCGGTGGCCGCCATCGCCGGTGGTCTCGGCACCAGCACCAGCCAGGGCACCTGGGTGATCACCTCCTATGCGGTGGCCGAAGCCATCACCGTGCCGCTGACGGGCTGGCTCGCCTCGCGCTTTGGTGCGGTTCGGGTGTTCGTCACCGCCATGGCGCTGTTCGGTGTGTTCTCGGCACTGTGCGGCCTGTCCACGTCGCTGGGCATGCTCGTGGCCGCGCGGATCTGCCAGGGTCTCGCTGGTGGGCCGCTGATGCCGCTGTCGCAAACGCTGCTGCTGCGCATCTTCCCGGCTGAAAAAGCGCCCGCGGCCATCGGCATGTGGTCCATGACCACGCTGGTGGCGCCTGTGCTCGGCCCCATCCTCGGGGGCTATCTGTGTGACCAGTATTCCTGGCCATGGATCTTCCTGATCAACCTGCCCATTGCCATCCTCTGTGCCTTCATGGCCTGGCGCCTGCTGAAGCGCTACACAGAGTCGCTGCAACGCAACCCGATCGACCGCATCGGGCTGGCCTTGCTGATCATCTGGGTGGGTGCCTTGCAGTTGATGCTTGACGAGGGCAAGAACCTGGACTGGTTCGCGTCGACCGAGATCATCGCGCTGGCGGTGGTGGCCGTCATCGGCTTTGCCGCCTTCCTGATCTGGGAGTTGCATGACCCGCACCCCATCGTCGATCTCAGGGTGTTCCGACACAGGGGTTTCTCGGTGAGCGTGCTCACCATCAGCCTGGCGTTCGCGGGTTTCTTTGGCATCAGCGTGCTCACCCCGCTCTGGCTGCAAAGCAATATGGGCTACACCGCCACCTTGGCCGGTGAGGCCACGGCCTGGAGTGGCGTCTGCGCGCTGTTCACGGCACCGATTGCTGCCGGCCTGTCCGCCAAGGTAGACCCCCGCCGCCTCATCTTCGGCGGCGTGCTCTGGATGGGCCTGGTCACGCTGTGGCGGATGACCTCCAACACCGACATGACCTACTGGGACATTTCCTTCCCGCTGATGGCACTGGGGCTCGGCATCCCATTCTTTTTCGTGCCGACCACCGGTCTGGCCATGGCCAGCGTCGATGAGCCCGAAATGGCCAACGCAGCCGGGCTCATGAACTTCCTGCGGACCCTGTCGGGCGCCTTTGCCACGTCGCTGGTGACCACCGCCTGGGAAGACGAGACCACCCGCCACCATGCCGACCTGGTCGGGCTGGCCGATGCCGATCAGACCGTGCACACCATGCTGGAGTCATCCGGTATGGCTACCGACGGCATCCTGCAAGGCATCGACAACCTGGTTACCGGGCAAAGCGTGATGCTCGCCACCAACGAGCTGTTCGGCGTGGTGGCCGTGCTGCTCATCGTCGCGGCAAGCGTGATCTGGCTGGCCCCCAAGCCCACCCGTCAGGTGGACCCGGGCGCGGGCGGGCATTGATCCGTCCGCTTCACAACAAGGAAGACAATCATGTTCAAGCATCTGTTGGTCCCTACCGATGGCTCACCGCTGTCACAGGCCACCGTGGCCCAGGCCGTCGCCTTCGCGCAAAGCTGCGGCGCCCGGATCACTTTCTTCCATGCCGCACCGAACGCACCGGCCATCCAGGGCGGCGCGGGCGCGCTGTCCGACCCCACGATCGCCAAGGCCTTTCACGAGAAGGTCGACGCCGCTGCCAACCAGGCTTTGTCTGCGGCCGCGGCCCAGTCGGCCCAGGCCCACGTGGCCTGTGACACCGTGCTGGTGCATGGCAACCAGCCAGCCGAGGCCATCGTACAGGCCGCATCCCAGCAGGGCTGCGATCTGATTTTCATGGCTTCACACGGTCGCCGCGGCGTCAGTGCCCTGCTGCTGGGCAGCGAGACCAACAAGGTCCTCACCCACTGCAAAATACCGGTTCTGGTGTACCGCTGAAGCGGTGGGCTATCGCCTTTCCCGGGGGCTTGGTAAAATCCGGATACACCCAATTGATGTCATCCGGATGACACCACCCGAGAAAATCCATGATCTTCGGAAAACTGCTGCCCCGTGAGGGCAATTTTTTTGAGCTCTTCAACCAGCACGCCAACCACATCGTGGCGGCGGCGAATGCCTTTGCCGAACTGGTGAAGAACTACAGCGACCCGGCTCTGCGCGAAAAATACAACCAGCAGGTCGACGATGCCGAAGGCGCTGCCGACAGCGTGACCCTCGAAGTCAACCGCCTGCTGCACAAGACCTTCATCACCCCGATCGACCGTGAGCAGATCCACTCGCTGATCAACACGATGGACGATGTGGCCGACCTGCTGCAAGACTCGGCCGAAACCATGGCGCTCTACGACGTGCGCCACATGACGGAAGAAATCCAGCGCCTGACCGACCTGTGCGTGAAGTGCTGCGAACGCCTGCGCTCGGCCGTGTCCCTGCTCGGCGACATCGCCAACAGCAAGACCGCTGAGGCCGCACTCAAGACCTGTACCGAAATCGACCAGCTCGAAACCGATGCCGACCGTGTGCTGCGCACCGCCATGAGCAAGCTGTTCCGCACCGAACCCGATGTGCGCGAAGTGATCAAGCTCAAGGCGATCTACGAACTGCTGGAAACCGTCACCGACAAGTGCGAAGACGTGGCCAAGCTGATCGAGGGCGTGATCCTCGAGAACTCCTGATCCCGGAGGCTCGACCATGATGACCATGCAGGTGGCCCTTTGGGTCATCATCGCACTGGTGGTGCTCGCGCTGCTGTTCGATTTCATGAACGGCTTCCACGACGCTGCCAACTCCATCGCCACGGTGGTGTCGACGGGCGTGTTGCGCCCCACGCAAGCCGTGTTGTTCGCTGCGTTCTTCAACTTCCTCGCGCTGTTCATCTTCCACCTCAGTGTGGCGGCCACCGTCGGCAAGGGCATTGCCGACAAAGGTGTGGTGGACGTCTACGTGGTGTTCGGAGCCCTGGTGGGCGCCATCACCTGGAACGTGATCACCTGGCTCTATGGCATCCCGAGCAGCTCTTCGCACGCACTGATTGGCGGCATCGTGGGCGCCGTGATGGCCAAGGCCGGTGCGGGTGCACTGATGGCGGAAGGCATCTTGCGCACGGTGATCTTCATCTTCGTGTCGCCCCTGCTTGGCTACATTTTCGGCTCGCTGATGATGGTGCTGGTGGCCTGGATCTTCCGCCGTATGCATCCCTCCCGGGTGGACCGCTGGTTCCGGCGTCTGCAACTGGTGTCAGCCGGGGCCTACAGCCTGGGCCATGGCGGCAACGACGCACAAAAGACCATCGGCATCATCTGGATGCTGCTGATCTCGACAGGCTATGCGGCGGGAAGCGACAAGATGCCCCCCACCTGGACCATCATCGCCTGCTACATGGCCATTGGCGCGGGCACCATGTTTGGCGGCTGGCGCATCGTCAAGACCATGGGACAGAAGATCACCAAGCTCAAGCCGGTAGGGGGCTTCTGCGCCGAAACCGGCGGTGCCATCACGCTGTTCATCGCCACGGCGATGGGCGTGCCGGTGTCGACCACCCACACCATCACCGGCGCCATCGTCGGCGTGGGCTCGGTGCAGCGCGCCAGTGCCG
The DNA here is from genome assembly GCF_041909175.1 of Aquabacterium sp. Classification (GTDB taxonomy): domain Bacteria; phylum Pseudomonadota; class Gammaproteobacteria; order Burkholderiales; family Burkholderiaceae_C; genus Aquabacterium. Next base: position 433,850 of record NZ_JAYRDZ010000001.1, on the reverse strand, counting down.
TGCGCTGGGGCGTGGCTGGCAACATCGTCTGGGCCTGGATACTGACCATCCCGGCGGCAGCTTTTGTGGCCAGCATCGCCTACTGGGTCAGCAAGCAATTGTTCTGACATCAGAACGGCCGCACAGAGAGAGGGCCCCGAGGCTCTCTCTTTTTTGGCAATAAAATTGCGCGCAATTAAGTTGTCAGATATATTTTAGGCATGCCTACCCAGCCACCTCATTCGCTGCTCCACCTGGACCAGCAGTTGTGTTTCCCCCTCTACGCGGCCAGCAATGCCATCACGCGCGCCTATCGCCCGTTGCTGGAGCCGCTGGGGCTGACCTACCCGCAGTATCTGGTGATGATGGTGCTCTGGGAGCAGGCACCCCAGATGGTGAGCGAGATCGGCCACAAACTGCATCTGGACAGCGGCACCTTGACGCCATTGCTCAAGCGATTGCAGAACCAGGGGCTCGTCGTGCGTCAACGCGATGCCGCCGATGAGCGCCGGGTGCTTGTCACCCTGACGGAAGCGGGCCAGGCCCTCAAGGCACAAGCCGAATCGGTACCTCGCAGCATGGCCTGCCACCTGCTCAACAGCGCGATTGACCTGCCCCAACTGCGACAAGAGTTGCGGCAGTTGCTTCAGGCGCTCACAGCGGGCACCACGATTTCCCCGAAAACAAACACCAACCCAACGCAGGACCAAGCAGCATGACCCAGGACCTCCGCACCATCTCCGTCAAGACCATCGATGGCCAGACCAGCCCGCTAGGCGACCACCTGGGCAAGGCCACCCTCATCGTGAATGTGGCCAGCAAATGTGGCTTCACGCCGCAATACAAGGGCCTGGAGGCGCTGTACCGCCAGTTCAAGGATCAGGGTCTGGTGGTGCTCGGCTTCCCCTGCGACCAGTTCGGTCACCAGGAGCCGGGGGACGAAGCCGAGATCCGAAACTTCTGCTCGCTCAGCTACGACGTCACCTTCCCGATGTTCGCCAAGATCGACGTCAATGGGCCACAGGCGCACCCTGTGTACCAGGCCTTGAAGAAGGCAGCCCCGGGCATCCTCGGCACCGAATCCATCAAATGGAACTTCACCAAATTCCTGCTCGATGCCAATGGCAGTGTGGTGGACCGCTACGCCCCCACAGCCAAGCCGGAGAGCCTGGAAGGCGATATCCGCAAGATACTGGGAGCCTGACCCACTCCCGCCCTACGCCGTGCAGGCTTTCTACGCGACCGAGTTCGTCCTGCCCTTGCCGGCAGGCCATCGCTTCCCGATGGCGAAATACGCCATGCTGCGTGATGCGGTGAAAGCCCATCTGCCCGGGGTGCAGCTCTACCAGGCCCACGCAGCCTCGGATGGCGAGCTGGCCTTGGCGCACACGCCCCGCTACATCCGTGCCGTGATGGACGGCCAGCTCAGTGCCGCCGAGATTCGGGAGATCGGCTTCCCCTGGAGCCCCGGCATGGGCGAGCGCGCCCGCCGCTCGGTCGGGGCCACGATACAAGCTTGCCGCACGGCCCTGTTCGAAGGAGAAGGCGTCGCAGCCAATCTGGCGGGCGGCACCCATCATGCGTATGCCGACAAAGGCAGCGGCTTTTGCGTGTTCAACGACGTGGCGGTAGCCACCCGACTGATGCAGGTCGAATGGCAACGCCGCCCAGGGGCATCAAGCCAGGCGCCCTTGCAGGTGGCCGTCATCGATCTGGATGTGCACCAGGGCAATGGCACGGCCAGCATCTTTCAGGGCGACACCTCGGTGTTCACGCTGTCCTTGCATGGCGCCAAGAACTTCCCCTTCCGCAAGGAGCCCAGCTCCTGCGACATCGACCTGCCGGACGGCTGCACAGACGAGCCCTACCTCGATGCCCTGGAGCAAGGCCTGGCGACCCTGGACGCCCGCTTTGAGCCCCAGTTGGTCATCTACCTGGCTGGAGCCGACCCGCACGAAGGCGATCGCCTGGGCCGACTCAAACTGAGTGCCGACGGCATGGCCCAGCGCGACCAACGGGTGTTCGAATGGGCCTGGCAACGGCGCATCCCGGTCGCCATGGCCATGGCCGGCGGCTATGGTCATGACATCGGGACGACGGTCGCCGTACAGCTTCGCACATTTGAAGTGGCACAAGCCGCCTGGCAGCGGTGGCAGCCCGCCCACAATCCGAGCTGAGCGGTCACGCCACCGTCAATGCTGCGGAAACCGCAACCACAACTCCGGGCGGGACAAAGGCGTCTCGGGGGGCAGCAAGGGGTTGCGCAACTCGATGACCCGGCGACGCGACAGCCGCGCCCTTTCGATCTGCTCGGCGTGGTACGAGTAGAAGAGCCGGTCGAATCGCCCATCAGCAATGAGTCGCTCCAGCCCCAGCCGGATGCGCTCGGCCAGCGCAGCATCGGACTTGGCCACGAAAAAGTACACCGCAGCCGGATAGTGCAGAACGATGCTGTCGTCCACCATCAGGCCATCTGCGCGATGCCAGTTGGCTTCGGTCCAGATCTCACCGACAGACCTGGGCATGTAGTCGAAGCGCCCCCGGCCCAGCATCTTGAACAGGCTGCCGTAGTTGGTGGAGGTCATCACCTTCAAACCATTCGCCCGCAGGATATCGGTATCCGGCCACTCCGCAGCCTGACCCGCTGTCAGCTGAGCCAGCTGAGCGGCATCTGAGACACGGGCCAGCATGCCGCTGCGGCTGGCATGAATGAGCGCCAGCCTCCAGCCGATCAGCCCTTTGTAGATCGGAATACGGATAGGCAGAACCATCTTTTCGCGCTCGACCGTGGTCATGCTCCACGTGACCCGCAAGCCTTGCCCGCTGCGCAAGGCCAGCAGCGCACGTTCCTGGTTCATGACTTCGGCCGCCGGACGCAACTCAACGGGAGTTCCCCCGTCACTCAAGGCCAGACGGAGCAATTCCACAGCGTAATCACCTCGGTGATCGCCCGCCGACTCTGGCCGTGGGTAGGTGATCACCTCGGCCGCCAACACGACTGATCCCCCCATGCAGGCCAGCAGGCCGATGAGGAGCAGCTTTCTCAGCATGACCCGTCCTCTCTGTTGCGTCCGCGCATGGGGGACCGCATTGCGGCCCATGCACGCTACTATGTGACTACCATAGCATCTCTGCAGCACGCGCCTTGCAGGGAAAGGCCCTCAAATCGGCAGGATGAAACGATGCGGCCCTCGATCTCGCGACTGATGACGGTGATGGTCCTGGCAATCAGCCTCTTCGTGGCGTTGATTGCTGCCGCATATCAGGTTCATGCAGCCTACCGCAACGGCATCGCCGACATCGAGCAGCATCTCAAGCTGATCGAGTCCACCCATGTGCCGTCCCTTGCTGCCCAGGTCTGGGCGCTCGACCATGCCCTGATCGATCGGCAGATCGAAGGCATTGCCCAGCTGCCCGATGTGAGCCATGTCAGCGTGACCGGAGACCTGCCCTTTCCGGTGCGCATGATCGGGTCGCCTACGCCCCCTGATGCCGCGGCCAGCGCCCCGGTGCTGCAGCGCACCTTCAAGCTCATGTATGCCGATCCCGAAAGCGATGCGCCCGCCCAGCAGGTCGGCGAGTTGCATGTCGAGGCCTCGCTGGTCGGGCTGCATCACCGACTCACCCAGATGGCATGGACCATCGTCACGACCGAACTGCTGCGGGCCCTGGCACTGGCTACCGCCATCATCATCGTGATGCGCCTGTTCGTGCTGCGCCCCCTGGCAAGCATCGCCGACCATGCCCGAAGCACCAGACTGGACCAGCTGGACCAGTCCTTGACGCTGGACCGACCGGGTGGCACCCGCCACGACGAAATCGACACCCTGGTGCAAGCCTTCAACCAGATGCGAAGCTCGCTCAAGGAGGAAATGGAGAAGCGGGAGGAAACCGAGCGCCGCAGTCGTCAATGGCAGATCGACCAGGAAGCCCGGCTGCTGGCCGACGAAGCCAAGCGGGCGTTTTTCTCACACATGAGCCACGAGATCCGCACGCCCATGAACGCGATCATCGGCATGTCCGAACTGGCGCTGCAACATGAGCTGGCCGAACAACCGCGCCGCTACATCAGCAAGGTTCAGACGGCCAGCAAGATGCTGCTGGCCCTGGTCAACGACGTGCTGGACTACGCCAAGATCGACTCCGGTCAGCTGCAACTTGAGCGGGTTGAATTCACGCTCGACGATCTGCTCGACGGGGTCGTCGACCTCGTTGCCCAGCAGGTGGCGGACAAGGGCATCGAGTTGCTGTTGGACACGCCCGCCAGGTCGCCGCAACGGCTGTTGGGCGACCCGCTGCGGCTCCATCAGATTTGCTGAACCTGGTCTCCAATGCCGTGAAATTCACCGATGCGGGCGAGGTCCGCATCAGCGTGGTGCCCACCCCGGTCGGCCCGCAGCGCGTGATGCTGAGACTCGCCGTCGATGACACCGGACCGGGGCTGACGGCCGAGCAGCAGGCCCGCTTGTTCCAGCCTTTTGTGCAGGCCGACCGGACCACCACCCGCCGCTATGGCGGAACCGGCCTGGGGCTGGCCATCTCGCAACGCCTGGCCGAGCTGATGGGGGCGGAAATCGACGTCCGCAGCAGTCCCGGTAAAGGCAGCACCTTCGCCCTGACGATCACGCTGGACACGCCGCCAGACGCCATCGAGTCCCCAACCGTCATGCCGCGACTGGACAAGCGCAACGTGCTGTTGGTGGACGACAACCAGGCGGCCCTCGACCTGCTGGCCAACATGGCAAGCCAGTTGGGAGCCCAGGCCCTCACCACGATAGATGGCGCATCGGCGCTCAAGGTCATCGCCGACGGCCTGGTGAAAGGTCATGCCCCCGATCTGGTCGTCATCGACTGGCTGATGCCCCATATGGATGGCTTGACGTGTGCACGCCGACTGGACTCGCTGGGCTACACCGGCACCATCTGGCTGATGTGCCCGGCCTTCCAGCGAGACGAGCTGGACAGGCTGCAGGAGCGCAGCCCATGCCAGATAGTCAGGCGTATCGTCGACAAGCCGCTGTCGTGGTCGAGCTGGCGTGAAGCCGCCCCCGAGACAGCCCCAGCCACGGCAAGCCTGACCCATGAAGACGCCTTGAACGCGCTCACCGGCAAACGGGTGCTGGTGGTTGAAGACACCCCACTCAATCAGGAACTGGCGGTGGCCCTGCTCAAGCAGGCGGGCATCACGGCCAAGGTGGCGGCACACGGCGAAGCGGCCATCGACGCGCTGCAGGAAGCCGATTTCGACCTCATCTTGATGGACTGCCGCATGCCCGTCATGGATGGCTACACGGCCACCCGGCTCATTAGACAAGACCCTCGCTGGCGCAAACTGCCCATCCTGGGCATGTCCGCCAACACCAGTCAGGAAGACCAGGCCTTGGCCCGGGCCGCAGGCATGGACGACTACATCGGCAAGCCGATCGACACCCGGGTGCTGTTCAGCACGCTGGGGCGCTGGTTGTCTACGCCGCCCACACGCACCTGATCAATCTGAGTCCTTGTGGGGAGAGATCGGCTGCACTGACTCCAACTCGGCCGTGGTCCACTCGTTCAGCAAACGGTAGCCCAGTGCCAGCATGGTGGGGCCGAGGAACACCCCGATGACACCGAAGGCGAGCACCCCCCCCAGCACGCCAAGGAACACGATGGCAAAAGGCAGGCTGGAGCCTCGGCTGATGATGAAGGGCTTGATGACGTTGTCCACCGTGCTGACGATGAAGAAACCCCAGGCGGCCACAAAGATGGCCCAACCCATGTCGCCCTGCTGGAACAGCCAGATGGCTGCACCGCCCCAGATCAAGGGCGGCCCCACCGGGATCACCGAGAAGAAGAAGGTCACGACGCCCAGCAGCATGGCCCCCGGCACCCCGCCAATGGCAAAGCCGATGGCGGCCAGCACCCCCTGCGCCAGCGCCGTGCCCAGGATGCCGTAGATCACCCCGGTAACGGTCCCGCGAGCGATGTCGAGCAGGTAGCTGGCCCGCTGGCCCGCCAGACGCACCATGGCAATCCGCAAACGGCGCGCCAGGGCCTCGCCGTGCAGCAGCAGGAAGAATGCCAGGAACACCGACATCGCCAGATCGATGACACCTTTGCCGATGGCACGGCCACCCATGAGGGCCCAATCACGCGCCGGCTCGGCCAGCTTCTGCAACTCGTCAATGAGGCGTTGCCCGTTGTGCGCAAACTGCTGCCAATAGTCGTACACCGCATTGCCGATGAGTGGAATGCGGCGCAGCCAGTCCGGTGCATCGGGCAAGCCGCTGCGGGTGAAGGCCGTCATCGCCCGCCCCAACTCGGCCACGTTGTCTGCCATCCCGAGGGCGACCGCCACCACCGGCCCCAGCACGACCACCGTCACCAGGAGGGTGACCAGGGCAGCTGCCAGTGTGCGCCGACCACCCACCCAGCGGTCCAGCACCACCAGCAGATGCCAGCAGGTGGTGGCCAGGATGGCGGCCCACACCAGCGAAGTCAGGAAGGGCCACATGACCAGCACGCAACCTGCCGCCAGCAGGCTCAGGGCCACAGTGGCCAGCAATCGATCAGAACGGGGGCTTTCCATGAACGGCAATCAGGAGGGGCGAGAACAAGCCGTCATCCTCCCACAAACAGCCAACCCGCAGCTACACAACAGAAGCCACATGCCTCCGCCGGTCTGGCGTGGTCAATCATTCGTAGGCTGACAAGCGCAGTTGTTCGTTGGGAGAAAACAGCTGGTTCTTGAGTTGTTCCGCGCGAGCCGGATCACTGGCCTTGGCGGCCTTGTACTGCTGGATCCGATCTTGCCAATCCGCCTCCTCCCGATCCAGGGCTTCGAGCCGGCGCGTCGCGTCGGCGCCTACCATCTCGGTACGGATCTCTCTGATCTGCGCAGCGGTGGCCCCTTCACGCCGGGCCTGCTCCACCCGCTCCGACAGCGTCAGGTGCAACAGGGGCTGCTCCACATCGGCACGGGCCGCCGGACTCAACTGGCCTGCCAGCGACGCCAGCGCCTCGCGCCGCTGCGCCTCGGTCAGGCTCTTGTCCTGAAGGATGCTCATCTTGCGAACCATGTAGTCCTCGTACTCGTCGCCTTGCGCAAACAGCGCTGCAATCTCCGCGGCATCGAAATACTGGGCACGCAGGTCACGGATGACCTGGAATGAGTGCGCCAGTGCCGCAGCAGACCCGTCGCTGGACTGGCCCGCTTGCACCGAGGCCAGTGCCGTCTTGAACTGCAGGTATTTGTCCAGCAGACGCGTGGCCTCACTCAAGCCTTTCGCATTCAGGCTTCGCCGCAGATCGTTCAGGATGGCTTCACGGATTTGAGGCACCGTGCGCTCGCCAATGGCCGCCAGATGGTACTCAAACCGCTTGATCAACTCGGGACTCATGAGCAGGTCTCCGTTGCCCTGTGCAAAGCGCCCATCGGCCTCGGTACCCACGTGCGTCCGGGTCCCATCGTCGCCTGAAGCCGCGGTGGCAGAAGCGGCGCTTGAAACCGCATCGACCGATTGCCGAGCCCCCTCACCACCCGACATGACCTGTACGGCCGCCACGATCACCCCTGCGGAGACCAGCCCCAAGGCCAGTGCCCACGAACGCCCAGTCCGGCCCTTTCGCTGTATGACCACGTGTTTGTTCATCCTGCCAACTCACTTCAAGCCAATCAAAAAGGGACCGCCTTGGCGGTCCCTGCGTCATGAGGGCGGACTCCCTCAGACGCCAGCCAACTTCAGGCGGTTGGCATGCTGGCGATACAGCTGAACCGGGTTGGTTTCGAAGATGTTGACCAGGCCCAGGGTCTGGTTGACTTCGTCCATGTGGTTCATGCCGTAATCCACACGGATGACCTTGCCCAGGGCCATGGAACAGGTCGACACCAGGCCATCATTGGCCGAACTGAAGAAGGCGCTCGACAGCGTCAACACCGGGTCCATCGGGTCGAGCACATTGGTGTAGGGCTTGTTGCCACCCCAGGAGTAGTAACGCACACCACGCACGACCTCGGCCCCACCCGAGCACCCACTGGTGGGCACCCCTGCCGGGAACTTGGCGTTGAAAGCGGTCGAGCCCGCCGTGGTCAGGGACACCAGCGCGGCCTCGGCATTGGCCGGCAGCGACGAGTTGCCAGACAACGCCTGGATCAGGGCCACCAGGGTGCTGTTGGCCACCTTCGCCACGGCAGATGTGATCGGACTGCCACTGGGCAGCACCCCACGCACCGCATCCGCAAAGTCGGAACCTCGGTTGACACCGCCCACACTGGTGACGGAAGCCACCAGTTCCGGTGCCACACCGGCCACATAGCGCGCAGTCGGGCCACCATGGCTGTGGCCAATCAGGTTGACCTTGCTGGCACCGGTGATGGCCAGGATCTGCTTGACCTGGGTGAGCAGCTGCTCGCCACGCACTTCGGTCGAGTTGGCCGCCGACACCTGGGTCACGTAGACCGTGGCCCCATCAGAACGCAAGGCGGACGGAATGCCATACCAGTAGTCAATGCCCAGAATGCTGTCAAAGCCGAACAGGCCATGCACCAGCACGATGGGGTATTTAGTCTGGGTATAGCCGGTAGCAGCTTGTGCTGGCTGGAAGGCCAGCATCACGGCAGCGATGATGGCCATGGCCATCGCGAACAGACGATTCTTCATCCATGTCTCCTCAAGCGGGTGGTTCGGTGGAAACGGTCCTCGCTGGGGGCGCTTGATGGGGTCTATCGCCCCTTGCGCCTCTGTCATCCGTGTCATGCGTCATGAACCCTTCGGCTCATGGACGGAAATGGTCGTTTCAAACGCATGACCGGCCTCTTGGAACAAACCCCAGGAAACGCTGCCCCCCATGTTTGGAGGCCTGGAAATCACCCTGGGTTAACCCGCCACCACAGGCAAGTCCTGATGGGGTTACCCCCAGACACGGAAAAACCTGCTTTTCACCCGTGCGCGGCACCCTGCTCCGGCACAATGTGGCCCCATGATCGAAGCGACCATTCCAGATCAGAACGAGAGCCACAGCTTCGAAAGCTACTTCCGCGATCCGGACTACCCGCCGGCGCAGCCCCTGGCCTGGGCCTTGAGCCAGCGCCTGGATGCGCTGGACGCCTTGCGCGGCCTGTTTTCCGGCCCGCAGGCCTTGGTGCAACTGCGCCTGTGGTGTTTCATGGAGCTGGCCAGCCAGCCGCAGGCCCGCCTGTCACGCGATGACCTGAACCGCCTGTTCCATGCCGTGCTGCCAGAGGCCCTGGACAGCGTGCTCAAGCGGCTGCGTGAACTGAACCTGCTGGTCTGGGATGCCACCCCGCAGGACTACCACCTCTCCCCCCTGGCGCAGCAGGTGCATGCCTTGCTGGCCCCCCTCACGGCACCGACCACCGACGAGCACGACGAGATGGGTGCCTTGCTGGCCCAGGTGGCCGGCGCCCAGCAACTGGGCCTGGTGACCACCAACCAGCTCAAGCACCTGCACGCCCAGCTCGCCCGCCTGCACGACGAGTTTGCCGAAGCCATTGCCAGCGGATCGGAGGCCCGCCTGCGCGCCGCCCAGCCGCGCTTCGACCGCGCCCTGCAGTTGGTCGACCGGGCCGGCCAGGCGCTGACCGCACTGATCCGCGCCGAGCACGAAGACCCACGCCTCGAACGTGAAGCCCGCGCCATCGGCCACGAGCAGGCCAGGCTGCTGGCCATGGCCAGCCAGTTCACCCGCGCCCTGCAACAGGCCGACCGCCAGCGTGTCACCCTGGGCTCCACGGGCCTGACCACCTCTGATGTGCGCGCCTGGCTGCAAGCGCACCCCGCTCTGTATGAGCTACTGGGCAACGCTCTGTCACTGCCTGTGCGCCCGGTCATGGTCAGCCAGCATGATCTGGTTGACGTGGCCGAGGGTGAGTTCGAGCGTGATCGCCCGGACCCAAGCCGCAGCGCGGGCCTGCCGCCGCCGGCGGAAGCCGCATCCGGTTCCATCGAAACCCTGAGCCTGCCTGCCGAACTGGGCGCCCTGCTCACCACGCTCACACGCTGGCAGACCACGAAGAACGACCCCGCACCAGTTCTGGAGGCCCGCCCGGTGAGCGACGCCATCCTCGGCGGGCGCTTTGCCCAGGCGGCCTACCGCATGCAGCTGATGCCCCTGTTGGGTGACGCCCAGGCGCAAACCCTCAAGGGCCTCACCGGTGACCTGGCTCGGGCCCCCTGGCACTACCAGCTCACCGCCACCATCCTGACCACCGACGACGAAGCCGTGGCCCGCATCAGCGAGGGCACCCTGACCCCGCAAGCGGCCCCCGTTGCGTCGGCCGACCTTTCCGATTCCGAACAAGCATGAGCACCCATCTGGATGACGCCGCGCTGCTCGCGGCCGAACTGCTGGCGCGTCGCTGGCTGCCCCGCCAGCACCCCAAGGTCAAGCGCGCCCTGATCGATGCCGACCTGTGGGCGGCCACGCAGGAGCGTCTGGCCCAGGTCGGCCTGCGCCTGATCGACAACCTCTACGCCGACCATGTCAGCGTCGCCCTGCTGCGCCCAGCCGAAGCCAGCGTGTTTGGCGAGGCCGGTCTCAACAGCCACAACAACATCGACCTGCCCCGCGATGCCGTTTCACTGCTGGTGGTGCTGTGGGCGCTGATCGTGCTGCCCAAGCGCGAGCGCCAGGCCGCCCGCGCAGCCAACACCGACGGTGAAGACCAGAATGACATGTTCGGCAAGGAGCGCCCTGTGCCCACCGCGGCCAGCGTCAGCCCCATGGTGTCCTACCGCGCCTTGCTGGCCGACTTCGGCGTGCAGCTCGGCAAGAAGACCCGCCTGGACACCAACCTGAAGCGCCTGGAACACCACGGCTTCATCGTCCGCAAGGGTGAGGACATCGCCGAAGGCCCGCTGCTCGATCTGCTGATCGATTACGACGCCATTGCGCCGCGCATCCTGCAAGGTGCCCTGGGCGATGTGCTGGCCCAGGCCAAGCAACTCACGGCCAACCTGCCGCTGGCCCTGCTCCATCCAGAACAGGAAGCCCTGGAAGAGCTGCCCGACGAAGCCGCTGACGACGACACGAACCCCAACGAGGCCTGACCCCGATGTTTCACCTGCAAAGCCTCGAACTGCTGCATTGGGACTACTGCCAGCGCCTCACCCTGCCGCTGGATGGCGCCATCATCACCGTGGCCGGCCCCAACGGTTCCGGCAAGACCACCCTGCTCGATGCCATGCGCACCCTGCTGGGCCTGGACTGCTCGGGCGGCCGCAACTACAAGACCTACGCCCGCCACGCCAATGCCGACAGCGCCTGGCTGCGCGCCACGGTGGACAACCGTCCGCGCAACCGCCAGTCGTCCAACCGCCCCTTCGCCCGCTGCCTGCTCTACAGCGACATGGTCACCCTGGCCTGCCGCATCGACCGCAACGGTGGTGACTGGGTGCGCCGCTACATCATGGTGGAAGGCGATGTGTCCATCGAAGAGCTGATCGCCCGTGGCGACCGCGACTGGCTAGGCATCGACAACTGGCGCAAGCGCCTGGAAGGCGCCGGCCTGTCCCGCGCGATTGCCAAGGTGCTGGCCCTCGAACAAGGCCAGACCGACCGCCTGTGCGAATACAGCCCCAAGGAGCTGCTCAAGCTGGTGTTCGACGTGTTCGGCGACCAGGAAGTGCTGGACCGCTACGAAGAGGCGCGTGGACACCAGAAGCAGCTCACGCAGGAAGTGGAAGGGGCCGAGCGCGAGCTCTCGCACGGCAAGGCTCAGCGTGCCGAGCTCGAATCCCGCGTCAACCTGTTCCGCCAGTACGAACTCAAGTGCCAGGAGCGCGAGACGCTCTCGACCGAAGTGGTGCCCGTGCTGAGCAGCCACGAAACCCGCCGCAGCCTGGCCAACAAGCTGCGGGATCTGCACCGCCAGCGCCTGCAATGGACCGACGATCGGCGCCAGCACAGCCAGGTCAAGACCGACCTGCTGCAGCGCTTGCAGGACCAGACCGATGCGGCTGCCCGGGTGGAAGCCCTGGAGGCCCAGGTCCGCACCGCCCGTCGCGTGCAGGAAGAAGCCCGAGAAGCCGAGCGCCCTGTCGAATTGCTGGTCAAGCGTGCCGACGAACTCGCCGGCTTGGCCATCGTCGAAGGCGATGCCGACAAGCTCACCGTGCGCATCAAGGAGCTCAGCGAACACAAGCAGAAGCTCTCGGCCCAATGGCAGCGCCTGAAGGACCAGCGTGACGACGCACAGCAATCGCTCGCCCAGCTCAAGGGGCAGCGTCAGGCGCCACCGCCGCCCGATGTGGTGCGCTTCCGCCGCGCACTCGACGAAGCCGGTATCCGCCACCACCTGATCGCCGAGATCATCGAGATCACGGACGAACGCTGGCGCGCCGCCGCAGAAGGCGTGCTGCGTGGCAGCCGCTGGGTCGTGGTGCTGGGCGATGAACGCCAGGAAGCCCAGGCCATGGCCCTGGCTGAAAAGGAACGCTACCGCCACTACATCGTGGCCGACGCCGAAGACGCCCCGGCGCAGCCCGACGCCACCAGCCTGCTGGCTGTGCTGCAGTTCAGTGCGCCGGCTCCGCGCTGGCTGCTGCGCCAGCTCGAAGGCATCCGCCGCGTGGCCAGCACCGAAGAAGGTGTCCGCGCCCGCGGCGAATGGATCACCCCCGAGGCTTACCACCGCGACAACCGGGGCGGGCGTTCGGTCTGGGTCGACCCGGGTCAGCACCAGTTCGGCGCCAGCGCCATCAGCAACCGCCGGGAAGCCCTGGAAGAACGCCTCACCCAGCTCGATGAGGAGATGACCCGCATCGTGCGCGACCAGGCCTTCTTCGATCGCCAACTGCAGGATGCCCGCCAAGCCGCACAAGGCTTCACCGCAGCCACAGAACTGGCTGACCGAGAAGCAGAATTTGCAGAGGCTCGCCGGCAACTGCCTGTGCTCAAGCAGGCCCGCGCCGATGCTGGCGAGCGCTGGCAACAGCTCGAAGCGCAGCTCAAGCGTGCCGTCGTGGAGCAGACCAACGCCCAGCATGGCTACCGCCAGGCCCAGGAGCGTCTGGCCCACATCGAGCAGCGCAGCGCCCAGCACGAACGCGAGTGGCAGGTGCGCTTCGACGATGTCATCGCCCAGGCCGTGATGGCCCGCGAAGTGAAGCTGCAGCTGCCGGCGCGCTGGCGTGCTGCCGAGCGCATTGCCGACATGCAGGAGCGCTACGGCAATGCCACCCAGGCGCGCCTGCGTGCCGAGGCGGTCGAGCGCGAGCTCAACGAAGGCCAGTGGGAAACCGATGCCACCGTGCTGGAACAGCTCACACTGATGAACGCCAACGTGCTGCGCCAGGAAGACGAGCTCGCCCAGCGCAAGGCGGCCAACGTGGCGGCCGCCATCGCCGTCGACAATGCCCGCGCACGCTACACCGATGTGCTCAAGGTCACGGTGCGGCGCTACCGCAAGAACATCATCGAACTGGGTCAGCTGGCCGGGGTGGAAGTCTCGGCCGAACTGCCCCACCTCGACACCGACGACGCCGGCCTGCGCCAGGCCGAACTGAAGGTGCACTTCAACTTCGACGGCAAGGGCCACATCGGCCTCAACGACGGTGAAGCCTCTGGCGGCCAGCAGGTGATCAAGTCCCTGATCCTGCTGGTGGGCCTGATGAAGGATGATGAAACGCCAGGCGGGTTTGTCTTCATCGACGAACCCTTCGCCCACCTGGACGTGCGCAACATCCAGCTCGTGGGCCACTTCCTGCGCTCCACCCGGGCGCAGTACGTGCTCACCACTCCCATCACCCACAACGTCGAGGTGTTCGAGCCCGCCGATGTGACCCTGGTGACCGCCAAGAAGCCCAAGGGCGCGCGCTGGGCGCCCCCGATCGGGGTGCTGCAACGCCGCCCCCCATCCGACACGTTCTGACCGCCCGGCATGGCCGGATGCGGGAGAACCCCGCCCGCCGTGCCGCGCAAGCGTCAGGCAGCCGACAGTTCCGCCCCCCTGATCTGCGGGGGGGCTGGTCGACCTGCCGCACAAACCCGCAGCAACAAAAAACACCGTTATTCAAAACTGGTCGGGCACCACCACAACCATGTTGAGGAGCCCACCATGTCCCTGCGTTCTCTTCTCCTGGCCTCAGCCAAGGCGCTCGGCGCCAGCCTGCTGTGCAGCCTGGCCGCCCAGGCCGCCTACTTCCAGTGGGAAACCGTGGAATTGCCCGCCTCGTCGGGTGCCACCTGCGGCAATGGCACCCCCTACCGCTTCTTCGTCAACCGAACCCCCTTCACCAGCAAGACGGTGGTGATGTTCGAGGGCGGCGGGGCCTGCTGGGATCAGAACGCCTGCAAGGGCGGCACCCTGCTCGATGCCGTCAACCCCGACGGCATCCCCAGCAACTACATGTCCGACTTCAACCGCCAGGCGCACTGGGGGCTGGTCACCCCCTTCACGGCCCGCATCGACCCTCTCCAGGCCGTGCAGACGCAAAGCTGGAACATCGTCTACCTGGCCTACTGCACCGGTGATGTCCATACCGGCAACCAGACCAATGTGTACGACAACGTCGACCCAAGCAAGCCTCTGGTCTACGCCCACAAGGGCATGGTCAACGCCCAGGCGGTCGCCAAATGGATGGCAGCCAACCTGCCGCGCCCGGCCCACCTGCTGCTGACGGGCTTCTCGGCCGGCGGTGTCGGCTCAACCGCCCTTTACCCCTGGTTCCGCGAAACCATCAACCCGAAAAAGATGGCGCTGCTAGCCGACGCCGGCCCGCTGTTCAACGTACCGCGCACGGCCTCGGCCAGCGAGGCACCGTCCGTGCTGCTGCACAACAAGATCCGGGCGGTCTGGGGGCTCGACGGCACCAATGGCCTCGTCACCCAACTGGTGAGCAAATACCCCAGCGCAGGCAGCGCTGACAACCTGGGCTCCATCACCAGCGGCCTGGGCAAGCTCTACCCCAATGACCGCATTGGCTATGCCGTGGCGCAAGAGGATGCGATCTTCTCGGCGTTCTCGTACCAGAAGTTCTACCCGGAGATCGCCAACGCGGCATCAGACGACGAACGACTGGCCCTCATCAACGCCAAGTGGCGCCAGGAAATCCAGCCCTGGCTGACGATGATGTCCCCCTACAGCAACGTGGGCTACTACGTGCCCAACTGGCGGGAACTCAACGATGCCCACTGCCTGACCATCGTGACCTTTGGCGGCACCAGCATCACCGAGAAGAACCTCGATTCGATCAACGTCTTCGTCAACAACCTGCTTGATGGCTCCGGGCCGGTCATGCGTGCCTATGAGACCAACCGCAGCCACAACCGCATCCTGCTGAGCGACATCCTGGCCGACCTGCTCGCCAAGATCCTGCCCATCTGATGGGCTGACAACGCACCATGAAAAAAGCCGGGCATGCAGCCCGGCTTTGCTTTGCTCAATGCCCTGAGGGGATCATGCAGCCAGACGCTGCTCGATCTTGGCCTTGGTGGCCGGCATCTCTGCAGGCAGATGGAAGGACAGTTGCTGGAAAAGCTCTTCGTGCAGCTTCAGCTCTTGTGCCCAGGCCGCCTTGTCGATGCCGATCACGGACTGGAACTGTTCCTTGGTGAAGTTCAGGCCATTCCAGTTGATGTCTTCGTAGGTCGGGCTGATGCCGAAGGCGTTCTCGACACCCTTGGCCGAACCCTGGATGCGACCCAGCATCCATTCCAGCACGCGCATGTTTTCGCCGTAGCCAGGCCACACGAACTTGCCGTCGGCACCCTTGCGGAACCAGTTCACGCAGTAGACCGGCGGCACCTTGTGGCCAGCGGCCTTCAGCTTGGCGCCCACGTCCAGCCAGTGCTGGAAGTAGTCGCTCATGTTGTAGCCGGCGAACGGCAGCATGGCGAACGGGTCGCGACGCACCACACCTTGCGCGCCAAAGGCGGCAGCGGTGGTTTCGGAACCCATGGTGGCAGCCATGTAGACGCCTTCGGTCCAGTCACGGGCTTCGGTCACCAGCGGCACGGTGGTGGAACGACGGCCACCGAAGATGAAGGCATCGATGGCCACGCCAGCGGGGTTGTCCCACTCGGCATCCAGTGCCGGGTTGTTGGTGGCAGCCACGGTGAAGCGGGCGTTCGGGTGAGCGGCCTTGGCACCGGTTTCCTTGGCGATGGCCGGCGTCCAGTCCTTGCCTTGCCAGTCGATCAGGTGAGCCGGGGCGGTGTCGGTCATCGATTCCCACCACACGTCGCCATCGTCGGTCAGCGCCACGTTCGTGAAGATCACGTCGCGCTGCAGCGAGTTCATGCAGTTCAGGTTGGTCAGCGTGTTGGTGCCAGGGGCCACGCCGAAGTAACCGGCCTCAGGGTTGATGGCGTACAGCTTGCCATCGGCACCCGGCTTGATCCAGGCGATATCGTCACCAATGGTGGTGACCTTCCAGCCGTTGTAGCCCTCAGGCGGAATCAGCATGGAGAAGTTGGTCTTGCCGCAAGCCGAAGGGAAAGCGGCTGCCACGTGGTACTTCTGGCCTTGGGGGTTGGTCACGCCCAACAGCAGCATGTGCTCGGCCAGCCAGCCTTGTTCGCGGCCCATGGTCGAGGCGATACGCAGGGCGAAGCACTTCTTGCCCAGCAGGGCGTTGCCGCCGTAGCCGGAGCCGTAGGACCAGATTTCGCGGGTGGCAGGGTAGTGAACGATGTACTTGACCGTGGGGTTGCAAGGCCACTTCACATCGGCCTGACCCGCTTCCAGCGGCGCACCGACGGTGTGCATGCAAGGCACGAATTCACCATCGGCACCCAGCACGTCGATCACGCCCTTGCCCATGCGCGTCATGAGCTTCATGTTGACCGCCACGTAAGCGCTGTCGGACAGCTCCACACC
This sequence comes from Aquabacterium sp., assembly GCF_041909175.1. Lineage (GTDB taxonomy): Bacteria > Pseudomonadota > Gammaproteobacteria > Burkholderiales > Burkholderiaceae_C > Aquabacterium. The sequence continues at coordinate 417,052 of NZ_JAYRDZ010000001.1, read as the reverse complement.
AATGTGGGCGATGTTCGAGCCCAGGGGGCCCATCGAGAAGGGCACCACATACATGGTGCGGCCCTTCATGCAACCCTTGAACAGGGCGCCTTCGCCAGTCTGCAGCTTGGCGCGCATTTCAGCAGGCTCGCACCAGTTGTTGGTGGGGCCGGCATCTTCCTTGCGTTCGGAGCAGATGAAGGTGCGGTCTTCCACGCGGGCCACGTCGGACGGGTCGGTGCAAGCCAGGAAGGAATTGGGACGCAGCTCGGGGTTGAGCTTCTTGAAGGTACCGGCGGCGACCAGCTGGGCGCACAGGCGGTCATACTCTTCGGTGCTGCCGTCGCACCAGTAGATGTCCTTCGGTTGGCACAGGGCGGCCATTTCGGCTACCCAGGCGATCAGCTTGGCATTCTTGACGTATGCCGGTGCATTGACCTGTGCGGTTTGAGTCATGACAAAGCTCCAAAAAATGAAAAAACAGGGTCTCGACAACGCGGCTTGCTTGAAGCTTGAACTGCGCTCTCGACACCCCGCGGCAAAAAACGGGGAGCCTGCTATTTTAATCCACCTGGAAATTTTTAGGTTCCCCCCTCTTCCCAGGGGTTTGCCTGGGGCTGCCAACTCCGTCACACCGTACGAGGCAGAAACATGCTGGTACAAGCCCGTAGACGGGCACGGATCGAAGACAGCCGTTCTTGCGGTTGAATAGGAAGCACGATGAATCGACGTGAATGGATGACGGCATTGACCCTGGCCGCCTGCGGGGTCCGAAGCAGCCAGGCACAGCCCGTGGCGCGCTTGCGCCTGGGCGTGGATGGCCTGGTGTTCGACACGGGCCTGGCCGCGAAATGGAAAGCAACCATGGGCAGAGACGTGGGCCTGGGGGTGGACTGGGTGCGCTCGACCACAGCTGACGTGCTCACCGGCCTCGACAACGGCAGCATGCAGGCCGGCCTGTTCTTCTCGTGTGCGCAGGCCGACACGCTCTCGCGCCAGGGGCTCATCCATGACCGCCACCCGCTGGCTCGCACCGGCGTGCTGCTGGTCGGGCCACAGGACGATCTGGCCGGCATCGGCAGCGAGCAGGACGTCGGCAAGGTGATGCACCAGATCCTGGCCGGCCAGGCGGCTGGCGCCTGCCGTTTCGAGGCGCCGGCGCGCGGCTCCGGTCTGGATGGCCTGAGCGAGCGCCTGCAGGCCGGACTCGCTGTCAAGCAACTGCCCCAGGCTCGCGCCCCCTCGTCGCAGGTGGCCAGCCAGCCGGCCTACCAACTGCTCACGTCCGGGCAATGGCAAGCCTTGCCGGCCCCCCAGCGCAAGCGCATGAAGGTCATCCTCAACCAAGACCCCCGCCTGACGCTCACCTGCGAAGTGGCCCGATCCTTCCGCTCGGCCCACCCGGCCGGCAAACTGATGGTGCAGTGGTTGCAGGGGCCCCTGGGGCGCCGTGCCGTGGCCGCCAGCGGTTGGCAGCCTGCATAAGCCATGCAGGCCTGGGAGAGCCAAGCCCTCTGGAGCAGCCTGCAGGTCGCCGTGGTCACGGTGACGCTCTGTACGCCCCTGGCCGTGTCGATCAGTTATGCACTGGCGCGCTGGTGCGGCCCGGGCAGCTGGATACTGGCCAGCCTGGTGTTGCTGCCGGCGGCCCTGCCACCTGTCGTCATCGGCTACATCCTCCTGGCCGGCCTGAGCCCGGCGAGCGCGTTCGGCCACTGGCTCCAACAGGGAACCGGCTGGCACCTGCGCTTTTTCCCGGATGGCGTGGTGCTGGCAGCCTCGGCGGCCACGCTGCCCATGATGGTCAGGCAGTTGCGCCCGCACTTTGACACGCTGGCGCCACAGCACGCCCTGGCTCTGGCCACCCTGGGCGCCTCGCCATGGCAGGTCTGGCGTCAGCTGTGGCTGCCCAGGCTGGCCCCCGGCATCCTCTCGGCGGTCTGCCTGGGACTGGCCCTGGCCTGGGGCGAATCAGGTGCCACGCTGGTGCTCGGTTTTGCCTTGCTGCCGCCCGGCAGCCAGAGCTACGCTGGCACCGTGCCGCTGGCCCTCGTACAAGCCCTGCAATCGCCTGACACGCTGGACGCAGCGGCGCGCCTGGCTGGTCTGAGTTGCCTCATCGTGCTGGCAGCCCTGCTCGCCAGCGAAGCCCTGCGTCGGCATGGCTTGCAACGCGCGGCCCTGCCATGAAGGGCGCACACCAACCACCCCAGGCGCTGAGTGTGGAGTTGCGTGTGCAGCAGCCAGGCCTGGACATCCAGGCCCAGTTCCGCGCGCTGCCCGGGGAAACCTGTGCCCTGGCAGGCCATGCTGGCGCCGGCAAGACGGCCTTGATGCGCACCCTGGCAGGCCTGCAGCCCGCTCAAAGCGGTCGCATCGCCCTGGGCCCCTACCCGCTCTACGACAGCGCGGCGGGCATCAACCGGCCCCCTCATCAGAGGCGGCTTGCCTGGCTGGATGACACGGACTCGGTGCTGCCTCACCTCGACGTCCAGGCCAACCTGAAACAGGCTGCACGGCTTCACCCCGATGCGCAACCCGCCTGGCTGGCCGACACCATCGCCTGGCTGGGGCTGGAGCCCTTGCTGCAGCGCCCGGTCCGCAGCCTGCACGCGGGTCAGCGGCTGCGGGTGGCCCTGGCGCGCACCGCACTGGCAGGGCCCAATGCCGTGTTGATGGACGACCCGCTCCGCCGTGTGCCAAGCGAAGAGCGGCCTGCGCTGCTGGATCTGCTCGCCGACTTGCCCCGCAGGCTGTGCGTGCCGGTGGTGCTGGTCACCCCGCGCATGAACGAGGTCGTCCGCATGGCCAGCGAGCTGATCGTGCTGCACGAAGGACGCATGACGGGTGCCGGCCCCGCGGCCCGCATGCTGTCCGACGTCGCCATTGCCAACTTCCTGGAAGGCGCCGACGCCGGCAGCGTGCTCGAAGGCCAGATCGTGCGGCACGACGTGCGCTGGATGTTGACCGAAGTCGACGTGGGCGGGCAACGCATCACCGTGCCGGCGGCCCCCTGGCCCATCGGCAGCAGCGTGCGGCTGAAGATCCGCGGACGGGATGTCAGCCTGCACCAAGACACGGTCCGCGACACCACCCACAGCAACCAGCTGCGGGGGCGCATCGCCCAGGTGATGCTGGCGGGCGAGCACGGTGCCTACGGCGCTGTCACGGTGATCCTGCTTCACCCGCAGCAAGGAGCAGACAAACACCAGCCGCTGCCCCACCAGATCTGGGCCATGCTCACGCGCAAGTCCATTCAGGAGATGAACTTGGCACCCGGGCAGGACTGCGTGGTCGGGTTCAAGGCGATGGCCGTGTCGGTCTCAGGGTGGCGTCAGGCTTGATATGCTCAACCACCTCAGCCCTTCTGCCCCTGTCTGCCCATGACCGCCGCCCGCCGCCTTCTGTCCGTCAATGTGGCCCGCCCCACCCCGATCGAGATCGACGGCAGGCAGGTGATGACCGCCATCCGCAAGCGGGCTGCCAGCAGTGCAGCGCAGCCAGAGCGCCTGGCAGTGGCGCCGCTGGGTATCGACGGCGATGAGCAAACCGACCTGACCGTGCACGGCGGACTGTCCAAAGCGGTCTACGCCTACCCCCACGAGCACTACAAGGTATGGCAGACCATGCGGGCCCAGGCCGGCGTGCAGTCCTGGGATGACGACCTGCCCTTTGGCATGCTCGGCGAGAACCTGACGATCACCGGCTTGCTCGAGAGCGACGTCTGGGTGGGCGACCTGCTGAAGTTCCCGGACTGCACCCTGGCGGTCAGCGAACCCCGTCAACCGTGCTTCAAGTTTCAGGCGGTGATGGGCTTCAAGCAGGCCTCGAAGATGATGGCGCAGTCGGGCTACTGTGGCTTTTACTTGGCAGTGCGCGAGCCAGGCACCATTGCCGCCGGGGACAGCTTCGAACTCATCGCCGGCCCACGCGAAGTCAGCATCAGCGAGTTGTTTGCCAACAAGATGCGCCGCCGCGACGTCTGAACCTCAGCGGTTGGTGACACCCGCAGCCACGTGCCCGGCAGGCACATGCGGCGCGGCATTCTCGACATGACCGGTCTGGTCATCAAAGAAGAAATCCGGCTCGAACTCGCGCAAAAACGGCCCCTTGGGCAAACCGCCGAGGAACATCGCTTCGTCCACGTCAATGCGCCAGTTCATCAGGGTGCGGATGGCGCGCTCGTGCGCAGGCGCACTGCGTGCCGTCACCAGTGCCGTGCGCACCCGCATGGCCTGATCCGGGCTGCGTTGCTGCAACACCTGCAGGGCTTGCAGCAGGGGCTTGAATGGGCCGTCCGGCAGGGGCTGATCGGCCAGCGCCACCTCGTGCTCGTGGAAGGCATGCAAGCCATCATGCTGGAACACCTGCTCGGCCTCATCCGAGAACAGCACCGCATCGCCATCGAAGGCGATGCGCACCTCATGGGGGTGGGCATCGACGGCACGTGCCGCATGGGGCAAGACGCGCGCAGCCGGCACCCCGGCCTCCAGGGCAGAACGCACATCGGCCTCGTTGGCCGACAGAAACAGGTGCGCCCCCAGGGGCCGCAGATAGCGCCAGGGGCTGGCACCCCGCGTGAACACGCCCCGCTCGATCGGCAGACCGTAATGCTGCGCCGAGCGGAATACCCGCAGCCCTGAAGCGGGGTCGTTGCGCGACAGGATCACCACTTCGACACGAGGCTGCTCAGGCGTGTTGAACGCCAGCAGCTTGCGCACCAGCGAGAATGCCACGCCAGGCTTGGCTGGTTCGCTCATGCGGTCGATCTGCAGGGCCATGTAGGCCCGGTCGTCCGTGCCCTCGAACAGCTCATTTTCAGCCTCGAAGTCGAACAGGGCCCGGGAGGAAATGGCCACCACCAGGCGGCCAGACAGAGAGGCGGGCATCGCGGGCGTCCTTACTTGACCCAGGTGTTCATCTGCATGATCGGCATCATCACGGACATCACGATCAACATCACCATCAGCCCCATGAACACGATCAGCAAGGGCTCGAGGATGGTGGCGATGGCCAGCGCCTTGCGCTGCACCTCGGTGCTGAGTTGGTTGGCTGCACGCTGCAGCATGACGGGCAATTGCCCGGTCTGCTCACCCAGCCGCGCGAACATCGACAGCAACCCGGGAAACCGCGCTTTGGCGGCCAGCGCCGAAGCCAGTGGGGCGCCCTCGCGCACCTGCACCAGTGCCTCCAGTGCATCGGCCCGCATGGCCCGGTTGGACAAGGTTTCAGCCGCAGCCTGCAAGGCCTTCAGGATGGGGACACCGGAGCCTGCCAGCATGGCCAGCGTGCCGGCAAAGCGGGCCGCGTTGTAGCCCCGTGAGAGCCGGCCAATCAAGGGCAACTCCAGCCAGAAGGCATCGAAGCGTTGCCGGAACCCTTCATCTCGTCGCGCGAACATCAGCGCGGAGACGCCACCGATCAGCGCCAGCGCCAGCAACCACCCCCACTCGCGCATGAAGGCACTGATGCCCAGCATCACCCGGGTCAGCAAGGGCAAGGCCCGCTTGCTGCTGGCGAAGACCTGCGCCACCTGCGGCACCACGAACACCAGCAAGGCGATCACGATGATGATGGCAAACACCGACACGATGGCCGGGTACAAGGTTGCGCCGATGAGCTTCGAGCGCAAGGCTTGCTGCTCTTCCAGATCGGTGGCGAGCTTTTCGAGCACGGTGCCAAGCTGCCCGCTTTGCTCGCCAGCCGACACCACCCCGCGGTAGACCTCATCAAACTCCCGCGGCGAACCCGCCAGCGCACGCGCAAACGTCGAGCCGGCATTCACCTCGGAACGCAGGTGGGCGACCAGCTCTCGCTGACGAGGGTCTTCGGCTTCATCGGCCAGCGCGGTCAGTGCGCGCTCCAGCGGCAAGCCGGCCACCACCAGGCCAGAAAGCTGCCGCGTCCAGATGGCCAATGCCGTGGCATGGAACACCCTGCTGGCGAACAGCTTGCGCGGCTGCCCTTCGACCTCGGCCACCACCACCAGATCAACCTTGATGGGCACCAACTGCTGACCGCGCAGCTGCGCACGCGCAGCCTTGGCGTTGTCCGCCTCGACCAGGCCATTGACGGTCTTGCCAGCGGCATCCAGTGCCTCGAATCGGAACGCAGCCATGTCACAGCATCCTTATTCGCGCGTCACGCGCAGCACTTCCTCCAGCGAGGTCACGCCTTGCGCCACAAGGCGGTCACCGTCTTCACGCATGAGCTTCATGCCCGTCTGCGCGGCGGCCTCAAAGATCTTGGCTTCCGATGCCTGCGCATGGATCAGGCTGCGGATCTGGTCATCGCACACCAGCAACTCGTAGACCCCTGTGCGCCCCTTGTAGCCGCTCATGCCGCACTCCGGGCAACCCACGGGGTGCCAGCGCCCTTGCTCATCCTGACGCTTGCAGTGCGTGCACAGCTTGCGCACCAGGCGCTGCGCCTGCACGCCCAGCAGGCTGGAGCTCAGCAGGAAGGGCTCGATGCCCATGTCGGTCAGACGGGTCACCGCGCTGACGGCATCATTGGTGTGCAAGGTTGCCAGCACCAGGTGACCGGTCAGCGAGGCCTGCACCGCAATCTGTGCGGTCTCCAGGTCACGGATTTCACCGATCATGATGACGTCCGGGTCCTGACGCAGGATGGCGCGCAGCGCCTTCGCAAACGTCAGGTCAATCTTCGCGTTGACCTGGGTCTGACCGATGCCGGGCAGCTCGTATTCCACCGGGTCTTCCACGGTCAGCACATTGGTCGTGCTCGAGTCGATGGTGCTCAGACCCGCGTACAGCGTGGTGGTCTTGCCGGAGCCGGTCGGGCCGGTCACCAGCACGATGCCGTGCGGCTGACGCAGCAGGCGCTTGAACTTGTCGAGCAACTCGCCACTCATGCCCAGCGACTCCAGCGTGAACTTGGTCGAGTCGCCCTTGTCCAGCAAACGCAGCACGGCGCGCTCGCCATGAGCCGACGGCAAGGTCGACACCCGCACATCCACCGCACGACCACCAATGCGCAAGCTGATCCGGCCATCCTGAGGCAGGCGCTTTTCGGAAATGTCGAGCTCGGCCATGATCTTCAGGCGCGAGATCAGCGCCGCGTGCAATGCCTTGTTGGGTTGCACCACTTCACGCAAGGTGCCATCCACCCGGAAGCGCACCGAGGAGCTGCGCTCATAGGGCTCGATGTGGATGTCGGAAGCCCCATCCTTGGCGGCCTGCGTCAGCAAGGCATTGAGCATGCGGATGATGGGCGCGTCATTCGACGCTTCGAGCAAGTCTTCCACCGCGGGCAGGTCTTGCATCATGCGAGACAGGTCCACCGCGCTTTCGACTTCCCCGACCACTGCGGCGGCACTGCTTTCGCCGCCAGCGTACGCCGCAGCAATGCGCCGCCCCAGCGATTCACGCTCCTCGCGCTCGATCACATCGATGGCAAACAGCCGGGTCACCTCGGACAGCGCCGAAGGCGACACCGATTCGGATGCCCACAGGGTGGCACGCTCGTGATCGCATTCGAGCAGCAGGTTATTGGCCTTCGCAAAGGCATACGGCAAAGGGTGGCGAGCGGCCATGGCGTGTTCTCCGCAGTAGCCTCAGGGGGTGGTGGTCGCCGGGGCCAGCTTGGGCACATAACCGGAGTTGCCCGGCATCACCACCGTCGGCGGAGTCGCCTGCGGATCATCCAGCGGCTGATTGACCGACGGCATCTTGATCGAGTTCGACAACTTCAAGGGGTCCATCTGCGGCACCTCATTGATAGGCAGCAGCGAACTCTCTGTCGGCTTGGATTCGACCTGACGTTGGCGCATGTATTCGTAGCGGTCCATCGTCATGGTGTTGCTGGCTTCCTGGGTGCGCATCACGATCGGGCGCAGGAAAACCATCAGGTTGGTCTTCTTGCGGGTACGCGACTGCGCCTTGAACAGGTTGCCGATCCAGGGCAGGTCACCCAAGCCCGGCACCTGGCTGTTGTCCAGCGAATAAGAGTCCTCCAGCAAGCCGCCCAGCACCATCACCTGGCCATCGTCGACCACCACCGTGGTTTCAATGGAGCTCTTCACGGTGGTCGGACCATTGGTATTGGTTTCCGTGCCCGACTGGATGTCCGACTTCTCCTGGTACACGGTCATGCGCACTGTGCCACCCTCGCCCACTTGCGGTCGCACCCGCAGGGTCAGGCCCACATCCTTGCGGTCCACCGTCTGGAACGGGCTGACCGTGCCACTCGACGTGGTCGTCGTGGTGTAGGTGCCGGTCACGAAAGGCACGTTCTTGCCCACCACGATCTTGGCCTCTTCATTGTCCAGCGTGATCAGGTTCGGCGTCGACAGCACATTGCCATCGGCATTGGTCTGCAGGAAAGTCGCCAGCGACGACAAGCCGTAGGTGCCGTTGCTGTACTTGTGGACCGTCCCGATGTTGAGCCCGCCCGCACTGGCCAGTGCCGTGGTCGCATCAGAGGCCACACTCACGATGCTCGGAATGGTGCCTGCCGTCAGCGAGGTGCCCAGCGCCAGCAGGTTGCTCGAACCGGTGTTGCCCAGCGCACCCGCCCACTGGATGCCAAACTGCGCCGCCTTCTCGGCATTGACCTCGACCACCATCGCTTCGATGTAGATCTGCGCACGGCGGCCATCCAGCTGGTCGATCACGGCACGCAGTTGCCGGTAGACCGCATCCGTGGCCGTGATGATCAGGGAGTTGGTACTCGGATCAGCCTGGATATACCCGCCCGTGTTGGGCTGCGCTGCGGCCGTCACGGGGGTGGTCGACTGCGTCGATGTGCTGGATGAGCTGGACGAACTGCTGCTGGAGCTCAGGTTGTTCTGGGACGGTTGATTGCCTGACTGGCTCGGTGTGCCACTGCCTTGCGTGGCCGTGCCGCCATTGCCGGCATTCGGATAGGCCGCACGCAGCACCTGTGCCAGTCGGACCGCGTCGGCGTTGCGCAGGTAAACCACATGGATGCCACTGCCGCCCAGCCCGGACGTGCCGGGCTTGTCCAGTCGCTGGATCAAGGTGCGCACCAGGGCCAGCCGGGCCGGGTTGGGCGCCTTGACCAGCAAGGTGTTCGTGCGCGAATCAGGCAGCACCATCGTGGTCTGGCCTGTCGCTGCCGCACCGGGCGCGGTGGCGGTACCGCCACCATCGGCCAGCTTCTGCACAATCGGAGCCAGATCAGCCGCCACAGCGTACTGCAGCGGCATGGCTTCCATGTCGGTTGCGGCCGGCACGTCCATGGCCGCGATCATTTGCCCAATGCGCTTGAGGTTGTCCGCGTAATCGGTGATCACCAGCGTGTTGCTGGCCGCATTCGCATTGATCGTGTTGTTCGGGCTGATCAAGGGGCGCAGCACCGGCACCAGGTTATTGGCGTTTTCATGCTGCAGGCGGAAGATCTGCGTGATCACCTGATCCCCCGAGCGCTTGACCGCGCCCACCTCGACCGTGCCGGTCTGCAGCTTGGCCTCCGCTTCCGGCACAACCTTGAGCAGCCCGCCGGTTTCGACCACGGTATAGCCTTGGCCCCGCAATGCGGCCAGGAAGTTCAGATAGGCCTCACGCGGTGTCAGGGGCTGCTCGCTGTACAGCGTGATGTTGCCCTTGACCCGTGGGTCAACCATGATCTGGTGGCCCACGATGGCCGCCATGGCACGCGCCACACCCTCGATTTCCGCATTCACGAAATTGAGCGTGACCGCAGCCTCTCCCTTTTTGACACCGGCCGCCAGGGCCGCTCCCCCCATCGATGCGGGCAGCAGGCCACCAGGCCCCAGGCACAGCGCCAGTGCGGTCACCAGCGCCAACGCGCGAGATGGAATCTGAGGATGGGTCATCATGACTTATCCAATCGTTATGACAGAGCGGTCGCCAGAGCGACGACCGATGATGTTCAACAAATTATCGAGTGCCCCCCGCTCTTGCGGTGTGGCACTGGCCTCCCCGCGGAAGCGCATTCCGCGGGGGCCCAACTCCCCTTGCCCGGACAACTGCAAGGCGCCGTCCAGCGTAGACAGGTTCAAGGTGATCGGCCCCTGCGGCTCACCCTGGACATCCATTCGATATGAACCCAGCCGGTCCAGGGTCGACAGACTGGAGGACATGTTGTCCAGCACCACCGTCGCCTGACCATCCATTTTCAATACACCACTGCGCGTCCACACCAACGCCAGTTGCTGGCCGGACAAGTGGATGGTGCCTCCCAGCTGGAGCGTGTTCCAGGGTGTTCCCAATCCGGTCAACCAGGCCGCCGGCCAATGGCCGAGCTGAGCCCCCCGAGGCCCACTCTGGCCCGGCTGAACCGTCAGACGTGTCTCGGACCAACGAGGCTGCACCAGCAACACCAGCGGCGTCGGCACACAGCAATCCTGCTGCAAGGTCAGACGCAGCCCTCCGGACTGCCAGCCGAGGTCCCAGTTCAAGCGGCCAGGCAAGGCCGCCGCGTCCCGGCTGCCTCGCCCGCCGGTCAGGACCACGACGGCACTGCCGTGCCAGACGGTGCCGCTGGACTCGGCCAACAACACACGCCCCTGCGATGTTTCAACCACCAGTTGCGCCAGCCAGGGGGCGGGCGCGTAGGCCAGCAATCCGATCACGGTGCCTGCCGCAGCACCCCACCAGCCCCATCGACGGCCCGCGCGGCGCATGTTTTCCCAGCGCACAACCTCCAGGGTGGACTCCATCCAGCGCGTGGTGGCCGCCATGCGGCCTGCCCACCAACCGGCTGGATTGGAACGGGGGAACGCCGCCATGCTGACGCTACCCTCAGCGTGGTGCACCGGCTGGCAGGGCCAGCGCGATGCTTCCGTTGTAGACACCCGGCTCGACCTCCTCGAGATCAGCCTCCAGCGGACGAACCCGTGCAGACGAGCGCACTTCAGTCAGCCAGTCGAGCAGGTCGCCGCCCGACACCGACTTCAGCACGACGGTGATGCGGTCACCCTGACTGGACAGCTTCGCCCCATCACCCAGCCGGTCAATCGAGGCCTCCAGCGCAGCCTTGGCCTGTGCAGGTGGCACAGGCGGCAACTGCTTGAGCGCCACGGCCTCTGCCGCGAAACGGTTCATCTCGTCCAGCTGGGCATTGACCTCGGCCAACTGGGCGGGCGTCTCACGCAAGGTCTTCACCGCCGGCCGAATGGCCAGCATGACCAGCAACACCAGCCCTGCCAGCCAGGCTGCGGCCAGGACCAGCTGGCGCTCCCGTGGCGCCATGGTTCGCCAGCGCGCCAGCCATTGCTGCTTGAACTCTGCCACGGAGGATGGCTCTACTGCACTCATGTCCAATCCCCTCAACCTTTCTGTCCGCGCCGAACCACCAGACGACCATCGGACGCCTCGACCCAGGCACCCGTTGCGCACACCTTGCTGCGGAACTGTTCAATATCCGCAGGGCCCCAGGCGCGGGGTTGAGCCACACTCAGCGAGGTGCCGTCATAGCGCAAGCGCTCGGTCGGTTCGCCTTTCGGCCAGGCCACCGCCATGGCACCCATCAACGACTCCAGATCGCTGTCGCCGGGCAGTCCACCCAGCGCGCGCAAGATCTCGGTTTCCCGGCGCATCTGCACAGGTGCATCGATCACGGCACGTACCTGGGGATAGGTTTGCTGCAGCACACGCACCATGTCTGCCTTTTTCAGCTTGACCTGACGGGCCTCGTGCCAAGCCCACAGATTCAGCCCCAGCAACTGCACAGCAGCCAACACCGCCACCCCAACCCGCGCAGCACGCCAGGATGGACTCTGGAACTGACGCCAGTAAGCGCTCACCGCGTTGAGCCCCTTGCTGCGTGGCGTCAGGTCGAACTGCAACAAGTTCCACAGCGAGCGATTGGCCTGCAAGAGGTGCTCGGCGTGTGACTGAACCGTCACCACGTGCCCCAGCCAGCGCTCTGCTGGCGCCGCAACCGGCGGGGTCGCGAAAAACCGCGCCTGCGGTGGCAACACCTCAGGCAGCAGTCCACGAGCCAGGCTGCCGGTCAATGGCCAACTGGCTACGCCGTCCTGCGTCGACCAGGTGAGCATCACTGTCGGGGTGCCCGCTGCGCTGGATGGCGCGCTGTCGGTACCCGCCTCATGGAAATAGCCGGATGCGGGCTCATCGGGCCAGACCCCAGGCACCACCCGGTCCAGCCGAATGCGCGCCTTCTCGACCTGCATCAGCAAGCCTGTCAACCAGGTGTGGTCGCAAGCAGCCACCCAGGTGGGTTGCCCCGCCTTGCCTCCGGGCGCCAAGGCGAAGTGCATGTCCTCGGCGTCCGTGAGCAGAAACTCCTCCAGCATGCTCGCCAGTGCTGCACGCAATTTCGCTGCTGGCGCCTTGGGCAGACTCAGTCGGTGCCAGCTGACATCGGCTGGGGCCATCACCGCCACCACCGTGTCGGCACGGGGCATCAGCGGCAGGGCGCAACAACCATGACGGGCCACGCTGTCACCATCCTCGGTCAGGACATAGGCAAATTCCTTCGGGCCGACCGCTGCGGACGCAGAGGAATCGGTCCCGGCCGAATCAGTCAGGAAGCGCGAACGCGCCGGCAATTGGATGATGAGGGTAGTCATGTCTGCTCACGATGAGAGACGAACATGTCACAAAAGGACAAGGGTAAACGGTTCCGCATTGTAGAAGCGTGAAAACACGCGACATTTAAGGATTGATACGCCCCTCAACCGCGGCGGTGACACGCGGGTCCGTGCTCGAAGAGGTGTCCTGGAACCGCACGATGACCTCGTTTCCATTGACCCGTCGCTGCACCAGATGACGCTGCTCGATGATGTTGTCCTCCAGACGCAGGCGTCCGCGCACGAAGAAATAGTCCGAAGCCACGTCCATCCTATCCAGGTTCAGACTGGACTTGCCCAGTTGCTTCAACGCCTCGCTCAGTGAGTCGAAGGGGTTGCGTTGACGGATCTGTACCAGTCGCTCTGCGCCAGCCAGGTCAAGGCCATCGACCACCGCAGCGATCACCTCTCGCGGCGCCGTATTGATGTTGACCTTGGTCCCGCTCGCCTGATAAGGCAGCAGCGTGACCCACGGCCGCAAGCGCTCCACAGTAGCGGCATCCACCCCCAGCCACACCAGCTGGTCCATGCTTTGCGGCATCAGTGGCGCCTGTGCCCGCGCCTGACTGCCCCCCAACCGATCCATGGCGCTGGTGTCCGAGGAGGACATCACCGCCAGCGTCGCCTTGGCCAGTGCCTTGGCCAGGAAATCCGCGACGGACGACTGCACCCCCGCGTATTCACAGAGACGCTTGAGCACGCCAAGCTCCTTGGTATCGATCTGGCCGTCGCTGCCCAGGACATGCCGGAGGTTGTAGCGCGCCGTCGCGTCTTCAATCTTGCCCGACAGGAATGCCTCCGGACCGTCGTCGGTGTTGTTCTTGTCCGCGGCCAGAAAGCTTGACAGACGCGCCTCGGCCAGCTCGACCGCCCAGGGCTCGCCCAGGTGGTCAACGAGCTGACCATCCGTCTTGGTATTCGCGTCCTCGCGCAAGATGAGGCGGGACCAGTCCAGTGCGCCGACCAGCACCCAGTGGGCCTGCGATCGGGCGCGCTCTGCTGCTTCGACCTGCACAGCACGCCACTGCTGCCACACCATGGTAGAAGCGATGGTCGCCACCAGGGTGACAATCACCATGGCCATCAACAAGGCCGCACCACGCTGTTGCACACGTGCAGGGCCGATAGCTGCCATCAACTGGTCCCTCCTGGTTGCGCTGCCATCAGCACATCACGGGTCAGCGTGCCGCCGAACCCGCTGCCCTCACCGAGGGTGAACACCGTGCGGACGCCGCTGGGCAACAACACCCGCTTGCTGCTGCTCAATGTCGAGGAGGAACTGCTCACGTCACCTGACGACTGGCAATTGCTCCAGGCGTTGGCGCGATAACAGTAGGCCTGCCACTGCACCACCCCAGGCAACGCCACCAATGTGCCGGGCTCCTGCCCCTGGAGCTGGTAGGAGCGGCGCCACGCCGACTCCAGATCGCCAACCTGCGTCACCACCGGGCTGGCCCACCGCTCAAGCTGTCCGTTTCGAACGCTCCAGACCACAACCTGCATGCCGCCGGGTGCCCGTCGAGTCAGGCGCATGCGTGCCCCGTCGAACTCGAATGCATCGACCACCAGGGTGTCCATCACGGCGCCGATATCCAGCTCCCACTGAGACAGCACCGATTGCAGACGCAAGGTACGCTGCAGTTGACCTTTCGAGATGTCGCGTGCGCGGGTAATCGCATCCATGCCCTTCCACGCCGTTGCGGCCAGCACAGACAGGATCAGCAGAGAGACCAGCACCTCAATGAGGGTGAAGCCTCGGCCGGAATGGCGTCGCTCGCGTCTCATATATCAGTACCTCGGCAGCACAGTCGACAGCTTCACCACGGGCTGGTTGGCTTCATCAAACATCTGAACGTCCACCCTGCGGAAATTCGCGTTCGGGGTCGGTCGCACCCCCATCTTGCCGATAAAGGCGCGCCCAAGCTGCCCACAGGAGAACTGGCTGTCCCCGACCGACGGATACGCATCGGCCAACACAAGGGCCGTCAGTTGGTTCTCCGCGCACCACTGCGCCAGCGTCAGGTCGCTCATGCGCTGCGCATTCATGGTCAGTCCACCCGCAGCCTTGATACCTGCCGCCAGTGTGATGGCGACAATCGCCAGCGCCACCAGCACCTCGATCAGGGTCATCCCGGTGCCAGTGCGCCCCCCACCGGAAAAATGCCGTCCGTCAGCCATCATGAGCCGCCATCCTCGGTGTCGTTGGCCAGGGCAAAAGGCGACAACCCATCCGTGCGAATCACCACCTGGCGATCGGCCAGCCGCAGCACCACGCTTTGCGCACCGATCACCGGCTCAGGGCCCAGCACGATCGACCGGCTGCCCAGCACCTCAGCCTGTACCTCCCGATCATCCCAGCGCAAGGAAGGCAGCAAGGCCTCGGGCAAACCAATGAACTGGTAATCGGTATCCGGCCCCTTGGACTGCGGCACCCAGACCACCGTCATGGCACCGGCTCTGGCCTGCGCCCTCGCGGACTCCAGGATCGCTGCCAGGCGCACGCCCTCACGCTCCAACCGCGTCGATGATGGGTCAGGGACGGTCAAAGCAACCACCGCGGTGGAAATGGCGATCAACGCCACCACCACCATCAACTCCAGCAGCGTGAAGCCGCGGGCCGGTTTCACCTTACTGCCAGGAGCCGATATCGGCGTCCTTGCCCTCGCCACCCGACTGACCGTCTGCCCCGAAGCTGAACACGTCGATCGGCCCCTTGACGCCCGGGTTCACATATTGGTAGGGGTGACCCCATGGGTCATTGGGCAGCTTCTCCAGGTACTGCTTCCAGTTGGGCGGAATCGAACCCGTCGTTGGCCGGATCACCAGGGCCTGCAACCCTTGCTCTGCAGACGGGTAGGTCTGGTTGTCCAGGCGATACAGCTTGAGCGCCTGCATCAGGTTGTTCACATCGGTCCGCGCGGTCGTGACACGCGCGTCGTCTGCCCGGTCGAGCACATTGGGAACGATCAGGGCCGCCAGCAGGCCAATGATGACCAGTACGACCATCAGTTCGATGAGGGTGAACCCCCGCGCCGCAGCACGTCCAAAAGGGGTCCATGCCGACTTGATTCCTTGCTGCAACACCTTCATTTTCTGATCCATATCGTGACAGTGGGTCTGGGAGCCTGACCTGGGTGGTTTGGTTCCCTCGGGCACCGGAGTGGCGAGCATGCCTGAGACCAACAGGAATGACATGCGGGATCTACCCGAGCCCCGCTGACTGTTTCTGACATCTTCCAGCCAGCAAAGCGCATGATAATGGCCCATCATGACAGCTCGTGTCTCCGCCTTCATCATCTGGGCCGCCGTGGCGGCCAGTATCGCCTATTGGGGCCTGCGCTGGCTTGCGCCAGCCACGGGCGTGCCTGCTCAGGCCGTCACGGTCAGCGCCGGAGCCGGTACCCATGGTGACATCCGCAGGCTGCTGGTCGCCTCAGCTGACGGCAGCAACCGCCCGCCTGACGCAGGCTCTGCCTCGGCACTCGCCGGCCGGATCAGGCTGCTGGGTGTCGTGGCACTGCACGACGGCAGTCGGGCTGGCGGGCTGGCCCTGCTGTCGGTTGACGGGAAACCGCCTCGCGCTGTCGGCATTGGCCACGCCATTGACGGTGATCTGATTCTGCAAAAGGTCAGCCAGCGGCAAATTGAAGTCGGTCCAGCAGGCAGCCCGGCCGCTGTGCGGCTTGACCTGCCCGCTTTGCCCATGCCCGCCACCGGAACGGTTGCACCGGCACCGGGGCTGAGCACCTCCGCCAACCTGCATCCACCACAGCAGCCAGCGGTGCCCCAGGGTGGGAGCAACAGCAACGAACCCCGCATGGCGCCCCCCGGTGGCCCTGGAGCCGAAAACGGGGCGCTCAGCAGCGTCCCGCAGGAATACCGCTGAGCACAGCCGTTCAGCGCAGGAACAGCCGGTAAGCCGGGTTACGGCTTTCGTCAACGTAGATACAGCCTAGTCCGTCGAGCACTTTCTTGATGGACTTCACTTCTGCCTTGGGCACTTGCAACCCCACCAGGATGCGGCCATAGTCGGCCCCCTGGTTGCGGTAGTGGAAAAGGCTGATGTTCCAGCCCGGCGGCAGGCCCGTCAGGAAGGACATCAGCGCCCCGGGTCGCTCGGGGAAAATGAAGCTGTAGAGACGCTCGCCTTCTGCCAGCGAGGACCGCCCACCCACCATGTGCCGCAGGTGCGTCTTGGCCAGTTCGTCCTGCGTCAGGTCGACGGTGGCAAAGCCCTGCTTCACGAACTGGGCCGCCATCTTGCGAGACTCGCCCTTCTCCTTGGTGCTCATGCCAACGAAGACATGGGCCTGCTTTTCGTCCGAGATGCGGTAATTGAACTCGGTGACACTGCGAGAACCGATCATCTCGCAGAAACGCTTGAAAGAGCCTCGTTCTTCCGGGATGGTCACAGCCAGCAAGGCTTCGCGCTCTTCACCCACTTCCGCCCGCTCCGCGACAAACCGCAGGCGGTCGAAGTTCATGTTCGCGCCGCAGTTGATGGCCACATAGGTCTTGCCTTGACCACCATGGCGCTCGGCATACTGCTTGATCGCAGCCACGCCCATGGCACCAGCGGGCTCCACAATCGAACGGGTGTCCTGGTAGATGTCCTTGATGGCAGCGCACACGGCATCGGTGTTGACGATCACGAAGTCATCCACCACCTGGCGCGCGAGTCTCAGCGTCTCTTCGCCAACCAGTTTCACGGCGGTCCCATCAGAGAACAGGCCGACGTCCGACAAGGTCACGCGCTTGCCCGCCTTCACCGACCGCACCATGGCGTCGGAGTCGTTCATCTGCACACCAATCACCTTGATCTCCGGGCGCACTGCCTTGATGTAGGCAGCCACCCCGCTGATCAATCCACCACCGCCGATGGCCACAAAGACAGCGTCGATCGGACCCGAGTGCTGGCGCAAGATTTCCATGGCGACCGTCCCCTGCCCCGCGATGACCTCCGGGTCATCAAACGGGTGCACGAAGGTCATGCCTTTTTTCTTCTCCAGCTCACGCGCGTGGAAAGCTGCATCGGTGTAGCTCTCGCCGTGCAGCACGATCTGGACGTTGTCGCCGCCGAAGGCGCGCACGGCATCGATCTTCACCTGCGGGGTCGTGGTCGGCATCACAATCGTGGCCTGACAGCCCAATCGACGGGCGCCCAGGGCCACACCTTGTGCATGGTTGCCGGCAGACGCGCAGATCACACCCTTGGCCATGTGTGCCTTGCTGAGCTTGGCCATCTTGTTGTAGGCGCCACGCAGCTTGAAGCTGAACACCGGCTGCTGGTCTTCGCGCTTCAGCAGCACCTTGTGGCCCAGCCGGCGCGACAGATTGCGCGCCTCGTCCAGAGACGTCTCGACTGCCACGTCGTACACGCGGCTGGTCAGAATCTTTTGCAGGTAGTCCTGAATGGTGAGGTGGCGTACGCGGGGCTTGGCAGGACTGGTGGTGGTCTTCTTGGTGGGGCGACGCTTTGCGCTCGCCTCGGTACGCACGGTGGACATCGAAACGACTCCGGTATCGGAATGGGAAAGGAGCTTCACAGTCTACTCTTGCGCAGCCCCAATGAAAAAGCCCACGGGGCTAACCGTGGGCTTGACTGGCTTGGGCAGCACACCTTGCGGTGCACCACCACGGCAGATCACTTCTTGCGCAGACGGCGGATGGCAGCCAGTTGGGCGACCATCGTGACCAGTTCGCTCTGGGCACGAGCCAGGTCCAGTTCGCCCTTGGCGTTCTGAACGGCCTCTTCAGCCAGACGCTTGGCTTCCTGAGCCTTGGCCTCGTCCAGGTCCTTGCCGCGGATGGCGGTGTCGGCCAGAACGGTCACGCATTGCGGTTGCACTTCCAGGATGCCGCCGGCCACGAAGACGAATTCTTCTTCGTTGTTGTCGGCACGCTGAATGCGCACGGCGCCCGGCTTGATGCGGGTGATCAGCGGAGCGTGCTTCGGCAGAATGCCGAGCTCGCCCACTTCACCAGGCAGGGACACCAGCGTGGCTTCGCCCGAAAAGATGTTCTCTTCGGCCGAGACAACGTCAACGTGAATGGTGGACATGGTGCTCTCTCAGTGAGAGCGACAGACCTGGCGCCGGAACGGTCCGGCGCCCTGTATGCCGCTTAGTTGAGGCTCTTGGCCTTCTCGAAGGCCTCGTCGATGGTACCAACCATGTAGAAGGCTTGCTCGGGCAGGCTGTCGCACTCGCCGTTCACAATCATCTTGAAGCCACGGATGGTTTCCTTCAGAGGCACATACTTGCCAGGCGAGCCAGTGAACACTTCGGCCACGTGGAAAGGCTGCGACAGGAAACGCTGGATCTTACGAGCGCGTGCCACGGTGAGCTTGTCTTCCGGAGCCAGTTCGTCCATACCCAGAATGGCGATGATGTCGCGCAGTTCCTTGTAGCGCTGCAGCGTGCCTTGCACGGCGCGGGCCACGGAGTAGTGCTCTTCACCAACCACGTGCGGGTCCAGCTGACGCGAGGTCGAGTCCAGCGGGTCCACAGCGGGGTAGATACCCAGCGAAGCGATGTCACGAGACAGCACGACGGTGGAGTCCAAGTGGGCGAAGGTGGTGGCAGGCGACGGGTCAGTCAAGTCATCGGCTGGCACGTACACGGCCTGGATCGAGGTGATCGAGCCGACCTTGGTCGACGTGATGCGCTCTTGCAGACGGCCCATTTCTTCAGCCAGGGTCGGTTGGTAACCCACAGCGGAAGGCATACGACCCAGCAGAGCGGACACTTCGGTACCAGCCAGGGTGTAGCGGTAGATGTTGTCCACGAAGAACAGCACGTCCTTGCCCTCGTCGCGGAACGACTCGGCCATCGTCAGACCGGTCAGGGCCACGCGCAGACGGTTGCCCGGCGGCTCGTTCATCTGACCGTAAACCATCGCAACCTTGGACTCGCCCAGGTTGTCTTGCTTCACCACGCCAGCGTCCGACATTTCATGATAGAAGTCGTTACCTTCACGGGTACGCTCGCCCACACCAGCGAACACCGACAGACCCGAGTGAGCCTTGGCGATGTTGTTGATGAGTTCCATCATGTTCACGGTCTTGCCCACACCGGCGCCACCGAACAGACCCACCTTACCGCCCTTGGCGAACGGGCAGACCAAGTCGATCACCTTGATGCCGGTTTCCAGCAGCTCGGTCGAGGGAGACAGTTCGTCGTAAGCGGGAGCCTTGCGGTGGATCGACGCGGTTTTCGTCAGGTCCACAGGGCCACGTTCGTCGATGGGGTTGCCCAGCACGTCCATGATGCGGCCCAGGGTAGCGGGGCCGACCGGCACGGTGATGGGGTTGCCGGTGTTGCTCACGACCATGCCGCGGCGCAGACCGTCAGAAGAACCCAGCGCGATGGTACGGACCACGCCGTCGCCCAGAAGCTGTTGAACTTCCAGGGTCAGCGTCGAGCCATCCATCTTCAGGGCGTCGTACACCTTGGGCATCTGGTCGCGGGGGAATTCCACGTCCACCACGGCGCCGATACACTGAACGATCTTGCCCACTGCTTGAGTGTTCGCCATTTTTCGTTCCTTCAATCAATAAAATCTTGCGTCAAACCGCAGCCGCACCGGCAACGATTTCAGACAGTTCCTTCGTGATACCAGCCTGACGGGTCTTGTTGTAGACCAGCTTCAGCTCGTTGATCACGTTGCCAGCGTTGTCGGTTGCGGCCTTCATGGCCACCATGCGCGCCGATTGTTCGGACGCCATGTTCTCGGCCACGGCCTGATACACGAGTGCCTCGACATAGCGAACCAGCAGTTCATCGATCACGGCCACGGGGCCGGGTTCGTAGATGTAATCCCACTGGTAGCTCTGTTCGCCTTGCATGCTGTCAGCCTTGAGGGGCAACAGCTGCTCGACCATCGGCTCCTGCTTCATCGTGTTGATGAAGCGCGTGTAGCACAGATAGACCGCTTCGAGTTCACCCGCAGCATAAGCGTCGAGCACCACCTTGACCGGACCGATCAGCTTCTCGAGGTGAGGCGTGTCACCCAACTGGGTGGCATGCGACACCACTTTGGCGCCGATACGGTTGACAAAGCCGAAACCCTTGTTGCCGATGGCGACGACTTCAGCCGTCTTGCCAGCAGCATCGATTTCACGCAGCTTGGCCGTCACGTTACGCAGAACGTTCGTGTTCAGGCCGCCGCACAGGCCCTTGTCCGTGGTCACCACGATCACACCCACCTTCTTGGCGCCCGTATTGGCCACCATGAAGGGATGGATGTACTCAGGATTGGCCTTGGCCAGGTTGGCAGCGATGTTGCGCACCTTGTCTGCGTAAGGACGGGCCGCACGCATGCGGTCCTGCGCCTTGCGCATCTTAGAAGCCGCGACCATTTCCATGGCCTTGGTGATCTTCTTGGTGTTCTCTACGCTCTTGATCTTGCCGCGTATTTCCTTGCCTGCCGCCATGGCGTGCTCCTTTAAGCGAAGGTCTTCTTGAACGCGCCGATGGCCGATTGCAGTTCGGCTTCAGCGTCCTTGTCCAAGGCCTTCGTTTGTTCGAGCTTGCTCAGCAGGGCAGCGTGGCTGGTCTTGAGGAACTGGTGCAGACCGGCTTCGAAAGCCAGGATCTTCTTCACTTCCACGTCGTCCATGTAGCCCTTGTTCACTGCGAACAGGGTCGCGCCCATCAGAGAAACCGGCAGCGGTGCGTACTGAGCCTGCTTGAGCAGTTCGGTCACGCGGGCACCACGGTCCAGCTGCTTGCGGGTTGCATCGTCCAGATCGGAGGCGAACTGCGCGAACGCAGCCAGTTCACGGTACTGAGCCAGGTCGGTACGGATACCGCCGGACAGGCCCTTGACCAGCTTGGTCTGAGCGGCACCACCCACGCGAGACACCGAGATACCGGCGTTGATGGCGGGACGAATACCGGCGTTGAACAGGCTGGTTTCCAGGAAGATCTGACCGTCGGTGATGGAGATCACGTTGGTCGGAACGAAAGCGGACACGTCGCCTGCTTGCGTTTCAATGATAGGCAGGGCGGTCAGCGAACCGGTCTTGCCCTTCACTTCGCCGTTGGTGAAAGCTTCGACGTAGTCGGCGTTCACGCGAGCGGCACGCTCCAGCAGACGGGAGTGGATGTAGAACACGTCGCCAGGGAAAGCTTCGCGGCCGGGAGGACGGCGCAGCAGCAGCGACACTTGACGATAGGCCACAGCTTGCTTGGACAGGTCGTCATACACGATCAGGGCGTCTTGGCCACGATCGCGGAAGTATTCACCCATGGCGCAGCCAGAGTAGGCCGACACGAACTGCATGGCAGCCGAGTCAGAGGCCGAGGCAGCCACCACGATGGTGTATTCCATGGCGCCAGCTTGTTCCAGAGCGCGCACGACGTTCTTGATCGACGATGCCTTCTGACCGATGGCAACGTAGATACAGGTCACGCCTTGACCCTTCTGGTTGATGATGGCGTCGATGGCGACAGCGGTCTTGCCGGTCTGACGGTCACCGATGATCAGCTCGCGCTGGCCACGGCCGATAGGCACCATCGAGTCGATGGACTTGATACCGGTTTGCAGCGGTTGCGACACGGATTCACGGGCGATCACACCAGGGGCGATCTTCTCGATGGGAGAAGACAGCTTGGCGTTGATCGGGCCCTTGCCGTCGATCGGCTGACCCAGGGCGTTCACCACGCGGCCAACCAGTTCGGGGCCGACGGGCACTTCCAGAATGCGGCCCGTGCACTTGACGGTGTCGCCTTCAGAGATGTGTTCGTACTCGCCCAGAATCACGGCGCCGACGGAGTCACGCTCGAGGTTCAGTGCCATACCGTAGGTGGGGACACCTGCGGCGTTGGCGGGGAATTCCAACATTTCGCCTTGCATCGCGTCGGACAAGCCGTGCACGCGAACGATACCGTCGGTCACGGAGATGACGGTACCTTGGTTGCGAATGTCGGCAGCCGCGCCGAGACCCTCGATGCGGCTCTTGATCAGTTCGGAAATTTCTGCGGGATTCAGTTGCATTGCTTTGCTCCCAGTCTGGTCAAGGGCTGCGCGAAGGCACACCTCGTTGACAACGACCGGCGGCTGGAGGCCACCGGCACGGTTTGAGCGACTGTTAGGTTGCGTCGATAGGCTTTACCGTTGACGAGACTCAAGCCATCAGGCTCGACTTCATGCGTTCGAGGCGGGCTTTGACAGAAGTGTCGAGCACTTCATCACCCACCACGACGCGCACACCGCCGATCAGAGAAGGATCGAGTTCGACCGTGACTTCCAGCTTGCGACCGAAACGCTTTTCCAGCGGACCGATGATGTCAGCCTGTTGGGCAGCATCGATCGGATAGGGGCTGAACACATGCGCTTGGGCCACACCCTGGCGAGCCTGGATCAGGGCCTGGAACTGCTCGACCATGGCTGGCAGAGCGACCAGGCGACCGTTTTCCAGAACGGTACGCAGCAGATTGGCCAGGGCCGGCGCCAGCGTGACGTTGGCAGCAGCCACGATCACGTCGAACACCTGGCTCTCGGTAACCTTCGGGTTGTCGGCCAGCGACTTGATTTGCGGATCGGCAGCCACGGCACCCAGGGCCTTCATCTGGTCAACCCAGACTTGGGACTCGGCAGCCGGCGCGGCTTTGAACAGCGCTTCAGCGTAAGGACGGGCGATGGTGGCGAGCTCAGCCATGATCAAAGCTCCGTCTTCAGTCGGCTCAGCAGGTCAGCATGGACCTGAGCGTTGACTTCACGGTGCAGGATCTGCTCGGCACCCTTCACGGCCAGCGCAGCGACCTGCTCGCGCAGGGCTTCACGGGCCTGGATGACCAGCTGATCCGCTTCGGCCTTGGCGTCAGCCAGGATCTTGGCGGCTTCGGTGCTGGCACGAGCCTTGGCGTCTTCAACCAGGGTGCTACCACGCTTTTCAGCATCAGACAGACGCTTCGCGATCTCTTCACGAGACTGCGACAGCTCCTGCTGCATGCGCTGTTCAGCGGAGGCTTGGTCAGCCTTGGCCTTGTCGGCCGCAGCCAGACCCGCACGGACTTTCTCGGCACGATCGTCCAGGGCCTTCATCATCGGCGGCCAGACGAACTTAGCCATCAAGCCCGCGAAGATGAAGAACGCGGCCAGCTGCGCAAGGAATGTTGCGGTTAAGTTCACAGCTTGGACCTTTCTTGATACTCAGACAAACAACTCACACTCGCCTGTTCGCACAAAGCGTAGGCAAGAGGGGGTTGATTGAATTACTTCAGGAAGGTCGAAGTGGCGAACCAGAGCGAAACACCGGTACCGATAATGAAAGCGGCGTCGATCAGACCAGCCAGCAGGAACATCTTGGGTTGCAGACCGTCCATCAGTTCAGGCTGACGGGCGCAGGCGTCCAGAAACTTGCCGCCCATCAGAGCGATACCGATACAGGCGCCCAGGGCACCCAGACCGATGATCAGACCACAAGCCAGAGCAACGCTACCAAACACTTCCATCATGCACTCCTAAAAGGTGAGATTAAAAAGAAAACAAACAGAAAGAAAACGACTTCAGAAAACCGCTACCAGCATCAGTGCGCGTCGTGCGCCTGACCGATGTACACCAGCGTCAACATCATGAAGATGAATGCTTGCAGAGGGATGACCAGCACGTGGAACAAGGTCCAGGCCAGCCCCAGCACCACGTGAACGCCCCACAGCACGGCGGTGAAGCCCGTCGCAGCGTAGGCGCCACCCAGCATGGCGATCAGCATGAAGATCAGTTCGCCAGCGAACATGTTGCCGAACAACCGCATGCCGTGCGAAATGGTCTTGGCAGCAAACTCGATCATCTGCATCGAGAAGTTGATGATGCCCATGACCACAGCCAGCAGCGGGTTCTTGCTGGAACCGAAAGGTGCCGACACGAGTTCGTGCGCCCAGCCACCCACACCCTTGATCTTCAGGTTGTAGTACAGACACAGGAGCAACACGCCCACCGACAGGCCCATGGTGATGGACAGATCACCTGTGGCCACCGGACGCATGTAAGCGTGGTGAGCATCGTGACCCATGGAGCCGTAGATCAAGGCCCAGGCGTTGGGGATCAGATCCAGCGGCAGGAAGTCAACGGCGTTCATCAGGAAGACCCAGATGAAGACAGTCAGGGCAACCGGTGCAACAAAACGCAGGGACGCCTCGTTGTGCACCAGGGACTTGGCCTGGGTGCCAACCATTTCAAACAGAATTTCGATGGCTGCCTGGGTGCGGCTGGGCACACCCGACGTGGCCTTGCGCGTCACGGACCACAGGAACACCAGACCCACCAAACCCATGAACAAGGCCCAGAAGACCGAGTCATAGTGGATGACCGAGAAATCAACGATGCCGGAGTGCATCTTGTTCCCGAAACTGGTCAGGTGGTGATTGATGTACTCACCCGCGGTTGGCGCGTGATGAGCCACTTCGGTGGCGGCTTGTGCTTCAGACATCGGCAAACTCATCAATTCAACTAGATCTTTTTCGTGGCCCTGCCCAAGAGCAGCGCCACACCAAATACTTTCAGGCACAACACCAGCGACACCAGCAAGGCGGGCCAGCTCAAGGGCTTGATCCACACCGGTGCCAGTGCCAGCATCGCGCCAGCCAGGCTCATCTTGAGGAATTCCCAGAAGACAAGCCCAAATACACTGCGCCCTGCCCGACTACCCAGCACCCCACGCGCCATCAGGGCATTGGGCACAATCGCCACCGCACCGCCATACAGCGCAGACACAGCAGCAGTCAGGCTGCCGGACACACCACCCCAGACCAGCGCGACAAGCACCCCACACACCACCTGCGCCAGAAAAAGGCGCGCAATGGGAACTGCAGGTTGCCGGGCGATCAAGGCTTGCGCCTCTTCACGCGTCAGCGGCTGAACGGGCGGGTCTTCGTCATGCCACCAATCGGAATCATCAAATGCCGCCGCGTCGCGCACTTGCTGACCTCGGGGCATCGAACTCTGAGGTGGCTGCATCGTGACTCGCTTGGTGGCATTCGAACCACGGCCCCCGCCCAAACTGGAGTGGAGGCCGTACCCGCTGGTGCAAAACGCCGACCCTGGCGCCGGCAAAGCCTCGAGATTATACGCGGTTACCCGCACTGAGGCCAAGCCCCCCATGTCAAATGTCAAAGCAAGGGCATCTGAATTGGGTTGCAATGCGGATCCCCCGCCGACTGCAGCAACGCCCAGGACCTGCCTACAATCTTCTACATGACTAGCCAAACGACCGCCATCTCGCCAGCACTGCCCCCGCTGGCCAACGACCGATTCCTGCGCGCCTGCCTGCGCCTGCCCACTGACACCACACCCGTGTGGCTGATGCGACAGGCTGGCCGCTACCTGCCTGAATACCGCGCCACACGTGAAAAGGCTGGCAGCTTCATGGGGTTGGCCACCAATCCGCAACTGGCCTGCGAGGTGACCCTGCAACCGCTCGACCGATATGCGCTGGATGCGGCCATTTTGTTCAGCGACATCCTGACGGTGCCCGATGCGATGAACCTGGGGCTGAGCTTCGCCACAGGCGAAGGCCCGAAATTCGCCCACCCGGTGCGGGACGAAGCAGCCGTTGCCAAGCTGGCAGTGCCGGACATGGCCAAGTTGGACTATGTGTTCGATGCCGTTCGGACCATCCGCAGTGCACTCACGGAATCAGATGGCCGAGGCCGCGTGCCACTGATCGGCTTCTCGGGCAGCCCCTGGACTCTGGCTTGCTACATGGTCGAAGGCGGCGGCTCGGACGACTACCGCCTGGTCAAGTCCATGTTGTACCAGCGCCCCGACTTGATGCACCGCATCCTGGAAGTGAATGCCGACTCGGTCGCGCTGTACCTGAACACGCAGATCGAAGCCGGCGCGCAGGCCGTGATGGTGTTCGACTCCTGGGGCGGCGTGCTGGCAGACGGGGCCTTCCAGACTTTCAGCCTGGCCTACACCCGCCGCGTGCTGAGCCAACTCAAGAAAGAGCACAACGGTTACCGCATCCCGCATATCGTGTTCACGAAGGGTGGCGGCCTGTGGATCGACGAGATTGCCGACACCGGCTGCGACGTGGTCGGCCTGGACTGGACGATGAACCTCGGCAAGGCACGCGCCCTCGTCGGGGACCGCGTTGCGCTGCAAGGCAACCTGGACCCGACCGTCCTGTTTGCACAGCCCGAACAGATTCAGGCAGAGGCGATCCGCACCCTGGACAGCTTTGGCCAGCACACGGCGCAGTCAGGCCACGTGTTCAACCTGGGTCACGGCATCAGCCAGTTCACCCCGCCGGAAAGCGTCTCGGTACTGATCGATACCGTGCACGAACACGGCCGCAAGCTGCGCAGCTGAACCTGTCGCGCCATGAGGGCGTCACGCGCCCTCGGGCTCCTCTCGGGCTGCCAGCAAGGCAGCCAGAAGGATGAGACCACCGCCCATCCAGATGGCCGGCGTCAGCACCTCGCCGGCCAGCCACACGGCAGAGCCCGAAGCAAAAACAATTTCGGTGAGCATGACCACCGAGCTGATGTGCACAGGCACCCGGGCCGCGCCATACTGCAGCGCCAGGTTGGCACCAAACACGGCCAGCCCCAGCGCCAGCGCACCGATCACCCATCGCACGTCCCACGCCGGCCAAGGCGTGATCACGCCCATGTGCGACAAGGTCCAGGCCAGCCCGCCCGGCAGCAGCATGCCACCGATGAACATGGCCAGCGCCCGAGCTGAAGCCTCTCGCTTCGCCTGTTTGCGCAACAGCACGTTGTTGAGCGCGAAGCCAAAGCCTCCGCACAGGGCCAGCACATCCGGCAACCCTTCGATGGTCGGCCAGGGTGCACCAGCCGGCTTCAGCACCAGCAAGGCACCCGCCAGGGCCAGCCCCACCCGAACGATGGCGGAGCGCGTGATGGGTTCATGCAACACCAGGCGCGCCAGGATCACGGCCCAGATCGGCATGAGATAGAACAGCAGCACGACACGCACCACCTCGCCCACGCTGACAGCCCAGTTGAAGGCCGCGTTGGTGCCGCCAGCTGCCAGCGCCAGCGCCCACAGCCCCGGCGTGCGCCACACAATGAGCCATGCGCGCGGGTTCCACCACGACACCAGCACGGTGCCCAGGCAAAAGAAGATGGTGGTGGCCCACAAGGGGTGCAGGCCCCAGTTCTGAAGATGGCGCAGAGGCCACCACGACAGCCCCCAGACCATCGCATTGCAGATCAAACCCAAATACGGCATCAACGGCGCTCGATCACGGAAGGCTGAATGGACAGATGTTGGCGCACCATGTGCGCAGCATGTTGAGCGTCTTCGCGACGGGCATAGGGCCCGATCTGAAGACGGAAGACCGCGGCCTCCTTGAAGACCGCCAGCATGGGCGCCAGTCCAGTGAGCTCATCATGCACACGTCGCTGGAGCTCTTCGACACCCTCGCGCCGGGTCAGGGCGGCCAGTTGAACATAAAAACCCCGGGCCGCCTGGGTATAGGCGCGCGCCGACGGCTCGTCGCGAACGGCCACGGGCGCCGGCACGGGGGCATTGCCCACAACGGGCCGGGTACTGGCCTGCGCAACCAGGCTGTCCAGCGGGTCATCCGCCAGCAAAGGCGGCGGCTTCTCGGCCTCGGCGGTCATGGTGACAGCGGGTTGCGTGCGTCGCCATGCGCCACTGCGGATTTCATCGAACGTCAAACGCTGCAACTCGACCTGGGCACTGCCCACGGAAGTGATGCCCAGCTTCAACGCAGCTGCATAGCTCAGGTCCAGCACACGGTCTGAATGGAAAGGCCCGCGGTCGTTGACCCGCACAATGACTTCTTTGCCATTGGCCAGATTGCGCACCCTGACGTAACTGGGGATGGGCAAGGTGGGGTGTGCCGCTGTCAGGCCATAAAGGCTGTAGAGCTCGCCACTGGACGTCTTCTTGCCGTGGAACTTGGTGCCATACCAGGAAGCCTTGCCCTGCTGCTTCCAAGCCACATCGGATGCCATGGGCGAGTAGGACTGACCCAGTACCGAATAAGGCTTGTTCGGCCCGCCAGCGATGATGGGCTCCACCTTGGGCTCAGGGTCAGGCTGGTTGATGAGGTCTGCCGGCACGACCGCCGGCGGACCATCGCGGTCCGTGCGCGTCACGGTCGGCACCGTGGTGCCGGACTTGCTGCCACCGCCCCCTGGCCCGGCAGCACAGCCGCCCAGCACCAGCAAGACCAGTACGCACAGAGCCAGGCCTGTGCGTTGCCGGATATGGCGCAAAGAGGGTTGGGCGAGATGTCGCATGGCCCGCACCATACACGAGGTCGAGGCCTGACGCGCACGGCGCACGCTCAGCGCGGCACAATCTGGTATCCAAACGTCACGACTGCCAAGCTGCCATGCCATCCTCCCTTGAATACCCTTTCGACCATCCTTTCGAGCGCGGCATGCGCAACCGTCGCGCAGCCCTAGGCGATGCCTGGGTGGACAAGTCGGTGGCCAAGGCCAATGCCTTCAACGCCGAATTCCAGCACTTCATCACGGACTACGCCTGGCATGGCGTGTGGGGGCGCCCCGGACTGGACTGGAAGATCCGCCGCATCATCGTGATGGCGGTGACCTGCTCCCTGGGGCGCTGGGATGAATTCGAGATCCACATGCGCGGCTCGCTGACTCCGGGCAACGCCCACACCTTGACCCCGGAAGAGGTGCGCGAGGCCCTGATTCAAATTGCCATTTACGCCGGCGTGCCCGCCGCCAACACAGGCTTCGCCAAGGCATTGGGCATCATGCGCGAACTGGGCATCGAGCCCCCGCCTCACCCTGCCACGGATGCCTGGCACCCGGGGGTAGGCCGATCGGTCTTCACACGCTCGCGACCCAAGCTGCACGCGACCGTGCGCGACGCACGCCAAGGCGATGCCCGCCACACGGTGGTGCTGAGCCATGCGCTGGGACAGGATGGCGCGATGTGGGACATCGTGGCCAATGCCCTGTCAGGCGAGTACCGCGTGATCTGCCCCGACACCCGCGGACATGGGCGATCGCAGACCACGACCGACACCCTGAGCATGGCCGATCTGGCAGCCGACGCCGCCAGGCTGATCGACGAAGTGGCAGGCGAGCCCGTGATCTGGGTGGGTCTGTCGATGGGCGGCATGATCGGCCAGGAACTGGCCTTGCGTTACCCGGACAAGGTCAAGGCACTGGTGCTGGCCAACACCACCAGCCGCTACGACGAAGCGACCCGACAGGCCCTCCAGCAGCGCATCGACACCATTGCGGCACAAGGACTGGGCGCCGTTGCCACGGCCACCATGGCGCGCTTTTTCACGGACAGCTTCCGCAGCCATCAGGCCGCCGCCGTGTCTCGCCACCAGCGTCTGCTGGAAGCCACGGACCCAGACGGCTACATCGCCTGCGCTCAGGCCATCAAGGATGTCGATACACACGATCGGCTGTCGGACATCAAGGTGCCCACCCTCATCGTGGCAGGAGATCAGGATGTCTCGACCACGGTCGACATGGCGATCGGCATGGGCCACCGCATTGCGGGCTCACAGATGGTCACGCTGGCGGACTGCGCACACCTCAGCGCCGTGGAGCGCCCCGACGCCTTTGCAGGCATCGTGGCCGACTTCATCAGCGGGCTGTGAGCCGCTTCTGGCGGCGCCGCGCCGCCAGGGCCACCACCAGGCCACCGACCAGCGCCAGCACGACGGTATCGGGCTCCGGGACCGTCGGGGTCGACACCAGCGTACCGAGGAAGTGCACTTTGGAGTTGGCATTGCTGCCATAAATGCCACCGACGCCAAGCAGGTCCAGCATGGGCGCGTAACCCGACGAGACCAAGGAGGCGGCCGTGAGGCCGCTGCCCGACAAGGTGAAGGTTGTCGTCTGCCCCTCGGACAGGCCGGAACCAGACAGCTTCACCGACCAGTTGTAGGTGTTGCCCGCATCAAGCACGATGGGCGTATACGAGTAGCCAGAGCGCGCACTCACCAAGGAGCCAGATACCGTGCCGGACTCACCGTTGAGCCAGATCTGGTCCACGGTGGTGCCATTTTTGGTGAATGACGCAAAGGAGTTGACCAACTGCGTCAAGGAAATCTGAACCCCGCCGGCCACATCGGTGACCTGCATGGTTGCCACGGAATAGGACAAGGTGGCGGTGTCGCCCAAGGTCGCCGTGGACGTATCAAAAAACGTGCTGAAGCTGTAGGTGTAAGTCTCTGCAGAAGCGCTCAGCGAGGCCAGCGCCAACAGGGCACCTGCCACACTTGTTTTGACCACCGAAAAGCACTTCACTGACTCACTCCCGATACGGCTGCCGCCCTTGCTGCGTGAAGCAAGGAGACGGGCTGTGTATCAGGATGGTAACAGGGTTAGACCAAAGGAGGGGTAAACCCTCACCAACGGATCTGGCAACCTTCAGCGTCGGCGGGCACCGCGCCACACCGCCAGCAAGCCGACAGACATGAGCGCCATCGTGCCAGGCTCGGGCACCGCAGGGGATGACACCAGGGTACCCAGGAAATGGACCTTGGCAGAGGATGCCGTCGCATAAGGGCTGCCGGCGCCATCGAGCTGGATCATCGGGACATTGAGCGTGCTGGCAAAGCTGCTGGCGCTCACGCCACTTCCCAGAATCTTGAAAGTGGCCGAACTGCCTTCGGCGATGCCGGAACCCGTCAGCCGGATGACACCGTTGTAGGTGTAGCCCCCGTCAAGCAGGATGGGGGTGCTGGAGCCGCCCGTGGTCACCGACAGGGTGACATTGGAACTGGTCGACACCGTGCCCCAGACGCCGTTGAGCCACAAGGCATTCAACAAGGTCAACCCCGATGAGGCGGCCGCAGGAAAAGCGTTGGCGACCTCGCTCCATGTCAACTGAACCCCGCCGTCGATGTCGGTGATGGACAGCGTGGCCACGGAGTAGGCCAGGGTCTTGGTATCGTAGAGGGATGCGGTAGATGTATCGAAGAAGGTGTCGAACCGGTAGGTGTAGGTGTCGCCCGTGGTGACGGCACCAGCCCAGTGACTGCCCATCGCCAGAACGGCGCCTGCTGCCCACTGCCAAGCGGTTTTCGTCATCATCCGGTCTCCGATTCTTGTTCGACTGTGTGGGGCGCGACATACCGAACCCCATTTATCGGAGGCAGTGTGCACTATGCTTGCAGCCTCGTGTCCCCCGAGAATCGGGGTTTTTCCCCCGGAACTTCCCTAGGCCATCACCTGGTTCACCGATGTCCGCAGCGCATTCTTCAGCCCCACCATCCACGCTCAACCCCGCCCAGATGGCGGCCGTGCAGCACCTCGACAGCCCCTGCCTGGTGCTGGCCGGAGCGGGGTCCGGCAAGACCCGTGTGATCACCCAGAAAATTGCGCGCCTGCTGCAGCCCGGGCCGGGTGCCGATCTGGCCCCGCAGCAGATTGCGGCCATCACCTTCACCAACAAGGCCGCGGCTGAAATGCGTGAACGGGCCAAGGCGCTGATCGGTGGGCGGGCGGCAGGCAAGCTGCTGATCTGCACCTTCCACTCGCTGGGCGTGAAGCTGTTGCGCGAAGATGGCGAAGCCCTGGGCCTCAAGCCCCAGTTTTCGATTTTGGACAGCGATGACGTGCTCAGTATCCTGCGCGATGCAGGCGGCACGACCGACGCCAAGCAGGCGCGCCACTGGCAATGGACCATCAGCCTGTGGAAGAACCAGGGCCTCAACAGCAGTCAGGCGGAAGCCCAGGTCGCCACCGACGATGAACTCATCTGCGCCCGGGTGATGCGCCTCTATGAAGAGCGGCTGCTGGCCTATCAGGCCGTCGACTTCGATGACCTGATCGGCCTGTCGATGAAGCTGCTGCAGGACCACGCTGCGGTACGCGCCAAGTGGCAGCGCAACCTGCAGCACGTGCTGATTGACGAATACCAGGACACCAACGCCACGCAGTACGAGATGCTCAAGCTGCTGGTCGGGCAACAGGGCATCTTCACGGCCGTGGGGGATGATGACCAGTCCATCTATGGCTGGCGCGGCGCCACCATCGAGAACCTCAAGCGCCTGCCGCAGGACTACCCGAATCTGAAGGTGATCCCGCTGGAGCAGAACTACCGCTCCACGAGTGCCATCCTGCGCGCCGCCAACCATGTGATCGCGCTCAACCCCAAGCTGTACCAGAAGACGCTGTGGAGCGACCTGGGCGAGGGTGAGCCCGTGCGCGTGGTGGAGTGCGACAACGAAGAACACGAGGCAGAACGAGCCGTGGCCCGTCTGCAAGCCTTGCATGCCGGAGGCAACGGGGCCAGTGGTGCCACGCAATGGAGCGATTTCGCCATCCTCTATCGCGCCAATTTCCAGGCCCGCCAGTTCGAACAGGCCCTGCGTCGCGCCAACATACCCTACAAGGTGTCTGGCGGCCAGAGCTTCTTTGACAAGGCCGAAATCAAGGACCTGTGCGCGTGGTTGCGCCTGCTGGTCAACGAGGACGACGACCCGGCGTTCCTGCGTGCCGTCACGACACCCAAGCGGGGCATCGGGCACCAGACACTGGGTGCGCTCGGTGAATTCGCCGGGAAGTGGAAGATCAGCCTGTTCGAGGCGTTGTTCTCGGACTCCCTGTCGGCCTCCTTGAATGCACGGGCCATCGGCTCGCTGCACGAGTTCGGCCGCTATGTGAATGACCTGCAGTACAAGGCACGCCACACCACGGGCACCGAAGACGCCAAGGTCATGCTGCTGGAGTGGCTCAAGGAGATCGGCTACGAACAGCACCTGTACGAAGGTGAAGACAACGAAAAGATCGCGGCAGCCCGCTGGACCAACGTGCTGGACTTTGTCGACTGGATTGCGCGCCGCTGCGGCGGCCAGATCGAGAATGACGGCGGCATGACCACCGAATCCGAACGCAAGAGCGTGCTGGACGTGGCCCAGACCATCTCGTTGATCACCAGCCTGGCAGAGCGTGGCGGCGAAACCAATGTGGTGACGCTGTCGACGCTGCACGCCTCCAAGGGCCTGGAGTGGCCCCACGTGGTGCTGGCCGGGGTGAATGAAGGCTCCCTGCCCTTCAACAACGAAGAAGAAGAGATGACGCCTGAGCGACTGGAAGAAGAGCGTCGCCTGATGTACGTGGGCATCACCCGCGCGCGTCTGACGCTGGTGGTCAGCACCCTCAAGCGCCGCAAGAAAGGCCGAGAGTTCGTGCAGGCCATTCCGAGCCGCTTCATTGTCGAAATGAAGCTCAGCGAAGGCGGTGGCCCCAAGGAAGATCCGCGCGAGAAGCTGCGTCGCCTGCGCGAGGAGATGGCCGCCAAAGCTCAAGCCAGCGCTGATGCGCTCAAGCAGCAGCCTTGATGGTCACCGCGAGTGCAAGCACTCACATCCCAAAGTATGTCGGCAAAAAAATGGCCCAAGCCAGAGGCTTGGGCTGGAATCCGCCATCAACTGGTGGAGTGGAGTAGACAAACGAAACAAGCAGGTGTGAGAGCCTCTTGCCCGGCAAGAAGTTCCCGCCTGCTGTATCAAATTGTATCGTCGGCGGGATGTCCCCACAAGGTTTCCCTTTGAAATTCGGACTGCCGCACAATGCGGGCCAATTTCGTCACACTTCTCATACGTTTTACTGGAGATCCGGCATGGAATGCACCATCCACTGGCAGCCCTCGGCGGGCATGGCCTTCATGGCTGAAACCGGCAGCGGCCACGTTCTGATGATGGACGGCGCGCCTGATGGCGGTGGCCGCAACCTGGCCCCTCGCCCCATGGAAACGGTGCTGGCAGGCACGGGCGGCTGCACCGCCTATGACGTGGTACTGATCCTCAAGCGAGGTCGCCACGATGTGCGAGGCTGCCAGGTCAAGATCACGGCCGATCGCGCCGAAACCGACCCCAAGGTGTTCACCAAGGTGAACATGCACTTCATCGTGACCGGGGTGAACCTGCCGGACACCGCCGTGCAACGCGCCATCCAGATGTCGCACGACAAATACTGCTCGGCCAGCATCATGATCGGCAAGACAGCCGAGATCACGACCAGCTTCGAGATCGTCGCGGCCTGATCAGATGTAATGTGCAGTGGTCGTCATGACCTTGGCGACCGCGCGCATGAGTCCGCGCACAGGAGCCGGCAGCACGACGCCACCCGCGGCCATCGCTGCGTCTGCATGCTGGACTTCGTCTGCGCGCATCTGCTCGACGATGGCGCGCGACGCGTGGTCGTCCGCCGGAAGGCGGCGCAAGTGCGATGTCAGGTGAGACTCGACCTGCCGCTCGGTTTCATTGACGAAACCCAGACTGATCTGGTCGCCCGCCCGCGCGGCCACGAGACCAATCGCAAAAGAGCCGGCAAACCACAGAGGGTTGAGCAAGCTGGTGCGGCCGCCAAGTTCGCGCAAACGCTGTTCGGTCCAGGCCAGGTGGTCTGTTTCGTCTCGCGCGGCTGCCTCGAATTGCGCACGCAAGACCGGGTCTGTGGTCCCCAGCCCTTGTGACGCATAGAGCGCCTGCGCGCACACCTCGCCGACGTGGTTGACCCGCATGAGGGCAATCGCCTCCCGCTTGTCCGCGTCGGACAGGGCCGGGGTTTCAATCGGCGCCTGGGGACAGGGTCGCGCCGCAGCGTGGTCGGCAAACACCGTACGCAAAGCGGCGTCGGCAGCCATCAGCAAACGATCGACTGGGCTGTGTTCCCGACCCACGGTTTGTGCATGCGCATCCATCTTCTATGTGCTCCGGAAAGTGGGGGCTAGCCCAAGGCCTCAACGCTGCATCAGGCCCCGACTGCGGGAAATCGACATGAGCATACCCAGCGCCAGGCCCAGCGTCACCATGGCTGTACCGCCATAGCTGATGAACGGCAGCGGCACACCCACCACGGGCAGGATGCCACTGACCATGCCCATGTTGACGAAGGCATAGGTGAAAAAGCTCAGCGACAGCGCGCCAGCCAGAAGCCGGGAAAAAAGCGTGGGGGCCTGCGACGCGATCATCAGGCCCCGCACGATCAGCGCCAGAAACCCTGCGACCAGCACCAGGCAGCCGACCAGGCCCTGCTCTTCTGAAAACGCCGCGAAGACGAAGTCGGTCGTGCGTTCCGGGATGAATTCCAGGTGGGTCTGCGTACCCTGCATGAAGCCCTTGCCGAAGACGCCCCCCGAACCAATGGCGATCATGCCCTGGATGATGTGAAAGCCTTTGCCCAGCGGGTCTGTTGTCGGATCCAGCAAGGTACAGACACGGTTCTTTTGATATTCGTGCAGGCCGATCCAGGTCACGTCTGGCTGACACAGTCGCTCTTCATAGCCGACGATCGCAGCGATGGCCACGGCACCGACCAGCACGACGGGGATGATCAGGCGCCAACTCAAACCGGCAAAGAAGATCACATACAAGCCGGCCGACAGGACCAGCACCGCCGTGCCCAGATCAGGCTGCTTGATGATGAGCCCCACGGGCAGCAGCAGCAGTCCACCCGCTGCGAGAAAGTCGACCACACGCAACTGCCCTTCACGGCGCTGGAACCACCAGGCCAGCATCAGGGGGGTCGCAATCTTGAGGATCTCGGAAGGCTGGATCACCGTACCGACATACAACCAGCGGGTCGCCCCCTTCTTCGTGATACCGAACACGGCCGTTGCCAGCAACAAGGCGATGCCCAGCGTGTAGATGGGTACAGCCAGCGTCATCAGGCGTTGAGGCGGTATCTGCGCCACCGCGAACAGCACCACGTAGGCCAGCATGACGTTGCGGCTCTGGTCACCAAAACGGGTGCCGCTGTCATAACCGACCGAGTACATGGTGATCAGGCCGATCATGCACATGACCGTGGTGATCACGAGCAGGGGCAGATCGAAACCCTGAAAGACCGGCCCGATGCGCTGCCATAGCGAAGGTTTTTCGAAGGCCACATTCATGGTCGCACCTGTGATGCAGCGGGTTGCAGGACACGCGCTCGCGAGGCCACGGCCATCGGCGACGAGGCCACGCCCGAGGCTGGCGCGGATGGTCGCGACGGCGCCGACGACGGCACCGCCACGCCAGACGCAGAGCGGGCCGGTGCACTGGCACCGGCAGCAGCCGCATTCGGCAACACCGCGGGGCCCACCGGTATGTCATTGCCATAGGAGTCGGCCATGGTGGGCAAAGGCACATCTTCAACCCGTCGACGCACACCGATCGGTGCCGTCGCCTGACCGACCTGCACGGCCGCGATGTCCTCTTCGCTGGGATATTCACCCATCAGCACATAGTCCAGCACGCGACGCGCGATGGGCGCTGCGGCCTGGGCGCCGAAGCCGGCGTTTTCCACAATGATCGCCAAGGCGATGCGCGGGTGATCGATGGGGGCAAAGGCTTCATACAGCGAGTGGTCACGCTGGTATTCGCCCATGCGTGACGCCACGTACTTTTCGCCGGCCTTCAGGCCCACCGCCTGCGCTGTCCCGGTCTTGCCGCCGCTCTGATAGCCGGCCCCCGCGAACACGCGTGTGCCGGTACCTTCAACGGTCACGCCATGCATGGCCTCGCGCACAAAGGCGGTGTGCTCGGGGTTGTAGACCAGTGGCGCCAGAGCCTGGCTGGACACCACGCGGCGTTGACGGGTCACCACATCTTCGATCTCCCGCACCACGCGGGGCTGGAAGCGCTGACCGTCGGCTGCCAGGGTGGACAAGGCGGTGGCGATCTGCAAGATGGTGAAGTTGTTGTAACCCTGGCCAATGCCCAGCGAAATGGTCTCGCCTGCGTACCACTTCTTTTGCTCAGGACGACGGTAGGTACGTCGCTTCCAGTCGGTGGAAGGCAGGATCCCCGTGACTTCGCCCTTGAGGTCGATGCCCGTCAAACGCCCAAAACCCAGGGGCTCGTTCTGATCGTGGATCAGGTCGACGCCCAGGTCGTTGGCCAGGGAGTAGAAATACACATTGCTCGACTCGACGATGGCGCGGCGCATGTTCATCGCGCCACCGCGCTCGTTCTCCGGGCTGCGGAACTGGTGTCCGCCAAAATTGAACACCCCATTGTCCATGATGATGGTGTTGGGGTTGCGCTTGTTGGTGTTCAGCGCAGCCAGGGCCATGAAGGGCTTGTAGGTCGACCCGGGCGGATAGGTGCCGCGCAAGGCCCGGTTGAGCAAGGGCTTGTCAGCTGACTCGTTGAGCTCTTTCCAGTTCTCGGTGTCGATGCCATCGACGAACAGGTTCGGATCGAAGGTCGGCTTGCTCACGAAAGCGAGCACCTCGCCATTGCGTGGATCGATGGCCACCAGCGCACCTCGGCGCTTGCCGAACAGGCGCTCGATGAGGCCTTGCAGCTTGATGTCGATGGCCAGGTGCACCGTGTTGCCCGGCGTCGCCGGATGGGAGCTCAGGCGCCGCACAGCCCGGCCGCCCGCACTGGTTTCGACCTCTTCAACCCCGGTCAACCCATGGAGCTCGCGCTCGTAGCTCTGCTCGATGCCCAGCTTGCCGATGTAGTCCGTGCCGCGGTAGTTGGCCTGGTCTTCATCCGGCCAGTCTTCCATGGCTTCCTTTTCACGCTGGTTGATGCGGCCGATGTAGCCCAGCACATGGGAGGCCAGCTCACCATAGGGATAGTGGCGGAACAGCCGGGCGCGGATATCGACACCGGGGAAGCGGAAGCGCTGTGCCGTGAAGCGGGCCACCTCGACATCGGACAGGCGCGTGCGGATCGGGATGGACTCGAAGCTCTTGGACTCTTCGCGCAGGCGCTTGAAGCGGCGGCGGTCACGGGGTGCGATGTCGACCAGCTTGGCCAGCTCATTGATGGTGGCCTCGACGTCCTCGACCTTGGAGGGGGTGATCTCCAGCGTGTAGGCCGAATAGTTGTTGGCCAGCACCACGCCGTTGCGGTCCACGATCAGCCCACGGTTGGGCACGATAGGCACCACCGCAATGCGGTTGTTTTCAGCCTGCGTGGCCAGATCATCATGGCGGACCACCTGCAAGACGAACAGCCGGAACACCAGCAAGCCGAAACAGAACAGCACGAACCCCGCCGCCACCCACAGCCGAAGCCGGAAGCGCGACAGCTCCTGTTCCAGGTTCTTGAGTTCGGTCATGCCTCACCTGCTCCCGGTCAGAGCGGGCGATTCTTGTCGCGGTCAGGTGCCCGGCGCTGCGGCGCCAGCAAGACCACGCTCGCCACCGGCCACAGGGCAGCCTCGATCAGCGGCGACAGAATCAGCCCCCACCCCGGAAAGCCGGCGCCCGCGATCAGGCGAACCAGCAGCATGACGGCGTGCGACGCCATGAACAGCGGCAGGATCTGCAGCGCCTGGGACCCCACGGTGAACCACAGCAGGCGACGGTGCACCGCGATGGCGCCGTAACTCAAAAGGGTATAGGCCAGCGCATGCTGACCCAGCAAGGCACCGTGATGCACATCCATGAACAGGCCGAACACAAAGGCCGTGCCCACACCCACACGCCGTGGCTGATGCACATTCCAGAACACCAGCGCCACAGCCAGGAAGTCCGGCATGCCGACGATGCGGCCCAGCGGCACCAGATTCAGCGCAAACGCCACCAGCAGACTGAACCAGATGAACACCGGGTTCACCGGCAGCAGCAATTGATTGCCACGCGGCATCATGGTTGGGCCCCCGATGCATGATGGGCCGGATGGGCTGCAGCCGACGCGGGCGCCGAGGCGGCCACAGCAGCATCCACCGGACGCGGCGGCAGATGTTCTGACACGGGCGTCAGCAAGAGCACGTGCCGAGCGCCGTCGGGCTGCGCCCGCGGTGTCAACCAGATACGGGCAAAAGCCGAATCCGCACGGCGATCGACACGCAACACCTTGGCCACGGGCAAGCCTGCGGGATACACCCCGTCCAGCCCGGATGTCTGGAGCTCGTCACCGGCTTGCACATCGGCATTGGCCGCCATGAAACGCAACTCCATACCGCCGCTCTGCGGCAGGCCATAGGCCACACCGCGCTGCTGGGTACGCACATTGACCACCGGCACGGCCGCATCCTTGTCGGTGACCAGGGTCACCTCCGAGGTCAGCGGATAGACACGGGTCACCTGCCCCAGCACACCCGCGCCATCGATCACGGGCGAACCCAGAAAGACACCCTGTGTGTTGCCCTGGTCGATCACCACCTTGCGTGTGTAGGGGTCTGGCGCGTCATACAGCACCTCGGCGGCCTGCGAGCGAACCTGGATGCGCGGACGCAAACCCAGCAACTCGCGCAAGCGGGCATTTTCACGCTCCAGTTGTTCGGCCCGCATGATGCGAACCTCCTGGGCGGCCGCCTGGCGCTGCGCTGTGCGCAAATCAACCTGGGCCTGCTGCAGGCCGGACAGGTAGCCCCCGGACTGATCCCACCAGTTCACCGGGGCCAGCAAGGCACTCTGGGCAGGCTGCAGCGCGGTGGCGATCACGGCACGCAGGGGCTGCGTGACACGCCACTTCACGTCGGCCACCATCAGCACCACGGCCAGCGCAGCAAAGAACATCAGCCGCGTCAGTGCTGACGGGCCTTGCTTGAAAAACGGCGGTGGCGTACGGTCAATGGTGGCCAGTGGCATGCTGCGCTCCCGCGCAAAGTGAAAGGGCTGTGTTCACCACAGCCCCTTCCAGAAGACCGACTGAAGATTATTCCGATGTGAAGATGCTACCCAGGCGGTCCATGCGCTCCAGGGCCATGCCGCAACCACGCACCACACAGGTCAGCGGGTCTTCGGCCACCAGCACGGGCAGGCCGGTTTCCTCGGCCAGCAGGCGGTCCAGGTCACGCAGCAGGGCGCCACCACCGGTCAGCATCATGCCGCGCTCGGCGATGTCGGCACCCAACTCGGGCGGGGTTTGTTCCAGCGCGTTCTTCACCGCCGAGACGATCTGGTTGAGCGGGTCGGTCAGGGCTTCCAGGATCTCGTTGGACGAGATGGTGAAGCTGCGGGGCACGCCTTCCGACAGGTTGCGACCCTTGACTTCCATCTCCTTGACTTCGGAGCCGGGGAAGGCCGAACCGATTTCCTTCTTGATGGCTTCGGCGGTGGGCTCACCAATCAACATGCCGTAGTTACGG
Source organism: Aquabacterium sp. (assembly GCF_041909175.1). Classification (GTDB taxonomy): domain Bacteria; phylum Pseudomonadota; class Gammaproteobacteria; order Burkholderiales; family Burkholderiaceae_C; genus Aquabacterium. The sequence goes on along the minus strand of NZ_JAYRDZ010000001.1, from coordinate 376,546 downwards.
CGGATGTAGTTGATGATGGCTTCGTCGAACTTGTCACCGCCGACGCGGACCGAGCCCTTGTAGACCATGCCGCCCAGGGAGATCACGCCCACTTCGGTGGTACCGCCACCGATGTCGACGACCATGGAGCCGGAGGCTTCGGAAACCGGCAAACCGGCACCGATGGCAGCGGCCATGGGTTCCTCGATCAGGTAGACCTCGGAGGCACCGGCGCCGAGCGCCGATTCACGGATGGCGCGGCGCTCCACCTGGGTCGAGCCGCAGGGCACGCAGATGATGATGCGTGGCGACGGCTTCAGAACCGAGCGCGGGTGCACCATCTTGATGAACTGCTTGAGCATCTGCTCGGTGACCGTGAAGTCGGCGATCACGCCGTCCTTCATCGGGCGGATGGCCTCGATGTTGCCGGGCACCTTGCCCAGCATGGCCTTGGCTTCCTGCCCCACCGCCTGGATGGTCTTCTTGCCGTTCGGCCCGCCTTCGTGGCGGATCGACACCACAGAGGGCTCGTCAAGAACGATGCCCTTGTCACGCACGTAGATCAGCGTGTTGGCGGTACCCAGGTCAATTGCCAGGTCCGTGGAAAAATATTTGCGAAACATGCCCATGCGACGAAACTCCGTCGGTCCTTTCGGCCGGCTGAAGCGACTCCGCACATGCTGATTGACCGCATGGCCCGGTCCGCCCAGCCCCTGAAAGGGCCCCAAAACAAAATGCGCCGACAGGCCGAAACAGCCGTCAGCGGTTCAGAAATTCGGTCCCGCAAGGCCCTTCACAACAGCTGCGAGGACATTGCTTGTGGATAACCTAGGATAATACCGCAAGCCCCGGCACTTTCTGTCTCGGAATGTAGCCGCGACACCCTGTTTACCCCTGGAAAAACCATGGCCCTGACCTCTGATGACGTCAGCCGCATCGCCCAACTGGCCCGACTCGAACTGAGCGGGACCGAACAGGCCGAGATGCTGACCCAGCTGAATGACTTTTTTGCCATCGTCGAAAAGATGCGCGCAGTGGACACCTCCGGCGTCGAGCCGCTGTACACGCCGCTGTCTGCCATCGAGGATGTGACGCTGCGCCTGCGCGAAGACACCGTGACCGAAACCAACCACCGCGAGGCCAACATGGCCAATGCCCCGGCTCAGGATGGCGGCCTGTTCCTTGTTCCGAAGGTGATTGAATGAGCACCGCGCTGCACGACCTGACGCTGGCCCAGATGAGCCAGCAACTGGCCTCTGGCCAGACCACCAGCGTGGCCCTGACACGCCACGCCATCGAGCGCGTCGAAGCCCACCGCGACCTCGGAGCCTTCCTGCATGTGGATGCCGAAGCCGCACTGAAGGAAGCCGCGGCGGCCGACGCCCGCCGCGCCGCCGGACAGGCTCTGGGCCCGCTGGACGGCATTCCGCTGGCCCACAAGGACATCTTCGTCACGCAGGACCACCCGACGACGGCTGCATCGAAGATGCTCGAAGGCTACAAGAGCCCGTTTGACGCCACCGTGGTGGCCCGCCTGAAGGCGGCCGGCACCGTGACGATCGGCAAGCTCAACTGCGACGAATTCGCCATGGGCGGCGCCAACGAAAACTCGGCGTACCAGGTGGCCCGCAACCCCTGGGATACCCACCGCATTCCGGGTGGCTCGTCGGGTGGTTCGGCCGTGGCCGTGGCGGCCCGCCTGGTGCCTGGTGCCACCGGTACCGACACGGGCGGCTCGATCCGTCAACCGGCCGCGCTGACCGGCATCACCGGCATCAAGCCCACTTATGGCCGCTGCTCGCGCTACGGCATGATCGCCTTTGCCTCCTCGCTCGACCAGGCTGGCCCGATGGCCCGCACCGCCGAAGATTGCGCCTTGCTGCTGCAAGCCATGAGCGGTTTCGACGAGCGCGACGCCACCAGCGCCCAGCAAGCGGTGCCCGACTTTGTAGCGGCCCTCCACGCCCAGCGCGAAGGTGCCTCGGCCGAGCAGCCGCTCAAGGGCCTGCGCATTGGCGTGCCACGCGAGTTCTTCGGTGAAGGCGTGGCCGCTGGCGTGCAAAGCGCCACGCGCGCTGCCCTGGCCCAGTTCGAGCAACTCGGCGCCACGCTGGTCGACATCAGCCTGCCGCGCACCGAGTTGTCCATCCCGGTGTACTACATCATTGCGCCGGCAGAGGCCTCATCCAACCTGAGCCGCTATGACGGCGTCAAGTTTGGCCACCGCGCAAAGAAGTACAGCGACCTCAACGACATGTACCGCAAGACCCGCGCCGAAGGCTTTGGCGCCGAGGTCAAGCGCCGGATCATGATTGGCACCTATGTGCTCTCGCACGGCTACTACGACGCCTACTACCTGCAGGCCCAGAAGCTGCGCCGCATGATTGCGGACGACTTCCAGGCAGCCTTCCAGGTCTGCGACGTGATCGCCGGGCCGGTGTCGCCCACCGTGGCACGCCCGATCGCTGCCGATGAGGGCCATCAGGCCGACCCGGTGGCCGAGTACCTCGCCGACATCTTCACCCTGCCCGCCTCGCTGGCCGGCCTGCCCGGCATGAGCGTGCCCGCGGGCCTGGGCGAGCACGACCTGCCCGTCGGCTTGCAGCTGATCGGCAACTACTGGCAGGAAGGCACGCTGCTGCACGCCGCCCACGCCTTCCAGCAAGTCACCGACTGGCACCAACGCACCCCGAAGCAATCATGAGCACCCCTGCCCTCATCCGCGGCTACGAGGTCGTCATCGGTCTGGAAACCCACGTCCAGCTGTCGACCCAGTCCAAGATCTTCTCCGGCGCATCGACCCTGTTCGGCGCCGAGCCCAACACCCAGGCCTGCCCGGTGGACATGGCCCTGCCTGGCACCCTGCCGGTCATGAACCGCGGCGCGGTGTCGCGCGCCATCGCGTTTGGTCTGGCGGTGGGCGCCCATGTGGCCCCGCGCTCGATCTTTGCGCGCAAGAACTACTTCTACCCTGACCTGCCCAAGGGCTACCAGATCAGCCAGTACGAGATCCCGGTCGTGCAAGGCGGTTCGGTGAGTTTCTTCGTGGGCGACAAGCCTTTCACGGTGCGCCTGGTACGCGCCCACCTGGAAGAAGACGCCGGCAAGTCGCTGCACGATGATTTCAGCGGTTTCAACGGCGAGAAGTCTTCGGGCATCGACCTGAACCGCGCCGGCACCCCGCTGCTGGAAATCGTGACCGAGCCGGACATCCGCTCGAGCGCCGAAGCGGCGGAATACGCCCGTGCGCTGCACACCCTGGTGGTGTGGCTGGGCATCTGCGACGGCAACATGCAGGAAGGCTCCTTCCGCTGCGACGTGAACGTGTCGGTGCGCCGCCCGGGTGCGCCGCTGGGCACCCGCCGCGAGATCAAGAACCTCAACAGCTTCAAGCACATCGTTCAGGCCACCGATTACGAAATCAACTGGCAGATCGACGAGCTGGAAGATGGCCGCGCCATCCAGCAGGCCACCATCCTGTTCAACCCGGACACGGGCGAGACCCGCGCCATGCGCACCAAGGAAGATGCGCACGACTACCGCTACTTCCCGGACCCCGATCTGCCCCCGCTGGTGATCGAGCCGGAATGGGTAGAGCGCGTGCGCGGCGAGATGCCCGAACTGCCCCGCGTGATGGCCGAGCGTTTCGTGAAGGACTACGGACTGCCCGACTACGACGCGACCATGATGACCCAGTCGAAGGCCTTCGGCGCCTTCTTCGAGGCGGGCGCCAAGGCCTGCGGCCAGCCGAAGCTGGTGTCGAACTGGCTGATGGGTGAAGTGTCGCGCCGCCTGAACGCCAGTGAGCAGACCATCGAAGCCAGCCCGATCACGGCCACCTTGCTGGCCGCCATGATCTCGCGCATCGCTGATGGCACGATCTCGAACAATGGCGCCAAGCAGGTGTTTGAGGCCTTGTGGAGCGGCGAAGGCAGTGGTGAAGACCTGGCCCGCGTGGACGCGGTCATCGAGGCCAAGGGCCTCAAGCAAATGAGCGACACGGGTGAGCTGGAAAAGATCCTCGACGACATCCTCGCGGCCAACCAGAAGTCGGTGGAAGAGTTCCGCGCCGGCAAGGACAAGGCGTTCAACGCCCTCGTCGGTCAGGCCATGAAGGCCACCAAGGGCAAGGCCAACCCGGCCACGGTCAACGACCTGCTGAAGAAGAAGCTGGCCGGCTGAGGTCGGTGGCGGGGCTGGCAGACGGCCCCGCCGACGGCAGCACCGTGAAACCCGGCGCCGCGCCAGCCCACAGCTTCTTCAAGCGGGCCAGCTCGGCGTCGTACAGGCTGTTGACGCGCACCATCTCGGCCTTCTGGTTGTCGATGGCATCGCGCTGGGCCTGCTGTTGCGCCTCGTTGCTTTCGCGACGGATACGCAACTTGATCGGCAGGTTCTTGTCCTTGAAGAACTCTGCTTCCTCGTTGAGAGACTTCCGCTCGGCCTGCAACTCGCTGATGCGCTTCTCGGAGATGGCAATGGCACGCCGCACATCATCGAGCGCAGCCTCTCGCGCCTTGGTATGAGCGGCCTCGTTGGGGAAGCGCATCATGAGGTTGCGGTCACGGCGCACCGCATCCTTTTGCGCGGCGTCAGCGACGGATTTCTGACGATCTCGCTCGTCTTGAACGGCCCGCTCTTCGGGGCTCATGCGCGGCGGCACGGCCTGACGCAATGACCCATCGCGGTTGAGCATTTGCTGCCCGCGGTCCAGACACTCTGGAATCGGGCGATCGGAGGTGTGCCGATGCCCTTGCGCATCCACACAGGAATAGATCGTTGCCTCGGCCGCATGCGCCAGCAGCAAACCGGACACCAGCAGCGCCACGCGCGCGCCGCCCCCCCAACCCGACGAGGGGTTGCCTGGGAAAACGGACATTTTGGTGGTGGACGGCAACGGCATGGCAGCAGAATGGTTACAGCGAAGCTTCAAGCTCAACAACGTATCACACGCCGTATCGTTGACGGTAAGCCAGCACGGCGGGGTGGAACGCAGCCAGAGCCGGATCGGATTCGGTTTTCAGATATTGCAACAGGTCAGCCAATGTCGCAATGGAGACAACCGGCAAGTGGTAACGCTGTTCTACCTGCTGAACCGCGCTTTCGTCACAGTCAGCGCCGTCCAGCGTGGCTTTTTCCTGACGATCCAGTGCAATGGCCACACCAAAGGGCGTGGCGCCGGCCTTGGCAATCAGGTCGATCGACTCGCGCACGGACGTACCTGCCGAGATCACGTCGTCAATGATCAGCACCCGGCCTTGCACAGGGGCACCCACCAGGGTGCCGCCTTCGCCATGGTCCTTGGCTTCCTTGCGGTTGTAGGCGAACGGCTTGTTGTAACCCAGGCGCGCCAACTCGATCGACACGGCAGCCGCCAGGGTGATGCCCTTGTAGGCGGGGCCGAACAGCATGTCGAACTGCAAACCTGACTCAACCAGGCGACGTGCATAGAATTCAGCCAGACGGCCCAGCTTGGCGCCGTCGTCGAACAAGCCGGCGTTGAAGAAATAGGGCGACAGCCGCCCCGCCTTGGTCTTGAATTCTCCAAACCGCAGCACCTTGGACTGCACCGCAAAGGCCACGAAATCCTGGGCCAGCGTGTCGTTACGGGAAGGGGTGTTGCTCATGATGATGGTGTTGTCTCGTGTTTCGACTCGTGTCCCTCAACCTCAACGGCATCCGCTCGGCTGCCACCAAGGGGCTCGTACCCTGGGCCGAATCCATGTCCGCCGATTGTATGGGTGTGCAGGAACTCAAGGTGCATGTCGATGACATGCCCGAGCCCCTGAAGGCCTTTGCCGGCATGCAAGGCCACTTTCACCATGCGGAGAAAAAGGGCTATTCGGGCGTGGGCCTGTACACCCGTCACGAGCCCTCTGACGTGATCATCGGCCTGGGCGGCAACGACCCGAGTGGCGAATTCGACCCCGAGGGCCGCTATGTGGAGCTGCGCTTCGACAAGCCAGGGCGCAAGCTGTCCCTGATCAGCTGCTACTTTCCCAGCGGTTCCAGCAGCGAAGAGCGCCAGGAAGCCAAGTACCGCTTTCTGGACATCGTCGAGCCGCATCTGGCCCGACTGCGTGGCGAGCGCGAATTCATCCTGATCGGCGACGTCAACATCGCCCACCAGGAGGCGGACCTGAAAAACTGGAAGGGCAACCTCAAAAACAGCGGCTTCCTGCCGGAAGAACGCGCCTGGATGACGCGCCTGCTGGACCCGGCAGGCAACACCCGCCTGATTGACGTCTACCGCCACCTGCACCCGGGCACCACCGACGAGTGCTACACGTGGTGGAGCAACCGAGGCCAGGCGCGCGCCAAGAACGTGGGGTGGCGCATCGACTACCACCTGGCTACGCCGGCACTGGCAGAAACCGCGCGCCAGGCGGCGGTCTACAAGGCGCAGTGGTTCAGCGACCATGCGCCGCTGACGATTGATTACGACTTCACACTCTGACAACAAGCGAGTGTCAGAATGACGGCTCCCGTGATCCCAAGGAAGTTGTACCGTGGTTGACCTGTATGCCGACATGTTCGAGCTGGCGCCTGTTTCGCTCTGGCTGGAGGACTACAGCGCACTGAAAGCGCTTTTCGAGCGACTGCGCGAACAAGGCGTCACCGACCTGCACAGCTACCTGCACGAGCACCCTGGTCGGGTGGAAGAGTGTTCGCGCTGCATCAAGGTGCTGCGCGTGAACCGCCGCACACTGGATCTCTTCGAGGCGCGGGATCTCGAAGACCTCGTCGGCAACCTCGACAAGGTGCTGCGAGATGACATGCTCGACCAACACATTTCGGAGTTGTGCCAGCTGTGGGATGGTCAGACCCACTTCACCAGCCAGACCGTCAACTACAGCCTGAGCGGCAAGCGCCTGAGCATCTCGCTCAAGGCCAGCATCCTGCCTGGTCATGAAGACAACTGGGACCGCGTGCTGTTGGCCATCGAAGACATGACAGACCGCACGCGCGCCGAAACTGCGCTGCGTGCGAGCGAGCGCTACGCCAAGGGTCTGTTCGAGCATTCGCCCGTCTCACTGTGGGTGGAAGACTTCTCGGTCATCCGCGACCTGCTGAGCGAGGTGCGTGCGCAAGGCGTCGAAGACTTCCGTGTGTTCCTAGATGTGCACCCGGACTTCATCGTGCGCTGCATGCAGGAAATACGTGTGCTCGACGTCAACCAACAGACACTCAACATGTTCCGGGCCAAGGACAAGCCCACCCTGCTGTCCAACCTCGAACATGTCTTCAGGGGCGACATGCGCCAGCACTTCGCCGAGCAGCTGATCGACTTGTGGCAGGACAAGCTGTTCCAGCAGCGTGAAGTGCTCAACTACGCCCTCGATGGCGAGCCCGTGAATGTCTACATGCAGTTTTCGGTACTGCCAGGACATGAGGACCGGTGGGACCGGGTGCTGATTTCCTTGACCGACATCACCGCGCGCAAGAAAGCCGAAGCCTATCTCGAATACCTGGGCCGCCATGATGCCCTGACCGGCCTGCGCAACCGCTCTTTTTTTGGCGACGAAGTCAATCGGCTAGAGCGCAGGGGGCCATGGCCTGTGAGCGTGCTGGTGGTGGATGTGAATGACCTCAAGTCCATCAATGACGACGTCGGGCACGCCGGTGGCGATGCCTTGCTGCGCCGGGTTGGCGAAGTGCTGCGCAAGGCCGTTGAGTTGCCTGCCACAGCCTCACGCATCGGTGGCGACGAATTTGCGATCCTGCTGCCCGGGGTGGATGAGCGCGGCTGCGAAGCGTTGGTCGAGCAACTGCTGGAGTTGCAGGCGCTCAACAACCAGTTCAACGCCGGCAGCACCCCCATGAGCCTGTCGATCGGCCGGGCCACCAGTCAGGGGCAGGAACGCCTCGAGGCGGTGCTGCACCGCGCCGATGAACAGATGTACGACACCAAGCGGGCGTATTACGCCAAGCAAGGGCGCGACCGCCGCACCTTGCCCTGATCAGACCACGCGCTGCCAGTGCTGCGCTAGGCTGGCTGCCACCTTGTCGGGGTGCGTGATGATGCCCATGTGCCCGGTGCCCTCCAGCGTGTCCACCTGCGCAGCCGGATTGACGGCCGCCAGTTGATCAACGATGGCCGCTGCGGCTGCGGTGGTCCGCTCACCTCGCACCAGGGTCAGGGGCACGTCGAAGGTGTAGTGCGCAAAGGCCTCGGGCTCATGAGAGATCATCCAGACCTCCTTGAACATCTTCCAGGACACCGCTCGCGTCAGTTGCTTGGCTTTGTCCGGCATGGCTTGCCAAGTACCCGGGCGGTTCCAGTAGTCGATGAAGCGCTCAATCCACACGTCCGTGCCCGCCATGCCGGGGTCCAGCATGGCATTTCCCTGGCCATACAGCGCCTCGACCTCGGTCACCACCTCGGGCGGCAGCCCTGACAACATCGGGCGCAAGGCACCGAACATCACCGGCTCATACACCCACAGCGAGCGGATCGGCAAGGCGCTTGACTACCGCCTGACGCCCAAAGGCCGGGACTTGTTCCCGGCTCTGGTCGCGCTGGCACAGTGGGGTGATCGCTACGAAGAGCACCCGAATGGTTCCCCCACCCGCGTGGTCGAGATCGCTACAGGACAGGAGGTGGCGCCCATGGGCATGCGTTCGGCAGATGGCCAGTCGCTGGACCTGAAGGATGTGGCCATTGTTCCCGGCCCTGGTGCGTCTGAACGTGATCGTCGCCGACTGCTAGCCAGGCGTACTGCAGCCGCCCCAACTGAAACCGTTGGGAAACATTTGCCCGAAGGCAAACTGGCGTAAAGTAGGGCTTCGCGGACACCCCGCGAAGGATCGAGGACATGACGGCGCCGTTTTCCCTGCCGCAGACTTTCCAGACCACACACCAGATTGCTGCAGCCCGAGGCTCGGTGGTGGATGTGCGCGGCACGCCTCTGCCTCAGATCGGACATGTGCTGACCGTTCGCCTGCCTGAGCGAGACGTGTTGCTCGTGGTGGTCCAGCATCTGTCTGAACACACGGTCCGCACCATCTCGCTGCAGACGACCGAAGGCCTGGCGCGCGGCATGCCCATTACCGACCACCATCAGCCGTTGTCTGTCCCCGTCGGGCCACACAGCCTGGGCCGGTTGATCGACATGCTGGGCACCCCGCTGGATGGCGGCGCCGCACTGGACCAGGACCCACCCCGGCCCGTGATCGTCGAGCCGCCCGCCCTGATCGACACCCTGCCGGGCAAGACCATCTTGCCCACCGGCGTGAAGGTGATCGACCTGCTCTGCCCCTTTGTGCGCGGCGGCAAGACCGGTCTGTTTGGTGGTGCTGGTGTCGGCAAGACGGTGCTGATGATGGAGTTCATGCACGCCGTCAGCAGCCTCTACCAGGGGGCATCGGTGTTTGCCGGAGTGGGTGAACGCATCCGCGAAGGGCATGAGCTCTGGCACGAAATGCGCGACGCCGGGGTGATGGAACGCTCGGTCATGGTCTTTGGCCAGATGGATGAGCCGCCCGGCGTGCGTTACTACACCGGCTTCACCGCCCTGACCTGCGCCGAGGCCCTGCGCGATGCGGGCCACAGCGAGGTGCTGTTCCTGATGGACAACCTCTTTCGCTTTGTCCAGGCGGGCACCGAGATCTCCGGCCTGCTGGGCCGCATGCCATCGAGCGTGGGATACCAGCCGACCTTGCTGACCGAAGTGGCCAGCCTGGAAGAGCGCATTCTGTCCACCTCGCAAGGGGCGATCACCGCCGTGCAGGCCGTCTATGTGCCGGCCGATGACATGAGCGACCCCTCCATCTCGGCCATCCAGGCCCACCTGGATGCCACCGTGGTGCTGTCGCGCGAGCAGGCTGCACGTGGCATCTACCCCGCAGTCGACCCGCTGGCATCGAGCAGCCGCATGATGGATGCCCAATTGGTGGGTGAGCGCCATCATCGCGTGGCCGCCGGTGTGCGCGAGCATCTGGCGCGTTACAGGGAGCTCGAGGACATCATCGCGATGCTGGGCATCGACGAGCTGTCGTCCGAAGACCGCCGCGTGGTGCTGCGCGCCCGCCGCCTGCAACGCTACCTCACACAGCCCTTCTTCGTGGTCGCCGACCACACCGGCATGGACGGTGAGACCGTCGAGCTGGACACGACCCTGGCTGACTGCGAACGCTTCCTCGACGGGGCTTATGACCAGCTCACGGAAGACGCCTGCTACATGCGGGGAGCGATGCCGACATGAGCACCCCCACGCTGTCTCTGTGGCTGCAGGACGGTCAGGCCAACCACCGCATCGAGGACGTCGTCAGCCTGATGGCGGGCGACACCTCCGGCCAGTTCGGCATCCTGCCGCAACACGCCGACCTCATCACCGTGCTGGAGCCAGGCCTGTTTCGCTATCGACAGGCCGAGCAGCCGGCACAGTGGCGCTATGGCGCCAGCACCGGTGGCGTGCTGTACTGCCAACGCCAGGGGGGTACCACCGTGGTTCGGATCGTGAGCCGGCGCTTTCTGCTGGATGAGCAGCCCGACGCGCTGCTCACGGCGCTGAGCAGCATGCTTGAAGCAGAGGCATCCTTGCGGGTGAGTACCCGCGATCAGGTCAGCAAGCTTGACCTGGCTCTCTACAAGCGCATGCAGAAACTGGCGCAGAGCCCATCATGAGCAAGGAAGACGACGAACTCCGCGAAGCCTTGCCCAAGCAGGTCAACCGCCTGCGCGAGGCCCGTCGTGCAGGCTTCCTGGGCCTGCTGGTCACAGGCGGCACGGCTGGGCTGCTGTTGACCATCCCGCTGGTGGCAGGTGCCTACCTGGGCCGCTGGCTGGATGAGCAGAACACCGGCTACTCGGTGCACTGGACCGTCAACCTGATCCTGCTCGGCCTGGCGCTGGGCATCTACAACGTCTACCTGTTTTTCAAGGAGCATGGCCGATGAACGGGCTCGGTTCCGATGTCTGGCTGAACTGGCACGGCATCGCACTGCATGAATCCTTGCTGCTGTCCCTGCTGGTCTCAAGCATCCTGGTGGTGATGGCCTGGCTGACCGGACGGCACCTGCAGCGCACGGCCATGGTGTCGCCCGCCGTGCATGCGGCCTACAGCATGATGCGCAACGCCGTGGCCGAGGTGGTGCCGGACAAGGATGTGGATCGCGTCCTGCCCTTCGTCGGGACCCTGTGGCTGTTCATCTTGCTGGCCAACCTGCTCGGGCTCATCCCCGGCCTGTCGTCTCCCACGCGTGACCTCTCGGTCACCGCGGCTCTGGCGGTCATCGTCTTTGTGGCCGTCCATGTGTATGGGATCCATGCGGCGGGCCTGGGCCCTTATCTGAAGCATTACCTGACCCCGAGCCCCATCCTGCTGCCCTTCCATCTGATCAGTGAGGTAACCCGCACCCTGGCACTGGCGATCCGCTTGTTCGGCAACATGATGAGCCTCGAAATGGCGGCCCTGCTGGTGCTGCTGGTGGCCGGCCTGCTGGTGCCGATTCCGCTGCTGGTCCTGCACGTCATCGAGGCGCTGGTGCAGGCCTACATCTTCGGCATGCTCGCGCTGATCTACATCGGCAGTGCGCTGGAAGTCAGCCAGACACACCTCGACGCCCCGCCGACCAGCGCGGCCCCGGACCCCTCTCTCGACAAGGAGCATTCATGACCGATCTTCACCTGTTCAGCCTGGTTTCGACCGTGGTTGCCGGCTTTGCCATCGCACTGGGCGTGTTCTTCCCAGCCGTCGCCATGGGCAAAGCCATCTCCGCGGCACTCGACGCGCTGGCGCGTCAGCCCGAAGCCGAGAAGTCCATCAGCCGGACCCTCTTCATCGGCCTGGCCATGATCGAATCGCTGGCCATCTACTGCCTGGTGGTCGCGCTGATCATCCTCTTCCGCAACCCGCTGCTTGAGTACGTGCTCAAGTAAGCCCGCAGGTCGTCACGATGGAACTCGACGCCACCACCTTCATTCTTGAGGTCATCAATTTTCTGGTGCTGGTCTGGCTGCTCGGGCGTTTTCTTTATCGTCCCGTCCAGTCGGCGCTGAAAACCCGCGCAGCAGCAGACCAGGCCCAGATGCAGGCCGTTGCAGCAGAGCGGGCCAAGCTGGAAGCCGATCGCGCCGAACTGCAGCGCCAGCAAGCCGATCTGGCCGCCCAGCGCAGCCAGGCCATGGCGGCGCTGGATGCCGACATCAGCGCACAGCGACAGGCCCGACTCCAGGCGCTGGAAGTCGAACTGCAAGAAGAGCGCAACAAGGCCCGCGCCCGACTGGAGCAGGAACGTGCGCGCGCTTGCGAACACAACGAGCAGGCACTGCGCCAACGCATGTCGGCCTTCCTCGGGAGCTACCTGCAGCGCATGGCCTCACCTGCCATGGAGGCCGCGATCATCGACCTCTTTCTGGCCGATCTGGCGCAGCAATCCGACGCAGCCCAGCAGGTGCTGCGCAATGGCTGGACGCCCGAACAGCCACCGCCTCCGTTCGATATCTCCACGGCCTTTCCGCCATCCGAGGTGCAGCAGCGACAGGTCGAAGCGCAGCTGAGCAAGCTGCTGGGGCTGACCCCGCAGATGCGCTGGAACATCTATCCGCCGCTGATTGCAGGCATTTGCGTGCACCTGCCCGGCTATCAGCTTGAAGCCAGCCTGCACCGCGGCATGGATGCGTTCGCACAATCCGCCGCACCACTGGACAACGCAGCATGAGTACCGAAGGGATCGGCCTGGTCATCGAGGAAGTGGGCACCGTCATCGGTCTGGCCGATGGGATCGCCTGGCTGCAGGGTCTGCCCTCGGTGCCGCTGGGAGAGGTGCTGGAGTCGGCTGGTGGCAGCCGTGCCTGGGTGTTCCAGCTCGACGAGCAGCTTGCCGGCTGCATCCTGCTGGAGCAGTCGAGCGACCTCACCGCCGGACTGCGGATGCGCCGCAGTGGCAAGACGCTGACGCTGGCTTGTGGCGATGCCTTGCTGGGTCGGGTCATCGACCCGCTCGGCCGACCACTGGATGGTCAGGCCGCCCCGACATTGACCGAGCAGCGGGTGATGGACGGGCCGTCTCCGGCCATCATCGAGCGCGACCCCGTGAGTCGCCCGCTCTATACAGGCAACACCATCATCGACACCCTGCTGCCCATGGGACGCGGACAGCGTGAACTGCTGATCGGAGACGATGGCACCGGCAAGAGCGCCATTGCGCTCGATGCCATCATCCACCAGCGCGACCAGGGTGTGCGCTGCGTGCTGGTGCTGATCGGCCAGCGGCGCGCCGAGGTGGCAGAGACCTTGCGCATCCTGAAGGACACTGGCGCGATGGCGCACACCACCGTGGTGGTTGCGGAAGCCGGCACCCTGCCCGGCCTGCAGTACCTTGCGCCGTTTGCCGGCTGCGCGCTGGCCGAGTCGTGGATGCATGCCGGCCACGACACCCTCATCGTGTACGACGACCTGGGCAAGCATGCACAGGCTTACCGGGAGTTGTCGCTGCTGCTGCGCCGCACGCCCGGCCGCGAGGCTTATCCGGGCGACATCTTCTACCTGCACTCGCGTCTGCTCGAGCGCTCCACGCAACTGTGCACCGAGCTTGGCGGAGGCAGCATGACGGCCATCCCCATCGTGCCGACCCAACTGGGCGAGGTCGCTAGCTACATCCCGACCAACCTGATTTCCATCACCGATGGTCAGGTCTACATGACGACCAAGCTGGTCGCCTCCAACATGTTCCCCGCCATCGATGTGGGCACCTCGGTGTCACGCATTGGCGGCAAGGCACAGGACCCGGCGATCGCCAAGGAGTGCAAGCGCCTGCGCCTCGACTACCTGCAGTTTCTGGAGTTGGAGCTCTTCACCCGCTTTGGTACCCACCTGGATCAGGACACCGCACAACGCATGAAGCGTGGCCACCTCTTGCAGGCCCTGTTCCGCCAAGGCCGTCTGGCTCCGCGCAGCGCCGCCTACAACAAAGCCTGGCTGGTGGCACTCAACGAGGGCTTGCTGACCGATTTGGAGCCGACCGGCCTTGATCAGGCCCTCAGCGCACTCGCCACGCAATGCACACATGCAGCGCCGACGCTGGACGCACCGCGCACGCAGTGGGTTGACGCCGTGCGCTCATGGCTGGGAGCGCCTGCGTGAGTGGCGAGACCGCCCTGCGTGAACGGGCCGAACTCCTCGATGAGTTGCGCCAGATCGTGCAGTCGATGAAAAACCTGGCCTTTGCCGAGCTGCAGCGGGTCTCCCGACAGCGCCAGGCGCACGACGATGCGGCAGCCACGGTGACCGAGGCACTGCAAGCCTTGCCCACCCACCCTGACGACAGGCCTGAGACCATCACGTCGGGGCAACTGCCCGCACCCGGCGACCGCCGCATCCTGTTGGTGATGGGCGCCGAGCGTGGCTTTTGCGGCGCCTTCAATGCCCAGCTCGCCAAGAGCCTGCAAGAGGCATCAGACACCACAGGCGAACTCACCTGGGTTGCCAGTCATCGCCTGCTGGATTTGCTCGGCACTTCGGTGCCATCGGCTCGCGGTATCGCCGGCTGCGCCTCCAGCGACGAGATGGACCATGTCGTGGATGCCTGGTCCGATCTGCTGCGCCCTGAACTCGATGCCAACACACCCGTGACCTTGCTGTATGCGAGCGCCTCCGGGCTGACCCGCCAGGCCTTGTGGCCAGTGCCGCCCGCGCCCAAGCCGTCGCGCCAAGCCGGGGTACAAGCGTTGATCCCGCCCATCGTGCCGCTGCCCGTTGCGCAGGTGCGCTCGGCCATTGAACGCCAGCATGTTCGCCTGCAACTGCTCAAGGCCGTGTGCAGCTCGCTTGAACAGGAAAACCACTGGCGGCTCGCTCAGATGCAGCGCGCACAAGACCACCTCGATGAACTCGGGCAGCAACTGCGCCGGCGCTATGCCCACCTGCGTCAGGCCAACATCACCAACGAACTGGAAACCCTCGCCAGCGCCGATTCGCCATCAACCGGCCACTGACTTCACGCTGCGAACTTGCGGGTACTGCCGTCCGCCTTCCAGAAATGGAGGAAGGGGGCTTCAACCGTTCCTTCGCGCAAGAGCTTCACGTCGTCGAGGTAGTGCATCTGCATTGCCCACGGCGCACCATGCGCACCTTGTCGCGGCAACTGGGCCAACATGCGCTGTACATAGCCTGCGCCGAAATTCAGCAAAGGTTGCGTGGCCATGCCCCCTTCCGGCAGCTGAGGACAGCACACATCGTAGCCATGCTGGTCCATGTAGCTCAGCACACGTGTGAAGTGCTCGGCCACCAGGCCCACCTTCAAGGTCCACGACGAATTCGTATAGCCGACCATGAAGGCGAAGTTGGGCAGGCCCGAGAGCATCATGCCCTTGAAGGCCACCTTGCTGGCCATGTCCACCGGCACGCCATCCAGCTTGATGTGGGCCCCACCGAACAACTGCAGATTGAAGCCTGTGGCAGAGACCACGATGTCGGCCTTCAACTCCTGGCCTGAACGCAGTCGGATGCCCTCTTCGGTGAAGTGCTCGATGTGGTCCGTCACCACCGAACCCTTGCCCGAAGACAGGGCCTTGAACAGATCACCATCCGGCACGGCGCACAGACGCTGGTCCCATGGGTTGTAGGGCGGGTTGAAGTGCACATCCAGCGCGAAATCTTCAGGCAGCAATTTGCGGTTGCCCCAACGGATCAGCCGCCGCATGGCCTGCGGATACTGCTGACACAGGTGATACGACAAGCGCTGGATGCGGATATTCTTGAAGCGCGTGACGGCATACGCCCATGACTCGGGCAGCAGCTTGCGCAACACCCTGGCCACCACGTCATCTGAAGGCAGAGACACCACATAGGTGGGCGTGCGCTGCAGCATGGTCACATGGGCTGCCTTCTCGGCCATGGCCGGCAGCAAGGTGACAGCGGTGGCACCGCTGCCAATGATGACCACGCGCTGGCCGCTGTAGTCCAGGTCCTCTGGCCAACTCTGCGGGTGAATCAGGCGCCCCTTGAAACGGTCCACCCCTTCGAACGGGGGCATGAAACCCTCGTCATAGCGGTAGTAGCCCGCTGCCGCGAAGAACCATTTGCAGGTGAAGGTCTTGGTGACACCCAGGTCGCTCAGGGCCACCTCCACCGTCCAGCAGGCATCGGCACTCGACCAGTCGGCGCTCAGCACCTTGTGCCCGTAACGGATCTGGCGGTCGATACCGTGTTCGCTGGCCGTCTCCTTCAGGTACTGCAAGATGCTCGCCCCGTCCGCAATCGCGTTGTCGCTGCGCCAGGGCTTGAACTCGTAGGCATAGGTATGGAGGTCGGAGTCCGAGCGGATGCCGGGGTAACGGAACAGGTCCCAGGTGCCGCCCAGTGCGTCTCGGGCTTCCAGGATGGCGTAACGCTTGCCCGGATGGGCCTGCTGCAGGTAGCAGGCCACGCCGATCCCGGAAATGCCGGCCCCAACGATGAGGACATCGAGGTGTTCGACTGAGGGTATGGCATGAACGGACATGGTTGCTCCTTTGGACCGGGGGGCGCCTATTGTTGTGCATCTCGATGTGCACCCCGCCATCTGACAACATCTGTGAGCACATTTATGCCCAGAGTTTCCCTAGTTCGGTGCGGCTTGTCCTGAAGCCCGTGTGGGCCTGAATCTTGCTGCCGGGCCTTTTTGTGTGCCTTACGGGCACGCCTCCGATACGGGAACGATTGAACAGATGAAAGCAGTCGACATGAACAAGAAGAGCCCGTGGCGTCACCTCATGGTGGCGCTCAGCCTGAGCAGTGCGATGACCCTGGGTCTGATGCCGATGCACGAGGTTCAGGCCCAGCCTGCCCCCGCCATCAGCGCGCCAGTTGCATCCAGCACCGCAAGCGATACCCCTGACACCGCCCTGACCACGCCCGAGGCGCCCGCCTCGGCAGCTTCAAGCGATGCGGCACCAACCGCACCCGCGCCTGCTGCATCGGCTGCCCCACCCGCCCCGACCCAGCCGATGTCGGTGCCGGTCAGTCAGATCAACGCGGGCGACACCGCCTGGATGATTTCGGCCAGTGCCCTGGTGCTGCTGATGACCATCCCCGGCCTGGCCTTGTTCTATGCGGGCATGGTCCGCAAGAAGAACATCCTGGCCACCATGGCCCAGTCGTTTGCCGTCTGCGCCCTCGTGACCGTGCTGTGGATGCTCATCGGCTACTCCTGGGCCTTCATGCCCGGCTCACCGTGGCTGGGTGACGCCTCATCGGCCTTGCTGCAAACCGTGCAGTACAACAAGGGTGCCGGCACCGTGTCCGTGCACCACCTGGCCACATCGATCCCCGAGTCGGTGTACGTCATGTTCCAGCTGACCTTTGCCATCATCACCCCCGCGCTGATCACCGGCGCCTTTGCCGAGCGCATGCGCTTCACGGCCTTGCTGGTGTTCATGGCGGGCTGGTCCTTGTTCGTCTATGCGCCCATCGCCCACTGGGTCTGGGAGCCCTCGGGCTGGCTCGCCTCGCGCGGCATCCTGGATTTCGCCGGTGGCACCGTGGTGCACGTCAACGCCGGCATCGCCGGCCTGGTCGCTGCCGCCATGCTGGGCCGCCGCATCGGCTATGGGCGTGAAGCCCTGACCCCCGCCAACCTGGGCTACACCATGATCGGCGCATCGTTGCTGTGGGTCGGCTGGATGGGCTTCAACGGTGGCTCGGCTGGCGCGGCAGACGGCCGTGCCGGCATGGCCATGCTGGTCACCCAACTCGCCACCGGTGCAGCCGTGCTGAGCTGGATGATTGCGGAATGGGCCGTGCGCGGCAAGCCCACCCTGCTCGGGGTGTGCAGCGGCGCGGTCGCAGGCCTGGTGGCCATCACCCCGGCTTCCGGTTTTGTGGACCCACGCTCAGCCATGGTCATTGGCGTCGCGGCCGGTCTGGGCTGCTACTGGGGCGCCACAGGCCTCAAGCGCCTGCTGGGCTTCGATGATTCGCTCGACGTCTTTGGCGTGCATGGTGTCGGCGGCATCATCGGTGCCCTGCTGACCGGTGCCCTGGCTGATCCCCGCATTGGCGGCGTCGAAGGCTCCGTGGTCACCCAGGCCATTGGTGTCGTGGCCACCCTGGTGTGGAGTGGCGGCATCACGGCCTTGCTGCTGTGGCTGACCGACAAGCTGGTGGGCCTGCGTGTCACCGAAGCCGAAGAGCTCAAGGGACTGGACCTCACCCAGCACGGCGAACGCGTCGAATGACACCCCCACCGCGGACTGGTCCACACCGGTCCGCGCTCACTGAGATTCTGGCTCTGGCGACCAACTCAGGAGTAAGCCATGCTCGAGAGTGAGAAGTTTGCGCTGGCCGCCCGCCTGCACGTGATGCTGCGGCGCAAGGCGAATCGGCTGATCGACGTCGAATGGATGGTGAAGAACCGCGAATACGCCGAAGCGATCTTGCGCTTCGCTCGTGATCAACAGGACGCGGAGCTCGCTAGCGCGGCAGACAAATTCGAGGTGATGCTGGCGCCCGCCGCCCCGCGTAAAGCCGCACCACTGCTGGCCCCGAGACCACCAGAGCCCACACCCCATTTGGAGGGCGGCAAAAAGGACGACCCGGACGAGCGCTACGTGTTCACCTTGCGCTGAGCCTTCAGCGCGCCTCGGCCTTGTCCCATGAGATCAGCGCCCAGCGCGTGCCGGGTGTGAGCACCGCTGCACCCGCAGGTTGTGCAGACCACCATGCCTGCAAGGTCGCCCGCTCTTGGTCACTCAGCGCCCCCACCCGCGCCTCGGCCTGCGCACAGGCCTCCGCCAGATCGCGCACCACCACACCTGATGCACCATCCAGGTAGGTCACGCACGGATGGATGCCCATGGCATACAGGATGTGCACGATGTAGATGTAGTCTGGCACCGCTTCGGGGACAGGGCGCCCCAGCAGGCGATGCACGGCCACATCATTGAAGTGCCCGCCCACCATGCTGGTCAGGTAGACCCGCTTGCGCGCCTTGCCATGCAAACGGCGCAAGGCGTCGGCCATGTCGACCACCGCCGTCGAGCGAGAGGCCACCACGATGTCGCACTCGGGCACGTCGTCCCAGGGCTCATCCCATGAACGCAAGATGGTGCGGGCTTCACAGCCATCTGGCAGCTCACGTGCACCCTCTTCGAACCTGTCCAGCATGCGGGCGCTGTAGTCCAGCCCGACAACGCGCCGGAGCCGAGGAGCGGCCGCCAGCGCAATCGTGCCAGTACCGCAGCCGACATCCAGCAGGCTGTCACACCCGGTGAAATCCATCTGCGCCAGGAAAGCCTGCGTGTAGCGTGTGTCCCCACCTCGGGCTGGCAAGGCCTCAGCGCGGGCATCCCACACCGAGGCCGGCTTGGGACGCCCGGTCGCCGCCATGTGTTGGCGATACAGCTCGGCGAAGTCGAT
The DNA here is from genome assembly GCF_041909175.1 of Aquabacterium sp. GTDB lineage: Bacteria > Pseudomonadota > Gammaproteobacteria > Burkholderiales > Burkholderiaceae_C > Aquabacterium. The sequence continues at coordinate 357,227 of NZ_JAYRDZ010000001.1, read as the reverse complement.
GTCCGCCACGGAGGGGTAGGTAGGGGGTGCCATGGGCTGACACTGTACCCCTGCCGCATGGCCTCCTGCTCAAGCGCCCTTGATCAGATCGGCCGCCTTTTCGCCGATCATGATGCAGGGGGCATTCGTGTTGCCACTGATCAGGAAGGGCATGATCGACGCATCGGCCACACGCAGGCCCGATACACCGCGCACCTTCAGATCGGGCGTGACCACGGCCATGTCGTCCATGCCCATCTTGCAGGTGCCTGCCGGGTGGAACACCGTGGCGCCATAGGCGCGGATGTACGCCATCAGTTCGGCGTCGGTGCGCACATCCGGCCCGGGCAACATCTCCCGGCCGCGGATGCCATCAAAGCCCTTGTCGGACAAGAGCTGACGGGCCAGCTTCAGGCCTTCGACCAGGGTCTGGCCATCCTTGGGGTCGGACAGGAAGTTGTAGTCGAGCTCCAGTTGCCCTTGCGCATTGAGGCGAAGCTCGCCACGGCTTTCCGGGCGCAGCACGCAGGTGTGCACGGCATAGCCATGGCCCCACTCGAACAGCCGCCCACGGTGGCTGCGGTAGCCCGGCACGAAGTGGAACTGCACGTCGGGCTCCCCATCGCTCAACGGCGTCCTGGCAAAGCCACCGGCTTCCACATAGTTGGTGGTGAGCCAGCCCTTGCGGCCAAAGAGGTACTTGAAGGGCGAACTCAGCACGCTCTTGAGCGAACCCAGCGAGAAGCCCAGCGTCAGCGGCGAAGCGGACCGCACCGTGACCAGGCCATCAAGGTGGTCCTGCAGGTTCTGCCCCACGCCGGGCAGGTCCACCACCACCGGCACCCGCGCCCGCTCCAGTTGAGCACGCGGCCCGATGCCAGACTTCAGCAGCAAGTGTGGCGACCCGATGGCCCCCGCACAGAGCACCACCTCCTTGCGGGCGTGCAAGGTGGTCGACTCCGACGCCCCCACCTGGCGCACCTCCACACCGGTCACGGTGTGGCCGTCCAGCACCAGGCGCTCGACCTCGATCGACGAGATCAGCTTCAGATTGGGCCGGTTCAGCACCGGCTTCACAAAGGCCCGGAAGCTCGACAGGCGCATGCCGTTCTGCTGGGTGACGTTGTAGACGCCGACGCCCAACGCCGATGCGCCGTTGAAATCGGTGTTGACAGGCAGCCCCATGCGGCGCCCCGCCTCGACAAACCAGCGCGACACCGGATTCGGATCGCGCGGCTGGTCCACCAGCAGCTCGCCTTGCTGGCCATGCACGGTCGCATCCTGACCCAGCATGTTGCGCTCGGACTTCTTGAAGTACGGCAGCACATCCCGCCAGCCCCAGCCGGCACAACCGGCATCGGCCCAGCGGTCGTAGTCCGAGGCGAAACCCCGGATGTAGATCATGCTGTTCATCGAGCTCGATCCGCCCAACGCCTTGCCTCGAGGGCAGTGCAGCTCACGTCCATTCATGGCCTGCTGCGGGGTCGAGTAGTAGTTCCAGCTGAAGCGATCGCTGGTGTAGAGCGTGATCGTGCCGGCCGGCACCTGCACGCGCGGGTTCGCATCGCTGCCCCCCGCTTCGATAAGGCAGACCGACACGGACGGGTCGTCGCTGAGGCGGCGGGCCAGCACGCTGCCAGCCGAGCCTGCCCCCACCACGATGTAATCAAAGCTGGTCTGTTCAGACAAAGGCGTACTGCTCATGGGAGCCTGCTCCTCAGGGGTCGATGCGATTGAGGTCGTCGTGCAGCAGGTCCACGATCTGCCGCTTCAAGGCGATGAATTCCGGGGCCAGTTCCACATCGTCGGGACGTGGACGCGACAGCGGCACATCGATGATCTGCCGCACCCGGCCAGGACGCGCACCCATCACATAGACGCGGTCGCCCAGCAAGATGGCTTCGTCGATGTCATGGGTCACGAAGACCACGGTCTTCTTGGAGTGCTCCCACACGCGCAGCAACAGGCGCTGCATCTGGTGACGGGTCTGGCTGTCCAGTGCCCCGAAGGGCTCGTCCATCAGCAAGATCTGGGGGTCGTTGGCCAGCGCCCGCGCAATGGCCACGCGCTGCATCATCCCACCAGACAACTGCTTGGGAAAGTTGTCGGCGAAGGGACGCAAGCGCACCTCTTCGAGGTAGTGCTCGACGATCTCGCGCCGCTGCGCTTCCGGCATGCCCTTGCGCTTGAGCGGAAACTCGATGTTCTGTCGCACAGTCAGCCAGGGAAACAGCGTGTAGCCCTGAAACACCATGCCACGGTCCGGGCCTGGCCCGGTCACCAGTTGCCCATTCGCATAGATCTCGCCACTGGTCGGTTCATTCAGCCCGGCAGTGAGGTACAGCAGGCTGGACTTGCCGCAACCCGAAGGCCCCACGATCACCGTGAACTGCTGGTCCGGCACCTCCAGCGAGACGTTTTCCAGCGCGGTGAAGGTGGTGCCGGCAGGCGTGGGGTAACGCAGGCTGACGTTGCGGATCTGCAGCCGCGCCTGGCTGCCTGCGCCCGAGGCAGAACCCGCCTCCTGCGCCCCCGACAGGGCAGAGGGCATCCGCCCTTGCGCTGTTGCATTCATCATCACTGTGCCCATGCACACACCTTCATTCTCAAGATTCGAAACACCTGGTCTGTCGCCAGCCCCAGCAGGCCGATCACCGCAATCGCCAGGAAGATCACATCCACCTGCAAGCCCCGCATGGCCTTGAGGCTGATGTAGCCCAAGCCACTGGAAGCCGCCACCAACTCAGCCACGACCAGATAGGTCCAGGCCCAGCCGATCGTCACGCGCAGCATGTCGAGCACGCCCGGCAAGGAGGCCGGACCCAGCACGTGCAGCAACACATCCTTGCGGGTACAACCCAGGGTGTAACTGGCATTGACCAGGTCCTTGCTGACGCCTCGGGACACGTCTGACACCATCACCATCTGCTGGAAGAACACGCCGAAGATGATCACCGCCACACGCTGCTCCAGGCCGATGCCGATCCACAGGATGAACAAGGGCACGAAGGAGGTCACCGGCAGGTAGCGGATGAAGTTGACCGGCGGGTCCATCAGGGCCTGCACGATGCGGAAGGTCCCCATCGTGAGCCCCAGCGGAATCGCAATGGCCGACGACACGGCAAACCCCACCAGCACCACCTCCACGCTGGCCACGATGTGCTCCAGCAGGGTGCCGTCTTCCATCAGTCGCACGCCCGCTCCGAGCACTTCCACGGGCGTAGGCAGGAACATCGCCGGCACCAGCCCGCCGTAAGACAGCAGACACCAGCAGCCCAGCATGACCAGCCAGCTCACCACTCCCGCGGTCACCACGACCTTGTTCGGGAGTGATGCCTTGGGGGTCAAGCAGCGTTCGAGCAGACTCTTTCCACGAGACATCACCAGCCCCCTCAATGTGCGGGCTTCAGAAAGCGCGTATCGACCAGGTCGTCATACGTCACCTTCAGCTGCTTGCCCTGGAGTTGGCTCCAGGTGTCGTTGGCCAGCGACACCACCTCCTTGATGGGGCCCGGCTTGCCAGGCTGACCCAGCAGGGCGATGCTGCCTTGCGTGTCGAAGAAGCGCACACCCTTCAAGGCCTCGCTCACATCCTCCGGCTTGGACAGATATCCGCCCACACCCTTGGCAATGATCTTGGCCGACTCGGCCGGATGGGCCTTCATGTAGGCCACCGCCTTGTTCACACCATCGACCAGTGCGCGCACATCGGCCGGCTGCTTGTCGATCACGTCACAACGCAGCGCCACCACGTCCACGATCACCCCCGGGGTCTGGCGGCTGTCCACCATCACCTGCCCCGCCTTCTTCTGCTTGACCATGGTCAGGTTGGGCTCCCACGTGACGGCGGCCGGTACGCGCCCGGCCATGAAGGCCGAGGCAGCATCATCGGCGGTCATGTTCTTGACGTCGATGTCCTTGATGCCCATGCCGGCCTTCTTCAGCAGATACGACAGCCAGAACATGGAGACCGAGCCCTCGTTGACGGCCACGGCCTTGCCCTTGAGGTCCTTCACGCTCTGAATGCCCTTGGCCACCACGATGCCGTCACCGCCCGCGCTTTCGTCCAGCGCCAGCACCGAACGGAAGCAGAACTGGCTGTTGCGGTACTTCAGGATCTCGTCGATGGTCGACGCTGTGCCCGACAGCTTGTTGGACGCCATGGCAGCCATGTACATCGACGACTCTTCAATGGTCGTCAACTGCACATCCAGACCCGCCTGCTTGAAGTAGCCCAGTTCACGCGCGACAAACAGCGGGCCATAGCCCACCCAGGTCGTGTGGCCGATCGAGATCGTGCCTGCAGAGGCCGAGGTGCTCATGCCTGCCACGCCACACAGGGCAACCGCCGCTGTGACAAGGGTTTTGCGAACAAATGACTTGATCATGGTGATTCACTCCAGTGAAGGGGATGCGGCCTCAAAAGCCGTAGCTGAGGGAGAAGGCCACTCGGTTGCTCTGCTTGACGTCAAAGCGGTTGCGGCCGCCCACGATGAACTGGCCGCTCCAGGTCAGGCCGGTGTCGGCAATGGGCTGGCTCAGGCCAAAGGTGAGGTGACGGAAGGCGCTGCTCACCGGGGTCTTGCCGGCATAGCAACCATTGACGATGAAGGCCTCACCGGCGCCGCAGCTGGCACCGCTCAGGGTGTCTTCCGTGCCGTTGTATTTGCCTTCCTTGTTGTAGGTATAGAAACCCAGCGTGGTCGTGAAGCTCAGCTGGTAGGGCAAGGCGCGTGTGTAGACGGCGGTCCAGTAGGTGTCGCCCTTGTTGCCCCACACCACGTCCTGCAGCAAGGTTTGTGCAGACAGGGTGACGGGGCCGTAGGTCACAGCCAGCTTGGTTTCAGGCGCATTCGAGGCGGTACCGTTGATGTAGTAGTAATAGGTCAGGCCCAGCGAATAGCCCCAGTCGCCAACCGTGCCGTTGTAGCCGCCGTAGAAGTCGTTCTCGATGGACTTGTCACGCTGGAAGTTGCTGATCGCGCGGTTCTTGTAAGAGTCACCCAACTGCTTGTAGGAGTAGTTGATGGTGGAACCCCAATAGCCTGCATAGAAGCCGCTGTCGTGCACATAGTCGGCCCCCCACTGCAGCGCAGGGTGGTCAGACTCAGGGGCATCGGCCAGGGCATTGCCCAGTGGCTCGGTGTTGCCATAGGTGCTGGTCTGGCCGCGCAGGTAATAGCGCGAGACCACATCCACATGGCCTGTCAGATCAGAGGCACTGGCTGTGCTGCCCCATGCAGCCGCCACGGAAAGGATCAGGGCTCCTGCGCCGCGCACGGTGTACAGCGGTCCTGCTTGCTTCATCGACATCTCCTGGTGAGGTTGGTTCGACGAGATGATTGCGTGCCGGACCCCTGTCAGGAAAATACGAAATATGTGCGACCACAAGAGAAAAAAACTGGCTTAGACAGTGGCGCCCCAAGGCGGTGCACACCCTGCCGCCGGGTGGTGCACCCCGGACTCACAGGCCGGCCCTGCTGGTCGCCACACCGATCGATACGCGTGCACTTGGGCCCTGTTGCACCATGCTTGGCGGTCTTCACAGGAAAAATATGGCGCCACCCTCGGAAAGTCCTTTCCCGAAGCAGGGCACACTTCACGAAGGATTGCTGATTCGCCTCAAGATCGTGCATGGAATTTGCTGCTTGAAGCCCCAGACCACAACAAGGACCGCACATGGCGAACTACACCCTGAGGCAGTTGAAGTATTTCGTGACCACCGTCAAGTGCGGCACGGTGGCTGAAGCCTCGCGCCAGCTCTACATTGCGCAGCCGTCCATTTCGGCCGCCATCAAGGGGCTGGAAGAGTCATTCAATGTGCAGCTGTTCATCCGTCAGCATGCACAGGGCATGTTCCTCACCCAGGCCGGCCAGCGCTTTTATGAAAAGGCACAAGAGCTGCTGCACTCGGCCCACGCCTTCGAGCAAAACGCCATGGCCGACAACGAGATGGTCAACGGCCAGATCGACATTGGCTGCTTCGAAACCGTGGCCCCGCTTTACCTGCCCATGCTGCTGGCCAGCTTCAAGGAGCGCTTCCCCGGTGTGCGCATCCGCATCCACGACGGCGAACAGCACGAACTGGTGCACGGCTTGACCAACGGACGTTTCGATCTCGCCATCCTGTTCCGCCATGACCTCGACAGCACGCTGGAAGTCGAGCCGCTCATGAAGCCGAGCCAGCCCTATGTGTTGCTGCCTGAAGGCCACCCCTTGTGCGAACAAGCCGTGATCTCGCTGCACGACCTGGTCAACGAGCCGATGATCCACCTCGACGTGCTACCCAGCCGCACCTATTTCATCAGCGTGTTCGAAGAGCATGGCCTGTCACCCAATGTGGTGTTCAGCTCGCCCTCGCTGGAGATGGTGCGCGGCATGGTGGGCCAGGGCTTTGGCTACTCGCTACTGGTCACGCGCCCCAAGGAAAACTTCACCTATGACGGGCGCAAGCTCGTGACCCGCCCACTCAAGGAGCCGGTCAGTGGATCCCAGCTCACGGCCTCGTGGCTCTCGCGCTCACCCCTGACCAAGCCAGCACGGCTCTTCGTGGAGCACTGCAAGCAGGTGCTGGGTGAAATGGACAGCGCCCATGCCCTGCCCCCGAAAGTGACCGACCTGAACCAGGTTCGCCAGGCCGCCTGATGGCGCCGAACGGGCCGGGCCTCAGGCCTCGGCCCGCATCGGGATGAAGGCCGACACGACCGGCCGGGTGGCGGCCACCTCACGCTCGGCCAGCACGGCCTTGCAGTGATCCAGGAACAACCTCGCCGGACGCGTCAGGTGGTTGCGCTGGTGCCATGCCATTACCAGCTCCGAGCCGCTCACTTCTTCAGCCAGCGGCCGGGTCACCAGCTTCTTGCCATCGTAGGTGCGATCGCCATACGGGCGGGTCACCAGCAGCGAAAAGCCAAAGCCCTGGCCCACCAAGCCGCGCACCATCTCGATGGATGGCGAACGGTAGGCCACGTGCGGCTCCAGCCCCCGCTCCTCGAACACCTTGCGGAAGTAATCGCGACTGGGCTGCACATCGAGCTGGATCATCGGCTCGTTGACCAGGTCGTACAAGGACACGACCAGATCATGGCTCAAAGGGTGACCCTCCGGCAGCAGCACATGGGGCTGCATGGGAGGCCCCAGCGACTCCACCTCGATCACATCGTCCAGATCATGGTTGAAGAGGATGGCCAGATCGAACCGACCCGCCCCCAGGCCCGTGAGCAACTCATGCTGCTCGCCATCGTGCACCCGCACGGTGACACCGGGGTACTGCTGCGCAAAGGTCGCCAGGATGCGCGGCAGATGCAGCGGCGCCGAGGTTTCGTAGCACCCCACGTCCACCTTGCCACTGATGACATCGTTATCGGCCAGCGCGTTCTGTTCGAACTCATAAGCCTGGCGCAGCAGGTCCTGCGCCTGCCGGAAGAAGCGGGCACCCGTGGGCGTGAGCGACATGCCATGTGCCTGGTGCCGGATGAACAACTGCACGTCGAAGCTGTCTTCCAGGCCCTTGATGGCGGCCGAGATGGAGGGCTGGGCAATCTGCAACTGACGTGAGGCTTCGGCCACACTGCCGCACTCGACCGTGGTCACGAAATAGCGAAGTTGACGAAGCGTGTAGGCCGCCATGGCGCCCCCATTGATGATCCGAACAATGGAGTGGCAGTGTGAAGCAAAGCCCGCTTTCCGAGGCCGTGCTCGACCCAGATCAAAGCCAGCATTTTTCTATTGCACAGGCAGTTTCTTTGTTCTTGGCGGGGCATGCTGCTTCGGGCAAGATCGGACTCAACGGTAGCGTTAGGAGAGCTCCCTTTGGAAGCACATATCGACTGGCATGCCCGCGCACAGCGGCAGCACTACATCACCGAAGCCTTTGTGGATGGGCGTTTCACGCGCGCCATCTCAGGCAGCACGTATGACTCGATCGACCCGGCCACAGGCCGCCTGCTGGGGCAGGTTGCCGCATGCGACGCGCAGGATGTCGATGTGGCCGTGAAGGCCGCCCGGCGCAGCTTCGAGTCTGGCGTGTGGGCACGCACCGCCCCGGCGACCCGCAAGCAGGCCTTGCTCAAGCTCTCGCAGCTGATGCTGGACCATGCCGAAGAGCTGGCCTTGCTCGAATCGATGGATGTCGGCAAACCCGTTCAGGACGCCCTGAACATCGACATCCCCGGCGCGGCCCATGTGTTCCGCTGGTATGCCGAAAGCGTCGACAAGCTCTATGGTCAGGTGGCCCCACAGGCACCTGGCGTGCTGGCCACCATCACCCGTGAAGCACTGGGCGTGGTCGCGGCCGTCGTGCCCTGGAACTTCCCGCTCGACCTGGCTTCCTGGAAGATCGCGCCAGCGCTGGCTGCGGGCAACTCCGTCATCCTCAAGCCCGCAGAGCAATCACCTGCCACGGCCTTGCGCGTGGCCGAACTGGCCCTGGAGGCCGGCATCCCGCCCGGCGTATTCAATGTACTCACCGGTCTGGGTGAAGTCACTGGTCGGGCCCTGGGTCTGCACCCCGATGTCGACTGCCTGGTCTTCACCGGTTCGACCGAAGTAGGCAAGTACTTCATGAGCTACTCGGCCCAGTCCAACCTCAAGCAGGTCTGGCTGGAGTGCGGCGGCAAGAGCTCGAACCTCGTGTTTGCCGATTGCGGCGACCTGGACCTCGCGGTGCAGAAAGCCGCCTTTGGCATCTTCTTCAACCAGGGTGAAGTGTGTTCGGCCAACTCCCGCCTGCTGGTGGAGCGCACCATCTACGACGACTTCGTCGAACGCCTGGTGGCGCAGAGCCGCCAATGGCAGCCCGGCGACCCCTTGCTAAACAGCACCCGCATGGGCGCCCTGGTCGATGACCGCCAGACTGCCCGGGTGATGCGCCACATCGAACAGGCCCAGGCCCAGGGGGCACAGCTCATCACCGGCGGGCAACAGCTGAGCATCAACGGCAGCAGCAACTTCATCACCCCCACGGTGTTCGGTCAGGTCGGCACCCAGCAGGCCCTGTGGCAGGAAGAAGTCTTCGGCCCCGTCCTGGCGGTGATGCCTTTTGACACCGAAGCCGAGGCCATTAGCCTGGCCAACGATTCCATCTACGGTCTGGCCGCTTCGCTGTGGACCGACGATCTGCACCGCGCCCACCGCGTGGCCGGCCTGCTGCGTGCCGGCACCATTTCCGTCAACACCGTGGACGCCCTCGACGTGACCGTGCCATTTGGTGGCGGTCGCCAGTCCGGCTTCGGCCGTGATCTGTCCCTGCACTCCTTCGACAAGTACACGGAACTCAAAACCACCTGGATGCAGTTCCGCTGAATCATGAGAGACCCTCGCTACGACATCCTGTTTGAACCGGTCCGCATCGGCCCGGTCACTGCCAAAAACCGCTTCTATCAGGTGCCCCAGTGCAATGGCATGGGCTACCGCGACCCCACCGCCCACGCCACCATGCGTGGCATCAAGGCCGAAGGTGGCTGGGGTGTGGTCTGCACCGAGCAGGCAGAAATCCACCACACCTCAGAGATCACACCTTTCATCGAGCAGCGCATCTGGGACGACCAGGACGTGCCGGCCCTGCAGCGCACGGTCGAAGCCATCCATGCGCACGGCGCGCTGGCAGGCATCGAGCTGGCCTACAACGGCATGAACGGCTCCAACCTCTATACCCGCGAGGTGCCGCTTGGCCCCGGTCACCTGCCCGTGGCCACCTTCACAAACGACCCGTATCAGGCCCGCGCCATGGACAAGCGCGACATTGCCAACCTGCGCCGCTGGCACAAGGCTGCGGCCTTGCGGGCCAAGCGCGCTGGGTATGACATCGTCTATGTCTATGCGGCCCACGGCCTGGGCACACTGCACCACTTCCTGTCACGCCGATTCAACCAGCGCACCGACGAGTACGGCGGCTCGCTGGAAAACCGCACCCGACTCATCCGCGAACTGATTGAAGACACGCGCGACGTGGTCGGTGACCAATGTGGCGTGGTCTTCCGCATGAGCCTGGACGAACTGATGGGGCCGGTCGGCCTGCACCGCGACGAGGCCCATGACCTCATCGGCCTCATTGGCGACCTGCCCGACCTGTGGGACGTGACCCTGGCCGGCTGGGAAAACGACTCCACCACCTCGCGCTTCGAACAGGAGGGCTATCAGGAGCCCTTCGTGGTCGGCATCAAGAAGCTGACCTCCAAGCCCGTGGTGGGCGTAGGCCGCTTCACCTCGCCCGACCTGATGGTGCGGCTGGTGCGCCAGGGTGTGCTCGACATGATCGGTGCCGCCCGCCCGTCCATCGCCGACCCCTTCCTGCCGCGCAAGGTGGAAGAAGGCCGTATCGAAGACATCCGTGAATGCATCGGCTGCAACATCTGTGTGTCGGGCGACTTCACCATGTCCCCCATCCGCTGCACCCAGAACCCGACCATGGGTGAAGAGTGGCGTCGCGGCTGGCACCCTGAAAAGATCGCCCCGAAGCAATCGGATGACAAGGTGCTGGTGATTGGCGGCGGTCCGGCCGGCCTGGAAGCCGCATCGGCCCTGGGCCAGCGCGGCTATGAGGTCATGCTGGCCGAAGGCAGCAAAGAGCTGGGTGGCCGCGTCAGCAAGGAGTCTCGCCTGCCCGGGCTGTCGGCCTGGAACCGGGTGCGCGACTACCGCGTCTTGCGCCTCAAGCAGATGGCCAATGTGCAGATCTGCTTGGACAGCCCCTTGACGGCCGACGACATCCTCTCCTTCGGCTTTGAGCACGTGGCGGTGGCCACCGGTGCCCAGTGGCGGCGCGACGGGGTGGCTCGCTTCAATACCCTGCCCGTTCCCGTGGCCGAGCAGGCCGAGGTGCTCACCCCCGACGACCTGATGAACGGTCTGCGCCCCAAGGGCCGCGACGTGGTGCTCTACGACGACGACCACTACTACATGGGTGGCGTGCTCGCCGAACTGCTCGCCAAGGAGGGCTACCAGGTGACGCTGGTCACCCCTGCAGCCGATGTGTCGAACTGGACCCATGCGACGCTGGAGCAGGCCCGCATCCAGAAGCGGCTGATCGAGCTGGGCGTGACCATTCGACCGCACCATGGGCTCGCAGGCATCACCGCAGAGGGCGTCGAGCTGACTTGTGTCTTCACTGGCCGCGTGGTGACCCTGGCCGCCGCTGCCACGGTACTGGTCACGGCCAAACTCCCCGACGAAGCCCTGTACCTGGACCTGCTGGCCCGCAAGGCCGACTGGGCCGAAGCGGGCATCAAGAGCGTCACGCTCATCGGCGATGCCAACGCGCCGGCGCCCATTGCCGCTGCCGTGTATGCCGGCCACAAATATGCCCGCGGCCTGGATGGCCCGGAAGACACCGGCGACGTGGTGCCCTTCCTGCGCGAAGTGGCCCAACTGGCCCCCTGGTCAGCAGCCTGATCACACACCCGCATCATCAGAAAGACAAGACGACATGATTCCCTTCAAGCTTGACATGGACCGCGTGCAACTCGACGACTGGGGCACGCCGGAAGACATCGGCGCCCACACCGTGGAGGGCACCCCGCTGGTCTCCGGCAAGATCCTGTTCGGCACGCTCAGTTCGCCCGTTTCCGGCGGCCTCTATGCCGCCACCCACGGCCGCTACCGCGTCACCTACCCGTTTGACGAGCACGCTACCCTGCTCGATGGCCAGCTCGCCCTCACCGACGAAGGCACTGGCCAGACAGTGATCTACGGCCCCGGCGATTCATGGATCATCGCCACCGGCACCACGGTGATCTGGGACATCCGCTCGGACAGCATTCGCAAGAGCTATCTGGCCGTCACCCCGACCAGCGCCCCCGCCTGAAGAGACTGTCAGACTGAGCAGGTAGGACATCAGCCGGGCGGCTGGTCTGCAGCGACCAATCACGCTACCGTGGAAGCCTCTTGTGCGAGGAGCGAACCGTGGCCACTGATGACGTGCTGACCGCCAACCGGGTCCTGCTGACCCACTTCGACAGCTACAGCGCCGCTTTGCTGTTTGCAAAGTGGGAGGGAGGCTCCCTGCTCTACCCTGGTCCGCTGCCCGAAACGGCCACCCTTGCCACGGCGCCGGCCGCAGCGGCAGCCCAGCACGCGCCTGAAGCTGTCAAGGCAGCCTTGGTGGAAGGGCTGGGCCTCAACCCCGACGAAGTGACCCTGGATCAGGACTTCAACCACTGGGCGGACACCGAGTCAGGCCCGGTCCGCATCCACCTGCTGCGCTTTACCTGCTTCGAGGCGCCCAAGAGCGCATTGGCCCCGCACGGCGCGGTCTTCAAGCCCATCAGCGAATTGCGCGGCTGCAACCGCCAGGAACTCGCCCTGGCACGTGAGGTGTTCAACCTCATCATTGGGGCAGGCGGCGGGCGCGCCTAACATGTCAACCATTCGACGAATCGTGGCTCGCCCACCGGCTTGAGCGCCACGCCCACTGCGCGGGCATGGCAAGCCGCCCCGTTGGCAAAGGTCAGCACCAGCTCGACGGGGTCCAGCACCTCCCAAGGCACGGGCAACCGGTCGCAATGCAGGCCATTGACGCGCAGTACGCCGCTTGACAAACGCCCCAGGCAAGCAGCCTCTTGCTGCACGCCCCACGCGCCCATGCAGATCAGTTCGACTGATTGCAGATAGGCTGCACCACCGCCCGCTTCGGCTGGGCGATGCACCTGGGCCGCAGAGAACCGGATCACCAGATCGGCACCGTGCAGCCCGATGTCTGCCACTTCGGAATCCTGAAAATCAAAGTTGCCCAGCGTGTTCCACATGGCGCGCACCACATTCCGGTTGAAGCTATTTCTCAGGGGGGCAAGTGTGCCTGATGCAGGCCCTGCAAGGTTTATCAAAGCCATGTAGAGTGCCTGCGCAGACGCGTGCCACACCCCAACGAAAGGACGTTCTCCATGTGCGATCAGGACCATTTCGAAGACGATGTGAAGAAGTACTCCCGCCGCGACATCGGTGCCTTGACCGCCGCGGGCCTGATGGCCATCTTGCCTCGGGTAGCGCAAGCCAAGGGCATCAGCGAGCATGAAGTGACCATCCCGACACCGGATGGCGTCTGCGACGCCTACTTCGTTGCCCCCAGCCACGGTGCCTGCGCGGCCGTTCTGGTCTGGCCCGACATCTTCGGGCTGCGACCCGCCTTTCGACAGATGGGCCGACGTCTGGCCGAGTCTGGCTATGCGGGCCTGGTGGTCAACCCCTTCTACCGTCAGCTGAAAGCCCCGACAGCCCCCAGTGGGGCTGCGACACCGCTGCCTGACGTGCTGCCACAGATGCAGGCTCTGACCCCCGCCACCAACACCACCGATGCCAAAGCCTTCATCGCATGGCTGGACAAGCGGCCCGAGGTCGACAAGCGCAAACAGATCGGCACGATGGGCTACTGCATGGGCGGCGCCATGGCCATCCGGACCGCAGCGGCCAATGTGGGCCGCGTGGGTGCGGTGGCCTCCTTCCATGGTGGCGGTCTGGTGACAAGCACCCCGGACAGTCCTCACCTGCTGATCCCGCAACTCAAGGCACAGTTCCTCATCGCCATTGCCGAGAACGACGATCAACGCGACCCTCAAGCCAAGGTGACCTTGCGCCAGGCCTTTGACAATGCGAAGCTGCCTGCCGAGATCGAGGTCTACCCCGCAGGGCACGGCTGGTGCCCACCCGACACCCGCGTATACGACCAAGCCCAGGCAGAGCGCGCCTGGGCTCGCATGCTGGCCCTGTTCAGCAAGGCGCTGACATGAGGCTTACCGTTCGTTGGGGGCAGCTGGCGTGGGCAGAACCAGTTGGTAGAAGCTCAAGTCCAGCCAGCGACCAAACTTGAACCCCGCCTGGCTGATGGTGCCGGCGTGGACGAAACCCATGGCCTCGTGCAATGCAATGCTGCCGGCATTGGTCGACTCGATGCCTGCGATCAACAGGTGGTAGTTCTGCGTCTGTGCAGCCGCAATGAGCGCTTGCATCAAGGTGCGGCCAATGCCCTGGCCACGATGGTCCTTGTGCACATAGACCGAATGCTCCACCGAATACTTGTAAGCCGGCCAGGCGCGAAACGTGCCATAGCTGGCAAAGCCCAGCAGTTGCCCATCGGCACCCTCGACCCCGATGACCGGGAAGTGGCCTTTCTCCTTGGCCTGGAACCACGCCACCATCGACTCGGGTGAGCGCGCTTCGTAGTCGAACAACGCCGCCGAGTTCACGATGGCTTCGTTGAACACGTCCAGGATCTGGGAGGCGTGTTGATCGTACGTACAGCGTATGAGGTTCATGGCAGCACGGGCAGACATCATTTGCGTGCTGCGTCCACTTCCTTCTGATAGGTATCGTGAGACATGCTCGCATCTTGCAGGCAGCGCTCCCGAGCCGCTTCATCGGCTTGCTTCATGCATTGGGCGCGCTGTGCATTGCGCCCCGTGGCGTACAGATTCGCAGAGGTACAGCCCGCCAACAGCAGGACCATCCCCAGCAGCTTGAGTAGGTTGTGAATCATGACGTGCTCCTCACCGTGGCTTCAATCCGCCACACGAAACTGGGAAATGTGATTGGCAATGTACATGGCGTGCCCACGCTCATATGCGTTCTTGTCAAGCTCGCCATCAGCAAAGTGGGGCTGGAGCGGCTTGTCCCACGCCAGGAAGCTCTGCATGGCGGCTCGCAGGTGGGCCAACGCCAAAAACAGATCCTCCTGTGCTGCCAATGCAGGCGCCCCGACAGCAGAGATCACGATCACTCGACGGGAATGCTTGATGTCGGACTGCATGAACGGCCTTTCCATGGTGGCTATTCCGGCTGCGAGGTTGGTTCTTGACTACGCCCTTGCACCCAGATTGCTGCGCGCCTGGGCCTCATAGCGCTGCCTGAAGTGCGGCGTGCTGTAGATGTGCTTGCGCCGCAAAAAAGCGTTCAAAACCGCCTTGCGCTTCATGTTGTACAGCAAGCCCGGCACCCAACTGTACTCGGCACGAACCTGCTGCTCATATTCCGCGAAACGCTGAGGCGAAGCACCCAGAATGGCCAGATCAATGTCTACCAGCAACTGCTGGTCTGCATCGTGTGGCACCGCATCGTGCCTCGTGACCATGATGAGTTGCCTGACACGCTCGCAACTTGCCGCCGGCACCTTGGCACTTGCCAGCGCGGCCACGGCCCAATCGGCACTGCGCTGCTCATTGGCCTTGCCATGCACGTCGTAAATGGCATCGTGAAACCAGAGGGCAATGGCCACCTCGCCGGGGTGGTTCGCGAGATCGTGCACTTCTTCGAAATGCGCCAGGCACTCACGGAGATGCTGCCATGAATGGTAATGGCGCTGTGGCTCTTCATACGCAGCCACAAGCTGCTCAAACAGCCCAGCTGGTGGCACCAGATTCAGATCAGACCACACCCGGGCCCACTGCCGACCCAAGTCTGACTGAACCCCTTCACGCTGGTGAGCAGTCACGCGCGCCCCCTCACTTGAGGTTTCTTTGAAGAGGCTGGCAGCTTATGTCGCACCGTTCAATTGCAGACCGGCCACGCCCGCCACGATGAGCCCGATGCACAGCAAGCGCATGATCGAAGCCGGTTCGCCGAAAAACGCCAGCCCGATCACCACCGTGCCAACGGCACCAATGCCACCCCAAACGGCATACGCCGTTCCAATGGGAATGACCTTCAGCGACAGGCTCATGAGATAGACGCTCAGCGCGCCAAAGACGAGTGCCGACGCCGCCGGAATGAATCGGGTAAAGCCATTCGACAGCTGCACTGACGTGGCAAACACAATTTCGAGTGCGCCGGAAAGAAAGATGAGGGCCCAGGCGACCTTGGGATTGGTGATTTCTTGCATGACACGGCCAATATAAAAGGCTAGCGGACAGTGTGCCAGAGTCAGCCGAGCGGGCTTATTCCCGCTGGGCATCAGGGTCGACACGGCGACTGTAGGCAAGAAACACCTCATCACGAACCCAGCCCATGGACTCATAGAGCCTTTGGGCCTGGTGGTTGGCTCTGGCCGTGGTGAGATCCATGCGCGTTTTGCCATCCGCTCTGGCGCGCTCTTCTGCTGCCTGCAAAAGCAGTTTCCCCACACCACTCCTGCGCGCCATAGGCAGCACGAAAAGGTCGTAGAGCACATAGATGGGTTGAGCCTCCACCGAGCAAAACGTCGGGTAGAGCTGGCAAAAGCCCACAGGGCCCACCTCTTCGCCGGTGGCCAGCAGAATGACAGATTCCTTCCTGTCGATTCGCTCAGCGATGAACGCGGTAGCGCGAAGAAGATCAGCGGGTTGTTCGTAGAACTGCCGGTAGAGGTCGAAGAGTTCGGCGACCGATTGGGTGTCGTCCGCCGTGGCCGCCCTGATGGTGATATTCATGTCGTTTGTGGGGCTGCGTCAACCGCCTGCGTCAGGTCGTGGCAGGCGGCTTGCTGGGGCCGTGATACCGGGCCAGCCAATGCGCATAAGGCGGGGGCAGTACCCAGTCCGGTTGCGCTACGCCCAGAGCATGGGCCAGTTCACGCGGGTAGTGCGGGTTGGCCAGGTGTGCACGGCCAATCATCACAAGGTCCATCTGGCCCTGCGCAATCACACGCTCGGCCAGTTGTGCGCCATCGAGCCCCCAGCTTGACGCCACCGGCAGCGCCGCCTCGCGGCGCACCCGCTCGGCAATCGGGGCCATGAAACCATAGCTGCCCCAGGGCACCTGGGCCTCAGGGATGACGAAGTTGATGCTGACGTTGAGCATGTCCAGCCCCGCGTCACGCATGCGACGGGTCTGTTCAATCGACTCCGACAAGGTGGCCTCGTCATGGCCATCAAACTCGATCACCCCGAAGCGCGCGGTCAGCGGCAGGTTTTCTGGCCAGACCTCACGCACTGCCTTCAATGTGTCGAGCATGAAGCGCCCGCGGCCATCCAGGTCACCGCCATAGTCGTCGGTGCGGTGGTTGCTGTGCGGTGAGAAGAAGCTTTGCGCCAGGTAGCCGTGCGCGAAGTGCAGTTCAAGCCACTCAAAGCCCGCCAGACGCGCACGGCGCGCTGCCGCCACGAAGTCGGCTTGCACGCGCGCAATGTCTGCCGGTGTCATGGCCTTGGGCACGCGGGGCAGGCCCTCGCCATACGCCAGCGCAGAGGGGGCCAGGGGCGTCCAGGCACGTGGGTCGCTTTCGGGGATGTGGTCATCCCCCTCCCAGGGCCGGTTGGCGCTGGCCTTGCGGCCCGCATGGGCAATCTGGATGCCCGGCACCGCACCAGCGGCCTTGATGGCTGCGGCCACCTGGGCCAGGCCTGCCACATGGGCGTCGTCCCACAGGCCCAGACAGGCTGGGGTGATGCGCCCTTCTGGAGACACACCCGTGGCCTCCACAATCACCAGGCCGGCGCCACCACGCGCGAGCGCGGCGTAGTGCACTGCGTGCCAGTCATTGGTGAAGCCATCTTGTGCGCTGTACTGGCACATGGGCGGGATGGCGATGCGATTACGCAGCGTGACGTCTTTGAGCGTGAAGGAGCTGAAGAGTGCGGACATGGTGGGCTGCCTTGGTTTCACGGTTTCGTCGTCAGGATTCCACACCGACGTTTGAACCAACGTTCTACCAGCTAGTCAGCCCCGGTGTCCAGTTCCAGGCAGCCATCAGCCGGGGGTGCTAATCTTGATCCTTGCCACTATGGCTCCTTGCGACCTCGAATCACCCAACCCCCAAGATGTTCCAGCGCCACACCATTCCCGTGACCGCCTTCGAGCAGAACTGCTCGCTCGTCTGGTGCGACGAAACCCAGCAGGCCGCCCTGATCGACCCGGGTGGCGACATCCCCAAGCTGTTGGCAGCGGTCAAGGCGCGCGGTCTGACACTGTCGGCGCTGTGGCTGACCCATGCCCACATTGACCATGCCGGCGCCACAGGCACCCTGGCACGTGAACTGAACCTGCCCATCATCGGCCCACAACGGGGTGACCAGTTCTGGATCGACGGACTGCCCAAGCAGTCACAGATGTTCGGCTTTCCACAGGCTGAAGCATTCACGCCGACGCGCTGGCTGGAAGATGGTGACACGGTGACCGTCGGGCACTGCACGCTGCAGGTGCTGCACTGCCCTGGCCACACGCCCGGACATGTGGTGTTCTTCGAGCCCACCACCCGCCATGCCTTCGTGGGCGATGTGCTGTTTGCCGGCAGCATTGGTCGCACCGACTTTCCTGGTGGCAGCCACCCCACGCTGATTGCCGCCATCAAGGACAAGCTGTTGCCCTTGGGCGACGACGTCACCTTCACCCCCGGTCACGGGCCCGAGAGCACGTTTGGCGAAGAGCGCCAGTTCAACCCCTTCCTGTGACCGGCTCAACCCAGTTCAACACGCATGAGCGAATCAACCATCGAGTGGGAGCACCCGCATCCCTTCATCCTGCCTGTCACGGTGCAGCCCGAGCACATCGACGTCATGCAGCACACCAACAATGTGGTCTACCTGGAGTGGGTCGGGCAAGTGGCCTGGGCACACTCTGGCAGCCTGGGCATTGACGAGGCCGCCTTCCGCGCTGCGGGGCATGGCATGGTGGTGCGCCAGCACGAGCTGACCTACCTGGCGGCCACCAAGCTGGGTGACGAGGTGTTGCTGGGTACTTGGCTGAGCGACATCGACCGCCTGTCGATGCAGCGGCATTACCAGTTCGTGCGCGCCAAAGACGGCGTCACGGTATTTCGGGGCCGCACGCATTTCGTGTGCGTGGACATCGAGCAGGGCCGTGTGCGCCGCATGCCCGAGTCCTTCCTGAAAGCTTACTCGGCTGCCACCGAGCGCGCCGAAGCGGCGTCAGACACAGCCCAATAAGCCAGCGGCTCGAAGTCGCGGTAATACAGCGCGCCCGTCTTCAAGGCCCGATCAAACCGCTGGCTGGGCTTGGGCGCCCGGTCGTACAACGGGATGACCTTGGGCAGATTCGCTTCGATGTCGTCGATGCGGGTGCTGCTTGACGGGTGGGTGGACATGAACTGCGGCGGCGCGCCCTTCGACGCGGCGGCCATCTTCTTCCACAGCGTCACGCCCGAACGCGGGTCATAGCCCGCGCGAGCGGCCAGCTCCATGCCGACCAGGTCCGCCTCGGATTCATCTTCACGGCTGAACTTGAGGGTGAGCAACTGGCTGCCCATGTTGAGCAAGGCATCACCCGTGTTGCCCAGGCCCAGCAGCCCTGACAGCAAGCTGGCGCCAAAACGCGTCGCCGTGGTCTTGCCCATGCGCTCGCGGGCATGCTCACGCAGGGCGTGGGCCATCTCGTGGCCCATCACCATGGCCACTTCGTCGTCAGTCAGCTTGAGCTGGTCCAGGATGGCGGTGTAGAAAGCGATCTTGCCGCCAGGCATGCAAAAGGCATTGATCTGATCTGACTTCAGCACGCTGACCTCCCAGCGCCAGGACGCCGCCCGCTTATTCCACTCATAGGTGAAAGGAATGATGCGCTGGGCAATGGCACGCACGCGCACCACCTGCGGGTGGTTGTCAGGCAGCAAAGCGCCCTTGGTGCGCGCCTCTGACTGCACCTGCGCGTATTGCTGGACTGCTGCCTTTTCAACCTGGTCGGCAGAAACCAGTTTGGAAAACGACGAGCGCTCACCCACATCGACGCCGTCACGGGCCCAGATGGCGGGGGCGGCACAACTCAGCGCCAGCCCCAGCAGGGTGGCGTGTGCGAGGCGGGTCATCACTGCTTTTGTCATCATGGTCGGCTCATTGTGGGCTTAACGCACGCCATTGTCGCTGAGCATACGGCGCACCGCAGGCAGCAGCATATACGCCGGGAATGACAGCCAGAAAGTCAGAAAGAAGAAGCTGGCGTAGCCCATTTGCTCGACCCCCATGCCACCGGCCCACCCGGCCACGGCGCGCGAGAAAGCAAAGATGGACGACAGGATGGCGTACTCGGTGGTCGCACGCGACTTGCTGGTGATGCCCATCAGGAAGGCCAGAAACGCCCCTGTGCCGAGACCACCCGTGAAGCTCTCCAGACCACTGGCTGTGTAGACCGCCAACTGGGTTGCCAGCGGCAAGTCCGTGCCGGGGGCCACGTGCGGCACATACCAGGCTGCCAGCGCGTAGCCCAGGTTGGAGACCGCCTGCGCCAGGCCCAGCACCCACAGGCCTTTGTAGATGCCGGCGCGGTCCACATACCACCCTCCTGCCAGCCCACCGGCAATGGACAGACCCAGGCCGATGTTCACACTGACCAGGCCAATCTGCGCCGGGGTAAAGCCTGCGTCCACCCAGAATGGCTTGACCATGAAGCCCATGGCCGCGTCACCGAGTTTGAAGGTGAGTATGAACAGCAGCACCGGCAGCATGCCGTGGCGACCCAACAGTTCCACCCAGGCACCCACCACCGGGCCATCAGCCAGCTTGCGCGCGGCGGGCGCACGTGCTGCGATCACCATCAGGCTGGCACCAGCAAACATCAGCCCGACCGGCACGGCCCCCTTGAACCACCATGCCCCGCTGATGGCGTTGATGGCCGCCCAGTCAAGCGCCTTGGCAACCGGGCCAAGTACCGGCCACAGCAAGCCGGCCAGCACCAGCCCCAGCGCCAGCAGCCACAAAGGTTGCTGCTTGAGCAAGGTCCATTCCGACACATCGCCCGGCTGGCTGACGCGGGGGACCCGTGGTGGCTGCTGCGGCGCGGCCAGGATCACCAGGCCATTGACCACCATCATCAGCGCGCCCACCAGGTAGGCGGAAGACCAGTTGGGCTGCCCCTCCTGCCCCATCCAGCCTGCGATCACCAGCAAGAAGCCCGCTGTGAGCATGCCGAAGCGGTAAAAGCCGATGCGCAGGCCATTGGCAATGCCGTACTGGCCTTTCGACAGCATCTCGATGGTGTAGCCATCTGTGGCGATGTCATTGGTGGCCGACAGCATCGTGAAGGCCGCCAGCAGCATCCACGGCCACGTGGCGCCCTGCCCCAGCGCTTCCGGGTGCCAGGCCAGGGCGGCCAGCACCGCCGCCATCCCGAAGTTGGCCCCGCTGATCCAGCGTCGATGGTGCCGCCAGGCATCCACCAGCGGGGCCCACAGGAATTTCACCGTCCAGGCCAGCCCGATGAGGCTCAACAGACCGATTTCTGCGGGGCCGACCCCTGCACTGCGCATGTGCACAGGGAACAGGTCATAGAACAAACCCAAGGGTAAACCCTCGGAAAAGTACAGCAAGGCCACCCAAAACATCAAACGGCGAGCCAGGGGGGGCGCTCCCGCTGAGGAAGATTGATTCATGGACGTGATTCTAGGGAGGCTTAGTCGCCTGCGGCCCAGGCTCAGAACTGACTGGATTACCTGACTTCCCTGTGACTTTTCCAACGATCACCCATTCAACTTTGTGGACAAGATGCCGATAGCGTTCCTGTAGTACCGCGAGAAGAACACTTGCCGAGGGCATTCCCTTTGGAGGCACACATGAATTTCCGTACCAAGATTTGGGCGATGCCGATCAGCGCGGCTGTCGTTTTTGTGGTGGGCGTGATCATCAGTCTGGTGATCGGCCAGCGCACTGCTGCCGGACTCAAGCAGATGGAGTCCGTCGACAACCCGTTCCAGGACTACGTGGCAACGGTCGACACCAGCGCGGATCAGATCCGCCTGACATTGCAGACCGCCGCAGCCGAGGGCGACCCTGAGCGGATCAAGGACACCCAGACGATGGTGGCCGCTGCCCACAAGGCCTTGACGGCCATGCAAGGCCTCGAAGGCAAGGCCGATGCTGCCAAGGCCCTGACATCGGCTTTTGATGCCTACCAGCAAGCTGCAACCGGCGCCGTCGGTGCCATGCTCAACAAGACCCCGGTTGGCGACCTCGTCAGCCAGATGCAAAGCACACAAGCCAACCTGACCAAGGTGCTGGGTGAACAAAAGACCCTGGCCAACGACGCCCTGACCGCGGCACAAGCCAGTGCAGCCAAAGGCGTGAAAGCCGGCATCTGGGTGTCGGTGCTGACCGGTGTGATCGTGCTCGTGGTGCTGGGCGCAGCTTCCGTGATCGTGCTGAAGTCCGTCTGGGCCGACCTTGGCGAAGACCCCACCGTGTTGCGTCAACTGGTCAGCCGCATTGCAGAAGGCGACCTTGACCACGATCTGCACCACCGAGGTGGAGACACCAATTCACTGCGCGCCTCGCTGGTGAACATGACCAACAAGCTGCGCGACACCATCGGTCTGATCCGTCAGGCTACCGACTCGATCGCCACCGCATCCAACGAGATTGCCAGCGGCAACACCGACCTGTCGAACCGCACGGAAAACACCGCATCGAACCTGCAACAGACCGCCAGCTCGATGGAGCAGCTGACCGGCACCGTCCGTCAGAGCGCCGACTCGGCCCGCCAGGCCAACCAACTGGCCTCGGGTGCCGCCACAGCGGCACAGCGCGGCGAGCAGATCGTCTCGCAAGTGGTGGCCAACATGTCGGAAATCGACAATGCCAGCCGCAAGATCACCGAGATCATCACCGTGATCGACGGCATTGCCTTCCAGACCAACATCCTGGCGCTGAATGCGGCCGTGGAAGCAGCACGCGCCGGCGAACAAGGCCGCGGCTTTGCCGTAGTGGCGGGCGAAGTGCGCTCGCTGGCACAGCGCTCGGCCAATGCCGCCAAGGAAATCAAGACGCTGATCAACGCCTCGTCTGAAAAGGTCGAGTCGGGTTCGAAGCTGGTGAAGGACGCTGGCTCGTCGATGAACGAGATCATGACCAGCGTGAACCGCGTGACCGACATCATTGGCGAGATCAGCGCTGCCGCCACCGAACAAAGCCAGGGCATTGGCCAGGTCAACCAGTCGGTCACCGAACTGGACCAGATGACCCAGCAGAACGCCGCGCTGGTGGAGGAATCAGCCGCTGCCGCGGAGAGCCTGAAGGACCAGGCCAGCCGTCTGGCTCAGGCCGTGTCCGCCTTCAAGCTCAACCACTCGGGTGCCATCTCGCATGCAGCACCGGTGCACACCAGCCACGCCGCCAGCAAGCCCGTGCACAAGCCGGCTACCAGCAAGCCTGTGGCGGCTTCCAAGCCAGCTGCGCCGGTTGCGCCCCCTGCCGACCCGGTGAAGCACGAAGCCAGCACCGTGATCGCCAAAGCCAAGGAAACCGCGCGCGCCACGCCGGCTCCAGCAGCCAGGAAGCCTGTCGAGCCGGTCATGGCAGCCGCGCCCAAAGCACCGGCACCGCGCCCGGCCCCTGCAGCCGAACCCATGGCACCCGCACCGGTCATTGCCAAGGCCGCCGCCCCGGCGGACGACGACTGGGAAACCTTCTGAGGCCCCGCACACCACACAACCCCGGACGACCCTCCGGGGTTTTTTCTTTTGTCGGGTATAACGCCGGCTCAAGCGGCGCACGCCGCGCCCATTGATGGCCTGCTTCACCATGAACTCGCACCCGCACACCCAGGCACTTCAGTTCGCTGCCAACCTGTCCTGGCTTTACACCGATCTGCCCTTTCTGGACCGTTTTGAAGCCGCTGCGCGCGATGGCTTCAAGGGTGTCGAGTGCCTGTTCCCGCACGAGTTCCCGATGACCGAAGTGCGTGACCGCCTGCGGCACAACGGTCTGCAGTTGGTGCTCTTCAATGCAGCTCCTGGAAACTGGGCGCAGGGCGAGCGCGGCCTGGCTTGTCTGGCCGGTCGAGAAGTCGAATTCCGCCTCAGCGTGGACCGGGCCCTGGCGCTGGCCGCCGAGCTGAACTGCCCACGCGTGCACGTGATGGCCGGGCTCAGCACCCCGGCCACACAGCAGGCCGACTGGGCCCGTTATCAGGCCCAACTGGCCTGGGCAGCCGAGCAAGCCCAACAGGTCGGGCGCCATCTGATGATCGAGCCGATCAACACACGCGATATGCCGGGTTACCTGCTCAACCGCCAGGACAAGGCCCACGACCTGCTCAACGCCATCGGGTCAGATCATCTGCAGGTGCAGATGGACCTGTACCACTGCCAGATCATGGAGGGCGACATCACAGCCAAGCTGCGCCAGCACCTGCCCGGCGGGCGCGTTGGACACCTGCAGATTGCAGCCATCCCTGACCGGGGGGAGCCCGATGCCGGCGAACTGCATTACCCTCATGTGTTTGCCGAACTGGCTGCGCTGACTTGGCAGGGCTGGATCGGCTGCGAATACAAGCCTCGCCAGGCTGGCCCGGGCGGTACGTCTGCCGGCCTGGGCTGGTTGCGCGCCCTCTCAGCCCGTTAAGCCATCTGCACGCCACAAAGGACCCCGATGCCTGCTTCACTGCCCACCGAGATCCAGACGCTCAACTTCATCAAGCTGGCTCTGCGCCACTGGCCACTGCCCGAGGGCGTCACGCCTCGCGGTGTGGCCGTGATCGTCCATGGACTGGGCGAGCACAGCGGCCGCTATGAGCATGTGGCCGCCCACCTCAACGCCTGGGGCTGGGCCGTGGTGTCGTACGACCACCGGGGTCACGGGCGATCAGGTGGCGAGCGCGGCCTGCTCAGCACCGAGCGCGACTACCTGCATGGCCTCAACATGGTGCTGGGTGAAGTGGTGCAGGCCTACCCCGGACACAAGCTGATGCTGATCGGGCACAGCATGGGGGGACTGATTGCAGCGCGCTATGTTTCGGAGGCCCTGGCCCCCGAAAGCGAACCGAGCTGGTCGCGCCCCATCGACGCCCTCGTGCTGTCCTCGCCTGCCCTCGACATCGGCCTGAATGTCTTTCAGCGCGCCCTGTTGGCCACGGTCGGCGCCCTGGCGCCTGACTTCCCGGTACCCAACGGGCTCAAGCCCGAATGGGTCAGCCGCGACCCGGCCGTCGTGAAAGCGTATGTGAACGACCCGCTGGTGCACGACCGCGCCACAGGGCGCCTCGTGCGCTTTTTGCTCGACGGTGGGCGCCATGTGATGGCACAAGCCCCGCGCTGGCAAGTGCCTACGCTGCTGATCTATGCCGGTTCGGACCGCTGCGTGAACCCGGCGGGCAGCGCGCGCTTTGCGCAGCTCGCGCCCCAGGGCAAGGTCAGCGCCAAGGCCTACCCGCACATGTTCCATGAAATCTTCAATGAGCCCGATCAGGATCAGGTCTTTGCCGACCTGAAGCGCTGGCTCGACACTTTGCCGTTTTGAAAGACTGACCAACCATGGCCCTCAAAGCCACCATTTACAAGGCCCAGATCAACCTGGCGGACATGGACCGCCATGTGTATGCCGACACGGCCCTCACGATTGCGCGCCACCCCTCTGAAACCGATGAGCGGATGATGATCCGTGTGCTGGCCCTTGCACTGGGCTGGCCTGCCGACACCTCGGAAGGCACGCTCGAACTGGCCAAGGACATGTGGGAGCCCGACGAACCCGCCCTGTGGCACAAGAACTTCTCGGACGAGATCCTGCACTGGGTGGAAGTGGGCCAGCCCGACGACAAGCGCCTCATGAAGGCTGCAGGCCGGGCGCGCCGCGTCAGCCTGTTTGCCTTTCAGAGCAGCACGCCGATCTGGTGGAGCAACATCGCGACCAAGCTCACGCGTGCCAGCAACCTGCACGTCTGGCAGATTCCGTCCGAGCAAAGCGAAGCGCTGGGCCAGTTGGCGCAGCGCAGCATGCAGTTGCAGGTCACGGTGCAGGATGGCACCGTGTGGGTCAACGACGGCCAGACCACAGTGGAGATCACCCCGGTCCGGCTGATGGGCGAAGACTGAAGCCTGTTGGCTTCAGCCCGCTTCAGGCTGCCTTGCGCAACTCGCGCCGCAGGATCTTGCCCACAGGGGTCTTGGGCAGCTCGGCACGGAACTCAACCACCTTCGGGCGCTTGTAACCGGTGAGGTGCTGAGCGCAATAGTCACGCACCTGCTGCTCGGTCACCTGGGGGTCTTCACGCACGATGACCAGCCGCACCACCTCGCCCGAATGCGGATCGGGATCGCCCACAGCCGCACATTCCAGGATGCCAGGCATCTGGGTGACGACGTCCTCGATTTCGTTGGGGTACACGTTGAAGCCCGACACCAGGATCATGTCCTTCTTGCGGTCAACGATCTTCACGTAGCCGCGCTCGTCGATGGTCGCGATGTCGCCGGTGCGGAAGAAGCCGTCGGCCGTCATCACCTTCGCCGTTTCTTCCGGACGCTGCCAGTACCCGGCCATGACCTGAGGCCCGCGCACGGCCAGCTCACCCGGCGACCCGAGCGGCAGCTCCTGCCCCTCTTCGTCCAGCACCTTCACTTCGGTGGAGGGCAGCGGCAGGCCGATCGTGCCGGTATAGGCGGTGTTGTTGACAGGGTTGCAGGTGACCGACGGGGACGTCTCTGAGAGGCCGTACCCTTCTGCAATCGGGCAACCGGTCTTGTCTCGCCAGATCTTGGCGGTGGCGTGCTGCACCGCCATGCCGCCGCCGACCGACAGACGCAAGCCACTCCAGTCCACCTTGTCGAAATCAGGATGGTGGGCCAGTGCGTTGAACAGCGTGTTGACCGCCGGGAAGCTGTGGAAGCGGTGCTGCGACAGCTCCTTCAGGGTGCCCGGGATGTCTCGCGGATTGGGGATGAGGATGTTGCACGCGCCCACGCGCAAGCCGAACATCATGCTCACGGTGAAACCGAAGATGTGATACAGCGGCAAGGCACAGACCATGGTGGGCTGCTCGTGCTCAGGCACCAGCTTCCACATGGGCTGGTTCCAGGCCTCCGACTGCAGCAGGTTGGCAATGATGTTGCGATGCAGCAGCACAGCCCCCTTGCTCACCCCGGTGGTGCCGCCGGTGTACTGCAGCACGGCGATGTCGTCAGGCCCCGGGTTGGCGGCCTGGAAGGTACGCTTGCGCCCGCGCGCCAGCGCATCGTTGAAACGCACGGCGCTCGGCAGCTGGAATGCCGGCACCAGCTTGCGCACCTTGCGTACCACGTGGTTGACGATGGCCCCCTTCACGAAGCCCAGCATGTCACCCATGCTGGCCAGCACCACATGCTGCACCGGCGTCTTGGCCAGCACGGCCTGCAGGGTGACCGCGAAGTTTTCCATGATGACAATGGCCTTGGCCCCGGCATCCCGCAACTGATGCTCCAGCTCGCGTGGCGTGTACAGCGGGTTGACGTTGACCACCACAAAGCCCGAGCGCAGGATGGCGGTCACCGCCACCGGGTACTGGGGCACATTGGGCATCATGACGGCCACCCGGTCACCGGGCTGCAAGCCCAGGCCTTGCAGGTAAGCCGCAAACACCTTCGAGAGCTCGTCGACCTGGCCGAACGACCAGGTCTTGCCCATGAATTTGTAGGCCGCCTTGTCGCGATGCACGGAGAAACCCTCATCCATCAGCCCCACGAGCGAGCGGTAGGTGGATGGGTCGATGTCGTGCGGCACTTCAGACGGGTACTGCTTCAGCCAGATCTTGTCCATGGGCAAGGTGTTCCTGTCGTGCGATTTGTCGCGAATGGTGGAAAAGCCATTCTTCTACGGTTCTCTTTCCATGCCGATCAGGGGAATCACCCTATACGCTGCACAACACACGCGATGCATCTAGGGGGTTCCTCTATTCAGGTTTTCGGAACCTGGCCGATATCCCCAAACCAAGCGCCGTCGTCTGAGGAGAACAACATGGCATCCTGGTTTCAACATGCCACCATCGCCACGAAATTGCGCGCGATCACCATCGGCACCGTGATCGCCGTGCTGGGTTGCAGCGGCCTGCTCCTGTATGGTCAGTTCAGCCAGGGCTTGAGTGATCGGCGCGCCAGCATGCATGATCAGGTGCACAGTGCCTTGTCGGTTCTCAACTGGCTGCAGCAACAAGCGGCCACCGGCAAGATGCCCGAAGAACAGGCCAAGCGCGCAGCCCTCGACACCCTCGGCCAGATGCGCCAGGGCAAGGATGGCTATCTGTTCGTGCTCAGTGCCGACAACCGCATGCTGATGCATGCCGTCTCACCCAACTTGAACGGCAAAGACATGTCCGGCTCGAAGGATGCGGACGGCTTTTTGCTGTTCAACGAGATGATGAAGGTGGCCAAGGGCCCCGATGGCGGCACCGTGCAGTACCGCTGGATGCAACCCAGCACCAAGCAGGTTGCCACCAAGGAAACCTATGTCGCCGAATTCAAGCCCTGGGGCTGGGTGGTCTGCACCGGTGCCTATGTCGATGAGCTGAAAGCTGCAGCGGCAGAGCGCGCGATGATCTATGTGCCCATCTGCGTGGCCGGTGCCCTGTTCCTGTGGTTTGTCATGCGCAGCATGACGCACTCCATCACGCACCGCTTGCGCCGCATGCGCGACATCGCCGATGCGATTGCCCACGGCGACATCAGCCAGGATGTGCAATGGCGGGTCAATGACGAGATCGGTGAAGTGATGGCCGCGCTCAAGGCCATGTCCGACGGGCTCAATTCGACCGTCAGCCAGGTACGCTTCAGCGTCGACAGCATGGTGACAGCGAGCCGCGAGATTGCGGCTGGCGCCAGCGATCTGAGCCAGCGCACCGAGCAGACGGCCGCGCGCCTGCAGGAAACGGCGGCATCGGTCGGCGTGCTGCACCACTCCGTGCAAGACAACACCGAGGCCTCACGCTCAGCCAATGCGCTGGCCAGCAATGCCCGTCAAACGGCTGAGCAGGGCCACGGCGTGGTCGGCCAGGTGGTGAGCACCATGGACGACATCCAGACCAGCGCGCGCAAGATCGGCGACATCATCGGCGTGATTGACGGCATTGCCTTCCAGACCAACATCCTCGCGCTCAACGCCGCCGTGGAAGCAGCACGGGCCGGCGAACAAGGTCGCGGCTTTGCCGTGGTGGCCAGCGAAGTGCGCGCGCTCGCCAGCCGCAGCGCCGAAGCGGCCCGCGAAATCAAGACCCTGATTGCGGCCTCCAGCGAGCGGGTGGATTCAGGCTCCAAGCTGGTTCAGCATGCGGGCGAAGCCATGCAGGCGATTCTGCACAGCGTGGAAGAGGTCGACCAGACCATCGCGCGCATCGCTGCGGGCGCCTCAGATCAGGCGCAGGGCATTGGCGGCGTGAACCAGGCGGTCAGCCACCTCGACGCCATGACGCAGCAAAACGCTGCGCTGGTAGAGGAATCGGCTGCCGCCGCCGAAAGCCTGCGCGATCAGGCGCAGAAGCTGACGGAAGCGGTGGCCTGGTTCAAGCTGGCCTGAAGCTTCAGCGCGACAGCACGGCCGCCATGGCTTCGGCCACACGGTCGACATTGCCGACATTCAGACCGGCCACGCACATGCGACCGGAGCGCAGCACGTAGACACCATGCTGCTCGCGCAGCACGTCAACCTGCTCGGGGCTCAGGCCGGTGTAGCTGAACATGCCGCGCTGGGTCACGAAGTAGCTGATGTCACGGCCCGGCAACTGCGCAGCCAGCACATCGTGCAGACGCTGGCGCATGGCCTGGATGCGTGTGCGCATCGCGCCCAGCTCGTCGGCCCAGTTGGCACGCAAGGCGGGGGTCTGCAGCACGCGCGCCACGATCTGGCTGCCGTGGGTCGGTGGGCTGGAGTAGTTGCGGCGCACAGCCGACATCAACTGCCCCAGCACCAGGTCGGCTTGCGCCTTGTCCGGGCACACCACGCTCAGGCCACCGACGCGCTCGCCGTACAGCGAGAAGCTCTTTGAGAACGAGTTGGCCACAAAGAAACTCACACCCGCTTCGGTCAGCGCCCGGATGGCGTGGGCATCTTCATCAATGCCGTCGCCAAAGCCCTGGTAGGCGATGTCCAGATAAGGCAGCAACTTGCGCTCGCGCAGGACAGGAATCAGCTCGGCCCATTGCGCCTGGGTGAGGTCCACCCCGGTCGGGTTATGGCAGCAGGCGTGCAGCAGCACAATGCTCTGTGCTGGCAGGCTGCGCACCGTGTCCATCAGGGCACCGAACTTCAAACCGCCGGTCGCCGCGTCGTAATACGGGTAGGTGTGCACCTTGAAGCCCGCACCTTCGAAAATGGCGCGGTGGTTGTCCCAGGTCGGGTCGCTCACCCACACGTCCGAGTTGGGGAAATAGCGCTTGAGGAAGTCAGCCCCCACCTTGAGCCCGCCCGAGCCACCCAGCGTCTGGATGGTGGCGATGCGACCGGCCTTGACGGCCTCGTGCTCAGCCCCGAACAACAGGTGCTGGATGGCTTCACGGTAGTTCGCCGCACCCACCATCGGCAGGTAGGGCTTGGGCCCGATGTGCTGCAGCATGGCCGTTTCAGCCTCGCGCACGGCCTGCATCACCGGCAGGCGGCCGGCATCATCAAAGTAGATGCCGATGCTCAGATTGATCTTGCCTTGACGGGGATCTTTCTGGAAATCTTCGTTGAGGGTGAGAATGGGGTCGCCAGGGTAGGCGTCGACGTGCAGAAACATGGCATTCGCTCCGATACGGCCTCTCGCCGCACCCTGCATTATCCCGAATCAACGACACCCGGCACACACGAACAGAGACACCCACAAGCCGCCCGGGTACTCGCGTCTGCGGTGTGTTCCGTGCCTGTTACCCATCCAACAGCGTGACATGCCGGCATGGCACTTACCCTTGGTTAACTGGACATCGACTTCGGGTTTTGAGACGATCCCCTTTCCGTCGCTGTCCTCCACTCACCGGGGCCGGGTGAGCACGCACCGTGATCAGGTCGAGGTTGCGCCATGGCTCAAGTTCTCTTCGAAGCTGCCTTGCTGCGAGCACAAACCACCAATCAGGATCTGGCCCTGCTGGCTGACCGGGTCAGCGATGCGGTGATGATCTGCGATGCACGCCGCTGCATACGGTGGGTGAATCCCGCCTTCAGTCGGCTGACGGGCTTCTCGCTGGGCGAAAGCCTCGACCAGCAACCCGAGGAACTGCTCAGCGGGCCCCATACCGAGACCAGCCTCATCACCCGCATCAACCAGACCCTGGCGCAGGGTGAGGCCATTGAAGAGCTGGAAATCTGCCAGCACCGCAAGGATGGCGAGCCCATCTGGGTGCGACGCTCCATCCACCCGGTGCTGGAAGCCGACAACGAGCCGGTACGCTATGTCGAGATCCTGCGCGATGTACGGGCCACGCGCCTGGCCGAATCCGAGCACACCCGACGACTGCAAGCCGAACTGGGGCTGGCCGCCAAGGCGGATTTCCTCGCGCGCATGGGCCACGCGATGCGCTCTCCGCTGAACGCCATCCTCGGGTTTTCGCAGTTGCTGGACATGCAGGACACCAGTGCCCTGCCCCCGGCGCTGCAGCAGCAGCTGGGCCACATCCACACGGCCGGCCGCCAGTTGCTCGGGCTGCTTGACCAGGCCCTGGACTACGCCAAGCTCAATGAGCCGGCCGTCAGCCTGCACCCGCAACGCCTGGGCATGGTGCGCGTGCTGCGCGAGGTGTGCGCCACACAAGACGAGCTGGCCCGCGCCCGCCACGTGACCGTGGTGGTTGATTGCGAACCGCACACGGTGTGGGCCGACGCCCAGACCACCCGCAACATCCTGGAGCAGTTGCTGCACAACGCCATCTGCGCGAGTCAGGATGGGGGAACGGTCTGGGTTCGCGGTCGCGAGCTGGCGGAAGACCGCAGTGGTGTCGTCGACATCCAGGATCAGGGCAGCAGCATCGACCCCGCAGATCTACCCAAGCTGTTCCAGCCCTTTTCCCAGATCGAACGGGCTCAACCGCGCTCGGATGGACGCCAGGGTCTGAGCCTGGCCGTCGCCCAGCGCATGGCTGCGCTGATGACCGGCCGCATCGAGGTGCGCAGCACCCTGGGCGAAGGCTGCACTTTTTCGCTGAAGCTGCCACTGGCCGAAGAGGCCACCCATGTCGGACAGCCCCCGGCCAAGGCTGCAGAGCCCATGGTCATGTTGCCGCCATTGCGCATCGTCCACATCGAAGACAACCCGCTCAACCGCAGTCTGGTCGAAGCCCTGTTTGCCACTTACCCCCATGTGCGGCTGCAGTCGGCAGAAACGGCCAGCGACGGGCTGGCTGCCATCGAAGCCATGCAGCCCGATGTGGCGCTGGTGGACATCAACCTGCCAGATGGCAGTGGACTGGACCTGTGCCGCAAGCTGCGCAGCATGCCGGCGTTCAAGAAGCTGCCACTGATCGCACTCAGCGGCGATGCCCTGCCCGACCACATCGCCCGCGCCCTGCAGGCAGGCTTCAACCAGTATCTGGTCAAGCCCCTGCAGATCAACCGCTTGCTGACCATCCTGGCGACACTGCCGACAGCTCAGGCGTCGCCGCCACGGCGTTGACGTCGGTGCCTGGCGCGTCGTGCGTTCAACTCAGTCTGGTGTAGCGGTGCGACGCAACACCTCGATGGCATCACGGCACCAGCGCGCCCAGCCCGCCTCGACCATGATCCCGGTCTTGAGGATGAGGTGCTGGATTTCGGCCTCGCGTGTGAGCAGCTTCTGCGTCGGGAAATCACGCTGCTCGATGGCGCGATAGGCCTGCAGCTTCAGTTCGTGCAGGGCCAGACGGCGCTCGATTTCCTTGTCCAGGCCCAGAGGGCCGATGACCGCATCGGCACGCAGGCGCACCATGAGCTCGTCGCGCATGACGGACGGGTCACACGGCGTGGTCACCCATTCACGCAGGGCCACTTGGCCCGCATCACAGACTTCGTAGATGCGCTTGCGGGTCTTGCCCCCGTCCGGTGCTTCGCTGGAGCTGATCCAGCCATCTTTCTCCATGCGAGCCAGCTCGCGGTAGATCTGCTGGTGGGTGGCGTGCCAGAAAAACCCGATGGACTTGT
Organism: Aquabacterium sp.; assembly: GCF_041909175.1. Lineage (GTDB taxonomy): Bacteria > Pseudomonadota > Gammaproteobacteria > Burkholderiales > Burkholderiaceae_C > Aquabacterium. The sequence continues at coordinate 324,585 of NZ_JAYRDZ010000001.1, read as the reverse complement.
CGAAACGCCGAGCCAGCTCGTAGCCAGACGAGGATTTTTCGAGCAGCGAAGTCAGCAGGGCGTGGGAAAGTGACATGTGCGCGAGTCTACGTGGCGCCACCTAGGTATGCAACCAGTTGCATAAACGAATCGACTCGACTACATTCCTGCAACTGGTTGCATAGTGCCTGGCAACAGGCCTGCCCCGCTGATTTCTCCACGCCCGATATACAGGACGCCCCCATGACCGCATACCCCCACCTGCTTCAACCGCTTGACCTTGGTTTCACCACCCTGCGCAACCGTGTCCTGATGGGCTCGATGCACGTCGGCCTCGAAGAGGCCAAGGACGGCTTCGAACGCATGGCCGCCTTCTACGCCGAACGCGCCCGCGGTGGCGTGGGCCTCATCGTGACCGGCGGCATTGCCCCGAACGACGATGGCCGCCCCTACCCCGGTGGCGCCCGCATGGCCAGCGAAGAAGAAGCCGCCAAGCACAAGGTGGTGACCGATGCCGTGCACGAAGCCGGCGGCAAGATCGCCATGCAGATCCTGCACTTTGGCCGCTACGCCTACCATCCCGGCCTGGTCGCTCCCAGCGCCATCCGCGCGCCGATCTCGCCGGCCACCCCGCGCGAGCTGAGCACCGAAGAAGTCTGGCAAACCGTCGAAGACTATGCACACTGCGCTGCCATGGCCCAGAAGGCCGGCTACGACGGCGTCGAGATCATGGGCTCCGAGGGCTACCTGATCAACGAATTCATCGCGGCCCGCACCAACCACCGCACCGACGAGTGGGGCGGCTCTTACGACAACCGCATGCGCTTCCCGGTGGAGATCGTCAAGCGCGTGCGTGAACGCGTCGGCACGAACTTCATCATCATCTACCGCCTGTCCATGCTGGACCTGGTGGACGGCGGCTCCGACTTCGCTGAAGTGGTGCAACTGGCCAAGGCCATTGAAGCTGCTGGCGCCACCATCATCAACACCGGCATCGGCTGGCACGAAGCCCGCATCCCGACGATTGCCACCAGCGTGCCGCGCGGTGCTTTCGCCTGGGTGACCAAGAAGATGAAGGGCCAGGTCCAGATCCCGCTGATCACGACCAACCGCATCAACACCCCGGAAGTGGGCGAACAGATCCTGGCCGATGGCTGCGCCGACATGGTCTCCATGGCCCGCCCCATGCTGGCCGACCCCGAGTTCGTGAACAAGGCCGCCGCCGGCCAGGCCGATCGCATCAACACCTGCATCGGCTGCAACCAGGCCTGCCTGGACCACACCTTCAGCGGCAAGATCACGTCCTGCCTGGTCAACCCCCGCGCCTGCCACGAGACCATCCTGACCATCGCGCCTGCCACGTCGACCAAGCGTGTGGCCGTCGTCGGTGCCGGCCCGGCCGGTCTGGCAGCCGCCACCACAGCGGCCCGCCGCGGTCTGGATGTGACCCTGTTCGAAGCCGGCCCCGATGTCGGCGGTCAGTTCAACATCGCCAAGCAGATCCCCGGCAAGGAAGAGTTCTACGAAACGCTGCGCTACTTCCGCAACGAGCTCCAGGCCGCCGGCGTGAAGACCCAGTTCAACACCCGCGTGTCGGCTGACGACCTGGTCAAGGGTGGCTTTGACGAGATCCTCCTCGCCACCGGCGTGACCCCGCGCACCCCGGCCATCGACGGCGTGGACCACCCGAAGGTGCTGAGCTACCTCGACGTGCTGCGCGACAAGAAGCCCGTGGGCCAGCGCGTGGCCGTGATCGGTGCGGGTGGCATCGGCTTCGACGTGTCGGAATACCTGACGCACGAAGGCGAAAGCCCCTCGCTGAACCTCGACAAGTTCAACGAAGAGTGGGGCATTGATTCGGCCTACGCCGAGCGCGGTGGCGTGAAGGCCCCGCATCTGCCCAAGCCCCCGCGCCAGATCTACCTGCTGCAGCGCAAGGCCAGCAAGGTGGGTGACGGCCTGGGCAAGACCACCGGCTGGATCCACCGCACCTCGCTGAAGAACCGCAACGTCGAGATGATCGCAGGCGCGTCGTACAACAAGATCGACGATGCCGGTCTGCACATCACCGTCGGTGGCAAGGACATCACCCTGCCCGTCGACAATGTGGTGATCTGTGCGGGCCAGGAGCCCTTCCGTGAACTGCAGGCCGGCCTCGAAGCCGCTGGCCAGAAGGTCACGCTGATCGGTGGTGCCGACGTGGCCGCCGAACTCGACGCCAAGCGCGCCATCAAGCAAGGCACCGAAGTCGCTGCCGCCCTCTGATCCAGCCAACGGAGACCACCATGACACACCCGCTCGATACCCGACTGCATGCCGCTGCGGCGGCCTCGCTGGACCAGTGGCATGACATGGTGGCCCGCAAGGACATGAGCGGCCTGCGCGCCATCCTGGCGGACGAAGCCGTGTTCCGCTCGCCCATGGCCTACAAGCCGTATGTGAGCGCCGAGGCCGTCCAGCTGATCCTGACCACCGTCATGCAGGTGTTCACCCACTTCGAATACCACCGCCAGCTGGCCTCGCCAGATGGCCTGAGCGTGGTGCTGGAGTTCAGCGCCGATGTGGGCGACAAGTCGCTCAAGGGCATCGACATGATCCAGTTCGACGAAGCCGGTCGCATCGTCGATTTCGAAGTCATGGTGCGCCCCATGAGCGGCCTGCAGGCTCTCGGTGCCGAGATGGCCACCCGCCTGGCTGCTTTCCTGCCTGCCTACAAGGGCAACAAGCCCGCCTGAGGAATCACGATGAACCTCGAAACCATCCAGATCTCGCTCGACCAACACATCGCCACCATCCGTCTGAATCGTCCGGACAAGGCCAACGCCATGAACCTGGCGATGTGGCACGACATCCGCCGCGCCATGCAGTGGGTGGATGAAACCCCGGAGGCGCGCGTCGCCATCCTTGAAGGCGAAGGCAAGCACTTCACCTCGGGCATCGACCTGCAGATGATGATGGGCCTGCAAGGCCAGATCAAGAACGACTGCGATGGCCGCATGCGTGAAAGCCTGCGCCGCGTCATCCTCGACCTGCAGGACACCCTCACCAGCATCGAACGCTGCCGCAAGCCGGTGCTCGCTGCCATCCATGGCGCCTGCGTGGGCGGCGGCATCGACCTGATCTGCTGCACCGACATGCGCTACTGCTCGGCTGACGCCTACTTCTCCATCAAGGAGATCGACATCGGCATGACCGCCGATGTGGGCACACTGCAGCGCCTGCCCAAGCTGATCGCCGAAGGCGTGGTGCGCGAACTGGCCTACACGGGCCGCCGCGTCGAGGCCGCCGAAGCCAAGGAACTGGGCATCGTCAACCGCGTGTACGACAGCCGTGAAGCGCTGCAAGCCGGTGTGCGCGAGATCGCGGCCACCATCGCCGCCAAGTCGCCCCTGTCCATCCGCGGCACCAAGGAAATGATCACCTATGCCCGCGATCACTCTGTGGCCGACAGCCTGAACTACATCGCCACCTGGAATGCAGCGATGCTGATGTCCAGCGACCTGATGACGGCCATGATGGCCAGCATGAGCAAGCAGACACCAGAGTTCAAGGACTGAACCACACCGGTACCGAGATGTAAAAGGCCACCACAGTGTGGCCTTTTTCGCACCTGCAGCAACAAACCGGCAACAGTGGGTACCAACAATGGACAATGTCTGCATCCATGTTGCGTCTCTTGTTCTCAACTCGCCTGCAATCCCTGATCGGACGATACGTGGCTGGCTCCTGTCTGGTGCTGGCTGTGGGAGCGTGTGCGAATGCCTCTGAGCCTGCCAGCAGTGCTGGCAACCCAGATGTCTGCCGCTGGCTCGTTCGTACACAGCGCAGTGACTGGCAGGCCAACGCCTTGTCCGACTACCTGAAAACCCAGGGCTTGAGCCTGGCCCAGGCACCGGTCGCTGCAGGCCCCCAATGGTGGCGCCTCACCCTGCAGGCCACGACACACAGCAGCTGCCAACAGCAAGCCGGCAAGCTGCTGAGCACACCCGGACTGACAGACGCCAACCCCGATCAACGCGCCTCGCGCCCTCGCCCTGTCCGCCAGCCATGATTGACCTGAACCGCTCCTGGCGTGCTGCACGCCTGGCCCCGCTTCTACTGGTAGCCATGCTGACCCAGCAAGCCGCGCAGGCCGACACCACCACGACGGCACGCGTCATCGTCAAGCTGAAGTCCAGCTCGACCCTGCTGCAAGACAGCAGCAGCAATGCCACGGTAGCCAGCACGAGCAGCACCACCAGCACGGCCCACCGCATGCAGGCACTGGGCAAGCGTCAGGGGCTGACCGTGAAAGATGGCCGTCAGATCGGCCCCCGCCTGCAGGTCGCCACCGCCACGGGCATGAGCTCGGCGACGCTGGCCAGCAAGCTGGCTGCCGATGCCGATGTCGAATATGCGGTCGTTGACCAGCGTCAGCGCATCAGCACCACCTCCACACCCGATGACACCCTGTACGGCACGGGCCAGGTCTCGCCTTACCCCACGGCTGGGCAGTGGTATGCCCATGCATCGGACAGCACCCTGGTATCGGCCATCAACGCCCCCACAGCCTGGGCGCTGACCAACGGCAGCAGTGACGTGGTCGTGGCAGTGGTGGACACCGGCGTGCGCTTCGATCATGCGGACCTCAGTGGCAAGCTGCTGTCGGGCTACAACATGATCTCCAGCGCGGCGATGGCCGGCAACTCGGTGGGCCGCAGCAGCGATGCATCCGACCTGGGCGACTACCTGACACAGGCCGAGATCGATGCTGATCCAGCCGACTTCACGGTGGATGGCAAGCCGTGTGCTGTCGCCGCGTCGAGCAGCTGGCATGGCACGCAGGTGTCGGGCATCATCGGCGCGGCCACCAACAACAGCCTGGGCATAGCCGGTATCGGCTGGAATGTGAAGATCCTGCCGGTGCGCGCCCTGGGCAAATGCGGTGGCTATGACTCCGACATCATCGCCGCCATGCTCTGGGCAGCCGGCATCAGCGTCAGTGGGGTGCCCACCAACACCACGCCCGCCAAGGTCATCAACCTCAGTCTGGGCAGCACCGGCAGTTGTACCTCCGCGTACAAGGATGCCATCACCCAGATCACCTCGGCTGGCGCCGTGATCGTGGCCGCAGCAGGCAACTCTGGCACCAGTTCGCTGGCCACGCCGGCCAACTGCAGTGGGGTGATCGCCGTGACCGCGCTGCGTCACGTCGGCACCAAGGCAGCGTATTCCAACTATGGTTCAAGCGCCACAATCAGCGCACCCGGCGGCAATTGTGTCAACTCGGTGGGCAGTTGTGACTACACGATCATGTCGACCACTAACAGCGGCACCACCGACCCGGTCAGCGACAGCAGCGGCGGCTCGACTTATACAAACGCGACCGACTATGCGGTCGGTACCAGCTTCTCGGCACCGATGGTGAGCGCCACGGCCGCGCTGATGTTCTCGGTGAACAGCGCGCTGACCCCAGCACAGATCAAGTCGCTGCTGGGCAGCAGCGCACGCAGTTATCCGACATCGGGCGGCACAGCGGGGATCAGCACCTGTTCGTCATTGAGTTCGTCCAATGAGGTCGAATGCTATTGCACGACCGGCACCTGTGGCGCCGGCATGCTGGATACGGGGGCAGCGGTCACGGCAGCGAGCACATACAGCTCCTCGTCGGGTTCGTCATCGTCTGGCTCCAGCTCCTCCTCCTCCGGTGGTGGTGGCGGCGGCTCGCTGGATGCCGGCATGCTCGCCCTGCTGACACTGGCTATGGCCGGTGCGGCCCGGCGACGCCGGCACTGAAAAGGGGCAGGTGGGCCGGCGCGATCCTTGCATAACCGGACAAACTCTGTCTGTAGTTCTGGAGTTTGTACATGTCCCAAGCTGATCGTCGCCACTTCCTGAAATCCCTGTCTGGTGCGGCCCTGCTCGGCGCTGTCGGTGTGCCGCTGAGTGCCCGGGCTGCCAGCCTGATCAAGCCCGATGCCCAATCTGCACTCATCGTCGTCGATGTGCAGAACTGCTTCGTCACAGGCGGCACCCTGCCCGTTCCCAAAGGCGAGGAAGTGGTGCCCGTGATCAACAAGATCGCGGCAGCCTTTGACAACGTCGTGATCACGCAAGACTGGCACACGCCCGGCCATGCCTCCTTTGCCAGCTCCTACCCTGGCAAGAAGCCCTTCGAGACCACCAAACTGTCCTATGGCACCCAGGTGCTGTGGCCTGACCACTGCGTGCAGGGCACCGAAGACGCCCAGCTCGTGAAGGACCTGAGCATCCCGAAGGCACAGGTCATCATCCGCAAGGGCTTCCACGAGCACGTGGACAGCTACTCTGCGTTTGAAGAAGCCGACCGCAAGACGCTCACTGGTCTGGGCGGCTACCTGAAAGAGCGCGGCATCAAGAAGGTGTTCGTCACCGGCTTGGCCACCGACTTCTGCGTGGCCTGGACTGCGCTCGATGCCCGCAAGGCCGGCTTCGAGGTCTACGTGATCGAAGACGCCGCTCGCGGTATCGACCTCAACGGCTCGCTGGCCGCTGCCTGGAAGACCATGGCCGCCAAGGGCGTCAAGCGCATCCAGTCGTCAGACATCGCCTTGAGCTGACATCGGTCACGGATCGGTCGCCCTTTGCAACTCAAGGACACGTAACGCCCTCCGATAATGTCGGGGTGACCGACCTCGCCGATCTATCTTCCCGCCTTGCCGAGCTCAACCGGCTGAGAACCCCTGCGTGGGTGTTCGACATCGACCACCGTCGGGTGATCTGGGCCAACCCGGCTGCACTCGATGTGTGGCAAGCCCGTTCGCTTGACGATCTGTGCGGTCGGGACATGGGTGCCGACATGTCGCCCGCGGTCGCCCACCGGCTGGAGCAGTACCGCCAGGACTTCATCCGGCACAACGCCCAGTTTCTGGAAACCTGGACGCTCTACCCCAAGGGGCAGCCGCGCTCGCTCAATGTTGTCTTCAGCGGACTGCGGCTGGCAGATGGACGCATGGCCATGTTCTGCGAGGCACTGAGCGACCACCATGGCGACCCGGAAACCCTGCGCAGCCTGGAAGCACTGGTTCACACCTCGGTGATGATCACACTGTACAACCGGGCAGGCCGCGCGCTCTACCGCAATGCCGCCGCACGCGATGCCGTGGACGATGTGGACGCCGGCATCCGCCACAGCTTTGTCAAACTGGCCGACTACCGCAGCATCCTGCGCACCCTGGTGCGACACGGCCAGGCCCGGCTGATTGCCCTGATTCAAACCGCCCGTGGCGAACGCTGGCATGAAGTGACAGCACGGCTGTGCCGCGATCCCGTCTCGGGTGCATCGGCTTGTCTTGTCACCGAGGTGGACGTCACCGAACTCAAGCGCACGGAAGCCCGGGCACACTATCTGGCGCACCACGACACGCTCACCGGCCTGGCCAACCGCCACTTCGTGCACCAGGGCTTCGCACAAAAGCTGGACGAAGCCCGCCGGGACGGTCAGCAGGCAGCCCTGATCTTCATTGATCTGGACCGTTTCAAGCACATCAACGATTCGCTGGGCCACGCGGCCGGCGATCAGCTGCTGGTGACCATGGCCCAGCGCCTTCATGCCGTTGTGCGGGTCACCGACATGGTTGCCCGACTGGGCGGAGACGAATTCCTGGTGCTCGCCGTGGCCCCTGACATCAGCCACTACGTCGATGCCCTGGGCCAGCGCATCCTGACCACCATGGGGCGCCCCTTGGTGCTGGGCACCACCGAGGTTCGCGTCAGCCCTTCACTGGGCGTTTGCCTCTTTCCAGACGATGGCGATACCCTGGACGACCTGATGCGACACGCCGACATGGCGATGTACCGCGCCAAAGAACAGGGCCGCAACCGCATGGCCTATTTCACGGCCGACCTGCAGACGCGTGCCCAGGGTCGACTGGCCCTGGAGCAGGAGTTGCGCGATGCCTTGGCGAATGGCCAGTTTGAGCTCTATTACCAACCCAGGCTGAATGTCGACACCGAGGTGATCATTGGCGCGGAAGCCCTGGTCCGTTGGCACCACCCCCGACGCGGGCTGATCATGCCGGGTGAGTTCATCGGTCTGTGCGAAGAAGCAGGGCTGATCCACGCCCTCGGCGCCCTGGTGCTGGAGCAAGCGGCCCGTCAGCAAGTACGCTGGGCACACCGGGGCTACCCGCTGCGGGTGTCGGTGAACCTGTCACCCAAGCAGTTTGGTGACCCGGATCTGCTGCGCAGTATCGACGCCACCGTGCGCAAGACGGGCTGCAACCCACAGCTCATCGAGCTGGAGATCACCGAGTCGGTTCTGCTGGGCCACGATGAGGGCACCATCAACACCCTGCATGCGCTGTGCGAGATGGGCTTTCGACTGGCCATTGACGACTTCGGCACAGGCTACTCCAACCTGGCCTATCTGCAGTTGTATCCCATCAACTGTCTGAAGATCGACCGCAGCTTCATCCAGGCGCTCGACACGGCCATGCCCATTGCCGACCTGATCATCACCATGTGCCGGATGCTGCAGATGGACGTGGTCGCAGAAGGCGTCGAAACAGAGGATCAGCTGCGCTGGCTGCAGGACCGCCGCTGCCAGGAATACCAGGGCTTCCTGTTCAGCAAGGCCGTCCCCGCTGCCGAGTTCGACGCCTTGCTGACACGCCAGACTCAGCGTTCGCCTGGGCGATAAGGTTGCATCAGGGCCTGCGGGTACGCCGCCTTGCGGGCCATCACGACCAGCGCCATGATCGACAGCAGATAAGGCAGCATCAGATAGACCTGATAGGGCAGCGCCACGCCGGCGATGCCGACACCGCCTTGCTGCAGCCGTAACTGCAGGGCATCAAAGGCAGCAAACAACAGGGCGCCGAGCAGCGCCTTGCCCGGCCGCCAGCTGGCAAACACCACCAGGGCCACACAGATCCAGCCACGGCCGTTGACCATGTTGAAGAAGAAAGCGTTGAAGGCCGACAGCGTGAGGAATGCCCCAGCCAGGCCCATGAGGGCCGAGCCCGCCATCACCGCGCCGGTTCGCACCGCCATGACGCTGACGCCCTGACCTTCGACGGCCTTGGGGCTCTCGCCGACCATGCGCACGGCCAAGCCCAGTGGGGTGCGGTACAGCACATAGATCAGCACCGGCACCAGCACCAGCGCCAAGGCGGTCAACGCCGTCTGCTCGCCCAGCACCGGGCCAACCACGGGCACACCAGCCAGAAAGGACATGGGCGCAAAAGGCTCGATGGTCGGCGGGCTGCTGACCTTGGGGAAGCTCACCCGATAGCCGTAGTAGGACAGGCTGGTCGCCAGCATCGTCAGGCCCAGGCCCGATACGTGCTGAGACAAACCCAGCCAGACCGTCAGCACCGCGTGTACCAGGCCGCACAAAGCGCCTACCAGCAAGGCCACCAGCACGCCCGTCCACAGGCCGCCGCCGTGGTAGACCGTGAGCCAGCCCGTGAAAGCGCCGGCCACCATGATGCCCTCGATGCCGAGGTTCAAGACCCCCGCACGCTCGCACAGCAGCACACCCAGCGTGCCCAGAATGAGGGGCGTCGCCACCCGCAGCACCGCAATCCAGAACGGTGCCGAACTCAAGAGATCCAGCCACTCGTTCATGCGGCCCCCACGCGTTGATGATGCTGGCGCCAGACGATGCGGTAGCGCGCAAACAGGGCCGTCACCAGGATGCTCAGCAGCGCCAGCGCCACCACCACATCGGCCAGCACATTGGGCACACCCAGCGTGCGGCTCATGCTGTCTGCCCCCACCAGCACGGCAGCGACGAACACCGCTGCCGCCACCACCCCCAGCGGGTGCAAGCCGGCCAGCATGGCAATCACGATGCCGGCATAGCCATAGCCCGGAGACATGTCGAGCGTGACGTAGCTGGTGCGCCCGGCCACTTCACCCACCCCGGCCAGACCGGCCAGAGCCCCCGAGATCAAGGCCACGATGATGACCGTGCGCTGCACCGGCAGGCCCGCAAAAGCAGCGGCCTCCTTGTTGGCCCCCACCGCACGCATGGCCAGGCCCAGCGTGGTGTAGCGGTCCACCACCCACAGCAGCACCGCCAAGCCGATGGCCCAGAGCAGGCCATTGTGCAGGCGAGTGCGCTCCAGCAAGCGGCCGTATTCCAGCTCGGGTTGCAAGGCCACGCTTTGTGGCCAACCCATGGCCATCGGGTCTTTCATGACGCCATCCAGCAGCATGGACACCAGCAGCAGCGCCACAAAATTGAGCAGCAAGGTGGTGACCACTTCGTCCACCCCCAGCCGCGACTTGAGCAAGGCCGGCAACAGCAGCCACACGGCACCGGCCAGCGCCGCAGCGCCCACCATGACGGCCTGCAGGACCGGCAACGGCAACTGGGCCAGCGGCGCCCACAGCCCTTCGGGGTGCTGCCCGCCCACCGCCACGGCGGCCAAGGCGCCCAGATACAACTGCCCCTCAGCCCCGATGTTGAAGAGACGCGCCCGGAAAGCCACCGCCGCAGCAAGGCCGGTGAGGATCAGAGGGGTGGCACGGGTCAGGGTTTCGCTCAAGGCGAAGCGGGTACCAAAGGCCCCCTGCACGAGCAGGCTGAAGGCCTCTCCGACGGGGGCACCAGCCCACTTCAACAACAAGGCGGTCAACAACAGGGTCACGGCCACCGCCACAAAGGGTGCCGAGACCAACCACCCCCGTGACACCTGGGGACGGGCTTCAAGCCGCATGGGCATTCTCCTGATGGCGGCTGCCGGCCATCGCCAGACCAATGTCGGCCAGCGTCCAGTCTGCAGTCGCCCGCGCTTCACCCAGATGGCCGTGGTGCATCACGGCGATCCGGTCAGACAGCGCAAACAATTCATCCAGGTCTTCCGAAATCAGCAAGACCGCACTGCCCTGCTCGCACGCTTCAAGCAGGCAGCGGTGCACATAGGCCACCGCTCCGATGTCCAGGCCCCAGGTGGGCTGGGCCGCCACGATCAGCACCGGTGGCGTCTGGTCGTCTTCACGACCGGGTGTCTGCCGCACCGACAAGGCTCGCCCCACAATGAGCTTTTGCATGTTGCCGCCGGACAAGGAGCGGGCTGCGGCATCGATGCCACTCAGGCGCACATCAAAGCGCTTGACCAGCGACTGGGCCTGCTTCTTGGCCGCACCGCGCTTGATCCAACCCCACCGCGACAGGCTGCTGGAGCGGATGTGCTCGGTCACCGCGTTTTCCCACACTGGCAGATCACCGACGACCCCCAGCGCATGGCGGTCTTCGGGGATGCGGGCCACCCCAGCATCCACCCACTGGCGAGGCGCATCCTTCATGCGCGCCCCCGCCACCTCGATCACGCCCGCATCGGCGGGCTGCAGCCCGGACAGCACGTGGGCCAGGGGCACCTGCCCGTTGCCCGACACCCCGGCGATGCCAAGGATTTCGCCGGCGCGGATGGTCAGGCCCACCCCATCGAGCAGCGGCTTGCCGCCTGATGCGGCATCCACCCGCAGGCCTTGCACCGACAGCACCACAGCACCGGCAGGCCGGCTTTCACGCTGGGGCATCGCCACACTGCGGCCCACCATCAGCTCGGCCAGTTCGGCCTTGCTCGTGCCTTCGGCCGGGCGCGTGGCCACCAACTTGCCGGCACGCAGCACCGCAATCTGGTGCGACACCCGCAGCACCTCGTCGAGCTTGTGGCTGATGAAAATGATGGACAGGCCCTGGGCCACCAGCTCACGCAAGGTGGCAAACAACGACTCGCTTTCCTGCGGTGTCAGCACCGCCGTGGGCTCATCGAGGATCAGGATGCGCGCACCCCGCACCAGGGCCTTGAGGATCTCGACGCGCTGACGCTCCCCCACCGACAGGTCGGCCACACGGGCCTCGGTGTCCACCATCAGGCCGAAGCGCTGGGCTGTTTCCCGCACCTTGTCCCGCGCCGCACGCTGGCGGGAGAAAGGCTGAAACAGCGGCTCGGTCCCCATCATGAGGTTGTCGAGCACGCTCAGGTTGTCGGCCAGCGTGAAGTGCTGGTGGACCATGCCGATGCCGGCGGCCAAGGCCGCCTTGGGCTGACCAGGCGGCAAGGGCTCACCGAACACCTCGATCTCGCCCTCATCGGCCACATAGTGTCCGAAGAGGATCGAGACCAGCGTGCTCTTGCCCGCCCCGTTTTCGCCCAGCAAGGCCAGCACCTCGCCGCGCCCCAGGCTCAGCGAGATGTCGTCGTTGGCCACCAGCGACCCGAATCGCTTGGTGATGTGGGCCAGCCGCAAGACGGGCTGGCTGGAAACGTCTGTCATGGCGTCGTGGTCTGCTTGAACAGACAGGTCGGTCAGTTCGACTTGGGTTCGGACTCGATCACCTGCACCGTGAACTTGCCGGCACGGATGGCTTCATCCTTGGCCTTGACCTTGGCCATCAGGGCAGCCGGCACCTTCTTCTCGAAAGAACCCAGCGGCGCCAGTTCGGAGCCCTTGAACTTCATCAGCGAATACTGACCATAGTCCTCGGCCTTGAACTTGCCAGCCTTCACGGCCTTGATGGCGGTGTCGACGGTCGGCTCCATGTTCCACAACGCCGAAGCCACCACCGTCTCGGGGTACTTGTCCTGGGTGTTGATCACGTTGCCGATGGCCAGCTTGCCCTTTTCCTTGGCGGCATCGCTCACACCGAAGCGCTCGGCATAGAGGATGTCGGCGCCCTTGTCGATCATGGCAAAGGCGGCTTCCTTGGCCTTCGGTGGGTCAAACCACGAACCGATGAAGGTGATGCTGAACTTCACCTTCGGGTTGACTTCCTTGGCGCCCGCCATGAAAGCGTGCATCAGGCGGTTCACTTCGGGGATGGGGTAGCCACCGACCATGCCGATCAGGTTCGACTTGGTCATGCCGCCGGCAATCATGCCGGTCAGGTAGGACGGCTCCTGGATGTAGTTGTCGAACACCGAGAAGTTGGGCGCCTGCGGCTTGCCCGACGAACCCATCAGGTAGGCGACTTTCGGGTAATCCTTGGCGACCTTGCGGGCAGCGGCTTCGACAGCGAAGGCTTCACCGACCACCAGGTTGTTGCCTTGCTCGGAGTACTGGCGCATCACGCGCTCGTAGTCGGCGTTGGCCACGTTTTCAGAGAACACGTAATCGATTTCACCGCGGGCCTTGGCGGCCATCAGGGCCTTGTGAATGCGGGAAACCCACTGCTGCTCGACGGGCACGGTGTAGATACCGGCCACCTTGATCTTGGCATCAGCCCAGACCGGCGACGACACACCCATCATCACGGCGGACAGGGACAGGGCACCCAGAATGGTGCGGCGCTTCATCATCGACATGAACAACTCCAGTGCGATTGGTAAGGGCAAAAGTGTATGCAAAAACCAAGCCCACGGTCGCATGTCTACATCAAGCAGTAGTCAATCGGCTGCATGGTCTGCGGCAGGCCCGATGCCGGCTCGCCCAATGCCTGCCGCAGATTGACCTCGATGGTCTGGCAGATGGCATCGAGTGCCAGGTCGTTGTCCTGAAGCCCGAAAGGCTCTTCGATCTCATCGCCCAGGGCATCGAGCCCGAAGAAGGTGTAGGCCACGATCCCGACGACAAAGGGCGTCAGGTAGCCGATGGTGTCCACCAGCCCAAAGGGCAAGAGGAAACAGTACAAGTACGCTGTCCGGTGCAGCAGCAAGGTGTAGGAAAAAGGCAGCGGCGTGTTCTTGATGCGCTCACAGGCCGTCGCCACGCCCATCAGGGCGGACAAGGTGTCGTCGATGCGGGCGGTGAGGATGGGGTCCACTGCACCAGCTTCGCGCGCACCCTGCAGATCACGGCCCATGTTCAGCATCAAGGCTGCATGCCGGCAACGCTGCCCGTCCAGGCCCGAGAACTCCTCGGGCTCGACCCAGCGTCGCACGTCGTCGGCATCGGGCGTGCCGCGCAACTGGTGCTTGAGTGCGTAGGCATAGGCGATGCAACGCCGCACCATGCGCACGCGCACGTCCGCCTGCCCGGCACCATGCGGCACCGGCTGCGGGCCAGCGATCAGGGTCAGGCACTGCCGCGCCAGATTGCGGCTGAGCAGCAGGATTTCGCCCCAGCGCTTGCGCGCCTCCCAATAGCGGTCGTACGAGGCCGTGTTGCGAAAGCCCAGGAAGATGGCCAGCGGCAGGCCAATCAACGTGAAGGGGGTGGTCGTCAGCGTGACCTTGTGTTCGAACACATCGCCATGCAGGCAGGTCACGGCCGTGGCCACCAGGATGTTGGCCAGCAAGACCCAGCGGATCTGCTTGAGGATGGACCCGCGCAGGATCAGAAACAAACGCCAGCCCGAGGGCCGATCACGCACGATCATGCTCAGTCCGCACCCAGTCGTTCAGCGGTCCAGCGCAGCAGGTCAAGCCACATCTGGCGAATCTCTGCGTCCTGCGGTGTGCGCAACGAACTGGGCAGCTCGATCGTCACCACCGGCACCTTCTTGTGCACCCCGCCATAGTTGCCCAGGCTGCCCGGGAAGATGCCCACCTGGTCCAGATACAGCCGCCCCAGGCGCTTGGGCGGCACAGTCGGACCATCGAAGTCCAGCACGCCATAAGGGGCATGTACCGACACGATCAGGTCCGGCTTCCAGCTTTCCATCTCATCGCGCACCCAGCGCGACTCCGGTTCGGACAGGGGCTTGGTGCCCGGAAAACGGCGCGGGTCCTTGCCGGTGCGCTTGTTCCAGTAAATGGCCGCTTCCTTGTCCCAATCGGGTGTCGGGAAGTTGCGATTCAGGTCCACCCCGTGGGCATTGGTGCGCGTCGGCTTGGCCTGCAACATGCCATCGGGGTTGACCAGCGGCACAAAGCGCCAGTGGATGTTCGATGGGGTTTCCATGGCCGACTGCACCCAGTGCATCACCAGGGAAGTCGACGACGGTTCGTCTCCGTGGATGCCGCCAATGACCAGCACCTTCAGGCGCGCATGCGGCGAAATCACATCACGCTGGAACAAGGGCATGCCCTTGACCGAGCGCCCCCCATTGGTCTGCAGCCCGGTGCCGGCACACAGGGCGGGCGAGACATTGGGCAGGCGCCGGGAAACGGCCTGACAGAAGCGGCCCGTATCGGCTGGAGCAGGCAAGGTCGCCACGGCCGCAGCAGCAGCCCACCCTGAGCAGCACGCCAGCGCAACGACCAGCGCACCACGCCAGCACACGGACACCCTCGTCATCATCGGGCTAGGCTCTTGAGCGCCTGCTTGATGCCATCGCTGACACCGATGTCAGACGGCAGTTGCTTGAGTGCCAGTTGTGCCTCCTTGTCGGAGTAGCCCAGCGCCAGCAAGGCCTGCAGGATGTCGGACTGGGCATCGGTGGCCACCGACAGCCCCGCCGTGGTCAGGGCCGGCGCCAGCTTGCCCTTGAGCTCCAGCAGCAGGCGCTCGGCCGTCTTCTTGCCAATGCCCGGCACCTTGACCAGACGCGAAGCGTCCTGGGCTGCCACAGCCTGAGCCAGCTCTGGCGTGCTCAAGCCAGAGAGCAGCGACAGCGCGGTGCGCGCGCCAATGCCACTGATCTTGACCAGCTCGCGGAAGGAGGCCCGCTCTTCGGCCGTCAGGAAACCAAACAGCTGCTGGGCATCTTCGCGCACGATGAACTGCGTCAGCAGCGTCACCTTGGCGCCCAGGTCGGGCAGGTTGTAGAAGGTGCTCATCGGCACCTGGACTTCATAACCGACACCGTTGACGTCGATCAGCACATGCGGGGGCGCCTTTTCTGCCAGCACCCCGACCAGACGGGCAATCATCGGCGGAACAACCCCAGACGTTGTGCCTCGAGCGCCGCCTCGGCACGCGACGACACATTGAGCTTGCGGTAGATCTGCTTGACGTAGTCGGCAATGGTGTGGCGCGACAGGTTCAGCTGCACGCCGATCTCCGGCAGCGTGAAGCCCTTGGCCACACGCAGCAACACCTCGTTTTCACGCTCGGTCAACTGCACATGCGGCGTCACGTTGTCGACGGGCTGCTGCGGCTGCTGGCGCGCCTGGGCAGCGAAATACTGGATCACGCGGCGGGCGATGGAAGGCGACAAGGGCGGCTCGCCCTGGCTGATGCGATGCAATTGCTCGGCCAGTTGCTCGCGCGACTGCTCCTTGAGCAGGTAACCGAAGGCACCGGCCTGCAAGGCGGGGAAGAGGTGGTCGTCGTCGTCGTGGATGGTCACCACGACCGACTGGGCATCGGGCTGCTTCTCACGCAGGGCCTGCACCACCTCGACACCCGAGCCGTCCGGCAGCCCCAGATCACACAAGGCGACGTCGAAGCGGACCGCATTCACCAGCTCCAGCGCATCGTGCACCCTCGACGCCTCACTGATGTGGGCACCAGGGAACACCTGCAAAGCCAGGGTCTTCAACCACGTCCGGATCTCCGGAAGATCTTCAAGCAACAAAATCTGCTTCATAACCTCTACCTTGTTCATCTGTCTTCTCTAGGCCCCCCTACCGAGGAGCCTTTGCGCGCGCTGACATGCTAGCAGTGTCAACGCCCTCTGGGAAAGGCACCACCAGCCTGCGCCAGATCTGGCTGGTTGTCCAGCGGCAAGGTCAGGCGGATCACGGTACCGAAACCGGGCCCCGACTCCACCAGACATTGCCCGCTGAGTTGCTTGGCACGGTGCTTCATGCTGGTCATGCCGTGGCCCCGGTCCAGCCGGCCATCGAGCTCCATGGGGATGCCTTTGCCGTTGTCCTGGATCACAACGATGAAGTGTCGCGACTCCAGGTGCACCTCGGTGTGGATGACCACGTGCGATGCGCCACTGTGCTTGATGATGTTGCTGACCGCCTCGCGCAGGATGCGTGTGGTCTGCACGAAGGTGCGGGCTGACAGCGGCTCTTCGGTCTCTTCCATGGCATTGCGCCACTCGATCTCGATGCCAGCCTGCCCGAGACGAGAGACCACCTCGGCTCGCCAGTCCGCCAGGGCATTGGCCAGCACCATGGGGCGTCCGGTCAGACCTCGCACCGACAGGCGCATTTCATCCAGGGCCTCGCGCGCCAGCGCAGAAATGCGGTCGTTGTCGCTGGTGTGCACGATGGTGAGCAGCTTGGCCCCCAGGTCATCGTGCAGGTCCGCCGCAATCCGCTTGCGCTCCTTCTCGGCCACCTGCTCGATGCGCAGTTCGGACAGCTGGTTGAAGTTGCGCTCGATTTCAGCACTGATTTCCTGAACACGCTGCTCCAGCTGGACACGCGCTGTTTCGGCTGAATTCAACGCCCGGGCATACACCTGGCTCAAGCGAAAGGCCACCGCCGCATACAACAAGGGCATCACGAAATAGGTGACATGCACGCCCCAGACCTGCAGCCAGCCGATCTGAAACGAAAACTCGATGCCCAGGATCGCCACGACCACGCCCAGTGCACTGCTCATCAACCAGAACTCTGGTCGACGTGCACGACCCGCATGCCACAGGAAGTAGGCAATGGCGGCACACACTTCAAGCGCCAGCAAGCCATACCAGTACCAGGCCACATGGAACAACCGACCTGGCCCCACCAGCCACAGGCTCAAGGGCATCAGCAGACACTGCGCCCACAAGATTTTTTGCGCATGCAATTCGAAGGTACGGAACCGCGCCTCGCGCATGCCTGCCCCGGAGTAATCCAGCAGGAAGCTCACCGCACACGCCGCCAAGGGCGCAAACAGCGCGGCTTGAATGCCCTCGGTCAGTGCGTTGGACCAGGGCATGTCATGCAGCCAGAGACGGCCTGTCAGCAACGCCCACCCCACATTGAGCAGGCCAAAGTACATCAGGTAGCCCAGGCGACGCACCCAGGCCAGCAACAAGGTGAAGCCCCCCAGCACCAGCAGCACGGCCGCGATCATCTGCGCCATGGTGATCGACCAGAACCGCTGCTCTTCCTGCAAGGCCACCATGGCCGGAGCCGAACCGATACGCACTTCCGCCAGCCCGCCGGCGCGTTGACGCGCGGTCACATGGGCCAGTGCATGGCCAGCGACCTTGATGTCCAGCTGGTTGTCGCCTGACTTCAGAAGGAAGTCAGGCAGGGTCACCACATGGCCTTGCTGGCATTGCCGGGCAACTGGCGCGGTCATCCGGCCGCTGCGGTACAGCAACTCCCCATTGAGGTACACCTCCAGCGCAGAGCAGGCTCGCCCGATGTAGGCCGCCAGCAGGCCGCTGCCCGCGCTGCGCAGGGTGGTATCGACATGGAAGCGGTACCACACCGCGCCTTCATATGCCGGTTGGGTTCTGGCCCAGTCATCAGGCAGTGTCACCACCTTGCCGGCAGCCCGCTCAGGCAACAAAGGTGCGTCGCTGGCCACAGCCCAGGCATCACGGAACAGAATCGAGGTACCGCCGGCATCTTCGGCTCCCGGCTTGCTGAGACGCACCGCCTCGCGGTTGAGCATCACCATGCCCCAGCCTACCAGCCAGGCCAGGACCAGCCCCAGGCACAACAGCACCCACTGACCCGCGCGGCCGCTGGGCACCACCGGGCCATGTTCGCCCGACCCGCGCACAGCCCATCGCAGGCGCCCGATCAGCTCACGCCACCCTCTTTCACTCATCGCGCCACCGACTGCATTTCGTTGTATCCCGTGCCGCGCCTCCAGCGCGATTTCGAAACATTCTCCGGGATAGCAAGCCCATCATGGCCAAGGGAGGCGACAATTTAGGCGCTTTTTGAACCCGAAAGGTCCTGGATGACCCTGCGCCATCGCTTTAGCCCCCCGGATAACACCCGACTTGCCCATCTGTGTGGCCCGCTGGACGAGCATCTGCGCACCATCGAGGCTGCTCTGGGCGTGACCATCGCTCGTCGGGGTGAGCAATTCCGTATCGAAGGGGCCAAAGGGGCGCCAGAGCAAGCCGTCGGCCTGCTGGACAGCCTGTACGCCCTCGCAGCACGGCCCATTCCGCCCGAGCAGGTGCAACTGGCCCTGGCCTCCTTGCAAGCACACCAGGCCTCCCTGGCCCAGGCAGCCCGCCACCACGGTCAGCGAGCAAGCAACCCAGGCGCCACGACAGGAGACCAGGACGACAGCCACGGCCCGGTGCTCAGCACCCGGCGCGCCGACCTGCAGGGGCGCACCCCCAACCAGGTCGGCTACCTGCGCCACATCCTCGGCCACGACCTCACCTTTGGCATCGGCCCGGCCGGTACCGGCAAGACCTTCCTGGCGGTGGCCTGTGCGGTGGACGCCCTGGAGCGCAGTGCTGTCCAGCGCATCGTGCTGACCCGACCCGCCGTCGAAGCGGGCGAGCGCCTGGGTTTCCTGCCAGGCGACCTGGCCCAGAAGGTCGACCCCTATCTGCGCCCCCTCTACGATGCGCTGTACGACCTGATGGGCTTTGACCGCGTTACCAAGGCCTTCGAAAAAGGCCTCATCGAGATCGCACCGCTGGCCTTCATGCGTGGCCGCACACTCAACCATGCCTTCGTCATCCTGGACGAAGCCCAGAACACCACCCCCGAACAGATGAAAATGTTCCTGACCCGCATCGGGTTCGGTACCCGGGCGGTGGTCACCGGCGACGTCAGCCAGATCGACCTGCCGCGCGGCGCCCGAAGTGGCCTGGTCGAGGCGCAACGCATCCTCAAACGCGTACCCGGAGTCGCCTTCACCCGCTTCACCGCCGCCGACATCGTGCGTCACCCCCTGGTGGCGCGCATCGTCGAAGCCTATGACCGCGCCGCCAGCCAGAACACCGCGACCGAACCAACTGAACCCGCCTCCGAATGAAACCCGCCCTGACCCTGAGCCTGCAGTTTGCCGACAAGCGCCACCGCGACCTGTTGCCCCGCCACAAGGTGGCACGCTGGATCCGTGCGGCACTGGACACCGACGGCGAAATCACCGTGCGCATCGTCGACGCCGAAGAGGGTCAGACCCTCAACCGTGAATTCCGTGAGAAGGACTACGCCACCAATGTGCTGACCTTCGACTACACGCAAGAGCCGGTGGTGATGGCCGACCTGGTGCTGTGTGCGCCGGTCATCGAAAAGGAAGCCCAGGAACAAGGCAAGCCGCTGGATGCCTACTACGCCCACATGCTGGTGCATGGCACCCTGCACGCCCAAGGCTGGGACCACCTCAACGAGGCCGATGCGGAAGAGATGGAAGCCCAGGAGCGTGCCGTGATGGCCGAACTGGGCTTTGCCGACCCCTACGCCTGAGCGCCCCGGGGCCGACCGGCGGATCAGGCCGCTGCCAGCGAAGACAGGAAGCCGGTGGTGTTGCCGTGCAGGCAACGCGGACGGTAGTGGCTCACGCGTTCGGCAATCGCCGCAATGTGGTCCGGGGTGGTGCCGCAGCAACCGCCGGCGATATTGAGGAACCCAGCGCGGGCGAAATCCTCCACCAGACCACCCGTGATGTCCGGCGTCTCGTCAAAGCCGGTCTCACTCATCGGGTTGGGCAGGCCGGCGTTGGGATAGCAGCTGACAAAGGTGTCGCCGGCAATCTTTGACAACTCTTCGATGTACGGCCGCATCAGCGCCGCACCCAGCGCACAGTTCAAGCCGATGGCCAGCGGATGGGCATGGCGCACCGAGTGCCAGAAGGCGCTCACGGTTTGCCCGGAGAGGATCCGGCCCGATGCATCGGTCACGGTCCCCGAGATGATGATGGGCAGGCGTTCGCCCGTATCCTCAAACAGCTGGTCAATCGCGAAGATGGCTGCCTTGGCATTGAGCGTGTCGAAGATGGTCTCGACCAGAAACACATCGCAGCCCCCCTCCATCAAGGCCCTGGCCTGCTCGTAATAGGCCTGGCGCAGGGTGTCGAAATCCACATTGCGTGCACCCGGGTCGTTCACGTCCGGGCTGATGCTGGCGGTCTTCGGGGTCGGACCGATGGCCCCCGCTGCAAATCGTGGCTTGTCGGGCGTGCTGAACTTGTCGCAGGCCTCGCGGGCCATGCGCGCAGCCACCAGGTTCATTTCGATGGCCAGTTCGGGCAGCTCGTAGTCATCCTGGGCCACGGTGGTGGCACCAAAGGTGTTGGTCTCGATGATGTCGGCGCCGGCCGCCAGATACTGCTCGTGGATCTCGCGGATGACCTCGGGCTTGGTGAGCTGCAGCAGCTCGTTGTTGCCCTTCAGGTCTTTCGGATGATCGGCAAAACGTGCGCCCCGGTAATCGGCCTCGGTGAGCTTGTAGCGCTGGATCATGGTCCCCATGGCACCGTCAAGGATGACGATGCGCTGGCGCATGATCTCGGGCAATTGGGCCGCCCGCGTATAGGGACGACGTTCCACCGGCACGGCGGTCAAGGAGGGGGATGCAGAAGAGCTCATCCCGCTATTGTAGAAAAGCTCAGTGCATCACCACCGGTTGCGTGGCCATACCCGCATAACGCTCGAGATAGGCATCGAACTCTTCCACGCTGGGCGAATTCTCGATCAGGGCCTCCACACCTTCCTTGAAGGTCTCGGCCAAGGCCCCCTCGATGAACATTTCCTTGCGGGCAAATTTGTCCACGATCTCGTAGCCGCCACGCGTCAACGCCACGGCTTCCTGAGGCAGCACTGGTGCATCTTCCGGATGCAGATCGATCTGCACGACGGCATAGTTGTCAGAGTTGTAAAGCATCTGCATGAACTGCACTCCAAATTCGTCGAACTGAAACTCAGATAGGGGCACGATGTTCGAACTCAAGTCCATGATGATCGGTCCTTCGTCCGATGCCGCCCCCGACTTGAGGGTCAACCCGCATGCAAAACCCCTTTCCGTGTCGCACTGCACGGCTTGTCCCCTCTCCGGAGGGATACGACAGCATGACGAGTACGGTTACATTTCAGGCCACACGCGCTGTCATTGCGACATCAGTGGAGGACGCAAAGCAAAAATGGAAACCCCGCCCCGGCGGGGTTTTTCATGGCTTGTCTGCCAAGGCCTTCTCAATGGCCTCCACCAAATCACCGTCA
The DNA here is from genome assembly GCF_041909175.1 of Aquabacterium sp. GTDB lineage: Bacteria > Pseudomonadota > Gammaproteobacteria > Burkholderiales > Burkholderiaceae_C > Aquabacterium. Next base: position 302,726 of record NZ_JAYRDZ010000001.1, on the reverse strand, counting down.
TCCGGGGCAGTCAGGCTGCTGAAGGCGGTCACCGTGCGTGCATCGCGGGTGATGAGGTATTTGTAGAAATTCCACTTCGGCGTGGTGCCACTGAGCTTGATGAGATCCGCATAGAACGGATTCACCCCATTGCCACGCACCTCGGTCTTGGCAAACATCGGAAACTTCACGCCATAGGTGTTGGCACAGAAATCGGCAATCTGCTTGGCCGAACCGGGCTCTTGAGAGCCAAACTGGTTGGACGGGAAACCCAACACCACCAGCCCGCGGTCACGGTATTTGGCATACAAGGCCTCCAGGCCCTTGTACTGTGGGGTAAAGCCACAGTAGCTCGCCGTGTTCACCACCAGCACCACCTGGCCCTGGTACTGACACAACGATTGTGGCGACTCATCCTGCAGGCGCGGAAATGTCCTGTTCAGCAAGGCCGGACACTGTGCCTGCTCTGCAGCCCCGGCAGCCTGGATCAGGCTCAACAGTCCCAGCAGGACACCCGCTGTCAGGCGGCGTCGCCCATGGCTCATGTGCATCGTGGTCTCCATGTGGTCTCGTACCGTGGCCATTGTCCACGCCCGGGTGAACCCTGTGCATACGGGCCCCACATGCCCCCCGATGAAGGGGGGACAGTGCCCCAGCCCCCTCCATCCGGGGAGCATGGCCGGTCGACATCCACGCGCTGGCGCAGGACAATGAGCCCCTCAACGCGCCCCGTTAGAGGAGACCCATACATGCACGACAAGAACAAGAAGTCTTCCCCCGTCCTGTTGGCCCTGGCCACCATCTGCCTGTCATGCCTGCCCGCCATCAGCCGCGCTCAAAGTGACACCACAGCAGACGACACGCTCTACCGTCAAGGGCTCTATCAACGCGAAACAGGCCAGCCCTATACCGCCATCGAGACCCTGGAAACCCTGCTCTCCGGCAACCCCACCCTGAACCGCGCCCGGCTTGAACTGGCCGTCGCCTACTACCGCACCCTCAACTTCACCGAAGCACGAGCCCAGGCGCAACGCGTGCTGGACGACCCGCAAACGCCAGAGGCCGTTCGCCTGTCCGTACTGTCCTTCATCAAGAAACTCGAGCTGGAAGAAGCCCAGGCTTTCGGGCAGCCACACCGGATCGACATGAACCTTTCCGTTGGTCTGATCCACGACAGCAACGTCAACGCGGGGCCTGACAGTGCCGTGCTCCCCGGCGGCTTTGTGCTGGCACCTGGAGCGACAGCGCATTCAGACTGGGGCTACACCGCCCAGGCTGCACTGACCCATACCTGGCAATATGGTGCCCCGGTTCGGCTGGGCGAGACCACCGGCCGCCTGGGCTGGAGCAGCCAGGCCGCCCTGTTCTACCGCGGCTACAGCAGCGAAACCGACTACAACCTCGGCGTGCTCACCCTGGCCACAGGGCCGACGCTCATCCTGGGCAGCAGCACCCGCGCCAACCTCAATGGCCAACTTGATGCCCTCACATTGGGCGGGCATGATCTGGCGCTGTACAGCTCCTTGAGCCCATCCATCAGCTGGCGCCTGGGGCAAAGTGCCGAGCTCGCGCTCGACACCCAATGGGTCTACCGAGACTTCCACCGCAGCGAAGACGCCGGCCGCTCCAGCCGCTACCGTGCACTGGGTCTGGGTTTTGGCGATCTCTACAACCAGAACCGCCTGGCCGTGCAATTCGGCATCCGGCTGTTTGACGAAAACGCCCATGACAGCCGCTACACCAACGATGGCATGGAAGCCTTCCTGAGCCTGCGTCAGAAGGTATGGGCCGGCATCGACCTGTTTGGACGAGCCGCCTGGCGCCACAGCGACTATGACGGGGTCGAGCCGCTCTACGGCGTGGCGCGCAAGGAAATCGAGCGCCGCGTCGAACTCGGTGCCAGCTACCAGTTTCAGGAGGGTTGGCTCGACAAATGGGCGCTGTCAGGCACCTATGCCCATGTCCACAACGATGCCAACCTGAGCATCTACCGCTACGACCGCGACCTGGTACAGGTCACGATCGGACGCAGCTATTGAGCCCACGCCACAGAGGTCCACCCATGCCCTGCCAACGACTTGTCGCCCTCACCTTCACCACAGCAGCCGCCCTGGTAACCTGCTGCGAACTGGCTCATGCTGCCCCACCCACCCAAGACGAGCTGCAGAAGATTCGGCTGTATGGCAACGTCACCATTGCGGATGACTCAGTTCGCAGTTGGGGTCCCTGGACCGAATTTGAAGACACGGCAGCCGGCCCCCAGGCCGCGCCTCAGGCTGCAGCAGGCACGCGCAACGAATCCTATCGACCAGTGCCTCAGGTCACCACGCCTGGCGTCATGGGTTTCGGGGTGTTCCTGACCGAAAGCGGTGTTCAAACTTCGCCTGACCTCACCCCCTACGAGCTCAGCGGCACGATCACATCGGCGGCCAACCCCAACTCCGAACTGCCCGCCTGGCCTCAAGCCATTCTGGCCCGCACCACGGCACTCAACACTGGCGAGGGCACCTGGCTGGCTGCGGGTGCGGCCATGAACCTGGGCCCCGGCGACTTCTGGTTCAACTACGCATCACCGTCCGAATCGTCCACACCTTATGTGTCGCTGGACCTGTACCCGGGCGGCTGGTTTTATGACCCGCAGGAAGTGCAGGCCACCTTCTACAGCGGCAAGTCCTACAGCGGCGAGACTGTGCAAGGCACGTGGGGCGTGATGGGCACGCCGACCTCGGTGTCTGACCTCAGCAGCTTGCGCTCGCAAGGCATGGTGGCCACCTACAGCGGCTACGCCCTCGACAACAAAGGCGACAACCCCCGCATCACCATGTCGGTGAATTTCGGCAACAGCACCTTCACGATGACATCCAACGGTGGGGTCGATGGCACCGTGCGAACTGAAACAGCCACCAGTGGCGCCACCATGCTCAAAGGCCAAGTAGGTTACACCGCCACCGGTACGGTCAACGGTGTGAACTTCAGCTCGAACACCATCACCTCAGGCGATCAGGCCACCATTTCCGGCAAGGTCAAAGGCGCCTTCTTCGGCCCGTCCGCAGCTGCGGCGGGTGGGGTGACCGACCTCACCAAGAACGGTGCACGCTACACCGCCCCCTTCCTGGCTGTTCAGCCCCAATATCTGGGTGGTGGTACGCGCTGAGCCAGCCACACCGGATGCCTGATGCCGGCGCTTCAGTCAGCCAACTGAAACACCCGGCGTAATTTCCGGCCGGCATCGCTGCCTTTGGACTCCGTCACCTCCGCCACCAGACGCTCGGCCAGCGCCTGGAGCTCATCCATGTTTGACGCGCGCTCAATGTCCAGGGCATACCGATAGCCCTTGACCAGACCCAATTGCGCCTTCACCTGCGCCGTCAATTGGCTGTACAGGGATTCGAAGTCCAATACCGCTGCGACGGCTTCTTCCGGGCTCCGGGCCGACTTGCCAGCGAGCTCGCCTTGGCCTGGCGTCGGCGCCGCAGCGGGCGAGAGCACCTCTTCAATCAAGCCGGCAGCCAGCAGCACTTCAAAATCGGCCTCGCTCGCACCCTGGACCATCTCCCGCCATTCCGGGGCGCTGCGATGGGCATCCAGAATCAGCAACAGATTACGGGCCGTGCGCCCCAAAGCGTGGCGACGCTCCCTGATTTCCTGGCGACCTTGTGCGGTCTTGGTAAAACGTTTTGGCATGGGGTACTCCGCGAACGACGCGAACCAGTATCAGCACACCATTGCGGACATGGAATCAGGGAAATCCGGTCAACCCGCTGATTGACATGGTTCGATGTCACATTTTTCCCGCCGCACCAAGAAAAAAGGTCGGGGATAACCCGACCTTTTCATGCGAAGCGACGCTCCGATTTATTCGACGGCCTTGACCATCTCTTCGACCACCTTCTTGGCATCGCCAAACACCATCATGGTCTTGTCCATGTAGAACAGTTCGTTGTCCAGACCAGCGTAGCCAGCGGCCATCGAGCGCTTGTTCACGATCACGGTCTTGGCCTTGTAGGCCTCCAGGATCGGCATGCCGTAGATCGGGCTGCCCTTTTGCAGCGCAGCCGGGTTCACCACGTCATTGGCGCCCAGGATGATGGCGACATCAGCCTGACCGAACTCGCCATTGATGTCTTCCATTTCGAAGACCTGGTCGTAGGGCACCTCGGCTTCGGCCAGCAGCACATTCATGTGACCCGGCATGCGGCCCGCCACCGGGTGGATGGCGTACTTCACACTGATGCCCTTTTCGATCAGCTTTTCTGCCAGTTCGTTGACTGCGTGCTGTGCACGGGCCACGGCCAGACCATAGCCCGGCACGATGATGACCGAGTCGGCGTTGGCCAGCAGGAAGGCTGCATCGTCAGCCGAGCCGCTTTTGACGCTGCGCTGCGGCTGATCGCCACCACCCGTGGCTGCGCTGGCATCACCGCCAAAGCCGCCCAGGATCACGTTGAAGAACGAGCGGTTCATCGCCTTGCACATGATGTAGCTCAGGATCGCGCCCGACGAGCCCACCAGCGAACCGGCAATGATCAGCATGGAGTTGTTCAGCGAGAAGCCGATGCCGGCCGCCGCCCAGCCCGAATAGCTGTTGAGCATCGACACCACCACGGGCATGTCAGCGCCACCGATGGGGATGATGATCAGCACACCCAGGATGAAGCTCAGCGCCAGCAAGGCCAGGAAAGCTTCGAAGCTCTGCGTGGCCATGAACACGCCGATCAGGGCGATGGCTGCCAGACCCAGCACCAGGTTGAGCATGTGCTGCCCCGGGAACACCACCGGCGCGCCCTGGAACAAGCGGAACTTGTACTTGCCAGAGAGCTTGCCAAAGGCGATCACCGACCCCGAGAAGGTGATGGCGCCGATGGCGGCACCCAACGCCACTTCCAGACGGTTGCCCGTCGGGATGGGCTGGCCTTGCTGCACTTCCTGCAGCAGGGCCCAGGGCTCGGCCACCACGGCCACGGCGATGAACACCGCGGCCAGACCGATCATGCTGTGCATGAAGGCCACCAGCTCGGGCATCTTGGTCATCTCGACACGCTTGGCCATGATGGCGCCGGCGCTGCCGCCCACCACCAAAGCACCCAGCACATAGCCGATGCCTTCACCAAAGCTGACATGCAGGTGTTCGGCCTGCCCCTGGATCAGACCCACTGTGGTCAGCACGGCAATGGTCATGCCGACCATGCCGAACAGGTTGCCACGGATCGAGGTCGTCGGATGGCTCAAGCCCTTGAGGGCCTGGATGAAGCACACCGAAGCGACGAGGTACAGCAGTGCAATCAGATTCAGGCTCATTTACTTCGCCCCCGCCTTCTTGTCTTTCTTCTTGAACATCTCGAGCATGCGGCGCGTCACCAGAAAGCCGCCAAACACGTTGACGGCGGCCAGCGCCACGGCCAGCAGGCCCATGGTCTTGCCAAGCGGGGTCACCGTCAGGGCGGCGGCCAGCATGGCCCCGACAATGACGATGGCCGAGACCGCGTTCGTCACGGCCATCAGCGGGGTATGCAGGGCGGGTGTCACCGTCCAGACCACGTGATAGCCCACATAAATGGCCAGCACGAAGATGGTCAGGTTGATGACGACGTGGGAAATGGCTTCCATCGCGTTGTCTCCTCGCTTGATGGATGGTCAGTCGAACTTGCGGATTTCCTTGACCTTGTTGTCACCGTCGAGCAGCACCACCTTGGGCTTGTAGCTGCCGACTTCGGCCTCGGTCATGGGAGCGTAGGTACAGATGATCAGCAGATCGCCCACATGGGCACGGCGGGCCGCCGCGCCATTGAGGGAGATGGTGCCTGAGCCGCGCGGGGCCTTGATGATGTAAGTTGCAAAACGTTCGCCGTTGTTGACGTTGTAGAGCTCGATGTACTCGAACTCCTTCATGTCGGCGGCGTCCATCAGGTCTTCGTCGATGCCGCAGGAGCCTTCGTAATCCAGGATGGCTTCAGTGACGGTGGCGCGGTGCAGTTTGGACCGCAGCATGACGCGTTGCATTCTTGTTTTCTCCTCGGTAGCGTGCTCACGCACGCAGCAATTGACCGTCGCGGCACATGAGACAGGCCTTGACGATGTCGTCTTCCATATCGATGTGGAACTGGCCTTCCTTGTTGAACACCAGCTTCAGGAAATCCAGCACATTGCGGGCATACAGCGCGGAGGCGTCTGCCGCCACCAGGGCCGGCACATTGGTTTCGCCCACCAGGGTGACACCGTGCTTGACCACCGTCTGGCCGGGCTCGGTCAGGGGGCAGTTGCCGCCTTGCGCCGCTGCCAGGTCAACGATCACCGATCCCGGCTTCATTGACTGGACCATCTCTTCGGTCACCAGCACGGGGGCAGCTCGGCCCGGAATCAATGCCGTGGTGATCACGATGTCGGCCTGGGCGACGCGCTTGGCCACTTCGGCCTTCTGGCGGTCCAGCCACGACTGTGGCATGGGGCGGGCATAGCCACCCACGCCTTCAGCTGCCTCTTTTTCTTCGGCGGTCTCGTAGGGCACGTCGATGAATTTGGCACCCAGCGATTCGACCTGCTCCTTGACGGAAGGCCGCACGTCAGACGCTTCGATCACCGCGCCCATGCGCTTGGCCGTGGCAATGGCCTGCAAGCCGGCCACACCGACCCCCAGGATCACGACACGGGCAGCCTTCACGGTGCCCGCGGCGGTCATCAGCATGGGAAACAGGCGCTGGTACTTGTCGGCAGCCATCATGACGGCCTTGTAGCCCGCCAGGTTGGCCTGCGAGGACAACACGTCCATGCTCTGGGCACGCGTGGTGCGCGGGGCCGCCTCCAGGGCGAAGCCCGTGAGCTTCGCGTCGGTCATGGCCTGCAGGCCATCCTTGTCGAAGGGGTTGAGCATGCCGATCAGCACGGCCCCCGGCTTCATCAGCGCACGTTCGTCGGCGCTCGGCGCACGCACCTTGAGCACCATGTCGGCGCCCAGGGCGCCTGCTGCATCGGTGATCTCGGCGCCTGCGGCCACGTAGGCCTCATCCGTCACGCTGGCGGCCACACCGGCGCCTGACTGCACGCGCAATGTGTGACCTTGAGCTTTCAATTTCTTGACAGTCTCCGGGGTCACGGCCACGCGGGTCTCGCCAGTAAGGGTTTCCTTGGGTATGCCCATCAGCATACGGGTCTCCTGGTGGTGTTGCTGCCGGGATATCCGGACAAGCGTTCTGAATATGATTAACCTACCAGCATACACAACAAATAAGTCATTTTGACAATCGTTGCTTGCAGATAGCACCCCTTGAGAATGGGGTTCAGTAACCGACGTGCGTCAGGTCGTCGTCGGTCAGGAAATCGCCGCAAATCACCTGCGTCTGGCTGGTTCCGTTCGCGCAGGTATTGAAGCACGAAGAGACGGTCACGCACATGCGGTGACCCTGGGTAGCCCGGTAAGGCTGGCTGATGTGCACCCGCCCTGGTGAGGCCAGTGCGTCACGGAAATACTTGCGGCGAGACCAGGATGCGCCATCGGCGTCGCGCAATGGTGCATAAGCCGGCGCATCGATGCCGGACGCCCGCTGCGAACGGACCACCTCGCCGAACTGACGGCCATCGGCATCCAGCAGATAGCACATGTCGGCGCATGGCAGGTCCAAAAAGGACTGGCAGGCTTCGTTCATGCCGCGGCCTGCAGACAGGAGTGACGCAGCGTAGCCCAAGCCATTGAGATAGGGCGCCACACTCTCACGGTATGCACGGCTCTTGTCACGGTGGAAGGCCTGGAAGTCACCATACAGGCGCTTGAGCGCATCGGGGGCATGACCATGCGGAACCGGCTGTGCAGCAGGGCGGCCAAAGTAATAGCCCTGGACCAGGTCGACGTCGCTGTCGAATGCCACCAGCGCCTCTTCTTCAGTCTCGACCCCCTCCATCAGCACGAGCGCACCGCACTCATGCAGCAGGGACACCATTTGCGCAATCATGCGCTGGTTGCGAGGGCTTTGCGTCGACCGTGTTGTCAGTGTGCGGTCGAGCTTGACGATGTCGGGATTGAGGCGCCAGACGCGCTCGAAATTGGAGTGCCCCGCACCAAAGTCGTCAATGGCCACCAGGAAACCAGCCTGCTTGATGCGGCGCACGGCCTCATCCAGGCGGTCATCACTGTGGATGGCGCCTTCCAGAATTTCCAGAACGACCTGCTCAGGTCGCGTCCAGCCATAGGCAGAGTATGCCGCCAGGGTGTCGGCGAAATCGCCGGAAACGCTGTCGCTCAGCACGGTGGAATGCACATTGAGAAACAGCCAGTGATCGCGCAAGCGGCCGGGGTCGATGTTGTGCACGTGCACCAGACGGCTGAGCCGGTCACAGGCTCCCAGTGCCTGGCGATCCGCGCAATGGGCAAAGACCTCAGGCGGAGACAGGGGCGTACCGTCTTCATGCCTGGCGCGCATCAGCGCCTCATGCCCCACCACACGGCCATGAGACAGGCTGAATATCGGCTGGAAATGGCTGCTCAGGGTAATGTCACCCCAACTGGCCGTCGTGACGCCGTCGACGGTGCGCAAAGCCGCATGGGCTTGTGCCAACAAATCATCAAACGGCGACATCGAGATATGAGGACTGCACCCGCGAGGGCTGCGTTACTGCCAGGCAATCGAAGTCGGCAATTATCCTCCGAAACTGGTAGGCCATTGCACCAAAACCTGACCGGTCGGTCAGTTTGTGACGATCAGATGACGTTTGATGATTTTGATATGCCTGCTATCGAAGTGGGTATACACGTAAAGGCAAGCGAACTTGTAACAAGAATGCCTAAACTTCCAACAAGTGTTGTCTGATGGCACCCGCTTTTCGGCTCGGCGTGAGAGTCGACATGACCCCTCCCCGACCATGCCGCCCCCCAACGACAAGGCCGTTCGAAGAGCCAACCCCGAAGCTCACGACAAATTCAAAGCCCAGCTGGTCGACATCGCCCGCCAGATTTTCCTGACCGAGGGTCCTGTCGGTGTCACCATCCGCCGCATCACGGCAGCTGCGGGCGTCACGCCCATGGCGTTCTACTGGTATTTCGACAGCAAGGATGCCCTGCTCAGCGTGATCTGGGCCGAGTTGCTCAGCGAAGCGGGGCGGTTTTGTGCAGGGCGGGTGGCCTGCCTGCCTCCTGCAGCCACAGCAGATGACAAATTGCTGGCTTTTTTCGAAGCCTTCGTGCGGCACTGGCTGGAAAACCGCGACCATTTCCGCTTCATCTTCATGTGCGACGCGCACAAGGCTGATTTTGTCGAGTTGCGCAAGCACCTGTTTGAAGAAGAGGGGTGCCACGGCTACTTTGCGCCCTTCTACCACCTGAGCCGTTCGTGTTTCGCCGACACGGCAGAGGGCCATGCACACGCCCACCGGCTGCGCACCCTGGCGCTGTACCGCGCCATTGGCTATTTGCACTGCGCCATCACGCTCTACAACATCGACGTGGACAAGGCGACCGTCCAGATTCAGGACCTCGTCACCGACCTGCGCCAGACCCTCCTGATGCTCAAGTCATGAGGAGTCACCCACCGGCAACGTGGGCCGTCATGCGCTGGCCATCACATTCGCGGATAATGTTCGGCTCATGAAGACCGCCGACATCATCATGACCTCCGAGGCCGTGGCCCCCGTGGCCCATCCCCCCAAGCAGCGCTGGAAACCCAACGTGACGGTCGCCGCCATCATTGAGCGCGACGGTCGCTTTCTGCTGGTCGAAGAAGAAACGTCGGACGGTCTGCTGCTGAACAACCCGGCTGGCCACCTTGATCCGGGTGAGGACCCCTTGCAGGGCACGATTCGGGAAACCCTTGAAGAAACGGCGTGCCAGTTCACGCCAGAGGCTTTCCTGGGCATGTTCATGTCGCGGTTTCGCCGCACACGCACGGGTGAAGACATCACCTACCTGCGTCTGGCATTCGTCGGTCAGGCCTCCGAGCCCGATTTGAATCAGCCGCTGGACGAGGGGATCGTGCGCCGCGTGTGGATGACCGCTGACGAGATCCGGGCCTGTCCTGAGCGCCACCGCAGCCCCTTGCTGCTCGAGTGCATCGAGGCCTATCTGGCCGGACAGCGCTATCCTCTCGACATCCTCAAGGTACACGACAGCCTGTTCTCGGTGCCCGATTACTCCCGCGCATCCTGAACCTTCTCTGACTGATTCCTCTTATGCAAACAAGGCAACGCGTCGTCGTTGGCCTCAGTGGCGGCGTTGACTCTGCCGTCAGCGCCTGGTTGCTCAAGCAACAAGGCCACGAGGTCATCGGCATCTTCATGAAAAACTGGGAAGACGATGACGACAGCGAATACTGCTCGTCGCGCCAGGATTTTCTGGATGCCGCGTCTGTCGCCGACGTGATCGGCATCGAGATCGAGCACGTCAATTTCGCGGCCAACTACAAAGACCGTGTCTTTGCCGAGTTCCTGCGCGAGTACCAGGCCGGCCGCACCCCCAACCCGGATGTGCTGTGCAATGCCGAAATCAAGTTCAAGGCCTTTCTGGACCACGCCATGCGCCTGGGAGCCGAAAAGATCGCCACGGGCCACTATGCCCGGGTACGAGGGGTGGCTGATGCCTCGTATGAAGGCGGTCAGCGCTTCGAGCTGCTCAAGGGCCTGGATCCGCTGAAGGACCAGAGTTACTTCCTGCACCGGTTGAACCAGGCGCAACTGAGCAAGACCATGTTCCCCGTCGGCGAATTGCCCAAGACGGAAGTGCGCCGCATCGCAGCCGAGATCAAACTGCCGAACGCCCGGAAGAAGGATTCGACCGGCATCTGCTTCATTGGCGAGCGGCCGTTTCGGGAGTTCCTCAACCGCTACCTGGCCAACCAGCCCGGCCCCATCAAGGACGACCGCGGCCGCCGGCTCGGCGAGCATGTCGGCCTGAGTTTCTACACACTCGGTCAACGCAAGGGCATCGGCATTGGTGGTGTCAAAGAAAAGGGCGCACCGCGTGGCGGTGGCGAGCACGACCCCTGGTTTGTTGCCCGCAAGGACATGGCCACCAACACGCTGTATGTCGTGCAAGGCCACGACCACCCCTGGCTGCAGCAGCACACCCTGGTGGCCGATGACCTGAGCTGGGTGGATGGCCGAGGTCCGCAGGTCGGTCAGACACCCGTCGGCGCCAAGACCCGCTACCGTCAGGCCGATGCGCCCTGCGAAGTCACGGCCGTGGATGCGGCCAGCATCAGCCTGCGTTTCCCCGACGCGCAGTGGGCGGTGACGCCAGGACAGTCTGCGGTGCTTTATCAGGGTGAGGTGTGCCTGGGCGGCGGCGTGATCGCCAGCGCCCAATGACGACCGCGACCCCGATCATCATCCTGGACACCAACGCCCTGCTGGATTGGCGGGTGTTCAAGGATCCGTCAGCCCAGCCCCTGGCCCAAGCCATCGAGGCCGGCCGCCTGCGCTGGCTGGCCAGCCCGGCCATGCAGACCGAATGGGGTCACGTGTGGCCACGCAGCGTGTTCACCCGCTGGCAGCCCGACCCGGCGTGGACCACCACGGTGTACGACCATGCAGAGATGGTGGACGAGCCCCCACGTGGCCCTTACCGCTGCAAGGACCCGGACGACCAGGTGTTCATTGACCTGGCCGTGCACGTGAAGGCACGCTGGTTGTTGAGCAAGGATGCCGCCCTGCTGAAGATAGCCCGGCGTGCGCGCCGTGACATGGGCCTGGAGATCATGACCCTGCAGCAGTGGGCCGCTTCTCAGATCTGCCAGAACAACAGCACCGAGAGCCAGATCCCGACCACATAGGTACCCAGCGCCCCGACAAAACGCAGGGGTGCGGGACGCGACAGAGACCCGGCCGTCACCAGGCCCAAGGCAAACACGGCGCGCGCGGCCGTGCCAATGACCATCAGCGACAGGATCAGCAACGATGGGTTCAGCGCTCCATGCACCAGGAACAGGATCGCCAGGAAGGGCGCATATTCCGTGGTGTTGCCGTGGGCCCGGACCAGGCGGTTGAGCATGGCATTCGGGTCGCCCGTCACACCGATCAGCACCTTGGCCTTGCCCCGCGCCACAGACACAGCCAGTCCCAGCCCAAAAATGAGCAGGCTCAGGATGGCCACGCAAGCCAACGCAACAGGGTGAAGGGTCAGTACAAGCATCGGGCGTCCTCACAACGGGCGAATCAAAGATGCCGAAGCTTAGCTGGAAGATCGGCCACTTGCCGGCTCAACGGAACCATGTCCTGGCATTCAGACTCTCAGCAACTATCCTGGGCCTGTCCCCTTCTTTCCTTGTTCGCCATGCCACCTAGCCAAGCTCGCCCCGCCGTCCGCCTCGCGCAGACTCGGCGCGCCCTGTGCGCCACTGCTGTGACCCTCGCCACCGGCACCCTGCTCGGCTGTGCCGGGTTGATGGGCCCGCGCGATGTCGACATCTCCCGATACGAATTGCTGACCAAGCTGGCCAAGTCGTTCCCGATGCACCAGCAAATGGGCGGTCTGTTCGACGTGGATGCCCGTGCGCCCAGGCTGACCATGCAGCCCACCGACAACCGGGTCGCAGCCTCCATCGACTTCACTGCACGCGACCGCGTCCTGGGCAGCACCTACCAGGGCACGGTCGATCTCAGTTTCGGCCTGCGCTACGAGCCCAGCGACCTCACCATCCGACTCACCGCGCCGCGCGTAGAGGCCGTGCGCATGCCCGGACTGCCCTCATCTGCCAACAAGGCCCTCTCGCGTGTGGGCGCCTGGCTGACTGAAAGCAAGATGAACGACTACCCCGTTCACCGCTTCAAGCCCGAAGACCTGCGCAAGGCCGACCGCATGGGCTACCGCGTTGACGACATCCGGGTGGTGGACAGTGGCTTGCGCATCCACCTGGAGCCGCGCAACTGATTTCACGGGCAGGGTTTCCGACCTGGGTTGCAGGACAACTGTGCGCACAGGTGTACGCAGGCGCCTCAAGTTGGGCACAATGCGTGCCTTACGCGTTTCTACTGAGTCCTGTTACACCATGAGCATCTTTACCGGTGAAGACCGCAAGGCCTGGGTCGAGGCCTTCATCTCAGGGATTCCGTACGCCCAGGCGTCCGGCATGAGCATCATTGAAATGGGGCATGGCTTTGCCAGCCTGATGTTGCCCGCGCGGGCCACCTGGACGGGCGACACCACACGTGGGCTGATCCACCCCGGATGCCTCAGTGTGCTCGCCGACACCGCCTGTGGGCTGGCTGTGGGCTGCGCCCTGGAACAGATTGAACCCTTTGCCACCCTCGACCTGCGCATGGACTACCTGCGCCCCGCCGTGGCCGACACCGATCTGATCTGCCGGGCCGAGTGCTACCGCCTGTCGCGCAGCGTGGCCTTCGTGCGTGGCGAGGTCCGCCAACCGGGTCAGGACGAGCCCGTGGCCGTCGTCAATGCCACCTTCATGCGTGCGACCGCCAACAGCCGCCGCAAGGATGGCAGCCACAAGACGGCCGCCAAGCCCACGCCCGCCGAGGCGGCCTCCAGCCTGCTCTCCCCTGCCAGCGTGGAGCCCTCTCATGTGTTTGTCAGCCGCGCGGCCGACGTGCCTGAAGTGGCAGCGCTGCCGCTGGGCCGATCACCTTACGTGGAGTTCCTGAACATCCAGTTGCAGGCGCAGGTCGATGCGGGCCCGGTGTTCCGCATGCCCTTCAAGCAGGAGTTGATCGGCAACCCGATCCTGCCGGCGATTCACGGTGGCGTGCTCGCAGGGTTTGGTGAAACCGCCATGATCCTGCACCTCATGGCCACCAACCCCGACCTGGGCGAGGCAGCCCCGCGCAGCATCGACTGCGCCATCGCCTACATGCGCTCGGCCAAGCCGATCGACACCTTTGCCCAGTGCACCACCGTGCGACAAGGCAACCGTGTGGCACTGGCCATGGTCTCCATCTGGCAGGATGACCCGCAACGCCCGGTTGCCCAGGCACGGGGCCACTTCCTGATGCCACGAGAAGACTGATGGCCACCCCGTATCAGGGGTGCAGCAAAGCCATCCAGTCCGCCACGGCCTGCCGCTGCTCGGCGTTATAGTGCAGGCCCAGCTTGCTACGACGCCAGAGCACGTCATCAGAAGTAAGCGCCCACTCTGATTTGATCATGTAGCGCAACTCGGCCTCGAACAGATCGGGGGCGACCTCCCGGCCCAGATCCCCCATCCCATTGATGACGCCCAGCCAGTCCAACAGGTTGGTGCCATAGGCTCTGACCCAGCGCAGCATCAGATGCTGGGGCACCCAGGGGAAGCGGTGCCGCATGTCGGCCCGAAACAGCATCAAGGCCTCTTGCGGGTTGCTGTCGTCGTCGTCCAGACCAGGCAAATCGCCACCTTGCAGCGGCGCATCGCTGGTCCAGGGGGCGCGCACCTCTCCCAGCAATTCACCCAACTGGTTGCCAGCCTGCTCGGCCAGCACACGGAAGGTGGTGATCTTGCCACCCCAGACGGTCAACCAGGGTGCCGGGTCCTGCCTGGGTTCCAGCCGGTAATCACGCGTCACGGCTGACGCCGCGCCATGCGCATCGTCCAGCAAGGGTCGCACCCCGGAATACGTCCAGACCACCTGCTCAGGCAACAAGGGCTCGCGCAGATAGCGGCTCAGTTGCCGGCACAGATAGGCCACTTCATTGGCATCGGCAGATACGCTCGCCGGGTCATCCTTGAACTCCACGTCCGTCGTGCCGATCAGTGTGAAGTGGTCTTCATAGGGAATGGCAAAGATGATTCGCCCGTCCGTACCCTGGAAGATGTAGGCATGGTCATGCTGGAACAAGCGTGGCACCACGATGTGGCTGCCCTTGACCAGGCGCAGACTGGCATCGGCCGGTGAGGGGGCCACCCCCATGGTCTGCCGCAACACCTGCTCCGCCCAAGGCCCGGCCGCATTCACCATGGCACGCGCGCGCACCCTCAGTGTCCGCTCGACATGCCCTGACATCGGTGCGCGCTCGGACAACGTGGCACACCATTGCCCCTGGTGCGACTCGACACGGTCGCAGCGCGTGCGCGTCCAGATCCGCGCGCCGTTTTCCTGGGCATCTTGCGCACACGCCAGCACCAGACGGGCGTCATCGACCCAGCCGTCGGAATACACAAAACCGCGCGCCCACTGCGGCTGCAAGGGCTGCCCCAGGACGTGACCCGCCAGTTGCACGCCATGGCTGCCGGGCAGAAAGGCGCGCCAGGCCAGGTGGTCGTACAGCCACAGGCCAAGACGGATCAACCAAGCCGGACGCGTCGCTGGGTCATGCGGCAGCACGAAGCGCATCGGCCACATGATGTGGGGTGCCTGGCGCAACAGGCGCTCGCGCTCCCGCAACGCCTTGCGCACCAGGCCGAATTCACGGTATTCCAGATAGCGCAGCCCACCGTGAATCAGCTTGGTCGACGCCGACGAGGTGTGCGAGGCCAGGTCATCCTGCTCGCACAAGACCACGCTCCAGCCCCGCCCGGCCAGATCACGGGCAATGCCCGCGCCATTGATGCCACCGCCGACGATCAGCACATCGCAGTGGTAATCAACGTCGGTACCGGACACGGGAGGCGAAGACAAAAGCAGGTCTCTCACGGGATGAAAACAATGCTGTTTTGTATGCGATTAACCGAGACCACACAAGCGCGTTTGTCTTCACTTTTGTTGCTTTTTTTTCGTTTAACCTCCGAACAGGTGGTTCAATCCCCATAAAACAAAAGAAGGAGCGTTCCCCACATGTCCCCCGCCAAACCTGACTGGAGCCCTAATCCGCGTCAACTGTCCTTGCTGGAAGAGGTCCGTACACGCGGTGCCGTATCCGTTGAACGGCTGGCATCCCGCCTGAACGTGACGATGCAGACCGTGCGCCGCGACGTCCAGCGTCTGGCCGAGGCCGGCTTGCTGCAACGCTTCCACGGTGGCGTCAGCTTGCCGCCCACACCCCCATCGGCCAGCGCCTGGAAAGAGCGCCAGGCGGTCAAAGCCGAAGCCAAGGCGCGCATCGCCCGGTCCGTCGTGGCGGCCATTCCGGCAGGCAGCACCTTGATGCTGGGCAATGGCACCACCCTGGTCGCCGTTGCCCAGGAACTGCTCAAGAAAACCGGGCTCACGGTCATCACCCACAACCTGCTGGCCGCATCGGTGCTGGCCGAACACCCTGACTGCAAACTGCATGTCGCCGGAGGCCTGCTGCGGCACCGTGACAGCGCACTGGAGGGCGACAGCACCGTCGCCTTCATGAAGCAGTTCAAGGTCGACATCGCCATCATCTCGGCCATGGGTATCGAAGCCGATGGCAGCCTGCGCGATCTGGACCGCCGTGAAACCCCGGTGGCACAAGCCCTCATCGGGCAGGCAAGAGAAACCTGGCTCGCGGTGGACGTCAGCAAGTTCAACCAGACCGCGCTGGCCTCTGCGGCCACCTTGTCCCAAGTGAAGCGCGTGTTCACCGAAGGCTTGCCGCCCGCCCCCTTCCCCCTGATGCTGCACGAAGCCGACATCGCGCTCACGATTGCACCCTGAGGAGTTCCGCCATGGCCTTGTTGCTCGCCCTCGATCAGGGCACGTCCAGCTCCCGCGCCATCGTGTTCGACGAACTGGGCCATGTGGTTGCCCAGGCGCAAAAGGAAATCCGCCAGATCTTCCCGCAACCGGGCTGGGTCGAGCACGACCCGATCGAACTGTGGACAACCCAGCGCGACACCGCGCTGATGGCCCTGCTGGACGCACGCACCAAAGGGCACCGGCTCACCGACGTGCGCAGCATCGGCATCACCAACCAGCGTGAAACCACGGTGCTGTGGCGCCGCGACACGGGCGAGCCCCTGGCCCACGCCATCGTCTGGCAAGACCGCCGCACCGAGGGCATCTGCCTGCACCTGCGCGCGCAAGGTCTGGGTGAGGTGGTCAAGGCCCGCACGGGTCTGGTCATCGACCCCTACTTCTCTGGGACCAAGCTCAAGTGGCTGCTCGACACCCTGCCCGGCGCCCGTGAAGCAGCCCAGCGCGGCGAGCTGGCCTTCGGCACGGTCGACACCTGGCTGTTGTGGCAACTCACGGGGGGGCGGGTCCACGCCACGGATGTCAGCAATGCCTCGCGCACCATGCTGTTCAACATCCATACCCGCCAATGGGATGCCGAACTGCTGGCCTTGCTGGACATACCTGAGTCGGTGCTGCCCGACGTGCACCCCTCCAGCCATGTCTATGGGCACGTCAACCCGGCGGTCTGGGGTGGTGCGGCCGACATGGTCATGGAACTGCCGGCTCTGCCTGTCGGTGGCATCGCAGGCGACCAGCAAGCCGCGCTGTTCGGACAAGCCGGATTCGAGCCAGGGCTGGCCAAGAACACCTATGGCACCGGCTGCTTCATGCTCATGCACACCGGGGCCTCCTCACAACCCTCGGCCAACGGCCTGCTGACCACCTGCGCGGCCCAACCCGACCAGGCCCAGGCTTATGCCCTGGAGGGCAGCGTGTTTGTGGGAGGCGCCGTGGTGCAATGGCTGCGCGACGGGCTGCAAGCCATCAAGGCCGCAGGTGAAGTTCAGACCCTCGCGGCCAGCGTGCCCGACTCCGGTGGCGTGCGCTTTGTACCCGCCTTCACCGGCCTGGGCGCGCCCTACTGGGACAGCGAAGCCCGCGGCGCCATCGTCGGCCTTACCCGCGGCTCCACCGTGGCCCACATCGCCCGCGCCGCGCTTGAATCCATCGCCTTCCAGAGTGCGGCCCTGCTGCAGGCCATGAGCCGCGATGCCGTCGCAGCTGGCGGCCGACCCGTGAGCGAGTTGCGCGTCGATGGCGGTGCCTGCGTCAACAACCTCCTCATGCAGTTTCAGGCTGACCTGCTGGGCATCCCTGTCGTGCGGCCCAAGGTGATTGAAACCACCGCCCTCGGTGCTGCCTATCTGGCCGGGCTCTCATGCGGGGTCTACCCCGACCCCCAGACCCTGGCCAGCCTCTGGCAAACCGACCGCGTATTCCTGCCCACGCTGCCCCGTCCACGCGCGGCGCAACTGATGGCGGAATGGGAGCACGCCGTGCGACAAACCTGCCTGCGCTGAGCCCGCAACAAGTGCTTTCAATTTCCCTGCATCGCGCTCCCCCCTGAGGAGGGAACAGCCGGCCATTCCCACACCGTCTTGCGCTAGCGTGCTGGCCTAAAACGACAAATTCAGGTGTGGGTTCATGACCGATCTTTCCGACATCCGCAGCACCGCCTGGGATGCGGTGCGTGATGCTGCCGGCCAGTTACTGGGGGACCTCCTCAGCAGTGGCCCGACGCAGCACAACCGTTTGCTGCGACTGCATACCCCTTTGGGCACCGATGTGCTGCTGGCCGAGAGCGCCCGCATCGACGAACGCATCACCCCCGATGCGCAGCAGTCGCCCTTCGCCATCACCCTGCATGCGCTGAGCACCAATGCCTATCTGCAAGCGCCAGAGTTGATCGGCAAGCCGGTGTTGCTCGAATTGCTGACCGCGCACAGCCGCACCACGCTGCGCCCTTTTCATGGCCATGTGCACGGTTTCCGCCTGCTGGGTGCCGACGGCGGTCTGGCACGCTATGAGTTGATCATCGGTTCTTGGCTTGACTTCCTGCGCCACCGCAGCGATGCTTGGATGTTCCAGGACCAGAGCGTGATCGACATCACCGAGTCCGTCTTCACAGACTACCAGGGCCAGGCGAGCCTGCTGCCAGCGTGGCGCTGGGACCTGAAGGACCCGAACACCTACCCCCGCCTGAGCACCTGCAGCCAGCATCACGAAACCGATTTCGCCTTCCTGCAACGACTGTGGGCCAGCCACGGGCTGTTCAGCTGGTTCGAACACGAAGGCTCTCCGTCTGATCCCGATGCACTGGGTCGACACACCCTGGTCATTGCAGACCACAACGGTGCCTTCCAGCCCAACGCCCAGCCTCGCATCCGCTACATCCAAGCCGCCACCGTGCTCAAGGAAGACAGCATCCAGCGCTGGCACGGCCAACGACGCCTCGCTGCCAGCACCCTGAGCACAGCCAGCTTCGACTACCGCAGCGTGCTCAACCACACAGGCCAGGCCGATGCCCCTCAGGAACACGGCCAGGACATCCCACTCGCGCACATAGACCAACCTGGCGCCTACGCCTTCGAAACCCCCGCCTTCGCGCAGCACATGGCCGACGTGCTGATGCAATCGCTCAGCTCACAGCGCAAGCGCTTCGAAGGCCAAGGCACCGTGCGCACGCTGGCACCAGCCACTACCTTCACCCTGGCTGACCACGCCGAACACGATGCGGACCTCGCTGCCGGTGAGGTCGATGCCGCCTGCTTCGCCGTGCTCAGCGTGACCCACCACGCCCGCAACAACCTCCGTGCCGACGCCCAAGCCGGCCTGGCCCAATTGCTAGGCCCATCCGAGCTCTGCGCCGCAGCAGCCCGCGACTCACTCTATGAGGCCCGCTTCGAAGCGCAACGCGCAGCCGTGCCGTTTCGCCCCGCGCTGCAAGATGCACAGGGTCGCCTGCTGCACCCCAAGCCTTCGGCCTGGGGCACGCAGACGGCCATCGTGGTTGGCACCGGCGGGCCGGTCCACACCGATCGCGATGGCCGCATCAAGGTGCAATTTCACTGGCAACGCGGCACGCAAGGCAGCAGCCGACTGAGCCACCCCGCTGGCGACAATGCCCCTGCGTCCGACGCATCGGGCACCTGGGTGCGGGTAGCCCAAAGCTGGGCGGGCAACAACTGGGGTGGCGTCTTCGTGCCTCGTGTCGGGCAAGAGGTCATCATCGCCTTTGTTGAAGGCGACATCGACCGACCGGTGGTGGTCGGCACCCTTTACAACGGGCAGGGCAGTGCCGATGCGCAAGGCAATGTGATGTCAGGTGGCCCCGCCACCAGCACGGCCAACGCGCCCGCCTGGTTTCCGGGAGCACAGCGGGCCGGCGAGCAGGAAGGCCACGCCCACACCGCCACCCTCAGTGGCATCAAGACCCAAAGCCTCGATACCGCGCAAGACGGCGCCGGCAACTGCAACCAGCTGGTCTTTGACGACACCCCCGGCCAAGGCCGGGTGCTGCTGCACACCACCGAAGCGCAGACCTGGCTGCAAATGGGCCATCTGCTGCAACAGCACGACAACCAGCGGCTGGCTCCGCGGGGACACGGGCTGGAGCTGCACACCCTGGCCTGGGGCGCTGTACGCGCCGGCAGCGGGCTGCACATCAGCACCCACGCGCGAGCCCATGGCACCGCCAGCAACCAGGGCCAGGCCATGGCCAGCCGCGAAGCACAGCAACAACTCGCGCAGCATGCCGAGCTGCTGCAGTCACTGGCAGCCAATGCACAGACCCACCGTGCCAAATTGCCCCAGGAAGCCCAGTCCATCAGCCTGCCTGCACACCAGGCCCTGCAAGACACACTGAGCAGCCTGCGCGGCAGCCTGAGCGCCGACACCCATGGCCAGAGCGGAGGCGGCGGGCAGATCCCCACCACCGAGCGCCCAGACCTGCTGCTGAGTGCCGCCGCCGACATCAGCAGCGCCACCCCACGGCACACCGTGGTGTCAGCCGGCGGGCAAAGCACCATCACCTCGGCACAAGACACCCAACTGCTCAGCCAGCGCCATCACGCCTGGGCGGTCAAAGATGGCATCAGCCTGTTCACGCGAGGTGAAGCCAAAAATGCGCAACGTGCGGTGCAGGGCGTGGGCATGAAATTGCATGCCGCCAGCGGCAATGTGAACGTGCAGGCGCAAAGCGGTCCCTTCACCCTGACGGCATTGAAGACCATCGACCTGCAAAGCACCACCGACTGCATCGAGATCTCTGCACCCGACAAGATCGTGCTCAACGGTGGCGGCAGCTATGTGCGCATTGAAGGCGGGAATATCGAGATCGGGACAACGGGGCCTGCGGAGTTTCTGGCGGGGATGAAGGTGCTGACGGGGGCGGGCAGTGCTTCAGGCGTAGACCCTCACTTCACCCCCAACAGCCAGTTGTTCGATGAACAGTTTGTGCTGACAGATGAAGTCTCTGGACAACCCATCGCAGGCGCCCCCTATCGGGTCGAAAACAACCAGGGCAAGACACTGACCAACGGCATCACCGATGCGCAAGGACGCACGGCCCGCATTCGCAGTCATCAAGCCGAAGGCTTGAAGGTCTATTGGGGGCTGTGATGCCCCAGTTCAACGTCAAAGCAAATCCATATGGGAAACATCGCCTCCGTTGACCAAGCGCCGATTCTCGGACAAGGAACGACAAACACCACGCAAGGAAGCCAAGTCAAGTTACCCGTCAAGCCGGAACCGCTGGCATTCCTTCGTCTTGACACAGGCGAGGTCTATCTCGTCCCTGCCTCAGACACCAACGCGCTCAACGGTGAGTTTGACAAATGGAATCGACTGATCCACGAACAACTTTTAGCCAACGAGGTCTTGGCTCTGGCAGATGAGCGCATGGCCGCCATTGCAACAGCCAAGGCGACCAATCCGTCAGCCATCAGTCAAAACATCGAAGCTAACGCACGCGAAGTTCAGCGCTGGGCAGTCGAATGGCGGGCAACAGCTACTGAATCTGTACGCCAAAACATGCAGGCATTGGACAAGCTTGGGGGGACGGGAGCAAAGCTGATTGAACTGGTTCCTCTGCTTGAAACACCACAAAGCAAGCCATACGCGGGGCAACCTGGCAAGGACAACGGCGATTGGAAACGCAAAGGCATGGACTTAAGTAAGGCATGGTCGGTCAAGGGGGCTGCCGGCATCCGCGACAAATTCATGCAGGAGGCCCGATATGGTGGATTAGGCCCCTTGCGCTATATGTCCTCAGCCAAGCTGAAAGCGAGTTGGCCCCCTTTCAAGGACAAGAAACCCGGGGGAACCAAATGGGCAGATGTCTACAAGGCTGATGCGCAAGGCATGCGAAAAGTTGACAGGGCCAAGCTCAAAGCTTATCTCGGTGAGCAAGTCAGCCAGGCGAAGTTAAAAAGCACCGACTTTGCGAAGCTGGACATCGAGCACACCAGCACCTTGGGCCCAGAGGCACTCGCCAAATGGAATGAGAACTGCAAGGCATCAGCAAACGGAAAGATTGTTTGGGGCGATATTCAGCTCGCCGACATTGATCTCAACGCTGAAGCAGCTGCCATGCGCTTCTTCTCGGGCGCCAGTCTCAGCGCCGAGCTTGCACCGCTCCAAGGCAACCTCAGCCTCAAAGCCGAAGGCAGCGTTGAAGTCGCTTTTGCAGAAGGAAAAGCCGCTGGTCAGCTGTACTTTCCCAGCAAGGAGGGGCTGATGCTCTACTGGCTCGATCTTGAGCAGGCCCTCGACGTTGCCAAGGGCAAGGCGACAGACACAGGCAAATATGATCTGGGTGCTATTCGCCTGGCCTGCATGGCGGAGTTAAAAGGTGTCATCGGCGTAAGCCTGGCTGGCGAAGTTTCCATTGGCGTAGAAATGAAGGACATCGATTCCAAAGATGTCGATGGAAAAACCAAGCCTGGACGCATACCCCACATCAAAGGCACCAACAAAAAGGTCAAACGACTCGCATCAGCTGACGTCAGCGGACAAACCGCTGAGTGGAAAAACACAGCTGGCGTCGCTGCCAACGTGAATTTCTTTGCCGGGGCCAAGGGCGGTCTCGGGTTGAACGGGGCGATCGAATGGCGCAACCCCCATAGCAAAGACAAGAAATTCGAGCCATTTGCCAGCATCGCCCCCGAGCTCCAAGGCATGGCAGGCCTTGCTGGCGAGGCCAAATTGGCCATTGAATATGTCGAAGGCATCTTTCGCATCACCGCTCACGCAGGCTTGTGCTTCGGCCTAGGTGCAGAGGGCACAGTGACACTGGCTGTCGGGGCAAAGCAACTAGCCAGCTTCATGTACTGGTTCTATTACAACTTACTGAACTTGGGCTTTAGAAATGCCGAGTTTGTGGCAGAGGAAGCATTCTCCGCGGCCAAGTATGTTGGGTATTTGGCTTTAGCGGAGGGCAGAGAATTAGGGGACTACTTTGGTCAGAGTCTCATAAAAGGAGGTTATGCCTTGCAAGCAACCGTGAATCGGCTAGAAGCCAAGTTCAAGTTAGAGGCAGAAACACTTGAATTAGGGAAGCGTGTACTTGCCAATACGGCGGCAGTCCGCGTCACCCCGCCTGAAAGCAAGGGCATGCTGATCTACCAGCTCACTCGCTTCGGAGCAGTCAGCTGGGCGCTTGACGGGGCTGGCTTAGGCAGCAGTTACCTCACCACGCAACGTCAAGCGGTTTTAGCCGTACTTCGCCAGACACAAACCAAACGTGATATCGAGAACGTCATTCAACATATCCATCCAACGGGCGCCAAAGTGAATTTGGATCAGCGGCTAGCGGAGCTCAATCGCTTCTTCGCAGCGGAGGGACCGAATGGGCTAGATATGCCTGGCACCAGAACAACTCACCAAGACGGATTCCAGAGCCTCATGCGGCAACGTGGTCGGACGGATTTTGTCGCACTCAACGGAAACTTCAGCGACTGGTATGCGCATGTTCACGCATCCCTGATGGACGAAGCTCCAAGAGGCTATCCGGCGATGGACAACTCACACTTTACATATGAGCTGGCACGCAATGACAAGGGTGATCACCCGCTGTTTTCATCCAGCGAGCACGGCTTCTACAACAGCGTGGCATGACGCTCACCCGGGCGTGACCGCGCACCGCAGAGCCGGCATAAATGACGACGGCGCGAGCACCTGTTTGCCAGTGCCCTCATCATTTTTGAGCGGATACGGGGATTCGTGATATCGATGCACAGAAGATCCAACGAGTGGACTGTCCGCCACACTGCCCCCTCGAACCACTCGCATCGTTCCAGTTGCAGGGCCGCTCGGATTGACCGTGGGGGCGGTCGCATAAGCGTCCTCCGCATACCAATCGACAACCCATTCCTCTCCATTGGTACTCATGTCATGCAGACCCAACGGATTCGGAGGGAACATGCCAACAGCGTAATCACCCAGACTTTGATGTGGCGATAGCAACTCAACCTGAGCCCCATACGGCACATTGCGTCCATAC
This sequence comes from Aquabacterium sp., assembly GCF_041909175.1. Taxonomy (GTDB): domain Bacteria; phylum Pseudomonadota; class Gammaproteobacteria; order Burkholderiales; family Burkholderiaceae_C; genus Aquabacterium. The sequence goes on along the minus strand of NZ_JAYRDZ010000001.1, from coordinate 278,755 downwards.
ACCACATTCCCGTCGTCTGTGGCCACCATGAAGAACTGGCCCCGACTACGCGCTGCATACTCCCATTGCGCCTCTGTGGGCAAGTCCATGGGCAGCCCCGTCAACTGCCCCAGCCATTGGCAGTAGCTCTTCGCATCCTGCCAATAGGCTCTCGCCGGAATGGCCGGATGCCTGCGCTGCCCGTCATATTCCATGCCCGTTCGGGGCCGCCCAGTCGCGTCGGTGAACACGTCAAACTCGGCATACGTGACCTTGTACTTGCTGATCCAGAAGTCGCTTAAGGTGACCTCCTTGACCACCTTGTCATCTTCCTTCGCCGTCATGCGGCTGACCCCATCCATGCCCATCAGCTTGGCGAAGTCACCCCGCATGAAGCTCCCACCACGCACAAAGACCATGTCAGCCACCACCTTCGCCTTGAGCTCGGCTTGGCGTGCATCCAATGAGCCCACCTGCAGTGCCGCCAGCGAGCGTGCCAAGGCCTGCGGCTGCTGCGGTACAGGCAATTTGGCCAGGTTCTTCGGGCTGATATAGAAATGGGTGACCCGTGGGTTACCAGGTGGCTTGACTGTGCTCAGGCTACTGGCCTCTGCCCTGGACAGCACAGCCCCAGGCCTCGCGGCCGTGGTTTGCTCGGACGGTACGCCTTGAGGTGGCTGCGCACACCCAGCCAAAGCACCCCACCCCAGAGACCAGACAGCGCCCCGGACAAGCTTGTTTGCCATCGCCAAAATGCACCTCTCGTGCGCGTTCATGTGTTGAATGCTGATGCTACTGGGCGAATTCGGCAGCCCACCCCCCAAAAGGGGCGAACTGTGTCACCGGTTGTACGCCACAGGGGGCGGTGCTCGAACCACCCTGCCCCCGAGAAGAATCCAACTCGCTCGGCAGCCCGCAACCGCAGCCACCTTCCTATAATCCACAGATTCCACCTGATACAGGCTGGGGTTGTTTCGTCCGCCATTTCGCACGAACGAGCAGCCACCAGCCTCTCTTGTCTTTGCGGTGATCCAATCCATGAGCGCTCCCAACGAGAACCAGACCTACGACCCGCGTGCTGTTGAAGCACGCGCCCAGCAACACTGGGAGGCCCACGACGCCTACCGGGTCACCGAAACCAAGGACAAGAAGTCGTTCTACGCCTGCTCCATGCTGCCTTACCCCTCGGGCAAACTGCACATGGGCCACGTGCGCAACTACACGATCAACGACATGTTGACCCGTTACCTGCGCATGAACGGCTACAACGTGCTGATGCCCATGGGCTGGGACGCCTTCGGCCTGCCGGCTGAAAACGCCGCCTTGAAGAACAAGGTGCCGCCTGCCGCCTGGACCTACGACAACATCGCCTACATGAAGAAGCAGATGAAGGCGATGGGCCTGGCGATCGACTGGTCGCGCGAAATCGCCACCTGCCAGCCCGCGTACTACAAATGGAACCAGTGGCTGTTCATCAAGATGCTGGAAGCCGGCATCTGCGAACGCCGCACCCAGACCGTGAACTGGGACCCGGTCGACCAGACCGTGCTGGCCAACGAGCAGGTGATCGACGGCAAGGGCTGGCGCTCAGGCGCCCCGGTGGAAAAGCGTGAAATCCCGGGCTACTACCTGAACATCACCAAGTACGCCGATGAGCTGCTGGGTGCGGTTGCCAATCCCGAAGACAAGAACTACCTGTCCGGTTGGCCCGAGCGCGTACGCCTGATGCAGGAAAACTGGATCGGCAAGTCGGAAGGCGTGCGCTTTGCGTTCAGCCACGACATCACCGGCGCCGATGGCCAGAAGATCAACAACGGTCAGCTGTGGGTGTTCACCACCCGCGCCGACACCATCATGGGCGTGACCTTCTGCGCTGTGGCGGCCGAGCACCCGCTGGCCCTGCACGCGGCTGCCAGCAAGCCCGAGGTGCAAGCGTTCATCAACGAGTGCAAGCAAGGCGGCACCACCGAGGCCGAACTGGCCACGCAAGAGAAGAAGGGCGTGCCCACGGGCTTGTTCGTCACCCACCCCATCACCGGCCAGCAGGTCGAAGTCTGGGTGGGTAACTACGTGCTGATGTCCTATGGCGATGGCGCCGTGATGGGCGTGCCCGCCCACGACGAGCGTGATTTTGCTTTTGCCAAGAAGTACGGCATTGCCATCCAGCAGGTCATCGGCGTGGAAGGCGAAACCTTCAGCACCGACGCCTGGGCTGAGTGGTATGGCGACAAGCAAAAGGGCGTGTGCGTCAACTCTGACGCCTTGAATGGCCTGGGCTACAAGGACGCCGTCAACAAGGTGGCCGAGATACTGATCGCCAAAGGCATTGGCGAGAAGAAGACCACCTGGCGCCTGCGCGACTGGGGCATCAGCCGCCAGCGCTACTGGGGCACCCCCATCCCCATCATCCACTGCGCCGACTGCGGCCCCGTGCCCGTGCCTGAAAAGGACTTGCCGGTCGTGCTGCCCGAAGACGTGGTGCCGGACGGCAGCGGCAATCCGCTCAAGTCGCGCCCCGACTTCCTGAACGTCGGCTGCCCCAAGTGCGGCAAGCCTGCCCAGCGCGAAACCGACACGATGGACACCTTCGTGGACTCGAGCTGGTACTTCATGCGCTACACCTGCGCCGACAACCACGGCCAGATGGTGGACGCCCGCACCGACTACTGGATGCCCATGGACCAGTACATCGGTGGCATCGAACACGCCATCCTGCACTTGCTGTACGCGCGCTTCTGGACCAAGGTCATGCGTGACCTGGGTCTGGTCAAGGTGGACGAGCCCTTCAAGAAGCTGCTCACGCAAGGCATGGTGCTCAACCACATCTACAGCCGTCGCACGGCCAAGGGTGGCAAGGAGTACTTCTGGCCGCACGATGTCGAGCACGTCATGGACGAGGCCGGCAAGGTCATCGGCGCCAAGCTGATCAACGAAGTCGACAGCGCCGACGGCAAGCTGCCGGTGGGCACCGCCATCGACTACGAAGGCGTGGGCACCATGTCGAAGTCGAAGAACAACGGCATCGACCCGCAAGAGCTGATCGAGAAGTACGGCGCCGACACGGCCCGCATCTACACGATGTTCACCGCCCCGCCCGAGCTGACGCTGGAGTGGAACGACGCCGCCGTGGAAGGCAGCTACCGCTTCCTGCGCCGCGTGTGGAACTTCGGCATGAAGCTGCAAGGTCTGGATCTGAGCAAGGCCTCGGAAGCCACCGCCGACAAGCAAAGCCTGGCCGATGTCGCCTTCAGCAAGGAAGCCAAGGCCCTGCGCCTGGAGATCCACAACGTGCTCAAGCAGGTGGACTACGACTACCAGCGCATGCAGTACAACACCGTGGTGTCGGGCGCCATGAAGATGCTCAATGCGCTGGAGGGCTTCAAGGCCACCGACAGCGCCGACGGGCAGGTCGCCCTGATCGAAGGTTTCGGCATCCTGCTGCGTGCACTCTACCCGGCCACGCCGCACCTGTCGCACACGCTGTGGAGCGATCTGGGCTACGCCGGCAAGATGGGTGACCTGCTCGACGCCGCCTGGCCCAAGGTCGATGATTCGGCCCTGGTGCAAGACGAGATCGAACTGGTGCTGCAGATCAACGGCAAGCTGCGCGGCTCGGTCAAGGTCAGCCCCAGCGCCGACAAGGCCGCCATCGAAGCAGCCGCGCTGGCCACCGAAGAATTCGCCAAGTTCAGCGAAGGCAAGGCGCCCAAGAAGGTCGTGGTCGTGCCCGGCCGCCTGGTCAACATCGTGGTGTAAGGTAGGTACATGAACCGCCGATCTGCCCTTTCTTTCCTGGCCCTGGGTGCCGCCGCTTCGGCGGGACTCTCAGGCTGTGGCTTCGCGCTGCGCCAACCGCCTAAACTGGTTTTCACGCGCGTCCAGCTGACCGGCTTTGCGCCCAACTCGCCACTGGCGGCGGAGCTGGCTCGCAGTCTGGAAAACACCGGGGTGACGGTGGTCGACCGCATCGCCCCGCCGGCCGGTGGCACATCCGGTGTGCAACTCAAGCCGGATCCCGATGTCGTGGTCCTCAAAGCCCTGAGCGACAAGCGCGAGCAGGTGGTGGCGACCAAGACCTCGTACAGCCAGGTGCGGGAACTGACGCTGCGGACCCGCTTCAAGTTCCAGCTGAGCCGCTCCGGTGGCGGTGAGATCATCGCGCCAACGGAACTGCTGCTCTCACGCGAACTGACCTACAACGAAGCAGATGCCCTGGCCAAGCAGGACGAGACCGAAGCCCTGCACCGCGCCATGCAGACCGACATCGTTCAACAGGTGATGCGTCGCCTGGGTGCCGTTCGTGCCGAGCAACTGGTCGCCCCGGTCGACTCGGTGCAAGCACCGGCGCTCGCTTCGTCCAATCCGCGCTGAGACGGCATGCAACTGCGCCCGGAGCAGCTGCTCGGCCACCTGCAAAAAGCAGGTGCCGGTGGACTCAAGCCCACCTACACCTTCCATGGCGATGAGGCCCTGCTGGTGCAGGAGGGCCTGGATGCGCTGCGCCAAACGGCCCGAGAAGCCGGCTACACCGAGCGCCAGGTGCACACGGTGTCAGGGGCCTATTTCGATTGGTCCGGCCTGCTTGGTGCGGGCAACGCCATGTCACTGTTTGGTGACAAGCAGCTCATCGAGATCCGCATTCCTTCCGGCAAACCCGGCAAGGAAGGCTCGCAAGCCCTGCAGGCCTATTGCGAACAGCACACAGGCGACGACAGCGTCCTGACCATCGTCACCCTGCCCCGTCTGGACAAGACACAGACCAGCAGCGCCTGGTTCACCGCGCTCGATGGCATGGGCGTGACCGTGCGCTGCGATCCCATCGAACGCAACGCCTTGCCGCTGTGGATTGCGCAGCGGCTGTCGGCACAAGGCCAGCAGGTGGAACCCGGTGAGGCCGGGCAACGCGCGCTGGGCTTCTTTGCCGACAAGGTTGAAGGCAACCTGTTGGCAGCCCACCAGGAAATCGTCAAGCTGGGGCTGCTGTACCCGGCGGGCACCCTGAGCATTGACCAGATCGAACAGGCAGTGGTCGATGTCTCGCGCTTCAACGTCTTCAAACTGAGCGAAGCCGTGCTGTCCGGGCAGGTCCAGCGCACCTTGCGCATGCTGGATGGCCTGCAAGCCGAAGGCGAAGCCCCGGTGCTGGTGCATTGGGCACTGGCGGAAGACATCCTGGCCCTGCACCGCTGCCGGCAGGCCATGGAGGGCGGCAAGCCGCTGCCCATGGTGCTGCGTGAAAACCGTGTCTGGGGTGTGCGTGAGCGCCTGTTCGAGCGCGTGCTGCCCCGCATGAAGGCCGCACAACTGATCCGTCTGGTGGTGTCGGCCAGCACGGTCGACGGCATCGTCAAGGGCCTGGGGCACCCGCTGTGGCCCAGCGACGCCTGGGAGGCCCTGCGCAAGCTGGCCCTGCAACTCACCCAACTGGCCGCCGGCGAAAAGCAAGCAGCCTGAGCAGGCTGTCAGAGCAGCATGCTCAGCAGCAGCCACGCGCCCGTGGCCAGCAGCATCCAGGCAAAGGCGCCGCGCAGTTGGCGCTCTGGCAGGCGATGCGCCAAAGCCACCCCGGATGACACGGTGAACATGCCGCTGACCGCCAGCGGCAGCCCCATCGACCAGTTCACCTGATGGGCCTGCGCGTAGCTGCTCAAGGCAATGATGGAACTCGGCGCGACCAGCGCCAGCGACAGGCTCTGCGCCACCGTCTGCCGCTGGCCGAACCATCCCGTCAGCAAGGGCGTGGCCACCAGGCCGCCCCCAATGCCCAGCAGGCCCATGCTGCTGCCCCCCACCACGCCGACCAGCGGGATGTAGCGTGAACCGACACGGGGCGCAGGCAACGCAGGCGTGCTCGCATCCGGGTTCGATGCACTTCGAACCGAGCGCCACCAGCGCACCAGCAGACGCCATGCCAGCACCATCAGGAACAGCGCAAAGATGGCCCGCAACTGCCGCGAGGGCAGGCCGATGGCCCAGTGCGCCACCAACCAGGTGGTGCCACAGGCCAGCACGCCAATGGCCAGCGCCCGTTGCCAGGGCACCGGGTAGACACGGCTGTAGCGCCACCACCCGATCAACAGATTGGGCACCATCATCACCAGGGCCGTGCCCTGCGCCATTTGCTGGTCCATGCCATAGAACCACACCAGCATCGGGATCGCGATGATCCCGCCACCGATACCGAACAGGCCGCCACAAAACCCGAGCACCGCCCCTACCAGCAGTCCTGGCAGCGCATGCCAGCCCATCGACAGCACCTCGGTCATCCCGGCACATCCTTGTCCAATTGGTACACAGGCCACCGATGGTAGGGGGCGCATCAAAATCATCAATGGTTTAGGATTGAATTGATTCATTCCCACAAAGAAACAATCCTCAACCATGAGCGACATCGACGATCTGGCGTTCTTCACCCTGCTGGCACGCAAGGGCAGCCTGGCCCGCGCCGCGCAGGAGCTGGGGCTGGGCGCACCGGCCGTCAGTCGCCGACTGGCTGCGCTGGAACAGCGCCTCGGTGTGCGCCTGCTGCACCGCACCACCCGCCGCCAGAGCCTCACCCCCGAGGGCGAGCGCTATCTGGAAGAAGGTGACCGCATCCTGCGCGACATCGACCTGCTCGAGCGTTCGCTGCGCACCGGCCTCGACCAGCCCCGTGGCCTGCTGCGCATCAACGCCACCTTCGGGTTCGGGCGCCGCCACCTGGCCCCGGCCGTTTCCGATTTCGTGTCGCGCTATCCGGAGGTCGAGGTCATGCTCGAACTCACCGACAAGCCACTGGACCTGGCTGCCCACGCCATGGACATCGGCATCCGCTTTGGCGAGCCCCCTGATGCCCGGGTGCTCGCGCGGCGCATCGCCAGTAACCAGCGCCTGCTCTGCGCCGCCCCCGATTACCTCGCCCGGCAGGGCGCTCCCCAGAAGCCGGACGACCTGCCCCAGCACGCATGTATCGTCATCCGTGAAAACTTGCGCGCCTTCAATGTCTGGCAGCTCTCGGACGGCAAGCAACAAGTCAAGGTCAAGGTGCAGGGTGCGCTGAGCACCAATCACGGCGAAATTGCCGTCGACTGGGCCCTGGCCGGCCACGGCATCGTGCTGCGCTCGCAATGGGACGTGGCCGCCTACCTGCGCAGCGGTGCCTTGCAGCCGATCCTGCCCGACTGGACCGACCCTGCCGCCGACATCCACGCCATCTACCCGCAACGCCACCTGCTGTCGGCCAAAGTCCGCGTGTTCATCGACTTTCTGGCAGAGCGTTTTGCCCCGCAGCGGCCAGACACACTCGCCGGCGAGCCATCGCCATGGTGAAGGCCCATTTGTGACTTTGATCACGAATTGGCAGGCAAAACGCCCGCTGTTGAAACCTCCGTTTAGATCAAGTGCTTGCTACGGTTGCCGATAGTCTCAACAAGCGTAGTCATCCCAGGTCGAGGTTCACATGGACCGCATTCAGCACGGCGAGGAAGCCGCCCGTTCCTTGCTCGATTCAGCCCCCGCAACAAAGGGAAGGCCCAGCACGGCAACGTCATCAAGCTGCGTCACAATCGATAAGCCGCCGATCCAGGCTGTACCGAGTTCACCTGTCAACCATCCATGGTTGGCAGAGGCGCTCAAGGTATGGTGTGCTTCACCCGCTATCGAACCGTGACCTGAATGCTTCCAAACGTCCTGAACCCCAGCAAGCTCCAGTCCCGCATCGTCGCGGTCTATCTGGGGTTGCTTTTGGTTGTCCAGGCTGTGAGCTATCACTTCATCCAGGACAGCCTCGATACCAATGCCCGGGCATCGCTCACGCAGGAGCTCGACACGGGTTCACGCATCCTGCAAAGGCTGCTGGATGACGCCGGCAACAGGCTGACCCGTGCCGCTCAATCAGCCGCAGGGGATGCGGCCATCGAACAGGCCATCCACAGTGGCCATCGCGAAGCGTTGACCGCAGCACTGGTGCAGCATGGCAGCAACGGCAAGGCCGACATCGCCCTGGCAACCGATGACCAGTTCCAGGTGAAAGCCACCACGGTGGCGGAGACCGACCCCTTCATCAAGGCCGTCCGACATTTCCTGCGTGATCAAGGCGAACAAAGCACCCCGCGGCGCCCACATCTGGAAGTGATATCAGGGCGCATTTACCAGGTGACCGCGGCGCGACTGGTACACCACGATGGATGGGTGGCCATGGCGACCCCCATCGACAATGCCCTTCTGACCGAAAGCCGCCAGTTGATCGGCATCGACTCGGCTCTGCTGCAAAGCCAGCCCGATGGCACCTGGCTAGTCAACCAGAGCACGCTGTCACAAGCACAGCAAAGCCAACTCGGTACCGCTTGGAATCAACTGTCGCAGAGCGCCAACCGCGCCCGCAGCACGATCCACCTGAACAGCGATGAATACAGCATCCGCGAACTGGTGCTGCAGCCACGGGCAGGCCACACGGGTATCTCCGCCCTGCTGATCAAGCCGGTGGAGGCCGCGCTGGCGCCCTACCAGGCCTTGCGACTCAAGCTGCTGATCCTAACGGCCATCGGCGCTTCGATCTTCGCGCTGGGCAGCTTCATCACGGCACGCCGCATCACCAACCCCTTGCGAACCCTGTCGAGTTCAGCCAAGCAACTTGAACGCGGCGATTACAGCAACGAAGTGCGCCTGCGCAGCCTCGATGAAATTGGCGAGCTGGCGCAATCCTTCGAAACCATGCGGCTGGCCATCCAGGCGCGCGAAGGCGAGATACGCCGACTCGCCTACCAGGACGCACTGACCGACCTCCCGAACCGTGAACAGTTCCGGCACGACCTGCGTCAGGCCATCGCCCGCGCACAAGACAGCAACCTGCCGTGCGCCGTGCTGTTGCTCGACCTGGACCGCTTCAAACACGTCAATGACGTGCTGGGCCACCGCTTTGGCGACCGGCTGCTGCGTTCGGTGGCCGAGCGTCTGCGCAAGGAAGTCCTGGGCGAGCGCAACATCCTGGCACGGTTGGGGGGCGACGAGTTCGCCATCCTGCTGCACGAAACCAATGCAGAGCAGGCCTTCCCGGTCGCCTTGCGCATCCTGCGGGCGTTCGAGCGCCCCATCACGCTCGACGACCACACCGTCGACCTGGGTGCCGGCATCGGCATCGCCAGCGCGCCGGAACATGGCTACGAAGCCGACATGCTGCTCAGCCGTGCCGAGGTAGCCATGTACGCGGCCAAGCAGCAGCAGGCCGGCACGGTCACCTACCACCCGGGTCTCGACTCGGGCAGCGAAGAGTCGCTGACCTTGCTGAGCGAGCTGCGCTACGCCGTCGACAACAACCAGTTGCGCCTCTACCTGCAGCCCAAGGTGAACCTGCGCACAGGCACCGTGATCGGCGCCGAAGCCCTGTTGCGCTGGGAACACCCCGGGCGCGGCATCGTGCCGCCCATGCGCTTCATCCCGTTTGCCGAACAGACCGGTTTCGTCCGGGTGCTGACCAGCTGGGTGCTGGCCCAGGTGGCCCGCGTCAGCGAAGAGCTGACCATGGCGGGGCTGCCCATGAAGCTGTCGGTCAACCTCTCGGCGCGTGACCTGATGGACCAGGACCTGCCGGTGAAAGTGGGCCAACTGCTTGAGCAGCACAAGGTGCACCCCGGCCTGCTGGTGCTCGAGATCACCGAAAGCGCCATCATGGACGACCCGCAGCGCGCCCTGCAGACGCTGGAGCGGCTGCACGCGCTGGGCCTCAAGCTGTCAATCGATGACTTCGGCACCGGCTACTCGTCGCTGGCCTACCTGAAGCGCCTGCCGGTGGACGAACTGAAGATCGACAAGTCTTTCGTGATGAACATGGAAAGCGACCTGCAGGACGCCAAGATCGTGCGCTCCACGGTCGATCTGGCCCACAACCTGGGCCTGACGGTGGTCGCCGAAGGCATGGAAAACCTCAAGGCCTGGAAGCTGCTCGCTGGCCTGTCATGCGACGAGGCCCAGGGCTATCTGGTGTCGCGCCCCATGCCCGCCGAGCTGTTCGGCAACTGGGTGCGGGAATGGATGCCGCCCGACACCAGCCATGAATGGCTGGGCACCGAGTTTGCAGCCATGATCTGACGCCCGCTCAGCGCTGCGCGCTGGGTAGCTGTCTGGCCAGTTCCACAAAGGCATCGAGCTGGTCTGCGGGCAAGCCAGCCAGCACAGGCTGCGCGGGGGCTGTGCCCGACGCCAGCCAGAGCGCCACACGCTCGACCTGGACCGTCAGGAGGCGTTGGACCTCGCCCAGCCGTGGCAGCACGGGCCCTGCAAACAGGACCACCCCACGCCAGGCCAGCAGCAGCGTGGGAAAGGTCTCGATGTCGATGTCACCCAGCGCATCGGCTTCATCCTCGATGTCGATCCACCGGAAATGGTGTCCTGGCGCGCAGGACTGCAACTCGTCAAACACCTGACGGTAGTCTCGGCAGGTGCCACACCACTCTGCGCACAGGCAAACCACGTCCAGCCGGAGAGCGGCTGAATCGGCGTCAACAGAAGAGCTTGAGCGCGGCGACAAAGACATAGCGGGATTGTCTACCAAACCGAAGATGACCTAAATAACGGGTGATTTCCGCCGATGACTTATCAGCTCTGACAATCAAGATATTCAACTTCCGCTGCTGGAATTGCTGTTGCAGTCATCATCATGAGAATCAAACACACGCTGTTGGGAATGGGTCTGTTGGGTGCCGCTTTGACCGTCATCGTGGGCACTGCCGGTTGGTGGGGTCTGCACGCACTGGGACGAGACATAGACGAAACCGTGGTCGCCACCCAAGGCACACAGGCCGCCACCATGGGCGACATGGCGCACGATGCGCTGCGTGGCGACGTCTTCCAGGCCTTGCTCTATGCCGGCCAGGGCAACCAGGCCGGTGTCACCACTGCCCGCAAGGAAGCCGAAGAACACGCGCAGGACTTCAACTCCCGCATCGCAGAATTGCAGGCACTGCCCCTGCCGGATGACATCCACCAGGGTGCCACCAAACTCGCCCCCATCATCAAGCAGTACACCGACAGCGGCATGCGCATTGCGACCCTGGCGGCTACCGATGCCCAGGCTGCACAGGCCGCCCTCCCCGAGTTCGTAGCCCTGTTCCAGCAGCTCGAAACCGAGCAGGACAAGGTGATCGAGGCGATCGAGGCCAATGCCCAGCGCACCAGCCAGCAAGGCGACCACACCCGTGCCGAAGCCGGGCAGCTGATGATCATCATCACCTTGCTGGGCAGCGTGGTGCTGACCGCCGTGGCGCTGGGCGTGGCCCGCCACCTGATGAACACCCTGGGGGCCGAGCCGAGCACGGTGCGCAAGCTGTTGACCAAGGTGGCCGAAGGCGATCTGGCACTCGACATCCGCGTGCGCAAGGACGATGTCGGCAGCGTGATCGCAGGTCTGCAGCAGATGGTCACCCGCCTGCGCGACACGGTGCAACTGGTTCGCGCCAATGCCGACGAAGTGGCTGCGGGTTCCGGGCAGGTGTCCATCGGCAACCAGGATCTGGCCAACCGCACACAGGACCAGGCCGCGGCCCTGGAGCGTTCAGCTTCGGCGCTGGAGCAGCTCTCAGGCACGGTCCGACAGAACGCCGACAACGCTGTGCAGGCAAACCAGCTGGCTCAAGGCGCATCCGGTGTCGCCACGGAAGGGGGCGAGGTCGTCTCCCAGATGGTCGACACCATGCAGGGCATCCACCAGGCTTCGCAGAAGATCGCCGACATCATTGGTGTGATCGACGGCATCGCCTTCCAGACCAATATCCTGGCGCTGAATGCCGCCGTGGAAGCGGCTCGGGCAGGTGAGCAGGGCCGCGGCTTTGCCGTGGTGGCCACCGAGGTCCGTAGCCTGGCCCAGCGCAGCGCCGAAGCAGCGCGCGAGATCAAATCGCTCATCACCGCGTCGGTCGAACGCGTTGGCGTGGGCTCGGAGCAAGCCGCCCGCGCAGGCGACACCATGAAGGACATCGTCAACGCCGTCCAACGCGTCACCGACATCATGGGCGAGATCACGGCGGCCAGTGCCGAGCAGACCACCGGCATCGCTCAGGTCGCCGAAGCGGTCACGCACATGGATCAGGGCACGCAGGGCAACGCCGCCCTGGTCGAGGAAACCGCCGCGGCCGCCGAGAGCCTGCGCAACCAGGCCCAGGCCCTCGCCAGCTCGGTGGCCCGCTTCAGACTGACAGCCTGATCCAGGTCGTCTTCAGCTCGGTGTACTTGTCAAAGGCGTGCAGCGATTTGTCTCGCCCATTGCCTGACTGCTTGACACCACCGAAGGGCACCGTGATGTCGTCTTCGTCGTACTGGTTGACGTGCACGGTGCCCGCTTTCAGCGCACGGGCCACCCGATGGGCGCGGTCGATGTGGCTGCTCCACACACTGGCCTGCAGCCCGTAGCTCGAGTCGTTGGCCAGGGCGATGGCTTCGGCCTCGTCCTTGAAGCGGATCACGCTCAGCACCGGCCCGAAAATCTCTTCACGCGCGATGGTCATGTCGTTGCGCACACCGTCGAACACCGTTGGCTCGACGTAGTAGCCCCCGGACGCTACCCGTGCACGCGCACCACCAATGAGGCAGTTGGCACCTTCACTGCGCCCCGCTTCGATGTAGCGCAGCACCGTCTGCAGCTGGCCTTCGTCCACCAAAGCCCCCATGGTCGTCTGCGGCGCCAGCGGATCGCCCGGCTGATAGCGGGGGGTCTGCCCCACCACGGCATCGATCACCGCATCGGCAATCGAGTCCTGCACCAGCAAGCGCGACGGCGCATTGCACGACTCGCCCTGGTTGAAGAACATGGCCCCGGCAACCGCCCGTGCAGCCTGGTCCAGATCCTCATGGTCTTCAAACACCACGAAGGCCGACTTGCCACCCAGCTCGTTGAACACGCGCTTGAGGTTGCTCTCGCCCGCATAGCCCAGCATCCTGCGACCAACCCGGGTCGAGCCGGTGAAACCAATGGCATCCACATCCATGTGCAGTGCCAGGGCTTCGCCTGCCTCGTGGCCATAGCCCGGGACCACGTTGAACACCCCTTCGGGGATGCCGGCCTGCAAGGCCAGTTCGGCCAGACGCAAGGCTGTCAGCGGCGATTTTTCAGAAGGCTTGAGCACGACACTGTTGCCCGCAGCCAGCGCCGGGCCCAGCTTCCAGGCAGCCATGATCATCGGGTAGTTCCAGGGCACAATCGCCCCCACCACGCCCATGGGCTCGCGGGTGATCAGCGCCAGCGCGGTGGCGGGCGTGGGCGCCACCTCGTCGTAGAGCTTGTCAATGGCTTCGCCATACCAGGCGATGCAGCGGGCGGCGGCAGGCACATCCACGGCCAGGCTGTACTGAATGGGCTTGCCCATGTCCAGCGTCTCCAGCAGGGCCAGCTCTTCCTGGGCAGCCAGGATCAGGCCGGCAAAACGCTGGAGCGCCCGCTTGCGTGCAGCCGGTGGCTGCTTTGACCAGCGGCCGTCCTCAAAGGCAGCACGGGCACTGCGTACCGCTGCATCGATGTCAGCGGCCTGCCCTCTGGCCACCTGGGTGAGCAGACGGCCATCCACGGGCGAATGGCAGGCAAAGGTGTCGCCCGACACGGCGTCCACACGCCGACCGTCGATCAGGGCTCGCCCATCGGGGCGCAGGTCCAGCGCGCGCTGGTGCCAGTTCACGGACAACTGCTCAGGCGACTTCAAATCGGTTCCAGACATGCGTCGTCTCCTCTCTGTTCCATGGTGATTGGGTCAACTCTAAGACACAATTCGGGCTTATCCACAGTCCGAACATGAGGAAGGATCGCGCCATGCCGGTCATCGTCGTCGCCAACCCCAAGGGAGGGGTCGGCAAATCCACCCTGTCGAGCAACATCGCAGGTTACTTTGCCCGCTCAGGCCACACCGTCATGCTGGGCGACATCGATCGCCAGCAGTCATCACGCCTGTGGCTCAAGCTGCGCCCGGCCGACATGCCCCTCATCAGCCCCTGGGACATCAGCGAAGAGAAGATCGCCCGGCCGCCCAAGGGCACGACCCACGTGGTGCTTGACACCCCGGCCGGCATGCACGGCAAGCACCTGGACGCGGTCATGAAGATCGCCGACAAGGTCGTGATCCCGCTGCAGGCCAGCGTGTTCGATATCTATGCCACGCAGGAATTCATCAACGAGTTGCTCAAGCGCAGCCGTGGCAAGGTGCAGATCGCCGTGGTGGGCAACCGCGTCAAGGAGCACACGCTGGCGACCGAGCACCTGGGTGAATACCTCGAGACCGTGAAGGTGCCCGTGCTCACCATGCTGCGCGACACCCAGAACTACGCCCACCTGGCCGCGCACGGCCTGACACTGTTCGACGTGGCCCCGACCAAGATCGAGCGTGATCTGGAGCTGTGGCAGCCCTTGACCAAGTGGCTCGACAAGGCCTGATCAGAACAGCAGATCGCGCATGCGGTACCAGGCCGTGCCCAGCACCAGGGCCGGCGTGCGCAGCATCTGCCCCCCCGGGAAGGCGTGGTGCTTGAGGCGCGCAAACACATCGAAGCGCCCGGCATCGCCTGCAATGGCTTCGGCCACCACGCGACCCGCCAGGCCGGTCAGTGCCAGACCATGCCCTGAAAAGCCCTGCAGGTAGTACATGTTCGGGCCAATGCGCCCGAAGTCTGGTGCGCGGTTGATCGTGATGTCGACAAAACCACCCCAGGCAAACTCGACCTCGGCCTGCGACAGCTGCGGGAAGGTCTTGAGCATGGTGCGCCGCATGGTTTCCGCCAGGTTCATCGGCGTGACCGTGCTGTAGCTCACCCGCCCACCGTAGAGCATGCGGTTGTCGTTGGTGGTGCGGAAGTAATCGAGCACGAAGTTGTTGTCGCACACCGCCGAGCGGGTCGGGATGAGCGAGTCGGCCTGTGCCTGCGACAAGGGCTTGGTACAGATGATGTAGGTGCCCACCGGCATGATGCGCGACTCGAGCTTGCTCGCCACCCCCTGCAGGTAGACATTGCCGGCCAGCAGCACCTGGCGTGCCTTGACGGCTCCGCGCGCCGTTTCGACACGTGCAGGTTGCCCCGGCACCACCTTGTTCACCGCGCTGTGTTCATAGATGCGCACCCCGGCCTTGGCCGCCGCAGAAGCAATGCCCAGGCTGTACTTCAAGGGGTGCAGGTGGCCTGAGCCGGCGTCGTAATAGGCGTTGTGATAGCGCGGGCTGTCGATCCACTGGCGCACATCGGCGTGGTCGACCACCTGGAGGGGGTAGTTGTAGACGCGCTGGATGCGCTCGGCCCACTCGTGCAGGTCCTTGCCCTTGCGGGCGTTGGTCGACACGCCCAGGAAGCCCTGACGCCACTCGCAATCAAAGCCATGGCGTTCGCTGCGTTCGCGCAGCAGGTTCACGGCCTCCAGGCTCATGTCCCACACCTTGCGGGCATCGTCGAGGCCCAGCTGGTCTTCAATGACGCTCTGGTCACAGGCCAGGCCGGCAATGGCCTGCCCGCCGTTTCGACCGCTGGCGCCCCAGCCCACTTGCTGCGCCTCCAGCAGCACCACGCTCAGGCCGCGTTCAGCCAACTCCAGCGCGGCACACATGCCCGCCAGCCCACCGCCCACCACCGCCACATCGGCGTCGATGGTTTCTTCCAGTGCCGGAAAGGACTGGGTACGGGGTGCCGTGGCCACGTAGTAAGACTGACGGGAGAGATCGCGATCGGTTTCCAGAAATGACATGACAACAAGCCTGCAATGGGATTCATGCCCGGATGGGCGCACTGTTGATCAGTCTAGGCAGCGTGGTGCGCAATGTGCTTGCAATATTGAAGCACTCAGCTCACATTGTTCGCACATTCAGCGACACTTTTGCACTTATGCGCAATGATTCTCCAGAACAGCCACCTTACGTGCAACTCGATGCGATTGACCGCGCCATCCTCACCGAATTGCAGCAGGACGCCCGCCTGACCAATGTCGAACTGGCTCAGCGTATCCACCTCTCCCCCTCCGCCTGTCTGCGCCGGGTCAAACAACTGGAAGACAACGGCGTGATCGCGCAGTACGTGGCCTTGCTGGACCCCAAGCGGGTGGGTCAGCGCGGCGTGAGCTTCACCATCGTCAACCTGAAGTCGGTCAACCGCGAGCAGGTCGAGGCATTCGAAGCCGCTGTGCGTGATGAGCCCCGCATCCTGGACTGCTTCTACATTGCCGGGGCCAACGACTACCTGATCCGCTTCACCTACCGTGATACCGATGATCTGGAGCGCTTTCACACCGATGTGCTGATGCGCCTGCCAGGCATCGAGCGCCCCAACTCCATGCTGGTGCTGCGCACCGTCAAGCGCACCACGGCGCTGCCACTGTGAACCAGCAGGCGGTGGCGCGCTCAGGCAGCCTCGGGTATGGGCGGCTTGACCTTGGCCAGCGCCGACCGGATCACGGGCGCCACCAGGCTGATCTTGGGCATCATCTCTTCACAGGGCACCGCCGCATACGACAGGATCAGCCCGCTGTAGCGCTGCGCCACGCAGTACACCGACAGCGGCATCAAGGTGACCCCGCGCTCGGCGGCTGCGTGCGAGATCAGTTGGTCGTCCACCTCCTGCGGCAGCAGCAAGGTCAGGTGCATGCCCATGGCCCCGCCCGAGATGCGCAAACGCCCATCGCCCAATTCTTCGGCCAACACCGCCTGCAGTGCACGTCGCAATGCCTCGCGTCGGGCCGCATATTCGCGCCGGGTTGCACGGATGTGCGCGGCATAGTGGCCCTCCCGGATGAAGTCGGCCAGCACACGTTGCAGCAGCACGTCCCCATCGCGGTAGAAGTCGGACGAGGCTGTCGCAAAGATCTGCTGCAGGTGTTCCGGCACCACGATGTAGGCCATGCGGATGCCGGGGTACAGCGATTTGCTGAACGTGCCCATGTAGATCACCCGTCCGGACTCCTGCATGCCGTGCAGGGAGGGAAACGGCTTGCCAACATAGCGGAATTCGCTGTCGTAATCGTCTTCGAGCAGGATGACGTCGTTCGTTTCGGCATAGCGCAGCCACTCCAGACGGCGCTCCAGCGGCATCACATGGCCCATCGGGAACTGGTGCGAAGGCGTCATGTAGACCAGGCGCAGAGGGCCCGGCAGGCTTTCCTTCACGGGCACCGGCAGACCGCCCTTGTCGACATCGAGTGCCTGTGTGACCAGACCGTGGTCCCCCAGCACGTGGCTCGCGCCCCAGTAGCAGGGGTTCTCCATCAGCACCACGTCGCCCGGGTCCGTCATCAGCCGCACCACAAGGTCCAGCGACTCCACCGTGCCGTCGGTCAGGATCACCTGCTCCGCCTTGCAAAGCACACCCCGCGTGGTGCGGATGTGGTCGGCAATGGCCTGCCGCAAGGGCACGGCCCCACCCTCTTCGCCCGACTCCAGGTAGCCCGCATCGGCCTGCGTCAGGTGGCGACGCAGCAAACGCCGCCAGATGGACATCGGAAACAGCGAGAGATCGAGCCGGCCGGAACAGAAGGCCTCGGGACGCCAGAACTGGTGAACGCGGTGGCGCTTGTAGGCCAGCCCCCTGCGCGACAGGGTGAGCGGTCGGCTACCGCGCGGCACAAAGGACTCGCCAGCCACGTCGCTGCCAGCCGGGGCATCCTGCCGGGCACGGCCGGCGCGCTGGCGCCAGTCCAGCTCCTGCACGCGGCGCACGAAGGTGCCCGAGCCATGACCCGCCACCAGCATGCCTTCCGACTTCAGCTGCTCATAGATGGCCACCACGGTATTGCGCGCTACGCCCAGCTCTCGCGCCAGTTCGCGCGAAGATGGCACCCGCACGCCCGGCGTCATCACCCCCTCCAGAATGGCTCTGCGCACCAATTGGAGGATCAATGCACCAGGTTGGGACGAGCGCCCAAGAACGGGGGCACGTTGGAGCTCCTGCTGGAGCCATTCGTGTAGGGCAGCGGTCTGCATGATGTATACAACGGCTAGGGAAATCCCGAGAACCCCGAATTGGGGCAATCTTCTCTCGACAGAAGGCAATAAGTGGACCAAATTACCGGCTACAAGTGGCCCTTCCTATTGGACCACTACCCCGGTATCGTCACCCTAACGTCATTTTTGTGACAAGCATGGTCTCCCCTGATACACCCTCCGCTCTGACTCCGCTGCCGCCGAACGCCCCTCGGGTGCTCGTGCCGGCGTGCAACCGGATGATTGGCCGGCACCCCTTCCACATCGTTGGTCAGAAGTACGTCGAAGCCGTGCGACTGGCTGGCGCCCTGCCTGTCGTCGTGCCCTTCGCTCAACCTGAAGAGATCGACAACTGGCTGGCCATGGCCGACGGCGTGCTGCTGACCGGCTCGCCTTCCAACGTGCACCCCAGCCATTTCGATCAGGATGTGCACAACCCCGAGTTGCCGCTCGACCCCACGCGTGACCAGTGGACCCTGCCGCTGATCCGCCGGGCCGTCGAGATGGGGCTGCCCTTGCTGGGCATCTGCCGCGGCTTCCAGGAAACCAATGTGGCGCTCGGTGGCAGCCTGCATCAGGCCGTGCACGAACAGCCCGGCCTGAACGACCACCGTGCCATGTCGGACGAAAACCCGATCGAGGTGCAATACGGCCCGGTCCACCCCATCCACGTTCAGCCTGGCGGCTTGCTCGACAAGCTGCTGCCCGCCGCTGACGCCCAGGTCAACAGCCTGCATGGTCAGGGTGTAGCCCGCCTGGCCGACGGCACCCGCATTGAAGCCACCGCTCCCGATGGGCTGGTGGAAGCCTTCTCCGTGACCAAGGGTCCGGGATTTGCTCTCTGTGTGCAATGGCATCCCGAGTGGCAAGCCGCGACCAATCCTGTTTCGATGGCCATCCTGCGCGCTTTCGGTGCAGCGTGCCAGGCCTGGCGCGACACGCACCGCCCACCGGGACGCTGAGCCCCCGCTCAGCCGCTTCTCTCCATGCGCCTTCGTCCGCGCATGCCCGGCCTGAGGACCTGATCAACTTCAACACAGGTCCCCGTGTCGTTTACCAGTCATGCACATGAACAGCCCTCAAATCCAATCGTTCGCTGATCTCGACCAGTGGTTCTCTGAACAACGCGTCACCGAGGTGGAATGCCTCGTACCTGACCTCACCGGCGTCGCCCGCGGCAAGATCCTGCCCCGCGACCGTTTCTCCGAAGACCGCGGCATGCGTCTGCCGGAAGTCGTCGTCGCCATGGGCGTGACCGGCGAATTCCCCGAATCCGGCCCCTACTACGACGTCATCACCCCCACCGACCGCGACATGCACCTGCGGCCGGACCCCACCACCGCCCGCATCGTCCCCTGGGCCACCGACCCCACCGCCCAGGTCATCCATGACTGCTACGACCCCGAAGGCAAGCTGGTGCCCTATGCACCGCGTTCGGTGCTCAAGCGTGTGTGCGAACTCTATGAAGCCAAGGGCTGGGAGCCCGTTGTGGCGCCCGAACTCGAGTTCTACCTGGTCGAACGCAACCTCGACCCCGACCTGCCCCTGAAGCCGCCCAAGGGCCGCAGCGGCCGTTCGGAAACCTCGCGTCAGGCCTATTCCATCGACGCCGTCAACGAGTTCGATCCGCTGTTCGAAGACATCTACGACTACTGCGAGAAGATGGAACTGAACGTGGACACCCTGATCCACGAAGTCGGCGCCGGTCAGATGGAGATCAACTTCTTCCACGCCGCTCCGCTGGGCCTGGCCGACGAAGTGTTCTTCTTCAAGCGCACCGTGCGCGAAGCCGCCCTGCGCCACGACATGTACGCCACCTTCATGGCCAAGCCGATTGCCGGCGAGCCGGGTAGCGCCATGCACGTCCACCAGAGCCTGATCAACAAGGCCACGGGCAAGAACCTGTTCAGCAACCCCGATGGCACGGCCAGCAAGGAGTTCTACTGGTACATCGGCGGCCTGCAGAAGTACATCCCCGCCGCCATGGCCCTGTTTGCACCCTATGTGAACAGCTATCGCCGCTTGGCGCGCTTCACCGCAGCCCCCATCAACATCCAGTGGGGCACCGACAACCGCACCGTCGGCCTGCGCTCGCCTGTCTCGTCACCTGCCGCCCGCCGTATCGAAAACCGCGTGATCGGTGCCGATGCGAACCCCTATGTGGCCCTGGCCGCCACGCTGGCCTGCGGTTATCTGGGCATCGTCAACCAGATCGAGCCGAGCCCCGAATGCAAGGGCGACGCCTACCTGGGCGACTACGGTCTGCCCCGCAGCCTGGGTGAGGCACTGGAGTTGCTTCGTAATGAAACGGACCTGGCTGAAGTGCTGGGTACCGAGTTCGTCACGGTCTACACCGAGATCAAGGAAATTGAACACGCCGAGTTCATGAAAGTGATCTCGCCGTGGGAACGCGAACACCTTTTGCTACACGTCTGACCGCCCTTCCAACAAAGGAACCACCATGTCTCGTGAATCTTCCCATCGATCCTTTCGAAGCCTTCTGAAACCGCTGGCCGTGGCCGCCCTGGCCGTGGCCGGTCTGGTGGGCCAAACCGCCCACGCCGATGAAGAGAAGGTGCTCAACATCTACAACTGGTCGAACTACATCGCACCAGACACGATCGCCAACTTCGAAAAGGAAACGGGCATCAAGGTCCGCTACGACGTTTTCGACAACAACGAAATCGTCCACGCGAAACTGGTGGCCGGCAAGACGGGCTACGACATCGTGGTACCTTCGTCGTACTGGGCCAAGCTGCAGGCTGACAGCGGCCTGCTGCAAAAGATCGACAAGAGCAAGGTTCCCAACTGGAAGAACCTGGACCCGGCCCTGCTGGCCCAGATGGCCAAGCTGGACCCGGGCAACCAGTACATGGTGAACTGGCTGTGGGGCTTTGACACCATCGGCATCAACGTCGACAAGGTCAAGGCTGCCCTGGGCAACCTGCCCATGCCGGAAAACGCCTGGGACCTGGTCTTCAAACCTGAATACATCAGCAAGCTCAAGAGCTGTGGCGTGTCCTTCCTGGACTCTCCCACCGATGTGATCCCCTCGGTCATGCACTATCTGGGCAAGCCCCCGTTCAGCCGCAGCCTGGGTGACTACTCTGGTGTGTTGCCCCTGCTCAAGAGCATCCGCCCCTACGTGACGCTGTTCAGCTCGTCGGGCTACATCAACGACCTGGCCAACGGTTCGCTGTGCGTGTCGATGGGTTACTCCGGTGACATCAACATCGCCAAGCACCGCGCCATCGAAGGCAAGACCGGTCAGCACATCGAAGCCCTGATCCCCAAGACTGGTGCTGCCCTGTTCTTCGACACCATGGTGATTCCTGCCGATGCGCCTCACCCCGAGAACGCACACAAGTGGATCAACTACATCCTGCGTCCTGAAGTGCATGCCGGCCTGACCAACTCGGTGTTCTATGCGAACCCGAACCTGGCCTCGCGCAAGTTCATCAAGCCTGAAATCGCCAACAGCCCTGCGGTCTACCCATCTGCCGAAGAGATGAAGAAGATGGTTCAGCCTGATTCGCTGAACAACGACATCCGCCGTCAGATGACCCGCATCTTCACCTCGTTCAAGACGGGTCTGTAAACCCCTCTCGCATTTCTCTGGAGCATCGTTCATGAGCACTGCTCATTCCCCTGACGGCAAGGAAGCCTTCCTCCGTATCGACAACGTGGTCAAGGACTTCGGCGGCGGCGCTGTCGCAGTCAACCACGTGAGCATCGACATCGCACGCGGCGAGATCTTCGCACTGCTGGGTTCCAGCGGCTGCGGCAAGACCACGCTGCTGCGCATGCTGGCCGGCTTCGAAACACCGACCTCGGGTCGCATCGTGCTCAATGGCCAGGATCTGGATGCTCTGCCGCCTTACCAGCGGCCGATCAACATGATGTTCCAGAGCTATGCGCTGTTCCCGCACCTCACGGTGTGGGACAACATCGCCTTCGGTCTGCGCCGTGACGGCCTGCCCAAGGACGAGATCGCGGAGCGCGTGGAGTCCATGCTCAAGCTCGTTCAGTTGAGCAAGTATGCCAAGCGCAAACCGCATCAGCTTTCCGGTGGGCAGCAGCAACGTGTGGCCCTGGCCCGCAGTCTGGCCAAGAAGCCCCAACTGCTGCTGCTCGATGAACCCCTGGGCGCGCTCGACAAGAAATTGCGCGAAGCTACCCAGCTCGAACTGGTCAAGATCATCCACGAAGTGGGTGTGACCTGCGTGATGGTGACCCACGACCAGGAAGAGGCCATGACCATGGCCAGCCGCATCGCCGTCATGAGCGAAGGCCGCATCCTGCAAGTGGGCGCGCCTGGCGACATCTACGAAACCCCGGCCACCCGCTTTGTGGCGGACTTCATCGGCAACGTCAACCTGATGGACGGCACCCTGGTGGTCGATGAATCCGACCACGTCGAGATCGAATGTGCCGATTGCCGCCACATGGTGGGCCACGGCATCACCGGCACGGTCGGCATGCAGGTGTCTGTCGCCCTGCGCCCGGAAAAGATCACCCTCACACACCTGGAGCCTGCGGGCCCCTGCAACCGCGCCACGGGCACGATCCGCGATCTGTCGTACTTCGGCAGCTTCACCGTTTACCACGTGCAACTGGCCAGTGGCGCAGCCATGAAGGTCTCGATGGCCAACACCCGCCGCCATGCCGAAGACCAGCTGCGTGTGGGCGACACCGTCTGGGCACATTGGGACAGCTCGTCCCAGGTGGTCCTGACCCAGTAAGGAGCGCACGCCATGTTCCTAGAGAAACTCCAGGCGGGGCGCAAGGCGGTGATCGGCATCCCGTATGCCTGGTTGCTGCTGTGCTTCCTGCTGCCCTTCCTCATCGTCTTCAAGATCAGCGTGTCCGAGATGGACGTGGTGACCTTCAAGGACCTGGTGACCTGGGCCGAAGGCGTGCTGACCATCCAGGTCAAGTTCGGCAACTACATCTACATCACCCAGGATGACCTGTACTTCAAGACCTATCTGACAAGTCTGAAGTACGCGGCCGTGACCACGCTGTGGTGTCTGGTCATTGGCTACCCCTTTGCCTACTTCATGGCCCGCGCCAAAGCTGCACTGCAACCGGCGCTGCTGATGCTGGTGATGCTGCCCTTCTGGACCTCCTTCCTGCTGCGTGTCTACGCCTGGAAGGGCCTGCTGAGTGAAGGGGGCTGGGTAGCCGACGTGCTGCAAGCCACCGGCATCGAGCACCTGCTGGCAGCCGCTGGTCTGATTCCGAGCGCTGGTCAGCTGATGAACACGCCGTTTTCGCTGATCGTCGGCATGGTCTACACCTACCTGCCGTTCATGATCCTGCCGCTGTTTGCCAACCTGTCGAAGCTGGACCTGCGCTTGCTGGAAGCCGCCTCCGATCTGGGTGCCACTGCCTGGGTGACCTTCTGGCGCGTGACCGTGCCGCTGTCCCGTGGTGGCATCGTGGCCGGGTCGATGCTGGTGTTCATCCCTTGCGTGGGTGAGTACGTCATCCCCGAACTGCTCGGTGGCCCATCTACCTTGATGATCGGTCGCGTGCTGTGGGATGAGTTCTTCAGCAACAACGACTGGCCGATGGCTTCCAGTGTGGCCGTGGTGATGATTCTGCTGATCATCGTGCCGCTGGCTCTGTTCAACAAGGCGCAAGCCGATGCGCAGAAGGACCGTCGATGAGCCGCCTGCCCTCCACTCCCTTCACCCCGGCGTTCAACCGCCAGTTCGGCCGCGGCTGGCTGGCTGCAGGGTTCCTGTTCCTCTACCTGCCCATCCTGGCCCTGGTGTTCTACTCGTTCAGCGCGTCGAGCGTGCCCAATGTCTGGGGCGGCTTCACACTGAGCTGGTACAGCGCCCTGCTCAATGACCAGGAACTGCTGTCCGGCCTGGGCCTGTCACTGCGCATTGCGACGGCCACGGCCTTCGGCTCGGTCATCCTCGGCCTGCTGGCGGCCTTCGCCCTGGTCAAGTACCCGCGCTTCAAGGGCCGCACCATGTTCGCTGGCATGGTCAACGCGCCACTGGTGATGCCGGAAGTCATCATCGGTCTGTCGCTGCTGCTGATGCTGGTGTCCATGCAGCGCGCCCTGGGCTTCCCCGAGCGCGGTGCCGGCACCATCTGGCTGGGTCACCTGCTGCTGGGCATGGCTTACGCCACCGTGGTGCTGCAAGCCCGTCTGAAGGAGCTCAACCCCTCGCTGGAAGAAGCCGCCATGGACCTTGGTGCCCGTCCGGCCCAGGTGTTCATGCTGGTCACCCTGCCGTCCATCATCCCGTCGCTGCTGTCCGCCTGGCTGCTGACTTTCACGCTGTCACTTGACGACGTGGTGCTGTCGGCCTTCCTGTCGGGCCCAGGCTCCACCACCTTGCCGCTGGTCATCTTCTCGCGAGCCCGTCTGGGCCTGAGCCCCAGCATCAATGCCGTCGCCACCGTGATCATCACCGTGGTCGCCATTGCGGTGGTACTGGCCAGCTGGCTGATGGCCCGTCGCGAACGCTTGATCGCTGCAGAACAAGCTGCAGCACAACGCGAAGCCAACTGATCGCCCCTTTCATCCACTCACTCACCTTGACTGCCTCTTACCTAGGAGCACCCATGAAGAAAGCCTGGACACTAGCCGCGTTGAGCCTCGCCCTGGCCGCGGCCTACCCTGCGGCCCACGCAGCCCCCAACGACGACATCCTCGCTGAGCTGAAGGCCCTGAAGGCCAAGGTGAATGAGCTGGAGCAAAAGCTGCAAGCGCAAGATGCCAAGATCGCCGACATGCCCCAGGGCATGACGCCTGAGCAGCAGGCCGACTTCAACCGCATCGCCGTCAAGACCGAAGCGCTGGAAGATGGCCGTGACTCGCTGGGCTTCAAGGGGCTGAAGATCTCGGGCTACATGGACCCGACCTACATCTACAACCAGCGCCGTGACCGCGCCGGCTTCCAGTTCCTGAACAACGTTTCTGAAGGCGACTCCTACAACTACAGCTACGACAATTCCTACTTCGGTGCTGCCGTGATCGATTTCCTGAAAGAAACCGATGGCGGCACGCGTTGGCACTTTGCCTTGGCCCCCAACCGCGGTGTGGGCGCCACGTTCAATGGCAATTCACCGATCCAGGAAGCCTCTGTTTCGGTTCCGCTGACCGACCTGCAGACTCGCCTGATCGCCGGTCAGATTCCTGACTGGTCGGGCTACGAATACCTGCAAGCCCCGCTCAACAAGCTGATCAGCCACAACCTGCTGTTCGACTTCACGCTGCCCACCGCCTACACCGGCGCCGGCCTGGAGCTGACACGTGATCAGTGGATCATCAAGGGCGTGCTGGCCAACGTGAATACCAGCAAGCGTGCAGACGGTCGCACCGCGCCCGCTTTTGCCTACCGTGTGGACTACGCCAAGGGTGAATTCCAGGGCTTTGGCTTTGCTGGCGTGCATGGCCAGGCTGCCAACGGCACCACACTGGTGGCTGACGGCGCACCGGATTCCCGCATCGACCTGTTTGAAGCCGACGGCTACTTCATCCGCGGTGACTGGACTGTGCAAGGTCAGATCAGCTTCGGTCGTCAGAAGGACGCTGCGATTGCCCTGTCGTCAACTGGCGCGTTGCAGGATGCCCAATGGTGGGGCCTGTCTGGTCTGGCCGCATATAAATTCAACCCGCGTTTTGAAGGCACCGTCCGCGCCGACTACCTGAACAACAGCAAGCATGGCGGTGGCCTGCTGGGCTATGCGACGGCCGATGACATCAACGGTATCGGCCCCGATGCGCTGGTTTGCCCAGACACCGGCGTTGTCGATTCCGGCTGCTCCAAGGGCGCCAACCGCGCTGCGCTGACCTTTGGTCTGAGCTACCTGTGGGACCTGAACACCACGTTCAAGGTTGAGTACCGCTACGACTGGGCCAGCAAGTCCGTGTTCCTCGATACCGGCAGCGGTGACTACAAGAAGAGCAACCAGCTGCTGGGTGCTTCCGTCGTCGTCACCTTCTGATCTCTCCACAAGGCATTTCTCTCATGAGCACCTCCTCGGTGAACTGGCATGAACGCGCAGCCGCCCTGCGCATCGACGGGCGCGGCCTGATCGATGGACTGCGCTGCGCGTCCCTGACCGGACAAACCTTCGACAAGCACTCTCCGGTGGATGGTCGCCTGCTGGCGCCCGTTATGCGGGGTCAACAGGCTGATGTGGACGCTGCCGTGCACAGTGCCCGCGCCGCCTTTGCTGACCGCCGCTGGGCGGGGCAAGCTCCGGCTGCCCGCAAGAAAGTGCTGCAACGCTGGGCCGAGAAGGTGCTCGCTGCCCGTGATGAACTGGCTCTGCTCGAAACGCTCGACATGGGCAAGCCCATCCGCAAGAGCCTCAACGTCGACGTCGTCTCCTCGGCCAACTGTCTGGCCTGGTATGGCGAAGCCGTCGACAAGATTTACGACGAGATCGCGCCCACGGCCTCCACGGCCTTGGCGCTCATCACCCGCGAGCCCATGGGTGTCATCGGGGCCATCGTGCCCTGGAACTACCCCATGATCATGGCGTGCTGGAAGCTGGGCCCGGCCCTGGCGGCCGGCAACAGCGTGGTGCTCAAGCCCTCTGAAAAATCTCCCTTTACCGCCGTTCGGCTGGCGGAACTGGCCATTGAGGCCGGCCTGCCGCCGGGCGTGCTCAACGTCATTCCCGGCTTCGGTCACGAAGCAGGTGAAGCCCTGGCACTGCACCCAGAAGTCGATGCCATCGGCTTCACCGGCTCCACCCGCGTGGGCCGCCGCATGCTGAGCTATGCCGGCGAGAGCAACCTCAAGCGCGTCTACAACGAGCTGGGTGGCAAGTCGGCCTTCCTGATCTTTGAAGACAGCGATGTCGAAGCCGCTGCCCGCACGGCCGTGGGCGCGGTGCTGTTCAACCAGGGTGAGTCGTGCAATGCCCCGACCCGCATCCTGGTGCAGGAATCGCTGATGCCCGAGGTGCTCGCCGCCATGCGCGACGAAGCCCGCAGCTACGAGCCGGGCGACCCTCTCGACGAAGCCACCAACATGGGCGCCGTGGTCGACCAGGGCCAGATGAAAACCGTGCTGGGCTACATCGACAAGGGCCTGGCCGAAGGTGCCGAGCTGGCCTGTGGTGGCCAGCAGGCTCGCCAGGACAGCGGCGGCTTCTATGTGCAGCCCACCGTGTTCGCCGGCGTGCGCAACGACATGGTCATTGCCCGCGAAGAAATCTTCGGCCCCGTCATGGGGGTGATCCCCTTCCGCACCGAAGCCGAAGCCATCGCCCTGGCCAATGACAGCCAGTACGGCCTGCAAGCCAGTGTGTGGAGCAAGCAGATTGACCGCGCCCACCGCGTGGCGCGTGCGCTGCAAGCCGGCACCGTGCACGTCAATCAGTACGACGAAGACGACATCACCGTGCCCTTCGGTGGCGTCAAGCAGTCTGGCAACGGCCGCGACAAGTCGCTGCACGCTTTCGACAAATACACCGAGCTGAAAACCACCTGGCTGCGTATCGAACCCTGACACGCGGCCCTCTCACCCGACCTTCGAGTCCTTTCGCATCATGTTTACCCACAAGCCCTCCCTCGACCACGCTCCCTCCCTCTACGCCGCCACCGGTCTGCCGCAGCCCGAGCGACCGGCGCTCCAGGGCGCCATCGAGGCCGATGTCTGCGTCATTGGCGCGGGCTACACCGGGATGTCGTCGGCACTGCACCTGGCTGAAGCCGGCTTCAAGGTGGTGGTGCTGGAAGCGGCCCGGGTGGGCTGGGGTGCATCGGGCCGCAATGGCGGGCAACTGGTGCACAGCTACTCGCGGGACATGGATGTCATCGAGTCCCGCTACGGCAAGCAAGCCGCCCAGACCCTGGGCAGCATGGCTTTTGAAGGCGCGCAGATCATCAAGGAACGCATCGAGCGCTACAACATCGACTGCCATTTCAAGAAGGGTGGCGTGTTCGCTGCCCTGACCGACAAGCAGGTTGGTCACCTCGAGAACCAGCAAGCCCTGTGGGCCCGTTTCGGCCACAAGGACATGACGATGCACGATGCCGCGGAATCTGAAAAGATGACCGGCTCCAACCGCTACAAGGCCACCCTGGTCGACCACAGCACCGGCCACGTGCACCCGCTGCGCCTGGCTCAAGGCGAGGCCCTCGCTTTCGAACAGCTCGGCGGCCAGATCTATGAACTGTCGGGCGTCACCAAGATCGACCGAGGCGAGCCTGCCGTGGTCCACACGGCCCAAGGCCAGGTCAAGGCCCGCTTCGTGATCGTGGCCTGCAACGCCTACATCGGCGAGCTTGAGCCCCGTCTGGCTTCGCGCTCCATGCCCTGCGGCACCCAGGTCATCGCCACCGAGCCGCTGGGCGACCGCTTCCCCGAAATACTGCCCACCGACTACTGTGTCGAAGACTGCAACTTCCTGCTGGACTACTTCCGCCTGTCGGCCGACCGCCGCCTGGTCTACGGTGGTGGCGTGATCTACGGTGCCCGCGAGCCGCACCACATCGAGTCCATCATCCGACCGAAGCTGCTCAAGACCTACCCGCAGCTGAAGAATGTGCGCATTGACTACGCCTGGACCGGCAACTTCCTGCTGACGCTGACCCGTCTGCCCGAAGTGGGTCGCCTGGCACCGAACATCTACTTCTCGCAAGGCTGTTCGGGTCACGGCGTCACCTTCACGCACCTCATCGGTCGCGTGCTGAGCGAGGCCATCCGCGGTCAAAGCACCCGCTTCGACGCCTTTGCCAACCTGCCGAGCTACCCCTTCCCCGGCGGTCGTGTGTTCCGTGTGCCGTTCACGGCCATCGGCGCCATGTATTACGACCTGCGCGACAAGCTCGGCATCTGACGTCCGGACAAGGCAGCCATGGCCGACCACGAGTTTGCGTTCCTCTCGCAGAACACCTTCCTCAAAGCGCCGGCCTTTGACGGTGCCCGCCCCTATGCGGTGGCGGGCGTCGCGTGGGATGGCTGTGTCACCAACCGCCCCGGCGCCCGCTTCGGTCCGGATGCGATCCGCCGCTCCAGCCACATGCTGTGCGACGGCACGCACCCGGTGTTCGACACCGTGGCGCTGGATCACCTGACCGACCTGGGCGACCTGGCCCTGCCCAACACCTCGCTGGAAGCCATGCGGGCCATCCTGCAGGCGCAGGCCAGCCTCATGCTCAAGCGCCACCACATGGTCTGGCTGGGTGGGGACCACTCCATCACCTTGCCCTTGCTGCGTGCCCTCAAGGCCCACCATGGTCGCCCTCTGGCGCTGCTGCATTTCGACGCGCACTGCGACACCTGGGTCGACCACTTTGGCGAGCCCTCAGGCCACGGCACCTGGACCTACGAAGCCCTGCAGGAAGGCCTGGTCGTGCCCGAAGCCACGGTGCAGATCGGCATCCGCTCCTCAGGCGTGCGTGAGGCGCGCGAGTATGTGAACGATGTGGGCGGCCGGGTCTTCACCGCGCGCGAGCTGCGCGGCTGTGAAAGCCCATCGCAACTCGGCTTCGTGATCGACGAGATCCGCCGGCGCCATGCGGCCGCTGGTGCCCCGCCCATCTACCTGACGCTGGACATCGACTGCCTGGACCCCGCCTTTGCCCCCGGCACCGGTACGCCCGAGCCGGGTGGCCTGAGCTCCAACCAGGTACTCAGTCTGCTGGAAAGCCTGCATGACCTGCCCTGGGCCGGCATGGACTGTGTCGAAGTCTCGCCGCCCTACGACCACGCCGAGCTCACCAGCTCGGCGGCCGCCACCTTTGTGTGGACCTACCTGAGCGGCCTGCTCGCTCAGGGGTAAAGCCCGCGGTCCTGACGGGCCAGCAAGATGCGCTCGCACGCCACCGCAAACGCGGCCGTGCGCAGCGAAATCTGCAGCGCATCGGCCTTGTCCCAGATAGCGCCCAGCGCGTCGACCATGATCTTGTCGAGCCGGTCGTTGATCTCGGCTTCGGTCCAGAAGTAGCTCGAGAAGTCTTGCACCCACTCGAAGTAGGACACGGTCACCCCACCCGCATTGCAGATCACATCCGGCACGACCAGGATGCCCCGCTCGGCCAGCACCGCATCGGCAGCCGGTACCGTCGGGCCATTGGCGCCTTCCAGCACCATCCAGGCCTGCAGGCGCGTCGCGCGGTCGGCCGTGATCTGGCCTTCCAGTGCTGCCGGGATCAGGATGTCGCAAGGCACATCCCAGAAGCGCTCGTCGTCCAGCGGCTCGGCACCGGCAAAGCCCTGCACGCTGCCGTGTTCGGCCCGGTGGGCCTGCAAGGCCGGCACATCCAGCCCCGCATCGCGGTAGACCGTGCCGGTGTCGTCCTGCACAGCCACCACACGGGCGCCAGCCTGGGCAAAGAGCTCAGCGGCCACGCTGCCCACATTGCCAAAGCCCTGCACGGCCACACGCACGCCTTCCAGCGCCAGCTTCTGGCGGCGCAAGGCCTCTCGCCCAGCAATGAACACCCCACGTCCAGTGGCCTTCACACGGCCCAGCGAGCCGCCCAGGTGCACCGGCTTGCCCGTGACCACGCCGGTGGCGGTGGCCCCCACGTTGGCCGAATAGGTGTCCATCATCCAGGCCATGATCTGGCCATTGGTGTTCACATCGGGCGCGGGAATGTCACGTTGCGGCCCGATCAACAAGCCGATCTCGCTGGTGTAGCGGCGTGTCACTTTTTCAAGCTCGCGCACAGACAACTGGTGCGGGTCAACGCGCACCCCGCCCTTGGCCCCGCCATAGGGCAGGTTCACGGCAGCGTTCTTCACGGTCATCCACGCCGACAAGGCCATCACCTCTTCCAGGGTGACGCCGGGGTGGTAGCGCACACCGCCCTTCCCAGGGCCGCGGCTCAGGTTGTGTTGCACGCGGTAGCCCTCGAAGTGGCGCACCGTGCCGTCGTCCATCTCGATGGGGATGTCGACAATCAGCGCGCGCTTCGGGCGCTTGAGCGTATCCGCCCAGCGCGACAGCGACCCCAGGTAAGGGATCACGCTATCGACTTGAGCCAGGTAAGTGCCCCAGGCGCTGTCCGGTTCCGGGCGGACATAGGACAGCGCCTGCAAATCACCCGTGAGGGTGGATGCGGGTTTGGAAAGCATGACGACAGAGACTCCTCAGATACAAGAAAGACGCCACTGGCGCCACGCTGACCGTGGCGCGGTTTAACCCGGCTGGCTGTCCAGCCCGGCCATGGCCAGGTACTTGGTCACCAGGTAGTCGTCCATGCCCAGGTGCGAGCCTTCACGGCCCAGACCCGACTGCTTGACGCCACCAAACGGTGCCACCTCGTTCGAGATGATGCCGGTGTTGATGCCCACCATGCCGTACTCCAGCGCCTCAGCCACACGCCAGATGCGTCCGATGTCGCGGCTGTAGAAGTAGCTGGCCAGGCCGAACTCGGTGTCATTCGCCATGGCGATGACCTCGTCGTCCGTCTGGAAGCGGAACAGCGGCGCCAGCGGGCCGAAGGTTTCTTCCTTGGCCACACGGGCGGTCGGCGGCACATCGACCAGCACGGTCGGCTCGAAGAAGGTCTGACCCAGCTCGTGGCGCTTGCCACCGGACAGCACCCGCGCGCCGCGCTTGACCGCGTCGGCAATGTGCTGCTCGACCTTGTCGACCGCAGCCGCATCGATCAGCGGGCCTTGCGTCACACCGGCTTCCAGGCCATTGCCCACCTTCAGCTTGGCCACTTCGGCGGTCAGCTTGGCGGCAAAGGCGTCGTACACCTTGTCTTGCACATACAGGCGGTTGGCACACACGCAGGTCTGACCGGCGTTGCGGTACTTCGAGGCCAGCGCCCCTTGCACAGCCTGGTCCAGATCGGCATCGTCGAACACGATGAAAGGCGCATTGCCGCCCAGTTCGAGCGACAGCTTCTTGATCGTGTTGGCCGATTGCGCGTAGAGCAGGCGACCCACTTCGGTCGAACCCGTGAAGGTGAGCTTGCGCACGACCGGGTTGGCCGTGAGCTCGCCACCAATGGCGCGGGCATCACCCGTGATGACCTGGAACACACCAGCGGGCACGCCAGCGCGCTCGGCCAGCACGGCCAGAGCCAGGGCCGACAGCGGGGTCGACTCGGCG
Source organism: Aquabacterium sp. (assembly GCF_041909175.1). Lineage (GTDB taxonomy): Bacteria > Pseudomonadota > Gammaproteobacteria > Burkholderiales > Burkholderiaceae_C > Aquabacterium. The sequence continues at coordinate 246,812 of NZ_JAYRDZ010000001.1, read as the reverse complement.
GGCTTGAGGATCATCGGGCAGCCAGCGGCCAGGGCCGGGCCAGCCTTGCGGGTGATCATTGCCAGCGGGAAGTTCCACGGCGTGATCGCGGCACACACCCCGATGGGCTCGCGCACCACCAGCAGGCGGCGGTCGTTTTGCGGGCTGGGGATGGTTTCACCGTAGATGCGCTTGGCTTCTTCGGCAAACCACTCGATGAACGAGGCGGCATAGGCCACTTCGCCACGGGCTTCAGCCAGCGGCTTGCCCTGCTCGGTGGTCATCAGCACAGCCAGGTCTTCGGCATGGGCCAGGATCAGCTGGAACCAGCGCTGCAGCACCGCGGCGCGGGCCTTGGCGGTCTGGCGGCGCCAGCCGGCCCAGGCCAGGTTGGCCGCGTCAATGGCACGGCGCGTTTCCACGGCGCCCATCTCGGGCACGTTGGCAATGTGTTCGCCCGTCGCCGGGTTGAACACCTCGATCACGGCACCGTTGTCCGCATCGGTCCAGCGGCCCTCGACGTAGGCCTGCTGACGCAGCAGGTCGGGGTCCTTCAGGGCAATCGGTGTCAGACTCATCTTCGTCATTCCTTCGCGCAATGCTGGGGATCAGGCTGCCAGGATGGCGGCTTCCAGGATGTCCAGGCCTTCGTTGAACACGGTGTCCTCGATGGTCAGCGGGTGCAGGAAACGAACCACGTTGCCATACACGCCACACACCAGCACCATCAGACCACGGGCCAGGGCTTCCGCCTGCACGCGCTTCGTGAAGTCGGCGTCCGGTGCATGGGTCTTCGGGTCGAGGAACTCGACAGCCACCATGCTACCCGGGCCACGCACGTCGGCAATGGTGGGAACCTTGGTCTTCAGGCCGTTCAGGCGGGCCTTCAGGCGGTCGCCCAGCACCACAGCGCGCTCTTCCAGCTTCTCGGTGTCGATGATGTCCAGCACGGCGTGGGCAGCGGCCACGGCCAGCGGGTTACCAGCATAGGTACCGCCCAGGCCACCAGGCTGCGGTGCGTCCATCACGTCGGCACGGCCACACACGCCAGACAGCGGCATGCCGCCGGCCAGGCTCTTGGCGAAGGTCATCAGGTCGAATTCGACGTTGTAGGCCTGCGAGGCAAACAGCTTGCCGGTACGGGCGAAACCGGTCTGGATTTCGTCAACGATCAGCAAAATGCCGTGCTCGTCGGCAATCTTGCGCAGGCCTTCCACGAAGTCGGCCGGGGCCGGGTTGAAACCACCCTCGCCTTGCACCGGTTCGAAGATGAAGGCGGCCACGCGTGCCGGGTCGATGTCGTTCTTGAACAGCTGTGCCAGCGATGCCAGGGCATCTTCCGTCGTCACGCCATGCAGCGGGTTGGGGAACACAGCGTGGTACACGTCACCAGGGAAGGGACCAAAGCCGCGCTTGTAAGGCATCACCTTGCCGGTCAGCGCCATGCTGAAGAAGGTGCGGCCGTGGAAGGCGCCATTGAAGGCGATCACGCCCGGGCGGCCAGTGTACGAACGGGCGATCTTCACGGCGTTTTCAACGGCTTCGGCGCCGGTGGTGAAGAAGGTGACCTTCTTGGTCGACTTGCCCGGTGCGCGCTGTGCAATCTTCTCGGCCAGCGAGACGTAAGAGGCATACGGCACCACCTGGTAAGCCGTGTGCGTGAAGTGGTCGAGCTGTTCCTTGATGGCCGCCACGATCTTGGGGTGACGATGGCCGGTGTTCAGCACGGCAATGCCGCTACCGAAGTCGATGTAGCGGCGGCCTTCGATGTCCCACAGCTCGGCGTTCAGGGCCTTGTCGGCGTAGAAGCTCTGACCCACGGCCACGCCACGCGGGGTGATGGCGTCCTTGCGGGCCACCCACTCGGCGTTGCTGCCCTTGAAAAAGCCGGAATCAAGTTTGAAATCTGTGCTGTTCGACATGATGGAAGTCACCTGGATCAGAAAAGGAGGAAGAGGAGAACCTGACCATCAGATTAGGCAAATTTGGTTCTTCAAAAAAGATCCACTCTGGTAAATTTGATAGAACCACTTTGACGCCTGTGCGTCGACCTCCATGAGCACCACTTCCCTGTCTGACTGGTTGCAGCAACACCTGGTGCGCGACCAGGGCGAGCCCACCTACCGCCAGCTGCACCGCCTGCTGCGCGGCGCCATCCTCGAAGGACGGCTGCCTGCCCAGACCCGACTGCCCTCCACCCGGCTGCTGGCCTCAGAGCTGGGCATTGCGCGCAACACCGTCATCGAGGTCTATGCCCAACTCGCGCTGGAAGGGTGCGTCAGCAGCGTGCAAGGCAGCGGCACCGTGGTGTCCGACGTGTCCGGCGAGCGCATGCTCGACGTGGCCCTGGCCCCCGGCCAGCCTGGTGCCAACACGCCCGATGCCAACCTGACCCTCCTCTCGCCCCGCGGGCAAGACTTGCTGCGCCTGGCCGGGGTCAGCAACCGCCAGTGGGGTGCCTTCATGCCCGGCGTGCCCGATGTCACCGCCTTCCCCGCCCGCACCTGGACACGCCTGCACAACCGCTACTGGCGCAAGCCCCAGCCCGAGCACCTCAGCTACGCCCCCGGCGGCGGCCTGCCCGCCTTGAAAGAAGCCCTGGCCGCGCACCTGCGCACCGCCCGCTCGGTCAACTGCGAGCCCGAGCAAATTGTCATCACCACCGGCAGCCACCAGTCCATTGACCTCACCCTGCGCCTGCTGGCCTCACCGGGCGACCACGTGTGGCTGGAAGACCCCTGCTACTGGGGCCTGCGCAGCACCCTCGCCTCGCTGGACGCCCACATGGTGCCCGTGCCGGTGGACGACGAAGGCATGGCCTGGCAACACCTGCCCGGCCTGCCCAACCCGCGGCTGATCCTGGTCTCGCCCTCTCACCAATACCCGCTGGGCACGGTGATGAGCCTGCCGCGCCGCCAGGCCCTGCTGGCCCAGGCCCGCGCGCAAGATGCGTGGATCATTGAAGACGACTACGACAGCGAATTCCGCTACGGCAACCGCCCCCTGCCCAGCCTGCAAGGCCTCGACGACAGTGGGCGTGTGATCTACGTGGGCAGCTTCAGCAAGATGCTGTTTCCCGGCCTGCGCGTGGGCTACCTGGTGGTGCCACGCAGCCTCAGCAGCGCCTTTGCCACCGGCTCGGCGGCGCTCTACCGCGAAGGCCAATCATGGCTGCAAGCCGTGCTGGCCGACTTCATCCGCGAGGGGCACCTCACCTCGCACATCCGCCGCATGCGCGGCCTCTACAGCCAGCGCCGCCAATGCCTGCTCGAAGCCATTGAGCGCCACTTCGGCACCCGCTTTCCGGTACTGGGCGACAACGCCGGCCTGCACCTCGTGCTGCGCCTGCCCGACCACATTGATGACGTGCAACTGGCCGAGCAGTCCCTCGCCGCCGGCGTGGCTGTGCGCCCGCTCAGCCGCTACCACGCCGATGCGCGACAGGCCCCGAAGGGCCTGCTACTGGGCTATGCCTGCGTCGCGCCAGAAGCTATCGGGCCCGCGTTTGATGTGCTGGCGGGAGTCATTTCAGCGATGTGCGGCTGAGCTCACCGCCCGTAGAGCCCGGTCATCACCGCCGTGCCGATGGCATTGGCACGCGTCATGTAGCCAATCAAGGCTGCAGAGGCATTGGGCGGCACGGCCAGGTGGTCGGTCTTCAAGGCATACAGCGTGAACACATAGTGGTGCGCCGGGTCACCCACCGGCGGGCAAGCGCCGCCAAAGCTGTGGCTGCCATAGTCGTTGGGCCCCTGCTTCGCGCCGGCAGGCAGCGCCGGCCCCTTGTCCGAGCCGGCATTGGCAGGCAACTCGCGCACATCCGCGGGGATGTCGTAGACCACCCAGTGCCACCAGCCCGAGCCGGTCGGCGCATCGGGGTCGTACACGGTCAGCACCAGGCTGCGGGTGCCCGCAGGCACGCCAGACCACGTGAGCGCAGGCGACTGGTTCCCCCCCTCGCAGCCAAAGCCCTGGAAGACTTGTTGGGCAGACATGCGGCCGCCGTTTTCAAACGCCGTGGTGGTCAGCGAAAAAGGCTCGGCATGCGCTTGCAAAGCCAACACAGACAAAGCCAGCGACGTCAGATACCGATGAAGTTTCATGATCAGTTTCTCCTTGATGTGAAACCGATCATGCGCGGCGGCGCCCCACCCCGGTTAGCCGTTTGCAACCAGACTTTGGCCGTTTTCGTTCATCTCGTCGTGCCCGTGCTGATCGACCAGCTCGGCCCGCACCACCGACGGCAGCACACCCCAACGCTGCAGAAACATGGCCGTGAAGCGGCTGTGTGAAGCCCACCCGCACATCTGGGCCACTTCGCCCACAGCAAGGTCACCCCTTTGAAGCAGGGCCAGGGCAATCTCCAGGTGCACCTCGCGCACGATGGCAGCCACAGACAGCTGCTCGCCCTCCAGGCGGCGACGCAGCGACGAGGCGATGATCTTCATGGGGTGGAGATGCTCTGCGCGGTGCGCTCCAGCTTGGCAGTATCAAACCCCATCTTCGCCAACCTGTCCAGCAAGCCTTGATAGGCCACCGGGTCCACCTGCGGTGTGCGTGACAGCACCCACAGGTATGCGCGGTTGGGTTCGCTCACCGCCGCCAACTGGTAGCGCTCGTCCAGGTCGATCACCCAGTAATTGGCCCATACGAACGGCAGAAACGACAGCCACGCGGGTGCAAAGCGCACTTCCAGCTTGGGCGAGGTGGCCGGGCCCACCTGCCTCGCTGCCGCCACGGCTTGCGTCATCTCGCCCGAGGCCGTGCGACAGCGGTTGACAACCTGCAGCGAGCCATCGAGGTTCGCGCTGTATTGGGCCGTGGTGTCGCCCGTGCACTGCCGCTGAAAGCGGTTGGGGTATTTGGCGATCTCGTACCAGACACCCAGGTAACGGGGCACGTCGAGCGCGGGGATCGGGGTCAAGGCGGCGGGGGCCGACGACACCTCGGCAGCCAAGGCATTCACGGCGCCCAGGCACAACAGGGCGGCCATCAGGGGTGGTTTCAACATAGATCGTTTCAACATGGCAGGGCCTCACGGATGATCGCAAGCCTACACAGCCTTATAAGCCCTCAAGGCCTTCGGGGGCACATGCCAGTCGGCGAAACAGGGGACTGCTTTGCAGCGGGAGCAGCCCGTCGAATCGCTGAACTCGATGCCCAAAAACGGCCCCCCAATGCGAGGACCTATCAACTATAAACAGCTCCTGAGAGTCGAACGCGTTCCCTAGCACGAGACACAGGGTTCCAATGAAGGCTGGCGCATGTACTTTGTTAGCCTCAGCGTGGGCCATAGAGCGCGCGTAAAGTGCCTAACGGTCGACCGCAAGAATCCAGGTCCGCAAAACCTTGGCCGTGGTCGGACCAAGGTAGCATCTGACTTATCGTAGTCGTGCAGGTCATCAAGTTGACGATACGCCCTGCAACCCAAGCACACTTGAGACATGCGCTTTATCCCGAATGGTCCCAGCATTCCAGATGAACTACTGACGGCGAGGGATGCGGGTCAGGTTCTTTTTTTCTGCGGCGCAGGGGTCTCGCTGGCTAAAGCCAAGCTCCCCGATTTCGTCACGCTGGCAGAGCGAGTCCTTGAGATCCTCGGCTCCGGCCTCAATAGTTCCGCTAGACTGCTTTTCAATCAAGCAAAGGCTCAACCTGGAACGGTTGCCACAGACCGGATCTTTGGGCTCTTGGAACGAGAGTTCGATCCATCGGATGTTCGTGAAGCTGTGGCGATGGCTTTGACGCCTCCGAACGAAGCTAGCTTGGGCGCGCATCGACTGCTTCTCGATCTTTCGAGAGACAAGGCGGGAGTGCCAAGGCTCGTAACGACGAATTTCGATGTTCTATTCGAAGCTTGCGAGCCTGGGATTGATTCGTTTAACCCTCCGGGTCTACCCGATCCACGTCGGCCGCAAGACTTCCGCGGAATAATTCATCTCCACGGCTGCGTGGACGATGCCTATCGCGGTGCGCGTGACAACGAATTTGTCCTCTCAAGTGCAGATTTCGGCCATGCCTATCTTGCTGACGGCTGGGCGTCGAGATACATACAGTCCCTGCTGCAGCGTTTCCGCATCGTATTTCTAGGCTACTCGGCAGATGATCCGCCCGTGCAATATCTTCTGGAGGCGCTGAACCGATTCGCAGCACCTTCACAATCGCTTTATGCGTTTCAAGCCGAAAATGCGTCGGAGGCCTTGGCCCAGTGGGCTCATAAGGGTGTGACGCCGATACCGTATGACAGCGCAAATCATCATGCAGCCCTCTGGGACACCTTGTCTGCCTGGGCTGGGAGAGCCCGAGACGTTGAAGCCTGGCACCAGCAACTTCTCAAATCCGCCTCCGAGCGCGGACCAGCTCAAATGGCGCCGCACGAGCGCGGCATGGTCGCGCACCTTTTCTCGACTGTGGAGGGTGCTCGGTTCATAGCTGGGTCCAAGACACGGCTGCCGGCGACGTGGCTCAGCGTTATCGATCCGCAACTGCGATATGCCAAGCCACATCTGAGTGGACTGTCCCCTAACGCTAGCTGTCGGTTTGATCCTTTTGATGCATATGGGCTGGACTTCGACGAGCCGCCTGCGCCGATGGATCTAGCCAATCACTATGCCTCACGCGAGGTTCCTGAGGGGGCCTGGAATGGGCTTGCCTGTCAGGTGAGTGAGTTGTGCGACGTCGAACCTTCACCCAACAGAGGAAGCCGTGGGCTTACGACTGATAGCTCTCACGGCCTCCCTGCCCGATTGGGTCACATTGGCTCTTGGTTGATCAGTATTGCCCATCAGCCTGCTGCGCTTTGGTGGGCCGCAGGGCATGCGGCACTTCACCCCTACGTTCTCGGCGGTATCGAGCGTAGGCTTATTTCAGATCAGGGAATCACACCAGCTCTTCGAGCCGGATGGCGGATGGCGATCGCTTGCATGCGAGATCGGGCGGGTAACGCCGACTACCGATCTCACATGATTGATGCTCAAGCGAAAGCTGAGGGTTGGTCAACGCCACTTGTCCGCGAGGCAATCAATGTTTACAAACCCCAGTTGACTCTAGATCGCCCATTTAATGCCATGGTTCCGGAGACAGACGCCGAGGCGGAGCTGAGCGCCCTTGTCCGCTTTGACGTTGACTACCCTCACCCACACCGTCCGATCGATGTCCCGGCTGAATTCCTTGCCTACGGCGTCGGGCAATTCCGTCAGGCCCTGGAATACGGCCTGGATCTCGAGCGCGAAGTCACCGGCAGGGACGTGCCATATTTCGACACCATTCGAGCTGACGACGGGAAAGTGCTGCCAACTGATGCTCACGGGCTGACTGGCCATCTTGTACTGTTCACGAACCTCGTCTCCAAATTGGCGGAATACGATGTTGATGCTGCCAGGCGCGAGGTGGCGCAATGGTCTCAGCGTCAGCACCAAGTCTTCATACGACTGAAGATCTGGGCGGCCGGTCGAGCCGATCTCACCACGCCGGAACAAGCCTATCAAACGGTGCTCGATCTAGACGACGAGACGTTCTGGTCCTCGCGCCAAGAACGAGATCTGCTTTTCAGTCTCCGAGATCGATGGAACGAGTTTTCGTCGTCACTTGCTAGAGAGATCGAAGTTCGCCTTCTCACGAGTGACATCCCTTGGTTGAAAGGGCAGCCTGATCTAGCCGCGAGCATGGCGCACATACGACTGAACCGACTGCATTGGCTTTCGTCTCGCGGCGTGCAGTTCAATTTTGACTATGGCTCCGTATTCACAGACCTCCGAATACTCGCGCCTGAATGGGACGAGCAATCAGCTCAGCAGACCGCACAACCTCAGGTTTCCGAGGCGTTCTTTCTGACCATGGACGTCGATCCCACCGAAATCGATCGCCTACCGCTCGGGGAAGTGCTGGCAAAGGTCCAGGCACTTGCTGGAAATGACTTTTTCGCTCGATTGCACAGAGATCCGTTTCTCGGGTTGGCCAAAAGTCGCCCATCGAGAGCGTTGAGCGTGCTTACTTGCGCCAAGAAGAAAGGATCATTTCCAGCGTCGGCTTGGTGGTCCTTTCTTACGGCCCAAGCGGAGGAATCCTCCCGTTCTAGGCGGTTGCTCATTGCCATTGCAGCTCGACTCGCACGTCTAAACACCAACGATTTGGTGAAGATTTTGCAGCCAGCATCAACCTGGACGCATAACGAGCATCAGCGATTGCAACATGAGTGTCTTGCGACGTTTGAAGCACTGTGGAGTGCCTTAATGGATGCACTCCGCTCGCCCATAACAGAGCTTCCGAGGAGCCGATCTGTTCCGCGACGGTGGGTGGATGAAGGCTTGAATAGTCCTGCAGGGCGATTGGCAATGGCGCAGCGGCAGCAGTTGGCTGAGGTCAACCAAGAGTTCAAGGAGCTTCCTAGAGCATGGAAGCTCAGAACAGAGGAACTACTCAGTCTTCCTCAGGATCACCGGAATCACGTGATTGCGATGATCGCAGCGGATGTGGGACGGCTTTATCAGGCCGACCAGCGGTGGACTGCAGAGCAACTACTTACAGTCCTAGCTAGGGATGATGAGATGGGAGTTGCTGCGTTCTGGGATGGATTCTTGTGGGGCGCACGCGGGATACACGCCGATCTCTTCCCCCAACTCAAAGCGGGACTGATGAAACTTGCACAGGCACCGGAGTTGGCTGACAGGGACCAGACCAGATCTATCGCCGGTTTGCTCTTGGCTACGTGGAGTGACTGCAAGCGGCGCGCTGATTCTTCGCCGCAACTCTCCGACGTGGAACTGAGGGAGGTTCTTATCCAAGCAGACGATAGGTTCCGCATGCAAATGCTTTGGTACGTTGAGCATTGGTGCAAAGATGACAAAGCGAACTGGTCAGAATTCCTCATACCCTTCCTTACAAAGGTCTGGCCTCGGCAGCTTGCTGCACGCACGCCGAGTGCATCTGCGCGGCTCGTGGCTCTGGCACTGGCGCTCCCTGATCGATTTTTGGAGATTGCCGATGCGGTTCAGCGACAGCTTGTCGTGTCGAACAACTCCTTCATGAACCTATTCAATGAGGAGCACAAACAGATCGCGGAGAGGCATCCGCTTGAACTGCTAGCAATCTTGTCAGCCTCACTTGGCGAAGACCCGTCGAGTTGGCCCTACGAAATTGGGAAATTGCTCGCAGTTCTCGCCGAGCAGCCTCTGACGAGATCGGATCCCAGATTGATCATGCTGCGGGAACGCGAGCAGCGGGGTATGCGGTAGGCTGACCGAAGGTGCATCTTTATCGACGATTTCTGGGTCGAAATGCCGGGAAGATTGACCTCGCCTCCCGCCGTACCAGCTTGGCGCTCTCTGCATGGATCTGATGAGATGCAAAGCAGTCCCTGGGGAACTACCGCAATCAGCCTGAGGCCGACCGTCTCTGAACTATTGCCCCCTAATCCCAACCGATATGCGTCACCGTCCAGCTACCAAATCCAGAACTAGGCAGACTTACCCACCGACGCGGCCATGCCTCGATAAAGCACCTCGTAGCCTTCCTCGCTAGGCCAAAAAGCTGCAGCGTCCAGATAATCGGGCCAGCGACTGGTTCGCATATCTGCATCAAATACACGCGCGACGGTAGGTGCCACGATCGAGTCATGCGAAACGAACAGATGTACGCCCCGTTCGCAACCGGAGTTGTCCAGCATGTGCTTGACAAGAGCGTTCGCAGCCTCAGTTGGGTCAGCCATCCCAGGCAGCGCGCCCACTCCCGAAACAAGATGTTTGATCACACCATGGTTGCCATTAGCCAGCCAGTTGTTCCAGGCAATTTCTTCGTCGAGTACATAGACGCCCGGCGCACCCAAGCGCCTATCCAAATTGACGGCTTTATTCAAGTCAGCAGCTTGGCAGAGCAACTCAGCTGTTTGCACACACCGGAGTACCGGGCTTGACCAGGCGGATCTGAGCCTCCCCGTCAGCGCTCTACCTAACTCATGGCACATGCGGACACCCAACTCATTCAGCGGAAGATCCAAACCTGTGCCGCCATCCATAATGTCATCCCGAGCTGAATGCCTGAGGAGCAACGCTACGGGCAGACTGTCAGGGACAGACTGAATCAAACTCAAAGTGCGCTCCAGGGATGTCGTTGTTGCGTCTTTCATATCGCCTCACCGATCAGAACCGTGGACAACGCGTTCATGCGCTTGGCCTCTTTAAGAGCGAATCCGGTTCGCGCTAGCAATTCTGTGTACTGCGCCAGGGTCCGTTCACGCCCGCCCGTGACCATAAGCAGATGAAGGTCGCAGAGGGCGCCACTTGGATCGTTGTCAGACATGACCATCTCGACAATAAACATCTGCCCCCCCAGGGGCATACTTTCGCGTGCACGAGCCAATATTCGCAATGCGTCGGGGTCATCCCAGTCGTGAAGAATGCGGGCCAACACGACGGCGTCGCCTGACACATCCCAAGGAGCAAAGAAATCTCTTGCGACCCACTGGATCTGATCGCGTCTGGTGTGTGTTGCTCTCGCCAATGCGACAACCTCAGGGCGATCGAGAACAACTAGCTGAAGGGTTGGTTGCTGTGACAGCAACACATCGGCCAACACACCCAACCCACCACCTGCATCAATCACACATTCATTACCGACCAGATTCAGCGCTGAAGAAACGGTCGGATAGTCATGTCGAGCGTAACTGCGCAGCATCTGATGATGCAGAGCGGACCGCGTGGTATCAGCCGCGAGCATGCCAAAGATGTCAGGAGGAGTCCATCCGCCATCCCGACGCAGCGCTGCGGCGAGTTGCGACCACATGCCAGGAAAGTGCCGCCCAAACTCCAACGCTGCATGAGACAAGGTCAGCGGGTGATCCTTCCGTAAATACGATCCACGCTCTGTGACGTGCCATACCTCGGAGACCTGCTTGACAAGGTTCAATTCGCTCAAGGCACGAAGCAAGCGAGCCAATCGGTCATGCTGAACTGCCAGCTTTTCAGCCATTGAGGCAGCCGTTGTCGGCAAGACCTCAAAGACACCCAACTCCACAGCGGCAGCGATGGTTTCGGTTCGCCAAAACCCGACCATGTCGCCAGACAGTGAGGCGAACTCGGATTGAGTTTCGGTGCGCAAGACTGTCAAGATCACGCCAGACTCATCGATAACTTCCAGACCACCACACACAGTCTCTACGCGGGCTTGCCCGTTGTAGAAGGGCTCGACTGCGGCGAACCTCCGCTCGTAGATGGGGTGTCCTCGCATGTCAATGTGCATCCAGCCACGTGCATCTTTGGCTCTCGCAAACCCCTTGTGAAAGACATCGAGGTCATGAAACCAAATGCCGTGGAGCTTCAACCCCTGTGCGTTGATGTGAGTAGAGCGCCCATCGGCAGCTTGAACTACAGCAACACCATCTCGAAAGTCTCCGGCATAACGCCATCGCTCTCGGTAGGCTGGTCGACCATCGGGGGTGATGTGGAAGTAGGCACCATCGGTATCACGCACCGTGCAATGGCCCTCTTGGTAATTTCCGCACCATTCATATCTCTGAGGGTAGGCATCTTCTCCAGCAGCGGTGATGTGGAGCGCGCCCTCATCAGATAGGACTGCAGCCAACCCCTCATAGAACCCAAATGTTCGCTGGAACCTACGTGCGTACGCTTGTGTGCCATCGGGATGAACATGCCACGCAAAGGTATCGCGTCGCACGGGCGCCAAGCCCGGAGAATGAAACTTGAGGACCTCGTCAAAACGAGCCAAGTACGCAGGCTCGTTGTTCACAAGGTGGTGGGTAGCACACGGAGAGACCACCAGATCGGTCCAATTCATGTTGGCGACTCCACTGGCTTGCGCATATTGCAACTCAGGCAAAGGCTTCTATTCCGATAGGTCGCCTTCAGTTCTTGATATGCATCGCTCTCCCATATTTCAATGAAGCCCTGTTTATGGAGATTACCGAAATCGCCCAAAGAACGACGCTGTGCATCTGGTGCGCAACAGGGGTTGAAACGCCCTTCAGCACTAACCCAGGCCTCTTGGCCCAAGAATGGACATAGGCCCCCCGGAGCAAGATCGGCTTGCGCACTTTCGTCCAGAAGAAAGATGTTCTCCAGCAAGAGTGGCTTACCGTTGGGCAACATCCGCTCAGAGATGGCCTGGCGCGCGGCAAGCACGGCGTCATTCCATCGCTGAATCGAGGCAGGGCTCCGGCGCATTGACAGGTGCTTGATCTCCTGGAAATGTGCCCAGACGTGATGCCCCTTAAGTCGATCAACCCCCAGATCCACGGCAAGACGCACGATGTCAGCCAACTCACCGACGTTGGATTCCAAAAAGGTCATCTGAAAAGTCACTCGACACCGATGTCCCCCTCCGGCTGCATGAGCGTCCCGCACCGCGATGAAGTCCTTGACATTGCGAACCATCGCTTCCCAGCGTGCCCCGATCATGATGGACTCCTGCGTCGCCTGAGTCGCCCCATTCCAGGAGATCTTGACGTCAGATGCCACGGGCACGATACGCTCGGCCCATGTTTTGGCACCCAGCCGTGGAAAGGTCCCGTTGGTGGTGAGATTCAACTTGATACGGTGCCGTTCACACAACTCGAGGATGCGATCGAAGTCATCGTAGACAAGCGGCTCCCCCATGGTGGAGGGAATGATCTCGCGCAAGCCACGCGGAACCGCCTGCTCCAGCACCTGCTCTATCAGTCGAACGGGCATGATCCGTCGAGCCTGGCCCCGGCCTTTTCGCTCCTCTTGCAAGGTGCTGTGAGGCGAGTGCTCTTCGCACATCACACAGTTAAGGTTGCATGTATCCGGGTTGGTATCGAAAGTGATGCGCCACGGCCCCTGTGTGGGATCAATGTGCGCGCGATCTCGACGTCGAACCAGAGACTCATACAAGGTTTCGATGGCAAGAACGTGGTCATCAATCGACGGGATCTGTCCGTCCTCGCTGAAGAGATAGCCACGTTGGCCTAGACGTTCAAGCAAGTGCGAATCATCCAGCAAACGCTGCATCTGTTCTGCAAGTGCTCGGTGCGATCGGTGCTCAAACAGAAGGCCATTGACCTCGTGGGCAACATACTCCGCCATTCCACCAGCGTTGGCAGTGATGACCGGTACTCTGGCTTGCTGCGCCTCATGAATGACCAGCGGTGAGTTTTCAACCCAAACCGATGGCACGACAATCGCATCCACCTTGTCAAAGACGTCTCGAACGATGTCCTGATTTCGATATTCAGGCATCCATTCAACACGGTCGACCACGCCTTCCGGAAGGTCGCGGGCCAGCGCCTTCAATGCCTCGGTGTCTTGCCCACGATGACGCCCCCAGATCCGCAAGACTGCATTGCCACGTAGCAGACCAAAAGCACGGATCAAATCGTGAATGCCCTTGGCAGGAATGTGCGTACCGATGTAGCCGAAGGTCACAGGCTCGCCCGAGACTCGCGAACGACCCGCAGATCGCTTTCGGTCAAAACCATAGTCCAAGTATTTCAACTTCGCTTCAGGCAAGCCAAAGTCATCTCTGTATCGCTCTAGCAGGTATCGCGCAGGCGCCACAAACACGTCGACCAGTTCAGTCATCGCACGCATGTGACTCATCCTCCGACCCACCCACTGGGTCCAGTAAGACAAGTCGATGGTTTGCTCATCCGCCGCCCCACTGAAGTAGCGCGAATAGCAGCGTTCCGCGCACTTCTGGTCATCCTGCCCATCGCAGGCAGCCCAGAGGTTGTTTGGATCCTCGGGAAATGTCTGCATGAATTGACCGCGTGGGCACATCACCCAGTAGTCATGAAGCGTATAGACGATTGGGATTTCTCTGCTGGCAGCTTCGTGCAGCAGAGAGGTGGACAAATGATTCAGATGCCCGACATGGACCACATCCGGCTTCAAATCATCCAACAACTCAGCAAACCTCTGATCGATACCCGCAGCGCGGTACCGATCTTTGTTCCTTGGGTTGTTGACAAGATGCAAGGTAATCCTGTCGTCATCAGGATCCCTCTCTGTTCGGACTCGATAATCGGGCGCAAACGAATCTTCTTCCCGGGTAAAGACATGAACCTCATGTCTTCCGGCCAACCCCTGACATAGGGTCTGGCTGTAGACCTCGGACCCGGCGTTGTAGCGCATCGGGTAGCCATGAATTACTTTCAATATTTTCATATCACCACCTCAACCTGCTGACTCTTAAAGCAACTCACGCGCATAGTCCGCGATGAGCCGTGACAACCCATCTTTCAGGGACACTTGCGGAGCCCAATTCAATGCATGCATCGCAAGAGAGGGAGATCCATAGAACTGCGCAACATCAAAATTGCGAGGTGGTGCTTCGACAATTGGCGATTCGCTGTCAGCGATGGCGATTGCTTGCAGAGCCAACTCACCTAGAGTCGTTGCAATGCCAGACACAAATTGAATCGGGGGCAAGCAGTCCCATGGACTGCTCATGTGATGAATTAACAAGATGATGCCTCTACAAACATCGTCGACGTGGGTGAAGTCGAAGGTATGGCGATACCCATCGACTCTTAACGGCTCACCCAATACTGCTGCCCTTGCAAAGGCAGGAATCACCCTGTCAACATGGTCAGATGTGCGGCCATACACATTCGACAACCTGATGGTAGAGACCCTCAAACAGTCAAACAAATGCGCACCAAGAACAAGGCGCTCACCCTCTGCTTTGGAGCGCGCATAGATATTCACCGGGTTGAGGGGGGTGTCCTCTGTGGCAGGAAGCTCTTTAGGTTGACCATAGACTTCACGGCTACTGGCAAAGATCAACCAGGGTGGAGAGCTTTGCTTCTTCATCGCTGCGAGTATGTTTTTGAGACCCCCAACATTGGTCGCCCAACATAGGTCCGGATCTCGCTCACCCCATACAACGCGCGAAACCGCCGCAAGATGCAGGATGCCGTCACAGCATGAAACTGCATCCTCTACACAAGCGTAGTCGCAGATATCACCCTGCTCGTCGCCCACCCCATTCAGATCCAAGCCCTTTACAACGTAGCCTCGTGCCAATAATTCTTTGGCAACGACGCGACCAACCAAGCCCTCTGATCCAGTGATCAGTATCCGCTGTGTCATTTTTTGATTCCACGAAAGTGCGCAGCCAAAAGTGGTTACCACTTCGGCTGCATAGAGATGCCGATTACTTGGCGCTGTTGATCAACTGCCGAAGACTGACCCGAGAATCCGAGTGATTAAGCGGTGCTTTCTCTCGCCTCGAGCTAAGTTCTTCCGTCTTGGCTATCGCTAGTGCCTTGGCACGTTCGTCATCCTGACCTCTAGCGAGGTAGTACGCGGAATGGCAAGGGTTCAGCTGGCTGGAACGGTTGTCCCGTGCTGACTTTGAGTCTGAAGTACTCATGAATTGGCTCCAAATATGACCAGCACGGACGATCAACACCTCTTCGGGTCAGAGAGGCTGCCTGGAGCAAGGCATGCGTATTTAGCTACGCAGATGAGGTCAATGCTGGATCGGGTCTGACTGAGCGAAGGTACTAACTCAACGAATTAACCGTCACCCCAGACCCGGACTTGGAGCGTAAAGAGAAGTATCGACGCAGGTGATCAGCATAGACGTCGTATGCATACGCGTCAAGCGAATCCTTTCCCTCACCCCCGCCCAGCCGAAGCCACTTCCTGCGCCCTGCGCCGCTCCATGCGGGCCAGCGCGTAGCTGCCGCCAATCACCGCCACCGACACCACGGCAATCACCACGGTGGCCACGGCGTTCACGCTGGGGTCCAGCCCCAGACGGGCGCGCGAGAAGATCACCAGCGGCAAGGTGGTGGCCCCGGGGCCTGAGAGAAAGGCGGCCAGCACCACGTCGTCCATCGACAGGGTGAAGGTGAGCAACCAGGCCGAGGCCAGAGCCTGGCCGATCATGGGCAGCGTCACCAGAAAGAACACCTGCATGGGCCGGGCGCCCAGGTTTTGCGCAGCTTCTTCGAGCGAGGGGTTGAGGCCTTGCAGGCGGGCCTGCACCACCACGGTGGCGTAGGCCATGCCCACCAGCAGGTGGCCCAGCCAGATGGTGGTGAGCCCCCGCTCGGGGAAGCCAATGGCGCGCTGCATGGACACCAGCATCAGCAGCAGCGACAGGCCGATGATCACCTCCGGCATCACCAGCGGGGCGTTGACCATGCCCACCATCACGGTGCGGCCCATGAAGCGCTTGTTTTTCACCAGGGCCAGGGCCGTGAGGGTGCCCAGCACCACCGCCGCCGTGGCCGACAAAAATGCCACCTTCAGTGTGAGGGTGATGCCTTCGATCACCTCGGTGTCGTGCGCCAGCTTGTGAAACCACTTCAGCGTGGCGCCGCCCCACACGGTGGGCAGGGGCGAGTCGTTGAAGGAATAGATGACCAGCGCAATGATGGGCAGGTAAAGAAACAGGAAGCCGCAGGTGAGCCACAGGCGCGAGGTCCAGCGCCCGACGGCATGGGCACTGGGAACACGTGGCAGGCTGCTCATCGCTTGCCCTCCTGCTGTTCGGTCTGGGCCTTGTTGAAGAGCGCCAGCGGCACGATGATCATCAAGATCATCACCACGGCCACGCTGGAAGCCATGGGCCAGTCGTTGTTGCTGAAGAACTCATCCCACAGCACACGGCCAATCATCAGGGTCGAGGGGCCGCCCAGCAGCTCGGGGATCACATACTCGCCCACGCAGGGAATGAACACCAGCATCGAGCCCGCCAAAATGCCCGCGCGTGAAAGCGGCACCGTCACGGTCCAGAAGGTCACCCAGGGGGAGGCGCCCAGGTTTTGCGCGGCTTCCAGCAGGCGAATGTCCATCTTCGCCAGGTGCGAGTACAGCGGCAAGATCATGAAGGGCACATAGGTGTAGACCATGCCGATCACCAGCGAGAAGGGCGTGTTCATGTACTGCCCCGGCCCGGGTATCAGGCCTGCCCCCACCAGCAGCGGGTCCACCCCTGAGTGGCCCAGCACCGTGGCCACCCAACCGCCCGGCACCAGCAGGCCCTTCCAGGCGTACACGCGCAGCAGGAAGGAGGTCCAGAACGGCAGCATCAGCATCATCAGCAGCGCGGGCTGGATGGCCGGGTTCGAGCGCGCCATGAAGTAGGCAAAGGGGTAGCCAATCAGCAGGCACAGCACCGTGGTGATGGCGGCGTATTTCAGGCTGGTGAGGTAGGCCGTGAAATAGAGGTTGTCTTGCGTGATGTAGAAGTAGTTGCTGAACTTGAGCTGCATGTGCAGCACGCCATCAGCCCAGGTGAACAGGTCCTTGAACATGACCCCGTCCACTTCCGACACGCTGATCTTCATCACGATCAGGAAGGGCAGCATGAAGAACAGCAGCAGCCACCCGTAGGGAATGCCGATGAGCAAGCGGTTGGACCATTTCATGGCGGCCTCCGTTCAGAGCGTGAGCACCACCTGCGCCGTGGGCGACCACCAGGCCCAGGCCTCGTCGTCCCAGGTGAGGGTGTGGTCGGGGTGGCGTTCGGTGTTGCTCTGGCTCACCTTGAGCAGTTGGCCGCTGGGCAACTGCAGGCGGTAGACCGTGAAGTTGCCGAAATAGACCATGTCCTTGATCTTGCCCTTGACGAGGTTCATGTCGGGCGGCGTGCCTGGCAGCGGCTCGGGCCGGAGTCGGCCAATCTTGATCTTTTCCGGGCGCAGGGCCACCGACAAGGCCATGCCCACGTGCCCGCTGATGCCGTGGCTCACATAGTGGCGGCAGTCTGCACACTGGATGACCACGTGGTCCGATTCGTCTTCGGTCAGCGTGCCTTCCATCAGGTTCACGTTGCCGATGAAGTCGGCCACGAAGCGCGTCGCCGGGGTTTCGTAAATCTCGCGCGGGGCGCCCACCTGCTGGATGCTGCCCTCGCTCATCACCGCAATGCGGCTGGCCATGGTCATGGCCTCTTCCTGGTCGTGGGTCACCATCACGCAGGTCACGCCCACCGATTCGATGATGTTGACCAGCTCAATCTGCGTTTCTTCACGCAGCTTCTTGTCGAGCGCACCCAGGGGTTCGTCAAGCAGCAGCAGCTTGGGCTGCTTGGCCAGGCTGCGCGCCAGGGCCACCCGTTGCTGTTGTCCGCCCGAGAGCTGGTGCGGCTTGCGCTGCGCATACTTGCCCAGTTGCACCAGCTTGAGCATGGCTTCCACACGCTCGGCCACCTGGGCCTTGGGCATGCCTTCACGCCGCAGCCCGAAGGCGATGTTGTCCCACACCGTGAGGTGCGGAAACAGCGCGTAGTTCTGGAACATCATGATGATCGGCCGCTTGTAGGTCGGCAGACCGGCCAGATCCTGCCCATTGAGCAAGATGCGGCCTGATGTCGGGTTGTCAAACCCGGCCAGCATGCGCAGCAAGGTGGTCTTGCCGCAGCCGCTGGAGCCGAGCAGGGCGAAGATCTCGCCCTGGTTGATCTCGAGGCTGACATTGTCGACTGCCCTGAACGGCGCAGCGTCGGTACCGAAGTCCTTGACGACTTTCTCGATGCTCAGGAATGCAGTCATGCTGTCCGCCTTACAGACCGGTCTTGAACGAGGTGTAGATGCGTGTCATCTGACGACGGATGTCGTTGTTCAGTGCGCCGGGCTGAGCCATCTGCTTCATCTCGGCCTCGTTCGGGAACACCGCCGGGTCGTTGGCCACCTCGGGCTTGACGAACTTGCGGGCCGCCAGGTTGGGGTTGGCGTAGAACACCTTGTTCGTCAGCGCGGCATGCACCTCGGGGCGCATGATGTAGTTGATCCACTTGTGCGCGTTCTCGGGGTGAGGCGCGTCAACCGGGATCACCATGGTGTCCATGAACACCACGCCGCCGGTCTTGGGGATCAGCGTCTGGATGTGCTGGCCGCTCTTCGATTCGATGGCGCGGTTCTTGGCGATGTTGATGTCACCCGAATAGCCCATCGACAGGCACAGCGAGCCGTTGGCCAGGTCGTTGATGTAGCCCGACGAGCTGAACAGCGTCACATAGGGGCGGATGCTTTTCAGCAGCGGCAGCGCACCGGCGTAGTCGCCAATGTTGCGGCTGAAGGCAGGCTTGCCCAGGTAGTGCATGGCGGCCGGCACCACTTCGGTGGCCGAGTCGAGCACGGACACGCCACAGCTCTTGAGCTTGCTGAGGTACTCGGGCTTGAAGAACAGGTCCCAGGCGTTGTCGGGCATGGGCATGCCACCCAGCGCGGCCTTGACCTTGTCAACGTTGATGCCGATGGTGGTGAAGCCCCACAGCCAGTCGACCATGTACTGGTTGCCCGGGTCGAGCTTGGAGAGCTGCGACATGAAGAGCGGGTCCAGGTTCTTCATATTGGGCAGCTTGCTCTTGTCGAGCTTTTGCAGCAGGCCGCCATCAGCCTGCATGCGCGCCCAGTAGGAAGAGGGCACGACCACGTCGTAGCCGCTCTTGCCCGCCACCAGCTTGGCGTGGACGATTTCGTTGTTGTCGAAAACGTCGTAGCGCACCTTGATGCCGGTTTCCTTCTCGAAATTGGCAATGGTGTCGGGTGCGATGTAGTTCGACCAGTTGTAGACGTTGAGGATCTTTTCTTCCTCGGCCTGGGCACCCAGGCAAGTGGTCAGTGCCACCAGACCGGTGGCCACGCTCATCAGCGTGCGCTTGAACATGCTCTCAAACTCCTGTCAGTTCAGTCCAGGTCAGATCCAGACACTTGCGGATCAGACCCATCATTTCGTCAATCTGCTCGCAGGTCAGTACCAGCGGGGGGGCAATGATCATGCGGTCACCCACGGCCCGCATGATCAGGCCGTTGGCAAAGCAGTGACCACGGCACACCATGCCGGCACCGACGCTGGACGGGAAGGGTTCCGCCGGGCTGGTGTCGGTCGCCTTGCGGCGCACCAGCTTCAACGCCCCCATCAGCCCGCAGGTTTCGGCTTCGCCGACCAACGGGTGTTCCAGCAGCTTGGCGTATTGTTGAGCCAGATAGGGTCCAGTTTCGTGACGAACACGTTGCACCAGACCCATTTGCTCAATCAATTCGAGGTTGGCCAGGGCCACGGCACAGGCCACGGGGTGGCCGCTGTAGGTGTAGCCGTGGTTGAAATCGCCACCCTGGTCGATCAACACCCGGGCCACGCGCTCGCCCACCAGCACGCCACCCAGGGGCACATAGCCTGAGGTGACGCCCTTGGCGAAGGTGATGAGGTCCGGGCGCGTGCCAAAGCGCTCGCAGCCAAACCAGTAGCCCGTGCGGCCAAAGCCGCAGATGACTTCGTCGGACACCAGCAAGATGCCGTACTGGTCGCAGATGCGCTGGATTTCAGGCCAGTAGGTGTCGGGCGGGATGATGACGCCACCGGCGCCCTGCACCGGCTCGCCAATGAAGGCGGCCACCTTGTCGGCACCCACTTCCAGGATCTTGGCTTCCAGCCACGAGGCGGCACGGCGACCGAAGTCGTCACGGCTTTCACCGGGTTGGGCGTGTTCGCTGTAATGCGGCTGGTCGATGTGGACGATGCCGGGGATGGGCAGGTCGCCCTGCTCGTGCATGTCGGGCATGCCGCCCAGCGAGGCGCCGGCCACGGTCGAGCCGTGGTACGCGTTGCGGCGGCTGATGATGGTCTTGCGGCTCTTCTGGCCCAGTACGTCCCAGTAGCGGCGCACCATGCGCACCACCGTGTCGTTGCCCTCCGAGCCCGAGCTGGTATAGAACACGTGCTCGAACCCAGGCGGGCTGAGCTGCGACAGCTTGTGCGCCAGCGCAATGGCCGGCGGGGTCGCCGTCTGGAAGAAGGCGTTGTAGAACGGCAGGGTTTCAAGCTGGTGCGTGGCCGCCTCGATGAGCGGGCGCTGGCCGTAGCCCACGTTCACGCACCACAGGCCGCTCATGGCGTCGAAGATCTTGTGGCCATCGCTGTCCCACAGGTAGATGCCATCCGCTCGGGTGATGATGCGCGAGCCCTTGGCCGCCAACGCCTTGAAGTCGGTAAAGGGGTGCAGAAAGTGGGCGGCGTCCAGCGCTTGCCACTGTGCCGTGCTGTGCTCGAATTGCGGGGGTGCCATAGGTTTTTCTCTCGGTCAGACGTGCAAAAGCAGGTGTTCGCGCTCCCAGGGCGAGATCACCTTCATGAACTCGGCGTATTCGACTTCCTTGATCTCGGTGTAGACCGTGACAAAGGCTTCGCCCAGCACCTCGGCAAGGTCGGGCTCTTCGCGCAGGGCCGTGAGGGCTTCGCCCAGGCTGCGCGGCAACTGGTAGTTGGCCAGGTAGGCATCGCCCCGACACTCGGGCGTGGGCTCGATCTGCTTGGTGATGCCCAGGTAACCGCAAGCCAACGTGGCAGCCAGGGCCACATAGGGGTTGGCATCGGCCCCGATCACGCGGTTTTCGACGCGCCGCGCGGCCGGCGTGGCCACCGGCGAGCGGATGCCCACGGTGCGGTTGTCGGTGCCCCATTGCGTGTTGATGGGCGCAGCGTTGGAGCGCACCAGGCGGCGGTAGCTGTTCACATAGGGCGCAAACAGCGCAGTGGCCGCAGGGATGTATTTCTGCAGCCCGCCGATGTACCAGTAGAACGCTTTCGAGGGGCTGCCGTCGGGGTTGCTGAAGATGTTCTGGCCCGTGGCCTTGTCGGTGATGCTCTGGTGCACGTGCATGGCGCTGCCGGGCTCATTGGCCATGGGCTTGGCCATGAAGGTGGCATACATGCCGTGGCGCAGCGCCGCTTCGCGGATGGTGCGCTTGAAGAAGAACACCTCGTCGGCCAGCCCCAGCGGGTGGTCGTGGAAGAAATTGATCTCCATCTGGCCTGCACCCACTTCGTGGATCAGGGTGTCGACATTGAGCCCCATGCGCTCGCAGTAGTCGTAGATGTCTTCAAAGAGCGGGTCGAACTCGTTGACCGCATCGATGGAATAGGCCTGGCGCGAGGTTTCCGAGCGGCCGTTGCGGCCCACCGGGGGTTTGAGCGGCAAGTCAGGGTCGATGCTGCGCTCGACCAGGTAGAACTCCAGCTCGGGCGCCACGATGGGCTGCCAGCCCTGGTCGTCAAACAGCTGGCACACGCGGCGCAGCACCGAGCGTGGCGCATAGGGAATGAGCTTGCCGTCGCGGTCATAGCAGTCATGCACGACCTGCGCGGTGGGGTCGGTCGCCCACGGCACGATGCACACCGTGGCCGGGTCGGGCTGCAGGTGCATGTCGCGGTCGGTGGGGGTGATGAAGTCGTAGTACGAGCCCGACTCAGGGAACTCGCCCGTCACCCCGATGGCGACGATGGCTTCGGGCAGGCGCATGCCGCGGTCTTCGGTGAATTTCTCGCGGGGCAGGATCTTGCCGCGCGCCACCCCTGTCAGGTCCGGCACCAGGCATTCGATTTCGGTGACACGGCGCTCATTGAGCCATTGTTCGAGTTCACTGAAGCTGCTGGGGGCGGTGGAAGGCATGATGAACCTCGGTCTGCTGTTCAGTCAGACGGGCACCATTGCACGCGACGAGAAGGGGACATGTCTGGCGCCCGTTGACGTGGTGGTTTGTCTGACCAGTGTGCCAAACCGTATACCGAAGTCAACCCAGCCCGTCCGAATTTGTTCACGCTGCGCTATGCTTGCCAGCATGAAACTCGTCTTGCGGTGGCTGCTGTTGTCGGCAGCCCTGATGTTGCTGGCCCAGTGGGACAGCGGTATCCAGATCAAGGACTTCGGCTCGGCCATGATTGCCGCGCTGGTATTGGGCTTGCTCAATGCCTTTGTACGGCCCTTGCTGATTCTGTTCACCCTGCCGGTCACGGTGCTGACCATGGGGCTGTTCCTGCTGGTGATCAACGCCTTCACTTTCGAGATGGCGTCTTACCTGCTGGACAACTTCCATGTGCACAGCTTCACCGATGCACTGCTGGGCTCGGTGCTCTACAGCCTGTGGGGCCTGGTGATCGATGTGGCACTGGAGCGCCTGATGGGCCCGCGCCAGGTGCCCACCGACGACCAATGGCGCTGAGCTAAGCCAGGCTGGCGAGCAAGCCCTGCAGGGCACGCAGCACCGTGGCCTGCCGGACCGCCGCGCGGTCACCGTCAAACACACAGCGCACGGCCTGTGCAGGCTGCCCCTTGCGCGCCCAGCCAAACCACACGGTGCCCACCGGCTTGTCAGCCGAGCCACCCGTAGGCCCGGCCACACCCGTGACCGCCACAGCCAAGTCCACCCCCGCCATGCGCACGGCACCTTCGGCCATGGCGCAGGCCACCGGCTCGCTCACCGCGCCATGGGCCACGATGAGCTCGGCCGGCACGCCCAGCATGGCGGTCTTGGCCGCATTGCTGTAGGTCACGAAACCACGGTCAAACCACACGCTGGAGCCTGCGCGCTCGGTGCAGGCCGCCGCGATCAACCCCCCTGTGCAGGACTCGGCTGTGGCCATCATCCAGCCCCGCGCTTCGAGCGCCGCAGCCAGCTGGGCAACGAGATCGGCGACGGGGTCAGATTGGGTGTCCATGGGGTCGCTCAGCTCATCAGGCCTGCGGTGACGCCACCCTGGCGCATGGCCACAGCCGCCGCCAGGACCAGCAGGGTGCACAGGGCGGCCACCAGGTCGTCAAACAGGATGCCGAAGCCCTGCGCCCAGCCAATGCTTTCGCCGCGGTGCAGCTTGAACAGGCCGTCGGCCCAGCCAATGGGGCCGGGCTTGGCCGCGTCGAAATAGCGAAACAGGATGAAGCCCAGGGTCTGGCCCAGGATGCCATAAGGGGTGATGAACCAGAGCACGAGCCAGATGGCGAGGATCTCGTCCCACACCACGGCACCGGGGTCGGCCACCTGCAGATGTTGCGCAGCCCGTGTGCAGGCCCACCAGCCCACCGCGAGGCCCACCACCAGCACAATGCCCCAGATGAGGTCGGCGTGACGGCTACCGCCCCACCACAGGTTCAGGGCCACGAAACTGGCCCAGCCCCACAAGGTGCCAAAGGTGCCCGGCGCAAACGGTGCCAGCCCGCTGCCCGCGCCCAGGGCAATGAAATGCGCGGGGTGGCGTACAAGAAACGCCACATCAGGGCGGCGCGGCCCCGGCATCACCGAGGGCGAAGGAGCGTCGTCAACGGGCGCGTTCATGTCTTGAAGTGGTCGAAAGAGGTCCAGCGGTTGTCCACCCACTGGCGGCGACCGGCTTCGGCCGGTTCATCGAGCACGCCGGTGAACAGGCGCAAGCCCGCGTCAGCCTGAATGCGGCCGATGCGGCTCACGGCCACGCCGGCTTGTGTAGCACGGGCCAGCACCGCCTCGCGGTCAGCCGGGGCCGTGGTGAACAGCAATTCGTAATCATCGCCCCCGGCGAGGATGCAGTCGAGCTGGGTTTCCCTCGTGCGATGGGCCAGCACGGTGTGCACGGGCAGTGCGTCGAGCGCCAGCTCGGCGCCGACATCGCTGCGGCGCAGCACATGGGCGAGGTCACCCAGCAGGCCGTCGGACACGTCAATGGCCGCATGGGCCAGCCCCTGCAAGGCCAGCCCCAGGGCGACACGCGGGTGAGGCCGCTCGAGCACATCGCGGGCCAGACGGAAATCGAGCCCGGACAAGGGGGGCTCCAGCGTGTCACGGAAACCTTCCAGCGCCAGGCGGGCGACGCCCGGGTAGCCACTGACCCACAGGTCGTCACCCGGTTGGGCGCCACTGCGCAGCAGGGCACCGCCCGCTTTGACCTCACCCATCACGGTGATGCCGATGCTCAAGGGGCCCGAGGTGGTGTCGCCGCCGATGAGTTCGCAGTCGTGGGCATCGGCCAGCGCCAGCAGGCCCTGGGCAAAGGCGGTGAGCCAGGCTTCGTCGACGCGGGGCAAGGTGAGCGCCAGCGTGAATGCCAGCGGACGGGCGCCACAAGCCGCCAGATCAGACAGGTTGACGGCCAAGGCCTTGTGACCCAGGCGGGCCGGGTCAACCGTGGACAGGAAATGGCGACCTTCGACCAGGGTGTCGGTCGAAATGGCGAGGTGGTGTCCGAAAGCGGGCGTCAGCACGGCGCAGTCATCGCCGTTACCCACGAGAGAGTGACGGGCCCCCTGGCCAGGGGGCCGCCAGAAATATCGTTCGATAAGATCGAATTCACCGAGGCTCATGTTGACATTGTCGGTGAATACTGCCTTACCGCGGCCAACGACCCCTGAGCAGCTGCCTTAGTTATTCTTGGCTGGTACTGTCTGATTCTTCTTGTCAGCTCAGCAACAATGCTTCACAGTTTGGCCCAAACATACGGGTTATTGCCTGATCCGATGGCTAAACCGACGTTTAGAGCACATTTCGTTGAATCTGTCTCGATACCATTGAGGTATGACTCCTGGCGTACGCATTCTTGTTATTGACGACCACCCGCTGTTCCGTGAGGGGCTGAAAAGCCTGCTGTACGGACTGGATGCGCTCGCCAATGTGAAACAGGCTGCATCCATCGCCGAAGCCCTGACCCTGGTGGGCGAGCCCTTCGACCTGATCCTGATGGACCTGCACATGCCCGGCACCCAGGGCATGGAGGCGCTCACGGCCATCAAGGCCGCGTTCGATGAGTCCACCGTGGTGGTGGTGTCGGGTGAAGAGTCGCCACACGTCATCCAGGCGGCCATCCAGCATGGTGCGGCGGGTTATGTGCCCAAGAGCACCGACCCCAGCGTGACCACCCAGGCGCTGCGCCTGGTGCTGGCCCAGGGCATCTACCTGCCGCCTGAAGCTCTGAAGGCCCCCCAAGGCGCCGAGCACAGCCACCATGCGCCCAGCAGCCTGCCGGCGCCCTCGCCCAGCGCCGAGGCGGCCAACCGTTGGTCGCAAGAGCTCAGCCCGCGTCAGTTGGCCGTGCTGCGCTGCCTGCTGCAGGGCAAGCCCAACAAGGTCATTGCCCGTGAAATCGGCATTGCCGAAGGCACGGTGAAGGCGCACCTGTGGGCGGTCTACCAGCTGCTCGGTGTCAACAGCCGGGCCCAGGCCATGTACCGTGCGCACGAGCTCAAGCTTTTCGGCGCCCTCAACGCAGGGCCGGCGGCGACGCTGACCAGCGCGCCCTGAGTGCCGCCGCATGTCCACGCAGTACCCGACCGCGGCCCCTCCACCCCACGCCAGCACCACCCCGTTGAATGCGGAGGTGGAAGTACTTGACCTGATCGCACGCCAGGCCCGCAAGGTGCCCTGGCCGGTGGGGCTGGCTGCGCTCTTCGTGCTGGCCGTGACCTGGCAACACGTGCCCCATCTGGCGCTGCTGGTATGGACCGCCTCGGTGGTGATCATGCAAGGGGTGCGCTGGAGCTTGCTGCCCGACCTGCCTTCCCGCCCAGGCACGCACGAGTCGCGCATGCGCACGGCCATCCTGCTCAGTGGCATCAACGGCATCGCACAAGGCTCGGCGGTGCTGTTCTTCTACACGATGACCGATTTGCAGCGGGCGGTGGTCTCCATCCTGCTGTCGGGCATCACGGCCGGGGCCATTGGCACCACGAACGGCCACCCGCGCATCTACAACGCCTTCGCTTACCCGGTGATGCTGGGCATGACCCTGAGCTGGGCGTTTTCGCCCCACCCGGGCGCGCTCTGGTGGGTCGATGCCGCCATGTCCTTCCTGTGCCTGGCCTTTCTGGTCGTGCAGATTGGCCTGGCCAAGGACCACTACCGTTCACTGAACGAATCCGTGAACATGCGCAACGAGCAGATCAGGCTGAACGACCAGCTGCGCTCGGCCCTGCAGTTTGCCGAAGAGGCCAATACGGCCAAGACCCGCTTCCTGGCTTCGGCCAGCCACGACTTGCGCCAGCCCCTGCACACGCTGACGCTGTTTTGCGCCGCCTTGATGACCCACAAGCTGGACGAATCCGGCCGCAGCATCCTCACCCACATGGACGCCGCGCTCAGTGCGCTGCGCTCGCAGCTGACGGCGCTGCTCGATGTCTCGAAGCTGGATGCCGGCATCGTCACCGTCAACCAGAAGCCGACCGACATCGGCCCGATGCTGCGCCGGCTGTGCGATGAAAAGCGCGAAGAGGCCCGCACCAAGGGGCTGCAGCTGGACTGCCAGGCCGACGGCCCCCTGGTCGTCAAGACCGATGCGCTGCACCTGGAACGCATCATCACCAACCTGCTCGACAACGCCATCAAGTACTGCAACGCTGGCAAGGTGTGGCTGGAGGTGAAGGACAGCGGGGCCTTTGTGGAAGTGGCCGTGCGCGACACCGGGCGGGGCATCCCGCAAAAGGACCTGGCCCGGGTATTCGAAGAGTTTTACCAGGTCGACAACCCGGAACGCGACCGCACGCGGGGCCTGGGCCTGGGCCTGTCGATCGTGCAGCGCCTGAGCCGCCTGCTCGACATCCCGCTGGACCTGCAGTCCGAGTTGGGCGTGGGCACCCGCGTGGCCATGCGGCTGCCCCGTGCCGAGCTGAAAGAAGCGCCGGCCGCGCTGCCCGAGATCGACTCGGCGGCGATCCCGCTGTGCCACATGCTGGTGCTCGATGACGAGGCTGGTGTGCGCATGGCGATGAAGACCCTGCTGGAATCTCTGGGCTGCCAGGTGACCCTGGCCGCCGACACCGACGAAGCCATGCGCATGGCCAGCATCGATCCCCCCGACGTCGTGCTCGCGGACTTCCGCCTGCGCGGCGAGGAGAGCGGCATCAAGGCCATCCGCAAGCTGCGCCAGCAACACCCGCACCTGCCTGCCATGCTGATCAGCGGCGACACGGCGCAGGACCGGCTGATCGAGGCACAGGAGGCCGGACTGCGCCTGCTGCACAAGCCGGTATCGGTCGAGGTGTTGCTGAAGGCGGTGATGGACACACTGGAGCAAGGAGTCCCGGATGTCCCCGTCGATGCAGCCGCAGAAAGGCCCTCAGGCACGCCCTGAAGCAGGCCCGCCATGTCAGAGTCGCTGGTTGTCGCAGGGGTGGGAGTCCCTGCTGCATGACCTGCTGACAGGTCAGCGACCGGCTGACGCAGCCGGCTGCCACTGCGATGTCCTCATCATTGGCAGCGGCTACGGCGGGGCCATCGCTGCGGCCGAGTTGGCCGGCACCCGGTTGCCTGATGGACGCCCCGCACGCGTGTGGGTGCTGGAGCGGGGGCAGGAGTACCTGCCGGGCAGTTTCCCGTCCGAACTCGGGGAGCTGCCAGGCCACGTGCGCTTCAGCACCAGCGCCACCGAGCAACCAGCCGGACGCCGCACGGGGCTGTTCGATGTGCGCCTGGGCGCCGAGATGTGCGCGCTGGTCGGCAGCGGCCTGGGCGGCGGCTCGCTGATCAATGCCGGCGTGATGGACTGGCCTACCAGCGAGGTGTTCGACTCACCCGCGTGGCCACAGGCCTTGCGTGCTGACAAAGACCAGCTGGCACAACGGGCCCTGGACGTCAGTGTGCGGCTGGGCGCCCACCTGCGCGAAGGCCCGGTCAATGGCGTGCACACCCACGGCATGGCGCCCG
The DNA here is from genome assembly GCF_041909175.1 of Aquabacterium sp. Taxonomy (GTDB): domain Bacteria; phylum Pseudomonadota; class Gammaproteobacteria; order Burkholderiales; family Burkholderiaceae_C; genus Aquabacterium. The sequence goes on along the minus strand of NZ_JAYRDZ010000001.1, from coordinate 218,461 downwards.
ACAAGAACCGGGTGCTGCAGCAACTGGGTGCCCGACTGCCTTACCGCGATGCGCCGATCACCGTGGCCCTGGTTGATCAGCCCAGCAGCGACCAGGTGCAACTGGACGCCTGCGTGCAATGCGGCGACTGCGCCACCGGGTGCAACCACAACGCCAAGATCTCGCTGGACACCAACCTGCTGGCCCAGGCCCAGCGCCTGGGGGCGAAGCTCATCACCGGTGCGACGGCCTGGCGGCTCGCGCCAGGCGAAGCGGGCGGCTGGCAGGTCGAGGTCATCCACACCGACGACCAGGCCCAACGACGGGAGGGGCGGCCCCACACACTGCGCGCACACCGCGTGATCCTGGCGGCCGGCACGCTGGGCTCCACCGAGTTGCTGATGCGCTCGCAAGAAGCCGGGCTGCCGGTGTCATCCCGCCTGGGTCAGCAGTTTTCAGGCAACGGCGACATGATCACCGTGGCCTATGACCTGCATGACCAGCACGGCGCCCCCACCACGGTGAATGCCGTGGCCCACGAGCACGACGAACCTGCCCAACGGCAGGTCGGGCCCACCATCACGGGCATCCTCGACCGGCGTGACCCCGCCCACCGGCCCGCTGGGGTGCCCCCTCATGTGATCGAGGACCTGGCCGTGCCCGGGCCGATGCAGCGGCTGTTTGGCGAGATCTTCACCACGGCCCGCGCCCTGCAGGAGCTGGGCGAGGCCGACACCAGCGCCCACCACGGTGACCCCGACTGGGTGGACCCCATGGTGGTGTCGGACGAGGCGGTGCGGCGCTCGCTGGTGGTGGCCCTGATCGGACATGACCAGGGCAATGGCCAGTTGAAGATGCCTGACAAGCGCAGCAACCGCATCCCGACGGACGGGCAGTTGCACATCAGCTGGCCGACCTTGAAAGACGACCCCCGTTTTCTGGCCCAGGAAAACGCCCTGGCGGCGCACTGTGCACAGCAGGGCTGGCAGATGCGGGTCTTGTCGAACCCCGGCTGGAAGCCCCTGCCCGATGCGATGGAGAAGATCTTCGGCGCCCAACGCGGGCCGCTGCTGACGGTGCACCCACTGGGGGGCTGCGCCATGGCCGACGATGCCCGCGCTGGCGTGGTCGACCACCTGGGCCGCGTCTTCAACCCGACGCCTGAGCAGCCCAGCCAGGTCCACGAGGGTCTGGTCGTGATGGACGGGGCCATCGTGCCCTGCTCGCTGGGCATCAACCCCGCGCTGACCATTGCCACGCTGGCGCAACGCAATGTGCTCGCCTTGCGAGCGCTGTGGGGCTTCACGGTGCCCGCACAAGCCGCCCCGCCCCTGCGGCAACGCCCACGTGCACGACCACCCCAAGCGGTGTCAGCTGCGCCCGCCACCGAGGTGGAGCTGGCCGAGCAATTGCGTGGCTGGGCTGGTCAGCAAGGCATCGAGCTCACCCTGCATTTCCGGCCTCAACCCATCCGGGAGTTGATTGAAGGCCCGCGCCGGCTGGAGGTGGACCCGACCCGCAGCGAGGTGCGGGTGATCAGACGGCCATCGACCGCAGACAGCGACGCCCGCGGGGCCCAGCCCTGGCATGAGGACTTCACCCTGCACCGCAGCCCGGTGCAAGGCACGCTCACGGTGCTGCACCGCGAGGCCAGCACGCCCGCCTGGCGCACAGCCCGGGGCCTGGGCGCCTGGTTCGTGAACCGGGGGCTGCGCGATGTGGTGCAGGCCCTGCAGGCCGCCGTGAAAGCCAGGCTGAACCGATCAGACCGCACGGCGTCGACCACGGACACCGACCTCGCCACGGCCCTGCAGCGCCTGTGGCAGGACCGGGTCCTGGGCACCTTCCGGCTGGCCAGCCGCGCAGGGGAAGTCCGCCTGTTCGATTACGACCTCACCGTACTCGGGCAAGGCCCCTGGGCGGGGGAGCGCCTGCAAGGTCAGAAGCGCTTGACCTATGCCTGCCGCGGCAACCCGTGGCTGCAGCTGATGCAGATGCAGCTGAACCGCGCACCGGGTCTGCCACGTGATCAGCGCCCGCTGCTCACCCTGAACCTGGGCTACCTGGCCGATGAAGGCGTGCCGCTGATGCGGGTGATCCGGCAGCGGCACATGCCCGACACGCTGATGGACCTCATCAGCCTGGGGCTGATGCTGACCCGCGTCATGCTGCACCAGCATGTCTGGAGCCTGCGCAAACCCGACACGCCTGAAGCGCGCCCCATCCACCGCCTGCCGGTGGCCGTGGAAGGGCTGCCGCCGCCGGAGGTGATTGAGCTCGATGTGGCCCCACCCCTGAGCAATGGCACCCCCGTGCGGCTGCGGCTGACGCGCTACCGCGGTCAGACGGCTCAGGCAGAAGCGGTGCTGATGCTGCATGGCTACAGCGCCGGCGGCACCACCTATGCCCACCGCTCCGTGCCCGACGGCCTGGGGCACACGCTGTGGACAGCCGGCTTCGATGTGTGGGTGGCCGACATGCGCACCAGCCCGGGCATGCCCACCGCCACCAAGCCCTGGACCTTTGAAGACCCGGCCTATCACGACATCCCTGTGGCGGTGGACCATGTCTGGCGTGCCACCGGGCAACGCCCCATCCACATCTTCGCCCACTGCATGGGCTCGGCCATGCTCTGGATGGGGCTGCTGGGGCCCCGTCAGGCCGACCACCTGACCCACGAGGCCTTGCGGGTGGCGATGCCCGACCGCATCAGGCGCGTGGCCCTGTCGCAGATCGCGCCCGTGGTCACATTTGACCCGGCCAATGTGTTCCGCGCCTTCGTGATGCGCTACTTCCAGCAGTTCATGCCGCTGGGGCCCTTCTATTTCCGACCCGAGACCGGCGAAGCCAGCAGCACCTCGATGGTGGACCAGATGCTCGACCGCCTGCTGTCCACCCTGCCCTACCCGGTTGACGAGTTGCGCCGCCAGGACCCGTTCTGGCCGCCCGGACAGGCCACGCCCTGGGCCGCCACCCGCCACCGCATGGACATCCTCTACGGGAGGGACTTCAAGCTGTCCAACATCAGCGAAGCGGTGCTGCGCGACATCGACGAGCATTTCGGCCCGCTGAGCCTCAAGACCCTGAGCCAGGCCATGCAACTGGCCCGCAATGGCGGCATCGCCACCCCGCAAGGCGACAACCTCTACCTCGACCCGCACCGCATGCGGGCTCTGCTGGCGCGCTTCCCGGTCATGAGCGTGCATGGGCGGGAAAACGCCTTGTCGGACATCCGCGGCCTGTACCGCTTCAAGGCCTTCATCGACGCCCTGGGCCCGCAGGCCAGCCAGCGCTTCACGCACCACATCATCGATGGCTATGGCCACCAGGACTGTCTGATCGGGGAAAACGCCCGTGCCGATGTCTTCCCTTACATCGTCGATTTCCTGAAGGCCGCAGACGACCAGCTGCCACCGTCCACCCTGACCGAACCCCGCCCACCGGCTGCGCTCGATGTACAGCCCGCGCCCTATGGCCCCTTCCTGGGCACCGCCTTCCTGCACCCGGATGGCCACTGGCACTGGCCCGTCACCATCGGTCGCGACACCCCCTGCGCCCAGCCGGCCGCTGTGGCCTGTGTCACCCGCCAGGCCGATGGCAGCCTCGGGGCCATCCTGTTGCTGCCCTGGCCAGATGCACGGCCTGGCCTGGACCCCACCCCCTCGCTGATGCGGACCCTGAGCCTGCCCGAGGCCTGCTGGCCAGACGCGCACAGCACGGTCGGCCTGTTCTTGGTGCACACCCAGCCCGGCCACGACAGCCCTCGGCTGGCCGACATCCAGGCCGCGCTGACGCCCTTGATGCACAGCTGGAGCGAGACCGACCTGATCTGGATCCCCCGTCCGCCGCTGCCGGTCGATCAGCCGGATCAGCAGGGCTGGTCCTTCATGCTGTCAAGCTGCCTCTACCCTGGCAGCATGGCCGAACGCACCCCCGATGCCGCCCACTGGCAGCCCGGGCCGGCCGACCAGGCCTGGCAGCGTCTGCTCGCCTGGCGAACCGACCCGCAGCGCACGCAGCCGGAACTGGCCATGCTGCTGGGCGACCAGATCTATGCGGACGCCACGGCCGGCCTGTTCGACCCGCGTGCGGCGGATGGCCGCTTCAACCTGCCCTACCAGAGCATGCTGAGCCTGCGCTGGATGCGCCACGCCCTCAATGGCCTGCCGGTGCACACCCTGGTGGACGACCACGAGATCGTCGACAACTGGAGCCAGACCGATTCCGACGATCCGCAGGAAGCCGACAACGACACCCTGCGCGCCGAGGGCCTGCGGGCCTACCGCCACTTCCAGCGCTTTGCGCAGCCCGTGCGCCAGCCGGTGGACCCGCTCGACCCCACGCGCCGCCCTGCACGCCTTTGGTACACCTTCACCCACCGCGGGCTGCCCTTCTTCATGGCCAACACCCGCACCCAGCGGACCTGTCGCGAGGTGGCCCGTCTGGACGAGGCCCGCATCATGGGCCGCGTGCAGTGGGCGCAACTCGAAGCCTGGCTCACCCGGCACGGCCCCGATGCGCAGCCCAGCTTCGTGGCCACGCCATCCATCCTGCTGCCACGGCGCCTCACCAGCGACACCCTGCGCCCGGCCAGCGCCCTGATGGCCGATGCCTGGGAGTCCTATCCGGGCTCGCTGCACGCGCTGCTGGCCCTGCTCTACCGCTGTCAGGCCCGCCATGTGGTGTTCCTGTCGGGTGACGAGCACGTGTCGTGCGTGGCCCGCATCACCCTGACCCGCGAAGGCGACGCACCCGACCGGGCCGTGGTGGCCCACTCGGTGCACAGCTCCGCCCTCTATGCGCCTTACCCGTTCGCCAACTCGCGTCCCACCGACTTCCATCTGAACGACAGCTTCAGCTTCCGGCACCAGCATGAAGGGCAACTGCACCACTACCACTGCCGCGTCGAGACCGAGGTGATCCCGGGTGACGGGTTTGCCATCCTGGCCTGTCAGCCGGATGGTCCGGATGGCGGATGGCAGGTCACCACCACCTTCAACCGACAGGAGGGCCTGCACCACCGTGTGCTGCGCTGAGGCGGTCAGGCTTCACGTCGGCTGGCAACTTTCTTGCGGACATCCACACAACAGCCCCCTCCGAAGTTCCTAGAATCGGGGGTCCGGGCGAGTACCCCTTCGCCAGCCAACAAAGGCCGCACCATGACCACACCCGAAGAAAAACGGGCCGAGCTCAAAAAAGCCGCGCTCGAGTACCACGAGTTCCCCACACCCGGGAAGCTCGCCATTTCTGCGACCAAGCAACTGACCAACCAGCGCGACCTGGCGCTGGCCTACTCGCCAGGCGTGGCTGCTGCCTGTGAAGAGATCGTTGCCAACCCCGCCAATGCCTTCCGCTACACCAGCCGGGGCAATCTGGTGGCCGTGGTGACCAACGGCACCGCCGTGCTGGGCCTGGGCGACATCGGCCCGCTGGCCGCCAAGCCGGTGATGGAAGGCAAGGCCGTCCTGTTCAAGAAGTTCGCCGACATCGACGTCTTCGACATCGAAATCAACGAACAGAACCTCGACAAGCTGGTCGACACGATCGCCTCGCTCGAGCCCACCTTCGGCGGCATCAACCTCGAAGACATCAAGGCCCCGGACTGCTTCTACGTCGAGCGCAAGCTGCGCGAGCGCATGAAGATCCCCGTCTTCCACGACGACCAGCACGGCACCGCCATCGTGGTGGGCGCGGCCCTCCTCAACGCCTTGAAGGTGGTCGGCAAGGACATCAAGACCGCCAAGCTGGTGACCTCGGGCGCCGGTGCGGCGGCTCTGGCCTGCCTGCAACTGCTGGTCAAGCTGGGTGTGCCCCGCGAAAACATCTGGGTGACCGACCTGGCCGGCGTGGTCTACGAAGGCCGTACCGAGCTGATGGACCCCGACAAGGCCACCTTTGCGCAAAAGACCGAGCTGCGCAAGCTCTCCGAAGCCATTGAAGGTGCCGACATCTTCCTGGGCCTGTCCGCTGGCGGCGTGCTCAAGAAGGACATGGTCGCCAAGATGGCAGCCAAGCCCATCATCTTCGCGCTGGCCAACCCGACCCCCGAAATCCTGCCGGACGAGGTCAAGGAAGTCCGCGACGACGCCATCATGGCGACCGGCCGCTCCGACTACCCGAACCAGGTCAACAACGTCCTGTGCTTCCCCTACATCTTCCGTGGGGCCCTCGATTCCGGCGCGACCACCATCACCGACGAGATGGAAATTGCGGCCGTGCACGCCATTGCCGAGCTGGCCCAGGCCGAGCAAAACGAGGTGGTGGCTGCGGCCTACACCGGCGAGTCGCTGAGTTTCGGTCCGGAATACCTGATTCCGAAGCCATTCGACCCGCGCCTGATGATCAAGATTGCGCCGGCTGTCGCTCAAGCTGCCGCCGCCTCCGGTGTTGCCTCGCGCCCGGTGGCCGACCTCGACGCCTACCGCGACAAGCTGCAGACCCTGGTCTACGCTTCCGGCCACACGATGAAGCCCATCTTCAGCGTGGCCAAGCGCGCCAAGGCCAAGCGCATTGCCTACGCCGAAGGTGAAAACGAAGGCGTGCTGCGCGCCGCCCAGATCGTGGTCGACGAAGGCATCGCCCGCCCGACCCTGATCGGCCGCACCCCGATCATCCTGCAGCGCATCGAGCGTTTCGGGCTGCGCCTGAAGGCCGGCGTCGATTACGACATCGTCAGCACCGAAGAAGACCCACGCTACCGCGAGTACTGGCAGACCTACCACGCGCTGGCCGACCGCAAGGGCGTGACCGCGCAGATGGCCAAGATCGAGATGCGCCGCCGCCTGACGCTGATCGGTTCGATGCTGCTGCACAAGGGCGAAGTCGACGGTCTGATCTGCGGCACCTGGGGCAACACCTCGCTGCACCTGCATTACATCGACCAGGTGATTGGCAAGCGCGAGGGGGTGAAGACCTACGCCACGATGACCGGCCTGATCCTGCCGGGCCGCATGGTCAACATCCTCGACACGCACATCAACTACGACCCGACCGCCGAGCAATTGGCCGAAATCACCATCATGGCCGCCGAGGAAATGATGCGTTTCGGTCAGCGCCCGAAGGCCGCGCTGCTGTCGCACTCGAATTTCGGTTCGAGCAACCAGCCCTCGGCCATCAAGATGCGCGAGGCCCTGGGCCTGATCCAGCAACAGGCTCCCTGGCTGGAAATCGATGGCGAAATGCATGGCGACACGGCCCTGGACGAGTCCTACCGCACCCAGCTGATGCCGCGCACCACGCTGAGCGGCGAGGCCAATCTGCTGGTTTGCCCGAACATCGACGCGGCCAATATTGCCTACAACCTGCTCAAAGTTGCAGCTGGTAACAATATTGCCCTGGGGCCCGTTTTGCTGGGTGCCGCCAAGCCGGTTTGCATCCTCACGCCATCGGCCACCGTGCGCCGAATCGTCAATATGACCGCGATGACCGTAGCAGACGCGAACGCCAGCCGCTGAACGCCAACCATCCGGCTAGCGCGTATACCACAATCGCGCAACCCCCTGTCAAAGGCCCTGCCCTACCGGTTTTCCGGTGGTCAGGGCCTTGAGCTTTTTGCCCCTTTTCAGTAGCATCTTGCCTTCACAAGAGCTGACGTCTTAAGCTGACATGAGCAAGGCTGGGTACACAGCATGAGAACAGTGCAGTCACTGCGCGCAACGGGCTTCAAAAGCACCGCCGCCAGAATTGCCTGCCTCGTGTTGGGCATCGCAGGGGTCGTGGGTGCTTCGGCACTGACGAACGCCGGCAGCACCGCAGCCTGGGCCCGCACCCGGGCCGAGGTTGCCGACACAGTCCAGGCGGAGAGAACCTCCACCGTCGGGCTGTCCGAATTGCCCCCTCAAGCCCAAGACGTCCATCGGCGCATTCTGGCCGGCGGCCCTTTTCGATACGACAAGGACGGTAGCGTCTTTGGCAACCGGGAGCGTGCCTTGCCTCGCAGACCACGTGGTTTCTACCATGAGTACACCGTGCCCTCACCCGGCGCGCGTGACCGTGGTGCTCGCCGCATTGTCTGTGGAGGTGAAATTCCGCAAAAACCGGAAACTTGTTTCTATACCGAGGATCACTACAGCAGTTTCAGGATGATTGATCCCAGGCATTGAAGCCTTCGTTCTTTTCTCGTTCTTTTGTTCATCACTTACACCTTCATAAAAGCCTGATGAGATGCCGATCCGTTCGGTGTGTCATGGCTCCAGCGATCATGTTGTTGCAATCCGTTCGACCCAACATCGTCCAATCCATTCGCGCCTTCCGCCCGAGTGACTTGCAACAGGCAGCCCAGGAGTTGGGCCAGCACTTCCTGTATACCAATCTGGGCACTGCTCAGAGCAAGGAGGAAGTGCTGGAGATCATCGCCCGCGACTTCCTATTCCCAGACCACTTCGGCAAGAACCTCGACGCCCTGTACGACTGCATCACCGACCTGGTGCACAAGTCCGGGCCGCAGCCGGGCTTCGTCGTCGTGCTGGAACTCATCCCCGGTGACACCAAGTGCGACCGCGAAACCCGCGAGCAACTGCTCGACGCTTTCCGCGATGCCGCCGATTACTGGGGTGAGCGCAAGATCCCGTTCCGCGTGTTCTATTCGATCGCCTTGTCCGGCAAGGAGTCGGCCAGCAACTGGGACCGTCCCGAAACGGCCCAGAACGATGCTGCCGTGCCTGCCAAGCCCGTCAAGACCTCGAAGAACGCCCCGCAGCCGATGATCATGAACCTGCCGCCGATGAGCAGCGCGTTCGACACGGCCATGCTGCTGGTGGCGGCCTGATTGCCTCGTCAGGGCTGAGCCCTGCATGAAAAAGGCCTCCCGGTGGGAGGCCTTTTGCTTTGCTGCCATCAAGGCAGGTCCAACTCGGGTGGCGGCTGGTCGCCCGCACGCGGACCAATGGTCGCCCCCAGCCGCGTGCGGATCGACAAGGGCTTGCCATACAGCACATGCCCGTACACCACGGCATTGGCCACCACGCGCTTCACATAGTCACGTGTTTCGCTGAAAGGCACGTTTTCAGCCCACGCAGCAGCATCGACCTTGGCCCCTTCACGCCAGCGGCGCGGGCGACCAGGGCCGGCGTTGTAAGCCGCTGCGGCCATGGCCTGTGAGCCCCCCAGGTCGTCGAGCACCAGCTTGAGGTAGCTCGCGCCGATCTTCATGTTCACCAGCGGGTCGGTGATCATGTCCTGCGTGAAGGGGATGCCCTTGCGCTTGGCCGTCCACTGGGCCGTGGCCGGCATGACCTGCATCAGGCCGGCGGCGCCCACGTTCGAGCGCGCCGCCGTGATGAAGCGCGACTCCTGGCGCATCAGCCCGTACATATAGGCCGGGTCCAGCCCCACCTCATTGGCTGCGGCCAGCACGTCGGTCCGCATCGGCGTCGGGAAACGCTGGGTCAGATCCACCGCCTGCCGGGTGCGCTCGCTGGTGTTGATGCAGCGGTCCCAGATCTCGCGCTGGCAGGCCACTTCGGCCAGCGCCAGCACCTCGCGTTCACCCATCTGCCCGCCGGGCTTGCCATAGCTGGCCGTGAAGTTCCATTCCTTGACCGCTTCGGTGCGCCAGCCCAGCGCAAACAGGCGCAAGGCACGGTCCACACCAGGCCAGGACATCACCTGGCTCAACTCGGACTCGGAGGGGCGGGGTGGCACCAGGGGCGGCTTCGGGGCCACGCCATCGAGCTCTTCGGCGGCCAGCAGGTTGTAAAAGCCCAGCCCGCTGCTGATGCGCGTCAGCATCTCGCGGCCTTGCAGGCGCGAGACACCCGGCCGGCTGATCAGGGCACGGGCCTTCCAGTAGACCCAGGTGGTGTCCTGCTGCATGTCGGGGGGCATGGCGGCAATGGCCCGGTCCACCAGGCTCCAGTAGGCCGGCTGACCCGCGGTGGCCCAGCGCAGGCCTGCACGGGCCATCCAGGCCAGGGTGTCGGGCGACCAGGCACGCGGGCCTTCGCCGGGCGCGAGCTCGTCGAACGAACCCATCGCGCGCTCGAAGTACTGCGGCGCCTCCGGCAGCAGGCGCTGCGCGCTTTGCCGCCCCACCTGCGACCAGGCCCAGGCCGACTCTTCACCGCGCCAGCCCCAGGCGGCGCGACGCTGGGGATCGTCCAGTGCCTGGGCAGCCGCCTGCGGATCCATGGCCGCCCAGCGGATGAAGGCCAGCAGGTTCAGCGGCCCCTGGAACTCGCGTGGCACCGGCGGCTGTACCTGAGGCAGATCGCTCGGGCGAACCACCTTGTTGCGCCCGGTCTTGCGTTTGGTCTTGCTGCGGCTCGTGTCCGCCTTGAGCACCGGCGCCTTGACCGCAGCCGTCGCGCTGCCTTGCCCTTGATCGCCGTCCATCAGGTAGGCACGGGGCTGGCCCAACGCACGGGTCAAGGCCTGCGCGACCACATCGCCCAGCATGGCGGCCGCCTTCTGCGACGCCTTCGGCTTGTCCGCCTCGACGGACAAGCGCAGCTTGCGCCAGACGTCATCCGGGGTCAACACCCCGGCCTTGAAGAGGGCCTGCGCCATGGTGTCACAGCCGGTGTCCGCATCTTTTTGCGCCCACCAGGCACGCCGCGCCTGCTCGCGCAGGTCACCCGGGCCTTCCTGGGCCACACTGGTCTGCTGGCGCGCCAGCACATCCCAGCAACTGACCTCTCGGTCGTCGTTCATACGGAATGCGGGCTTGATGCGCAGAAAGGTCGCCCAATCCCGACGGTTGCCCAGCACCAGCAGCCAGTCGTTGCGCAGCCGGTCGGCCACATAGCTGTCAGGCCAGCGCGCCAGAAAGGCGTCCACATCGGCCACAGAAGCGCTGGTGAGGCGCGTCTGCAATGCCCAGTAATCAGCCCAGGGCGCCAGGGGGTGAGAAGCCGCCAGGGCGGCATCCCGAGCATTGGCGAGGCGGTCCTTGTCACGCACGCGGTAGGCGTCCTTGGCCTGCAGCATGACGGCATCGCCGTCCGACTGTGCCTGCGCCGCGCCTACCGGGGCAGCCATCAACAGCGCCCCCCCGATGGTCAGCGTCAGCGGCCACTTGTGCATCAAGCTGGCCGCATACTCGCTCATTCGTTTCACGTTGAAAACCTTTGTCATCCCGGCCATGAGCACCCAGACACCGTCAGACCCCACCACGCCGTCGCGCGCCAGCCTGCGCCAGCAACTGCTGGCCCGCCGGGAAGCCTGGAGCGGCTCGCCAGAACACCTTGCCGCACAACAGGCACTGCAAAGCCGATTGATGACGGTGCTGGGGCAACTGGAGCCTGAATGTCTGGGCCTGTACTGGCCCATCAGAGGCGAATTTAACCCAAGGGAGGTGGCCATGCTGGCGCAGCAAGCATTCGGTTGCACCCTGGCCCTGCCCTGGGCACAGAAATCACCCCGCCAGATGGACTATCGAACATGGCAAGGCGATGAACCCGCCAGCCGCGATGACTGCGGCATTCCAGCGCCCGACAGCAAACCGTGCACGCCGGATGTGGTGGTGGTGCCCTGCGTGGGCTACACCCGCGAAGGATTTCGCCTGGGTTATGGCGGCGGGTACTTCGACCGCTATCTGGCCCAGCACCCCGGCGTCACGGCGCTAGGCGTGGCTTGGGCCCACGCCGAGCTGACGCTGACCGAGCTGGCGCCTGAAGCACACGACCTGCCCTTGATCGGCATCGTCACCGATACCGAGGTGTGGAGCGACTGACGCGTCCTGCTGCAGGCTTGAAAAAAGAAAGGCTCCCGGATGGGGGAGCCTGTCTTCAGGGTTGAAACCCGTCTTGTGGACGGGTTTCGCCAAAGTGATCTGGCTGTCAGATCAGAAACGGTAGCCGATACCGACGCCCACCAGCAGCGGGTCGATCTTGAAGGTGTCCAGCTTGGCACCGGTGGCATCGTTGACGTCAGTGCGGATATAGACCTTCTTGATGTCCACGTTCAGATACCACTGCTTGGCCAGAGGGATGTCGGCACCAGCCTGGAAGGCCAGACCCCAGCTGCCACGGTCCACATTCAGACCACCAGGCAGATCAACCGCAGTGAAGTTGGTGTAGTTGATACCGGCGCCAACATAGGGGCGGAAGGCGGTGCTGTCAGGCATGAAGTGGTACTGCAGCGTCAGAGTCGGGGGCAGGTGCTTCACGGAACCGATCACGCCGCCGTTGAGCTTGACGTTGTGCTTTTGCGGGTAGGTCAGGATCAGTTCGGCCGCGATGTTCGGTGTGAAGTAGTAGCTGATGTCGAACTCGGGGATCAGCTTCTTGTTGATCGACACGTCCAGGTTGTCGTTGTCGTTGGCCGGATCGATGTTCACGGCACGAACGCGCACTTCCCAGTTGCCATCAGTCTGAGCTTGGGCGACAGGGGCCAGAGCGGCAACGGCCAAGGCCACAGCGGCGAGGCGAATCATCTTGGTCTTCATGGTCACATCCTTTGGTGTCGAGGTTGCTTGCAGATGCCGACCCCGGCATCGCGATGGAGGCCATTGCATCAAGCGCACCCCACGCCAAACTTGCTTTGCGTCAAATCCGCGATGTCACACAGGGCGCACCCACCCTGCCGACGAGACGGGTTTGCGGTAGATCAGATCAACTTGACGCTTTTTGGCAACACACCAGATCAGGATGTCCGAAGTTCAAATACCAAGACGCTCGCACAGGCCCAGCACGGGAGCGGACTGGTTCATCGTGTAGAAGTGCAGGCCAGGCACGCCCCCGCGTCGCAGTTGTTCGCACAGCTGGGTCACCACGTCCAGCCCGAAAGCCTGGATCGAGGCCTTGTCATCACCAAAGCCTTCCAGACGGCTGCGCACCCAGCGGGGAATCTCGGCACCACAGGCATCCGAGAAGCGCATGAGCTGGCTGGAGTTGGTGATGGGCATGATGCCCGGGATGATGGGGATGGTCACCCCTTCGCGCGCGGCCTCGTCCACGAAGCGGAAGTAGGCATCGGCGTTGAAGAAGTACTGGGTCAGGGCCGCATTGGCACCGGCCTTGACCTTGGTCACGAAGGCCTGCAGGTCGGCCTGCGGGTTGCGGGCTTGGGGGTGCATCTCGGGGTAGGCCGCCACTTCGATGTGGAAGTGGTCGCCGGTTTCTTCGCGGATGAAGGCCACCAGTTCGCTGGCGTAGCGGAACTCGCCAAAGCCGCCGTAACCGCTGGGCAGGTCACCCCGCAGGGCCACAATGCGGCGGATGCCTTCGGCCTTGAACTGGGCCAGTTGCTCGCGCACCGAGCCCTTGCTGGCACCAATGCAGGAGAAGTGCGGCGCAGCATCAAACCCCTCGGAGAGGATGGCCCGCACGGTCTGGATCGTGCCATCCTGGGTAGAGCCGCCTGCCCCATAGGTCACGGAGCAGTATTGCGGGCGAAGCGGGTACAGACGCTGACGCACCATTGCCAGCTTCTCGACGCCTTCCGGCGTCTTGGGCGGGAAAAATTCGAGGCTGATGGGCAACGAGGCCGAGTCAAGCTTGCTCATGCTTCACACTTTCATGGGGTCGGAGGCAGCGCACCTGCCTCGTCAACATCGGGCGACTGCGCCCAGATAAAGAATTCCAGGTTGCCATCACCGCCGGCAATGGGGCTGGCAAAGCCCTTGTGCACGGTCCAGCCCAGCTTGGTACAGGCACGCCGCACCATGTCGCGCGCCCGGGCGTGCTGGGTTGGGTCCCTGACCACCCCGCCCTTGCCGACGTGCTCCTTGCCGACCTCGAACTGGGGCTTGATGAGCATCACCGCGTGGCCACCCTTTTTCAACCAGGCGCCCAGGTGCGGAATGATCTTCGACAAGGAGATGAAGGAGAGGTCGGCCACGATGAGATCGAAGCCGCCGGCCGGCGCGTGGTCGCGCAAGCTGCTTTGCTCCAGCTCACGGGCATTGACGTTTTCCAGGGCCACCACACGTGTGTCAGCCTTGAGCTTGTCATGCAACTGGCTGTGCCCGACATCGACCCCGACGACCTGGCTGGCCCCGGCGCTCAGCAGCACATCGGTGAAGCCACCGGTGCTCTGCCCGACATCCAGGCAGCGCATGCCGCTGACATCCAGGTTGATCTGAGCCAGGGCACCTTCCAGCTTGAGGCCGGCGCGCGAAACCCAGCGCAGCTCGTCGTCGTTGGTGACCCGGAACTGGGCGTCTTCAGGCAGGTCTTCACCTGCCTTGCGCAGGCTGGTCCAGCCCTTGGGGCCCAGCCACTGGGCTGCGCCGGCTTCAATCAGGCGGTGCGCTGCCGAGCGGGTGGGCGCGTGCCCACCCGAGACCAGCAGTTGATCGGCTCTCGGCATGTCGTTCCTTTGGACGGTTCGGGATCAATAACGGTAGGTATCGGGCTTGTAAGGGCCGTTCTTGGGCACGCCGATGTAGGCGGCCTGCTCATCGGTCAGCTCGGTCAGCTGGGCGTTGAGCGTGGTCAGTTGCAGGCGGGCCACCTTTTCATCGAGGTGCTTGGGCAGCACATAGACCTTGCCGTTGTCATAGGCATCGCTGTGGGCAAACAGCTCGATCTGGGCGAGCGTCTGGTTGGCGAAGCTCGACGACATCACGTAGCTGGGGTGACCCGTGGCGCAGCCCAGGTTCACCAGACGGCCCTTGGCCAGCAGGATGATGCGCTTGCCGTCCTTGAAGATCACATGGTCGACCTGCGGCTTGATCTCTTCCCACTCGCAGTGCTCTTCCAGCTTGGCGACCTGGATTTCGTTGTCGAAGTGACCGATGTTGCACACGATGGCGTTGTTCTTCATCGCGGCCATGTGTTCATAGGTGATCACGTCGCGGTTGCCGGTGGTGGTCACGAAGATGTCGGCCTGCGGTGCGGCCCACTCCATGGTCACCACGCGAAAGCCTTCCATGGCGGCCTGCAGGGCGTTGATGGGGTCGATTTCGGTGACCCACACCTGGGCGCTCAGCGCGCGCAGGGCCTGGGCCGAGCCCTTGCCCACGTCGCCATAGCCGGCCACCACGGCGATCTTGCCGGCGATCATCACGTCGGTGGCGCGCTTGATGCCGTCCACCAGCGATTCACGGCAACCGTACAGGTTGTCGAACTTGGACTTGGTGACCGAGTCGTTGACGTTGATGGCGCGGAACAGCAGGGTGCCCTTGGCGCTCATTTCGTTGAGGCGGTGCACCCCGGTGGTGGTTTCTTCGGTCACGCCGAGGATCTGGGCGCTCTTGCGGCTGTACCAGGTGGCGTCGTCAGCCAGCTTGGCCTTGATGGCGGCGTACAGGATGCGCTCTTCTTCGCTGCCCGGGTTGTCCAGCACGCTGATGTCCTTTTCGGCGCGCTTGCCCAGGTGCATCAGCAGCGTGGCGTCACCACCGTCGTCCAGGATCATGTTGGGGCCTTCGCCTTCGGAGCCCTTGGGGCCGAATTCGAAGATGCGGTGGGTGTAGTCCCAGTAGTCTTCCAGCGACTCGCCCTTGTAGGCGAACACGGGGGTGCCAGCTTCCACCAGGGCCGCTGCAGCGTGGTCCTGGGTGGAGAAGATGTTGCACGAGGCCCAGCGCACATCAGCGCCCAGGGCCTGCAGGGTTTCGACCAGCACGGCCGTCTGGATGGTCATGTGCAGCGAGCCGGTGATGCGGGCACCCTTGAGGATCTGCTTGTCGGCGTATTCCTTGCGGATGGCCATCAGGGCCGGCATCTCGCTTTCAGCGATCTTGATTTCCTTGCGGCCCCAGGCGGCCAGCGACATGTCGGCGACGACACAGGCGACGCCCTTGTGCTCGGTGATCAGGTTGGAAACAGCGGTCATGGACAAAGCTCCTAAGGATTCAGAAGCCGCCGTGCGCTGCCGGGAGTCAATGAAAACAGATACAACTCACCCAGCGGGACACATGCGGGTGAGCGCGGTTGCAATGAAGACATCGGACTTTCGAGCCTGGGGTTCAGCGCGGATGGTGAACCTTGCAACGCTCCTCGAAAGCGACGCGAAGTATAAAGGGTTCGATCAGTTCTGTGTGGTGATTTCCGGCTCGGGGGCCAGCACGACCCGGTTGCGACCGCTTTCCTTGCCCATGTATAGCGCCTGGTCCGCTCGGGCCAGGGTGCGGTCGATGGACTCATGGGGCAGCCGCACGGCCACCCCCAATGTGACACTCAAGGGCTGCCTGCCTGCGGCGCCCATGAACCGTTGCGCGGCCACCCGCTGGCGCAATCGTTCCGCCACCTTCACCGCCTCATCCACCCCGGTGGCAGGCAGCATCACCAGAAACTCCTCGCCGCCCCAGCGTGCCACCTGGTCACCCTCGCGCAGGCCGTCCTGCAGGGTCTGCGCGATCAGCAGCAAGGCATCGTCGCCCGACTCGTGCCCATGGCGGTCGTTGATGCGCTTGAAGTGGTCGACATCCACCAGCAGCAGTGCCAACGTGTGGACGTCATCGGCCGGCACCTCCCGGACGCACTCGCGCTGCACCATGTCGCGCATGGCACGACGATTGAAGAGCTGGGTCAAGGGGTCGGTGCTGGCCTGCACATGCAGCAGGCGCTGCGCCTCTTTCACCATGCGGAAGTACACCGTGCACAGCAGGCCCAGTAGCAAGAGCATGCTCACCAGGTTGAAGTAGTGCAAGGCCAGCAGCACCGGCCCAGCCAGGCTGAACACCGGGGCTTGCTGACGGAAATGCCAGTCAAGCAGCACATAGAAGACCCCGACCGCAAAGGCAAAGGCCACCTTGCGCTGCACCGAGGTCAGGGCGCTGACGATCACGACCGGGATGATCAGCATGATGTAGAAGTGGAAGCCGCTGTCCCAACCGATGGCCAGCACGGCGGCTGTGCTGTGGCCCAGCACCTCGATCGCCATGAGCCACACGGCCAGCAGCGGATGCTCGCCACGGATCAGCTGGTAAGCAAGCAGGTATACCAGCACACTGGCGACATTGACCCCTGCCAGGGGCCATACGGCTGCCCAGGCAAAGACCCCGATGAAGGCCAGATGCACCCCCGCCGCGACGAGGGCCACCGTGGTCATCAGGCGCAGAAAGAGGTGGCGCGTCGAGCGACGCTCTGCCGACTGAAGATAGCTGCGCACGGAAGTGGCTGGTTGGTCTGTTTGCTTGTTTACCCGGTTTATCGGCCGTTCCGCAAGGTGCTTGACCCTTGGGTGTTCATCGTCCCACTGACGTCCGCGACGCGAAGCTGCGACAATGAGCGGTTTAGCCGAACTTTTCCGAGTCCTGCCGTGAGCTTCACGTCCGAAACGCGCCGCCGTCGCACCTTTGCCATCATTTCCCACCCTGACGCGGGTAAGACCACGCTGACGGAAAAGCTGTTGCTGTTCTCCGGCGCGATCCACATCGCCGGTTCGGTGAAGGCCCGCAAGGCCTCACGCCACGCCACCTCCGACTGGATGGAAATCGAAAAGCAGCGCGGCATCTCGGTGGCCTCGTCCGTGATGCAGATGCTGTACCGCGAACACGTGGTGAACCTGCTCGACACCCCGGGCCACAAGGACTTCTCGGAAGACACCTACCGCGTGCTGACCGCGGTGGACTCCGCCCTGATGGTGATCGACGCCGCCAACGGTGTGGAAGCGCAGACCAAGCGCCTGATCGAGGTGTGCCGCCAGCGTGACACGCCCATCATCACCTTCGTCAACAAGATGGACCGCGAAGGCCGCGACCCGCTGGAACTGCTCGATGAAGTCGAGCAGGAGCTGGGCATGCCCTGCGTGCCCATGACCTGGCCAGTGGGCCAGGGCAAGCAGTTTGGCGGCATCGTGAACCTGCGCACGAAGAGCATGCGCCTGTTCGAAGCCGGCGAAGACAAACGCAGCGACGAATACGAGACCGTTTCGCTCGACGAACGTGACAAGCTGGCTGCCCGTTTCGGCCAGGACTGGGAGATTGCCGAATCGAACATGGAGTTGATGGCGGAAGCCGCACCCGCGTTCGATCTGGAGCAGTTCCTGGCCGCCAAGCAGACCCCGGTGTTCTTCGGCTCGGCCGTGAACAACTTCGGGGTGCAGGAGGTGCTGGACGCCCTGGTGGACCTGGCCCCCTCGCCGCGCCCCCGCTTCTCGACCGAGAAGGACGGCTCGCACAAAGAAATCTCGCCCGACATGGAGAACTTCTCGGGCGTGGTCTTCAAGGTACAGGCCAATATGGACCCTTCGCACCGCGACCGCATCGCCTTCGTGCGCGTGTGCTCGGGCAAGTACGAACCGGGCATGAAGCTCAAGGTGCAACGCTCGAGCAAGGAGCTGCGCCCCACCTCGGTCGTGACCTTCCTGTCACAACGCCGTGAAGCGGTGGACGAGGCCTTTGCCGGCGACATCATCGGTTTCACCACGCACGGCGGCGTGCAGCTGGGCGACACCATCACCGATGGCATCAACCTGCAGTACACCGGCCTGCCCTTCTTCGCGCCCGAGCTGTTCCAGACGGTGGAGCTGGCCAACCCGATGAAGAGCAAGCAGTTGCAAGCCGGGTTGCTGCAGCTGGGTGAAGAAGGTGCCATCCAGGTGTTCCGACCGGAAGTCGGCGGCTCGATGCTGCTGGGCGCCGTCGGTCAACTGCAGTTTGAAGTGGTGCAGCACCGTCTGAAGGCCGAATACGGTGTCGAGATCCGTCTGATGCCCTGCCGCTTCACCGGCGCACGCTGGATCACGGCCGACACGCCCGAGGCCATGAAAAAGTTCACCGACGAGAACGCCAGCAAGCTGGCCCTCGACGCGGCCGACACCCTGGCCTACATGATGACCTCGACCTACGACTTGCGCCTGACGGCCGAGCGTCACCCGCAGGTGCACTTCCACCCGCTGCGCGAGCACGCGGGCCTGAGCCTGTCGACCCAGTAAGCGCTCAGGCGACGACTGGCGGGTTCATCAGCAGGTCGGCCAGCCGGGCCAGCATGGCGTCACAGCGCGCCAACTGGTCCACGGTGACGAACTCATCGGGCTTGTGCCCCTGGTCCATGCTGCCGGGGCCGCACACCACGGTCGGGATGCCGATGAGGTGGTAAAGGCCGCCTTCGGTGCCATAAGCCACCGTGCCAAAGGCCGTGGAGCCGCTCAGCAGCGCCAGCAGCTTGGCGGCCTCGGAATCGGCTTCGGTAGCCAGGCCCGGGTAGGCACTCAGCGACTGCATCTCGATGCCGGTGTCGGCCTGCACCGCCTGCATGCGTGGCACCAGGTCCCGGGTTGCATAGTCGCCCAGCTCCTGCGCCACGGTCTCGGCATCGAAGCCGGGCAAGGCGCGCACCTCGAAATCAAACGTGCACTCGGCCGGCACGATGTTGAGCGCGCGTCCACCCTGGATCACACCGGTCTGCACCGTCGAGTAGGGGGGATCGAAGCGCGCGTCGTGCAGGGCCGGGTCGGCCAGGCGGGCGCCGATGTCCCCCAGGCGGCTGATGAGGCGCGCCGCGTATTCGATGGCATTGACGCCATAGGGTGCATAGGCCGAATGGCAGGCCGCCCCCTTGACCTGGCAGCGCATCGCCAGCTTGCCCTTGTGGCCCAGCACGGGCTTCATCTCGGTGGGTTCGCCGATCAGGCACAGACGGGGCTTGACGGCACGCTGGGCCAGTTCGCCCAGCATGGGGCGCACACCCTGGCAACCCACTTCCTCGTCGTAGGAAAAGGCCAGGTGCACCGGCCACACCAGCTTGCGGGACACGAAACGCGGCACCGCCGCCAGCACCGAGGCCAGGTAGCCCTTCATGTCGGCCGTGCCGCGACCATGAAGGCGCCCATCGCGCTCGCTCAGCACGAAGGGATCGACCGTCCAGGCCTGCCCATCGACCGGCACCACATCGGTGTGGCCCGACAGCGCCACACCACCCCGGTCGGTCGGGCCGATGGTGGCGTACAAACTGGCCTTGCTGCCCTCGGCGTTGAGGAACAGTTCGCTCTCGACACCGAAGCCGGCCAGATAGTCCCGGATGAAGTGAATCAGCGCGAGGTTGGAGTCCCGACTGACGGTGGGAAAGCTGACCAGCTTCGCCAGCAGGTCGCGGCTGCTGACCTCACTCATCGCCCGGCACTCCATAGCTCGGTGCGGCGGTGGGGTCCAGGGCGCGGGTCAGGTAGTCCTGCATCTGCGGGCGATAAGCCGTCCACAGACCGACCAGTGCGCCAATGGGGTCGGTGTCGGCCCAATCGACGCGCAGGTCGATGATGGGCCAACTGACGTCGCCCACCACCTTCAACGCTGCCGAATGCACCGGCCCGGCCTCGCCACCGGCCGCCATCGCTGCCTGCATGGCCGCCAGCAGCCGGTCCGCCAGCGAGCCTTGTGCGGCCTCGAAGGCATGCACCAAGGCGTCGATGACGGACGCATGGGACAGCATATTGCCCGCCGCCACACAGTGGTGTCCCGCAACGGCATGGAAAGTGCCCAGCGCATGCGGACCGTTGTAGAGCGCGGTCGCGCCCTGGGCCGACAGCACAATGACTTGCCGATGATCCCGCCCGGCATCGGCCGCCAGCGCGCGCGCCAGGGCCGCCTCCGGGGCCTGCCCTTGCGCGAGGCCGGCGAGCACCTGCGGGCCCAACGCCGGCAGGGTCACGTTCTGCGTCGACACCGCGCCCACCCCTGCTTGCAGCCAGGGGCAACGTGCCCCCACGGCGATGCTCGACGAGCTGATGGCGATGCCCAGTTGCCCGGTTTCGGCGCAGTGGCCGACGATGGAAAAGGTCATCGGCTTGCCTTTCAGGCCTGCTTGGGCTGCCAGCCCTCGGGGATCACGGCGATCACGTCGATCTCCATCAGCCACTGGGGCTGCCCCAGGGCCACGACGACCAGGCCGGTGGAAATCGGGAACACGCCCTTCAACCACTTGCCCACTTCCTGGTAGACCGCCTCGCGGTAGCGCGCATCGGTCAGGTAGGTGGTGGTCTTGACGACATGGCTCAGGTCGCTGCCGGCTTCCTCCAGCAGTTGCTTGAGGTTCTTCATGGCCTGCTCGGCCTGTGCACGCGGGTCACCCAGGCCCACCAGGTTGCCGTCGAAGTCCGTGCCCACCTGACCCCGCACGTAGACGGTGTTGCCGGCACGCACGGCCTGGCACAGGTCGTTGTTGAGGCTCTGGTTCGGGTAGGTGTCCTTGGTGTTGAACATCCGGATGCGGGTGTGTGTCGGTTGGCTCATGGCCCTCTCCTTCGGTTCAGACGGTGGCGGTTTCCGGCACGGCGGCCTGGTAAGCGGCGTACTTGCGCTGGGTGGCGATGTGGTCGGCGATGTACTTGGCGTCATGCCAGACACCCCAGATGAAGGTCGAACCCCGGCGTGACAACCAGGGCAGACCCAGGAAGTAGACACCCCGTTCGGTCGAGACCCCACGCTGGTGGGCCGGCTTGCCCTGTGCGTCCAGCGCATTGACCTGCAGCCAGCTGTAATCCACCGTGAAGCCGGTGGCCCAGATGATGGTGGTGATGCCGGCTTCCGCCAGGTTCAGCGACAGGATGGGATGGGTCACGCAGTCCGGATCGGGCAGGCGCTTGCGTGCTTCCGGCTCTTCCGGCAGGTCCAGGCCGTTGCGGGCGATGTAGGCATCGGCCGCGTCCAGCAGGGACAGGTAGTTTTCGTCGCCCTTGGCGATGTTGTCAGCCAGATCGGCATCAAACGTGGCCACGCCATCGGCGAAGGACTTGGTCAGCCCCACCAGGGTGATGCCCTGATGACCCAGGGCACGGAAGTCAACCGTGTGGCCGCCATGGGCGCCACTGACGGCGATGGTCACGTGCTCCTTGCCTGGCTTGGTGGCGGCGGCATCCCACTCGCCCAGCACACCAAGCCACCAGACGAAATCACGACCGCGGTAGGCACGCGGTGGGCGGTCATGTGCACCCACCGAGAGGTAAACCTGCTTGCCTGCGCGCTGCAGTTCGTCGGCGATCTGCACGCCCGACGAACCGGCACCCACCACCAGCACGGCGCCCTCCGGCAGCTGCGCCGGGTTGCGGTAATGGGCCGAGTGCAGTTGGGTCAGGCCGGCATCCTTCGGCGCAATGGCCGGGATGGTGGGGCACTGGAACGGGCCGGTGGCCGCCACGATGCGCTGGGCCTGGATCACCCCTTCCGAGGTCTCCACGGTGAAGCCGGATTCACCGGCATTGCGCACCACGCGCTTGACTTCGACACCAGTCTGGATGGGGGCCTTCACCATCTTGGCATAGGCCACCATGTAGTCGGCGATGTCTTCCTTGGGCACGAAAGCGTCGGGGCTGAAGCCGTCGAACTCCATGCCGGGGAAGCGGTCGTGCCACGCCGGGCCATTGGCCACCAGTGAATCCCAGCGCTCCGAGCGCCAACGCTCGGCAATGCGCTTGCGCTCCAGAACGAGGTGGGGGATGCCCAGTTTGCCCAGGTGCTCGCTCATCGCGATGCCGGCCTGGCCGGCGCCGATGACCAGTGTGTCGATTTCCGTCTTCTCAAGTGACATGGTGTTCCTACATTTGCCGCAGGGGTTGCTGTAGGACGCATTCTGGTGAGAAGGCCGAATTAGCGAAATTATGTTTTTTGGAGCGTGGAACGAGGAAAAAACTGCCCTGCTGCGGGAGGCGTTCCCATCACGAGTGGCCCATCGAATGGCCTAGGTACACGGTGGTAGTTCATGAGACCCTCCATGACACAGGGCACCACCTCAGCCCAGGATGGCCATGTAAAGTGGCCCATTTGCTCACGCAAGTGCGCGCGCTCGCTCGGATCAGCTACTCGCCGCAATGCCTTCAGCAACGACTGGGGGGTCGAATCGAAATAATGCGCACAGTCTCCCAGCACCTCCCTGCATACAGGCAGGTCACGCGCGACAACCGGACACCCCAGGCTGGCCGCCTCGATCAGCGGCAGCCCGAACCCTTCGGCCTCCGAGGCGAACACCAGTGCTTGTGCGCTGCGATAGGCAAGGGCCACATCAGCGTCCCCCAAAGAAGGAAACCAGAACAATTTGCGTTGCCACCAGGGCGAGCCCTGCATGCGACTCGCGATGAATTGACTCATCCAGCCTCGGCGCCCTATGACCACCAACCATCGCGGGTCACCATCTGCCCAGAGCTGCTCCATCGCATCTATGGCATCCAGGTGCCCCTTTTTAGGCTCAATGGTGCCCACCATCAGCAAATATCCATCTGGGTGATTCACAAATGGCTGCACGGAGGATGATGGTTTACTGGTGGGATCACTGTCGCAACATAACGGCTCAAGCCCGTTGTGGGCGATTCCAATGTGAGCTTCCAGCTGACATCGCTTTGCCACCTGCTGCAAGTCCATGCGCGTCGCCTCTGAGATCGCCAGCACGCCAACACCCATTTCGAGCATTTGGCGTATCGCTCGCAGTTGGGTGTGACTCAACTCGGGTGTGTAATGCCGTGGCATCGTGATGGGCAGAACATCGTGTACCAGCATCACGACGCTACCGGCTCGCGCCTGCAGTCGCTTCAAAACCGCGGGCTCGTGGCGATACCAGTGCGCAGGGCAGAACACAGCATCATCCACGTTCAGACCGACGGACACACCGGGTAGCCTGACGTACGCCCCATCCAAAGCCGTGAAAGGCAGTCTAAGGCCCGCCAGAATGGGCCCCAGCACAGCCTTGCCCGCTTGCCGCCAACGGCGGCGGGGCAACCCTGCCACCCCAAGGTCGACAGCGGCCTCTGCCAACCGCCCAAGATAGATCGCCACCTCACGACACAGTTGGCGGCACACGTAGATAGAGGAGACCACGGCTCGGTGGAACCAACTCATCTGCACCCAATGTACCGAGTGGCTACCCGGCTTGATATCGTCAAAGTACGGCATGCCATGGGCATTCATCCGCATGGCCCGGACAGGCACGCCAGCAGTCTCGCCCCACGTGTGCGCATGCTTCAAATAGTTCCTGACCACCCGACTGAACCCGGCGGTCTGCGCTCGCAAGTCAAGGTGCGAACAATCAATCAGGATGCGCATGTCAAAAACCCGCCTGACTGACAGACGGGCCCTCCCTCTTACTGCGTGAATATGTTCTTCTCAGTTACATATGCCCACAGTAGAACATGAAGGGATTAACTGGTCCACAGATCGTCGAGGTTGGAGAAGTTCCAGGCCGAGGGGGATTCGCGCGCCACAATCTGGTCGCTGCACCCCGGCGTGCCGAGCGCCAGCACCACCGGCATGATCGGCTCGTTCGACTTGGTTGAGAAGAAGGCCTTGACGACCGGGTTGGTCAGCGAGTTCTCACCCTGTTCGATGACCACCCCCAGCCGCCCCGACTTCAGCCGTACCAGCGAGCCGACGGGATAGATGCCGATGCTGCGCACGAAGGCCTGGAACACCTGGTCGTCAAAGTGGCCATCCTTGGTCCACTGGACCATGTTGAGCACCGAGTCGGCCGGGTCCCAGCCCGCCTTGTAGGGGCGGTTGGAAGTGATAGCGTCGTAGACGTCGCACACCGCCCCCATGCGGGCATACAGGCTGATCTGCCCGGCTTTGAGGCGATGCGGGTAGCCGGTGCCGTTCATCTTTTCATGGTGATGCAGGCACACGTCCAGCGGGATCTCACCGGCGCCCTTGGCCTCCAGCAGCATCTTGTGGCCTTCGACCGGGTGGCTCTTCATGATGGTGAACTCGGCATCCGTCAGCTTGCCGGGCTTGTTGAGCACCTCCGGCGGCATCACCGCCTTGCCCAGGTCATGCAGCAGGCCCGCCAGCCCGGCTTCGCGGGTGTCGGCCTCGGACAGCTGGAGCTGCTTGGCCAGCGCCACCATCAGGGCGCACACCGCCACCGAGTGCATGTAGGTGTAGTCGTCACTGGTCTTGAGCCGCGCCAGGCTCACGAGGGCACCGGGGTTGCGCCCGACCGAGCGGGAGATGTCTTCCACCAGGGGCAGACAGTGCTCGGCATCGATGGCCTTGCCCAGACGCACGTCCTGGAACATGTTGATCACGGCGCCACGGGCCTGCCCGACGATCTTGCGCGCCCGCTGCAGCTCATCGGCCATGCTGGCCGTCGGTTCGACCGGCGTCTTGAGCTTGTCTGCTGGCGGCACAGGCGGAATCCGTCCCATGGATGCCCGCACCACCGGCACCTCGACATCGTCATGCACCTCCAGCTCGACGACATCCAGCCCCTTGGCCGTGTCGATCCAGAGCTCCTTGATGGGGCTGCCCTGAATCTGCCCCAGCACCTTGGGGTCTTCGACCTTGAAGGAATTTTTCCAGAAGGGGTGATCGATCCACGAGCCACAGAACTCGTCGATGAACATCCCTATCCGAAGTTGATCAACTGCAATTTTCTTTTTCATACCCTGGTGTGCCACACCTTTTCGGACACGTCTGGATCCTAGGGGCATCTGGTGGTGCTTGCGATGGGAATTGGCCCGTTTTCGGGACATTTTTTACGCGCATACCCCAACTACAGATTGGCAGCATGAAGTCGATAACGCAAGACGAACACCGTTACAGGCTCAGAGGTATTCAACAATGGGTTTCACGCGCATGGGTATCGCCCGCAAGATGTGGGTTGGCGTCATCGCCCTGATCGTCTCGAACATATTTGTAGTGGGTTTTTCTGGTTGGCGCACCGCCTCCCTGAAGGCCAAATCCGAAGCGGCATCAGAACTGATTGATGCGCGCATGCAAGCCGCTCAGCAGTGGGTCAGCCTCAGCGAAGCGGCATCCAGTCGGGCCATGGCGGCCGCGGTCAGCACCGACCCCACCGTACAGCAGGCCTTGCAGGCCGCCAGCGACAAGGCCACCACCGAGATCACCGGGCTGCGCCAGCAACTCGATGGATTGCAACTGAGTGACGCCGACAAGCAGCAACTGCAGAAGATCGAGGGGCTGCGTCAGCAGGTGGACGCCCAGATCCGGGCCGTGAAGTCTGACCCGGCTACCGCGGCCCAGGCCATTGGCGCAGGGGCACTGGCTGCAGCCGACCAGTACAACGACGCCTTGCGCGAGTTCTCTGCCATGCAGCGCCAGGCCGCCATCGACCTGCGTCATCAGATTGGCATCGAGCGCAGCAAGACCGTCGTGATCGCCGCCGTGATGGGCATCGTGGTGCTGGCGGGCATGGCCATTGGCGCCGGCATGCTGATCCGCAACATCCGCAAGCCGCTGGCCGAAGCCGTCAGCGCCGCAGCACGCATGGCCGAAGGCGACCTGACCGTGCGCATTGAGCACCACGGCACGGACGAGCTCGGCCAGTTGCTCGACTCGCTGCGCAAGCTCGGCCACTCGCTGCACGACCTGGTCGGGCAGGTGCGCCAATCCACCGACAGCATCCACACGGCATCGAGCGAGATCGCCGCCGGCAACCAGGACCTGTCCAACCGCACCGAGCAGACGGCGGCCAACCTGCAGCAGACCGCGTCCTCCATGGTCGACCTGACGGACAACGTGCGTGACTCGGCCCAAGCGGCCCAGCAGGCCAACCAGCTGGTGGGGCAAGCCTCTCAGACGGCGCAGCGTGGCGGCGAGGTCATGAGCCAGGTCGTGAGCAACATGGACGGCATCGCCCAGGCTTCGCGCAAGATCAACGACATCATTGGTGTGATCGATGGCATTGCCTTCCAGACCAACATCCTGGCGCTGAACGCGGCGGTAGAAGCCGCACGTGCCGGCGAACAGGGCCGTGGCTTCGCCGTGGTCGCGTCTGAAGTGCGCAGCCTGGCGCAACGCTCGGCCCAGGCCGCTCGCGAGATCAAGGGCCTGATCGGCGCATCGGTCGACCAGGTCGAGGCCGGGTCCAAGCTGGTGCAGGACGCCGGCCAGACCATGCAGGACATCGTGGCCTCGGTGATGCGTGTCACCGATGTGATCAACCAGATCACCTCGGCCGCCTCGGAACAAAGCTCAGGGATCGGCCAGATCAATCTGGCAGTCAACCAGCTCGATCAGATGACGCAGCAGAACGCGGCACTGGTCGAGCAATCCGCCGCTGCAGCATCCAGCCTCAGAGGGCAGGCAGACCAGCTGCGCACACTCGTCAATGTGTTCCGTCTGGACCATCACCTGGCGCAAGGCGCCTGAGCTGGCAGACCCGCAACCGGAGCCCTCCTCATGCGTTTTTTCAACAACCTCTCCATCGCCGGCCGATTGTGGACCGCGGTGATTTTCCTGATCGTCGCACTTGTCAGCATCGTCGGCTTTGCCGGCTGGCGCTCGGCCGCCACCCAGAAGGAAGCCGAGGCTCAGATGAGCCAGGCTGCAGCCAAGCTCAAGGCCGTGCAGGACTGGGCCACCATGTCCGAGCTGACCATCACCCGCGCCACGGCAGCCGTGTTGAGCAAGGACCCGAATGTGGGCATCCAGTTCAAGGACATCAACGACAAGGCCATCGCCGAGATCACTGAGCTGAAAAAGCAGATCGAAGCCATGGACCTCACCGAGGCCGACCGTGCCCAGATGACCAAGATCGGCGAGCTGCGCGCCACCGTCCTAGCCGCCCACAAGAAGTCCGCTGACCTCAAGGCCGCCGGTGACGATGAAGGGGCGCTCCGCGAGTTCAAAGAGCACTTCCGCCCGGCCGTCGACGTCTATGCCCAGGGCCTGCGCGACTTCGCCCACATGCAGGAAGAGCAAAGCGCCACCCTGCGCGTGCAGGTGGCGGAGGCCCGCCGCACCACGGTGGTCATGGCTGCCGTCATGATCGTGGTCGTGCTGGCCATCGTGGTGGTCGGTGCCCACTTCCTGATTCGCAGCATCAAGGCCCCCTTGTCGCACGCGGTTGACGTGGCCCAGCGCATTGCCGAGGGTGATCTGTCGGTGCAGGTGCACATCGTGCGCCACGACGAAGTTGGTCAGATGCTGCAGGCACTCAAAGGCATGACCACTTCGCTGTCGTCCCTGGTCGGCGATGTACGCTATTCGACCGACAGCATCTCGACCGCATCGTCCGAGATCGCCACCGGCAACCAGGACCTGTCCGCCCGCACCGAGCAGACCGCCTCCAACCTGCAGGAAACCGCCTCGTCGATGGAGCAACTGACCGGCACGGTGAAGCAGTCGGCAGACGCCGCTCGCCAGGCCAACCAGCTGGCCTCGTCGGCCTCGACCGCTGCGCAGCGCGGTGGCGACGTGGTCGCGCAGGTGGTCACCAACATGGACAGCATTGCCACGGCCTCGCGCAAGATCTCCGACATCATCGGGGTGATCGACGGCATCGCCTTCCAGACCAACATCCTGGCGCTGAACGCGGCCGTGGAAGCGGCCCGCGCCGGCGAGCAAGGCCGCGGCTTTGCCGTGGTCGCGTCGGAAGTGCGCAGCCTGGCCCAGCGATCGGCCGAGGCCGCCAAGGAGATCAAGTCGCTGATTGCCGATTCGGCCGAGAAGGTGGACGCGGGCTCACGCCTGGTGTCGGATGCCGGCGCCACCATGCAGGACATCGTGACCTCCATCCAGCGCGTGACCGACATGATGGCCGAGATCACCGCCTCGGCGGCCGAGCAAAGCGACGGCATCAGCCAGGTCAACCAGGCAGTCACCCAGCTGGACAACATGACCCAGCAAAACGCCGCGCTGGTCGAGCAATCGGCCGCAGCCGCCTCCAGCCTGCGCCAGCAGGCCGAACACCTGGCCCAGGTGGTCAGCGTGTTCCGTCTGGCCTGATCTCGAAGAGGCAGGCCTGGCCCAGCTGGCGATCGTGCCAGCGCGACAGCAGCAGCTGGGCCAGCATCGCCCCGATCCAGGCCATGGCCATGTCGGACTGGGTATCGAACGGGTCGCCCTGGGTCGCCAGGAACTCGTCGGCGCCTTGCTGCAGCGCCACCGCAGCACCCCACTCGATGAACTCGTAGAGCGCGCTGATGGCCAGGCACACCGCCGTCACCAGCGTGAACAGCCAGCCGCCGGCTCGCAAGGGTGTCTGGCGCAGCAGGATCTCGCGGGCAATGATCGCTGGCACGAAGCCCTGGGCCAGGTGCCCGATGCGGTCGTAGTCGTTGCGCGCCCAGCCAAACCAGTCCTGCATCCAGAAGCCCAGGGGGACGCGCGCATAGGTGTAGTGGCCGCCGACCATCAGGATGATGGCGTGCACACAGATCAGGCCGTAGACCAGGGGGGTGAGCGGAAAGCGTGTCCGCGTGGCGGCCAGCAGCGGCCAAGCCACCAGGGCCGGAAAGACCTCCATCAGCCAGACGCGCTGGTCGAAGGCCCCGATCCAGGACCACAGCAGCACCGCCGCAGCGATGGCGCTCAGGCTCAACAGGTAGGCCGATGAGGCCTCAGCGGCAGGGAGGGTTTGGGCTTGGCGCATGCCCCATCATAGACGGGGCATGGCCTGGCCGCTGGGGCCCTGCTACCGGACGGCTCAGCCCTTCAGGCCCGCTGCGTCCCGCAGTGCCTGGGCCTTGTCCGTGCGTTCCCAGCTGAACTCGGGCTCTTCGCGACCGAAGTGGCCGTAGGCCGCGGTCTTGGAGTAGATGGGGCGCAGCAAGTCCAGCATCTGGATGATGCCCTTGGGGCGCAGGTCGAACAGCTCGTTGACCAATTGGGCGATCCGCTCGTCGGGGATCACGCCCGTGCCTTCGGTGTAGACGGTCACATTCATGGGGCGGGCGACGCCGATGGCATAGGCCACCTGCACCTGGCACTGCTTGGCCAGACCGGCTGCCACCACGTTCTTGGCAACGTAGCGGGCAGCGTAGGCAGCCGAGCGGTCGACCTTGGTCGGATCCTTGCCCGAGAAGGCGCCGCCACCGTGCGGGCAGGCACCACCATAGGTGTCGACGATGATCTTGCGGCCGGTCAGACCACAATCACCTTGCGGCCCACCGATCACGAAACGGCCGGTCGGGTTGATCAGGTACTTGGTGTCGGCCGTCAGCCATTCCTGGGGCAGCACCGGCTTGATCAGCTCTTCGCGGATGGCTTCGTAGAAGCTGTCCTTCATCTTGGTGGCGGTTTCCGACTGGTCGGGGCTGTGCTGGGTCGACAGCACCACGGTGTCGATGCTGTGCGGCTTGCCGTCCACATAGCGCATCGTCACCTGGCTCTTGGCATCAGGGCGCAGGAAAGGCAGACGGCCGTCCTTGCGCAACTGGGCCTGACGCTCCACCAGGCGGTGCGCGTAGTAGATCGGCGCCGGCATCAGCTCGGGCGTTTCGTCGCAGGCGTAGCCGAACATCAGGCCCTGGTCGCCGGCACCGATGTTCAGGTAGTCGTCCGACGCACGGTCCACGCCCTGTGCGATGTCGTTGGACTGCTTGTCGTACGCCACCAGCACGGCGCAACCCTTGTAGTCGATGCCGTACTCGGTGTTGTCGTAGCCGATGCGCTTGATGGTGTCGCGCGCGACCTGGATATAGTCGACATTGGCCTGCGTGGTGATTTCACCCGCCAGCACGACCAGACCGGTGTTGGTCAGGGTTTCGGCAGCCACGCGGGACAGCGGGTCCTGCGCCAGGATGGCGTCGAGGATGGCATCGGAGATCTGGTCAGCCACCTTGTCGGGGTGGCCTTCGGAAACCGATTCCGAGGTAAAGAGGTAGTCGTTCGCCACGTTGATGTGCTCCAGAAAGAGTTTGAGACCTCGGCGTCGCCGGGGCTGGGAGTCATCACTCTGGGCAGCGGCGAACGCTTTAGCGGCATTTGTGAATCGCCCCGCAAGTTGTCCTGTTAACTCGGCGATGTGCACAGTGTAGCCAATCCTGGTCATACCCTGGACATGAAATAGCCCTATGTCATCTGCGAAGATCGGGGTTTTGCACGTTTTCGAACTGTGCCTCGGCACGGTCTGTTGCACATGTCCCGTTTGTTTTTCGTGCTGGCGAACTGGCCCCTGGGGCTGCTGCACCCCGTGGGTGCCCTGCTCGGCTGGCTGACCTACCTCGCCTCGCCCTCGTACCGGCGTCGCATCCAGGCCCACACCCGGCAGGCCGGCATGAGCCTGCGCCAGCGCTGGTCGGCCGTGGCCCACACCGGCCGCATGGTGGCCGAGATGCCACGGCTGTGGGGCCGCCCCGCCAACCAGATGCTGGGCGACCGGGTGCAATGGCTCCACCCCGAGGTGGTGGAAGCAGCCCTGGCCCAGGGCAAGGGCCTGTTGCTGCTGACCCCGCATATTGGCTGCTTCGAGATCTGCGCCCAGGCCTATGCCGAGCGCTTTGGTGCCGACAAGCCCATCACCGTGCTGTACCGCCCGGCCAAGCAGGCCTGGCTGGCCGAAGTGATGGTGCATGCCCGCAACCGCCCTCACCTGCTGGCCTCGCCCGCCACGCTCAGCGGCGTGCGGCAATTGATGCGCGCCCTCAAGCAAGGGCAGACCATCGGCCTGTTGCCCGACCAGGTGCCACCCGAGGGCATGGGCGTCTGGGCACCCTTCTTTGGTCGCCCCGCCTACACCATGACCATGGCGGCCAAGCTCGCCCACCAGACCGGTTGCCAGATCGTGCTGCTGCGCGGTGAGCGCCTGGGCCTGCTGCAGCGCTGGCGACAAGGTGCCGATTTCGTGGTGCACGCCGAAGCCGGCCCGGCCGCGCTGATGGCGGCCATCGCCACTGGCGATCCGGCACAATCGGCCACCGCCGTGAACCGCGCCATGGAAGACCTGATCATGCAATGCCCTCAGCAGTACCTTTGGGGCTACAACCGTTACAAGGGCCCGCGCCGCGAGATCCTGACCCGTCAGGAAGCCGGAGGTGCCGCGTGAGCAGCCTGGCTACCCGCTTGGCCCTGGGCCTGCTCTGGCTGCTGTCGCACCTGCCCTTGCGCGTGCTGGCCGCACTGGGCTGGCACCTGGGCGGCTTGCTGTACTGGCTCGCGGGGTCCCGCCGGCGCATTGCGTTGCGCAATCTGGAGCTGTGCTTCCCCGACAAACCGCAGGCCGAACGGGAGGCCATTGCCCGCGAGCACTTCCGCTGGCTGACCCGCAGCCTGCTGGAGCGCAGCGTGCTCTGGTACGCCTCGCCGGAACGCATCCGCAAGCTGATCCATGTCGAGGGCGACATCGACCTGGCCGAGCGGGTTTTTCAGACGGAAGGCCGATCGACGATGTGGCTGTGCCCGCACTTCGTGGGCCTTGATGTGGCCGGCGCCGCCATCCTGCTGTGCCAGCCTCGCCCGGGTGCCTCCATCTACCAGCGCCAAAGCAACCCGGTGATCGATGCCGCCATGAAGCATGGCCGCCTGCGCTTTGGCGACGCCGAAATCTTCCCCCGCAGCGATTCGGTCAAACCGCTGTTCCGGGCCGTCAAGGCAGGACGCGGTTTCTTCAACCTGCCCGACATGGACTTCGGTCGCAAGGATGCGGCTTTCGTGCCCTTCTTTGGGGTGCCGGCCGCCACCTTGCTCGCCCCCTCGCGTCTGGCCCACATGCTCAACATGGTGGTGCAGCCGGTGATCGCGGAAACCTTGCCGGGCGGGCAAGGCTGGCGCGTCCATTTCCGCCCGGCGCTCACCGGTTTCCCGACCGACAACGCCGAAGCCGACACGGCTGTCCTGAATCGCTATATCGAGTCCGAAATCATCAGACTGACCCCTCAGTATTTGTGGGTACACAAGCGCTTCAAGACCCGTCCCCGAGGGGAACCCCGCATGTACTGAGTACATGACCGCCCGATATTTGACAAACGTCGTTTCCTGAGGCGGTCAAGATGCAGTGGATTACCTGGCTGAGAAGTTTCTCGATCCGTTCACGCCTGCTGGCGTGCATGGCCCTGGTGGTGGGCATTGGTACCATCGTCGGTGTGGGCACCACCTGGCAACTGGTGCAGTTGCGCGGGGCGTTTGACGCCTTCACCACCCAAGAATTTGCCGCCACCCAGCACATGGGCACCCTGGCTCTGAGCATGGGCCGGCTGCGGGGGCTGGAGCGCACCGCCATCATCAACGCGGGTGACTCGGTCACGTCCGCCGAGCTGGTCAAGGGCTGGCAGGCTTCCTTGAAAAGCACCATCCAGGCGGCCCAGGACCTGGCGGGTTCTGCGCCCAACGAATCCGTGGCCCAACAGGCCCAGCAGGTGGCCAGCAAGCTGCAGAACTACGGCCAGGGCCTGAGCCCCACGCTGGAGCTCATCACCTCGTCGGCGATCAGTTCCGCGGCCGAGGCCTACCAGTCCAGTGAGGCGCCACGCACCGAGGCCGATGCCGTCGACGCCATCGTGCTCAAGCTCAACGGCGAGATCGAGCAACTCGCACAGGCCCGACGCGCCAGCGCCAGCGCCGGGGTGAGCCGCGCCATCGTGATGCTGTGGGCCCTGCTGCTGTCGCCGGGCGTGGTCTTTCTGGGCCTCATGGGCCTGACGATTTCATCCATCACGGCGCCCCTGCGACGCGCAGAAAACATCACCCTGTCCATTGCCCAGGGTGATCTGACACACGACATCACGGTGCGCGGTCAGGATGAAATCGCCCGCCTGATGCAATCGATGTCCGTCATGCAGGATGGCTTGCGCGAGATGGTGGACTCGGTTCGTCAGTCAGCCGAGACCATGCTCACGGCCAGCACCGAGATCGCGGCGGGCAACCAGGACCTGTCAGACCGAACCGAGCAGGCCGCCTCCAACCTGCAGCAAACGGCTTCGGCCATGGAGGAGCTCAGCGGGACGGTCACCCAATCGGCCCAGTCGGCCAATGTGGCGAGCGACCTCGCGGGCTCGGCCTGCCAGCGTGCCGAACACGGCGGACAGGTGGTCAGCAGCGTGGTCACGCAGATGCAGGCCATCACCGATGCCTCTCGCCAGATCGGCGACATCATCGGGGTGATCGACGGCATCGCCTTCCAGACCAACATCCTCGCGCTCAATGCAGCGGTCGAAGCCGCCCGGGCAGGCGAGCAAGGTCGCGGCTTTGCGGTGGTCGCTGGCGAAGTGCGGTCGCTGGCCCAGCGCAGCGCCGATGCAGCCCGCGAGATCAAGGCCCTCATCGGGCAGTCGGTCGAGCGCGTCGAGGTGGGCTCGCAGCGCGTGCAGGACGCCGGCGGGGTGATGGCCGAGATCGTCGATGCGATCCGCCGTGTCACCCAGGCCATGGGTGACATTGCCGGCGCCACGCACCACCAGGCCGAAGGCATCCACCACGTGAGCGCATCGGTCACCCAGCTCGACCAGATGACCCAGCAAAACGCGGCCCTGGTCGAACAGTCGGCCGCTGCCGCCGCCAGCCTGCGCCATCAGGCCAGCGCCTTGTCCGAGGCCGTGGCGCGCTTCCGCATCAAGGCCGCCTGAGCGCCCTGGAATTGGGGGCGCCCTCTCGGCAAACACGGACGACGGGCGGATAATCCCGCCCATGAAGCTGCGCTTTACCAAGATGCACGGCGCGGGCAACGATTTCATCGTGCTCGACGCCACCCGTGGGCCGCTGCCACTGAGCGCGGCCCAGTACCGTTTCCTGGCCGATCGCCGTTTCGGCATCGGCGCCGACCAGATCCTCATCGTCGAGCCCGGCTCGGCCGAACTGGCCACCGATTTCACCTACCGCATCATCAACGCCGATGGGGGCGAGGTGGAGCAGTGCGGCAATGGCGCACGCTGCTTTGCGCGCTATGTGCATGACGCGGGCCTGACCGGCAAGACCGCCATCCGCGTCAACACCATGGCCGGTGTGATCGAACCCCAGCTGCAAAGCGACGGCCGCGTCACCGTGGACATGGGCGCCCCCATTCTGGAGCCGGCCCGTGTGCCCTTCGACGGCACGGGCCTGACGCCCAAGATGGTCAACGGCTGCGAGCTGTGGCCGCTGCCCTTGAGCGACTACCCCATCGATGTCGCCGTGGTGTCCATGGGCAACCCCCACGCGGTCACCCGTGTGGACGACCTCGCGCACGGACAGGTCGAATCCCTCGGTCCCCAGATTGAAGGCCATGCCCGCTTCCCGCGCCGCGTCAATGCCGGGTTCATGCAGGTGCTCAGCCGCACGCAGATCAAGCTGCGCGTCTATGAGCGTGGCGCTGGCGAAACGCTGGCCTGCGGCTCGGGTGCCTGTGCCGCCGTGGTGGCCGGCATCCGCCTGGGCTGGCTGGACCACACCGTCGATGTCGAGATGCGCGGCGGCAAGCTCACCATCAGCTGGGCAGGCCCGGGTCAGCCAGTGCTGATGACTGGCCCCGCCGTCACCGTCTTCGACGGCGAGATCGACGTCCCCGACAACCTGTGAATTCCATTTCGACCATGACCCTGCAAGGCATCACCGAAGACGAGATCGTCAACTACCTCGTCCACACCCCCGGCTTCTTCGAACGCCAGGCCCAGTTGCTTGCCAGCATCCAGCTCACCAGCCCGCATGGTGGCCGAGCCGTGTCGCTGCAAGAGCGCCAGATGGAAATGCTGCGCGACAAGATCAAGGGCCTGGAGCGTCGGATCATGGACATGATCCGTCACAGCCAGGACAACGAAGCCATTGCCAACCGCCTGCACGAGTGGGTGCACACCGTGATGCGCGCCCATGACGAGCGCCAGCTGCCCGATGTGCTGCTGGGCGATCTGCAAAGCCGCTTCCTGATTCCGCAGGCCGCCGTGCGCATCTGGGGCACCCCCAGCCGCGCCCTGCGCAGCGATCTGGCCGACCTGCCCTGTGGCCAGGCCGTCAGCGACGATGTGCGCAGCTTCGCAGCCAGCCTGAGCGTGCCCTACTGTGGCGTCAACGCCGGTTTCGAAGCCAGCCGCTGGCTGGAGGACGCCAACCAGGTGGCCTCGCTCGCCATGATTCCGCTGCGTGACGGCGACGCCACCTACGGCCTGATGGTGCTCGGCTCACCCGACCCCACCCGCTACACGGCAGACATGGGGGTCGAGTTCCTGCAGCAACTTGGCGATCTCGCCAGCGCTGCGCTGGCCCGCCTGCTGCAGGTGAACTGAAGCACACCATGGGCGCGGCAGAGGACCAAGCCCCACCGGCTGCCTGGCAAGGCCAGCTGGAAGGCCACCTCGCCTACCTGCGGGTACAGAAACGGCTGGCCGAACGCACCCTGGCCAACTATGGTGAAGCCTTCACGCGCCTGAGTGAAGCGATGCAGCGCGACGGCGTGCCCGATCTCGCCAGCGTCAAGCCCCATCACGTGCGCGGCTGGGCGGCACGCCTGCATGCGCAAGGGCTGGGGCCACGCAGCATCGCGCTGCAGTTGTCGGCTTGGCGCGGGCTGTGGCGGTGGCTGGGTCGAGAAGGCCTGGTGACCATCAACCCCGTCGAGGGCATCAAGGCGCCCAAGGCGCCCAAGCCCTTGCCCAAGGCCCTCGGTGTGGAAGATGCGGTTCGTCTCGCAGAGTACGCAGCCCGAGCCGAGCCCCCTGCGCCCGCCTCGGACGCCGCAGCCGCCCGTGCCGATGTCGAAGCCCCCTGGCTGCAGGCACGCGACCATGCCATCGTCGAGCTGCTGTATGGCTGCGGCCTGCGCAGCGCCGAGTTGCTGGGCCTGGACGTGGCAGCAGGCCCGCAGGCCGAGGGCTGGATTGACCTGCGCACCGGTGAAGCCCATGTGCTGGGCAAAGGCAGCAAGCGCCGCATGGTGCCCATCGGGCAAGCGGCCATGACGGCCTTGCGCCGCTGGCTGTCGGTGCGCGACACGCTGCGCCCGACGCAGGAAACGGCGCTCTTCCTTGGCCGGCTCGGCACACGGTTGACGGCAGCCCAGTTGCGCGCACGACTCAAGCGCCTGGCACTGGATGCCGGCCTGCCCACCCACGTGCATCCGCACATGCTGCGGCACAGTTTCGCCAGCCACATCCTGCAGTCCAGTGGCGACCTGCGTGCGGTGCAGGAGTTGCTGGGTCACGCCCACATCACCACCACCCAGATCTACACCAAGCTGGACTTTCAGCATCTGGCCAAGGTCTACGATGCAGCCCACCCCAGGGCCCGACGCAAAGGGCCGGGCTCCGGCTCAGGTCCATGAGCCCAGCGCCAGCCTGACCAGACGGTTGACCACCGCGCCGCCCAGGATCAACCACACAAACAGGGCCGCCCCGAGGAGCAGCGGGCGCAACCCGGCACCGCGCAGGTCTCTCACGTGGGTGGTCAACCCCAGCGCCGCCATCGCCATGGTCAGCATGATCAGATCGACCTGCATCAAGGCCCGCACCCACGTGGCCGGCATGGGCACCCACGAGCGCCAGGCCACGACCAATGCAAAGCCGAATGCGAACCACGGCACACGTCGATGCCAGGCAGGCCCCTTCAACCCCGCGGGCACCGAACTGGCCGGCTGACGCAATGCGAGCGCCACCAGAAACGGGGCCAGCAGCATCACGCGGACCATTTTTGTGATGACGGCCGAGGCCTGTGTCGCGGGATCGATGGCGTGCGCGGCCACCACCACCTGCGCCACTTCGTGCAGGGTCGAGCCAATGTAGACACCAAAGCTGCCCGGATCGCCTGCAACCAGGGTGCTGTGAGCATGGAGCCAGGGGTAGAGGAACATGCCCAGGCTGCCAAACAGGACCACACAGGCCACAGCCACACTGGCTTGGCTGTCACGTGCCCGTACCACTGGCGCTGTGGCCAGCACGGCCGCTGCGCCGCAGATGGCACTGCCTGCGCTGACCAGGCTGGCCGTCTCGCGGTCCAGCCCCAGCCAGCGCATGCCGATCCAGCGCCCCCCGACGAACGTCAGGGTCAGCATCAGCAGGTCGATCAGCACCCCGGCCACGCCCACCTGCGCGACGTTCTGGAAGGTCAGGTTGAGGCCATAGAGCACGACGCCCCAGCGCAACAACTGGTGGCGTGCCACACCCAGCCCTGTGGCCCCACGCTGCAGCCAGGCAGACGGCAGGACGTGGGCCAGCAACATGCCCCACAACAAGGCCAGCGCCAGGGCAGACAAGCCCTGCGCGGCCACGGCCGGGACCGCCGCCGTCGCCCCTGCGGCCACCCCCGTCAGCGCAGCCAGTCCCAAGCCCGTCCATGGCAAGCGATCTCCCCTGCCTGCCACCTTGCTGTTCAACCCATTCCCGACCATGACCGCCTGCCTTTCCACACTGCCTGATGGCACATGGAGCGGACTCTATGCAGACCTCATCAATCAATCCAACGAGTAATATGTTTATGACTTATCGATCTGATCGATCACACCCATGGCGACGCTCCACCTCACCTTGCGCCAGTTACAGGTCTTCGCTGCCATCGCCCGTCTCGGCAGCACCACCGCGGCTGCGCCTGAACTCGCCCTGTCGCAATCGGCCACCAGCTCGGCGCTGTCCGAGCTCGAGCGGCTGCTCGGTCAAACCCTGTTCGACCGGGTCGGCCGGCGCCTGCTGCTCAACGAGCACGGCCGTACCCTCTTGCCACAGGCGCTGGCCACGCTGGACAGTGCCCAGTCCATCGAGCGGCTCAGCCAAGGGCAAGGGCTGCACTGGTCGGCCATCAGGCTCGGCGCCAGCACCACCATCGGCAACCACGTGGTCCCGCCGTTGCTCGCCCGCTGGCTCGAACAAGATCAGGAGCCACACCCCGCCTTACCTGAGCGCCTCCGCATCGGCAACACCGCCGAGATTTGTCAGGCCGTCGCCGCTTTCGAGCTCGATGTCGGCTTGATAGAGGGTCCATGTCATACCCCCAGCCTCGACGTTCACCCCTGGCTGGATGACGATCTGATCATCGTGGCAGCCCCAGGCAGCCGGGCGGCCCAGCTGGTGAGCCGCGCGCCGCTGAGCCTGGCGCAGTTGCGCGCCCAGCGCTGGCTCTTGCGAGAGCCAGGTTCCGGCACCCGCGAAGCCACTGATCACCTGCTGCTGCCACACCTGCAGCGCTACGCCCATCACCTCGAACTCGGCAGCTCGGAGGCCATCCGGGAAGCCGTTGCCCACGGCCTGGGCGTGGCCTGTCTGTCCCGCTGGGTAGTCCAGCGCGACCTTGATGCCGGGCAGCTGCTCGATCTGCCATGCCGCCTGCCCCGTTTGCAACGGCCCTGCATGATCGTGACCCACCAGGCCCGCCGACACCATCCACTCGTACACATGCTGCTCACGCGCTTGCGTGGAACTTGACGATGCGGCCGGAGTCAGCGTAGAACAGGCACTGTTTCAACCCATAAAAAAGGACGCGTCATGGAGCGCCCCATCCACACCCTCAGCGATTTGTTCCGCCAATTGGGCCTGCCCGATCAGCCGCAGGACATCGAACAATTCATTGCCCGCCACCGCCCCCTCGCACCGGAAACGGCACTCGCCGATGCGCCTTTCTGGCAAGCCGATCAGGCCACCTTCCTGCGCGAAGAAGTGGCGGAAGATGCCGATTGGGCCGAACTGGTCGACCTGCTCAGTGCCCTGCTGAGGGTGGCTCCGCCGGAGGCCTGACCACCTCAGCCTGCCCCACCTCGCCCAACCGCACGCCCGCCACACCGCCACGGTGTTTGGGCTGCCCGATGCGCTGGGACCGGTAAATGCCGTTGTGGCCCGAAAACAGGTAGCTCACCGTACAGGCCAGCAAGGCATACAGGCCCACCTGGCTGCCGAACAGTTCGATCGCCATCAGCGTGCAGGCCAGCGGGGTGTTGGCCGCACCGGCAAACACGCCGACAAAGCCCACCGCAGCGAGCAGCGTGTAGGGCTGCTGCAGCACCGGGGCCAGGGCATTGCCCAGGGTGGCACCAATGAAGAACAAGGGTGTCACCTCGCCCCCCTTGAAGCCGGAGCCCAGCGACAGCACCGTCAGCGCCAACTTGGCCGGGGCATCCCACCAGGCCAGCGGATGCTGAAAGGCCTCTTCGATGACCGGCACGCCCAGCCCCGCATAGCGCCAGGCATCCAGCCCCCAGATCAGGGCTGCCACCACGGCCCCGCCCAAGGCCGCACGCCAGGGCGCGAAGGGCACATGCTGTTTGAAGCGCGCCCCCAGTTGATGGGTGGCCCAGGCAAACAACTTGCCCACCAGGCCGAACGCCAGCCCCGCCACCGTCACGGCCAGCAGGCCCCAGGCCGTGACGCTCGGCAGCACGCCGGCGTCGTAATGCGTGTGGTGCACGCCCCAGAGCAGGCAGACCTGGTCGGCCGCCATCGCCGCGACCACGCAGGGCAAGAGCGCGTCATAGCGCATGCGGCCCAAGGCCAGCACCTCCAGACCGAACACGGCGCCCGCCAGCGGGGTGCCAAACACCGATGCAAAACCGGCGCTGATGCCCGACATCAGCAGGATGCGACGGTCGTCGTGACGCAGCCGAAAGACATGGGTCAGCTGGTCAGCCAGAGAGCCGCCCATCTGCACGGCCGTGCCCTCGCGGCCCACCGAGGCCCCAAACAGATGCGAGATCACGGTGCTCACCAGGATCAGCGGGGCCATGCGCAAAGGCACCACTTTCTTGGGGTCGTGCACCTCGTCGATCAGCAGGTTGTTGCCCGCTTCGACCGACTGCCCGAACTTCAGGTAGACCCAGGCCACCACAGCCCCGGCCACTGGCAGACCGGCAAGCAACCAGTGGTGGCTGTCGCGGGTCGAGGTCGCCCATTCAAGTCCCATCAGGAACCAGGCCGAGGCCGTGCCGGACAACACCGCCACCAGCAGCGCCAGCGCGCTCCAGCGCACCAGACCCGGCAGCATGCGCAGCTGTTCGTTGCGTTGCAGCCAGCTCATGCTGCCCACTCCTTGTCGACCTCGGACCATGCCCTGCCCTGCACCACCACGCGGTGGTGTTGTGACAGCAAGCCTGCGAAGGCTTCACCGCCCAGCACCTGGTATTCCTGAAAACGGGCCCCGCCAATCTCTTCACCTGCGTCCAGCCGCGCTGCCGGATGGCACATCAGGGCGTCGTCAGCCCGGGCCAAGGGCAACCAGCCCGCCAGGCGTTGCAGGTAAGCCGCTGCGTCGCCATCAAAGCCGTAAACCCCCAGCAGGCGTCCGGTCGTCAGGAAGCCCACCGACCGGGCCTGGCCCCGCAGCGCACGGCTGCCCAGCGCCGCGATCAGCCACCCCTTCCAGCCCTGCCCTGTTGCGGCATCGCTGATGCGCAGCCATGGACGAGGTGCCGTTGGATAGCGCCGACGCAGCTCGGCCACCAAGGCCTCGCGCACCTGCGGCAACTGGTGCACATGCTGATGGCCATCCACATAGTCGGGCGCCCGCCCCAGGGCCTGCTCGAAACGGTCGAGCTGGTCGGCCACCACCTGCTGCAAGTGCGCACCATCGAGCTGACGCAGATACGCTCTCACGATCACCTCCTTCAAGGCCTGCGCGCCCGGCACAAAGGCGGTCAGGTCCAGATGCAGGCCCAGCCGGATGCGGGCCTGGACCTCGGGGGTCAGACGCGCCGCTGCAGCCGGCCAGCGCGGGCTGCACGTCATGCAAGAAGTGGCACTGAGCCGCCCCTGCGCGACCAGGTCGAGGATGCCGTCATCCACGGCCTCACTCAGCGCGTAATCATCTGCGGTGACAATGAGCGGTTTCATACAGCGTCCAGTCTATCGTCTATGCGCCCGGTTGACCGTCTGCAGCTCCTGATCGCGACCCCTGCCCGCCTGTTTGCCGTGCTGGCAGCGTGGTTCACCCTGCTGGCCGCCTGGCGCCCGCTGGCCGTGCCCGACGAAGGGCGCTATACCGATGTCGCCCGGTGGATGCTGCGCAGCGGCGACTGGGTCATTCCGCGCCTGGACGGCCTGCCCTTCCTGCACAAACCCCCGCTCTACTACTGGATCGAAGCCAGCGTGATGGCCGTGACCGGGCCCACCGTGCTGAGTGCCCGGGTGGCCTCGTTGCTGGGCCTGTGGGCCGTGTGTCTGGTCAGCTATGTGCTGGTTAGGCGGCTGGCCGACGAGCGCAGCGCCCGCTGGGGCGTGACCGTGCTGGCGACCAGCCCGCTGGCCGTGCTGGGGGGGCAGTACGCCAACCTCGACATGCTGGTGGCCGGCTGCATCAGCCTCACGCTGATGCTGGCGGTGCTGGCCTGTGTC
Source organism: Aquabacterium sp. (assembly GCF_041909175.1). GTDB lineage: Bacteria > Pseudomonadota > Gammaproteobacteria > Burkholderiales > Burkholderiaceae_C > Aquabacterium. Next base: position 176,782 of record NZ_JAYRDZ010000001.1, on the reverse strand, counting down.
AGCGAAGGCCGCTCGCGCCAACGCTACTGGTGGGCGGCCTACGCCATGGCCGGGGTCGGCGTGCTGGCCAAGGGGCTGATCGGCATCGTGCTGCCCGGCGCGGTCTTCGTGCTGTGGACGCTGCTGGACCGCCAGCCTCGTCGCATCCTGCAAGGGCTCAGCGTGGTCGGCCTCGTGCTGTTCCTGGCCGTGGTGGCCCCGTGGTTCTGGTTTGGCGAGCAAGACATTCCCGGTCTCACGCACTTCTTCATCGTGGTGCAGCACTTCCAGCGCTACACCCAGACCGGCTTCAACAATGCCTGGGGGCCCTGGTACTACCCGGCGGTCGTCGCCGCCGGCCTGCTGCCGTGGACCCTGGCGGCCCTGGCTGCATGGCGTCGCGCTGCCCCGCAGGCCACCCCCGAAACGCGCAGCCTGCAGCGCCTCGGCGTGGTGTGGTTTGCGGTGATCATGGTGTTCTTCTCGATCCCGCCGTCCAAGCTGGTGGGCTACATCCTGCCACTGCTGCCCGCCGTGGCCATGCTGCTGGGCCCGCGCCTGGCGCAATGGCCACATCGGCACAAGGCCGCCTGGCTGGGTGCCCTGCTGTGCGTGGTGCTGGTGGTCGCCGCCTCGCGCCACCAAAAGACCGATGCCACCCGCCTGGCCCAGGCACTCAAACCACAGATCGCTTCGGCCGACCTGGTGGTGTGCTGGCAGCGCTATGACTACACCGTGCCCGTGGTGCTGGACCGACGCACGCCCGTGCAGGTGGTCAACGACTGGTCCACGCCGAGCCACCTCACGCCCGACAACTGGCGCCGTGAACTCAAGGAAGGCCAGGAGTTTGAACCGCAACACACCGACATCCTGCTGAGCCGTGAACAGTGGCAAGCCCAGCGCGCCAACCAACCCACACGCACAGCCTGGATCTGGGTCGATGCCGGCACCGCTGCCAAGGACCCCTTGTTGAGCGGCTATCCGGTCGCCAGGCGCGTCGGCAAGCTGGTGGTGCTGAAGGCGGGCGGCCAGCCTTGATGGCGCCGGCCCCTCAGGCTTCCTCGCGCTCTGCAAACGCCCAGAAGCGGCTGAGCAAGTAGGTCCCCACGGCCACCGCTACCAGGGTGAAGCCCAGCGCCAGCCAGAATGGCACCGGGGTCCACCGCAACAAGGCCAGCAGCAGCAGCTGGTTGGCCGCGAAGCTGGTGAGTGCCACCGACAGAAACCGTGGCAGCGCCTGCCGATGCGGCACCTGGATGCCCTTGAACGTGAGTTCGCGGTGGCCCAGGTAGCTCACCGGAAACGCGCAGGCAAAAGCCAAGGGGTTCGCCCATCCGGCCGGCACGCCCAACAGGTCATGCAACACCAGCGCCACGAGGTAATGCACGGCGGCTGCAGTCGCCCCCACCAGCAAAAAGGCCAGGGGCCCGCTGGGCAGGCGCTCAGTCCAGCGCATGGCGGCTGCCACGGCTCGGGGTCAGATCGGCCACCAGGAAGCTGGGGCGGCCTTTGACCTCGTCATAGACCCGGGCCAGGTATTCGCCCAGGATGCCGATGAACAGCAATTGCACGCCCGAAAAGAACATGATGCTCGCGACGATGGTGGGCCAGCCCGGTACCGTCACGCCATTGATGAACTTGTCGAGCACCACGAACACGGCGTAGAGAAAGGCCACGGCCGACAGCAACAGGCCTACCGCCACGGAAACGCGCAGCGGCAAGGCTGAGAAGCCCGTGAAACCGGTCCACGCCAGCTTGATGAGCTTGCGCTTGGAATAGCTGGTTTCACCCTGCGCACGCGGCAAGGGCATGTAGGGCAGCCCGATGGTGCGGAAGCCCACCCAGGCGTACAAGCCCTTCATGAAGCGGCTGCGCTCCGGCAAGGCATTGATGGCATTGACCACACTGCGGTCCATCAGCCGGAAATCGCCCGCATCCTCGGGGATACGGATGTGCTCGTCCATCGACACCAGCCGGTAGAACCAGCGCGCACCCCAGCGCTTGAAGCCGGGCTCGGTGTGGCGGTCCCGGCGCACGGTGTAGACCATGTCGATGCCGTCGAGCCAGTGGGCCAGCATGGGCTCGATCATGTCCACCGGGTGCTGGCCATCGGCATCCATGCAGATGACAATGTCGCCCCGGGCGTGAGCCATGCCCGCGGACAAGGCAGACTCCTTGCCGAAGTTGCGCGACAGCCGCAGCAGCGACGTTTGCAGCGACGGGCTCAGTTCGAGCACCGCATCCACCGTCTTGTCGCGGCTGCCATCGTCGACCACCAGGATGTCCCAGTGGGGCACATGCACCTTCAGCCAGGAGGCGATGCCATGCACCGTTTCGCCGATGGCGGCGGCCTCGTTGTAGGCCGGCACCACGATGGTCAGGTGGCTGTGGTCCAGAGAGCGCGCCTGACGCGCGTGCAGTTCAGGCAGGGTGGGTCGGGCTTGTGCGGCATCCATGTCGATATTGGAACAGGTCTCGTGCACCGTTCGACACGGCTCGGCGACAATTCGGGGTTTTCCGGGCTGATGCGGCCCGTTCATTCCTCATTTTTCTGCCATGAAGACCATCACCCTGCGCGAAGGCAAGGAACGCTCCGTCATCCGTCGTCACCCCTGGATCTTCCAGGGCAGCGTGGCCAAGGGCCGCGCCGACAGCGGCGAGACCGTGCGTGTGGAGGCCCATGATGGCCGCTTCCTGGCCTGGGGTGCTTTCAGCCCCACCTCGCAGATCCGCGTGCGCGCCTGGACTTTCGACGAAGCCGAGCGCATCGACGCGGCCTTCTTCCAGCGCCGCATTGCACAGGCCTTGCTGCTGCGCAGCCGTCTGGCCATCGCCTCCGATGGCGTGCGCCTGATCCACGGCGAGGCCGATGGCCTGCCCGGCCTCATCGTCGACCGCTACGGCGATCTGCTGAGCGCCCAGTTCCTGAGCACCGGCATGGAGCGCTGGAAGGACGTGATCGCCGATGCCCTGCTGGCCGCCACCGGCTGCCGCTGCCTCTATGAGCGATCGGACTCGAACGTGCGCCAGCTCGAAGGTCTGCCGCTGGTGAGCGGCTGGCTGCGCCGCCCTGACGATGTCCCCGAAACCGCCACCACGGTGACCATCCGTGAACACGACTACCGCCTGACCCTGGACGTGGCCGAAGGCCACAAAACCGGCTACTACCTCGACCAGCGCGACAACCGCAAGTACTTCGCCGACCTGGTCCGCCAGCTGGGCGCCAAGAGCGTGCTCAACTGCTACAGCTACACCGGCGGCTTCAGCGTCGCCGCCCTGGCCGGTGGGGCCGAAGAGGTCTACAGCGTTGATTCATCCGGCCCTGCCCTGGCGCGCGCCACGGCACACGTGGCACTCAATGGCTTCGATCCGGCCCGCCACACTGCGCTGGACGCGGACGTCAATGGCACGCTGCGCCGCTTCCTTGCCGAGGGCAAGCGCTTCGATGCCATCGTGCTCGATCCGCCCAAGTTCGCCGCCAGCGCCGCCCATGCGGACCGGGCTTCACGGGCCTACAAGGACATCAACCGCCTCGGCCTGAAGCTGCTCAATCCCGGTGGTATGCTGCTCACCTTCTCGTGTTCGGGCGGCATTTCGGCCGAGCTGTTTCACAAGATCGTGGCCGGTGCCGGCATCGACGCTGGCGTTGACGGCTACCTCGTCCGCCGGCTAGAAGCTGCCCCTGATCACCCGACGACGATCGCTTTCCCTGAGGGGGAATATCTGAAAGGCCTGGTGATCGTGCAGAAATAACGGACACAAATCCCAGCTTGTCGGACATAATCGAACACGTACGTTGTCAGTACTTGTGATCGGACGCAGCACCATGAGCAGTAACAAGCAGCCAAACTGGGATTTTCGTCGCGGCATCGCCACCGCCCGTATTCTGACCCAACTCGGGTACGAGAAGGGTCTCACCTTCGACACGATGTTGCGCCACACCGGCGTCACACGCACGATGCTCGATACGCCTGATGCGGAAATCGAGACATCGCAGGAGTTGCAGCTTGTACGCAACCTCCTGACTGAGCTGAAGTTCGCCCCCGAACTCGGTTTCCAGGCCGGCATGCGCTACCACGTGACCACCTACGGCCTGTGGGGCTATGCCGTGATGAGCAGTGCCACCCTGGGCGACGCCATCGCGATGGCGTCCCGCATGATGAACCAGGCCTTCGCCTTGGTGCGCCACTACGTCGAACGCCGTGGCGACCTCATCTACTCCACCTACCAGGCTGACCACCTGCCACCCGATGTCCGCCAGTTCATCCTGGACCGCGACCGCGTGGCCATGGCCAATATCCAGCGTGAAGTGCTGACGCACCGCCTGCCCTATCGCGAGATCCACATGCGCTGCGCCGAGCCGAGCCCGGAGGTCGTCGCGGTCTACACCGATCTGTTCGGTGTGCGCCCGCTCTTCAACCAGGCACGCGACTGCCACATCCTTGACGCCTCGTCGCTGCACGAGCCCCTGCCGCAAGCCAATGCCCACACGCTGCTGGTATGCGAACAGATGTGCCGCCAGCTGCTCGAAAGCCGCCAGACCCGTACCGGCGTGGCGGCCACCGTGCGTGATCGGCTGCTGCGCTCGCCCGGCCGCATCCCCGACATGGAGGAAGTCGCTGCAGAGATGCGCATGACCTCGCGCACCCTGCGCCGGCACCTGACCGCCGAGGGCGCCACCTTCCGCGGGCTGCTGGAAGAAGTGCGCCGCACACTGACCGAAGAGCTGATGGCCAAGGCTAGCCTCACGCAAAGCGAGATCGCCGAGCGCCTGGGTTATGCCGATGTCACCACCTTCATCGAGGCCTTCCGCCGCTGGAAGGGCGTGGCCCCTGGCGAGTACCGCAAGAGCCTGGGCCTCAATGCGCCGGTCACCCGCATGGCCCGAAGCCGTCTGGGGCTGCGCAGCGCTGGTCGTTGAATCAGGGTTTGTTCATGGCACCAGGACACCCTGTCCTGGCCTAGACTGATGTGCAACCGGGGAAGGCCATGAGCATCGAATCACCACTGCGCGACCTCAACATCGATCTGCCCTCGTGTCCATCGACACTGGTCAAGATGTCGCTGTTGATGGCCGACGAGCACACCACGACAGAGCAACTTGCCCTCGTCATCGAGACCGACATGGCCTTGTCGGCCGCCGTGGTTCGCACGGTGAACTCGGCCTTGTTCGGCCTGCTCAAGCGGGTCGACACGGTGCACGAAGGCATCCGCTATCTGGGCATGGCGCAGGTGGCTGCGCTCACCTATGAAATCGGCCTGCGCGGGGCCTTCCCGCCAGGGCCTGTCATGCAGGCCATCTGGGACAAGGCCAGCATCCGTGGCCTGGCCATGGGCCGCATTGCCAGGCAGCTCGACGTCGACCCCTGGCTTGCCCACACCATCGGTCTGTTTGCGGAAACCGGGCGGGCGGTGCTGGTGGCCTATGACGCCAAACGCTATGAAACCCTGCGAGCTCCCTCTCTCACGGAAGCAGAGTTGATGGCCGCGGAGGCCGAAGCGTTTGGCGTGACCTATGCTGCGCTGGGTGCGGCCCTGTGCCAGTCATGGGGGCTAGCACGGGATGTGGCAGACGGGGTGCGCATGCGCGTGCTGCCCACCGAACAGTGGTCAACCGAGCGTCCGCAGTTGCAGCGTTTGCTGACCATCGGGATGGCTGTCGACCACTTGCTCCTGGATGTCTTGCAGGAACGTCCTGTTGACGCCGACGCCGTGTGGACCACGCTGCGCCCCGTGGCAAATCAGGCTGGCTTGCACTTTGATGCATTCCAGCTCGCGACCCGCCGCGTCTGCGAGCGGCTCAACCCCATGAGCTGAACCGCCCGATCCGGTTCAGCTTATTGCTTGACGGCTTCGACCTGGATCACCAGCTTGACGCTGTCAGGAATGAAAGGCAGACCGTAGTTCATACCGAAAGCGCTGCGGGTGATGGTGCCTTCGAAGTCGCCACCGCAGACTTCACGCTTGAGCATGGGGTTCTGGTAGCAGTTGAAGTTGGCAGCCTTGAATTCCACCGGCTGGCTCTTGCCCAGCAGGGTCAGCGTGCCGGACACAGCCGTCACCTTGTCGCCTTCAAAGGTGAACTTGTCGCCCACGAAATGCGCGGTCGGGAAGGCTTCTGCGTTGAAGAAGTCCTTGCTCTTCAGGTGGGTCTCAAAGGCAGCGTAGCCGGTGTTGATCGAGCCGGTTTCCACGGTCACGTCCACCTTGCCGGTCTTGGCAGCGACGTCCAGCGTCACGGTACCCGTCTTCTTGTCGAAGCGGCCGCGGTTGGTCGAGGTGCCGAAGTGCTTGGCTTCAAAGGTCACGAAGGTGTGGGTGGGGTCGATGTTGTAGGTCGACGGGGCAGCCTGGGCCACCGAAGCGGTCAAGGCAGCGATGGAAGCGAGCAGGGTCAGAGACACGGTTTTCATGGAATGGGCTCCTGGTTGAAAAGGGATCGAGGAACAGACAGAACATCAAAGCGCCGGAACGCCTTGCAACACGAACTTGAACTTCACCTGGACGTCGTTGGCCACGACCGAGGTGTCGGCCCAGTCGCCCTCACCCACCTTGAAATCAAGGCGCTTGAGTGCGAGGGCACCGGTGGCGGTGGTCAGGCCCTTGGCCTGGGTGAGCTGGACGGGCACCGTCACGTCACGGACCAGACCCTTGATGGCCAGCTTGCCCGCCACCTCGAAGCGGCCATTGCCCAGGGCCTTGACGGCCCCCGACTGGAAGGTGGCCTTCGGGAATTTCGGGGTATTGAACCAGTCCGGCTTGACCAGCTCAGCGTTGGCATCGGCATTGACGGCCACGCTGCCGAGGTCGATCTGGATGGCGATCTTGCTGGTTTGGGGCTTCTTCGGGTCGAAGGCCACTTGCGCGGCAAACTGCTTGAAGTGGCCATCCAGCGGCACACCCAGTTGCTTGGCCACAAAGGTGACCTCGCTTTGAGCGGGCACCAGGGTCTGGTCAGCCCAGGCCGCACTGGTGGCCAGGACCGCCAGCGCGGCGGTGGCCACGGTGCGGGTTGTCAGGCGAAACGAAGAGGTCGTCAACATGATGAGATCCTTTGCGAGGTAGTCGATCAACGGCCGGGGCGCATGCGGTCGAGCAGGCCGTCACGATCAATGAACTGGTGCTTCAGGGCGGCGGCGATGTGCAAGGCCACCAGACCGATCAGACCGAAGGCCAGCAAACCATGCAGGGGCTTGATGGTGTCGGCCAGCTGCGGGTTCGGCGCCACCAGATCAGGCAGCGGCAACACGCCAAAGAGCACGATGGGGTAGCCGTGAGCCGAGCTGTAAGCCCAACCGGCCAGCGGCACGGCGAAGAACAGCACGTACAGCAGATGGTGGGTGGCGTGGTAGGCCACGCGCTGCCAGCCCGGCATGGCGGTCTCGATGACCTGCGGCAGCGCAGGCGGCCGGTGTGTCACGCGCCAGATCAGTCGCAGCACGGACAGCGCCAGGATGGTCACCCCAGCCCACTTGTGCCAGTTGATGAGCTTGATGCGGGTGGGTGACAGCGGCAAGTCGTCCTGATAGACGCCCACGGCGAACGCGCCAATGATCAGCACCGCCAGCAGCCAGTGCAAAGCCATGGCAACGCCAGAGTAGCGGGAGGTGGTGGGGAGGGTCATGGCAGACATCCTTGGGTTGGTGGTCGTCACAGGCTCTAGATTAGGAGTTCATCCTGTGAAATTGGTTGCGTCAACTTCACATGTTTTTTCAAATTTATTGAATTGAGACCTGGCATCAGGTTTGATCTGGATATGCCGGTATTCATATATCGGATAGCATTCATGCATGCTTTTCCAGTTTTACCGGCACCTTGACCGCCTGATTTTCGGCACCGAGCCCAAGCAGCGCTTGCGGATCTACCGTTCGCTGATGGCGGCCAATGTGTATGTCATCTGCGTTGGTCTGCAGATCTATGCCTGCTGGGTGGGCTACATGGACGAGCGCGATGTGCGCACCTTGTCGACGGTGATCGTGCTCAACGTGGGCGTCTGGTACATCCTGCTGCGCACCGGGCTGAGCCGCCTCTTCAGAGACCCGTCGCTGACCCTGCCGCAAATTCTGGCTGCGCTCACCGTCATCGTCGGGGCTTACGCCGTCACCGGGCCGGTTCATGGCTCGACCATGATGCTGCTGGCCCTGGTCCTGGTCTTCGGCATCTTCAACCTCACGGCACGCGATGCCCGGATCGCAGGCAGCTACACGGTGGTCCTGATGGGGCTGACCATGAGCATCAAGCTGCGCAGCGACCCGACCCACTACCCGCTGAAGCTTGAAATCGCGCACTTCGTGCTGACCGCGGCCATCGTGCCCACCATCTCGGCCCTGGCCGCCCAGCTGAGTGCCTTGCGCGCCCGGCTGCAGGCCCAGAAAGACGAGCTGGCCTCCGCCGTCACCCGCATCCAGATGCTGGCCACCCGGGATGAACTCACCGGTCTGCACAACCGCCGTCACATGATGGAAGTGCTCAACCAGCACCAACGCCGGCTGGACCGTTCCGGCCACCACCGCTTCTGCCTGGCCCTGCTGGACCTGGATCACTTCAAGCGCATCAACGACACCCATGGCCACAAAGTGGGCGACGAGGTGCTGCGCTACTTCGCGGAACAGGCCCGCTCGGTCATGCGTGAAGTCGACGTGCTGGCGCGCTGGGGTGGCGAGGAGTTCCTGCTGCTGCTGGTGGACACCTCGCCAGCGCTGGCCCAGATCGGCATAGAGCGCATCCGAGCTCAGCTGGCCCACGCACCCATGCAGGTCGATGGCCACGCCATTCAGGTCACGTTCTCGGCCGGCCTGACTGGCTACTGGGGTACCGAACCCCTCGATGCCTGCATCGAGCGGGCTGACCATGCGCTCTACCGCGCCAAAAACGAAGGTCGCAACCGCACCGTCATCGACCTGGGTCCGGGCGCGGAGCTCGAGCCGCTGGCCTGCGCAGCCGCTGCGGCCGAGGCGCCGCAGGTCGCCATGCTCTGACGACCACGGACATGCGCGCCTTCCTGCACACCCTGAATACCTGGCTGCTGGGCACCGAGCGGCATCAGCGCATGCGCGTCAAGATGACCTTGATCGCGCTGTACGGCTATGTGGTCAGCACCGCCTTGCTGTTCTATGGCATGGACATCGACCTGGTCAACCCACGTCACGGCTGGTGGCTGATAGCCTACATCTGGACGGGTGTGCCGGTGTTCTATCTGCTCGTGCGTACCGGCTGGGCCTCACGCCTGGGCAACCCCAGTCTGGACCTCCATCAAAGCCTCTACGCGCTGGTGGCCATACTGGGCGCCTACGTCATCACCGGCCCGGTTCGCAACTCGGTGCTGATGCTGATGTGCCTGGTTCTGGTGTTCGGCATGTTCACCATGTCGGCCCGTCAGGTCATGCTGATGGGTTTGCTGTTTGTCTGCTGCCTGGGCAGTGTCCAGACCATCATGGTGCTGGCCAACCCCGGTGCGTTCGACGTCCGCATTGAAGTGGTCAAGTTCATCCTCGCCGCCTGCACCCTGCCCGCCGTGTCTGCTGTGTCGATCTACGTCAGCCAGGTTCGTGCACGGCTGATCGAGCAAAAGGAAGAACTGGCACATGCCCTGGCCATGCTGCAGGACATCGCCTCGCGTGACGAGCTGACCCGCCTGGTCAACCGCCGCCACATGCAGGAGCGCGTCACCCAGGAAGCAGACCGCCAATTGCGCAGCAACGAAGCCTTCTGTCTGGCCCTGATCGACCTCGACCATTTCAAACGCATCAACGACCTGCATGGTCATGCCATGGGTGACATGGTGCTCAAGGAATTTGCGCGCCTCGCACTGGAAGGCTGCCGCAAGACCGATGTGCTGGCGCGCTGGGGCGGCGAAGAGTTCCTCATGCTGATGCCGGCCGAGACACTGGACGGCGCGCAGGCCGCGCTGCAACGCATCCGCGAACACCTCGATACATCGATGGCCCTGTCGCCCGGGCTGAGCGGCTTGCAGGTCACCTTTTCTGCCGGACTGACCGACCACCCCGCAGGCGAACCGCTGCATGAAACCCTGGAGCGCGCCGACCGTGCGCTCTATACCGCCAAGGAGGGTGGCCGAAACAGAACCGTGGTGACACCCGCCATGGGCAACGGCGCCACAAGCCCGCCTTTTGCCGATCTCGCCCATCTGTGAGACAGTAGTGGCGCGGCGCGAGCACACCACCCTCTGCCGCATGGGAGGACGGTGGTGATGATTCAGTGGCATTTTCATGAGCATTCCGCCCGCCAATCCCGGTCAGGACGAGGTTCAGCAATTGCGCGCCCAGGTGGCCGCACTGTACGAGCGTCTGCAGGCCAGCGAAGAAAACTACCGACAGCTCTTTGCCGCCGGCGTCGGCATTGCGCGGGTCAGCCTGCAAGGCCACTTTCTGGAGGTCAACCACCGCTTCGGCGAGATCGCGGGACGTTCGCCAGATCAACTCAGGCAACTGACCTTCCAGGACATCACCCACCCGGACGACCTGTCACCCGACATGGCCTTGGTGGAGTCCTTGCTGGAGGGGCGCAGCCACCGCTACACCATCGACAAGCGCTATGTGCGCCCCAATGGCGACATCGTCTGGGTCGCCCTGACGGTGGCTTTGCTGCGCGATCGGCTGGGCCAACCGCTGCACTTCATCTCGGTCATCGAAGACATCACGGACCGGCGCCGCCTGGCCGAGGCCGTGATGACGGCCAAGGCCGCCGAGCGGGCCAACAAGGCCAAGACGGAATTCCTGTCCCGCATGAGCCATGAGCTGCGCACACCGCTCAACGCCATGCTGGGCTTTGCACAGCTGTTGCGACTCGACCCGGCCAACCCGCTCAACACGGCGCAGACCCGCAAGGTCGAACACATTGAAAAAGCCGGCGGACACCTGTTGGCCATGCTGACCGATGTGCTGGATCTGTCTCGCATCGAAGCCGGTGGGCTCCCGCTGAGCATCGAGACCCTGCAGCTGGCCCCCGTCTTCGACGAGGCTGTCAGCATGGTCACCAACCAGTTGCGACAGGCCCAACTCGAGCTGCACTGCACCGCACCAGATGAAGACGTTTACGTCAAGGCGGATCAGGTGCGGCTGCGGCAGATCCTGGTCAACCTGCTGTCCAATGCCATCAAGTACAACCGGCCTGGCGGGCGGGTGATGATCGAGGCGCAGGCCTTGCGCGCCTTCGTGGTCATCACCGTGACCGACACCGGAAGCGGCATGTCCGAAGACCAGCTCAGCCACCTTTTCGAACCCTTCAACCGCCTGGGCGCCGAGTTGAGCAATGTGGAAGGCACCGGCATCGGCCTGGTGATCGTCAAGCGCCTCGTCGACCTGATGCAAGGACGCATCGAGGTCAGCAGCCAGCCCCATGCCGGCAGCACCTTCCGCGTGTGGTTGCCCAGTGCCGAAGACCCGAACATCGCCTTGCGCGATGCGCAGGAAACGCTGGGGCTGGACACGCCCCGCTCGGGCTGGGGCACGTTCGATGCCCTCAACCCCGGCACCCTCTCCGTGCTGTACGCCGAAGACAACCGTGTCAACGTCGAGCTGGTGCGCCAGGTGGTGCGCATGCGCCCCAAATGGCAAATGGAAGTGGCCCGCTGCGGCGCGGATGCCATCGAGATGTGCCGCTCCAGCCCGCCGGATCTGATCCTGCTGGACATGCACCTGGGCGACATGAGTGGCCTGGACGTGTCCGATGCGCTCATGCAGTACGCCCACACCGCCAACATCCCGCGCGTAGCCCTGTCAGCAGATGCCATGCCCGATCAGATCAGGCAAGCGCGAGAGCGCGGCTTTCTGGACTACCTGACCAAGCCGCTGGACGTAGGCCGACTGCTCAAGCTGCTGGACCGCTGTGCGGGGGAGCGGACCAGTTCAGGTCTGTGAAGAAACGGCCACCCTGGTAGACCAGCGGTGGCACCCCCACGCGGCGGCGACAATGCATGACGCGGCCCACGAAGATCACATGGTCGCCTTCGTCATGCTGGCTGCGCTGTTCGCACTCGAACACCGCCACGGCGCCGTCGATCACCGGTGCACCGGTCAGGCCGGGCTTCCAGGGTGCGCCGTCAAACCGGTCGATGCCCTTGCGGGCAAAGCGCTCGGCCAGTTGCCGCTGATCCGCACCCAGGACATTGATGGCGTAGTGGCTCGCTGACAGGAAACCCGGCATCGAGCCCGATTGCTTGGCCAGGCTCCACAACACCAAGGGCGGGTCCAGCGACACCGAATTGAAGGAATTGGCGGTCAGCCCGACCAGGCTGCCATCTGCCGCACGCGCGGTGACCACGGTGACGCCGGTTGCGAACTGCCCCAGGGCGGCCCGGTATTCTTCTGGTGTGAACGTGGTCTGGCTGGCGGTGTCGGACTGCGGCTGGCTCATGTCGGCTTTCTGGATCAAGCGCACAGTGTAGACGGCGCCCCCCATGCCGTCACAGCGGCTGACGGTACAACCACACAGGCCGTCCGCCTTCCAGCGTCAGGCGGGCCGCGGGCTGAAGGCGGTGCCCGGCATCGTCCACCGCCTCGAATTCCAGGCTGACCAGCCAGGCTCCCGGACGCAGCTCCTGGCGTGCCTTGGCCACCGCGCGAGGCATGGTCTCCGGACGCTGGAAGAGATAGACGAGGTCATAGCCGGACCAGTCGTCGGCCCACATGTCGCCGCGGCGCACGGTGGCCCAGGGACAGCGCCAGGCACACACCAGGCGCCACAGCCAGCTCCATTCGGTGCCATGCAGCGTCGCTTCGGGGTAGGCCCGGTGCAACTCAGCCAGGCCATCGCCCATGCCGCAGCCGGCGTCCAGCACCCGCGCCTGCGCTGGCAGGGGCAGCAAGGCTGGCAGGTCGACCAGGGCGTTCTTCGGGGTGGGAAACACCGGAGCGTCGCGCCAGGCATGGACCGGATAGGCCAGCAGCAGCAAGGCCATGGGCGCCAGCCATAACCAGGCCGGCAAGGCACCGCCCTGCCCCAATGCCAGCACCGACAAAGGAAAGCCTGCCGCGACAAAGATGCGCCGCCAGGGCGTGTTGGCCATGGGCGGCAACACCGCCAGCAAAGCCCCCAGCAGCGCCGGCAACAACAGGCCCAGTACAGCAGGCACCCCCGCCGCCTTCAAGGCCAGGCACAAGGCCCAGGCCAGGCCCCACGCCAGCAGCGCGGGCAAAGGCCACAGGCGCAGCAGCATGCGGCCGCTCAGCCCTGCTCGGCCTGGTTGCCGCGCAGCTTGTCGATCAGGCCGTTGAGCTCGTCCAGGCTGCCGAACTGGATGGTGACTTCACCCTGCTCGCCCCGCTTGGTACGCTTCTTGATGTGAATGCTCACTTGCGCTGTCAACACATCGGACAGCTCTTCTTCCAGCCGAACCACATCACGCGACTTTTCTGCCTTGACGCGCAGCAGCGGCGACTGGCGACCCGCACCAACCAACTTGGTCACGAGCTTTTCAGCATCGCGCACATTGAGCTTCTTGCCGATGATCTCGTGCGCCGTGGTGATCTGCTGGGCCTTGTCGAGGGCCAGCAAGGCGCGGGCATGGCCCATGTCGATGTCGCCGGCCATCAGCATGCCCTGCACCGGTTCGGCCAGGTTCAGCAGACGCAACAGGTTGGACGCCGCACTGCGCGAGCGTCCGACAGCCTGCGCCGCCTGCTCGTGGGTCAGGCCGAACTCCTGCGTCAGGCGCTGCAGACCCTGGGCCTCTTCCAGCGGGTTGAGGTCCTCACGCTGGATGTTCTCGATCAGCGCCATCACGGCGGCCGCCTCGTCGGGCACCTCTTTGACCAGCACCGGCACCTCGGTCAGCCCGGCAATGCGGGCCGCCCGCGAGCGGCGTTCACCCGCGATGATTTCGTAGCGCCCGCCACCGATCGGTCGAACCAGAATCGGCTGCATGATGCCCTGGCTGCGGATGCTTTCCGCCAGTTCATAGAGCGAGCCCTCGTCCATGCGGGTACGCGGCTGGTATTTGCCGGCCTGCATCAGGTCGAGTTTCAAGGTGGTCGGTGGGCCCTCTGGAGCAGGAGCCGCATCGCTGACTTTGGGGCCCAGCAGAGCCTCCAGGCCCATGCCCAGGCCTTTGGATTTTTTCGTCGCCATAGGGGTGGATTGTCCTTCAGTCTGCGGCCGCTGTGATGTCCTGGGTGCCCAACCATGCCTGCCAGCGCGCCCAGCCGGCAGGCCAGTCGCCAAAGCCGGCATCGGCATTCACATGCCCGGCGGGGCCCAGGTCGCCGAAATCGGCCCCCCAGTCTGCCGCCAGACCGGCACTGCGGGCCAGCGATCCATAGGGGTCGTTGCTCGAAGCCAGCATCAGCGCCGGAAAAGGCAGCGCCTGCCGCACCACGCGACGCCAGCCATGCAGCTGGGGTGGCATCGAGGTCATCGCATCCGGGCCATCCAGATCAGGTGGGGCGACCAGCAAGGCTGCACGCACCCGCCCTGTCAGCCCAGAATGGGCCGCCCAGGCCGCCACCAGATGGCAGCCCAGACTGTGTGCCACCAGCACCACTGGCGCGCCCTGCTCCGGCACCTGGGCAAGCAAGGTTTCGTCCAGACGCATCATCCAGTCGCCGCGCAGGGGCTGCTGCCAGTCGTCCTGCTCGACCCGGGTGAAGCGGGCCTCGTCAGCATGCAACAGGGCCCAGCGGCTCTGCCAGTGGGCCGGGCCGGAATCCTGCCAACCAGGCAGCACAAGCACGTGCAAACGGTCCTGATCGAGCATCTTGTTCACGTCAACCGATCCGCACGCGGACACGGCGTCAGGCCAGGCCTCGCTGGACACGCTCGACCAACTCCCCAGCAAAGCCAACGAAGGCCTGGGCCCCCTTGCTGCTCGGGTCGAACACCACGCCCGGCACACCGTAGCTGGGGGCCTCGGCCAGGCGGACATTGCGGGGAATCACCGCGTCAAACACCTTCTCGCCGAAGTGTGCCTTCAGTTGTTCGCTCACCTGCTGCTGCAGTGTGATGCGGGGGTCGTACATCACACGCAGCAAACCGATCAGCTGCAGGGCCGGGTTCAAGTTGGCGTGCACCTGCTTCACGGTGTTGACCAGGTCGGTCAGCCCTTCCAGGGCGAAGTATTCGCACTGCATCGGCACGATCACGCCATGGGCACAAGTCAGTCCATTGAGGGTCAACAGGCTGAGCGAGGGCGGGCAATCAATCAGCACGAAATCGTAATCGGCTGCAGCGGCTTCGATGGCCCCCTTGAGACGCCGGTCACGGCGCTCCAGCGGAACCAGTTCAATTTCTGCACCAGCCAGATCGCGGTTGGCACCCAGCACGTCATAGCCGCCTTTCGGGCTGCGCTGGCGGGCTTCTGCAATCGAGGCATCTTCCAGCAGCACGTCGTACACGCTGTGCTCAAGGGTGCGTTTGTCCACCCCTGACCCCATCGTGGCATTGCCCTGCGGGTCGAGGTCCACAATGAGCACACGCTGGCCAATCTGCGCGAGACCGGCAGCCAGGTTGACGGTGGTGGTGGTCTTGCCAACCCCACCCTTTTGGTTGGCGATGCAGAAGATGTGCGGCATGGGGTGATTATCCTTGCTCTGCTGCACTGCGCCAAATGCCGTTGTCGCTGACGCGACAGTCAAGTCGACTTCCGTGTCCATCACGCCTGTGTATCCCGCATCCAGACCAGGCAGCGCTCGGCATCGAGGCCCGGCACCCGCAACTGTTCCACGTGAAACACCTCCACGCCGGAAGGCAATGCCGCGATCTCTTCATCAGGCACCTTGCCCTTCATCGCCATCCAGACACCGCCAGGCGCCAGCAGCCCGCGGGTGAGCGACACGAAGTCCAGCAAGGACGCAAAGGCACGCGACGTGATCACGGGCCAAGGCTTGGCAGGCAAGGTCTCGACCCGCGCATGCTGGGCACGCAGATTGGGCAACTTCAACTCGGCGGCCACCTGCCGCACAAACGCGGTCTTCTTGGCTACGGCATCCACGCAGGTCACCTCGAGTTGGCGCATGGTGATCGCCAGCACCACACCCGGCAGCCCGCCCCCACTGCCCACATCGAGCACGGCAGACGGCTGCTCACCCAGATGGCGCCACAGCGGCGCACGCACCACCAGGCTGTCCAGCAGGTGCAGGCGCAGCATGTCCTGAGGGTCCCGCACCGCGGTCAGGTTGTAGGTCTTGTTCCAGCGAGACATCATCTCGACGTAGCCCAGCAAGCCCGCCACTTGCCCATCAGTCAGATCGGGTGCAGGCGACAGGTCGACTTGCGTCAGGGCCTCACGGAATGGCACTTCAAGGTTCATCGTTTCAACAATCAGATGGTGTGGTCTCGTCGATCAGACCGATGTGGGCTGGGCTTCGTCCATCCGGTCAAAGCCCTTGAAGCGCCCCTTCTTCAGATGGATGAGCAACAGCGAGATGGCCGCAGGCGTCACACCGGAGATGCGTGAAGCCTGTCCGAGCGTCTCGGGGCGGTGCTTGTTCAGTTTCTGGCGCACTTCGATGCTCAGCGCCGGCACAGCCATGTAATCCAGATCCAGAGGCAAGGGCAGGCTCTCGTAATGAGCCGCACGCTCTACTTCGTCCACCTGCTTGCTGATGTAGCCAGCGTATTTGACACTGATCTCCACCTGTTCGATCACCGCGTCAGCCAGGGCTGCACCCAATTCGGATGCCAGCATGGCGCGCTGATCAAGGGGTGTTGTTTCACGTGAAACAACGTCAGGTGCAGCCAACTCGCCACCAGCCTGGGCCACCTTGTCTGCGCGCATGGCCAACTGGATGTCAGCAGCAATCTGGCCCGCCTCAGCCACCGCATCGTAGTGAACGCCCGGGCGTCTGAGTAAATCCGCGAGGTTGTATTCACGTTCCAGCGCCTTGCCCAACAGCCGCTCGGCATCGGTGGCAGGCAATGTTGCAGGGCGAACCCAGGTGGTGCGCAGCCGTTCTGTTTCACGTGAAACAGCATCGCGCTTGCGGTTGAAGGCATCCCAGCGCGCATCGTCAACCAGACCCAACTCACGCCCCACTTCCGTCAGCCGCATGTCCGCATTGTCCTCGCGCAATTGCAGACGGAACTCGGCTCGGCTGGTGAACATGCGATAAGGCTCCGTCACCCCCTTGGTGATCAGGTCATCGACCAGCACGCCCAGGTAAGCCTGATCACGGCGCGGCACCCAGGGGCCCTGCCCCTTCGCCTGCAAGGCCGCATTGAGGCCGGCGAACAGGCCTTGCGCGGCGGCCTCTTCATAGCCCGTGGTGCCATTGATCTGCCCGGCAAAGAACAGGCCCTCAATGGCCTTCGACTCGAAGCTGGACTTCAGCTCACGCGGATCAAAGTAGTCATACTCGATGGCATAGCCCGGTCTGAGGATGTAGGCATTCTCCAGGCCCGGCATCGTGCGCAGGGCGTTGAGCTGGATGTCGAACGGCAAGGAGGTGCTGATCCCGTTGGGATAGAACTCGTTCGTCGTCAGACCTTCCGGCTCCAGGAAGATCTGGTGCGAATCCTTGTCGGCAAAACGGTTGATCTTGTCTTCAATGGAGGGGCAATAGCGCGGACCCACACCCTCGATCACCCCGGTGAACATCGGGCTGCGGTCAAAGCCCGAGCGGATGATGTCGTGGGTTTGCGTGTTGGTGTGCGTCACCCAGCATGGCAACTGGCGGGGGTGCTGATCCGGCGAACCAAGGAAGCTGAAAACCGGCACATCCGGACCGGTCGGGGCCGATTCACCCCACTTGCCCACCAGGCCCACGCCATCACCGGGCTGTTCGGTCAATTGGCTGAAATCGATGCTGCGGCCATCGATGCGCGGCGGGGTCCCGGTTTTGAGACGCCCTTGCGGCAGCTTCAATTCCTTCAGGCGTGCGGACAAGGACACCGCCGGCGGATCACCCGCACGCCCTGCGCTGTAATTGTTCAAACCCACATGGATGCGCCCGTCCAGGAAGGTACCCGCGGTCAGCACCACAGCCCGCGCGCGAAAACGGATGCCGACCTGCGTCACCGCACCGACCACCCGGTCGCCTTCGACCATCAGGTCATCCACAGCCTGCTGGAACAGCCACAGATGGGGCTGGTTCTCCAGGCGCTTGCGGATAGCGGCCTTGTAGAGGATGCGATCAGCCTGCGCACGCGTCGCCCGCACGGCCGGCCCCTTGCTGGAGTTGAGGATGCGAAACTGGATCCCACCCTCATCCGTGGCCGCCGCCATGGCCCCACCCAGCGCGTCCACCTCCTTGACCAGGTGGCCCTTGCCGATCCCCCCGATCGATGGGTTGCAGCTCATCTGCCCCAGCGTTTCAATGTTGTGACTCAGCAGCAGCGTGGCACAGCCCATGCGGGCTGCAGCCAAGGCTGCTTCGGTTCCGGCGTGGCCACCACCGACCACGATGACGTCAAATTCCTGGGGATACAGCACGGCTCACCTCGCTCGAGAAAGTGCTTAATTTTTGGGCAACCTTCCATTGTACCGAGTCAGCGCGCTCTGCGCACATACCCGCACCAGCATCGTGCGCCCATTCGGGCAAACTAGGGATAGGCACACCAGGCCGATCAACCTACGATCTCGCCCAATACGTGCTGTCATCACGCTCGACTACAAAAACAGGGCTCGCTTTCACGCTTCATGGAGGCACACTCGCGCCATGAACTGTCGCCCTGGCTGCGCCGCCTGCTGCATCGCGCCCTCCATTTCTTCCCCCCTGCCGGGGCTGCCCCAAGGCAAGCCGGCCGGCGTACCCTGCCCTCATCTGGATGAAGCCCTTCGCTGCCGCCTGTTCGGTCAGCCCGAACGGCCGGCCGTGTGTGGCTCCCTGCAACCCAGCGAAGACATGTGCGGCGACAGCCGCGAACAGGCCCTGCGCTGGCTCACCGCACTCGAAGACGCCACCCGCAGTTGAGCTCAGCTCGCGTCGGCACGAGCCTTCACGTAATACCAGCGCCCCTCTTCCCGCACGAATTCGCTGTTTTCCTCCAGGCGATGCGCCCGCCCACCGATCTTGTAGCGCGCCACAAAAGCCACCAGGCCGGAGGACTCGGCAGGAGCCGGCGCCTGCCGCACTTCCAGGCCCAGCCATTTGAGGCCAGGCTCCGGTGGCTCGATCTCGCCGGGCCGGGTCGAGGCATGCCAGGTCGCCAACAGATACGGTCGCAAGTCCAGCACAAAGGCGCTGTAACGAGAGCGCATCAGCGCCTCCGGGGTCGGGGCCTGCCCAGCGGCCGCCCCCCCATCGTGATAGCGCCCGCAACAAGCCGAGTAAGGCAGACCAGACCCGCAGGGGCAAGCGGATGAGGCAGTCGAAGAGGTGGGCTTGGCCATGGCGCGCGTGGTCTACACCAGGATGGTGACGAAAAGGCCTTATCGTAGCGACTCCCGACCCACCACCTGAACCGGACCGATGTTGTTGTTGCGCCGTCTCTGCTCCCGACACAACCTGCCCTGGTGTCTGCTCAGCCTGTTGAGCTGGTTGATGGTGGGGGTGCTGGTCTGGGACTCGGCCACCGCACCCGCGCCGCAACCGGCATGGCATTGGGCGCCCGACACTGGTCTGACCATGGCTGCCCCAGGCGGCCCGATCCCCTTGGCCGGACTGCGTTTGCCAAATGGAGCCATCACCGAAGCGAGCCCCAGGTGGCATGCACTGGCACCCGAGACACAACGCACCCTGCCCGACCTGCAGGCCTACTTCCAGACCGAGGGCTGGCTATGGTCACTGCGTGGCCAGTCACTGCATTTCGTCGACGTCGATGGCCAACTCTGGCCGGTCCGCTGGAGCACACTGGGCACCGCCGTGCTGACCCATATGAACTGGGCACTGATCTCGATGGCCCTCTTCACCTGGCACCTCGCCCTGTGGAACTGGCGGCAACGTCCCCGCGATCGACTCGTCGCCATCTATGCCATTGGTGGCCTGGCCTATGCCGCCAGCCTGCTGGTGCGCGCCTGGGTGTCGGCGCGCCCCTGGGCTGTACCAGGCTGGAGCATGGCGGCTGTTTTCCATGTGTCGCACCTGATGGGCTACATGCTCCTGGGTGGTTGCCTGTTCGTGGCGATGCGCCTGCCTCGGCGCCTCATCCCGCTGGCCCTGGAGCGCGTCATCGTCGCCGCCATCCTCGCCCTGTGTGTCCTCGACCAGCTCCAGGCATCACCGGCCATGCTGTTTGCGACCTACCAGTACCCCGTGGTGCTGATGACCTGCGCCATCGTGCTGCTGGAGGTCTGGCTCGGTTTCAAGCTGCGCCATGACCCCACCTACCGCGCCGCGCTGCGCTGGCTGTTCATGGCCTTTGCGCTGTCTGCCGGACCAGGGGTGCTTTTCTATGCCTTCTGGGCGATGGGATGGATGGACCTGGGCATCAACCATTCCGCCAACCTGATGGCCCCCGCGCTGGGCTATTACGGCATCTCGGCCCTGCTGCACCGGGAGCAGCTGTTCCGGCTGGAGAACCTCCGATCCGGGGCCCTGGCCTGGTGGATCGCCTTGCTGGCCGCCCTCGCCGTGCTGCTGGGCCTGTCCACCCATGGCGGCAGCCTCGTCAGCTGGGCCCCACTGGTGTCGCTGCTGACACTGCCCTGGGTCTATCTGGCCGCACGCCGGTGGCTGGACCGACGCGCCCCGCTGACCGCCGCAGAGCGTCTGGAACAGCTGGTGCCCCAGTTGATGAACATGGCCGCCGCCGAGTCCCGTGCGGGTCACACCAGGCAGCACTGGCATGACATCCTGAGCGCAGCCTTCCAGCCTGAAAGGCTCAGCGTCGGCACGACAGCATCCTCGTCAACGTGCGACATCGCCATCCTCGAAGGCGGCGTCTGCCTGCGTGTGCCTGAACTCGATGGCCAGGCCGGCCCCGCCGAGCCGCCCCCCTTGCTCCTGCACGGTGCGCAAGGCGGCGCACGCTTGTTCAACCCCACCGACATCCAGCTGGCCGAAACCCTGTGGCGACTGGCCTCGCAGGGCGTGCTGGCTCACCAGTCCTACACACTGGGCGCGCATGCCGAACGCCGCCGCATCGCCGCCGATCTGCACGATGACATCGGTGGCAAGTTGCTGCATCTGAGCCAGGCGGCGGCCGACCCGCAGATGCGGCACTACGCGCTCAACACCCTGGGTGACCTGCGCAACATCACCCGTGGCCTCAGCGCCCAGCACCGCAGCTGGCGCGACGCCATGGCCGACCTGCGCCACCAGCTGACCCGCCGACTGGAAGCGATCGATGTGGATCTGAACTGGCAGATCACCTGGACCGAGGCCCTGTTGAACCAGCCCGCCCCAGCCGAAGTGGCGGTCTCCATCAGCTGCATCGCCAGTGAACTGGTCCGCAATGCCCTGGAACACGCCCAGGCACCCCAACTGCGCATGCTGTGGCAACAGCACGGCGACCAGCTGACCTTGTCCCTCGTCCACAGCGGCCAGGTCACCGATCCCCAACGCTGGCAACCGGGCCTGGGCGTGAACTCGATTCGTCGCCGGGTTGGCGAACTGGGCGGGCAATGTCGCTGGGTGCGTGAAGCCGACAGCGGCGAGTTGCATTTCGATGCCAGCTGGCCTGCGGCCGCATGCGCCGCGACGTCGCAGCCCGCCAACGCGTCCCGAGGACTCGGGATAGCCGGGCACACCGCCTGAGCCGAGAATGCCCGGACCATGGCCAGCACCCACCCCCAGCGCATCCTCATCATCGAAGACCAGCCCGAAGGCCACCGCCTGCTCGGGCGCATTGTTGACGAGCTGTTCGCACCGGCCACCCGAGACCACGCGCCCGATCTCGCGCAGGCCGAACCCTGCCTTTACAACGCCTATGACCTGGTGCTGTGCGACCTGCGCCTGCCTGATGGCCTGAGCCTGGGCTGGATCGAACGCTATCGACGGCTCCACCCCGATGCCTGGCTGGTCGTGAGCACCCTGTACGACGATGACGACCTCGTGTTCGCCAGCTTGCGGGCAGGCGCCGATGGCTACCTGCTCAAGACCGACCCGCCCGAGCTGCTGCAGGACACCCTGAGCCGCCTGGTGCGAGGAGAGCCGCCCATGTCCCCCACCATCGCCCGCAAGGTGCTGGTGCATTTCCGGGGTCAGGCGCCCGATACCCCTCGCCCCCAGCCCGACATCGACACGGAAGGGCTCGAACAGCTCTCCCCGCGCGAACAGGAAGTGCTGACCCTCATTGCCCAGGGCCTCAGCGCCAAGATGGTGGCCGGCGAGCTGCAGACCAGCCGCTACACCGTCAACGATCAGATCAAAAGCATCTACCGCAAGCTCGGCGTGCGCAACCGCGCCGAAGCCACCGCGCAGGCCATGCGCATGGGCCTGGTCGACCTCGGCTGAGCAGCCCTCCCCGACAACTCGGGATAGCTGCCCAGCGCCCACCTCGGCACCATCGGCGCGTCCCCATATTCGGGCTTCCTTAACAAACCATCAAACCAGTCTGGACGGGCCCATGCGCCCGCCCATGGAGAAGTCTTGCCATGCATCTCATGAACCAGCCCCACAAAGCCCTGCTGACCTCCGGCATCGGTCTGCTGCTCACCGCCTGTGGCGGTGGTGGCGACAGCGGCACCAACGACAACAGCGCCGTGCCCACCGGCCGCCTCGGCCAGATCACGGCCCTCAGCACCGGCTACCTGCAGTCGGGCACCTATACCCCCACCGATTGCGTCAACAGCAGCAACCAGTCCGTCAGCCGCAAACTGCGACTCAACAGCAATGGCAGCATCGAATGGCTCGACGGCAACAGCACCGTGCTGGCCACCTACACCCCGAACAACAGCACCACCTCCACCCAGCGCGAGTCCCGCCAGTTGCAGTTCGTGGCAGACACCAGCCTGTCCTACAGCCACTGGTTCTTGCGCTACAAAATCTACGACAGCAGCGGCTCCCAGACCCTGGACTTCCAGCTCGCCCAGAACTACCTGCGCATGCAATATGGCAGTGCCGACGACAGCTGCGGCGCCTCGGGCGCCAGTGCCGCGGTCGTGAGCATCCCCATTACCCTGGACAGCGCCAACCTGAAGGCCCGACTGAAATCGGTTGCGGCCACCAGTGGCACCACCACGGGCTGGAACAGCACCAATGTCCTCACCGACACCGGACAGACCTATGCCCGCTTCATCCTGGACGCCTCGGGGCAGATCAACAGCACCTATGGCAGCACCAGTGCGGCCTGGGGCGACTGGGGCGACCGCCTGGCCAGCAGCACGACTCGGGGCTACATCTACGAAAGCTGGTGGGCTCAAAACAGCTCGGGCGCCAGCAGCCCCACGCAGCCAACCATCTACCTGCAGTTCGGGCACCCCACCCTGACCTTCTCTGGCACCACCACCGCCGAGAACATGAGCTTCCAGATCGAGAGCTACAGCGGCACCACGCCCGTGGTCACCATGGGCGCCACCTCGAGCGGCCCTCGCTGACACTGGGCACGGGCATGGCCGCACCACCATCGTCGTGCAGCCTGCCCCGCAACAGCAGGTAGATCTCGCATGCCCCACGCAGGTAGACCAGCGTGGGCAGCACCACCGCCAGGGCAAACACCAGTCCACCCCCGACCGACGCCGCCATCACATAGGGGTGGGCTGCCGCAGGCACGTCGGTCGCCGCCGTCATCTGCAGGCCATGGCCAAACAAGCCGGCCATGAACAGCTCCGGTGCCACGTCCACACCCAGCATCCACACCGACAACTGGGCCATGACCCGACCGCCGGCCATGACAATGAAGCTCAGGGCCCCGCCAACCAGCGCGGTGATCACGCCGAGCGCAGTCGCCAGCGCGGTCGCCTCGAGCAGCCGATGGCGGATGAGCGCCCACAAGGTACGAACACAGTCCACGGAAGAGGCGCCCGCCCATACGGCTGGCCCGGCAAGCAGGCCCACCACCGTGGTGCCCGCCAGCAAGGCGACACCCAGCACCACCACCGTTGCCGGCACCACCAGTGTGAACAGCCAGGACCCGACCACGGGCAGGCCGCACAGCCAGAACAGCCCCCAAACGAGCGCACCGCCCGCCAAGCCACAGGCCAGCACCACCAGCAAGGCAACCAGCACCCGATGGGCCACGCCCAGCGCATCCTGCAAAGCCACCCCGACGTCGCGAGAAGCCAGTCCCTGTGCGGCATCCATCATCATCAGGCCCGCCGCATTGGCGCCATAAAAAACGATGAACAAGGCAGCCGCGCCCAGCACGATGGCGCCCCGCTCGTGTCCGCCCGACAACACTTGCAAAGACTGGGTGAGTGTGAAGCCGCCGGCGGCAAAACTGGCCAACAGCACATACAACGCGCGCCCGGACTTCATGGCGACAACACAGGAAAACAGACGCGCGAAAGCGGCGCCCCAATCCATCTCTTCAGCGTGGTCCGATGTCGACACCATGGATTTCCAGACGTGGAGCCCGAGTCATTCGGGCAGCATGCAGGCAATCATAGGGGCTACCCCCTACCCCGAAATGACGAATCGACGCAACAAACCCGCAGACCAGTTGACATTTCGTCGCAATGGGGGAAAAAAATCTGTGGCCTAAATAAAAACTCTCACTCATAATGGTTTGGTCTGTGTCTGGTAGCGACCCCGAGAAGGAATGGGTCCTGATGGGTTGAAGCTCCGCATGGTTACTTTGAAAGGAGCTCACTCATGGGCAACAAACTCTACGTAGGCAACCTGGCCTACACCCTGCGCGATCAAGATCTGCAGGATGCCTTCTCGCAATTCGGCGCTGTCAACTCTGCCAAGGTCATGATGGACCGTGAAACCGGCCGTTCCAAGGGCTTCGGTTTCGTGGAAATGGCTTCCGATGCAGAAGCCCAATCCGCCATCAACGGCCTGAATGGTCAACCTCTGGCTGGCCGCGCCATCGTCGTGAACGAAGCACGTCCTCGTGAAGAGCGTCCCAGCGGCTTCCGCAGCCCCTACGGCGGCGGTAACGGTGGTGGCGGCTTCGGCGGCGGCCGTCGTGAAGGCGGCGGTGGCGGCTTCGGCGGTGGCCGTCGCGAAGGTGGCTTCGGCGGTGGTCGTCGTGATGGCGGCAACGGCGGCGGCTACGGCGGCGGCTACTGATCCTGTTGGCCGGCTTGGTCCGGCCTGAGGCTCAAGAAAGGCGATGCTCCGGCATCGCCTTTTTTCATTCATGGCTCAGCGTAGGACACATCTCGATACGTGTCAGGGGTCAACTCGTGACATCCTCGACGCGTTGAGTACAGTGCTCACCTACTTTCTGAGGAGTTATCCATGTCTAACCGCTTTGCTTCCGGCCTGCGTCTGGCCCGCCATGGTGCGTTGGCCCTGACCGGTCTGCTCGCAGCCGCCAGCGGTTTCGCTGCAACCAACGTAGGCGTCAGCGTCTCTATCAACCAGCCAGGGTTCTATGGCCGCGTCGACATCGGCGACCAGCCGGCCCCGGCCGTCATCTACCCGCAGCCCGTCATCATCGACCGCGGCCCGGTGGCGGTTTACCAGCGGCCCATTTACATGCGTGTGCCTCCCGGCCACTACAAGAACTGGGGCCGCTACTGCCACAACTACAACGCCTGTGGTCAGCCGGTTTACTTCATCAACCCTGATCGCAACGGCCCTGCCCCACGCATGGATCGCCGTGACGACCGCCGAGATGATCGTCGGGATGACCGCCGTGACGATCGCCATGACCGCGGCCATGGTCATGGCCGAGGCCACGACCGCCACGATCATTGATCACTGGCGTCGACGCTTCTTGCGGTGAGACTGTGCGCCCACCGCAGCGTCGAACAACCAGCGCGGCATGAAGCGCAACACGGTTGCCACCACGCCCATCTGCCAGGGGATCACCCGAAAGCGCACCCCCTGGTCGATGGCCCTGACGGCCCGCCGAGCAAACGCATCGGGCGCCATCAGGAAGGGCATCGGGTAGTCGTTCTCTGCCGTCAGCGGCGTGGCGACATACCCTGGCGCCAGGGTCACCACACGAACCCCGAACGGCCGCAACTCACCGCGCAGCGTCTCGCAAATCTGCACCACGGCAGCTTTTGACGCGCAGTAGCCTGCGTGTCCGGGCAAACCGCGCATGGCCGCCACGCTCGCCACCCCCACCAACGTGCCAGAACGGCGCTGCTTCATCGGCTCGATGAAAGGCTGAAAGGTCGCCGCCAGACCGGACACATTGGTGGCCAACAGGTCATCCAGCACCGCCAGGTCTTCTTCATATGACAGGTCGATGCCAACGCTGATACCGGCATTGGCGATGACCACGTCCGGCACACCCCACTGCGCCATGCAGCGCTGTGCGGCCGACTGAAGCCGCGCGGGCACGCGCACATCGGCCCCCAGCGCGAGCCATTGCCCACGGGGCCAGCCCTGGGCCAGTGCCCAGGCGCTCAAAGCCGCCTCACGACGGGCCACCATGGCCACACGCCAGCCCTGATCCACATAAGCCTTGGCCAGTGCCTGCCCCAAGCCACTGGAGGCCCCGGTGATGAAAACCAGGCGCCCTTCAGCGGCGCGGGGCATCGTAGTAACCGCTGACGTGCTGGTGGAACTCGGTGATGCCGGTGCGCTGGTCATGCAGCATCGAGCCGCCGCGCACCACCCCGGCCTCATGCAACAGACGCACAGGCTGATCCGAGCTCAGCACCTGCGAGCGGTTGTCCGCCTTGAGGATCTCACCTTCGAAGGTCACGGGCGAGGACGCCAGGCCCTTGGCCCCCGGCTCGGCGAAGGCCACGGCATGCGCGCCCCCTTTGAGGGTCACGGTCTGGTTGACCCCATCGGCAAAACCCTGGCGGGCCACTGCCTGCAGCCGTTTGCCCGCATCATCCCGGGCTGACAGCCGTACCTCGTCAATCACCAGCCGATCACCGTCGACATAGTGCCGCATCACGCGACCATCCAGCACGGACACCAGCTGACCCTTGGGTGCAAAGCGTTCGACACGCGCCTGTTCCAGTTCATAGTCCGGCGCAGAAGACGCGGCGGCGGCCCGAGCCGGGCCATTGCTGCGCGGTGTGGACTGCACCAGCCACCACGTGAAAGCAGCCAAGCCGGCCACCGCCACGATGGGTATGGCTGACCGGGCCTGATCAAGGGCATGGAGCCACAGCTTCTTCACCGACGCGCCCCTTCGGCCGTGGTGTCCAGTGTCTGGAGATGCCCTTCCAGCAGCGCCTCATAACGCCCAGTGGCCCACAGCAACAGGTCACAGCATTCGCGTGCAGCACCTTCTCCCCCACGCACGGATGTGACGTGGTCGGCCAGGGCCCTGACCTCCGGGTGGGCG
This sequence comes from Aquabacterium sp., assembly GCF_041909175.1. GTDB lineage: Bacteria > Pseudomonadota > Gammaproteobacteria > Burkholderiales > Burkholderiaceae_C > Aquabacterium. The sequence continues at coordinate 149,602 of NZ_JAYRDZ010000001.1, read as the reverse complement.
TTGGCCGGGGCACACGCGAAGCCCGCGCGCACCAGCAATGGCAGATCAGGCCAGTCGTCGCCCATCACGGCCACCTGCTCCCAGTTCAGTCCCAGTTCCGCCAGCAGGGGCTCGGCCACGGTCAGCTTGTCATGGGCACCGAACACCGCCTGGGTCACACCCAGGTCTTTCAGGCGACGGCGCACGGCGGGTGAATCACGCCCGGTGATGACGATGGGGGTGATGCCGCCTTGTGCCAGCAACTTGAGGCCATGGCCATCCAGTGCATGGAAGGCCTTCAAGGTTTCACCCGCTTCGCTGATGTAGAGGGTGCCGTCCGTCAGCACGCCATCGACATCGAAAATGGCCGCGCGGATGCCTTCCGCCAGGACGCGGGCATCATTCGAAAAAGACTGTGTCGGCTTGATCGTACGCATCAGATCACCTTCGCGCGCATCAGGTCGTTCGTCGACACGGCGCCGACCAGATGCCCTTGGGCGTCAACCACCAGCAGCGTGTTGATGCGGCAGGTTTCCATCAGCGACACGGCTTCCGCAGCCAGCACGTCATCGCGGATGGTGCGGGGCCCCGCCGTCATCAACTGTGCCGCCGTGGCCGAACGCAGGTCCACCCCGGCTTCGATCTTGCGACGCAGGTCACCGTCGGTGAACACCCCCAGCACCTTGTTGCCAGCACCCACCACCACAGCGGCACCGAGGCCCTTGGCGCTCATCTCGCGCATCAGGTCGCTGAAAGAGGTGTCCGGTCCGACCTTGGGCAAGGCATCGCCCGAGCGCATGACATCGCGCAGGTGCGTGAGCAGCTTGCGCCCCAAGGCGCCACCCGGATGGGAGCGTGCGAAATCTTCAGCCTTGAAACCACGCAGTTCCAGCAAGGCGACGGCCAGCGCATCGCCCAACGCCATCTGCGTGGTCGTGCTGGCCGTCGGTGCCAGGTTGAGCGGGCAAGCCTCCTTGTCCACGGCGCAATCGAGCACGATGTCGGAGTGGCGAGCCAGCGAAGATTGCGCCTTGCCGGTCATGGCAATGAGGGGCACACCCTGGCGCTTGAGCACCGGCAACAGCGCCGTGAGTTCTTCGCTCTCACCGGAATTCGAAATGGCCAGGACCACATCGATGCGCGTGACCATACCGAGATCGCCGTGGTGGGCTTCTGCGGGGTGAACGAACATCGCCGGGGTCCCCGTGGAGGCCATGGTGGCCGCGATCTTGCGGCCCACATGGCCACTCTTGCCCATGCCCATCACCACCAGGCGCCCTTTGCAGGCGAGAATCGCCTGCACGGCCTTCACAAAGGCCTCTCCGCTGTGCTCACCCAGGCGCGCACTCAAGTCCTGCAAGGCCTGCGCCTCGATCTGCAAGGCATGCTGTGCCATGGCCACCACAGCCGTCGGCTCGACAGCACCCGGAAGCGAAGAAGTCATACCAGATGAAGGAATGTTTGAAACAGTCATGAATGTAGCGGGTAGGATCGAGGGATTCTAGGGACAAGATGGCCAGCACGCTCGACCTCACATTGTTGTACCTGTTTGCCGCGGTGCTCGGCGTGGTGCTGTGCCGTCTGGCCAAACTGCCACCGATGCTCGGCTACCTGGCAGTCGGTATTGTGATCGGTCCCAACGCCCTTGCGCTGGCCAAAGATTCGGCCGGTGTGCAGCATCTGGGCGAATTCGGCGTCGTCTTCCTCATGTTCGTGATCGGGCTGGAGTTCAACCTGCCCAAGCTCAAGAGCATGAAGTCACTGGTGTTCGGCCTGGGCTTCAGCCAGGTCGCCCTCACCATGATCGCCACACTCATCGGCCACACCGCGCTGAGTGCCATCATGGCCCAGATGGGCCATGCCGAAGGGCTGCTGGGCTGGGGCATCACCTGGCAGAGCGCCATCGCACTGGGTGGTGCGCTGGCCATGAGCAGCACCGCCATCGTCGTCAAGCTGATGGCCGAGCGACTCGAGCTCGACAGCCCCCATGGCAAGCGGGTACTGGGCATCCTGCTGTTTCAGGACCTGGCCGTGGTGCCCTTGCTGGTGCTCATTCCTGCCCTCGGTGAAGACAGCGCCGCCGACCTGACCCGCACCCTGGCCATCGCCATGGGCAAGGGTGTGGCGGTGCTCACGGTCGTGCTGCTGGCCGGGCCCCGGGTCATGCACTGGTGGCTCACCCTGGTCGCTCGCCGCCAAAGCGCCGAGCTGTTCATGCTCAACCTGCTGCTCGTGACCCTGTCGCTGGCCTGGCTGACCGACTACGCCGGCTTGTCGATGGCCCTGGGTGCCTTCCTGGCCGGCATGCTGATTGCCGAAACCGAGTTCAAGAACCAGGTGGAAGCCGATATCCGGCCTTTCCACGACGTGCTGCTGGGCCTGTTTTTCATCACCATCGGCATGAAGCTCGACTGGCACAGCGTCATCGACCACTGGCTGCTGGTGCTCATCCTGACCACCTTGCCGGTGTTGTTCAAGTTCGGTCTGATCACCATGCTCACCCGCCTGTCCGGGGCAGAAACCGGGGTGGCACTGCGCACGGGTCTCTATCTGGCTCAGGCCGGTGAATTCGGTTTCGTGCTGCTGACGCTCACCGCCGGCACCCACCTCATTCCCCACCAGGCGCAAAGCCCGCTGCTGGCATCGATGGTGCTGTCGATGCTGGCCACGCCCTTCATCATCATGGCCAGCAACACCATCGTGATGAAGCTGTCGTCCAACGACTGGCTGATGCAGTCGCTGGCCATGACCAAGGTGGCGACCAAAACCATTGGCATCCACAACCACGTCGTCATCTGCGGTTATGGCCGCAGCGGGCAGAGCCTGGCCTATCTGCTGCAACAGCAGCGCATCCCCTACATCGCGCTGGATCTGGACCCGGACCGTGTCCAGCAGGCCATGTCGGCCGGGCAAAACGTGGTGTTCAGTGATGCCACACGGCCCCAGAGCCTGATTGCCGCGGGTCTGACGCGCGCGGCAGCGGTCGTGGTGACCTACCCGAACACGGCATCTGCCCGCAAGATCTTGCAGGTGGTCCACGAGCATGCGCCCACCGTACCCGTACTGGTTCGCACCACCGACGACAGCGCCCTCGACGAACTCCATGCTGCAGGCGCCACGGTGGTGGTCCCCGAAGCCCTGGAAGGCTCGCTGATGCTGGCCTCTCAGGCGCTGGCCCTGCTGGGCGTGCCAATGCGCCGGGTGCTGCGCATGATCCAGGACCAGCGGGCGGCCCGCTACGGCATCATCCGCAACTACGTTCACGGTGCCGATGACGACACGGTCGACGAGCGCGAACTGCAACGCCTGCGCTCCTTCACCCTCGGCCCAGATGCGCCCGCCATTGGCAAGACGCTGGAGCACGCGCTGCATGAGCTCGACATGACGGTCGTGGTCATTTCCCTGCGTCGCGCCTACGGCGCGGTCATCACGCCCACGCCCTCACTGCGACTCGAACAGGGTGACACCCTCGTGCTGTCGGGCCGCCCCAAGGCGCTCAACCGCGCAGAAGAAGTGTTGCTCAACAGCTAGCCCTGGGCGCATCCCTCTGGCGGAGAAGGCCGGCAGCGGGCAAACTGCAGCCACACCGCCGACACCAACATGGTGTCAGAACAAGAAAAACGCACAGGAGCGTGTTCAGGATGGATGGCGCCCGCAAGTTCTCACCCATGGAGCCTGAAACCGGGCCGCAAGACACGCTCAGCAGCCGCGTCGGTCTCAATCGCTCCCTCATCTGGGCCGCCATCATCTGGACGGTACTCATCCTGATCGGCGCATGGATCCTGATTGCCCACCAGCTCAACGACCACCGCGAGAAGCGCCTGCAGGCCACAGCCCAACGCCTGGAAAACCTGGCCGACGCTGTCGATCTGACTTTCCAGCAACTCGAAGCCCTGCCCAAAGCCCTGGGACGCCAGGCTTCGATCGCCGACTTCCTCGCCCAGATCAAGGTGCCTGACAGCGACCGGCTTCAGGAGACCGACCAGCTCAAGACCCAGCACTGGCTGCTGGAACGCGCCGATGTGCGCGCCATGTCGGCCACGCTGAAAGAAACCACGGAAGATTTCAGCCTCAACAACATCTTCCTGTTTGACCGCTTTGGCACCGTCGTGGCCGAAAGCCGCCTGAACCGCAGCCCGGTCATCCTGGGCTCCAACTACCGCACCCGCCGGTACTACACCGAAGCCCTCGACAACGGACGTGGGCAGCAATTCGCCGTCGGTCGGGTGACCAAGATCCCTGGCTACTTCTTTGCTTCACGGGTTGACCGCGGCCAGAACACACTGGGTTTCGTGGTCGTCAAACAGGAACCACAGGCTTTCTCGGGCATCTTCGACGACCCGGACCGCCGCCTCTTCGTGGTGGATGCCCAGGGCGTCATCGTCATGGGCGGCCGACAGGAAGACCTGCTGCACCGCATGCCGCTGGCCCCACCTTCTGCCATCAATGCAGAGCAAACAGCCCGGCTGTACATGGGCACGCCACCCACCCTGCCCTGGCAAACCACCCGCGTCAAGGTCCGGGATCACATCGTCGATCTGGTCACCATCGACGGACAGCGCTACATGGCCAGCACCGTCCCGCTGCACCCGGCCGGGCTGCAGGCCTGGGCCCTCACACCCATGGGCGCAGAAAGTGCCCTGATCGCCGGCTGGTCGCTTGCAGCCCTGCTCCTGCTGCTGATGGGCTACTGGCTGATCGGTGGCATGGCCCAACGTACCCGTCGGCTGTCCATGCTCACCCATGCCCAGCGCAGCCTCGAAAACATGGCGCATGCCTTGCCACTGGTGGTCTTTCGCTACAAGCAGCCCGCAGATGACAAGCCCTACTTCAACTTTGTCGGCCAAGGCTTCAAGACCCTGTTCGACACCGACCCCGAAGCCCTGCAGGATGATCCCGCCTTGCCATGGCGACTGATCTCGCCAGACTTGCACCTGCCCCCTACCGCACCGCGCGAGTTCCCGATTTTCGCCGGGCAGCAGCGCCGCTGGATCCGCTGCGACAGCACCCCCACCATCTCGGCCCATGGCGCCACCATCTACAACGGCTACTGGCTCGATGTCACCGAGCGCAGGCAGATCGAGCAGCGCTCCAACGCCGTTTTCGAACATGCGCCTCTGGGCTTCATGTTCTGCGATACGCAGGCCCGCATCCTGCGCTGCAATCCCAGGGCGGTGGAGCTGTTCCAGGCCGGCAGCGAGCAAGCGCTGCTGGGTCTGCGCCCACCCATGCCGCCACTCTCGCCGGTGCTGCAGGCGGAGGGCACCACCTCGGAGAGCCAGGCTGACGACATCCTGGGGCGCATCGCCACCACCGGGCAGGCTGAAACCTTCGAATGGCTTCACACCCGGTTCGACGGCAGTGCGTTCTACGCCGAGGTGGTCCTCATCCCGCTGGAACAAGATGGTCAGCAGCAGCTGTGCGCCATCCTGCAAGACATCACCGCCCGCAAGCAGGCCGAAGCCGACATGCGCGACGCGCGCCATGCAGCCGAAGCCGCGGCGCTGGCCAAATCGAATTTCCTGGCCAACATGTCCCACGAAATCCGCACGCCGATGAATGCGGTCATGGGCATGACGCATCTGGCCTTGCTGGATGAATTGCCCGCACGGGCACGCAACTACGTCGACAAGGCCCACCGCGCCGCGGGCAACCTGCTGCAGATCCTCAACGACGTGCTGGACGTCTCCAAGATCGAATCCGGCAAGCTCGAGCTCGAGACCGCCGACTTCCAGCTCGAGCAGGTCATCAGCAACATGGCCGATGTGCTGGGTGTGCGGGCCGAAGAAAAGGGGCTGGAGCTGCTTTTCACCGCCGACCCCGACATCCCCACCGCCCTGGTCGGCGACCCGATGCGGCTTGGCCAGGTGCTCATCAACCTGGGGACCAACGCCATCAAGTTCACTGAGCGGGGTGAAGTCATCATCGGCGTCGAAGTGCGCCGGCTGGACCCCCGCCACGTTGAATTGCACTTCTGGGTGCGCGACACCGGCATCGGCATTGAGCCCGATCTGCTCACCCGTCTGTTTGAGCCCTTCACCCAGGGCGACAGCTCCACCACCCGTCAATATGGCGGGACCGGCCTGGGCCTGACCATTTCACGACAGCTCGTGCGCATGATGAACGGCGACGTCTGGGTCGAAAGCCAGGTGGGCAAGGGCACCACCGTGCACTTCACAGCCCGTTTCGGCATGCAGGACCATGCCGGGGCACGCCGCGCCCTGCTCGCCACGGAACTGCGCGGCAAGCGGGTGCTGCTGGTCGACGACAACGCGACCGCCCTCGACATCCTGGGCCACATGATGAGAAGGCTGGGACTGGACGTCGAGACCGCGCTCAGTGGCGAGGCGGCTTTGCACCGCATCGATCAGGCTTCCCGAGAAAGCAAGCCGCACCATCTGCTGGTCACCGACTGGAAGATGCCCGGCATGGACGGCATCGCCTTCGCGCGCCGCGCGCTGGATCTTCCGCCCGAACACCGCCCCTGCGTGCTGCTGGTCACGGCGTTTGGCCGCGAAGAGGCCTTGCGGGCTGCCGAGGGCGTCGGCCTCGCTGGTGTCCTGACCAAACCGGTGACCCCTTCGACCCTGCTGGACAGCGTCTCCAAGGCACTGGGGCAGCACCATCACCTGCCTGCCGCCATCAACCAGGGGCCGCAGGTCTTCGAAAAGGCCAAACGCCAGCTCGCCGGCGCACGCCTGCTGCTCGTGGAAGACCAGCCCATGAACCGTGACCTCGCCTGTGACCTGCTCGAGCGCGCCGGCATCCAGGTGGTCACCGCCCACAACGGCATGGAGGCCCTGGACCGCCTCGAGCACAACGGCCCCTTCGATGGCGTGCTGATGGACTGCCAGATGCCCGTCATGGATGGCTACACCGCCACCCAGCGCATCCGCGCCTCCCAACAATGGGCCACCCTGCCCGTCATCGCCATGACCGCCAGCGCCATGGCCTCGGACCGCGAACGCGTGCTGGCCTGCGGCATGAACGACCACATCACCAAGCCGCTGGACCTGGCACAGATGTTCGCCATCATGGCCCGGTGGATCATCCCCGCCCGCCCGGCGGTACCGGTTGCAAGCGGCCCCGATCTGCCGCCGCCACAGGCACTGCAGCCCCCCTTCATCGCGCGCGACGCCCACCTCGCTGTCCTCGACACGGTGGACGGCCTGACACGCTGCATGGGCAATCTGGACCTCTATCGTCGCCTGCTCAAAGGCTTTGACAAGACCCAGCAGGACTTTGGCGACCAGATGGCGTCGGCCCTGGCAGAGGGCCGGCTCGACGATGCCGCCCGCCACGCCCACACACTCAAGGGTCTGGCAGGCAACATCGGCGCCGCCAAGCTGCAGCAACAGGCCGCCCTGCTCGAAACCCACCTGCTGTCCACCCCGGACGAGCCCGTCGAGCCCGTCCTGCACGACACCCTGACCGCACTCCAGGCCGTTCGTCAGGACATCCAGGCCCTCATCAGTCAGGCCGACAGCAGTCCGGCTCCCAACGCGACAGCGGACGCAGCCTTGCCTGATGACGAGGTCCTGCACAGCCAATGGCAGCGACTGGCCGCCCTCATCGACGACGATGATGCCCAGTCACTGGAGCTCATGCAGGACATCCTGCAGCACTGGCGCATGCTGGAAGGCGTCGCGGTGGTGCAGACCCTGTTCCAGCACCTCAGCCGCTATGACTTCGATGCCGCCCGTCCGGTGCTGACGGACATCATTGGTCGGCGAGCACGCCCCGATCATCCGCATACAGATCCATCACCTTGAGGATCTCGTACTGCTGCTGGAAGAAACACGCCAGCAGCGCCGGATCAAACAGCGTGCCCTTGCCTTCAGCCATCGTGCTGAGCGCCTGCGCCACGGTCATGGGGCCACGCCAGGGGCGCTTGCTCATCAGGGCATCAAACACATCGGCAATCGCCACGATGCGGCCAAACAGCGGGATCTGATCCCCCACCAGCCCTTGCGGATAGCCACTGCCATCCCAGCGCTCGTGGTGGCTGAAGGCGATGGCGCGCGCCATGGCCAGCAACTCGTTGTCATGGCGGCCAATGATGTCGGCCCCCATCTGCGGGTGCTGCTGCACCAGCTTGCGCTCGTCATCATCGAGCACCCCTGGCTTGAGCACCACCCTGTCCGGCACGCCGATCATGCCGACATCGTGCAAGGCAGCCGTCTGAAACAGCAATTGCACGGATTCGGGGCCCAGGCCCGCCTGCAGGCCGATCAACCGTGCCACATGGCTCATGCGGATCACATGGTTGCCGGTCTCGTTTTCGCGGAACTCGGCGGCACGCCCCAGGCGTCGGATGATCTGCTGGCGCGTGGCCACCAGTTCGGCCGTGCGCTGGGCAACCATGCGCTCAAGTTCACGAGACTGGTCATACAAGGCCAGGTGGGTACGCACACGAGCCTGCACCAGAGCCGGGGAAATGGGCTTGGTGATGTAATCAACCGCGCCCAGCGACAAACCCATGCTTTCATCTTCGACCGTGCTCATGGCCGTCACGAAAATGATGGGAATACGGCGGCGATCCGGATTGGCCTTGATGCGCCGGCACACCTCATACCCACTGAGGTCGGGCATCATGATGTCGAGCAGGATGAGATCGGGCGATTCGTCGGAATAGGCGATGGTCAAGGCCTTTTCGCCTGACGTGGCGACCTTGATCCGATAGTCCTGCCCCAGCACGCGCGACAGCAACTCGATATTTTGCGGAGAGTCGTCCGCGACCAGCACGGTCGGCCGGCGCAACTCCTGACTGTTGTACATCCCACCCACTCCCTTGTGTTTATCGGGCGCCGACATTCAGAAATTCAGAAAGGGCGGGACTGACTTTACGCTGAAGGAACCTGTCTCTGCAAGTTGGCTCGCATGCGGATGGCCATCACGCCACCGAGGGAGCGCAGCACCTCCAGGGCCACACCGGGCACCCGGGCACACAGCTCTTCAAACCGAGGCAGGCGCAGGGCAAACACCACACAGGGCGTCATCGCCTCCACATTGGCCATGCGCACCCCATCACCGAACAAACCAGCTTCGCCACAGACCGAGCCAGGACGCAAGATGGCAATGCGAGACGCGCCGGGCGTGCCCCCGGTCATGAACACCTGCATCGAGCCCTGACCCAGGAAATAGACCGTGCGATCCCGGTCGCCCTGCTTGATCAGCAAGTCACCAGAGCGCAGTTCATGGCGGGTCAGATACTGAAAGAAGGTTCGCCATTGCTGGGGATCCAGCCTCGGGCGAAAGGCATCTTCGGTATTCAGGGTCTGAATGGCCTGATGCAGTTCGGTGACTTCCATCATTTCCTCTTTAATGGTGGATATTGCGCAAAACGCAGAAATTTAATACATAACGATCAACATACTGCACTATTTGCCAATGCAAAACCGCGTAAAGATTTCGCCCAGCAAATCATCCGGCGAAAACGCCCCGGTGATCGCACCCAGTTCGTTATGCGCCAGACGCAATTCTTCTGCCAGCAAATCCAGTGCCCCATCCCGCTGAGCGGCATGGGCCTGTGCCATTTCAAGATGTGATCTGGCCAGCCGAAGGGCCTGCACATGGCGCTGCCGCGCAATGAACACGCCTTCCGATGCCGACTGCCAACCGGCCATCTCCAGCAGCTTGTGCCGAAGGGCCTCCAGCCCCGCCCCGGTGCGTGCCGACAAACCCAGTGTCATGTCCGGCGTACCCGCTGTGTAGCTGGCCATGACCAGCTCGCTCGCGGCATCCACCTTGTTGAAAACATGCACCACCGGAACGCCTGTCGGCAAACGAGCAGCAATATCAGCATCGGCCCGCGCGTAAGTCTCCTCGTCACACCGCGTCAGGTCATGCAGAAACAGCACGGCATCAGCCTGACCAATCGCCTCCCAGCTACGGGCCATGCCAATGCGCTCCACTTCATCACTGGCTTCATGGTCAGCCCGCAACCCGGCGGTGTCAATCACATGTAAAGGGACCCCCTCTATTTGGATGGTCTGGCTGACCTTGTCGCGTGTCGTTCCTGCAATGGGTGTCACGATGGCCAGTTCCGCCCCAGCCAGGGCATTGAGCAGCGAGCTTTTGCCCGCATTCGGCTGCCCAGCCAGCACCACCTGAAGACCTTCCCGTAAGAGCGCCCCCTGACGGGCCTGAGCCAGCACCTTGTCAAGCGCATCGACCACCCGGTTCAAGCGACCACGCGCATCGGCCTTCTCCAGGAAGTCGATTTCCTCTTCGGGAAAGTCCAGCGTCGCCTCCACCAGCATGCGCAGGTTGATCAACTGGTCGCGCAAGGCCTCGATCTCTTTCGAAAAAGCCCCCCCGAGCGAACGGGCAGCAGAGCGCGCCGCGGCTTCGGTGCTCGCGTCAATCAGATCGGCAATGGCCTCCGCCTGAGCCAGATCGATCTTGTCGTTGAGAAACGCGCGCTGCGTGAACTCACCCGGTTCAGCCAGGCGCAAACCGGCCAGCCGGGGCTGCCCCGTGCCAGCATCCAGCTCTGCGGCAGCTTCCAGACAGCGTGCCAGCAACAGCTGCAGCACCACCGGCCCACCGTGCGCCTGCAGTTCGAGCACATCCTCACCGGTGAAACTGTGCGGCCCGGGGAAGTGGATCGCCAGACCATGGTCGATGGCCTCCCCTTTCGCATCCAGCAAAGGCCCGTACGTGGCATACCGGGCTTGCAGGGACACCCGCCCGGTCAAGGCCTGCGCCAGGGGCATCAATCCGCGTCCGGACACGCGCACGATGCCCACCGCACCTCGGCCTGGTGCCGTTGCCACCGCGACGATAGGGTTGTTGCGATCCGTCCAGCTCATGGTGTGTTTGTCTTTCTCATCACGTTAGTATTCTCGTTCAGCTGCTTGCCAAGGCACATGGACGAAAAAAAACCGCCCGGCTGAGCGGGCGGTTTTCTGTGCAGGGCAGCAGCGACGTCAGGCGTTGTTGTTCACACCCAGCTGCTTGTTGATGAACCACTGCTGTGCAATCGACAGCAGGTTGTTCGTCAGCCAGTACAGCACCAGACCAGCCGGGAAGAAGAAGAACATCACCGAGAAAATCATCGGCATGATCCACATCATCTTGGCTTGCATCTCGTCAGCCGGCTTGGGGTTCAGCCAGGTCTGCAGCAGCGTCGAGGCCGTCATCAGTGCCGGCAGCACGTAGTACGGGTCTTTCAGAGACAGATCGGTGATCCAGCCAATCCATGGGGCATTGCGGATCTCGACCGACGACGACAGCACCGAATACAGCGCGATGAACACCGGAATCTGGATCAGGATGGGCAGACAGCCGCCGATCGGGTTGACCTTTTCCTCGCGGTAGATGCGCAGCATTTCCTGCTGCTGCTTCTGCGGATCGCTCTTATAGGTTTCCTTCAAGGCGGCGATACGCGGGTTGAGGGCCTTCATCTTGGCCATCGAACGGTAGGCGCTCGCATTCAGCCAGAAGAAGGCTGCCTTCAGCAGCACCACCAGCGCCACGATGGACCAGCCCCAGTTGCTCAGGAAGCCATGCAGCTTGTTGAGCAGCCAGAACAGCGGCTTGGCCATGATGGTGGTCCAGCCGTAGTCCTTCACCAGTTCCAGGCCATCGGCCAGCTGGCTGAGCTTGACTTCTTCCTGCGGGCCCACGAACAACTTGGTGTCCAGCGCCTTGGTCTGACCAGGGGCAATTTCACCCATGGGCAGCAGCATGCCGGTGGCATACAGGTTGTTGTCGACCTTCTTGGCGAAGAACTCGCGCGGCAGCTTGTCGTTTTCGATCCAGGCCGAAGCGAAATGGTGCTGCACCATGGCGATCCAGCCATTGTCGTCAGCCTTCTCGAACTCGGCCTTGCCTTCTTCAATGTGCTTGAAGTCGATCTTCTGGTACTTGCCCTTGGCGGAGTAAATCGCCATGCCGGTGTAGGCCACCGGGCCACTCAGGAAGCCACCCGGGCCTTCGGCTGCCGGCGGCGGGGTGCCATCACGCAGCAGCTGCACGTACAGCGAAGGGCGAATCGCCACTGCCGAGCCGTTGACCACTTCCTGCTTCACATCGATGGCGTAGTTGCCACGTTCGAAGGTGAAGGTCTTGACCAGCTTCACGCCGTCAACCGGCTGTGACTCCAGCGTGACCACCAGCTCCTTGGCATCGGCGGCCAGCGCACGCTCCTTGCTCACCACGGAGAACAGCGTCTTGTGGGTCGGCAAGGCGGCACCTGAAGCCACCAGGCCCGACTGCGCCTGATAAGTGTGTGTCGCTGTCTGATCCAGGATCACGACAGGGCTGACCTTGTCTTCCTGGCTCAGGTGCTTGAGCAGTTCCACCTTCACCACGCTGCCGCCCAAGGTGTCGATCGTCACCTTGGTCACATCGGTGGTCAGGGTGATCAGCTCACCCTTGGCAGGAACCGGTGCACTGGCACCATCAGAAGCAGGCACGGCAGCAGCCGTGGCACCAGTGGCCGCAGGCACGCTGGCTGCTGTCGGCGTGGCCACCGCAGGGGTAGACGCTGCCGCCGCACTGGCAGCAGGCGCCGGTGCAAACAGAGAAGGCTGACCAGTGTGGCGCAGCCACCCGTCCCACAGCATCAGCAGCGAGACAAAGAACACCGACCACAGGAGGGTGCGACGCAGATCATTCATGGGTGATGGGGATCCGACGAAGGGTTGGAAAAACGGGAAAACAGACCCGGCACCTTATCAGGTACAGGATCATGCCCACCGGCGCACATCGGGTGGCAGCGCAACAAACGGCGCGCAGCCAGATAGCTGCCGGCTGCAGGACCATGTCGCTGCAAGGCATCGAGTGCGTATTGGGAACAGGTCGGCGTGAAGCGACAGGCCGAGCCCAACCAGGGGCTCAGTAAGAAACGGTAGCCCTTGACCAGCCCGATCAGCACGGACTGCACAGCCGAGCGGACAAGGCGAATCATCTCAGTGGCTTCCGTTCGGGCGCTTTCGGGCGCACAACGCTGCCCAGAGGGCGTCGAGTTCCGTGCGCACCAGCTTTGTGAGGGCCTCGGACGCGGCACTGGGAAACTGCTGACGGTCAAATGGCGCGCGCAAGCGCAGCACCCAGGCTTCTGCGGGCGAGTAAGGCCCCCAGCCTGCAGCCGCCACAGCGGGTGCATGCCGGCGAACGGACTCCCGCGCCTGATGGCGCAGCAGAGAACGGGTCACAGAACGTCGTGCCAGACGCTTGGGCAGAACCAGCCCGAGCCGCCACGAAGGGCAGTCTTCCACATGCAGGGAAGCAGACTCGGTACCAGCTGTTGACAACTCCATGCCCGATGGCCCTTCAGAGACATCGGACTTATCCGCAGGACCAGGATCTTGCGGCAGGAGATGCAAAACGAAATGGGCAGACCGCGCCACAGGGCGCGTGCCCAATGCCTTTTGAAAATCAACAGCTTTGAGGCTGGGCCTGCGCACGGTCGTCGGCTGAGGCAGGGGTCAGACTACCCCGACTGCCTGGCTCAGACAGCCAGACGCTTGCGGCCCTTGGCGCGACGAGCGTTGATGACAGCGCGGCCACCGCGGGTCTTCATGCGAACCAGGAAGCCGTGGGTACGGGCACGACGGGTCTTGGAGGGCTGGTAAGTGCGTTTCATGGTCAATCCTTCTTGTGATCTGAACCTGTGAAATCAATTGCCCACAGGCCTACTCCAGCCACGTGGCCGGTCGAACCCGCGATTACACCAAATCTTTTGCCTGTGGTCAATGCCCTTGCCTGTCAAGCGCTTTTGACTCTGGATAACCATGGGTAAAAATCTGTGGATAACCCATTCCTCATTGCCCGATCTGGACGTAGAATTCGCGGCCCAAGTACGGACTTGTCCACAACATGAGTGCCCTCGAATCCAGCGCTGACAGCCCCATTTCTGCCGATCTGGCCAGCCTGTGGCCGCGCAGCTGCGAGCGTCTGGCTGCCGAATTGCCCGAGCAGCAGTACAACACCTGGATTCGCCCCCTGCCCCCTGCCGACGTCAGCCAGAAAGACGGCGTGACCCTCGTCAACGTGCGAGTGGCCAACCGTTTCATGCTCGACTGGATCCGCACCCAGTACAGCGCCCGCATCGAAGCCATCGTGGGCGAACTGGTCGAAGGCCCCATCAAGCTCGATATCAGCCTGGCCCCGCGCGCGCCTATGGCCCGCCCGGCCATGCCCTTGCCTGCTGCCGGCGTGATGCCCGCCCGTGCCCTGCCGCCCAATTCGTTTGCGGCGCAGCAGACTTCGCAGCACAGCAGCATGCCCATGGCAGCCGAGCCGGTGGCCCACGTCAAGGCTCACCCGCAGGTCATGGGCCTGAACCCGGCCCTGACGTTTGACAACCTGGTGCCCGGTCGTGCCAACCAGATGGCCCGCACCGCTGCCCTGCATGTGGCTGGCGCCCCGGGCCAGATGTACAACCCGCTGTTCATCTATGGTGGCGTTGGCCTCGGCAAGACCCACTTGATGAACGCCGTCGGCAACGCCCTGCTGGCAGACAAGCCCGATGCGCGCATCCTCTACCTGCACGCCGAACAGTTCATCTCCGACGTGGTGAAGAACTACCAGCGCAAGACCTTTGACGAACTCAAGGCCAAGTACCACCAGCTCGACCTGCTGCTCATCGATGATGTGCAGTTCTTCGCTGGCAAGGACCGCACGCAGGAAGAGTTCTTCAACGCCTTCGAAGCCCTGCTGGCCAAGAAAGCCCACATCATCATGACGTCGGACACCTACCCCAAGGGTCTGGCCAACATCGATGAACGCCTCACGTCACGTTTCGACTCTGGCCTGACCGTGGCCATCGAGCCGCCCGAGCTCGAAATGCGTGTCGCCATCCTGATCAAGAAAGCTGCCCAGGAAGCCATTGAGTTGCCTGAAGACGTGGCCTTCTTCGTGGCCAAGAACGTGCGTGCCAACGTGCGTGAACTGGAAGGCGCCCTGCGCAAGGTGCTGGCCTTTGCCAAGTTCAGCCACAAGGAGATCACGATCAACCTGGCGCGTGAAGCCCTGAAGGACCTGCTGTCCATCCAGAACCGCCAGATTTCGGTCGAGAACATCCAGAAAACCGTGGCCGACTTCTACAAGATCAAGGTCGCGGACATGTATTCCAAGAAGCGCCCGGCCTCGATCGCCAAGCCCCGTCAGATCGCCATGTACCTGGCCAAGGAGCTGACCCAGAAGAGCCTGCCCGAAATCGGCGAACTCTTTGGTGGACGCGACCACACCACCGTGCTGCACGCCGTGCGCAAGGTGGCTGGTGAACGTGGCAAGGACACCGAACTCAACCAGCAACTGCACGTGCTGGAACAGACGCTCAAAGGCTGACCCGGTTCAGCAAGCGACACCAGGAGGCTTCAGGCCTCCTTTTTTTTCGCCTGTGGTGAAGCGAAGCTGTCCACAACACTATCTCTTCAATATCTCATTGGTGGTTGTAGTAGAGGGTGCCTCTTTCTGTGGACAAGTCTGTTTTCATCAAGCAGATCAAGCACTTGTCTTACTTCAAAGTCTGTGAAGCCCGGTCTGGAAAGCACAGGGACAGCTGCACAACAACTTTTCAAAACAGCTTGTGCGTGTGGAAAACAACGCGCTTGTCCTTTTTTGATGAACAGGCTTGTTCACAGCCCTGGAGACCGCTTTAATGCGCTTGAACGCGCTGCCAAAGGTTCTGCAGACCTGTCAAGCCAACAAGGTTGTGGACAAAATTTGAACAAGCAGAGGCTTATCCACAGGGTCTCTGCTTTTTCCAGAGTTGTTGTCAGCTGTCCCCATCTCGAACCGGGGTACGATCCACAGGCTTGTCCTGAGGCTAAATCCTTGAAGAATCAGGACAAAATAGCGTTGTTCACAAAAAAAGCGGCCCTCTACTACGACGACCAATTTGAAAGAATAAGATGATTGTGTTGAAAGCAGCCCAGGAAAAAATCCTCGCCGCACTGCAATCAGTGGGTGGCATCGTCGAACGACGCCACACGCTGCCCATCCTTGCCAACGTCCTGATCCGCAAGAAGGGCCCTCAGCTCGAATTCATCACCAGCGATCTGGAAATCCAGATCCGCACCACCGCCGAGCTGGATGGTGATGACGGTGACTACAGCACCACCGTGGGTGCCAAGAAGCTGGGTGACATTCTCAAGAGCCTGCCGAGCGACCAGATCGTGTCGCTCACAGCCAATCAGAACAAGCTGACCCTGCAAGGTGGCAAGAGCCGCTTCACCCTGCAGACCCTGCCGGCTGAAGACTTCCCGCTGGTGCAGGAAGCCGCTGACTTCGGTCCCGCTTTCAGCGTGCCGCAAAAGACGCTGAAGATGCTGATCGGTCAGGTGCACTTCGCCATGGCCGTGCACGACATCCGTTACTACCTCAACGGCATCCTGTTCGTGGCCGAAGGTCAGACCCTGACCCTGGTGGCCACCGATGGCCACCGCCTGGCACTGGCCCAGGCCACCCTGGACGTCGAGATTCCGAAGCAAGAAGTCATCCTGCCGCGCAAGACCGTGCTGGAACTGCAGCGTCTGCTGAAGGACGACAGCAAGGGTGAGGAAGAACAGGTCATCGAAATGCGCTTTGCCGGCAACCAGGCCAAGTTCAACTTCGGTGGGCTGGAGTTCGTGACCAAGCTGGTCGAGGGCAAGTTCCCCGACTACAACCGCGTCATCCCCAAGAACCACAAGAACCACATCACCCTGGGCCGCACCACCCTGCTGGCTTCGCTGCAGCGTGCGGCCATCCTGACGTCCGAGAAGTTCAAGGGCGTGCGCATGAACTTTGCGCCGGGCGTGCTGGGCATCGCATCGAGCAACGCCGAGCAGGAAGAGGCCAAGGAAGAACTCGAAATCGATTACGGTGGCGACAGCTTCGAGATCGGTTTCAACGTGGGCTACCTGATGGACGTGCTGGCCAACATGAGCCAGGACATGGTGACCGTGTCGCTGCAAGATGCCAACAGCTCGGCGCTGATCACCAACCCCGAGTTCGAAGGCTTCAAATACGTTGTCATGCCGATGCGCATTTGATGTCGGCTTGAGCGGCTAGAATCGAGGGTCCCGGTATTGTCAGATCGGGGCCCTTTTCCTTTTTTGGAACCATCCAGGCGCTTGCACAGATGACCGACGAGATTCAACCCGACCAACAGCCTGAAAAGCCCGCCACCCCTGTGGACACGGGCTACGGCGAAGGCAGCATCCAGATCCTGGAAGGCCTTGAAGCCGTGCGCAAGCGCCCAGGCATGTACATCGGCGACACGTCCGACGGCACCGGTCTGCACCACCTGGTCTTCGAAGTGGTGGACAACTCCATCGACGAAGCGCTGGCAGGGCACTGTGATGACATCGTCGTCACCATCCACATGGACAACTCCATCTCGGTGGTCGACAACGGTCGTGGCATTCCCACGGGCGTCAAGATGGACGACAAGCACGAGCCCAAGCGCTCGGCCGCTGAAATCGCCCTGACCGAGCTGCACGCCGGTGGCAAGTTCAACCAGAACAGCTACAAGGTGTCGGGCGGTCTGCACGGCGTGGGCGTGTCCTGCGTGAATGCGCTGTCCAAGTGGCTGCGTCTGACCGTGCGCCGCGATGGCCAGGTTCATTTCATCGAGTTCCGCAAGGGCGTGCCGCAAGACCGCGTCATCGAGATCCGTGACGGGGCAGAAACCAGCCCGATGAAGATCACCGGGACCACCGACAAGCGTGGGACCGAGGTGCACTTCCTGCCGGACGTGGAAATCTTCGGCGAGAACCACGTTTTCCACTACGAGATCCTGGCCAAGCGCCTGCGTGAACTCTCCTTCCTGAACAACGGCGTCAAGATCCGTCTGGTCGACGAGCGCAACAACAAGGAAGACAACTTCGCCTACGCAGGTGGCGTCAAAGGCTTTGTCGAGTTCATCAACAAGGGCAAGAACGTCCTGCACCCCAACATCTTCCACGCCATGGGCGACAAGATGTCGGAGCAAGGCACGAACATCGGCGTCGAAGTGGCGATGCAATGGAACGAGAGCTTCAACGAGTCCGTTCTCTGCTTCACCAACAACATCCCGCAGCGTGACGGTGGCACCCACCTGACCGGCCTGCGTGCCGCGATGACCCGCGTCATCAACAAGTACATCGAAGACAACGAGCTGGCCAAGAAAGCCAAGGTCGACATCGCCGGTGACGACATGCGCGAAGGCCTGGCCTGCGTGGTGTCGGTGAAGGTGCCCGAGCCCAAGTTCTCGAGCCAGACCAAGGACAAGCTGGTGTCGTCGGAAGTGCGTGCACCGGTGGAAGACATCGTCTCGCGCCTGCTGACTGACTGGTTGCTCGAGAACCCGACCGACGCCAAGATCATCTGCGGCAAGATCGTGGAAGCCGCGCGTGCCCGTGAAGCGGCTCGCAAGGCTCGCGAAATGACGCGCCGCAAGGGTGTGCTCGACGGCCTGGGGCTGCCGGGCAAGCTGGCCGACTGCCAGGAAAAAGACCCGTCGCTGTGCGAAATCTACATCGTGGAGGGTGACTCCGCCGGCGGCTCGGCCAAGCAAGGTCGCGACCGTAAGTTCCAGGCCATCCTGCCCCTGCGCGGCAAGATCCTGAACGTGGAAAAAGCCCGCTACGAGAAGCTTCTGACCAGCAATGAAATCCTCACGCTGATCACGGCGCTGGGCACCGGCATTGGCCGTGGCGCCGGTAACGACGATTTCAACCCGGACAAGCTGCGCTACCACCGCATCATCATCATGACTGACGCGGACGTGGACGGCGCCCACATCCGGACCCTGCTGCTGACCTTCTTCTTCCGTCAGATGCCGGAGCTGGTCGAGCGTGGCCACATCTACATTGCCCAGCCGCCTCTCTACAAGGTCAAGCACGGCAAGCAGGAGCAATACCTGAAGGACGCCGGTGCGCTGGACGAGTACCTCACCAAGGTGGCTCTGGACAGCGCCGTGGTGCTGCCCGGTGCCGGCAAGCCGGCCATTGAAGGGGAAGCGCTGCAGGAGTTGGCCAAGTCTTACGTGACGGCCAACAACGTGGTCGAACGCCTGAGTGCCTGGATGGACGTGGAAGCCCTGCGCGCCATCGCCAATGGCCTGACCTTGAACCTGACTACCGAAGCCGATGCCCAAGCCAGTGCGGCTGCCTTGAAGGCCGCCCTGCACAACGCCGAGGTGACGGCTGAATTCGATGCGCGCCACGACAAGCACATCCTGCGCATCAGCCGCATCTTCCATGGCAACACGAAGAGCAGCGTGATCACCGCCGACTTCCTGCATGGTTCCGACTACGAACTGCTGACGCAGGCTGGTGTCACCTTCAAGGGCCTGCTGACCGCCGACGCCGTGGTGCGCCGTGGCGAGGGCGAAAAGGCCAAGGAATCAAAGGTGAGCGACTTCCGCGCTGCCATGGCCTGGCTGATGACCCAAGCCGAGAACTCGGTGGGTCGCCAGCGCTACAAGGGTCTGGGTGAAATGAACCCCGAGCAGCTGTGGGAAACAACGATGGACCCGAATGTGCGTCGCCTGCTGCGCGTGCAGATCGAGGACGCCATCGAGGCCGATCGCGTGTTCACCATGTTGATGGGCGACGAGGTCGAGCCTCGCCGCGATTTCATCGAAACCAACGCCCTGCGCGCGACGAACATCGACGCTTGATGGCTGTCGGGTGACACGGATAGTGAGATCTGTGTCAGGTTAGTGAGAGATTGCTGACGCGATTGTTGAGAGATTCGCTGGCTCCGAAACCTTGTTTCCTTAGGGAGCCTTTGTCTTCATTCCATCGAGCCGACTGAAATGAGTGGGGCCCGTTACCTTCCTGGTCGGAGGTCAAGGCCATCCAGCGCCTCTAACGTCTGAACCACGGACTCCACCAGGTCTGCGTCGAAGTCATCTCTGTTTGCCTCTTCGTGTGTCCCCTTGTTGAGATAGGTCCACACCAAGTTGGCAGCTGGGATACCGAGAATGCGGCCGAAGGTATCTACCAGCACAGCCTTATTCGGATGGTTGAACGTCGCGGAGTCATTCAGCCGCTTGTAGAGTGCTTCGCTAAGGTTGCGCAGACTTGGTTCGGCACCGACACCTGCAAGCTGCAGATTGATCACGCCTAGGCCGTGGCTCGCGAGCCAGCGCCAAACCTTTTCGGCCAACATCTCAAGGCCCTGTCGGGATGAAGCCAGCGCTTCCCGGTTGTCCAATGCATCCTTGGATGACCGCGCCTTAACCACATAGTTCCGGCTAGGAATATTGCCGGTCACACGGGGCTGGTAGTTGCCGATGTGGTGACGAAGCAGGTAAACCTGACAGTCGTCGCGACGTTGTGCGGAGAGATGCTGCTGGATGTCTTTGATGAACTCATTGCTATGGCAAGTCACAATGAGTTGGGTATCTGCGAAATGATCGCTCTCAAAGATCGTCTCGCGAATTCCGCTTCGGTGATCGTGGTCGATTGCGTTGATGGCGTCATCGAAGACGATCAGTGGGCTTTGAATGCTTTGGCCCTTGGCGAGCAAAATCGCCAGACCCAAACATCGAATATGGCCTTCACTGAGGATTCGAAGAGCATCGACGCGGACCTGCGGGTTGCCTCTGAACGAGATCTCGATTTTTTGCTCGGCGGTCAGCGGTAGGTGTAAGGCCGAAAGCTTGTCCGCATCGAGGTCGTTGCGATTGAACTCGTTGTACAGGTTCATCGCTGTTTCGTTCAGACCCGCCATCAAGGTGCCTGGAAGCTCGTTCCGGTAGCTTTTTAACAAGGTCAGGAATCGGTCGTATGCACTTTTTATGGGTTCATCGCGTGCTACATCGCGAGCTTCTTGAGCCACCTCCTCGATGAGCGGAGCGTTGTCCACGTCAAAGGCTGCAATGCGGGCTTTTGCCGCAGCTAAGCTGTCAACGAGTTGTTGCCGCTTCAAATCTTGTACCTGAACGGCCAAGCGGAACTCGTTGAGTCGATCACGTTCCGCGATGTTGCGTTGGCGCTCCAGACGGGCAAGAGCTGAGGTCCTGTCTTGCGCTTCAGCTCGGTCAACGATGGCAAGAATCTGGTCCAGCGTTACAGCAGCTCCATCCTGGTGGGTGGGGTAAACAGCTGCCCACCAGTCTCCGGCTGGTTCCGCTGCAAGGCCAGCAAGGTAGTGGAACACAGGTGTCTCTTGCTCTTCATAGGATGCAAGGAATGCAGACAGAACGCCAAGCTGCCGCCGCAGTTCTCGCGATGCGGTGGCCACCTTCTCCTGCGCGGTTGCCAGTCGTTCCTGCAGTTCCCCAAGTTCTTTCAGTTGGATAAGACCGGCAGATGCTTTCTCATATGGGTTGGCTTTGACTTCAGCCAATGGAGTGTTGCAGGCTGGGCAGTGATCATCCTCGCCAGCTTGCAAAGCAAGGACGGCGGTGTACAGGTCTTTGAAAGAAACCTGGCTGCTCCTGGCCTGAAGTTGTGCTGTGATGCCTACCACCTCTTCGAGCCTGAGGTGCGGTGCTTCGAATGCGCTGAGCAGACCTTGTCGCGTTAGCCCAATTGCTGCCGGTGGCACGGCGTTCAGGATGCCTTCTAGCTCTTGCAGGCGTCCGGGTGTCTCAGCGGTGCCTATAAGCGCCTTCAGTCCCGCATACGTCATCCCTTCCGAGTGCGTAAGTGCTAGGTTGGCTTCTTCGTTGGTCAAACTCGATAACGCTTGGGCCTCCCCATTGACGGTTGCTTGATCGGCCAACAAAGCATTGCGTTTGCCGGTAAGGACGATCTGCTTGGCAGCGGTCAGCGTCAGTTGTTGGTCAATCGACTCGTTGAAATGACCCACGAAATCGTTGAACTTGTCCATGCCAAACAGCGTGGCGATCAGCTCTGTGCGTTGGGCTGGCGGCCTGGCCGCAATGCGTGAGAACGCGTCGATCCGGTTCTTCTCGACGAAGCAGAATCTGAAGGTGTCGGCACTCGCCGCAACTGCAACATCACGATTCTGATGGTCCGTCGCGCGGAGTGTCGGCGGTTCAAACCGCCGTGCATGCAGGTTGGTGAGGTAGGCGCGCCCGTCAATCCGCTTGGACTCAGCCTCTTCGACGGAACCCAAGAGACCGTACTCCAGTCCCTCGCACAGGCTAGTCTTGCCGCTGCCGTTCGGACCATAGAACAGGATCACGCGCTTCTGCAAATCGAATGGCTCTGGCGTGCGGAAGCCTCGAAATGGCCCGATGGTCATGCTTCGCAGACGCCGCCACGGCCAAGTGCCATCGGCGGCGATCTCCTGGATGTTCGGCTGGCCGTCAGGTGTCTGAGCCAGGTTCCTTCGCGCGAGATCTACCAAAAAGGTGGACCGCTGGCTGTGCTGTCTCGATGTCCGCGCCAACGCGTCGAAGTTTGCCAATGCTAGATTGGCCAGACGCCGTACATCAGATGGCGCCCCGACGGCTGGCTGGTGCAGCCAGATAACAAATCGCTCGAAGTCGCGCTTGGCAGTAGACATGATTTTCCCTGGCTGTCTTTGAATGTCGTAGTTAGAAGGCGGGGGCCTTCAAAACATGGCCCTACTCGTCAACATCACTGAAAATTGAACGGCCACGCTGTTGTTGAGGGCGAGCCGCAGCGGGCATGCTGTTGAAAAAGCTGGTCTCTTCGTCATCGTCCGACTTCCTAGCTTCGACTTCCCTTTTGGCCTGCTCTAACTCAGCGATCAATTCGTCATGTTTCTGTTTGAAGGCAGAGCTCCCTTCGAACACGTACCAGATGTCGTCAAGGAAGTCAGTCACCTTCTCGAATTGACTATCGATATCGCCATCGGGGTCAGCCTCGCTCTGACAGTCGGCAATCTTTTCCGAGATCTCCGAGTTCAACTTGGACAGCAGTCCAGCAGTCAGCCGCATCAGCTCAGAGGGACGGAACAGCGCCAAAATGCTGTCATCACTAACGAACGAAGCGTCGAGCGAATAGATAGCTTCCTCTTCAAGCATAGCTGTCGTCTCAGCGCGAATTTCATCAGAGAGCAGCCCCATGTGATGGGCCGTCGCGCGTAGACGAACCATCTCTTGCGATCGGATGCGGCGCCAAGACACACGGATACCCTGCCGTCCAAGAAGCTCCGGAGCCCGCTGGAGGAGCTTCTGCACCAAGTCCTCGGGGAGACGACGATTCAGAAACTCAAAGAGATGTTCGTTCGAACTCTCCTCGTCAGGAGTCTCTAGTAGTCGGTCGATGAGTGCATCACTGTTGCTTCGAGGAACTACGACAGCATCGCGAACCTTTGGGGCACCCTCACAAACAACATCGGTTAGCAGCGTGTCGAGTCCTGCACCCCGCACGTAAACCGAAATTAGGTCCGGGCGTTTGCTCAATATCTCGCTGATGGCATCGGCAAATGTCGGGTGCCAGAATGCCCAGTAGTCTTGGTCTCCGTCGCTCCGCCTGATCACGAAGGAGCCCCCAAGTCGAAACAAAGCCTGGGTCATGTTGGCCGTTGTCACACCGTAGCTCGCGGCGACCAAGGCCGCTTCTTCTTCGGGGAAGGTGTTGACCGGTAATCGTGACCGAGCAAGGAACACAAGCGTCAGCGCCGCTTGCTGCTCTGGTGCCAGCTCCTTGAATGTCTGAACCAGGAATTCTTGTGGCTGAGCAATGAAGCGCAGCAGGTCGTCTGGAAGCGTCGTGATGTTTCCGGTGTAATCCTTGTCGCCTAAGCGTCGTGCAAGCTCGGGTAGCAGGCTGTTCTGTTTGGACAGTTGGGGCAAGTAGCTCTTGATCCTGGCCTTCCAGGACGATGGTTGAGTACCTGCCTTCAAGTGGTTGTACAGAATCTGTTCGCGTTCTGATTCTGTCAGGTCACCGACATGGACAACGGCCGTGCCTGCTGTCAGGAGAGGATGGTTTCTAGAGCCCAGACGAGGTTCAGCCTCATTCCAAATATGAGTGCGGGACGTGAGGATGAAGTGACAGCCGTGATCAAGGGCTGTCTTAAGTTTGGGCATGAACTCAACCCAAGCGTTCACATAGTCCGGCATCAGCAGGTTGGCGCCGAAGGCGTCATCCACCCAGAACAGGCGCTTGTTATCGTGAGGGTTCCAGTGCTGCTTCAGCTCCAACGGCCCGTCACACTTGAACACTTGGACGTCGTTCTTGTCGACCGCCATCATGGCGAGGATCGCTGCCAAAGTGGACTTTCCCGTTGCCGGAGCTCCAAGAAGAAGCACCAGTTTGTGCTGCGCCAGGATGTTCACTGCCGCACGGTGAGGTGCCGTCGGTACGTATACATGCAGGGCTTTGCGATGCTCGCCAAGCAAGGCAAGGGTCTGTGCGGCGCATCGCTCGTCGAGGATCGTTGAAAGGTCGCCAAGGCCATAGACGCGAGGAACCAACGCCCGAAGACGGGGACTGGCCTTTATCTTGCCGAGCAACCATTCCTTGCCAACGACATGAGGCTCAGATACCCCTTGAGCTGATAGCCGCTCGCGAATCGCGCGCGCGACATCTGCGTCCACTCCCATGCTGGTGACGAAGTAGTAGACGGTCGCCATTTTCTTGGCGACGAGTTGTTCAACGTTCGCGAGCTCTCCGGTGATATCCGATGCTCGCAACCGTTGCTCTGGCTTGCCGGAGAACTTGCACTGCACCGTACCGACCGTCGTGAGGCCATCAGCCCCTTTTACGAGAAAGACAGCATCCTGCCCGCCGTCTTGTGCCTCGCGGTATACCGAAACTGAGGCTCGCAACTCCTCCTCCATGACCTGAGCACACAAGTCCTGAAAGGCTTTCCAGCCCAGGGTGTGAAGTGCAAAGTCAACGTGGTAGGCCTGTGCTTTTGAAGCAGTCATCTGATCGCCTACCTCGTGTCAACTGTTGGGCGATGCAATGTCGAGCTGAGGCAGTGACCTCACGATCTTCATCGTTTCCAAGCTCACAGTAACAACCCGCTGGAACAACTCCAGCGGGTATCGCGGGTTGCCCATCGTCTCGACCGCCCAATCATTCGCATCGTTGACGATGCCACTGTCCTTGTCGGTCTTTATGGCTTGGCGCTCGACCACCCAGTCCAAGGCTGGTTTGCCGTTAACAACATAGTCGTAGGCTTCCAGAGGGATGCCGGTCAAGGTGATTCTGTCGTTGTAGTGCAGGGTCGTCAGGTCCTTGTCCTTACCTTTGCCCTTGCCGTAGCGCATCTTCTCGACGCGGTAGTCGGCGTCAGTGAGCTTCTTGCCGCCGCTGTCGATCTGCAGCGGATAGGGTTCGACGCTCTCGTAGTTCAGGTGCAGGTCGGCTAACTTGCGGCCAGCTTGGGAGAAGACCCAGAAGTCGGTGGCCGTCTTCACACGCGGGATTCGCGGCAGCTCTTTGCCCAGGTTGTCGGCGAAGCGCTTGCGGTAGTCGGGCGAGTGCAGCAGACCGTAGACGTAGTAGAAGAGGTCTTCTCGGGCGATGGTCTCATTTGGGTAGGCGCACTGGAAGTGCGCCAGGCCCTCCGCCGTGATAGCGTCGCGGCGCTTGGGTGCCAATGGTTGCGTTGGCGCATCCGCATCGCCGAACAGGCCTGACTGCGCAAGGCATGCTTCGGCTATTTCTGGTTCCGTGCTGTCGTAAAGGTGTAGCGGGAAGCACTGTGACCCTGCAACGAAGTGGAAGTTTGGCACCTCATCTGCGATAAGGGAGCTAAAGCCTGCAGCCTCCCCAAGTCCGGTGACGCACACCACTAGATTTCCTGTGGCGGCATTCGGAAAGATGCGCGGCATCTGCAGCACCATCTCATTGAATCGTCGATCGAAGTACATCCACTGCTTGGTGAACGGGCGATAAAGAGCACGAACAATTTTCTTGGCATCGAACTCGAAGGTACGACCTTGTATCAACTCCTGCTTGAGACCACGGGACCAGCTGATCCGGCTGGCATCGGTGTCAATGAAGTCGTCTACCTTAGTTGCACGATCCTTCCTATCCAGACCTGCAAACGCCTTTGAAAACCGCTGAGACTCTGCGTTGAAGTGAGCAATGAGACGTGCGACTTGTGAGGCTAACTGTTCTTTTGAGGCGTTGTAGCACCAGGCGTCTCGGCTCGTGACAACGCCCTGGGAATAGCTTTCGAACAACTTGAGGTCACCTCCCCGCTTGTCGCCAAGCACCACATACTCAGCGAAGCTGTCGTCCCGCTGCTTGAGCCAGTCGCCATGAGCGTCCGGCGTGATGGTCTGCCAGCTCTGTTCAGCCGTGATGCCTGCAATGCTTCCCAAGGATTCGATCTTGGCGAGCTTTTCCTCGCGGCTCAGGTAGTCGCCGATGTCGTGGAAGCTGATGTGCCCGTGCTGCCTAGCGGCCGGGTTCTTTACCAAGAGCGAGATGGCAATCGGTGCACGGCTGCCACTGCCGAAAATCTTGCCACCTTCCCTTCGGGAAAGCTCACCCGCAGTGCGTTGATTACCTCGCAAGTGGAAGACGTAGATGCTGCTGAACTCCTCAGCCAGGCACTTTCGCAGGCCATCTGCAGTGTTGGCCTCTAAAAAACCAGCGTTGGTGACAAATCCGATCACGCCACTAGAACCAACGCGATCACTGGCCCAACGAATGGCCCGAATGTAGCTGTCATACAGGCCCTTTGACAGGGCCGCAGCAGATCGTTCGGAGTAGGTGGCGCGGATACGGCTATCAAGGTGCTGGTAAGCGACGTTCTGGTTGTTGTCGTTTTGGCTGCTCTGGCCGATGGAATAAGGCGGGTTTCCGAGGATCACCCGGATGTCCAGCTTCTTTTGCCGCTTGCGCCGCGCGCTGTTGTCCACCAGCAGCGCGTCGACCAGGTCTTCCTTCTCGTACATCTGGAAGGTGTCGGTCAGGCAGATGCCCTCAAAGGGCTGGTACTTGCCGCCGACGATGCCGTGATAGACCGCCTCGATGTTGATGGCGGCGATGTAGTAGGCCAACAGCACCAGCTCGTTGGCGTGAATCTCGTGCTTGTACTTGTGTGGCAGGTCCTCGGGTGCGATCAGGCCGCTCTGCAGCAGACGGGTGATGAAGGTGCCAGTGCCCGTGAAGGGGTCGATGATGTGGACGCCCTTGCTGCCCAGCGTCTGCCCGAACTCGGTCTGCAGGACGTGGGCAACGCTGTGTATGATGAAGTCCACCACCTCGACCGGCGTGTAGACAATGCCCAGCCGCTCGGTCATCTTGGGGAAGGCGTTGCGGAAGAACTTGTCGTACAGCTCGACGACGATCTTTTGCTTGCCGGCCGCGTTATCGATGCCCGCAGCACGCATCTTCACGCTGTCGTAGAAGCGCTGGAGGGTGTCGGCCTCCTTGTCCAGCCGGTGCTCCTGCAACACGTCGAGCACGCCCTGCATGGCCAACGACATGGGGTTGTGCTGGGCGAAGCTGTAGTCTTCGAAGAGCGCGTCGAACACCGGCTTGGTAATGAGGTGCTGGGCCAGCATCTCAATAATCTCACCATCGCTGATGCTGCCGTTCAGGTCGTCGCGCAACTCGTCTGCGAAGGAGTTGAAGGCGGCGCGTTCCTTCTCGTTCGCCGGGTCTTCAACGATGGCAGTGATGCGATCGATGTGGGTTCGGGCGATCTTGGCGATGTCGTTGGCCCAGTCTTCCCAGTGGTGGCGGTTGCCCACCTTTTGCACTAGCTTGGCGTAGATGGCCTTCTCGATCTCGCCGATTTCGAATGGCAGGGAGGTCTGGTCTTCCTTGCCGTATTGTTTGGGCGTCGGCTCGCCGATGGTGAAGCCGCCCTTACCGGCGTCCTTGTTCTTCGGCCCCTTCGGCTTCTCTGCTCTCTTCTGAATCTTGTCGGTGATCGCGACGACTTCCATCTTGCTGGTGTCGCGCCCGATCAGGTCCAGCTTGTTCACCATCGCGTCGAAGCGATCGTCATGCGAGCGCAGAGCCTGCAGCACTTGCCACACCACGGCGTAGGTCTTGTTGTCGTTCAGCGCGTCGTGCGGCTCCACGCCCGCCGGGATGACCACTGGCAGCACAACGTAGCCACGCCTCTTGCCCGGGGCGTTGCGCATGACCCGGCCAACCGACTGCACGACATCGACCTGCGAGTTGCGCGGGGTCAGGAACAGCACCGCATCCAGCGCGGGCACATCCACACCTTCAGACAGGCAGCGCACGTTGCTCAGGATGCGGCACGTGTCCTCGGGGGTTTCGGCCTTAAGCCAAGCGAGCTTGGCTTCCTTCTCGCTGGCGTTCATGCTGCCGTCCACATGCTCGGCTTCACAGGCCAGGGTGGAAGCTGCATCGTCCTCCTCGGTCGCTTGGTAGGCCTCGACCACCGCCTGGAACATGCCGGCGATGTTCTTGGAGCTGACCTTGTGGGTCTTGGCACCCTTGCTCACTTCGATGACCTGGCAGAAGGCCACGGCGCGCTTCATGGCTTCGTGGTCGCCGCTCAGGTCTTCAGCGAGCCCTTGCTTGGCCAACGCTTTCCAGCACCCAATGATCTTCGCGGCATCGTCCACCTTGAGCTGGTTGTTTTCGTCCTTGAGCAGGGTCTGGATGCGGCGGCTGACATGGCTTTCTTCCACTGAAAGCACGATGACCTTGTAATCCACCAGAAGGCCACGCCGGACGGCTTCAGAGAACGTGATGACGTACAGCTCTGGGCCATAGAGGGCTTCGTCATCCATCGAGCACAGCGCCACGCTGCCCTGTTCGGCCTTGGCTTTGGCGCTGTCTCCATAGATGCGTGGCGTGGCCGTCATATAGAGGCGCTTGGCCGAGCGAATGTAAGCTGCATCGTGTACCTTGACGAAATTGCTCTCGTCTTCGTCACCGAAGGTCGCGCCGGTGGTGCGGTGGGCCTCGTCGCAGACGATGAGGTCGAAATCAGCCAGGCCGTGCCCTTGCTGGGCACGGTGGATGACGTCGATGGAGTGGTAGGTGCTGAAGACCACGCTCATGTGTGCTGCGTCATGCCGCTTGGCCATCTCAGTCGCCAGGCGGCCTGGTTCAGTCGTGGCGGGGTAGCGCAGTTCGTGGGTGAAGGTCTGGACGCTGTCGTCGTCCTTCTGGCGCTTCTTGCCGACATCGCTGTCCGAACAGACGGCGAAGCTGTGCAGCGGCGTGCCGCTTTCCTGGGTCCACTCGGTCAGGGTCTGAGACAGCAGGGACAGGCTGGGCACCAGGAACAGCACGCGCTTGCCCTTGCCCGCCAAGGCCTCGGCAATCTTCAGGCTGGTGAAAGTCTTGCCCGTGCCGCAGGCCATGATGAGCTTGCCTCGGTCTGCCGTCCCCAGGCCGGACAACACCGCGTCCAGCGCCTGCTGTTGGTGGGGACGAAGCTGCTTCTTGACCTTGAGCACTGGCGCAGCCTTGGGCTTGTACTGAGCCCAGTCGATTTGGCTGTTCTCCAGGTCATTCAGGTCGATCTTGCTGACGGGAGGCTGCTGGTCGCGCAGCGCCTCTTCGGCGTGGGTACTCCAGTGATTTGTCGTACTGACGATCACGCGGTGGGAGAACGGCTTTTTGCCGGATGCGGTGAAGAAGCTGTCGATGTCGCTCTTCTGCAGCCGGTAGTCCTCAGCGTACAGCTTGCATTGGATGGCGTGGATCTCGCCAGTGCCCTGGGTTTTGGCAACCAGGTCGATGCCCGCATCGCGTTTGTCCAGCCCTTGGAGTGCTGCCCATTCGCCGTAGGTCCATACATCGCTGTAGAGGTCGCGGTAGGTCGCCTCGTTGCGCAGGTAACAGAGCATCAGCTCTTCAAAGTAGGTGCCCTTCTCACGCTCCGACATGGAGGATTGGCGATAGTGGTTGAGCAATGAAGCAAGAGCTGTCATGAGAGGCCTGGCAAGGGAATCTTGGCTACTGGTCTGAGGTGTCGGATGGCTCATGGTGCTTTGCGCACACGAGTTGTTTTGACAGGGCGCGCGGGCACGATGCCGTGGGAGCGGCAGTAGTCCAAGACCATGAACTCCACCATCGACGCGACGCTGCGGCGCTCTTGTTCCGCCGCTGCGACGAGGGCAGCCTTGACGTCGGGTGGGACCCTGACACTGACGACTTCGGTTTTCGTGATGGCCACAGCGAACTCCAGTTTGCAAAACGCTAGCACTTTGCGCAGGGTATCAGGTTGTATGGCCATGGCCCGTTGACGCACGCAACCGTTTTCGACCCAGCCACACCTATTCCCGTACACGGCAGTCGGAATTGCGTGGGCGAGCAACACGTGGTCAAGCCAGCTGGGCTGCCTCCGCCTGATTTCTTGTCGCACAAGGCTTTTGGCCAAACAACGTCAACCGAACATGCAGTCACTCTGACAGCACGCCACTTTTCCGCTGTTTTGGCCGTTTGACAGCCCGCTCGTCGATACCTACGCTAGCCGTCAAATTCACGACTGGTGCGAGTTATCTTGAGCCCGTTTTCCCGAGTCCTTCGTGAGCTTCGCATGCGTCACGGCATGCGCCAAGGCGATTTGGCCGATGCGATGGGCTATGAGCAGACGTACATCTCCGCCCTGGAAATCGGGACGAAGGGGCCGCCGACCGCTGAGTTCACTGAGCGGGCAATCAGTGCGCTGAAGTTGTGTCCCGCAGAACAAGCTGAACTGAGAACAGCAGCCGCTGCGTCGGAGCGACAGATCAAGCTCCGCAACGACATGCCCGAGGCCTTGTTTTGGATGGTCTCGGAATTGCGGGACCACCTGGAAACGCTTCACCCCGCGCAGGTCACTCTCATCCGAGAAATCATTGGCATGCGCGCACGGCTCGCTGAATCGCCGCCGGTCGAGTTGCACCGGATTCGCAAACGACCAAGATCGGAGGCCACCATGTAAAAAGCGGGACAAACCTTTTGGCTTGCCCCGCTGGGTAGCATCCCTTGCGGAACACCTAGTTAGCGCTTTCAGTGTCTCCGACAGCTACTCAGCCGTCAAGCCTCCTTCATTCCAGCCATCGGTTTACTCGTGGGTTCAGCACCCGCGATGGGCGTAGCTACGCCTGAAATCCGTCGGCTGGTGAATCACAGGTTGGCGTGATGGCCCAAGGACCATCTGCGCCCTTGGAGGAGTTGAATGTCAAAGTTTGGATGGGATGGCACATGGCGAGGACGTTCGCCTGCAAGCGCCCCTCATAAGCCCGCGCGAGACATCGTCAGGTACACCGGCGCGATCGTTCGAGGAAAGTTTCCAAGCAGAAAAACAGGTCGCATGATCGGCCATGAAAAGCTGCTGGAGCTGGATGCGATATACCTGTTCGAGACGGCGCCTCAAATCGAGCGGTATGTTGAGCAGCCCGAAAAGATCAGCTACCCGGATGGTGCGCTGCTGAGGCGCTACACCCCGGACTTTCTGCTGACCTTTGCAGGGGGGCGGCAGCTTACGGTCGAAGTCAAGCCCAGAGAGCATCTGGAGCGACCGGAGACGTGGCATCGGTTCCAGTGCATCGCCGAACACATGGCTCGCATCGGACGGGACTTCATCGTTCTCACAGACGATGTGATCCGCCTGGAGCCCCGCCTCACCAACCTCAAGTGGGTCTATCACGAGGCACCTCGGCTCGGGCCCACAACTGCCGCGGCTTGCGCGGCGCTGGGGAAGGTCAGCAGCGAATTCCCAACCTCGATCCGCCGAGCAATTGATGTGCTGACCCCGTATGGCGTCAGCCCGTTCTCGCTGGTGCTCTTGGGCATGCTGGTCTGTGACCTGCAGGAAGCTCTATCGCTGGACTCAATCGTCCGCATCGAACCTTCTGGAGGTACGCATGGCGAACTTTTCGCTCCGCGTTGGGGCAATCTTTGAGCTTGAAGGGGCTGCGTATCAGATTGAGCGGCTGCACAGTACTGGCCCGCAGGAAGTCCGCCAAGTAGTCTTGCAAAGGTGCCACGATGGCCACACGGTGCTGAAGACAGATGTAGAGCTTCTGTCCGCCTACACAGCGGGGCGGATCACTGCGCTTGATCAGAGCACCGTTGCAGCCACTACCGCACCGGTGTCGTTGCCGCTGTCAGGTTTGAAGGAGCGCGAGATGCGCGAGTTCAAGCGCAGGCGTGCCTATGTGTTGGCTTTGGTCGACTGCGGAAGTTTCACCTTCGAGCCGCATTTCATAGAGCCCTTTATTGCCGACAAAGCGGCGGAGATCAATGACCTTGATCCGCCTTCGCGAGCTTCTTTGTGGCGCTGGCATTCCACATATCTGGCCTTTGGGGACGTTCGTGCGTTGATTCCAAAGTACCGAGACAGAGGCTCCAAAGGCAGCCGACTGGACGGGCGTGTGCTGGAGCTGTTCGCGGAAGCACTGGATGCGGCGTTTAAGCAGAGCCCAAAGGCCACCGGTGGTGACGTTCATGATCGGCTAGCCGGGATGATTCAACTTGAGAACCTGCGACGTCTCCCTGATGAGCAACTACAGACGCCGTCAATACGCACAACTTATCGGTTGTTGTCGAAGACGGAGGCCTACGATCAAGTGGTTCTTAGTGAAGGCAAAGCCGCAGCAGATCGGCGGTTCAAGATCGCGAAACGAGGCCCCAAGGTTCGGAACATCCTCGACCGCGTTGAGGGCGACCACACCCCACTGGACTTGTTCCTGATTGACGAGGTGACATGGCTTCCACTTGGTCGCCCGACGCTCACGATGTTTCTTGATCACTGCAGCCGCTTCCCGCTTGGTTACTACCTCAGTTTTGGCGGCACCTCTGCGGCTGCCGTCATGGGTGCGCTGCGGCACGCAATACTGCCGAAGACCCCTGTGACTGAGGTGATCCCTGATTTACCCGTGCAGCATCGATGGCCTTGCCATGGGCTGATGGATGTTCTTGTGTTGGACAACGGCTTGGAGTTCCATGGGCTAGACCTCGAGAGCGTGGCTTTGGACTTGACGATCCGCCTGCAGTACTGCCCGAAACGCACCCCGTGGTTCAAGGGTGCCATCGAGCGATATCTCAAAACGGTCAATTACTCGTTTGCGCACCAGATTCCAGGGGCGTCCATGGCCAAACTGGCGGACCGAGGGGACTACGATCCACAGCGCCACGCGGTTCTCACGATGGGTGAGTTCAGGCATCTGTTCGAGAAATGGATTCTGGATGTTTACGCGCAGACCGTCCACCGAGGTATTGGAACGACGCCGTGGGCCAAGTGGCATGAAGCGGCCTCGCGCAGGACACCGCAATTGCCTGCTGATATCAAGTTGCTACAGCGAAGAATTGGCTTGGTCAAGGAACGAAGCCTACGGCCGGATGGCATCACGATCGACGGGATTCGATACGCTGACGACAGCCTCCTTCCATTGCTGAAGAAGTGGGGGCCAGGCACAAAAGTACGCATCGTCTGTGACCCTGAGAACCTGGCTGACATCCAAGTTTGGGGTCCAGAAGAGCGCGATCCTGTGACAGTGCATGCGGTTGAGCCTGAGTATGCGAACGGACTCACGCTGACACAGCACCAACTCATTCGCCAAGAGCTGCGTGAGGCTGGCAAAAATGCGGAGGACACACAAGCCCTTATCGCTGCCAAGTACCAAATCGCGCGTTCTCTGGAGCAGTTGATCACAAGTCGAAAGCAAAAGACCAGGCGACGTGCTGCGCAGGTGCATGGCATCACCAGCGCCAAGCCACAGGCGCGCCTTGAGTCTTCGGCGATCCCGGTTGTTCCTGCGCCGAAGCCGGTGCTGGTACAGCGTCAGACCGCTACCATGGCCAACGATCCCCCTGCATTGCTGCAGGCGTTTCGTCTTGCGCCCGGAGGGTCCCAATGAACCTCCGTGAATTCGAAGCTTTCAGTGCCTTTGATGCCGAGTGCTTGCTCTTCCCCCCCTTCGTTGCTGCATTTGAGGCCATTGAGCGATTGCTTCAGCAGTACCGGCACACAGGCATGGTCGAGAACCTGCTGGTCACAGGGGAGTCCGGTACTGGAAAGACCACGCTGTGTCGCTTGATGCTTCAGAAGTATCCAAAGCAGATTCATCGCGAACGGGACGTGATCCCCGTTCTTTTCGTGGCGATGCCGCCCGCTGCGACGATCGGCGGAGCTGCCGAACAGATGCTGCTTCGATTGGGGGACCCAGCGCCCACAAAGGGGACGACGTCGTCGAAAACAGCTCGCGCCATTCAGATTGCGCGAGGTTGCGGTGTTGAGTTGCTCTTATTCGACGAAGCCAATCACATCCAAGACCGAGGATCATCGCCCACCCAGTACTACGTAGGCGACTGGCTGAAGTCGTTAACCGATGAACTGCAGAAGCCTTGCGTCCTGCTTGGTCTCCCCCGAGTGGAGTCGTTGCTGAGGGTGAACGAGCAGCTCCGCCGCAGGTTCACCAGGCAGATGCACATGGAGCTCGGTCAAGCCAAAGATGTTGCGATTGAGCGGGAATGCATTCAGCTATTCAATTCGCTGGCCCATGCGCTACCGATTCCGTTTGACCCAGGCGATATGGCATGGGATGAGCTTGGTCACCGCGTGCGCTTTGGAACCGACGGGCGGGTCGCGTTCTTCAAAGTTCTGCTTGCTCAGGCATTGAGAACGGGCATGGAAAAAGGCTTGGACGTTCTAACTGTTGCGGACCTCGAGGTTGCTTTTTCTGCGGCGATCTGGCCCCAAGGCATCGGCGCCTTGAACCCGTTCAACATCCAATTTGAGTTCAGGCGGCTTGATCGCGCAGGTGAGCCGTTTGAACGTGGTGCCCTGGGCGTTGGTCGGCGATAGGAGTTCACCATGATTCAGCTGGAGCAGTTTCCTTTACGGCCAAGTAAGTTGGAAGGAGAGAGCCTCGCAGGGTACTTTTACAGGTACTTTGACACCAATGGCCACCGCATGCCAGACGCGCTTCATCGCAGCCTCCAATGCATCTATCGCCCCATTGATGAGGAGTCCTTGAATGAAGCCTGGACAACCGTGCAAAGGATTGCAGGTGATCGGCTGCGTCCAGATCGAGAGGTTTGGAATTTGAATCATGCAGCGGTTTCGTCCCGAAGAACAAAAGTCGCGACTCAGGCTGAGTTCAGCTACTTGCATCTGAGGTTCTGTCCGCAGTGCCTCAAGTTGCATGAACACCATCGCTGGCTCTGGGAGCTTCCTCTTGTCCTGATTTGCCTGGATCACGGGTGCGAACTGCTGTCGAAATGTGAGTGTGGAACCAAGCTCTCATGGCGGTCGCTTCAGCCCGCATGGCATTGCCGCTGTGGCCAGGATCTGCGGATGTTGACCAGCAAGCCATGCGTGCCGACTCGTGCGCATCTCGACAGGTTCGTCGTCAAAGGCTTTCACGAGTACATGAAAGCGGGGCTGGCGTCACCAGCGGGGCGGTCTGCTGCGACAACGCCGTACCGAACGATATCGCTCTTGGGCGCGCTCTGCAGGCCGATGTACAGCTGGGATGCCGCTTCAAGCGGCACTAAGTTCGACCTCGACATCATGATCGCGCGGTTAACCAGTCGATGGCCCGCGACCTTATTGAGGAGTCTGACGCGCGTCGAGCGATCTTTCGCATCGAAACATGCCGAGCTCTGCATTGAGTTGACTCCGCCTCTGGCATTCACTGAGCTTCTTGGCTGGTACAAAACTGTAGAAGCGGAGCGGAGGGCGGATCCAGAACTTAGGCGTCTTGTTCAGCGCCGGATGTCGGCGCTGTTGTTGCCCGTTGAACGTGGCAACCTGGTGGTCTTGAATCCTGTCATCAATCACGAAGAGAGGCAGGAGCGGCTCAAGGTTTTCAGCGATTGGTGGAGGAGACTGTTTGACGCGTACGAGCCGATGGATCCGCGCGTCGCAAAGCAGTTGGCGGCTCGGAAGAACGTCCAACGCGACAGGCGGTTCGGTCGATCAATCCGGCCACACTGGTCAATCGTTAATCGCTTCTTGGACGCATCATGGGCAGAGCTTTCCGTGTCCGCATTCCTTCCGATCGCGTGGGAGTGGCCAGAACGGTATGTGGACCCGATAGATGATCCGGTCCGGCTTCTGAGTCAGGTGTCTGATCAACTGGCTGGGGTGACCATCATGCAGGCCTGTCGTTTTGACTACCTGTGCAACCGCGCTTTGGCGGCCAGTACCCAATGAGTCACAGCGACGCGCTTGAAGCGGAGTTCAGACTTCTGCCCTTACGACCTCGTCCCGTGCATGATGAACTGCCTGCGGGCTACATGGCGAGACTGTCGGAACGGTTGGGGACCGAATCACCCCGAGCGCTCTGGGCTGCCATCGTCAGCCGTTACGGCGCTGGTCCAAACGTGCTCCAGAAATGTCTAGGCTTGAGCGACATTGAATGGCAGCACCTGAAGGGGCCATGGCTTCGCCACTGCAAGGAGGTGGATCTTTTGCCCTTGGGCCTTTCGCGGGCTGATTTCACCCTGGAGGTGATGCGGTGGTGTCCGCAATGTCTCAGCGAGTCCATGCATTTGCGGTTCCAGTGGTCAATCAAGCTTGTGTGCTGGTGCGATGTCCACCGGGTCAGATTACTGGACGCGTGCCCTGGTTGCGGATCGGTTCAGCGGTTGGAGCGATCGTGCCTCTCAAGCTGCGCCTGCGGTTACCAGTTGGCACATGGATCTGCCGAGCCTGGCAGTAATGCACTCGCGTACGTGCAGGGGTGCTTGAACGATAGCCTGCAGCGTGGCTTATCAGATGCTGGGTTTGGGCTTTCTGCGAATGGCTGGATCGAGCTGTTGCGGATCGCCGAGCAGATCACTGATGCTCAGCGTGCAAGAGCGACCGGACAGGTTGCTGGCCTAGATCGTGTTGAGAAGTCCGCTCGACAAAGCGAGGCGCTTGGACAGCTGTTGTGTGATTGGCCGCATGGCTTTCATTCTTTGCTGGCTCAACACCAAGCTGTAAAAGGTACGAGCCTGAGCATTTCGAGGACGTACGGACGCATCTATAAGTGGCTGTACGCTTATCTAGAAGCCCCTTGCTTCCAGTTCCTGCGAGATGCTTTTGAGGCCTATCTGAATGAACATTGGTGGGGGTTGATCTGCCGACGCAATCGCAACCTGAGGAATGGCACCAAGGCGTCACATGGACGCTCTACCGTAAGCGCCACAGCCACCGCTGCAGGCACAGGGCCCGCCACGGTCAAGCAACTCCATTTGGCGGGCCTTGTTGCTGCTGATGTTGTGGAGCTCCCATCCGGCAGGTCCGCATGGTCAGTGCCCGTCTCTGAGATCGCCACAATCGCTGAGTACGTTGAGGACGCCGTCGACCTTCAGACTGCAGCGAGGCTTCTCGGAATCGCCAAAAGCCGAGTCCGAGAGCTTGTCGATGCGCGCACGTTGACAGCGCATATCCGGTCGAATGGTGGCTCACGTCCGTGGATGCTTTCGCGCATCGAAGTTTGCGAGCTGTTGGAGAGATGCCGTATGCAGATCCGATCTGAGGAGAGTGCCGGCAATCAAACGGTCAGCATCCATCAAATCCTCAAGTGTTGGCGGCTACAGGAAGGTGAGTTCGCCAAACTACTGATCGCCGTCCAGTCGGCTGTAGTCCGTGTCCGTGGTCTCGATACAAGTCGAGACGGCCTGAGTGGCTTTCTGCTTGAGCGAGATACCGCATCTGCTTGGCGCGCAAGCATGGTGCAGCAGTGCAGAGACTGGCTTTCTATTGACGTGGCAGCTCGGATGCTGGGGGTGAAGCAGCAAGTGGGCTATCAGCTGGTGCGAAGGGGGCTGCTACTGGCGCAAGAGGATGATGGACAAAGTGGCAGGCGAGTCCATCGAGACGAGGTGAGACGCTTCGGGGAGACCTATATCTCCCTGAGTGCGGTTGCTGCTGCTGTCAAGCGCTCGCCCAAGGCTTTACTAGCCCAACTGGAAGGACGACCAGTCTGCGGGCCCAGTGTCGACGGCGTCAGGCAGTACTTTCTCCTGAGGCGTGATCTCGCGAGGTTAGGGGTCCAAGTCGCGCCGGTTGGCACAAACCCGTCATGAGCGGCGCGGTCCGTTCGAAATTGGCCGTATGTGGCGCTTGGTTGGTGGACAGCGGCTATGCCTGCGTTGCATCCGGTCGCAACAGATCACTGATGTCCAACTCCAGGGCCTTCGCAAGCGCCTCCATGTTGTCAACCGCGATGTTCCGTTCGCCTCGTTCAACGGAGCCGACGTATGTACGGTGTAGCCCAGCTAGTTCAGCCAACGCCTCCTGGCTAATACCTTGGGCCAGACGTGCTGTCTTGAGCAGTCTGGCAAAGCGTTGCCTGGCAGATTCGGCTGTTTTGCGGGCGGATGACATCACCCGCGAGATTGCTTTTTTGATGACT
The DNA here is from genome assembly GCF_041909175.1 of Aquabacterium sp. Taxonomy (GTDB): domain Bacteria; phylum Pseudomonadota; class Gammaproteobacteria; order Burkholderiales; family Burkholderiaceae_C; genus Aquabacterium. The sequence goes on along the minus strand of NZ_JAYRDZ010000001.1, from coordinate 111,516 downwards.
ATAGGTCTACAGACTATAAGTAGCATCACGCTAGAATGCCACTCAGTGCGCCATCCATGCAATTCGCCGCGATGGCATCCCGTTGCTTGTTCCGTGGGGGAACCCGATGCCTCACTTACTTGAAAACGTCGCTCATGCGTCGATTACGTTCGGCGTCAAAACACCGCGTCATCTGGGCACGTTACCCGGTGGGAGAGGAGACGTCTGGTCAGCAGACGTGAAGGCGGTGCGCAAAGGGCAGTTCTGTAAGCTCTTTCCAAGCGTGCTGTTCGTCGAGAAGGACGACCTGGCTTATGTGCTGGGCATTGAGGTGCCAGATGGGCGCTCTGCAATCCTGCGGGCGGACTTGGCGAACCATCAGCAGCAGTTCATTCTGTTTTTGCGTGCGCAGACCAGCCTTGACGCAAAGGCACTCGGCCTGATGGCCAGAGCATTTGACGGCCATGAGTACGGCAGTGAGGGCTCAGTGACAGCGGCCTACGCGGTGGCACGGCAGGTGCCTTTGCATCTTGGCGTTGGCTACTTGGCCGATTCTGGCGGCTATGAACTCATCGGAATTCATCAGTCCGATGAGCTGATTGCCGATGCCCGTTCGACCTTGCCTTTCGACGAGCTGAATGAGTTCTAAAAGGTGACGCCATGCCCCAGCTAAATCCAGCAGACGCCCCCGCGTACTCAGTCTCGTGGTCAGAAGAAGATCAGGAGTACGTGGGGCTCTGTGCCGAGTTCCCGTCGCTTTCATGGCTTGCACCGACGCCCGAAGACGCACTCGCAGGCATTCGCAGGCTGGTACAGGATTGCAGAGGCGACTTGAGCGCTGGCTTGGTGGCTTCATCTGACAACGGCCATGCCATGTCAGGAACACCGACGGCAACATCAGCACGCTACGACGAGCAGCGCCATATTCTGGTTATCAGGTTCAGCGACGGCCACACGCTGCAGCTCAACCCCGACAAAATTCAAGGCTTGGAAAACGCGCAGCCGTGTCAACTACAGAGCTGCGAGCTCTCGCCTTCTGGCTTGGGTTTGCACTTCCCAGAGCTGGATGCCGATGTGTACTTGCCCGCGCTGTTAGCTGGCCGACTGGGCACTATTCAATGGATGGAAAACCTCAACAAAAGCTCCCTGAAGAACGAAGTGAATGGGGATGAATAGTCGGCCGCTGCCGGTTTGTGAACAACCGCGCCACCCGAATCAGCTCAGCGTTTCACCCTTCTTGCTCGGCAACGATCCGGATGTCTGCTATCTCCTTGGCCAGATCACTCCACCCGGCAGCATTGGCATAGATAACCATCCGATCCACGACCGCTGGGGGAGCCGGGCGCTGTTGGGCGGCGGGGACCTCGGACGGACGCATCAACCATGGCTGCAAGACATGCCCTGCTTCCGTGGCCGCGCGGCTCAGATGCGCAGCGATCCGGAACCCGCCTTCATCCACATCCCCCCAATGGCACACCGCCAGGCCAGACTGCAAGCTGGAAAGCAGCCGCACGTACATGGCCCTCCAGGCGGGTGAGGGCATCCCGGCCGTATAGAGCACCAGCGTGTCGGTGTCAGCCAGTTTCCTGGCGGTAACGTGGAAGGTGGTCAGGTTCTCGATCGAGAGCACCCTGCTCGGCGCAGCCCCGCCAACGCCCAATACCGTCGTTGGCGGCAAAGCGCAGTAGGGCCGATCCAGCGGAAACTCTCCGCGTTCTCTGCGGATAACGACATTGCCAGCCAAGCGCGCGGGCTGCTCCTCTCTGTAGAGCCCAAGCTCCTGCATGACCTCTGTGTCCGGCCGAGCCTGATCCTCAATGCTGGTGCAGAGCAAAGCATCAAGCAGCGGAATCAATGCCTCGACACGCTTGCTGTCCTTGAAAAGCCGCGCACTGACATCACGCACCGGCATCTCAGCAACACCAAGGGCCACCTGGTTGCGGCAGTGCGCGATCACCTGGCAAGCGGCAACCCAGCTCGGTGAATCCTCCGGGCTGCTGCCTCGGACCTGCTTCATGAGACTCCACTTGGAGATCACGTCCTGCAACACAGGGAAGTCATCCAAGAATCCCTGCAGGATCTGGCGAGCACCCTCCACGCGCTGAGCATGGGGAATCAACCCTAGCAGGCTGGCAAGCCTGCCCCCGTCGACCAGGTCAATGCGTTCTATCTGGCCATGTGGGTTTTGACGAGGCCGGTGAATCTGGATCGCGCCTTCAGCCTGGCAATACAGCATCGTTGCGTCGAAGTCCTCCATCTGCTTGAGCACCCGCAGCGCATGGTACTCACTCAAATCCTTTGAGGTCAGCGCAGGAGCACGACCGGATATACCGGCCGCATGCCGATTGGCCCTCTTCAGTAGAGTTTCAAGGGACTTCCTCGCCAATGTATCCAGCCCGGACTTGCTCCCCTGGTTCGCTGCGCTCGTCATGACGCGATGACTCCACCGATCTCTGGCAGCAAGTTGCTAGGAGACTGATACTGCCTGGCGATCTCGTTGGCGAGCAACTCCGGGTTCAACTCGGGCCAATCGGCTCTGAACATCTGGCGAACCGACTCGTCGACATCGTGGCCCTCGAGAAGCACCACATTGCTCTCGGCGTCTCGCATGATGTCGTAGTAGCGATGCAAGAAAGCCGTGAGCGTCCCTAGGGCGTCCCCAGTGCTGGCCATGAAGACCTGCAAGCCCAGTTCCTCGAAGTAGCGCATGATCGCAACGATGTTGCGCCCGTCCATCTTGATGAAGGCCTCGTCAACGACCAGGAGCCGGATGCCTGACTCGTCGCCCCGCTCCAGGCGATAGGCCGAGGCCATGGCAGCGCCTGCGATCACATAGAGCGGAGCTCTGTGCTCGCCGCCCGAGCCTGAGCCCACGCGCTTGCTGAGCCAGCCTACATGCTTGAGGCTGCCATCAGCCGCTTCGCGCAAGACCTCAACGTCGAAGTCGAAATATTCGCGGTAGTCGTCCAATGGGGACTTGATGGCAGCCGATCCTGGCACCGACTTTTCGCGGATGAGCTCGGCGAATTCCGGCGGCATCTCGCCCGCGCCACCGAACAGGTCGTCGCCGGGACCATAGTCGGCCACGTCCTTGATGAACTTCAGCAGGTTGGCATATGCCGGGCGCACCGTGCGTTGAAAGCGATACCTCTCGCCGTTGGTGAAGGTGGGCGCCGAGCGCAAGGCCGCGTTCATGCGATCCATGGTGTCGCTCAGCCAGTCGAGGTTCTCCTTCTGGGCCACAGCGACGTCGTTGCGGAAGGTGTTCTGCGCCGTGAGAAGGGCGGCCTCCATTTGAGGCTTGTATTCATTGAGCCGGGTTGAGCTCAGCTTTTCAACCCGCGCGGTCAGCCAGGCGCGTGATAGGCGCCAGTCACCACGGGCTTCTGAAGGCAAGAACTCTTGGTACTTCTGGGTGAACGCGCCTAGACGAGCTCCGCCACTATCGGCCTTACGGCGCGACAGATCGTGTGCCTCACGCGCACGGCGCTTGAGTTCGGCCTCAGCCTCTCGGAACGCCAGGTCATTGCGGGTGAGCAGCTTCTCCCATTGCTCAGACGCATAGTCAGCGTCGAACCCCTCTTGCTGGCGGGCACGATCGGCGATATCAGTCTGTTGGGTCACCCAGGAAGCGCACTTCGCGGTGAAGCTCTGCCGCTGTAAGAGATCAGTTCCGGCACCCCCCACTGCTGTCGCTGCCTGCAGATGCTTTGCACGCAGTTCCTCGACGGCTTGCTTGGCCTGCTTGACGGCCTCGACAAGCAGCCGGTACTCCTCTGTGTCCAAGGACACGAGACGAGCGACCAGAGCCCGATGATTCTCGACCTCCATCCCGGCACGGTCAAACTCTTCAAGCAGCGACTGAACCTTCTCGTTCTCGTTACCGGAGAAATTGGAGACCAGGCCAAGTACGCGTTTGGTGTCGTCATACGCCTTCTTTAGATCAGAAACGCGGGTCTCCAGTCGTCGGATCTCATCGGCAATGGCGGTACGAGTTGCTGTTGAGGTCGGGCCGATCTTGAAGAACACCGGATCAGTCGGCTGAAATCGCGAGAATTCGCCATCCGACACGAACATGCCGTCCTTTGTCAGCGCAAAGCGGTGCGAGAAGCACTCATCTTCGGTGTCGGCGCAGAAGGTCTCTCCTAGCTTGTGGCGCAAGTAGTTCACAGCAGCCGCATTGTTGCCAGCGATCAGTTCTGCGACTGTCCCGCGCTTAGGGCTGGGACGAGAGGTGAATTTGCTGGGCATGACGACCTTGGCGCCGAAGATGCGTAGGCCACGGGCGATGGCAAATGCCTTGCGCTCGCTCGCCGCATCACCTTCGATCACCAGGGCCTGCAAGTTCGACGAACCCAGGTACGACTCGATTACTGGCTGCCACAGCGGATCTTCGACTCGAACCATGTCGCACACGGGCGTGGCATCAATGCCTTCATCGGCCAACGCGCGCTTGAGATCGGAAACCTTCCTGTCAAGTGGCGGCTTGCCTTTGGAGATGCGCTCCTGGTTCTCGCGCATCCCTTGAAGCTCAGCCTCAACGCGTGAGATTTCGCTGCCGAGATCTTGCATCTCCTTGAAGATCTCGTCTGACAAGCCCTTCACTGCACGCAGAGCAGCCCGTATGTGCCGCTCGATGTCCTCTCGGTTGGGCGCCCTTTCCTCATCAAGCAGGATCTGCATGCCCCGCTGGGCCATGCTGACCGCTTCGGCGCCCCTCGAGATCAGCTTGCCGGGAATCTTCACATCGAGGGCACTGTTGATGGCCATCAGCGTGCGCCGATATGCAGCCTGGCGATCCTTCATCCGCGCCTCTGCCTGCACGACCTGCTCTCGCAGGAGGGCCGTGTCGGCATGTGATGCGTGCTTGTCACGCCGCTCGGTGCATTCCTGCTCCTGAGCTACAGCGTTGTCCACCTTCTGAGCAGCAGCCTGCTCCATCTCCCTGGCACGATCGAGCCGTTGAAACGCATTGCCCTCCTCTTCCTCAGCCTTGGCCAACTCCTCGTTGGCAACTTCTAGTGCAGCGGCTTCCGCCAAAGCGGCGAGGGTCACACCATGGCGATACTTTCGATCAGCCTCGGCATAGTCAGCCTCGATCAGCTCAGCTTCCTTGAGCTTTCCATCGATCTCACGAACTAGGGCTGACACATCCTGGAAGGTCTGAAGCACCTCACGGAATCGCTTGACGTTGGTCGGGCGGGCTTCCAGCACCTGATTGCGCACGATGTCGTCAACGCTCTTGTCGAACTTCATGCGCAGCCCAAATCGGAAGGACTGCCTGAAGGCATCCAGGCTTGCGGCCCCCCGCGAGCCACGCAGCGCAAACAGCATCGCGCTGATGAATCGGTCGGAATCGTGGAAGAGCACCTCTTCGTCCCTGCCGGCACGGTGTTGCAGGCTCTGGCGGAACGTGTTCCAACCGCGCGGCCGCTCTATGCCTTCTGCGCTTTCGAGGTGGTCATTCAAGGTCAGCGCGATCGGGGCAATGTAGCGGCCCAGCACCTCATGCTTGTCGCGGTCGCTGCTGGCAGCAATGCACACCCCAGTTGAGATGTACTCCTTGGTGACCGTGTCATACCAGACCAGGGTCACGTAGGACGTGGCGTTTTGGCGCACACGCGCGTCCGGCGAGTCACCATACTGACCCAGGCAGTAGCTTCGAATGGAGCGCGTGTTTTGCCCACCTTCATCTGCCTGCGCGTTGAACGAGACGCCTGATCTGCCGCGGCTCTGGTTGGCGCCCAGCATGACGATTTGCACGGCATCCAGCAGCGAGGACTTGCCGCTGCCATTGGCCCCGAAGACGCCGGTGAACTGCCCAATGCTCACCTCCCTCTTCTCGTAGAGGAAGAACTGAACCAGGTGAATCTTGACCAGCAGTTTCATCAGGCTTCACCTTCCTCATCTGGGTTGCCGTCAGCCGGTAATTGATCGGCGGCAATCGTGTTTTCGACATCAGCCGCTGGAGCAGAAAACTGAGCAAGCCGCTCGAGCGCGGCCTCACCGAGAACATCGGCGATGCCCGGGCGAATGATCACGATGTACGGTTGTTCGCTTTGGTACCCATCGCGCGCCAATGGCGAGGCTTCATCAACAGCTATGCGTGCAATGCCCCAGCGGCGCATCCACTGCATCAGCTCCTTGAGCTTGCCGGAGCTCGCAAGCTCGCGTCCTCCGGTGGCCTGCTTGTACTTCACTTCGAGCGTGACGAGATCGACGGCGACTTCCCCGTTCTCGTCGTGGTTGCCAGCTCGCGTTTCCTCATCGAAGATGATCCGCAGAACCAGGGCAAAAAGGGTCTGATCCACGGTCACAGGTGTCGTCTTGGCGTGCAGTGGGATAGCGCAAACGTAGCGCAACTGGCTGTTGACCTTGAGGGTGATTCCAAACGGCTCAAGGGCTCGCTTGAACTCCTTTTGGTAGTCACGGATCAGGCCATAGGCCACCTTGCTGCCGCGGTCGGCTGCGTACAGGATCTGCTCAGAGATCAGGCGATAGGCGGCGGCCTCAAAGTCCTCTTCGAGGACTGCATTGCCCGTGGTCTCGGCGGCACTTGTCCAGAAACTCATCCCTTTGCTCCCTCAGTATTTCTGCGTGTGCTCACGATGTCGAAGGGCATGTGAGTGATGCCTGCTCCCGCCAGCTCTTCATCGTCGGTTCTAACCGTCGTGAAGCCACTGCTCATCGTCTTGGCATTCATTTTGAGCAATGGGCTGTTCGAGTCATTCGCGCTGGCAATCGTGAGCAAGACCTGAAGCGCACGCACCGACTCGATGGTGTCGGCGGGCAGTGCTGTGCTGGCGATTGACTTCGCGCCGCCCAGGTGATCACGCACGAAGGCCGCGAGCTTGGGCATGTTCACATTGCGTCGGTCGCGCGCCAGAAGGTGCAATCGGCTTCTGGCCTCCTGCTCTGCTGACATCACCTGCTTGCGCAGCTCTCCCGGCTCCGCACGTTGAGACGAGACCCTCGGCTTGGCCAGCCGCTCGGGGCCGATCATCTCCGAGGGCGCACAGGGCAAGACTTCGGCAGCCGCAGCGCCATGCTTGATGACGGAGTCGATGGCGTGGCCGACCAGTTCATCGAGCGGTCGTGTGCCCCGCAAGCGGTAGTCGAGGAATGCCAGGGCCAGCTTGTTGGCCTTGCGGATCTCGTCATCGAGCCGATCGAGGTATTCGTCGATTCGACGCAGGTCTTCGATCTTGCCGATGTCCCTTTGGAACAGCGCCTCGGCACGTTTGGGGTCGTCGTTGGCTTGCTTATGCCGGTACCAGGTGATCAGGCGATCTCGAATCTCAGGAGTCTGCTGGATCTGATGGATGACCTTGAGGATCTCCTGGCGACGAGACAGGGGATGCTCACGGGTGCGCAGCTCCTTGTAGTCACCAATGAACATTCGCTCGATGTAGTCGCTGAAGAAGCGTCGCACGAACTCGCCGGTGGCGTCTACGTCTCCCAGCTCTCGCATAAGATCACGCACGTTGGTGCCTGCAATGCGCACATGCTCCAGCAGTGCCCGGGTTTGCTTGGCCGCTTCCTGAAGCGATGCGCCGTCTGTGGCTTCGTCAAGCAAGAGCTTGACGTTGACCTCGATGCTTCGGATCTTGCCGGAGACGAAGACGGGGCCTGTCTGGGCGAACTCCAGCAGCCTATTCATGAACTGGGCGACGGCAGGCGGCATGGTCACCATTTCGCGCACACCGACACGGTCAACGCGCAGCCAACCGGCATCGCGCAAGCGGTTGAAGACAGCGATCGCGCGGATGGCCAGCGGGGTGGCAGGCGTGACGTCTTTCAGCTCGTCCTCGGTGCTCCACTCCTGAAACTGCAGCTCATCTGCGATGTCGCCGGTGATGTCCCTGGATGGAAAGCCATGGCTGGGGGGCAACTCCGCCTCTGGGCCGAAGCGTTTGGCAAACAGCGCGCAGAGCAGGCTCCAATACTGGAAGCGGTTTTGCGATGCCAGGGGGCCAAAGAGCCGATCTGGCAACGACTTGAACAGAGGCGGATATCGCTCCTGGGTTCGAGCCAGGCTCAGTTGGTCTGTGATGGGGGTGGTGCTGCTCATGGTGCTCAGCCTTGGAACAGCCATTGACGGCATTCGTCCATGTTTTCGATGGCCAACTGATAGTCCGGTGGCCGTTGAACATTGACGTCCGTGGCAGCGCGGATCTCCTGTACCAGGTAGTTCAGCAGGGCTGCCCGGCATTTCTCGACTCGGGCTGCTGTTCCGTTAAAGTATTCGTTGCGCACAACCAGTTGCTGGGCCTCGCTCAACTTGGGATGGGCGACGATGCGCACCTCCACGAATGTTGACCACGTTCGATCGCCGCTGGGGTCAGCTGTGCTCGGGTCGGTCAGCAGCTTGACCTTTGACATGCGGCCCAGGACGAAGTCACGGAAGTCCTGTTTCTCCACGCAGTAGCCGCGAACGTGCCAGCGCCGACCAGTCTTGATCAGGCAGTGGGGCTCTAGGGTTCGCTCATGCGGCTCGGGATTGCCCATCGAGCAATAGGAAAACTTCACCCGAACCCTGTCTGTGATGGCCAGGTTGATGCGCGAGAAGACTTGCGGCGACGTGCGCGTGAAGCTCCAGTCCGTCGACATCTGGCCACCGCCCTCTTCCGACAGGTACGGGGCCAGCATCGCGGCAACAGGCTGTTCTGTGGACGCACGCTCTACGGCCACATAAGCAGCGTGGGTGGCGACATACGCTTTGAGCTTGGGATCCCAGGCGCCCCAAGTCGGGTAGGACTCGCGGAAGTCGCGTAGCCATTCGCTTGCCCGGATCGGGCTCAGCTCAAACTCGGCGATCAGGCGTGCACGACCGACACGCCCCTCCCAAAGAAGGATTCGACCGACTCGAATTTCCCGTTCTTGACGCGATTCAAGGGCCATGGGGCTTAGCTACTGTGTTGATTGCAAAATAGTATGTTTTTACATATGATATGGCAGAACATATCATAATACTGGGCGACCGAACAACTTCGGCTCTTCGCCCGCGCCACGGAGCCCCCTTTGAGTTGCGCGAGGATTGATGTTCTTTACGTCTGTACCTACGCACCCACGGGCATGGCCTGTCTGCATCGCATGACTGTTACTACACTGCAAACGGCGCTCCTTGCGTACGCCCTCACATGCTAAGAATCAAAATGTACCCAGCGAGAAACGGTGACTCGTTCCTAGTAGAGGCTGCTGGCGCATTCATTCTCATCGATGCCGGCTTTGCAAGCACATTCCAGGACTTCGTGAAGACGGACCTTGCGTCACTTAGCCGTGACGGCAGTCGACTAGCCCTTGTAGTTTGCACACACATCGACGCTGACCACATTGGCGGCCTTCTAGAGTTCTTCTCTTCAAATGGCCCTGAGCCACACCGTATCGTTGCTGTCGACAGGGTCTGGCACAACAGCCTGCGCTCGATGCCGCTCCCGCCCAGCGGAGAGGAAGGCGTGGAGGGCAAGCTCGTCCTGGAGGCACTTCGAAGGCGAGGGTTCGGTGGGCCCGCGGCGCAGGGGCCTATCAGCGCTCGCCAGGGGAGTTCCCTAGCCAGACTGCTTTGGCAGTACGGCTACCGCTGGAACGAAGGTGATGGGACGACATGCATATGCCAAGACCAGCAGCCTCTAGCCCTATCGGAGGAGGTTTCGGTGGAGGTCGTTGGTCCGAGTCGCGCCCGGCTTGAATCGCTGCGTTCTGTATGGCTAAAAGAGGTTGCAAAGCTTGGATACAAGGGAGGTGAAGCGTCAGCTGATCTTCTCGATGATGCGTACGAGATGTGGTGTGCGACTTTGCCGCAGCTTCAGGAACCAAAAGCCCGGATGGTTTCAGCGAACAGCAACTTGCGCCTAACAGACATCTATGCGCCGGACCAGTCCCCCGCGAATGGGAGCTCGATTGCAGTCATCATCACGTCTGCAGGAGTTCGGGCGCTATTCCTCGGGGATGCGTGGGCTGAGGACACGGTGGCAAGGCTGCAAGCCGCAAAGCCGGCAACGGGCCCCATTCTCTTTGACGTGATTAAGGTTGCGCACCACGGCAGTTACCACAACACGAGTCCAGAAATGCTCGCCACTGTTGATGCCCCCTGTTTCCTGATTTCAACAGATGGTAGTCGTCACGGCCACCCAGACTTCGAAGTACTCGCAGAGATCGTGGATCGCCCCGCACCCTTTGAACGACGATTAATTTTCAACTATGAGACAGCTGGCGCTCAGCGGCTGCGGGCACACGCCTCTAGATCAGGTACGCCATTCAGCGTTCATATCGCAGACACCAACTGGATTTCAATTGGATGCAAAACACAATGACTGAGGAGGGTGTGAAACTGGCAACCTGCCAGGTCGTCGGTAAAGACGAATCAGGCACGGGATGGCTTGTCGCAAAGGACCGAATCCTAACCGCCTATCACTGCGTCGAGGCTGCGCATACGGCAGGTGAGAAGGTGGCGGTTCGCTTTGGCGTAGGCGCGTCGGCCTCTGAGCACTCTGTTGTTATCGACTCGCATGACAAGAGCCTTGATGTATGCGTGCTCTTGCTTGCAGCGCCGCTTGAGATCGAACCAGTTCCCCTCAACGTAGAGCCTGTTCGTCCTGGCGAGAAGTGGTCATGTTTCGGATACCCCGTGGTGAAGCTCAGCATTGGCCACGTTGCACAAGGTGAGGTGCAGCAGGCTTTGTCTGAATGTGTGCACGGAGTCGACCTTGACCTGTCCGTCACTGCAGAGACGCAGCTGTCGGACTACAAGGGGTTGTCAGGCTCTGCGTTAATGGTCGGAATGGCCTGTAGGGGCCTGATCCGGCTGAATGTGGACAGCGCGCTCTGCGCTTTGAGCCTGCACGTAGTAAAGCCGTTTCTAGAAGCCTCCGGCCTTCTTGCCAACGGGCCCATCACAAAGCCAGGCGATACGCCCATGGGCCAGCGCCCAGACTTCGACCAGCTCTTTGAGTCAACGCTAACCAAGGTTGGTGGTGGTTATGTTTTCCTTGATGGTCCGCACGGAATTGGCAAGTCCACCTACTGCAGGGAGTTCACGCCGCAGTCCGATACCATCGAGCGACTTGGTGTGTATCACTTCTCCGAACATTTGCGGGGTTTGACGCCGGCGTATCAAACTCAGCCAGAAGTTTTCTTTGATTGGGTCAACTCACTTCTGTCGACGCAGTTGACAGGTAGGCCAGCGAGGCTGCTGGATCTTCCCTACAGTGAGCTCGTCACAAGGACGAACAAGCTCCTTGATGCGCTGGGACAGCACCTGCGCAATGCCAAGAAGCAGGGGATCATCTTCATTGACGGCATTAATGAGGCCGTTGCAGCGGGGGAGGACTCCTTGCGGCGCTTCGTTGGACTACTGCCCTCGTCTGTGCCTGAAGGCTTGGTGGTGGTGATAACGGGTGTCGGCTTGGATTCAATCGCTGCCAGCTTGAGCCCCATCCTCCAGAGCGCAGAGCGTCTGACCCTTCCTCAGCTTGACGAGTCCGCTCAGCACAATCTATGTGTTGAGCTTCTGGATCAAGAAAAGGTGAAGCCGAGCACTGTGGCCGCACTCTGCGAACGCGCCAGGGGGCACCCGCTATATCTGCGTTACCTGACAGAGTTAGTCAACGGGGGGGCTGAGCAGTCGGAGATAGACGATCTCCCGGCTTTCAGCGGAAAGATCGAGGACTACTACGAAACCATCTGGGCAGGCCTGACGGTAAGCGCCGACGCTGTTCACCTACTGGCCCTCATTGCTCGACTCCGGCAACCTATACCAGTCGCCAGCCTCGCTGGTCTACTCATGCCCTCTGAGGTGGCCGCCTTACCTTCAACACTTGCGCGGATTCGTCATCTCCTTCAGAAGCCTGAAGATGCAGCCATCTATCACGCGTCTTTCTCCGAATTCATAGCTCTGAAGACCGCGGCTGTCGAGCAGTCGACACACAGCCGCCTCGCGGACTTCTGTTTCGGCAGCGAAAGCGGTAACTACGGCGTCCTGAACAAGGTCTTTCACCGCCTGCGGGGTCCCAGCACCTCAAAGCTTGAGGGTGTGCGTGCCTGTGACCAGGAGTGGGTTGATGGATCTGTAGTCCTCGGGACGGAGCCCGATATCTTGCTGGCAGACATAGACGACGCCCTGGAAGTTGCTACTAAGTGTGGCGCCGCAACAGAGATTGTCCGATTGCTGTTGTTGTCGCAGCGTCTGAGCTTTCGCTACAACGTACTTTTCGTTCAGTGCGCCGAGCTCGTTGCCCGTGCGCTGGTCTCGCTTGGTAAGCCTCAGGTTGCGCTTCGACATGTTGTTCGTCATGGTCGACTAGTCCTATCTCCCGATGAGGCCTTTGCGGTCGCAAATGTCTTGATTCGACACGGTCATGACGATGATGCGCTGGAACTTCTTGAGTTGTTTCAGCGCGAGCTCGACCGAGGATTCTTCGAAAGGCTCGCCCCTGGAACAAGCATCAATGTTGGAGACTTCTTCAGCGCTATCAAGCTCCGCTTACACGGCCATTCCCTTGCGCATGCGGCAGGGGCACATGTGTCGTTCATGAGAACGCTTCGGGCAGTCGTTGAACGCTTCCTGCCAATGTCGGACCTCAAGTCCGAACAACGGGCCGAAGTTGTTCGAAACCTTATTGGCGATATGACGGGCGCCAGGCTCACTCTTGAGGGCGCCTACACACCCGTGAGAGAACTCGGATTGCCACCAGACGTCGATCCAAGCCACATGCTTTTGATGTTGCTACAGATTGTCGACCACGCTCAAGCACAGGCAAGGCACTATGCAATATCGCTGCCTCAGCGTGAGCTTGACCTTCTCTTGCAGGATGTGGCGAGCGTCATTGAAGCACCACTCGAACCAGAGAACCGACGCGACGACCTTCTGGACTCGTTGATCGAGTCAGGCGCAGGTGTTGAGCTTGTCGCAAGTTACGCGGCGGGTATGGATCTGAGTGACGCTTCGATTCCTCTCACCAAGAGGAATCGCGCAGTTCCGGACACATCAAGTTTCGAGGAAGCCTTACGCCGTATTCGTGCCGCTTACTTTCTTGATTCTAGGCATGAGGAGCCGCCTTTACTCTCTGCCGACTCCGCCGGCTGGGAGGACTGGCTCCAGAGCGTTGCTCGAGCGATAGCTTGGTGTGACGGCAAAGCTCGGCGAACTGCTGCGGCCAAGGACGAAGCCGGTTGCGCCAAGGTCTGGGCTTTCGCAACAGACAAGCTGCTGCCGGCTTTGGGTCTAGAGCTTGGGGCTCGTTGCCACTGGGATTCCAGCTACTTCATTCCAGAAGCGATCATTCCCCTGCTGTATACCCGCCTAGTCAAGCTCGCTCTTGACTGCAGGCCCTCCGCTGTTGATGTTCTCGTTCACACCCTTGATCGGGAGTTTGACTCTCAGCTTGGTCTTTACAACGAGGGATTCAGAGCCGTGCTAGCCGGCGTATTGGCCCTGGTTGTGCCCAGCAAGCCGACTGGTGCGCTGGCTGACAAGACCTTTGAGCTCATTGTTCGCTGGCGAGACTACATCAGTGCCAACGTTGAAAACAGATTCGAGCTTGTTCCAGAGCTGCTTCAAATTATCCCGATGCTTGTGGATCTTGAGGCTGTAGAAGAGGCGCAAAGAACCTACCGAATGGTTTTGTCCTTCTCCATGGGACCGAGCTGGTACAAGGAGGATCAGCTATCCCTCATGAGTGGCGCATTGGAAGCCCTCCCAGCCACGGGTTCGATGGCTTCGGAGTCATTGCGGGAGATCGCTGGACTGCTTGAGCGTGCCTCGGGAGAGATGACTTTCCAACGGTTCGTGCGGGCGGACAAAGGCTCATTCATTGCTGAATTGTGTCGCCGCTCGCGCTTCTCGGACGCGGTCATGTACTTTCAACACCAAAGCTGCGGTACGAGAGAGCAGCTGCATGTGCAGGCCACGACTGGGAATCTTGATCGAATCTCTGCGCTCGTCGGTATGCGCTTTCCAGGGGCGGCTCTAGAGGAGCAAGCCGCCATGCTGGCATTGCTACGAAAAGTGCGTGATGTAGCGCACTGGAGCGTTCGCTGGGCTTTACTGGAGGTATTCCTTCGTGGCGACGAGCGTCACTTACCGGATTGGGGGCGCGAGTTTGGCTCCGTACTGTCTGAGTTGACCGAAAGCCCAAATGACTTGGCGCAGGCAACGAGTCGATTGAGATCGATCATTGCCTCGCTCAGCGATGAGCGTGCGTGGCTTCTGATGATGGCACTTGTGCCTACTGTGCCGCCCCCCCTCAGGCCGGACCTGGAGGCAGTCCTTGCCGGGTGTGAATCCAGGCTTGAGCCCGGCCAGGTTTCGCTACTTGAGTCGACCTTCGATGTGAAGCGCGAGCTAGCTGCACGGAACGCGGCCGCGACGGAGGCCCCGAAGCTCAAGGAGCTTAGCGGAGACAGTGCCGCGAAGGAGTTGGACGAGGACGCACTCTATTTGCCTGGAACGTTTGGAAAGAAGGCGGCTCTACGAGAGGCCAGCGAGCGGCTCACCTCTGCACGTCGGCATGCGTCCAGGGGAAACTCCGCCGCTGCAGTAGGCGACAGCATCGGCGCGTTGAGCGCACTTCAAGACGGCGGATGGTCCATCTGGTCGAGTAATCACTCCCATCTGGAGGCGGAGGCAATCATCTCAGCCAACATCCAAGGCGCCGATGAACTTGCCCGTGCCTATGGTCCTCTTCTGCTAGGTGAAAGGTACAACCAGCGTTGGATGGTTGCTAACCACGTCATCAGCCTGGTCGGCAGTCGACTTGATCCAGCCGGGCAGACCGAGCTGCTGAGGGTCGCAATCGATCACGTCAGACATCTGGTCGGCGCTGTATCGACCGGCTCTTTCTCATACATCGGTTCAGACGCTTCCTTGAGTGCGACCGAAGCGTTGAAGGAGCTACTGCTTTGGGCTATTGATCATCCTTCCTGGGAGCGCAGGGACAGTGCTGCCGCAATGGTGCTGTGGTGTGCCAGATGGGACTCGGGATGGCTGCCCATGCTCGCTCGCCTGGCAGCTTCCATGGAGAACAGGGCGAGAGCAGATATTGCCGCAGCGGTGCTCGACATACTCTCACGGGAACGCCCCGCGGAGGTGTGGCAGCTCATTGAGCTTCACTTACCTTTGGCTGATGGGCTCATTAACTGCAGCCATGTTGGGCGCGTGGCAACTATCCTGCGAGTCGCTGAACGTGCCAGCAAGTTGGGCATTGATTCGGCGTCGAAAGTTGTCGCTTCCCTCAAGACGCGGTTCCCGGAAAGCTCATACAACCCGCCCGCGCCGTCGGGTCTACCACCTCCCACCTATCTGCCCTCCAGCATGCGGTCGCACTGGCGTGCCTTGGATCGCGTTGGCGCCTTGTCCAAGTCCTTGCTTGATCGTGTGGAAACAACACTTCGGAGTCTCTGCGAGCCACACAGCATTGCGACAGTGCATGAGCTTGAGAACCTCGTCGCAGATGGGGCAAGGGAATCGCGATCGCTGCCAACCGGGCGATGGGGAACACTGGTTCGCCACGCGCTTAATGTTGCGTTGTTCGAGCCGATGCCAGCAAGAAAGCTCAGACTCATCGATTCGGCCTTGAGGGCCTACAACCCTGAAAGTCTTACGGAACCTGAAACTGACCATGAGTTGCTGCGTAGCTTGGTGGACAGTGTCAGAAAGGGCAAGGAACGCTCCTACAGACCCGTTTTTGGGGGCTTGGTGGTTCTAGATCTGCAAAGCTTCGTTGAACTTAAACACAAGGTTCTGCACTTGGAGCTGACATCCCATCTGATACCACCCGGCCAAGGGCAGCCTCCAAGATCCATTGAACACACTTTCCAGGCTACTGAACTGCCGCACCCTGGCCCAGAGGAGCCACTTGCCGTCTGCGGTAGGGCAAGGCCAACCGTCGCCTACTTTGGAGCCATCTCGCCTGCGATTGCTACGCAGAGGTTTCTTCAGCTTTTAGGTACTAGTTCAGCAAACACGGTTCGATACCACTGGAGAGACGGAGCAGGCGCAGAGGGTCACGATTCGCATCGACGATTCGAGACCGCAGTGTTG
Source organism: Aquabacterium sp. (assembly GCF_041909175.1). Taxonomy (GTDB): domain Bacteria; phylum Pseudomonadota; class Gammaproteobacteria; order Burkholderiales; family Burkholderiaceae_C; genus Aquabacterium. Next base: position 95,498 of record NZ_JAYRDZ010000001.1, on the reverse strand, counting down.
GCCATTCATCGTGACTCCTTTGCGTTGCCTGGCGGCTGGCGAGTGCAGTGGTTCCTGCGAGTGGATGGCGAGCTCAAGGCGGTCTTGAACAACTACTAGGAAGGATTTGCGCAATGATGAGACACATGGAGACGCCCTCGACCAGGGCGGAGTTCGAAGAGCGCATGCAGATTGTCCGTGAGCAACTCGTTCAGGGAAAGCTGATGTTCAACAAGGGCCTGCGCGGGCCGGAGAGCCTGCTCAAGGTTCGGTTGCTCCCGAATCGTCGAATTGACCTGATGAGCATCGACGAGTCAGCCCGCCTGCAGGGGAATATGGCCCGACAGTTCATTGATGGAGCCTTTGACGATTTGCTTCCTGACTAGATCCGACGATGAGCTCGATCATTGCAGTGCCTCCCATCATTTATGCTGGCGGGGGCGCTGCGCCCCAAGAGCACTTGATGCTTTCCAGCGTTAGTTCGCCCTTCACGCTTTACTCATAAGCTAGCATTTCACTTATCAAGTCACACTCTGCGGAAGCTTTCAACAAACGTGTCACTGACGGACGGGCGTGTTGACAAAGAACTTGAAAGAAGGCTTACGATTCAAGGGGCTAGCGTTCACTTTCTGTGTCATCCGACAATGGCGTGTGCTGCAGGCTGCCTCAGCGCTTCTTGTCGGCCTTCTGGTCGAGCAAGCGGGCCAGGCGGCCGGCGCGTGCGATGCCAGACACATATGGCTCGTGCTTGGGCTCGGGGCGGGCCATGAGCATGGGCAGGTGCGAAGGGGTGGTGGCAGCGGGGGTTTTGATTTGTACGGACATACGCGTGCAATGACGAGTGCTGATGTGCTCCTAACGTGACCCGCTCGCACTCCGTTGACAGGGAAACGTCTCAAGGTGTTGACAATGTCACGCCTTTTTTCTGCCAGAGCACCAGGCCCAGCGACATCAGGGCCGCGGCGCCGTTTTCACCACCGCCCTTTCCCATGAGCCCGAAGCTGGAAATCCCGTTTGTGGAAGACCACAAGGGGTGAGTCAATTGACCCGCTTGTACGGAATGGTGATCAAGCCCAGGTTGAGCTGGGCTGTGTTCTCGTCAGGCATTTCGAAGACCAGCACGGATTTCTCCCCTTCGGGGTAGACCTTGATGCGTTGACCTTCCTGCACGAAGCGGCATTTGATCTCGCGGCCTTTGATCACGATCGCGTCGGACGTAAAGGTCAATTGCTCCTCGATCCCTGCCTGAGAAAAGCGCATGCCGAACACACTGGGCGTAGTCTCGGTATCCACCTGCCAGGTGCCTTCGAGGGGATGGGTCTGCATGCCGAGCATGGACTTGATGCGACTCCAGAACCCGGGCTCGGCAGACGCTTTGGCTTCATCCTGTTCACGTTGTGTGGCGCGGCTATTTCGTACCTCTGCGGCCGAGATACCGGTGGCTATGCGCCACTTTCCTTCCTTGACGACGAAGTCTTCCTCGCGCGCCGCCGTCAGGTGCCCTTCGGACGGGGCCCAGGTCCAGTCGGGCAGCAAGGGCAGCATGTGTTCGGCGACACCGGGCTTGCTCAGCCAGTCCGCCGGGTCTGCCGCAGCCACCACCACCTTGGCGTGCACCATGTGTTGCCCAGGGGCGTCAGGTCGCACGCGCACGTCCTGCGGCGTCCCGATGTCTGTTACCTCGGACACGACCGCGCTGTGGGCAATGCAGAGCCGGTTGCCATCGCGCCACTTCATCAGCACCGACGTGGGTTTGTATTGAACCAGCGTCTGGCTGAAGAAGCCGTTGCCACTGGCTATCGGCCCGACCTTTTCGTACAGGCCGGCGCTGCTCAGCATGTCCAGCCAGCCCAGCGTGCGCTGATCGTACTCGGCCACGTTGAACGTGTCGGCCGCGTAGTCCATGTTGTGCAGACACAGTGAGGCCGGTGCCTTGGCTTTCACCAGCGCAGCCAGATCTCCTTTGGCAGCGACCAGCAAATTGGCCGGGCTGGCCTCGGGTGGCTTGCCGATGACATAAATCGCACCGCCAGCGGCCACCAGGGCCGACAGCGTCAGACCGCCCCAGATGGCCAGGCGCCTGGCTGGCCACGCTGCCGGCATGACCGGCGTTGGCTCGGTTGCAACTGGTGGTGCAGACGCCGTCTCGGTCAGAGCAGCCTTGTTCAAAGGCGCGCCGCAGTTCTGGCAAAAGGCGTCATCGTCCCCGTTGGCGGTGCCGCAGCGTGTGCAGAAACGTCCCATGTTGCCGTCCTGCTTACTTCAGCTTGTGGCCGCAGTTGCCGCAGAACAGGTCATCTGCGGTGATGGGGCTGTGGCAATTCGGGCATTCCGTGGGCGTCGTTGGCTGCGCTGCCGATGGTGCCTGCAATGTGGTGGTGGCGGGGCGGGCCTGTTGTCGTGCGCGCTCTGCTGCTTCCTTGGCCCGTTCCTGCGCTTCCTTGGCCTTGCGGCGGGCCTGTTCGAGCCCGGCGTCCAGGGCGGCGCGGCCCTCGCTCAGATCCAGGCCAGCGGTGACGCTCAGATAGACCAGGTTGAGCCCCATGATCACTACCTGCATCATCAGTGAGAACAGCACGGCGCCAATCATGATCGACGAGTACTTCAATGCCTGCGCCAGCGCGCCACCCGAGCCGCCTTCGTAACCGCCCCCATATCCGCCATATCCTCCCAGGCCACCGTAGCCGCCCATTCCGCCCATGGGCATCAGCGACCCGAGCACCGAGGCGCCAACATGGGCATCCAAGATGCTGGATGCCAGCGTGGTCATGGAACCCAGGCCGAAGAGGACGCCAAACACAACCACCGCGCCGATGAGCATGGTGATGAAATACAGCGCCACCAGCATCACGATCACCTTGAACAGGCGGCTGCGTGCGCTCTGGTAGACCACCACCAGTGCTTCCTTGAAGCTGTGGCCGTCCCACACCGCGGGGGTGAACATCGGAATGGCGACCCATATCACGGCGGTGAACAGGAACGCGGCTGCGACCACAAGAATGGGGTGGGTGACGAACACCAGCAGCGGGCCCAGTCCGGGGATCTTGCAGATCATGTAGACGAGGCTGGCTACCAGCGCCAGGCCGAGCGACAGGGCGAGCAGCACCAGTGCGAAGCCCAGGAAGCGGGGCAGACACATGAAGCCGAACAGGATGGCGTCACTCATCGAGCGCGGGGTAATTTGCTTGGCCCGGTCCATCAGCATCACGCCCGCGCCTGAAAACCCGGCCGAGAGCACGGCCACGGCCAGCAGACCGATGAGCACGCCCAGCAGCGAGCCAAACGAGTTGTGCAGGCGGTTTCCCACGGCGGCAGCCACGGCAAACAGCGCCATGGTGCACAGCAAGGACAGGAAGCTCAGCACCAAGGGGCGCCATTGGGTCAGCCCTTCGGCTGCGCGTATCAACTGGCCTACATTGGCCCTGGACGACAGAGATTCGGTCTGCATGTACAACTCCGGCAGTGGCTTGTTTCTGGACAAAAGAAGGCCTCGCTGGCCAGTCGTGCAGACCAGCCAGCAGGAAGACAGGTTTCAGTTGGGGGCGGCGGTTGGCCCGCTCAGACCTCGGTCTGGCGGATGCGGCCGGCCTTCACGGTGATGCGCTCGACACCGGCAGGCACGCCGGCATCACTGACCTTGGACACGGTGATGGGGTTGCCCTTGGCGGTGTTGACGGTGCCGCCGGTCAATGCCACCTTGCGTGCCTTGACATCAGCTGGCGTCATGGCGACCTGGATCTCGGAGGACCCGCGCTCGTCTGCCACACGCTCGGCCAGCGTCTTGAGCTTGCCCATGGCTGCGTCGTATTCGGGGCTGCCCTTGGTCGACAGAGGCAGGTCCACGCTGACCGACTCGAAAGCCTTGTACTTGCGTGTTTCCTTGGTTTTCTTGTCGGTGGCGGTGACATCGACGGTCTTGACCTCACCCGCCGTGGCACGCTTCCCCGGTGGCAGTGCGGCCATGGCCTGCATGGCCTCGGTGCGTGCCTGTTCGGCGGCTGCCATTTCTTCTTGGCGGGCGCGTTCGAAGCCGATCAGGCCACCCACTGCCGCGCCGACCACACACCCTGCGGCCATGCTGTTGCCGGTGACTTTGGCCAAGATGGCACCACCGGCACAGCCGATGCCCGCGCCGATGGCGGCGCTGGTGGATTTCTTGTCGGTGCCGCCGTCGGTGTTGGCACAACCAGACAGCAAGATGACCAGGGCCACCGTAGAAAGGCTAGCTTGTTTGATCATGATGGAAGTTCTCCCTTACTTGAGCAGATCGTCCAGAGTCTTGTTGGCCTTGTGCAGCTGCGCGCGGTCCTGATCACGCTGGCGCGTGTCTGCCTGCCGCTTCTTGGCGGCTGGGGCACTTGCGGGTGTCGTGGCGGCCGGAGCCGGTGCAGACGCCACCGGAGCGGGCGTCTCGACGACGACGGGCTTGGGGGCCTCAGCAGGTGCTGGGGACGGTGCCGATGGCGGGGCTTCAATGGGCTGCGGTGCGGGTGCGGCGGGCTCAGAGGCCGCGCTGTCAGGCGCGGAGGCCTGGGATGCGGCAGCGTCCGCAGCAGGCGTCGCTGCAGCACCCTGGCGGTGAGCCATGAACCACCAACTGCCACCCACCACCGCCACCAATACCCCGGCGGCTATGGCGCCATACAGATAGGCGCGGTTCGGGCCCTCGGAGCTGGTTTTTTCAACGGCTGGATTGGGTTTGTTTTGCGGTTTGGGTTCAGGTGCGCGCGGTGGAATAACTTCAGGCTCGATATTCGGCGCTGCAGATTCAACAGGTATTTCCACAAGTGCCTGAACGGGGGGCGGCACAGGTACCGGTTCAGGCGCGACTGGTGCAACAGGCGCGGCGGTCGGTGTCCCGCATTTCCCGCAAAACTTGGCCGTGTCGGCCAGTTCATTTCCACATTTCTTGCAAAACATGAAGGCTCTCTGAGTGACGCGCTGTGCCGGTGCACGCGCTTGTTACTAGTTATTTCTGGCGAGCCTATCAGCTTTACATTTGGTTAATATGAAATTAGCGAGACACACTCAACATCACTGTGTGAAAAAAACACGGGAATGGTGTGTGCCAATTAAAATACGGGTTTAGATATTTGTTGTATGTTTATCTAAACCGGTTATTCGTTTATAGGTTTGAATAACTCGCCGGTGTGCCCAGTTGGTCGCGTCGTTGTTCACTCCGGGCTGATCACCTGCTCTGGCCGGCCTTCAAAAAATGCCCTCAGATTGGCCACCACCAGATCGGCCATGGCCTGACGGGTTTCGTGGGTGCCGCTGCCGATGTGGGGCAGCAAGACCACCTGGTTGAGGTTCTGCAGACCACGGGAGACGTGCGGCTCGTGTTCGAACACATCCAGCGCCGCGCCGCGCAGTTCACCCTGCTGCAGTGCGGCAAGCAGGGCGGCTTCATCGACCACGCTGCCGCGCGCCACGTTGACCAGGTAGCCCTGAGGCCCCAGCGCCCGCAGCACCGCTCGGCTGACCAGGTGCCGGGTGCTGGCATCGCCCGGCACGATCACGACCAGAAAGTCTGACCAGGCTGCCAAGGTCAGCAGATCGGGTTCATGGGCGTATGGCACATCGCTCGCGGCATGGCGGCTGTGATAGCGGATGTCCACGTCAAAGCCCTGCATGCGGCGGGCAATGACTCGTCCGATGCGGCCCATACCGATCATGCCGACTCTCTTGCCGCTCACACGGGTGCCCAGGCCAAATCGCTGCGGGCCACCCCACTGCCCGGCCCGCACAAAGCGATCAGCAGCACTGATGCCTCGTGCCACATCGATCATCAGGCCCACCGCCAGGTCGGCTACGCAGTCATTGAGCACATCAGGCGTATAGCCCACGGTGATGCCGCGCCGCCTGATCTCGGTCAGGTCCAGGTGGTCGATGCCAACCCCGAAATTCGAAATGACCTGCAGCCCGGGCAGTGCTGCCAGCACCGATGCCGGCAAGCCGCTGGCCGACGAGGTGACCAGGCCCAGAAAGCGGGCTCCGTGCTCGGCCAGAAAGGCCTGAGGGTCGGGTGCCTGGTTCAGCAGGCACAGCTCGACATGACGGGCCAGCTCTTCCAGCAAGCCAGGCATGTGTGTTCCTAGAACGAGAACAGGTGGACGGGTGGTCATGGCGGGACTGTTCGATTGGTGGCCAGCCCCGATTGGAATGCGAACCAGATGGGCTTAGTGTGAGCTTGGCCTATCGACCAAAGCGCCATGCAAAAAACTATCGACGCAATTTAGATAATTGGTTTGCGCTATTGCGTGGCGATTTCTACACTGCCTGACATCCACCCGCTGACTGACAGAACAGGAGACGCCATGACCGCCGAATCGAAGTGCCCTTTCCACGCCGCCAACCCGCAAACCCGCGTGGCCGCAGCCCCCACCAACCGCACCTGGTGGCCAGAGCAACTCAACCTCAACATCCTGCACCAGCACTCGCCCAAGGCGAACCCGCTGGGTGCTGATTTCAACTACGCCGAAGCGTTCAAAGCACTCGACCTGGACGCCGTCGTCAAGGACCTGCATGCCTTGATGACCGACTCGCAAGACTGGTGGCCCGCTGACTGGGGCCACTATGGCGGCTTGTTCATCCGCATGGCCTGGCACTCGGCCGGCACCTACCGCGTGGCCGATGGCCGTGGTGGCGCCGGTGAAGGCGCGCAGCGTTTCGCCCCGCTCAACAGCTGGCCCGACAACGGCAACCTCGACAAGGCCCGCCGCCTCTTGTGGCCCATCAAGCAAAAGTACGGCAACCAGATCTCGTGGGCCGACTTGATGATCCTGGCCGGCAATGTGGCACTGGACAACATGGGCTTGAAGACCTTTGGTTTTGCCGGTGGCCGAGAAGACATCTGGGAACCCGGTGAAGACACCTACTGGGGCCCCGAGACCAAGTGGCTGGCCAGCAGCAAGGAAGCCAACAGCCGCTACAAGGGCGAGCGCGAGCTCGACAACCCCCTGGCTGCTGTGCAGATGGGCCTGATCTACGTGAACCCCGAAGGGCCGGACGGCAACCCCGACCCCGTGGCCTCGGGCCGCGATGTGCGCGAAACCTTCGCCCGCATGGCCATGAACGACGAAGAAACCGTGGCCTTGGTGGCTGGCGGTCACACCTTCGGCAAGGCGCACGGTGCGGGTGACCCAGCGTTGGTCGGTCCCGAACCTGAAGCCGCACCGGTAGAAGTCATGGGCTTTGGCTGGATCAACCAGTTCGGCACTGGCAAAGGCGTGCACACCACCACCAGCGGCATTGAAGGGGCCTGGAAGCCCAACCCCACGAAGTGGGACAACGGCTACTTCGACATGCTGTTCGGCTACGAGTGGGAGCTGACCAAGAGCCCGGCCGGCGCCCACCAATGGACGCCCAAGGACTGCAAGCCCGAGCACATGATCCCGGACGCGCACGACCCCAGCCAGAAGCACCCGCCGATGATGACCACGGCTGACCTTTCTCTGCGCTTCGACCCCGCGTATGAAAAGATCGCCCGCCGTTACCACGCCAACCCGGCCGAGTTTGCCGATGCCTTCGCCCGCGCCTGGTTCAAGCTGACCCACCGCGACATGGGTCCGCGTGCCCGCTACCTGGGCAAGCTCGTGCCGGCCGAGGTGCTGGCGTGGCAAGACCCGGTGCCCGCTGTGGACCACCCGGTGATGGACGCGCAAGACGTGGCCACCTTGAAGGCCCAGGTGCTGGCTTCGGGCTTGACCGTGTCGCAACTGGTGAACACGGCCTGGGCTTCGGCCGCCAGCTTCCGCGGCAGCGACAAGCGTGGCGGGGCCAATGGGGCACGCATCCGCCTGGCCCCGCAAAAGAACTGGGCCGTCAACAACCCGGCTGAGTTGGACAAGGTGCTGGCCCAGCTTGCGGCCATCCAGCAAGCCTTCAACGATGCGCAAACGGGTGGCAAGAAGGTCTCGATGGCGGACTTGATCGTGCTGGCCGGTGGCGCCGCCATTGAAGCCGCTGCGCAGAAGGCCGGCCACACCGTGACCGTGCCCTTCACGCCGGGCCGCACCGATGCCACGCAAGCGCAGACCGATGTGGACTCGTTCGCCGTGCTCGAACCCCGTGCCGATGGCTTCCGCAACTACGTGGCCCCGGGCGTGGCGCCCTACGCCGCCGAGATGCTGATCGACAAGGCGCAGTTGCTCAACCTCACCGGCCCCGAGATGACCGTACTGGTGGGCGGCTTGCGCGCCTTGAACGCCAACACCGCTGGCAGCCAGCACGGCGTGTTCACCCAGCGGCCCGGCACCTTGAGCAACGACTTCTTCGTCAACCTGCTCGACATGGGCACCGCCTGGCAGCGCTCAGCGGCTGATGCCAACGTGCTGGAAGGCCGTGACCGCAAGACGGGCACCGTGAAGTGGACCGCCACCGTGGTCGACCTCATCTTCGGCTCGAACGCGCAACTGCGTGCCCTGGCCGAGGTCTATGCGCAGCAAGACGGGCAGGCCCGGATGGTCAAGGACTTCGTGGCCGCCTGGTACAAGGTGATGGAGCTGGATCGGTTTGATTTGAAGAAGTGATGCTCAGCGGCGTCATGTGTGAGGGGGCATCCATTAGATGGATCCCCCTACTCCCTTGAACTTTTCAACAAATGCGGCAATCTTCTGAAAAACTGTCTGCTTCTTGGTCTTGAACTGCGGGTTCAAGGGGCTCATTTTGGGCAGTACCCCGTTGAGTTCGGTGCCGTTCTCGCTGGCGAACTCACGCTTCAGTGATGTGGTGATGTAGCGCCTGGCGGCCTCGGCGTTGAGGCCTTCCGTCGTGATCAGTTCCTCCGCTTCACGCTGTTGCTCCGCTTGAGCAAAGGTGAAAAAGGCATCGATCACGCTGGCCTTGTCGCCAATTTTGTCCAGGTCGGTCTGGTTGATGAAATCCACCACCAGGCTTTCTTTGGCGCGGTTGCCCAGGCTGGCCCGAATCACCCGCCGCACTTCATCCACCAGCTCCGACTTGCTCTTGACCTTCTTGTTGTGCTCGAAGATCAACTCCAGGATGTAGTCCAGGTTGATTTCCTGAGATTTCAGCAGGTCCACTTCAAAGACCACGTCATCCCAGTCGATGGTCGACTTTTCCTTCTCGGCGCCGGCCTTGTCACGGCGCAGCCAGTCGCGTACGTCGTTGTAGGTTGAGCGGTAGTCCTGAACCTTGCGCTCCGGCGGCAGGGTGATGCTTTGCAGCTCGGTCAGTGCATCGTCAGTGAGGTGGTGCTTGGCCTTGAACGCCTCCACCGCAGCAGGGTCCGCCAGATCGACGTTTTGCAGGTCTTTCAGGCTGGCGAACTCATCGTAGTTCTGCAGCACGTTTTCCACGCGCAGGTATTCGCCAAACAGCTTGGCGAAGGCCTTCTTGTCGGCCTCCTTCTCAATGGCCGCAGGGTCTGGGAAGCGGGTTTCCAGCTCCTTGATGACTTCCTTGAAGCCCCGACGCGCCTCGCCGGTGGCCGCATCGGTGAAGCCTTCCATGTACTCCTTGTAGCTCTTCTCCAGCACCACGTTCTTGGTGTTCTTGTCACCAAACAGGGTGATGGCATCGATGGTCGCTTGCTCCAGATCCCGGAAGGTGACGATGTTGCCAAAGGTCTTGGTGGCATCAAAGATGCGGTTGGTGCGCGAGTACGCCTGCATCAGCCCGTGGTAGCGGAGGTTCTTGTCCACGAACAGCGTGTTCAGCGTGGGGGCGTCAAAGCCCGTCAAGAACATGCCGACCACAATCAGCAGGTCGATCTCCTTGGCTTTGACCTGCTTGGCCAGGTCACGGTAGTAGTTCTGGAAGCCATTGCTGTCCACGCTGAAGTTGGTCTTGAACAGCGCGTTGTAGTCGGCGATGGCTGCGCTCAAGGCCTCCTTGGCGCTGAGGTTCATGGCTGACACATCAAAGGTCTCGTCCTGGATGTCGCCAATCGCGTCTTGCTCTTCGTTGGCAGCGAACGAGAAGATGGTGGCTACCTTCAGGGGCTTGTCGCTGCCCTTCTGCAGTGCGTTGAAGCTCTCGTAGTACAGCTTGGCGGCTTCCACACTGCTGACCGCGAACATGGCGTTGAAGCCCTTGTTGCCCGCGTGCAGGCGGTGGGTCTTTTGCCGATAGTTGTTCAGGATGTACTGGGTGATCTCGCGGATGCGATCTGGGTGCAGCAGGGCTTGCTTGTTCTCTGCCGCGCTCAGCTTCTTCTCGTCCTTCTCGGTCTCGATGGCCTTGAACTGCGGGCGCACATCGTTATAGTCGACCTTGAACTTGAGCACCTTCTCGTCGCGGATGGCGTCGGTGATCACGTACGAATGCAGCTCGCGGCCAAACACGCTGGCCGTGGTTTCGGCGCCCAGGGCGTTCTCCGGGAAGATGGGCGTGCCGGTGAAGCCGAACTGGCAGAACTTCTTGAACTTCTTCTTCAGGTTCTTCTGGGCCTCACCAAACTGGCTGCGGTGGCACTCGTCGAAGATGAACACCACCTGCTTGCCATAGATGGGCAGGTCTGCCTCGCTCTTCATCAGGTTGTTGAGCTTCTGGATGGTGGTCACGACGATCTTGTTGTCGTCCTTCTCCAGGTTGCGCTTCAGGCCTGCCGTGCTGTCTGAACCGTTCACGCTGTCGGGCGAAAAGCGCTGGTATTCCTTCATGGTCTGGTAGTCCAGATCCTTGCGGTCCACCACGAAGAACACCTTGTCGATGAAGTCCAACTCAGTGGCCAAACGCGCCGCCTTGAAACTAGTCAGCGTCTTGCCTGATCCCGTGGTGTGCCAGATGAAGCCACCGCTTTCGGTGTTGCTCCAGCTCTTGGCATGGTGGCTGCTCTTGATCTTCCACAAGATGCGTTCCGTGGCGGCGATCTGGTACGGGCGCATCACCAACAAGGTGTTGCTGACGTCGAACACCGAGTAGTGCAGCAGCACATTGAGCAGCGTGTGCTTCTGGAAGAACGTGGCCGTGAAGTCCTTCAGATCCTTGATCAGCGTGTTGTCCGCCTTCGCCCAGTTCATGGTGAAGTCGAAGCTGTTTTTGTTGCGCTGCGTGGTGTTGGCGAAGTAGCGGCTGTCAGTGCCGTTCGAGATCACGAACAGCTGCAAGAACTTGAAGAGCGACTGCTCGCTGTTGAAGCTCTCTTTGCTGTAGCGGTGCACCTGGTTGAAGGCTTCGCGGATGGCCACACCGCGCTTCTTCAGCTCCACCTGCACCAGCGGCAGGCCGTTGACCAGAATGGTCACGTCATAGCGGTTAGCGTGCGTGCCCGTCTGCTCGAATTGCTTGATCACCTGCACCTTGTTGCGGGCGATGTTCTTCTTGTCGAACAGGTAGATATTCTGGATGCGCCCGTCATCAAAGACGAAGTCGTGGATGTGGTCGTCGTGGACCTTGCGGGTCTTCTCGACGATGCCATCGCTGGGCTTGTCCAGATAGGTTTCGACAAAGCGCCGCCACTCGACATCGGAGAACTGCACGCTGTTGAGGGTTTGCAGTTGCACGCGCACGTTCGCCAGCATGTCAGCAGGTGTCTTGATGCCCTTGGCGAACTCATAACCTTGGTTGATCAGGTCCTGGACCAGTTCGCGCTCAAGATCACTCTCGCTCTGGTAGCTCTCGGCGACCTGCCACTCTCGGGTGTAACTGTCGAGGACGATGAAATTCTTCGATTCGGCAATGGTTTTGTAATCGGTCATTCATCGCCCCTCTTCATTTTCAGCAGTCGCTTCACCTCGCGGTCGAAATCAGATTCGATGCGCTGCTGCTTGTTGAACTTGTCGTACTCGGCCCCGGCCTTGTGCTCGGCCTGCTTGCGCGTGACGCTGCCATAGCCCTCCAAGACCTGGTACTCGTTGAATGACAAGAACTTGTTGACGCTGTCGGCAAAGCTCTCCATCGTGAACGTGTTGCGCCGCTCGATGATGCCCTCGATGTAATCGAAGAAGGCCGATACGGTGCGCTCCAGCTTCTTGATCTCATCCTCACTCAGGTAGTTCTTGGCCACCAGCGCGTCCGACTTCAACACGCGCCCATCGGGTGCGTTCTTGTACGTGCTCATGCCCATCATGGGCTTGGTGGCATCGGCCTTCATGGCGATGATTTCAGCCGCTGTATGCCCGGTGATCGCGAAATGAAACTTGTCCTGCACATGCGCGTAAAACAGCCGCGTGGTGTCAGACTTGGGGTCGTAATCGATGCTGCATTCGGCAAAGATGTCGGTGATCTGCTGGTAAATGCGCCGCTCGCTGGCGCGGATAGAGCGCACCCGCTCCAGCAGTTCACGGAAATAGTCTTTGCCAAAGTAGCGGCCGTTTTTCAGACGTTCATCATCCATGGCAAAGCCCTTGATGATGTATTCCTTGATGAGCTGCGTGGCCCAGATGCGGAACTGGGTGGCCTGCGCCGAATTGACTCGGTAGCCCACCGAGATCACCGCATCGAGGTTGAAATACTCCAGCTTGCGTGTGACTTGCCGCGTGCCCTCTTGTTGAACTGTTTCCAAAACGGAAACAGTTGCCTCGCGCTGCAGTTCGCCTGATTCGTAAATGCTATCCAGGTGCTTGGAGATGGCCGCCACGCCGACGCCGAACAACTCCGCCATGCGCTTTTGGGTCAGCCAGATGCTCTCGTTGCGAAGCAGCACCTCGACCTTGATCGAGCCATTGGGCGCCGTATAGAGCAGAAACTCTGTGGCCTGATCTTGCAGTGTGACGTGGTGCTTGCTCATCTTTTCCCTGTGTTGATGTCAGCGACGTTCCGTCCTTCAAGCCACCATGCCGTCAGGCTTGGGGAAGCTCAGCAGCAAATCGCGGTAATACTCGTATTGCTTTTGGCGCAGCTCTATTTCGCGGGGCAGGCCTTCGGCGATGGAATTTGTCAGGGCGTCGAATTTGTCGAGGATGGCGACGATGCGGGCTTGCTCGGCAAGGGATTTTTTTGGCTCGTTCGGGTACGGCACAGGAATGGCAATTTTGGAGAACCCATTGATCAAAAGTGTGTTGACTTTGGTCCTGGCGACGTATTTTGCCTTCTCGGCGATGAAAGATGCTGTCTGCATGCAATAAGAAACAAACTTTGGATTCATTGCATGCCGAAAGGCGTAGCAGTGGTCATGAATAGCCACTTCCCCATCGCCGACCCATGCAACGGCCTTGCCAACATCTTCCACAGTCTCGCCGACGTCAGTGATCACAACATCATTCGGCATCGCATAGCGCAGTGATTTCTCCATGTTGCACCGAACTTTGGAAAAAGCTTGATCCGTCCATACTCCATACTGAGTATAGATCTCGCCATAGTGAATGACGTCGATGCCGTCGTCGACATAATCTGCTTTGGTAAAGCGCTTTCCGCGAATGAACTCGCCAAGTTCACTGAGTGGCTTCCACTCAGCTTCGCCACCTGGAAAACTCAACAACTGGTCGCGATAGTGCTTGTATTGTTGCTTGCGTGCTGTAAGCTCGGCTGTAAGCTCGGCTGTAAGCTCGGTGAAGGTGTCCAAGATGCGGACGATTTCGGCTTGGATTTCAAGGGATTTTTTGGGGTCGTCTGGGCAGGGGATTGGAATTTTTAAGTTCTCAATCTTCCCGACAGCCAGTCCAGGTTGAGCAGATTGTGACGCGTACTGATTTAGATTCATTTGCGTTAGCAAGTGAAATGCCCAATCAATATTTATGCAGGCGCTTGGTGTGACAACGACGGCGTGTTCAGTCGCATAAAACTTCCCACTTGTTCGTTGTACGTTTCCGCATAAGGCTCCCTGCCGACCTATGAGCAAATGGCTCCCGTCGTGACTATTCACCGCAACGAAACCTCGAATACCATTTCCGCCAAAACATGGATAAGGATGTTCTTTGCTGGATTTATCGCTAATGTTGCCAGCCGAGATGTGCTGACCTGCGCGCATGTGCACAACTTTGCAGAGCGCAATCCACTCCACCTCAACCCCATCCAGCAGCTTTTCCAAAAACCCCATACTCGCCCACTCACTTCTTGTTCAGCAGATAAATCGCCAGCCCGATCAGCCCAATGGCCACCAAAGCATCCTTCGCATTGTCTTTTTGTCCTTCAGCCACAAAATAGCGGCTGTGGGTGCGCTTGAGGTCATCAATGGAGTCGGCTTCAAAAACCACCACTTCCATTTCGGGGCGATGGGCGTGAAAGTATCCTTGCTCTTTTTGCAGGCAAGCAAGCTGTGCAGCGGCGTAATCACTGAACTCTGTCCAGTGCGTTTCTTTGGTGGTGCGATTGTGTTCAATGAGTAAATACATGGCGAATCGCTTCCTCTAGCTGCTGCTGATAGCCTTCAAACGGCACCACATGAGCATGCTGGTCAATCAAGGCAAACCGCTCCGCCAAAAAATGCAACTGGATCATCAGTGCTTGCTCTTGGTCGTTGCCACCGTACTTGAGGGTGTTTTTCTCATCTGACAAACTCTCCACCAAATTGGCCCAAATGTCTTGCGCATAGGTTCTCAGCTGTATCTCGTAGAACTTCTGGCCGCTTTTGGCAATGATGTGGGTCGCTTTGTAGCCATGGGCGTGCCGCTCTTTGCGCTCCACCTGCCATTGCAGCGTCTCAAATGCACCCATGAGCAGGCTGCTGAGGGCGTCTGCCGCCAAAGTTCCACCCTGAATCACAATCCGGCACCCGGCGATGTCCTGCATTTGGGGCAATCGCAATTTGGGTTGGCGCCGCAGCTTGTCCACAATCGATTGCTGGGTCTTGCGCTTGCGTTTGGTGCCCGTCCACCCAGGGGTGGATGCCAGCGTGCGCTGGATGAGCTGATAGGCCAGCTCATCGATCTCAGTGAAGGTTTGGCGAAACTCATCGAGCATCGCCAAGTCAGCTTCGCTGAATTCGCCGCCGCGAAGCCTGTCGCCCAGCTGTGTGATCTGGCTGTTGCTGAGTGTCATGGGGCGGGCCTCGATTCAAGCGCCTTCAATCTCTGCCACGATGGCGTCGATGTCATTGCGCAGCTTATCAATGCGGGCCACGGTGGTTTTCAACTCGGCATTGAGCTTGACGATGTCCACCACCTCACGGGTGTCTCTGGCTTCGACGTAGCTGCTGACTGAGAGGTTGTAGTCGTTGGCCGCCACCTTCTCAAACGGCACAGACAGCGCGAAGTGATCGACATTCGCCTTGCTGTCGAACACGGCCATGATCTGGTCGATGTGCGCGTCCAGCAGGACGTTGTTGTTGGTCTCTTTCTTGAACAGGCCGCTGGCGTCGATGAACTGGGTGGTGGTGTCCGTTTTGTGTTTGGACAGCACCAGGATGTTCACGGCGATGGTGGTGCCAAAAAACAGGTTGGGGGCCAGCGAAATCACGCTTTCGACGTAGTTGTTGTCCACCAGGTACTGGCGAATCTTCTGCTCGGCCCCGCCTCGGTAAAAAATGCCGGGGAAGCACACGATGGCCGCACGGCCCTTGGCCGACAGGTAGTTGAGTGCGTGCAACACAAAGGCGAAGTCGGCCTTGGATTTGGGCGCCAGCACGCCCGCTGGCGCAAAGCGTTCATCGTTGATCAGCGTGGGGTCGTCGCTGCCGATCCACTTCACCGAATACGGCGGGTTGGAGACGATGGCGTCAAAGGGCCGGTCTTCGGCGAAATGCGGCTCTTCCAACGTGTTGCCCAACTGGATGTTGAACTTGTCGTAGTTCACGTTGTGCAAGAACATGTTCATCCGCGCCAGGTTGTACGTGGTGTGGTTGATTTCTTGTCCAAAGAAGCCGTCTTCGATCAGGTGCTCGTCGAAGTGCTTTTTGGCTTGCAACAGCAGCGAGCCCGAACCGCAGGCCGGGTCGTAAATCTTGTTGACGCTGGTTTGCTTGTGCATGGCCAGCTGCGCAATCAGCTTGGACACATGCTGAGGCGTGAAGAACTCGCCGCCTGACTTGCCCGCATTGGCGGCGTAGTTGGAGATGAGAAACTCGTAGGCATCACCGAACAAGTCGATGTGGCTGGCGTCGAAAGCACCAAAGTCCAGTTCGGCCACGCCTTTGAGCACAGCCGCCAGCCGGGTGTTTTTGTCTTTAACGGTGTTGCCCAGGCGGTTGCTGGTGGTGTCGAAGTCAGCAAACAAGCCTTTGATGTCTTGCTCTGAAGGGTATCCACTGGCAGACGCTTCAATCGCTTTGAAGATGTTGGCCAGTTTGGTGTTCAGGCTCTCGTTGGTGTTGGCACTGGCCGCCACGTTGACGAATAGCTCGCTGGGGTAAATGAAGTAGCCCTTGGTCTTGATGGCGTCGTCTTTGGCGGCGGCGATGGTTTCGTCATCGTCTGCCATGGCCGCGTAGTCAACGCTGTCGTCACCGCCAGTGATGTAGTCAGCGAAGTTCTCGCTGATGAAACGGTAAAACAGGGTTCCCAGCACGTATTGCTTGAAATCCCAGCCATCGACGGCGCCGCGAACATCGTTGGCGATTTGCCAGATTCGGCGTTGTAGTTCGGCGCGTTGTTGGATGCTGGTCATGATGATGCTGTTCTTATGAAATAACGGCGCAATCGTGCTCGCGCCGCTGCGGTCAAAAGTGAACCGTTACACGGCGAGCGAGTCTACTGACGTAGTGAATATTTTTGCAGTGCTTCTGGTAGCAGACTGTGCTCAAAACGCTTTTTGGTGCTCCCTGCAGTATTGAAACCCGCCGAAACGCCTCTCGTTGCCCCAGCAGAACCTGCCTTCTGCGAAGGTGATCTTTTCTCCACAGGTCACGCAGATCAGCTTTTTCTTGAGGCTCTCATCTGGGGCTGATGTAGTAGGTGCAGGGGGCACAGGCTCAGGCTTAGCCTCATAACGGGGTTCAGGCTCTTTCGCCACCACCGGGGCAGCTTTAGGCTGCATGAATTCAGGCAAGGCCAGCAGGTTGGCCGGGCGGTGCTGGCGCGCGAGCTTGTCGCCCCATTCCTTCACGGTGTCGGCGCTTCTGACAGACAGCAGCCCGGCGAACACGTCGGTCACGCCAACGTCTTGGTCGATCCACTTCTTGTGCCAGCTTGGCAGGGCGTCGGCTTTGATGACCATGCTGGTGTCGAAAGCGCTTTCCCTGGGGCGCCTGATGACAGCCTTGGGGTGCAAGAGCACCACGTGATGGAAGTTGGGCTTCTTGCCCATGCGCCCGGTGATCTCTAAGCGATCCAGCACCTTGGCGAGGATGCGTTCATGGCGCCTTGACTGCTCGATGGGGGACTCGATACCGAAGCGCTTGCCACTGGCATAAGCCAGCGAGAACTCGCCGTGCTCGTTGATATCGATGTTGGCGTTGAAGCACTTCGTTTCGATCAGAAAGAAGTCGAGAAACCGGTTGAAAAACAGGTGGTCGATCTGGGCCGTGTCGCCATCCACGCTGAGGCGCAGGTCGTGTAGAACGGCGTTGTTTTTGCTGTCCTTCAGATAGCTGTCAATGTAGAAGGCCGCATCGCGCTCGCCTTCAATGCCGCGCCTGACGCGCACCAGTTCGTCTTCTAGCCATTTGCGCTGTGCGGCGTCTAGCAACGGAGATTGTTTCAGCTCGGCCAGAAGGGCCAAGCGCTTGGTCTTGTCGTCCGTGGTCTTGATGATCACTTTTTCTACTCCCTGATGTGACTCAAGTGGCTGGCTTAAGGCTAACCCAGAAGCCGTTGCCTTGTCCTTGCGTTAGGAGCAGATCAGGATAGCTTCGGACCATGTCAGACAGAGTGCTGTGACCGTAGACCTTCGGTGCAAAACTGGGATTGGTGCGTTTCATGTATTGACCCAGTGCGCCTAATCCAACTTTGCCGTCGGTGGTGTTGCCGGAAAGCAATGCAACGGCGTCCATCAAGGCTCGCGGGCGACGCTTCTTTGCCGGTTGCGGTGGTGCGCCCTTGGGCTCGGTCGTGGCTACATCTTCTGGGGTGGGTGCAGATATCACTTCTGCGGGCTGCCACATGAAAAACTGATCACTGGCGTTCTGCAAGGCATCCGGGGTCTTGGCTTCGCCAACGATCAGCACCGTGGCGCCACGCTCGCGCAGCTTACGGCACAGGTAGGCAAAGTCAGAGTCGCTGGTAACCAGGCAGAAGGTGTCAGCCCGGTCGTCGAACAAGGCCTCCTGGGCGTCCAGCGCCAAGGCAATGTCCGAGGTGTTTTTGCCCGAGGCATATTGGTATTGCAGGCACGGCGAAAACGCCATGCGTACGAGGGCCTCCTGCCATTTGTTGGCCAGTGTGCTGTGGTTGCCATAACCGCGCCGCATCACCACGCGGCCGAATTGCGCCACCACTTGCAGCGCGTATTCCAGAATGTCTGGCGATGTGTTGTCGCAATCCACCAATACCGCCAGGCGGCTGTCGTTGCCATGTTCTGCCATGGTCCTCCCTTGCATGTTGTTTTGCTGTTGTGCTGGTGATTTTGCATGAGCTGCCGATCTGTCCTGACAACTGATCTGCAGGAAATCCGCACCAGAACACAGAAGAAAGGGAGGGCTGACGATGGCGCTCTTATCCCCTCACCCAACGCAGCCCGGCACTGGTAGGCCGCTTCATCCACGATAAGGTTGCCCGGGGTGTCGGCACCAAGCAATGACAGGGCATGGAGGGTGTCGTCGTCAGACCATTCGCGGGGGTCTTTCGGTACCTGCAGCAGGACCTTGATGAGGCGCCCGGGCAGGCGCACGGGCCGAGCTACCAAGCTGGTTGGCTTGCAGGGCTGCCCTCATGACGAGGGCGCCGCATCACCACCGTTCCATGTAGGGGCGCAAATCCAGCTCGAATGTCCAGGCATCGCGTGGTTGCTGGTGCAGGTACCAATAGTTTTCGGCGATGTGCTCACGGTTGAGAATGCCGCCTTCGTCCTTCAGTGCATAGCGCTCGGGGAAGTTGGTCCGAATGAACTCGGTATCAATGGCGCCATCGACCACCACGTGGGCCATATGGATGTTCAGGGGGCCTAGCTCACGTGCCATGCTTTGAGCAAGGGCGCGCAGTGCATGCTTGGCACCAGCAAATGCGGCGAAGTTGGCGGCGCCACGCAGGCCTGCGGTCGCGCCGGTGGAAGCCATGGGCCTGGGCTGGGCCAACCAGTTTGGCTCTGGTATCTTTCTTTCCGTGAACCATCGAAGCCAGCCAGATGGCAGTCGCGCACAGAATCGCTTGTCAAATGCGAGTCGATCGGCGATATTCGTAATTCGCGAATAGCGAATTTCTGATGTCTAAGAACCCATGGAACTCAAACCGCAAGACCTGCTGGTTCTGCTGAAGGTGGCGGCCCATTCACCGCAGCGCTGGACCTACGCCGCCCTGGGCGACTCGCTCGCCATGAGCGCATCAGAAACGCATGCCAGCGTGAAGCGCGCCGTGGCCTCGGGCCTGGCGGTGGCACCGTCACGCAGCGAGTGGTCTCCGGTAAGGCCGAATCTGCTGGAGTTTGTGTTGCATGGCGCGCGCTACATCTGGCCAGCCACGCCTGGGCCCATCAAGCGCGGCGTGCCTACGGCATTCGGCGCCGAGCCGCTGGCCAGCCACTTGGCGGTGGCGCCGGGGGAAGCGCCGGTGTGGGCGCACCCTGAGGGGCCGGCGAAAGGCCCGACGCTGTCGCCGCTCTACCGCACTGCCCCGCAAGCAGCGTTGGCCGACCCAGCCTTGCATCGTTTACTGGCCCTGCTAGATGCCCTGCGCACTGGGCGGGCACGCGAACGCAGCCTGGCTGCCAAGCTGATGGAAGCCGAACTGATGCGGCCAGATGTGGGGGCACACGATGCGAGCCAATGACCCGAACCTGCCTTACCTGCGCCACATTGCCGACGCCCTGGGTGACTTGCGCGAACAAGTGGTGTTTGTCGGCGGCGCCGTAGCGGGCCTGCTGGTCACAGATCCCCTGGCCGACAGCGTGCGTGCCACGCGAGATGTCGACGCGGTGGTGAATGCCACCCGCGCGGTGTTTCATCTCATTGAGGAGGCCGTGGCGCAGCGCGGGTTTGTTCGCGATGTTCAAGGTGATGTGATTTGCCGTTGGGTCCACAAGGACTCGGGCCTGTTGTTCGACCTGATGCCGGTGCAGCCCGAGGTGCTGGGCTTTTCGAATCGCTGGTATCCCTATGCGGTGGAGACAGCCGAGCCCGTGGAGTTGAGCCCCGGCCTTACCATCCGGCTGGTCAGTGCGGTGGGCTTCGTCGCGACCAAGCTGGAAGCCTACGCAGGGCGCGGCGCAGGCGACTTCCTGACCAGCCACGACTTTGAGGATGTGCTCAACATCGTTGACGGCCGAGAAGAACTGACAGACGAAATGGCCGCAGCACCGGCCGAGCTACGACAGGCCGTGAAGTCGGCCTTCCTGCAGCTGCTTTCCAACCCCGACTTTGCGAATGTGTTGCCGGGCCTGATTGCCGAGCCGGAGCGCGCAGGCCTGGTCATGCAGCGCATGAAAGCCATGTGCGCATGAGCCGCAACGAACACAACGACTAACCCATGAACACCTCCACCCTCGTCCAGAAAGTCTGGAACTTCTGCCACAGTTGATCAGGCTATGCCGGTGTGTCCCAGGTGCGGGTCTTCAATGGTTGTCTGGGAAGCGAAAAAGGCCCCGTCTGCAGGGAATAAATTTTTGGGGTGTTCCAAGTTCCCAGCATGCAAAGGCACGTTGCCTTTGTGATTTGACTTAACGATGGGCATGGCAATCAGGAAGATTGCAGCTGCGGTATGGAGCCATTCCTCGCCAGCAAGCGCTTGCGCGTGCTGTCAATGTTGTTCCGCAGCGCATACAGCTCATCCGCATGGGCCAGGGGCACGGCGATCTGGCTGGCCACGCGGTCGAGTTCGTCGAGCTCGTTGAGCAGCTCGGTGTGCTGGGCATCGCCGGCTTCCATGCGGGCTTCCACCTCGCGCAGGCGGGCGTACCAGCGGAACACACGCTGGCGCACACGGTAGGTGTAGAGCGGCGGCACCACGCGTGAGATGGGCAGCAGCAGCACGATCAAGCCGCCAATGACGAGCCACATGCGGTCAAGCAGGTTGCTGGCCCAGAACGGCAGGTAGCGTTGCCAGAACGAGGGTGTGCCGTTGATGGCGCGGTCGCCTTCGGGGCTGACTGGCAACTCGCTGGTGCGGGTGTTGGGGAAGTCGCGTGCGCCGTTGAACCAGCCGGCGCCGCCATGCAGCTTCTGCGCGGTCTGTGCGAACAGCTGGCGCAGCGCGGGGTGGGTGTCTTCGCTGGTGAGCAGCGCGGTGGTGGCGGCCAGCAGGCCGATGTCGTTGGGGGGCAGGTCGCGGGCGAGGTCCACCATGCCGCGCGGCAGCGTGACGGTGCGCAGGAAGGGGAAGCGGCGGGCTAGGGCGTCGGCCTGGGGCAGGTCAGCCAGGGCAATGCCTGGGGCGCGCAGCAGTTGCTGCACCACGGGTGACTCGGGCGCGGTGAGCAGCACCATGGCGTCGAGCCGGCCGGCCTGCAGGGCCTTGGCGGCGTCTTCAGGGGGCAGGTCGTGGGCTTTGATGGCGTCGGCGTCCAGGCCGTTGGCTTCGAGCAGGCGGCGCACGAGGTCGGGCACGCCGCTGCCGGGCTGGTCCACATTGATGCGCAGGCCGTGCAGCTGGGTGAGCGAGGTCAGCGGCACCAGCACGGGGTGGCGGCTGTGGTGGCCTTTGGGCATCGGTGCCTTGAAGGCGGCCGGGCGGTAGAACACCCACATGGGCTCGTAAAACAGCGCGCCCAGCGATGTGATGCCTGCGTCGGCATCGGCAGACATGTCGTCGCTGCCGCCGCGCACGAAGGCGACATCGGCCTGCCCTTCACGCAGGGCCTGCAGGTTGGCGGCGGTGCCTTCGGTGGTCAGCAGCTTCACCCGGATGCCATTGCGTGCCAGGGCTTGCGCATAGCGCTGGCCGAATTCGGCATAGGCGCTGCCGGCGGGGCCGGTGGCCAGGGTGACGGTGCGCGGGGGTTGGGGGTTGAGCCACCAGTAGGCGCCCGCCAGCAGGGCGAACACCAGCAACAGCACGGGGCCGGCTGAGGCGAGCATGTCGCGCAGCGATTCAAGGGCCAGGCGCACGGTGTGGCGAATGGGCTGGGCGGGAGCAGTGGGGCGAGAGTCGGCCATGAAACTTCCTGCGGGCCGACGGGAGATGAAAGCGGTAGCGGGGGGTGTCGGCGCCGGGCTCAGGGCATTTTAGGGTGCTGCTTTCCGGCACGCTCGTCCACGCAATCGAGCAGCGCTTCGACGTCCAGCGGCTTGGTGAGGTAGCCCACAAAGCCGTGCGCGCGGGCGCGGTGGATCTGGTCCGGCATGGCGTCTGCCGAAAACGCGATGCGGGGGATGTCACGCAGGGTTGCGTCCTGCTTGAGCTGGTCGGCCAGCTCGAAGCCGGTCATGTCGCCCAGGTGCATGTCGAGCAGGAAGAGGTCAGGCACCAGGGTGTGGGCCATGACGAGGGCTTCGGCGCCGCTGGTGGCCACATGCAGCTCGCAGCTGGGTCGCAGCTGCAGCACCTGACGCACCAGCTCGATGTTGACCTCGTTGTCTTCGGCGTAGAGCACCACCAGCCGGGGCTCGTTGGTGGCGGCTGAGGTGGGCGTGGTGCTGGGGTCGGCTTGCGCTGTGGCTTGAGCCACCGCAGCTGGGGTCGCACTGGGCAACCAGGCGATGAAGGAGGAACCCTCGCCTTCGCGGCTGTGCACTTCCAGGCGGCCATGCATGGCTTCCAGCAGGCGCCGCACGATGACCAGACCGATGCCGGTGCCCTCGATGCCGGTGCGCTCGGCCCCCAGGCGGTTGAAGGGTTCGAAGAGGTGGGCCTGTTGTTCGGCGCTCAGGCCCAGGCCGGTGTCGTCGATGGCGATGGCCACGTCATTGCCTTCGCGCCAGACGCGGGGGCTGACGCTGCCCTGGGCCCGGTTGTACTTGACGGCGTTGCTCAGCAGGTTGACCAGCACCTGGCGCAGGCGCATGGGGTCGGCCTGGACACGGATGTTCTCCAGGTGTTGCACGGGCTGCAGCTGGATGCCCGCTGCTTCCGCCTGGCTGGCAACCAGGGTACGGGCTTCGCTCAGGATGCACGAGGCCGTGAGCTCGCCGATCTGCAGGGGCAATTGGCCAGCTTCGATGCGGGAGAGGTCCAGCACATCGCTGATGATGCCCAGCAGGTGGGTGCCGGCAGCCTGGATGTGTTCCACATGGCGCAACTGATCGGCATTGAGCTGGCCGGATGAGCCCAGGTGCAGCAACTGGGCAAAGCCGATGACGGCATTGAGCGGGGTGCGCAGCTCGTGGCTGACCCGCGAGAGGAATTCGTTCTTGGCCCGATTGGCCTCCTGGGCCATGCGGGCAGTCAAGCGGGCTTCGGTCAGGGCCTTCTTGTCGGTGATGTCGGCGGTGTGGCCATACCAGGCAATGCGACCGTTTTCTTCTCTGACCGGGATGGCGTGGCCGCCATAGACGCGCTCGCCCTTGTTGGGCAGGATGACGCGGTATTCGAAGTCGGATGGCACCAGTTGCGCATCGGGCTTGGGCGCAGTGGCCAGGCGGCGCACGTAGTCCAGGTCATCCGGGTGCACGCGCACGTGGTGGGCGTAGTAGTCGCGTTCCATCACCTCGTGCGGCAGCTCGAACATCTCCATCGCGCGGTCGCTGATGTAGAGAAAGTGCGCACGCCCCTCGTCATCAAACCCGATCTTGTGGATGATGCCGGGCACGAACTTGCCCATGCTGCTGAGCAAGGCCTCTCGCTCTCGGATGGCCTGCTCGGAGGCTTTCTTTTCCGAGATGTCTTCAATGTTGGTGACGAAGTAGAGCGGCTGCCCCTGGTCGTTGCGCACCAGCCGGGACTTGATCTGGGCCCACACGGTGCTGCCGTCTGGCCGCAGATAGCGCTTTTCTCTCAGGTGGTTGCCAAAGCGCCCGGCCAGCATGTCGGCCATGGTGCGGGCGTCGTCCGAGATGTCGTCCGGGTGGGTGATGTCCTGGAAGCGTCGGCCGACCAGGTCTTTGGCGGTGTACCCCAGCAGGTGGCAGAGGCTGTCGTTGACCTCGATGAAGTGGCCTTCGAGGTCAACCAACGCCTGCCCGGGCGCCGACAGGGCAAATGCCATGCGGTAGCGCGCCACCTGGCTGCGCAGCCGTGCCAATTCTTCCGCCATGTCGGAATCAGATGCGGTGGAACGGTCAAACGGCTGGACTGGGGGCATGTCCTGATCTTATGTTTGCGGACAGCCAGTTGGCCCCTCGGAGATACCAGTGCCCGAGTGGCTGACTGTGCAATATTGGCGTTTGTCAGCAGCGACCGGACCGGCGGCTGCGGGGGTTGAGCTTGTCAATCTCGGTGATCTGCTGCTTGAGCAGGATGATCAGCGTACGTGCATCGTCAACCGACAGCGACAAGGTGCTGGTCGGGAGTTGATCGCCTTTGTTCGATTGCGGCTGGACCAGCACATCGATACCCACATCGATCAGGCCATTGCCATGCCGGGCGAACTTCAGTTTCTGGATTTCGAGGTCGTAGGTTTTCACAAGCGCTCTCCGGCAAGAAGGGGGAGGCGCGATTGTGCCGCTTGAGCGATGGTTTGAGGGCTGTCATATACTCCCCCCCACTATCTGATTTGCACCATGCCCCACTCTCCTGCAGACAAGAAAAAGGCCCTTACGCGTGTGCGCCGCATCCGCGGTCAGGCCGAAGCCCTGGAACGTGCCCTGGAAGCCGGTGCCGACTGCGCCCCCGTGCTGCAGCAATTGGCCGCCATCCGGGGCGCTGTCAACGGCTTGATGTCGGAGATCCTGGAGTCGCATGTACGCGAGCAGTTGAGCGCTCCGCACAGCGTCGATGCCCTGGCCCAGGACATCACGACGCTGGTGCGCTCGTATCTGAAATGAATTCAACCCTGCACCCCTCACCAAAGGAGCTTCCCATGATCAAGTCCCGTGCCGCTGTGGCCTTTGCCGCTGGCCAGCCCCTGCAGGTTGTCGAGATCGACGTCGAGCCGCCCCGCAAGGGCGAAGTGCTGGTGCGCATCACGCACACCGGCGTGTGCCACACCGACGCCTTCACGCTGAGTGGTGACGACCCCGAAGGCATCTTTCCCGCCGTGCTGGGCCACGAAGGCGCCGGCATCGTGGTCGAGGTGGGTGAAGGCGTGACCTCGCTGAAGCCGGGTGACCACGTCATCCCCCTGTACACGGCCGAGTGCGGCGAGTGCCTGTTCTGCAAGAGCGGCAAGACCAATCTGTGCGTGTCGGTGCGCGCCACGCAGGGCAAGGGCGTGATGCCCGATGGCACCACGCGTTTCTCGTACCAGGGCCAGCCCATCTACCACTACATGGGCTGCTCGACCTTCAGCGAGTACACCGTGGTGGCCGAGGTCTCGCTGGCCAAGATCAACCCCGATGCCAACCCCGAGCAGGTGTGCCTGCTGGGCTGCGGCGTGACCACCGGCCTGGGTGCAGTGAAGAACACCGCCAAGGTGCAGCCGGGTGACAGCGTGGCCGTGTTCGGCCTGGGCGGCATTGGCCTGGCCGTGGTGCACGGTGCGCAAAAGGCGGGTGCCGGCCGCATCATCGCGGTCGACACCAACCCCGACAAGTTCGAGCTGGCCCGCACCTTTGGCGCCACCGACTGCGTCAACCCCAAGGACTTCGACAAACCCATTCAGCAGGTCATCGTGGAGATGACGGGCTGGGGCGTGGACCACAGCTTCGAGTGCATCGGCAATGTCAACGTGATGCGGGCTGCGCTGGAATGCGCGCACCGTGGCTGGGGGCAGTCGGTGATCATCGGGGTGGCTGGGGCAGGCCAGGAAATCTCGACCCGCCCCTTCCAGCTGGTGACGGGCCGCAAGTGGCTGGGCACGGCTTTTGGTGGTGTCAAGGGCCGCTCGCAGCTGCCCGGCATGGTGGAAGAAGCCATGCGCGGCGACATCAACCTGGCGCCGTTCGTGACCCACACCATGGGCCTGCAGGACATCAACACGGCGTTTGACCTGATGCACGATGGCGAGTCCATCCGCACCGTGGTGCACTACGCCGAGTGAGGGGCACACAGATGGAACGTGTCGAGCAACACGCCTGTGCGGGTGGCAGCCAGGAGGTGTGGAAGCACACCTCGGCCACGCTGGGCTGCGAGATGAAGCTGGCGGTGTACCTGCCGCCTGCGGCCCTGCAGGGTGAGCGGTGTCCGGTGGTGTACTGGCTGTCCGGTCTGACCTGTACCGAGCAGAACTTCATCACCAAGGCGGGTGCCCAGGCCCATGCGGCTGCGCTGGGCCTGATCGTGGTGGCGCCGGACACCAGCCCGCGTGGCGACGACGTGCCCAACGACCCGGCCTACGACCTGGGCCAGGGGGCGGGCTTCTATGTGAACGCGACCCAGGCACCCTGGTCGGTGCACTTCCGCATGCAGGACTATGTGGCCGAGGAGCTGCCGGCGTTGATCGAGCAGCACTTCCCGACCACGGACCAGCGCGGCATCTTCGGCCACTCGATGGGTGGGCACGGGGCGCTGGTCACGGCCTTGCGACACCCGGGGCGGTACCGCAGCGTGTCGGCGTTTTCGCCCATCGTGGCGCCGTCGCAGGTGCCCTGGGGCCAGAAGGCGCTGGGTGCCTACCTGGGGGGGGCGGACCCTGCCGTGTGGGCGCAATGGGATGCCGTGGCCTTGATCCAGGCCTTGCCGGCCGGTGCCGAGCGCCTGCCCTTGTTGGTGGACCAGGGCGAAGCCGACGAGTTTCTAGCCGGGCAACTGCGTCCCGAGCTGCTGGCCGAGGCCTGTGCTCAGACGGGCCACCCGCTGACGCTGCGTCGCCATGCTGGCTACGACCACAGCTATTACTTCATCGCCAGCTTCGTGGGGGAGCACCTGGCGCATCACGCCCGGGCATTGAAGTCGGCCTGAGGCGGCCAGCCTTCGAAGACCGCCCGGGCCGGTTCGACCTCACCGCATTCGTCGAGCCGGTAGCCGGGCAGCCCGATGAGGGCGGCGCGGCAGGCATCGCTGCGCAACATCGTTAACAGCCGTTGCATGGCTGGGTTGTTCAAGCCCGCCGGTGGCAAGACCAGGCCATAGCGCTCGGTCTGTACCGGGATGAATTCCAGCCCGAAGCGGCGCGCAGAGGTTTCGACCCCGAAGCCGGCGTCGGCCATGCCGCTGGCCACATAGGCGGCCACGGCCGAATGCGTGTGTTCGCCGGTGGTGCCGTCACCGAGCCCGGCAGGATCATGCCCGGCGTGGCGGAGCAGGGTCTCCAGCAGGATGCGGGTGCCTGAGCCCTGTGCGCGTGCGACAAAGCGCACTTCGGGGCGCAGCAGGTCGGCCACGCCGTCGATGTGCAGCGGGTTGCCCGGGCGCACCATCAGGCCCTGGCGGCGCACCACGAGGTGCACATAGAGCCAGTCGGGCCCGAGCCAGCGGGCCTGGTACTGCAGCACCTCGGCCTGCAGCGGGCTGACCGGCAGGTGCAGGCTGGCCACATCGGCGCTGCCCGCATGCAAGGCCGCCAGCGCCTGGCTGCTGTCGGTGTAGCGCCAGTCCAGGGCTTCGCCCGCATCGACCAGCAGGCGTTGCAGCACTTCGATGGCAAAGCCATGGCTGGCTGCCATGCGCAAGGGGCGGTCAGCCGAGCTGAGCACCTGGTGCAGTTCGGCCTGCAGTTCGAACGCCAGGCTGTCGAGTTGGGGGCGCTGGCGCGCCTCGAAGCGCCGCTGTGCCCAGACCATGGCCTCGCCGGCCGGGGTCAGTACCGAGCCCTTGCCGCGGGCCATGTTGACCAGCGGGGTGCCCAGTGCCGCCTCGGCGTCGTGCAGCAGCTTCCAGGTGTGGCGGTAAGACGCGCCCTGCGCCTTGCAGGCCGCCGACAGATTGCCATGTTGCTGGATGGCCAGCAGCCAATGCAGAACCCGTGGAGGCACGGGCAGGCCGGTGGGCCCGGTGATGTGCCAGGTGGGTTCGATGCGGACGTGGAGCTTTTTCATATGCTGCACAAAGCATATCTCATGCGCTGTACAGCACTTATTGCGGCGCGTGGGTGATGCCCCTACATTGCGAGGCTTGTCAAATGTGTTGACAGCGACATATATCGCAAAGTCCGGCCCTGCACCATGAGCGACGTCAAGATTGAGTTTTACAAAGGCCCGGCTGGCGGCTGGGGTGCCTTGCGCAGCGTGGCCCGCCAGCTGTTGCAGCACCGCATTGCCCTCAAGGGCACGCGCACCCTGCTGTCGGCCAACCAGCCTGATGGCTTCGATTGCCCAGGCTGCGCCTGGCCGGACCGCGAAGAAACCGGCAGCTTCGGCTTTTGCGAAAACGGCGTGAAGGCGGTGGCTGCCGAGGCCACGGCTGACCGGGCCACCCCGGAGCTGATTGCCCGCCACACCGTGACCGAGCTGCGCAGCTGGGGGGACCACGAGCTGGAAGGCATGGGCCGGCTGACCGAGCCGATGGCCTACGACGCGGTCACCGACCGCTACCGCCGCATCAGCTGGGGCGAGGCTTTTGCCACGGTGGCGCGCCACCTGCAGGCCCTGCCCTCGCCCGATGCCGCCATCTTCTACACCTCGGGGCGCACCAGCAACGAGGCGGCCTTTCTGTACCAGTTGTTCGTGCGCGAGTTCGGCACCAACAACTTCCCGGACTGCTCGAACATGTGCCACGAGCCCAGCGGCATGGGCCTCAAGGGCAGCGTGGGCGTGGGCAAGGGCACGGTGACGCTGGACGACTTCGCCCTGGCCGATTGCATTTTGGTGTTTGGCCAGAACCCGGGCACCAACCACCCGCGCATGCTGGCGGAGTTGCGGGAAGCCGCCCGCCGAGGCGCCCGCATCCTGAGCTTCAACCCCTTGCGCGAGCGCGGTCTGGAGCGCTTTGCCGACCCGCAAAGCCCGGCCGAGATGCTGGGCGGCGGCGCCACGACCATCTCGTCCGACTACTTCCAGCTGCGGGTGGGCGGCGACATCGCCTTGCTCAAGGGCGTGATGAAGCACCTGCTGGAGATGGGTGCGGTCGATGCCGCGTTCGTGGCCGAGCACACCGCGGGTTTCGAGGCCTTGAAGGCCGACACCGAGGCCGCCGACTGGGGCACGATCGAAGCGGTGTCGGGCATCTCGCGCGAGCGCCTGCGGCATGCGGCCGAGGTGATCGCCCGCGCCGACAAGGTGATTGCCTGCTGGGGCATGGGCATCACCCAGCACCGCCATGGCGTGGGCGGTGTGCAGATGATTGCCAACCTGCTGCTGATGCGCGGCATGGTGGGCAAGCCAGGAGCCGGCCTGTGCCCGGTGCGTGGCCACAGCAATGTGCAGGGCGACCGCACCATGGGCATCTATGAAAAGCCCTCGCCCGCCTTGCTGGACCGCCTGCAGGCGGTGTATGGCTTCGAGCCGCCGCGGCACGAGGGCCTGGACACCATCGGGGCCATCGAGGCGATGCGTGACGGGCGGGCTTCGGTGTTCTTTGCCATGGGTGGCAATTTCGCTGCGGCCACCCCCGACACCCCGACCACCTGGGCGGCGCTGCAGCAGTGCGCGCTGACTGTGCACGTGTCAACCAAGTTCAACCGCAGCCACACGGTGCATGGCCGCGAAGCCCTGGTCCTGCCCTGTCTGGGACGCACCGAGGTCGACCAGCAGGCCAGCGGCCCGCAGCACATCAGCGTGGAAGACTCGATGAGCATGGTGCACCTGTCAGGCGGTATCAATGAGCCGGCTTCGCCGCACCTGCTGTCCGAGCCGATGATCGTGGCGCGGCTGGCGGCCGCCACCCTGCCCCACAGCCGCGTGCCGTGGATGTGGCTGGTCGAAGACTATGACCGCATCCGCGACCAGATCGAAGCCGTGTTCGACGACTTCAAGGGGTTCAACGAGAAGGTGCACCACCCGGGGGGCTTTCGCCTGCGCAACACCGCCAGCGAGCGGGTGTGGGCAACCGCCTCAGGCAAGGCGCAGTTCCAGGTGCATGCGGTGCCCACTGACACGCAGGGGCGCGCCGATCCGGCCCGTTTCACGCTGACCACGGTGCGCGCGCACGACCAGTACAACACCACGGTGTATGGGCTCGATGACCGCTACCGTGGCGTGTTCGGTCAGCGCCGCGTGCTGTTCATCCACGGCGAAGACCGCGCCCGCCTGGGCTGGCCGGAAGGCGCCTGGGTGGACATCGAAGGGGCTGCCGATGACACGCACCGCGTGGCACCCGGCTTCCGCCTGGTCGATTACGACATCCCCCAGGGCTGCGTGGCAGCGTATTACCCGGAGACCAATGTGTTGGTGCCCCTGTCCAGCCATGCCATCGGGGCGCGCACCCCGACGTCGAAGTCGATTCCGGTGCGCTTGCGCCTCAGCGCGGCAAGCCGCTGACGAAACGCTGCAGGCGCAGCAGGCCTTCCTGCAGGTCTTCCCGCGAGGCGGCATACGACAGCCGCACATGCGTGGCGGCACTGCAGTGGCCGAAGTCATGCCCGGGCGTCAGGGCCACATGGGCCTCGTCCAGGGCCTGCTGGCAAAAGCGCATGGCATCCAGGCCGGTGCGGCTGACGTCGATGTAGACGTAGAAGGCGCCATCGGGCTGAACCGGCACGGGCAGCTCAGCCTGGGCGAGACCTTCCAGCACCAGTGCGCGGCGGGCGGCGAATTCCTGCCGGCGGGCTTCGCACACGGCCAGGGAGGCCGGCGTGAAGCAGGCCAGCGCAGCCATCTGGGCGGGGGTGGAGGCGCAGATGTAGTAGTTCTGCGCCAGGCGTTCCATCACGGGCACCAGGGCATCGGGCACGATGGCCCAGCCCAGGCGCCAGCCCGTCATGCCGAAATACTTCGAGAAGCTGTTGATGACGATCGCCTCGGGGTCGGCAGCCAGCACGGTCTGTGCGGGGCGCCCCTGGGCGTCGGCATCGCTGAGGTTGAGGTAGATCTCGTCGACGATGCGCCAGGCATTGTGCAGCCTGGCCCAGTCACAGATGGCGGCCAGCTCGTCGGCCGGCACCGAGGTGCCTGTGGGGTTGGACGGCGTGGCGAGCATCAGGCCCTTGGTGCGGGCGCTCCAGTGGCGCTGCACGGCGGCCAGGTCGAGCTGAAAGCGGGCAGCGGCATCGGTGGGCACCAGCCGCACATCGGCGCCAAAGCCACTGAGAAACTGCCGGTTGCAGGGGTAGGACGGGTCGCCCACCAGCACCTCGTCACCGGGGTCGACCAGGGCCGCGGTGACCAGCAGCAGCGCTGCCGAGGCCCCGGCCGTGACCACCACACGGTGCGGCGACACCGCGACACCGTGGGCCGACTGGTAAAAACCGGCGATGGCTTCGCGCAGGGCATCGAGCCCCAGGGCCCCGGTGTAGGGCAAGGCTTCGTGCTGCACCACGCGCTGCAACTCGGCCAGCACCGCTGGCGGCGCTCCGAAATCGGGTTCGCCGATGTTGAGCTTGATGATGCGGTGGCCGGCGGCTTCCAGCGCCGCCGCATGCTTGCCGAACTCCATGGCCAGGAAGGGCCGGATGGCTTGTGCGCGTTGAGAGAAGTGCATGGGTGAAAGTGTGCCACCGAGGGCGGGCCTAAAATCCGCTCCCCTTGCATCGAGCATCGAGAACACCGGTATGAGCACCATCATCGTCAGCGAAGAACTCAAGGCCTACATCGACCCCCTGACCCCCGAGGAGTACGAGGCGCTGGAGCGCAGCCTGCTGGCCGAGGGCTGCCGGGATGCGCTGGTGCTGTGGGGCGACATCCTGGTCGACGGGCACAACCGCTATGGCATCTGCCAGAAGCATGGCCTGCCCTTCAAGACCATGCAGCATCCCAAGTTCAAGTCGATCGAGGATGTGCACCTGTGGATGATCGACCAGCATCTGGGCCGGCGCAGTGTGTCCGACTTCCAGCGCGGGGTGCTGGCGCTGCGCAAGCGCGAGATCCTGGCCGAACGCCAGGCCCGCAAGATGGCCGAGCTCAACGAGAGCCAGCCCGCCGCCGCAGAAGGGCCGGCCGCTGACGCGCCCGAGCAGGGTGCCGATGCGGGGGCAGCAGGTGCGCCGGCCGGCATGAAAAGCCGTGCCGACATCGCCAGGGCGGCCCGCCTGAGCAACAGCCAGGTGGTGATGATCGAGAAG
Organism: Aquabacterium sp.; assembly: GCF_041909175.1. Classification (GTDB taxonomy): domain Bacteria; phylum Pseudomonadota; class Gammaproteobacteria; order Burkholderiales; family Burkholderiaceae_C; genus Aquabacterium. Next base: position 63,524 of record NZ_JAYRDZ010000001.1, on the reverse strand, counting down.
ATTCAGAAGCAGGCCGCACCCGAGGTGGTGGCGGCAGTCAAGGCGGGCACCATCAGCATCAATGCCGCAGCGGCCGTGGCCACCCTGCCCGAAGAGGAGCAGAAAGCCGCGGCCATGGCCGGCAAGGACGAGCTCAAGCAGGCCGCCAAGCGGGTGCGTGAGGTCAAGCGCAAGCCCCGAGACGACGCGGCCCCGGGCGCCGAAGGGGCGACCGAGGCCGGTGAAGGGGATGATGCGGCCGAGTCCCGCGACGAGGTGCCGGCCCTGCGCAAGCGGGTGGCCGAACTCACCGCCGAGAACAAGGCCCTGCGCGCTCAGGTGGCCGAGTTGCTCACACGCGTGGGGCGCTGAGCACGGCTGCGCTCGGCATGCAGACGGGCCTTGCGCTTGCGGGCCCAGATGAGCACCCCGGTCACGCTGAAGGTGGCGATGGCCAGCCCCAGCAGGGTGACGAGCACCCGCCCAGCGGTGCCGATGATGCGCCCGGAGTGCAGCGGGAACATGGTCTGCAGGAACACGTCGCCGGAACTGCCCTCGCCGGGCACAGAGCTGCCGAGCACCCCGCCGGTGGCTGCGTCCAGATCAAGCTGCACATTGCCCAGACCGATGTCGCCGTGGCTGTTGCCTGCCTCATGGAAGCTGACGGTCCAGGCATGGCTGCCCGGGCGGATGTAGAGCGAGCCGACCGGGGCTGACCAGCCGCGTTCAGCGGCGATGGCCTGCGCCCGGGCGATCACGTCATGGCCCTGGGTTGCCAGGGTGACGCCCGAGCCGGCAGGGGCCGGCGGCATGCTGTCGGCCTTGGACTCGGTCACCGGCGAAAACACGTTGACCAGGGGTTTGACGACCTGGCTGCCCAGGTTCATGTCCACCGAGGTGATGGCCACGATCAGCACCAGCACCCACAGCCAGACCCCGCCCGAGCGGTGCAGGTCGAACACCAGCTTGTGCCCGCCCTGGGCCCAGCGAAACGCCAGCGAGCGGCGCCATTGGGCCCGGTTCGGAAACGAGATCCACAGGGCGATGAGGGTATCGAGCACCCACGCGATGGCGATGCCACCCATCAGCCACACCCCCAGTTCCACCGGCCCGATGCTGGGCAGGTGCAGGCTGTAGTGCAGCTTGTAGAGGAAGGGCATCAGGTGTGCGCGCGACAGCGAGAACGCACCCCATTCACGACGAGCCTGCACGTCGCCCGTGACCGGGTTGAGGGCGACCTGGTTGAAGTCCAGGTGAAAAGGCTGGCCGGTCTGCGGGTCGGTGCGGGGCACCACCCACAGCAGGAGGCTGTGGCCGGGCTCGACAGCGAGGGGGAGCCATGTCACCTGCAGCCGCGGGTCGGCGGCCTCGAGCCGTGCCGCCAGCACCACCGGGTCTTGCGCGGGCCCGGCGGTGGCAGCGTCATACAGCTCGGGGTTGAGCCAGCCATCGATCTCGTGGTCCCACGCGATCAGGGCGCCGGTCAGGCCCGCTACCGTCAGGAACGTGGCGGCAAACAGGCCGAACCAGCGGTGCAGTCGCACCATCCATGCACGCATGGTTTGCTCCCTCACGCTGATCAGTAGCTGTAGTGCACGCTGATCTCACCCGAGCGCGGCGCACCGTAGTAGGCCTGTTCCCAGTAGAGGCTGTTGATGTACTTCTGATCGGTCACGTTGCGGATCTGTGCACCCACGCGCCAGTGCTTGTCGATCTTGTACTGGGCACCCAGGTCCAGCAGGGCGTAGGCATCCTGGCGGGTGGTCACACCGTAGTCCGTGCGGTGGATTTCCGACTGCCAGCGCAGGGCGGCGGTGGTGCTCCAGCGTTCGGTGGGGTCGTAGCGCAGGCTCAGTTTGAACAGATCACGCGGCACGAAGGTGCGGGTGTCGTCGCCATCGCCATCGGTGATCGATTGGTGCACATAGCTGCCGCTGAGCTCCAGCCCTTCCATCACGCGGCCAACGGCTTCCAGCTCGATGCCCTTGCTGGTGGCGTCTTCAGCCGGATAGACGTAGGCACCCAGGGTGCTGCTCCAGGTGCTGGTACCGGCCAGGCCCTTGAGCTTGGTCTGGAACAAGGCGGCATTCAGGCCCAGACGGCGCTCGAACAGATTGGCTTTCAGGCCCACCTCGGCATTGGTGCCGTGCGCAGGGGTGAGCGGTGTGCCTTGGGCATTGATCTCGGTCTGCGGCTGGAAGATGGTGGTGAAGCTGGCGTAGGCCGACAGATCAGGCTGGATGGTCCACACGCCGCCCAGGTAAGGCGTGACGCGGGTGGCGCTGTAAGCGTGGCCCACACCATAGTTCTCGCCATGCGAGCTGAGCTGGATGACCTGCCCGCCGGCGATCAGCTTGACATCGTCGGTCAGCGCGAAGCGGCCGGCGGCATAGGCGGTGTTGCGGCGCGAGTAGAAGTCGGAGCCGTCGGAGTTGCCGTTCCAGTCGGGCTTGGTGAAGGTGCCGTCCCAGTTGCTGAGGTCGATGCTCATGTCGGTGTACTGGGCACCGCTGCCGTAGTCGGCGTAGGCCGAGAACTCGCGGGCCGATTCCTGGCCCCAGGTCAGGCCGGCGCTCAGTTCATGCTGTCGGCCAAGCCAGCTGAAGGGGCCGGTCACCTGCACGGTGGCCATGTCCTGCTGGTAGCGGCCCTGGAACAGCGACGGGTAGGCGTACAGGCCGGTGCTGGTGCCCGACACCGGTGAGCCGAAGATATACAGCAGCTCCGAGTCGGTGCGCTGGCTGCGGTGCGAGACGGCGGACTTCAGTTGCCAGCCTTGGCCGAAATCGTGGCTGAGCTCGGCCATCAGGCGGCGGTCGGTGTTGTTCCACCAGGCCCAGTCGGCTGCGGTCGAGGTCGAGACGTCGTAGTTGGTGGAGGAGCCGTCGGCGTAGTGCATGGGCAAGGCACCCCACATCGGGCTGTCGGCGTCGCTGCGCTGTTCGATCCAGCTCAGCGACAGGGTGGTGTCGCGGGTCAGGTCGATGTCCAGCGCGCCATAAATGGTGCTCAGGCGCTTGTGATATCGGTCTAGGTAGCTGTCCTTGTCTTCCACGGCGGCGACCAGGCGGCCACGCACGCTGGCATCGGCGTTGAGTGCGCCAGAGATGTCCCCTTCAGCGCGTTTCTTGTTCCACGAACCCAGGGTGACGGCGCCGCTGGCCTGGAAGGCGGCCGTGGGCTTCTTCAGGGCGAAATTGACCGTGGCCGAGGGCAGACCGGTGCCCGTCATCAGGCCGTTGGCGCCGCGCAGGATGTCGATGTGGTCGTAGATGGCGGTGTCGAGGTCACCCCACTGCGCGCCGTTGGTGAAAGGCAGCCCGAAACCATCAAGCTGGAAGTTCTGGACATCAAAGCCACGGCTGGTGAAATAGGTGCGGTCGGTTTCAACCCGCTCCACGGTGACACCGGCTGCCTGGTCGAGCGCGTCGTTGACGGTGGTCAGGCCCTGGTCTTCCAGCTGCTGGTGCGTCAGCGTGCTGATGGCCTGGGGGGTTTCGGCTGCGGTCAGCGACAGCCCGGTGGCGGTGCTGCTGCGCCGTCCCTTGTAAGAGGTGCTTTTCTCAGTGCGTTCGCCGGTGTCCGCGGTGCTGGTGGCGCTGACCGAGATCTCGGGCAGGGCGGTTTTGCTCTCGGCTGCTGCCGTGTCGGCCGCATGGGCCTGGGCGGCAGACAGACAGGTCAGTAAGGCTGCCAGATGAAGTGGGCGCAGGGCCGGCAAAGTGGTTTTCATGATCGATACAACTGATGAAAGTTGCGTATCGTAATGCAAACGATTCGCATTACCTAACCATGAAATGTAAAGCGCATCACCGTTCGCGTCAGGCGTTTTCAGGTGTGGGCGTGTCGCCACTGTGCCGGTGTGCTGCCTGTCCAGCGCTGAAAGGCCCGGTAGAAGGGGCTGAGTTCGGCAAAGCCCAGTTCGTGGGCGATGTCCTTGAGCGGCAGGCTGGTGTGGCGGATGCGGTGCAGCGCCAGGTCGCGCCGCACCGTGTCGACGATGTCGGCGTAGCTGCTGCCGTGCTGCTGGAGCCGCCGAGCCAGGGTGCGTTCACTCAGGCCAAAGGCGTTGGCGGCTTCGGCGCGGGTGGGCAGCGGTGGCCCCAGGCGGGCACGCACCCAGTCCTGTATGGCCTGATCAAGCTGGCGCCCCTGCCCCAGCGAGGTGAGCTGGCTGGCGGCGTAGCGTTCGTGCAGGTGGGCCAGCTCGGCGTTGGCCTGCGGCAGCGGGCGGTCCAGCACGGCGTTGGCGATCAGCAGGCCGCTGTAGGCCTGGTTGAACTCAACAGGGCAGTGAAAGACCTCGCGGTAGCCGGCCAGCGGGCCGACCTGGTCGTGGCTGAAGCACACCCGCTCAGGTTGCAAGGGCGCGGGGGTGATCCATCGGGAAAAGCTCACCACGGCAGCGAGCACCGCCTCAATCTGGTGCGGGCTGAAGGCCAGGTCGCCCTGGCGAGGGTGGTAAACCAGCCAGCTGGCTGTCTCGCCTGCAATCAGCTGGAAGCGCCCCGCATCGGAAATGAGGCTCTGGTATTTCTGGACCACCGTGAAGGCCTGGCGCAAGCTGGCCGCCGATTGCAGGATGAAGCTGACCACATTGAAGCTGGCCGGCCCGACCAGGGTGCCGGCTTTCAGCCCCAGGCCGGGGTCACCCGACAAACGGGCGGCGGCACGCCACAGCCGGGTGATGTGGTCCACCGGCCAGCGCTCAAGCCGCAGGTCCTCGGGTGCGATGCCTGCGGCCGTGAGCAAGGTGGTGTCGTCCAGCCCCTGGCGGCGTGCTTCGCCCAGCACGGTCTGCACCCAGCTCATCGACACGGTGGCATCCAAAGTCAATCTGTGTGGCCTGTAAAGTCAATTGGTGGACATCATAAAGCGCTAAGGTCACTGCACCTGAAACCATGTCGGAACCGCAACGAGGAGACTTTCCATGCCCAATGGCGCCCAGGCTTTGATGCAGACGCTGGCCGATGCCGGCGTCACCGTGTGTTTCTCGAACCCCGGCACCTCGGAAATGCATTTCGTGGCGGCGCTGGACAACGAGCCCCGCATGCGGGCGGTGCTGACCCTGTTCGAGGGCGTGGCCACCGGGGCGGCCGATGGCTATGCCCGCATGGCCGACAAGCCGGCGGCCACCCTGCTGCACCTGGGCTGCGGGTTGGGCAACGGTCTGGCCAATCTGCACAACGCGCGCAAGGGCAAGGTGCCGATTCTGAACATCGTGGGGGACCACGCCACCTACCACGTGAAGTACGACGCGCAACTGCAGTCGGACATCGAGACCGTGGCGCGTAACGTATCGAAGTGGGTGCGTACTTCGCAATCGACGCAGACGCTGTGCCAGGATGCGGTGGATGCACTGGTCTCGGCCACCACCCTGCCGGCACAGCCGGCGACCCTGATTCTGCCGGCCGATGTGTCCTGGGGTGAGGGGGGTGTGCCGGTGCCGCCACCCGTGCCGGTGGCCCCACCGGTGGCTTCTGACGAGACCGTGGCAGCGGTGGCCGGCGTGCTCCAGGGCGGGGGCAAGGTGGCCTTCCTGCTGGGCGGGCATGCCTTGCGTGAACGCGCCCTGATGGCGGCGGGCCGGGTGGTCGAGGCCACCGGGGCCAAGCTGTTTGCAGAGGTCTTCCCGACCCGCATCGAGCGGGGCGCCGGGTTGCCCCAGGTGGAGCGGGTGGCCTACCTGGCCGAGCTCGCCTCCGTGCAACTGAGCGGCTACGACCACCTGGTGCTGGTGGATGCCAAGTCGCCGGTGTCCTTCTTTGCCTACCCCGGCAAGGCCAGCGACCTGGTGCCCAAGGGCTGCCAGGTGCACGAGCTGGCGTCGACCGCCCACGATGCTGCCGCCAGCCTGGAGCGCCTGGTGGCCGCCCTGGGGGCCGAGGCGCGTGAGCCCTGGTTGCAGACGCCAGAGCGCCCGGAGCGCCCGCGCGGCAAGCTGACCGCTGAAAAAGTGTGCAAGGCCGTGGGGGCCCTGCTACCGGACAACGCCATCATCGTGGACGAGGCCCAGACCTCCGGCGTGATGCTGCCCCTCTACACCCGGGGTGCCCCGCGCCACGATGTGCTGGCGCTGACGGGGGGCGCGATTGGCCAGGGTCTGCCCACCGCGGTGGGGGCCGCCATAGCCTGCCCCGACCGTTCGGTGCTGTGCCTGTCGGGCGATGGCTCGGCCATGTACACCATCCAGGCCTTGTGGACGATGGCGCGCGAAAAGCTCAACGTCACCAACATCATTTTCAACAACAAGTCCTACGCCATCCTGAACGTGGAGTTGCAGCGCGTGGGGGCGACGGGTGAGGGCGAGAAGGCCAGGTCACAGCTGGACCTGAGCAACCCCGGGCTGGATTTCGTGCAGATGGGAGCCAGCATGGGCGTGCATTCGGTGCGCGCCACCACCACGGAAGAACTGGTGTCAGCCCTGGAATACGCCTTGCGCACGCCCGGGCCGCACCTGATCGAAGCCATGGTGCCCAATGCCTTTGCCGGCCTGAAGCTGCGCCTGCTGCCGCACGTGCTCAGCTCGCTCAAGAGCCTGCCGGGGCCACTGGCGCGCGCCATCAAGCGCAAGGTCGCCCCCTGACCTGGGCCAGGGGCGCGACCGGGCGGCGGCTGCTTCAGTTGTAGAAGCGTCCGCCCTTGTTGCGGTAGCCGTGGCCGTGCTGCGGCTCGCGGGCGGCGCGGCAGATGTCCTGATCGGTCATGCCGATGCCGCGCAGGAATTCGTCGCGCAACTGCAGCACCGATTCGATGGTGTCGTCAGACGCCTCGATCAGGTAGCCCTCGATGCGCTCGAGTTCCTGGATCTGCTTTTCGCTGAAACTGGGGTGCGCCCACACCGGCAGGGTAGGGCAAGGCTGCAGGCCCCAGGCGGTCGGCTGGAAATGCACTTCTTGCGCGATCAGCGCGTGGGTGAGGTCTTCGAGCTCGCTGAGACCGAAATCGCGCTGCTGACCCGCTTCGATCACCTGGGCGGCGACCACGCGGGGCTCCGCGACGTCGAACACGATGCGACACAGCACAGGGTCCGTGTAGGGGCTGAGCTGGTGGCGCCAATGGCCATGCATCAGGCAGGCCGCGGCGATCGGCTGATCACGGTCTGACGAGACGTTGTCGAACCAGTTCATGGTGTCTTCCTCCGCAACATCACACAGGGCACTTGGACATCATCATGCATAAATGAGGCCAGTTTGTGCGGTCGGAATTGGCATGTCCCCACGGTTCGGCGTTTGTTTACAACGGGCGCCTCAAACCACGAAATTAGCCTATATTCTGGAAGGCTGTGTGTAGACCAGCACCTTGAGTGCCCGGTCTGGCGACACATCCTCGAACACCGCCGGGTTGGCCAGACGCGCCACGTAGCGCAGCCCCGGGGCCTCGGCTGCCATCAGCTCGGTCAGGAAGTTTTCCCCCAGCTTGGGCGAGTTCAGACACACCAGCACATGCCCACCGGGCACCAGCAGATCGGGCAGGCGTCGCATCAGGCGGGCGTAGTCCTTCTCGGCCACAAAACTGCCTTTCTGGTAGGTGGGCGGGTCCAGGATGATGAGTTCGTAGGGCCCGCTGCGGGTGATCTTGCCCCAGGAGCTGAACACATCGTGCGGCAGGAAGCTGGCGCCCTTGGCAACGTCATTGAGCTGGTGGTTCTGCTTGCCGATGTTGAGCGGGCCGCTGGCCATGTCCATGTTGAGCACCTGGCGGGCCCCGGCCTGCAGGGCCACCACGGAAAACGCACAGGTGTAGGCGAACAGGTTGAGCACCCGGGCGCCTGGCCGGGCGGCGAGGTGTTCGCGCACCCAGCGGCGGCCTTCGGCCATGTCCAGAAAGAGGCCGTGGTTCATGCCGCGCATCAGGTGCACCTTGAAGCGTGCGCCCTGCTCGGTGACGATGTGCGGCTCGGGCACCTCGCCGCAGAGCAGCCGGGTCTCCGCTCGCACCTCGTCGCGGTACTGGAACACCAGGTTGAGTGGCTGACCGGGGGCGAGCTCAGCCCAGCGCGCCGCCAGTGCCGCCTGGATGGCCGCCAGTTCGTCTTCCGGCAGAGGCTGGAAACTGGTCAGCAGCCAGACGGGCGGGTAGCAGTCCAGCGTGAGGTGTTCGCAGCCCGGGTGCACCCCGCCGCGCCCGTGGAAGACGCGGCAGGCATCAAGGGGCAGGGCCGGCACAGCGGCAATGGCTTCGAGCAGGGCGGTGTAGGGCACGGCAGGCAGGGGCGACACAAGGCCCGGGGCAGCAAAGCCCGGCATCTTGCCTGAGAAGCTGGCGTTTCAGGGGCAGGTCAGTCCAGACCGCGGATGGCTTTGTGGCCTTCGCCGACAAAGGTGGCCATGAACTCGCCATTGCCCACCGGGACGGTGCAGCAGGTGAAGGCGTTGTCGAGCCAGACGGCGTTGGTGAAGGCCCGCAGCTCTTCGGCATGCGAGACCGCGTTGTCCACCACCAGCAAGCCACCCGGGCGCAGCACGCGGCGGATCTGGGGCCACCAGCCGAGATAGTCGGGGCGGTGCGAGTCGAGGAAGAGCAGGTCGACGCTGCCGGTGGTGAGGCGTGTCAGGTACTCGCCTGCATCGCCTTGCACCTGGGTGATGATGTCGTCCATGTCGGCACGGGCGACATTGACCCGGGCCATCTCGATCTTGTAGGGCGCCAGCTCGACCGTGGTGACATGCCCGCCCACCGCGCGCGCCGCCCAGCCGAGCCACAGCGTGGAGTAGCCATTGGAGGTGCCGATTTCCAGCACCCGCTGTGCCTGGGTGGCCCGTATCAGCACGCCGAGGAACTCGCCGGTATCGCGCGAGATGTTGAGCATGCGGTGGGCGCGGTCGGCGCGGCTCACCTCGCTGTCATTGCGCTGGCCGAAGTCTTCCAGTTCGCACAGCAGACGGTGGAGATTGGGGTTCATGGGGGTACTGCATCAGGGTGACGGCTGTGGGCTATTGTGGCGGATGAGCGAATCGTGGACACAGCAGCAAATCATCCGTGCCTTGCGGGACTCGGGTAGCATCTCGCACCCCTGCTGAAAGAACACCCCATGAGCACCCTGCCCCCCTGCCCGAAATGCGCCTCGGCCTACACCTATGAAGACGGCGCCATGCTGGTCTGCCCCGAGTGCGGCCACGAGTGGAGCGCTTCCGCTGAAGCTGATGCCGCGCCGGCAGCCAAGGTCTGGAAGGATGCCCACGGCAATGTGCTGCAAGACGGCGACACCGTCACCCTGATCAAGGACCTGAAGATCAAGGGCTCGTCCTCGGTCATCAAGGTCGGGACGAAGGTCAAGAACATCCGCCTCATCGAGGGCGATCACGACATCGACTGCAAGATCGATGGCTTTGGCGCCATGCAGCTGAAGTCCGAATACATCAAGAAGGCCTGACAAGCCCGGTTGTCGGGCGGGCGTGCGCCCTGTACCCTGTGGAGCCCTTTTGCCAGCTTCCACGGGATTGAACACGACATGAGCGCTGCTGTACCGACCTCCTCTGCCGCCACCCAGCCGGTGGTGCTGATCACGGGCTGTGCGTCCGGTATCGGCAAGGCCCTCGCGCAAGCCTTCCATGCCCAGGGGCACCGCGTGTGTGCCACGGCGCGCCGGGTGGACGCCCTGGCACCGCTGGCGCAGCAGGGCATGCTGACCCGCCCGCTGGATGTCACCTCGCAGGCCGACATCGATGCGCTGCTGGCCGGGTTGGCCGCCGAAGGGCTGCATGTCGACACCCTGGTCAACAACGCCGGCTATGGCGCCATGGGCCCCCTGCTGGATGTGCCGGCCGAGGAATGGCACAAGCAGTTCGAGGTGAACGTGTTTGCGCCGATGGCGCTGATCCGTGCCGTGCTGCCGGGCATGGTGGCGCGCCGAGCTGGGCGCATCGTCAACATCAGCAGTGTTTCAGGGGTGTTGTCCACGCCGTTTGCCGGTGCGTACTGCGCCAGCAAGGCGGCGCTCAATGCCTTGAGCGACAGCTTGCGCATGGAGGTGGCCCCGTTCGGCATCGAGGTGGTCACCGTGCAGCCCGGTGGCATTGAGTCGGGTTTTGGCCAGGCGGCGGGCAACACCGTGCGCCTGTCCGCCGGCTCACCCTATGAGCCGGTGCGCGACGCCGTGATGGGCCGCGCCAGCGAAAGCCAGAACGGCGCCACCCCGGCCGCCGTGTTTGCTGCCGAGATGGTCCAGGCCGTGATGGCACCGGGTTGTCCGCCCGTGGTGCGCATTGGCCACAAGAGCCGCCTGATGCCGGCCTTGAAACGCTGGCTGCCCGAGCGGATGCTCGATCGCGCGCTGAGCCGCAAGTTCGGGCTGACCCGCCTGCGTTAACGCTGCTTCACGTCGCTGTCACATTGGCTCATTAATGTGCCGCGGTTCGCCCTGATGGTGGGGCTTGCCGTGAGGTGGTACCAAGATGAATGACAAGCGTGTGGTGATGTTGGGCGTCCTGCCCTTGCTGCTGGCTGCCTGTGGTGGTGGCGATGGTGATTCGGGCACGACAACGGCCCAGTTGCTCGACAGCGCAGTGGAAGGCGTGCACTACGTGGCTTCGCCTTCAGCCCTCAGCGGGACCACCGGCGCAGACGGCACGCTCAAGTGCAAGTCGGGTGACAAGATCACCTTCACGCTCGGCGGCATCACCTTGGGTACCGCAAGCTGCAACGCCCAGATCACGGTCTCGGACCTGGCGGGCACCACCTCGCTGGCCGATGGTGCCCTGCAGAACCGCCTGGTCTTCCTGCAGTCGCTCGACGATGATGATGACCCCACCAATGGCATCCGCATCACGGCTGCGGTGGCGGCATCGCTCACGGGCAAGTCGCTTGATTTCACCAAGGGCACGGCAGATTTCCAGACCGCAGCCCAAGCCCTGCTGCCCGATCTGAAGGACGTCTACGACCGTTCGTACACGGAGCGCGAGCTCAATGAGGAGCGCCGCGCGGGTGCGGTCGAGCACTACGAATCCACCCTGGCGACCTTGCTGGGCAAGCAGGACACCAGCTCCGGCACGGACAGCACGGGCGGTACGGTGAGCATCACCAAGTTCCAACTGGAAGCCGACAAGTCCTTCTACATCCCCTATGAAGGCAGCAATGCGGCGGCCAAGAAAGACTTTCCCAACGGCTTTTTCCCGGCCGTGGGTTCAGGTCTGGCCTTCAAGGGCAAAGGCAGCGATGGCAGCCTCGAGTTCTGGGCCATCACCGACCGCGGTCCCAATGGTGACAGCCCGAGCGCGCCTGATCCGGTCAACAGCGTGGTCGGTCTGACCAAGATGTTCCCTGCACCCAGCTTCACGCCGTCGATCGGGGTGATCCACATCGACGGCAAGGGTGCCAAGCTGGCCTCGGTGATGCCCTTGAAGTCGGATGCCTCCACCCGCATCAGTGGCCGCCCCCTGCCCTTCACCGAAGTGGGCAGCAGCCTGGAAACCCCGCTGAGCGATGCCCTGGTCTACGACAGCGTCAAGGGCGCCTTCGATGCCAATGGCCTGGACTCTGAAAGCCTGGTCTACGACAAGACCCGTGGCGTGTTCTGGACCTCGGACGAATACGGCCCCTTCATCGTGAAGGTGAACGCTACCACCGGCGTGATCGAAAAACGCTACAAGCCGGGCACCGCCGCAGGCGACCTGCCTGAGGTGCTGAAGTACCGCCGAGCCAACCGTGGCATGGAAGGCCTGACCATGGCAGCCGACGGCAAGCTCAACGGCTTCCTGCAAAGCCCGATCGACCCGATGGACAGCAGCGGCAAGAGCATCAAGGCCGTCGATGCCAGCGACCTCAATGGCGATGGCAAGAAGACCGACAAGGTCAATGTGAAGGACTATGCCCAGTTTGCCCGCTGGGTGGTGTTCGACCCGGCCACGGAAACCTCCAAGCTCTATGCCTACCCGCTGAGCTACGCGGTGTCAGGCCAGACCTGGGACCGCAACCGCACCGGCAGCGCCAAGCTGGGTGACGTGGTGGCCCTGAGCAATGGGAAGTTCCTGGTGATCGAGCAAGGTGCCGACAGCACCGGTGCCGTGCGCAACTTCCTGATGCTGGTCGAAGTGCCGACCGATGTCACCGACATCGCCGCCATGGGCTATGCGCTCGAGCAGAACAGCATCGATGGCACCACGAGTGTGACCACCCCGTGGGCCAGTGTCGTCAAGCTCAAGAAGACCTTGTTGCTGGACCTCAATGCTGCAGGCTGGAAAGCCGAGAAGGCCGAGGGGCTGGCGCTGGTTGACGACAGCACCGTGGCCATCATCAACGACAGCGACTTTGGCCTGCGCACCATCCTGGTTGACGCCGACGGCAAGGAAGTCACCGGCGATGCCACCAAATGCGAGGTCAATGCCACGGGGGCCATCACCAATGCCGGCAGCAGCACGGACTGCCCTGCCGGCGTGGTGGGGGTGCGTGTGGCGCGTGGCAACGAGATCGACCGCCACACCCGCATCTGGCTGTTCAAGTTCTCGAAGACCCTGACTAGCTACACGGTGTCCGCCGCCCTCTGATCAGTGCTCGAAGCGGTCCTCGTGCTCGGGGCGCGAGGCCATCAGGGCCAGCATGGTGATGGTGGCCATCACCGTGAGGTAGTACCCCACCGAGGCCAGGCCGTAGGTCTTGGCCAGGGTGGTGGCCAGATAGGGTGCCAGTGACGCACCCAGGATGCCTGCGAAGTTGAAGGTCATGGACGAGCCGGTGTAGCGCACGGCGGTCGAGAACATCTCCGACAGGAAGGTGCCCAGCGGGCCGTAGGTCATGCCCATCAGCAGCATGCCCAGAGACAGGTAGACCGTGATCAGCACGGTGTTGCCCGAGCCGAACAGCGCCTGGGTGGCAAAGCCGAACAGGGCAATGGCGGCCGAGACCAGCACCAGCGTGATCCGGCGGCCATGCCGGTCAGCCAGCACCGCCGACAGGGGGATGCCGATGGCGAAGAACAGCACCGAGAACAGCTGGATATAGAGGAAGTCGTGGCGCGAGAACTTCAGCGCCGTGGTGCCCCAGCCGAGTGCAAACACCGTCATCAGGTAGAACAGCACGAAGGTGGCGGTGGCCCCCAGGGTGCCCAGCACCAGGGCGCGGGTGTGTTCGCGGAACACCTTGACCACCGGCACCTTGACGCGCTTGTCTTCGTCCAGCGTCTTCTGGAAGACCGGGGTTTCGGTGATGTTGAGCCGCACATACAGGCCCACGAACACCAGCACGGCGCTCGCCAGGAAGGGGATGCGCCAGCCGTACTGGAAGAAGTCCGCTTCGCTCAGGTTGTTGCCCAGCCACAGGAAGATGCTGGCCGACAGGAAGAAGCCGATCGGGGCGCCGAGCTGCGGGAACATGCCATACCAGGCACGCTTGCCTTCCGGGGCATTTTCCGTGGCGAGCAGCACGGCACCACCCCACTCCCCGCCCAGGCCGAAGCCCTGACCGAAGCGGCACAGTGCCAGCAGCACGGCGGCAGTGGTGCCCAGCGTTTCATAGGTGGGCAGCAGGCCGATGGCCACCGTGGACAGACCCATGGTCAGCAGGGCGCCCACCAAGGTGGCCTTGCGGCCGATGCGGTCACCGAAGTGGCCGAACACCGCCGAGCCGACCGGGCGCGCAAAGAAGGCCAGGGCGAAGGTGACCAGCGACTGCAGCATCGCGGCGGTCGGGTCCGACGACGGGAAGAATGCGTGCGGGAACACCAGCACGGCCGCCGTGGCGTAGATGTAGAAGTCGAAAAACTCGACGGTGGTGCCGATCAGGCTGGCAAAGAGAACGGCGCCAGGCGAATTGCGCTTGGCGCCGTCAGGTGACGTGGTGGACATGGTTGAGGCCTTTTATGGAGCCCCGAAGATATCAAAGTGGCCGAACGACCCCGCTATGGACAATTACCTATTGGTGACAGGGGTATGGATGTCAGGGTGGCAGGCTGGATCAGGTGGACGCCATCACCATGGCCCATGCCTTGGGGTCTTGTGTCTTGAGGAACAACAATTCCGCGATCAGGCGTTGCTGGCGCTGAGCCTGAGCCTGCTCCTTGATCTCAGTGACTCTCGTGGCCAGTTCACCGAGTTGCGCGAGTGGCTTTTCCTTGTCCGACCCGGGCGGCAGCAGGGTGATCAGGTGCGCCACGGCGTCGAGCAGGATGCCGATCTGGCGACCATAGCTGATCTGGTTGACGAGGGCGCGTTCGGTGTCTGGCGCGGAGGAGTTGTCGTTGTTGACAATGATGTTGCCAAACGTCCAGCCTGAGTTGATGGACTGCGTCAGGTTGTCGGGTGCCAGCCGCCAGGCACCGATGCTGCCGAACTCCTCCGGCATTTTGTAGGACCACTCCCAACCACCTTGCCTGTTAGTCGCGCTCATGCTGGGCTCCCTGGTGTGTCGTTGCACGGCATCGTTGACTCTACGTCAAACGGGTGGCGTCATCCACCGCAAGCCAAAGCAAAACACCCGGCTTTTGGCCGGGTGTCCTGTCGCTCGGTGAAGCGGATGCTCAGTTCAGCGCACTGGTAGGCACCACAGGCAAGACGACACTGGAGGGGTGATCCGGGTCGCTGTAAATGGTGGTCACGTTGCCGTTGGCATTGGCTTGCAGCGGGGTGGGCCACACGCCTTGGGCCTGGTTGCTGGCGCTGATCGCCACACGCAGGCGGTGACCTGCGCGAATCAACGCGGCGTTGGGGAACACCTCCACTTGCATCAGCACCGGTTTGCCAGGCACCAGCGGTTGGGCGGACGCCGCGGTGAAGGGGTGCCAGGGCTGGATCATCACGCCGTTGACGTAGCGTGAGCGGCTGGCGTCGACGACGCGGTAGCGCGCTGACAGCAAGCCGGTGCTGATCGGCGTGGCCACGCCGCTGGCATCCACGTCGTCCACACGCACGGCCAGGGCCGCATCGGTGTTCGTGGCGGACATCCAGATGTCAGCCTGGATGGGCCCATTGATGTACAGGTCAGATCCCAGCGCCGGCGTCTGGTAGATCGCTGCCCCCTGTGCCGTTTCGACCTTCGACGAATCGGTATGGCAGGCCAGTGGCAGTACGCCACCAATCCCGAGGGTCCACTGCACGATGCTGCTCGAACAGTTGCTGCCGTCGTTGATGCTGACCGAGGCAATGAAGTTGTTGAGCACACGAGAGGCGGTGACGCTGGCGCCCTTGGGCTCACTGATGCTCGCGGTGGTTTCGCTGCTGGCCGGTGCCGCGTTGCTCAGGCTGCGGTCCCCACGCAGGAACATGCGCTGAGGCGACATCTGCGGGTGTGGCCAGTCGGTTGCTGTGGCAAAGCGTTTGGCGCCGCTGGTGCCGTAGCCCTGCACGAACTGGGTCACGTTGGGCATGCTGGTCACGCCGGTGCTCTTGCCCTTGAGGTACTGGTCGAACCACTGCAGCAGCAACTGTTTGCCCTTGGGCGGGGTGTTGGCTGATGCCGAGCCGAACCCGGAGATCAGCCCCAGGATGGATTGCACGTGGGCGCCGGGCACAATGACCAGCTTGCTGTTGACGTTGCGCTTGAGTTGCTCGTAGAGCAACGGTTCGTCGCGCTGGAAGATGTCATTGGCGGCGCCGACCACAAAGGTGGGCACGTTGATCTGTGAGGCCCGCTCCACGGGTGAGCGCACGGACCAGAAGTCGCCGTCATCGGTGGCAATGCCCTGTTGGTTGGCCAGCCCCCCGTTGACGGTGGGCAGGTACCAGCTGTCGATCGCTGCGGCGTGTTGGGCATCTGCCGCCATGATGGTCGAGGCGTACTTCAGGTTGAGCAGGGCCTCACCGGCGTTGAGCACGCCCACACTCAAGCCCTGGGTCAAGGGCAGCCAGATGCTCAGGAACTCGGCATTGAGCATGCCACCCACGCCCACCACCCCCCGGTAGGCGTCGCCCATCGGCACCACGGTGAAGGCTGCCTTCACGGCCGGGTTGCGTTGCTCGGCCGTCAGCAGGCTGGTGATTCCCAGGTAGGAGGTGCCAGCCAGGCCCAGGTTGCCGTCGAACCACGATTGTTCGGTGACCCATTTGACCGCGGCGGCATAGGCTTCCTGCTCTTCGGCACCGATCAGTTGCGTTTCACCGGTGGACATGCCTGTGCCGGCCGCATCGACCGCCACGGTGATGTAGCCGCGCTTGATCATGTAGTCGTCGCGGCCACCGATCATCAGCGTGGTGTCTGACGGCGCAAAGGTGCCCAGCAACTGGCCGACGTCGATGCGGTAGGCGGTTTGCGTCAGGATGACGGGGAAGCGACCGGAGGCCTTGATGCCGAGCCAGTTGGCCGGCATGGACACCAGCACGGCGAGCTTCTTGCCCGAGCTGGTGGTGATGTATTGCAGTGGCAGCGTGACGGCGTTGGGGTAATCCTCGCTGCGCGAATAGCTGGTCCAGCTGGGGCTCGCGTTGCTGGTGATGGCCGGGTTGGTCTGGCTCAGGCCGCCCCGTGTACCGAGCGTGGTGGTCTGAGCGAACGTGGTGGATGTGCTGGTGGCCAGGATGCCGGCAGCGATGGCCCCGAGCAGGCGCGAACCTGCCCTCGTGGCGTGTGAACTCATGAAAGCCCTCTTGGAATTTGGATTTCTGGGGCATGAAGACACGATCGCGCAAACAGCCAGCCGGAACGGTCTCATGCGGCGGTACAGCGCGTCATGACACGGAGGCGGATTCTTTGGCGGGCAGGTCAGCGTGGCAATTCGCTGGATTCCCTGACAGGGTTTGCTCTATTTGCCGTTAAACGACATGAATATATTCGGGCGCGATGGGCGTCCCTGTGCCCGTCTCCCGACGGGGCTTGAAGTCAGGCCTGGCTGGCTGCGCCCAGCTTGGCGAACGCGAAGTCCGGCAGCGACAGAGTGGCTTCGGCCACGTCGGCCAACCGCTTGTTGTGGTCCATCGCGGCTTTTTGCAGGGCGCGGAAGGCCGCGTCCTCGGTCAGGCCCAGTTTGGACATCAGCGCGCCCTTGGCCCGCTCGATGAGCTTGCGCTCGTGCAGGGCGCGGCGGGCGGCTTCGAGCTCGACTTCCATGCTGGCCAGACGAGCCGACTGCGATTGCAGCAACTCGGTCAGCGAGGACACGTTTTGCGCTTGCGCCGATTCGGCCGAGGTGGTGTGGCCATCGGCCAGGGTCGGCAGCACCGGGGCGGCACCAGGGTGCTCGGCCGCATTGAAGAAGCGCTCGACCGCATGGGTGTGCGGGGGCGGGTTGTCGCGCAACTGCTTGAGCAGCACCTCGGCATCCAGCAGGCCTTGCTCGGAAGCGCGCAGTTGCTCATCGCAGTAGGCCCGCAGGGCCAGCACCAGCGCCTGTTCAATCTGCCACATGGCGCTGATGCGGTCGCTGGTGACATCGAACCAGACGGCGCTTTGCGACTTGTCGAGCACCGCGTGCGGCTTGGCCATGCACAGCGTGCGGCGCAGGCGTTCCAGCAAGGCGACCTTGGGGGTCAGCTGGTGCTGTTGCCAGCGCGCGTTGAGCTGCGGGTCGGTGAAGTCCTCGAACACCTTCAGGCTGCGCTCCTGGGCGTCGATGAGGTGCACGATGCGCTGCTGCTGGGCTTCGTCGCAGGTGCCACTGGCAAACAGCTGCGCCCCGACGGCACGCTCCTGACCGGCGGCCTCCTTGCCCTGAACCAGGTGCACGATGGCGACCATCTGGCGGGACACGCCAGGGTGCATCGTGGCATCGGCCAGGTGAAAGATCAGCTCGACCAGACCGGCGATGACACGGCTGAACAGCGCGACGGCATCGTGAGCCGAGGGGGGGTGGGCGGCCATGCCCTGGCGCAGGGCGCTCAGGGTGTCGAGGTCGAGCACGACCCAGGCCATGAGCGACAACATGCGCGCGCTGGCGCCACCTTCAGGGGCCAGTTGCGTTTCGAACAGGTCTCGCAGCCGCTCTTCGATGGGGTGCACCTGGGCGATGTCCGCCTGGCGCTCGGCGGCGAACTGCTGCCCACCCGAAGCCAGGTAGATGCTGGTGACGCCGCGCTCGTGCTGCAGCGCGTGGATCAGCTGCCCGATGACATCGACCAGCTCGACGCGGCCCGCCAGATGCCTGACGGCATCGGTCTCGAGTTGTTTGGCACGCAGGACGAGGGAAGAAACGGACAGGGTCATGTCGACAACCGGGTAGTAGCCAACCCCGATTGTCCCCAATTTGACCCGTCCGTGAAGGGGTCGGTGCGTCAGGCGGTGGCCACGAGCACGCGACCGTTGTCGACACGCACCTGATGGGCACGCACCGAGAACTCTGGCGCTTCAAGACAGGCGCCGGTGCGCAGGTCAAAGTGGTTCTTGTACAGGGGTGACGCCACCACGATCTGTTCACCCAGGTTGCCCACCAGGCCGCGCGAGAGCACGCTGGCGCTGGACTTGGGGTCGACGTTGTCGATGGCGAAATACTGGTCTTCGCCTACCCGGAACACGGCCACGTGCCGGTCATCGACCAGGGCACAGACACCGGTGTTGGGCAGGATATCGGAGACCGCGCACACTGCTGTCCAGTTCAGTTTATCGGTAGTCATTTTCAGGGTCCTCAGCGGGGATCAGACAGTGGCGCTGGTCAAAGGGTCGTGCTCTTCCGGACGGGCTGGACGAATCTGGCCACGTTCCTTGACGAACAGGATCCGTTCGTCGCCCTTGTCGCTGTTGACAAAGGTGCGGAAGCGCTTGCGGGTCTCGGGATCGGTGATGGCCGTCTTCCACTCGCACTGGTAGGTGTCGACCACGTGCTGCATCTGGGCTTCCAGCTCGGCGCACAGGCCCAGGCTGTCGTGGAGCAGCACTTCCTTGAGGTAATCGAGGCCGCCTTCGAGGTTGTCGCGCCAGGTGCTGGTGCGCTGCAGGCGATCGGCTGTGCTGACATAGAACATCAGGAAGCGGTCGACCAGCTTGACCAGCTCTTCCTTGCTCAGGTCGGAGGCGATCAGTTCGGCGTGGCGGGGCTTCATGCCACCGTTGCCGCACACATAGAGGTTCCAGCCCTTTTCGGTGGCGATGATGCCGACATCCTTGCCCTGTGCTTCCGCGCATTCGCGGGTGCAGCCGGACACGCCGAACTTGATCTTGTGCGGCGCACGCAGACCCTTGTAGCGGTTCTCCAGCTCGACGGCGAAGCCGACGGAGTCACCCACACCATAACGACACCAGGTCGAGCCGACACAGCTCTTCACCGTGCGCAGCGACTTGCCATAGGCGTGGCCGGACTCGAAACCTGCGGCAATCAGCTCTTCCCAGATCAGCGGCAGCTGCTCGACGCGGGCGCCGAACAGGTCGACACGCTGACCACCGGTGATCTTGGTGTACAGACCGTACTTCTTGGCGACCTGGCCGACGGCGATCAGGCCTTCGGGGGTGACTTCACCGCCGGGCATGCGGGGCACGACCGAGTAGGTGCCGTCCTTCTGGATGTTGCCCAGGAAGTAGTCGTTGCTGTCTTGCAGGCCGGCCAGGTCCTTCTTCAGGACGAAGTCATTCCAGACCGAGGCGAAGATGGAGGCAGCGGTGGGCTTGCAGATGTCGCAGCCCAGACCCTGGCCGTGCTTGGCCAGCAGCTCGTCGAAGGTCTTGATCTGGCCCACACGGATCAGGTGATAGAGCTCCTGACGCGAGTAGGGGAAGTGCTCGCAGAGGTGGTTGTTGACGGCCAGGCCCCGCTTGGACATCTCGGCCTTCATGATCTGCGTCACCAGGGGCACGCAACCGCCACAGGTGGCACCGGCCTTGGTGCAGGACTTGATCTGACCGATGGTGGTGGCACCTTCGCCGACCGCGGCACAGATCTGGCCCTTGCTCACGCTGTTGCATGAGCAGATCTGGGCGCTGTCCGGCAGCGCGTCAGGGCCCAGGCCGGGCTTGGCCTTGCCGTCGCTCGACGGCAGGATCAGGAATTCAGGATCGGCAGGCAGGGCAATGCCGTTCAAGGCCATCTGCAGCAGCGTGCCGTATTCGTCGGCATTGCCCACCAGCACGGCGCCCAGCAGCAGCTTGCCATCCTGGCTGACGACGATCTTCTTGTAGATCTGCTTGATCTCGTCAACGTACTGGAAGGTGCGGCAGTGCGGTGTCTTGCCATGCGCATCGCCGATGGAGGCGACGTCGACGCCCATCAGCTTGAGCTTGGTGCTCATGTCGGCGCCGGCAAAGCGGGCCGACTCGTCGCCGGCGATGTGCTTGGCGGCCACGCGGGCCATGTCGTAGCCAGGGGCGACCAGACCGTAGGTCATGTCGTTGAAGGCGGCGCACTCGCCCACGGCGTAGATGTGGTGGTCGGCCGTGCGGCAGAACTCGTCGATGACCACGCCACCGCGGGCACCCATGGCCAGGGCGCTGGCGCGGGCCAGTTCGTCACGCGGGCGGATACCGGCCGAGAACACGATCATGTCGGTCTCGAGGTAGGTGCCGTCGGCAAAGACCATGCGGTGGAAGGCGCTGCCGCCGTCGGTGATCTCGACGGTGTTGCGGCCGGTGTGCACCTTGACGCCCAGGGCTTCGATCTTCTCGCGCAGCACGCGGCCGCCGCCGTCATCGACCTGGACGGCCATCAGGCGCGGGGCGAACTCGACCACGTGGGTTTCGAGGCCCATGTCGCGCAGGGCCTTGGCGCATTCCAGGCCCAGCAGACCGCCGCCCACGACCACACCCGTCTTGCTCTTGGCGCCGCGGGCCTTCATGGCCTCGAGGTCTTCGATGGTGCGGTAGACGAAGACGTCGTCACGGTCGCGGCCCGGGATCGGGGGCACGAAGGGGAAGGAGCCGGTGGCCAGCACCAGCTTGTCGTAGACGATCTGTTCGCCGTCGGCCGTGGTCACGGTGTTCGTGCGGCGCTCGATGGAGGCTGCCTTGGCGGCCAGACGCAGCGTGAAGCCGGTCTTGTCGAAAAAGCCCGGTTCGACCAGGGACAGGTCGTCGGCCGTCTTGCCCGAGAAGAATTCAGACAGGTGCACCCGGTCGTAAGCAGGACGGGGCTCTTCGCACAGGACGGTGACTTCCACGTCCTTCAGGCCGGTTTCGGCCAGGCTTTCGAGAAATTTATGGCCAACCATGCCATGGCCAACGACGACGATCTTCATGTCTGCTCCAACAGAGACTCGGGTGCGCACCTGGCGAAAGGGGGCTGGATGCGCGGTCAGGAGAAGGACTGGGGAGCATGCGCTTCGACCCGGTCCCGACAATTCCGCCGTCGTTAGCGGAGAGAGGGGGCAGTGCGGCGGCGGCTCTACCGTTGCACTGCATGTGCCTTCAAAGAAGCAAACAGCGTGCCCGCGGAATTTGCCCCGGTGCTGTGCAAGTCAGGGGGAAACTGACCGAACAACCCAGGCCCGAGACCCTGGAGACGCCCTTGGATGGTTCGGCTGGATATGCGTTGCACCACTTTGGGGATGCTGACCGATGTGGTGTGGCAAGCGCCGTGCTAGCCTGATGGCACCATGTCACCGACCACGCCCCCCTCCCGGCCCGGCCCCAAAGCCTTGCCAGCCGTGGACCCCGCCCGCTGTACCGGGTGTGGGCGCTGTGTGGCGGTGTGCCCGCCCCATGTGTTGTGGCTGGAGGCGGACGGGCCGCACGGTTGGGGGCCCAAGCGATCCGTCCTGCACGACCCGGCCGGGTGCACCGGCTGCGCCAAATGCGCCGTGATCTGCCCGTTTGATGCGATCAGCATGGTCAAGCCCTTACGATAGCGGCGCCTGCACGGGACTACACACATGGAACGCTTCACGATCTCTCTGGACGACAAACTGGCGCGCGAGTTCGACGACTGGGTGGCCCAGCGTGGCTACGAAAACCGCTCGGAGGCTTTCAGAGACATGGTGCGGGCCGAGATGGACCGCCAGCGCGTGAGCGCCAGCCCCGAGGGCATGTGTGTCGCCTGTTTGTCGTATGTGTTCAACCACCATGAGCGGGACCTCGCCGAGCGCCTGACCCATCTGCACCACGAGCACCACGACCTGACCCTGTCGACCATGCACGCGCATCTGGACCACGAGCACTGCATCGAGACGGTCTTGCTCAAGGGGCACATCGGGGCGGTGCAACGCCTGGCCGACGCGGTTTGTGCTCAAAAGGGCGTGCATCACGGCAAGCTCAATCTGATCAGTGTGGATCTGCATTTGCCGCACACGCACGAACATGATCACGCGCACGGGCACCACGCGCACGATGCCCAACCCCACATCCACCTGAAACCGGCCTCCTGAGTCGGAATAGCACCGTCCAAGCTTGGTGCTGACCACCATCGACAGTATGATGATTTATAAATTCGTCATACACCAAGACGGTCATGCAACTTCCACAAGAATTTCTGCCTCTCGCCGCAGTGGTGACCCTGCTGGGCATGAAGCATGGCTTTGATGCCGACCACCTCGCGGCCATCGACGGGCTGACCCGTGCCAACAGCCGGCATCAACCTCGTCTGGCCCGCCTGGCCGGCGCGCTGTTTTCCAGCGGACATGGCCTGGTGGTGATCGCGGTGGCCTTGCTGGTGTCGGGCTTTGCGGCAGCCTGGAAGGTGCCTGAATGGCTGGAAGCCACGGGCGCCTGGGTCTCCATCAGTGTGCTGACCTTGCTGGCCGTGATCAACCTGTTCAGCCTCGTGCAGACGCCGCATGACGAGCTCGCGCGCACGGTAGGCTGGCGCAGCACGCTGTTTGCGCGCTTGCTGAAGGCCCAGAAGCCCTGGACTGTTGCTGCGGTGGGGGCCTTGTTTGCCTTGTCCTTCGATACGGTGAGTCAGGCCACCCTGTTTGCCATCACGGCGGGCCGCTTCGGTGGCTGGCAGCCGGCCTTGCTGCTGGCGCTGCTGTTCATGCTGGGCATGCTGCTGACCGATGGTCTCAACGGCCTGTGGATTGCGCGCCTGATCCGCCGCTCTGACGAGACGGCACGCATCGCTTCGCGTGTCATGACCCTGGCCGTGTCTGGCATCAGCCTGCTGACGGCCGGCGTGGGTGTGGCGCTGCAGTTGGTGCCTGGCCTGGATGCGCGCATCGATGACCACCTCTGGCTGCTGTCGGTGAGCATCCTGGTGGTCATCCTGGGCAGCTTCCTGACGGGGCGCCGACTGGCGCGCGTCACGGCTTTGCGCGCTCAGCCGGTTCAGGCCTGAGCCCGGCGGCGCAGGAAACGGCCAAAGTGACGGGCCTTGCCCAGATCGGGTGAGGGGGCATCGTCGGCCCAGGCGACCTGGCCGTTGATCAAGGTGGCCTTGATGATGCCGTCATTGCGGTTGACCACGCGGCGCAATCCGCCCAGTTCGTCGAACGCTGCTTCGGCATACTGACCGAGATCCGTGCGCCGCAGTGCCTGCGGGTCGAGCACCACGATGTCGGCCTGTCGCCCAGGCAGCAGCTTGCCGATCTCCAGGTCGAACCAGTCGCCGATTTCGCCGGTCAGCCGCCATACGGCCTTTTGCGGCGACATGGCGGGCGTGTCCATGACCGCCAGCTGCAGCATCCACAAACCGAAGTTGTAGAAGGCCATGTTGCGCAGGTGGGCGCCGGCGTCGGAGAAGCCGACGATGGCAGCGCTGTCGTTGAGGTTGACGCGGATGCGGTCGGGGTTGTGGTTGCCGATGATGGTGGACCAGCGCAAGCCTCGGCCATGCTCGATCACCAGATCAAGGAAGACCAGGGCCTCGTGCTCGCCACGTTCGCGAGCCACGTCGCGGATGGTGCGTCCAACCAGTTTCGGGTCGGGGCAGTTCATGATGGCGGCATCGCCGAAATCACGATGCCAGACGCGCCCGCCCCAGCGCCGCATGTATTCCTTGCGGAAGCGTTCGCGGTAGACCGGGTCGCTGAAGAGGCGGTTGCGGTCCAGGTCCTGCTTGAGGTGCAGCGCGGCTTCTCCGGCGGGAAACTCCTCGAACACCACGAAGTCGATGCCGTCTGCATACACCTGGAAAGGCTGAGGCAGCGCCTGCAAGCGGAAGGCAGCACCCAGGAAGTTGTTGAACAGCCGAGCCCCGGCTGCCGTCAGTTTGTCCAGCCCCGGGCGGGCCTTGATGTCCATCAGCGTGATGAGCGTGGTCTTCAGCTTGCGGCGGATGCCCAGTGCGGCCGACGTCGCCATGTAGAACACCGCATTGATCGGGTTGTTCAGGTTGGGGGCCGACTGCAGGATGGCACCGCGACGGCGCAACAGGCCGTGCAGTCGGCGGTATTCCTTCCAGGTGGCGTAGGTGGAGGGCAGCGCCGCCGAACGATGGCGGTTGCCATCGACCTTGTCCCAGGGGTTGGTCATGGCTGACAGGCCCAGCAGCCCCTCGTCAATGGCCTGATTGAGCAGGCCTTCCATGCGGTTCATTTCAGCCGTGGTGGGGCGCGCGTGGGGGTCCACGGCCCGGTCGAGTCCCATCACGGCGGTGCGCAGGTCCGAGTGCCCCAGGAAACTCGCGATGTTGGGGCCCAGCGGCAAGGATTCGAGGTGCCGCGCATAGCCTTGGGGGTCGTGCCAGGTCTTGACCGTTTGCAGCACGGGCAGCACATACTCGCGTGGAATCGACTCGACCCGGGTGAAGATGTCGCAGGCATCTTCGGCGTCCGCGCAGACCATGCTGATCGAGCAACTGCCGACAAAGCAGGTGGTCACGCCGTGGCGGACCGATTCCTGCAGGCCGGGGGCAATCAGCAGTTCGGCGTCATAGTGGGTGTGGATATCGATGAAGCCAGGGGTCACCCACAGTCCGTCGGCCTCGATCACGCGGCTCGCATGGTGCGGGTTCAAGGGCACTTCGCTGATGGCCACTACCCGGCCATCGAGCACGCCGACATCGGCCTGGCGCGGTGCGGCGCCTGTGCCATCGAAGACCAGGCCACGCCGGATCAATACGTCAAATCGGGTTTGCATGGGGGCTCCTGTGGTGGGCGAGTGGCGCTAGGGATGCTAGATTTCGCCAGCGCGACGCACTTGTCATTTGGGGACAGGTGTTTGCCATTTGGAGACGAGTTGCCTTCATGGTTACCCTGGTTCGTGCTTCCAGCCTCTATGGCTATGTCGACCTGGCGCGCGAGCTGGGTCTGGACGGTCTGTCTGCGCTGCGGCATGTGGGTCTGTCGCCCGACGACCTGCGTGATCCAGACGACCTGATTTCCCATGAGGCGATGGTGACCCTGCTGGAATACACGGCCGTGGTCACCCGGTGTGCAGATGTGGGCCTCAGGCTGGCTCAACGCCAGGGCCTGGGTTTGCTGGGGCCGGTGTTTGCGCTCATCCGCCACGCCTCGACGGTGGGCGATGCCCTCACGCTGGCGGCACGCTATCTGTTTGTGCACAGCCCGGCCCTGAGTTTGCGGTTGTTGCCGGTGGTGGGGCAGCCGTTGCTGGTTGATCTGTGTTTCGAGCTGGATTTGCCGGGACAGGCCCCATCGCCCCAGGTCGACGAGCTGTCGCTGGCCTTGCTGGTCGAGGGGCTGCGCCTGCAAAGCGATGGCGAGGTGCGGCCTGTGCTGGTGCAGTTTCCACATGCGCGCTTGTCACCCCAGGCGACCTACAGCAAGGTGTTCGGCTCGGGGTGCCGCTTTCGCGCCGAGATGGCGGCCGTGCGGATACGGGCTGCGGATCTGCAGCGCCGCCTGCCCGATCATGACCCGTTGATGCAGGCGCTCACACGTCGGTATCTGGACCGCCACTTCGGGACCGAAGACGCATCGCTGGGCACGCAGGTCCGCGCCGTGGTGCGGCGTGCGCTGGGGGCCGGCGCCTGCAGCCGTCAGGACGTCGCTGCGGTGCTGCAGCTGCATCCCAGAACCCTGCAGCGGCGGCTGTTGGCAGAGGGGCTCGTCTTTGAAACCATCGTCGATCAGGTCCGGCGCGATCTGTTTGTCGCCTGTCTGTCCAGACCCGATCCCCCGGCCTTGAGTCAGCTGGCCCTCATGCTTGGCTACGGCGAGCAGTCGGCGCTGACCCGGAGTTGCCATCGCTGGTTCGGGTGCAGCCCGACCGCGTGGCGACTGCGGCGACACGCTGCGGCAACGCCCTCCTGATTCGGGTGCATGCACGCACTGCACCCGCATTCGGGGTATGGGCAAGTCGTCCTGAGGGGTCTTAGCATGTTTGCAAAATACCCAATCAGGAGACCCCATGGGAAGACCTTGTCTGCCCCTGGGCCGTGTGCTGGGCGCGCTGGTCATGTCTGTGTTGACCACGCTGGCGCAGGCAGCCGCGGTCCAGCCTACGCATGTGGCCGAGCTTGACGCGATCTTTTCCCAGTCGAGCTTCGGCCTCAACCCGATCGACATCCGCTTCAACCCCGCGCAGACGCTGGTCAACCCCGACTGGCTGCTCAATGAAACCGAACAGGCTGCCTGGTCGAGCTCGCCTGGGGTGGGCATTGACGTTCTGACCCGTGCGTCCGGCCTCGCAAACAGCCTGACCATACCGGTGTTCTACATGGATGGCTACGTGACCCATGGCGTCAGCAACACGTCGGTGCTGGGGCTGGCCTGGGTGGGGGACAACGGCCTGACACTCAATGCGGCGGTGCAGGCCGATATCGTGGAGCGCCCGGAAGCCCATCTGCCTTGTCCGGCTGATCTGTCCGGCATCGTCGGCTGCTATGTGCTGGAGCCGGGCGTGACGGCCGCCGATGTGGCGAACCACCGCTTGTATGCGGCCAGCGTGCTGGCGCACGAGCTGGCACACAACCTCGGCTTGCAGCACACCAATGACCTGTCCTTGATGTCGGGTAGCAGCTCGGATGCGTCTTTCAGCACCTATCTGAGCACAGCACAGGTTCAGACGCTGCTGACAAGCCGATTTGTGCAAACGGACGCTGATGGACACCGGTTCGTGTCCATCACGCCCTTCGCCGTTCTGGCCGCCGTGCCGGAGCCGGCTACCGTCTGGCTGATGCTCACTGGCACCCTGGTGCTGGGTGGGCAGGTGCGTCGCCAGCGCAAATCATTCAAAAAACTTGATTGCTGACATCGAAATACCTGCGCCCTGACTGAATGTTGCCGGCCTACGATGAGCCATCTCAGCAAAGAAAGGATCTCATCATGGCTGGACTGCACTTTGTCGGTATCTCGGGTAGCCTGCGTCGCCAATCGACCAACACCGGTCTGCTGCGAGCCGCGCAGAAGGCGCTGCCGGAAGGCGCCACGATGGAGATCGTCGACCTCTCCGACATCCCCTTCTTCAACTCGGACAACCCCGACAAGCCCGCCAGCGTGCAGCGTGTGTTCGCCCAGTTGGCCAAGGCCGACGCGCTGGTGTTCGCCTGCCCCGAATACAACTATTCGATCGCACCGGCTCTGAAGAACATCATCGACTGGGCTTCGCGCGAACCGAACAACGCACTGCTGGCCGGCAAGGCTGCCGCCATTGTGGGTGCCGGCGGTGGCATGGGCACCTCGCGGGCGCAGTACCACCTGCGTCAGGTCTGTGTGTACATCGATGTGCACCCCCTGAACAAGCCCGAGTTCTTCGCCAATGCGTTTGCCGGTGGCTTCGATGCCAACGGCGACCTGACCGACCCGCAACTGCAGAAGATGCTGGCCGACCAGATGGCCGCACTGGCCCGTTGGGCCACCCAGCTCAAGGCTTGATCCCATCTCGCCGCAGGATAATGGGCCTGGCCCCTTGGGCCCAACCCGCAGCGATGAAGGATGATCCCTTGTCTGATCCCCGCACCCTGGCCGAACTGGCCGAACGCCTGCAGCAGTTTGCCGATGCGCGCAACTGGGGGCCTTTTCACGCCCCGAAAAACCTGGCCTCGGCGCTGATTGTCGAGGCGGGTGAGTTGCTCGAGCATTTCCAGTGGCTGACTGAAGAGCAGAGCCGGCAGCTCGATGGCGAGGCGAAGCAGGCGGTGGCCTACGAGATGGCCGATGTGCTGCTCTACCTGGTGCAACTGGCCACCCAGCTCGATGTGGACCTGATGGCCGTGGCGGCCGAGAAGATGGCGATCAACGCCCGCAAGTACCCTGCTTGACGCGGTGGTCGTGGGTCTGGCCCAATCGGACCATGTCGTGGTTGAACAAGTCGCCCCGCTCCATTCGCTCCCCTTCAGGTTGGGAGTGGCGGATATGGAAGAAATTGCCGCTGGTATGGCTTGTGGGGACCTTGCTGCCCGTGGCCATGGGCCTGGTGGCTTGGTGGTCCGTGCCGGCTGAAGAGGGCGCGCCGCTTGACCCCGAGGTCATGCGCTTCGTGTTTGTCATGGTGGGGGTGGTGATCCTGCACTGGACCCTGGTGCTCACCCTGGCCATCTACTGTGGCATCGTCATGCTGATGAAGGGGCCGACCTATATGGCAGACTCCTACCCCCTGCCCGACAGCGATCGCCCGCTCTGACCGACGGGTGGCATCCGTCCGGGCCGAAGCCCGTTTTCTTTTCCAGTCTCACTGACAGGTCGGTTCACCGTGTCTCTTCTCACCCTGCACACCGCATCACGCAACTTCGAGTCGGCCCGCCAGGTCGGCATCCTGCCTGAGGGGCACAAGGGGCGTCGGCTGCACGGGCACAGTTTTGTGGCGAAGATCCGTGCCGACCTGCCGGCAGGCTGGGCGCCCTACCCTGGTGGTGAAGTGCCCTTGCTGGGCCAGCGCCTGGCGGCCTGTACCGAGCAACTCGACTACCGGCTGCTCAACGACCTGCATCCCAACCCGACCGACGAAAACCTGGCGCGCTGGCTGCGCGACCAGCTCGATGTGCCGGGGCTGGAGCAGGTGGGCATCCAGAGCACGGCCGACCAGGGGGTGGACCTGGACCGTCACGACCAGGCCCATGTCTGGCGTCGTTACCGCTTCCAGTCGGCCCACAAGCTGCCGAACGTACCGCTGGGCCACAAGTGTGGTCGCCTGCACGGGCATGGCTTTGAAGTGATCGTGCATGCCAACCAGGACGCCGGCGGGCGTGACCTCAGCATCGACTACGACCATCTGGACGCCATCTGGGCCCCCTTCCACTACCAGCTCAACCACCGCTACCTCAACGACATCGAGGGCTTGTCCAACCCGACCAGCGAGATCATGGCCGGCTGGCTGTGGGCGCGCCTGAAAGCGGTGCTGCCCGAGCTGTCGTGGGTGACGGTGTACGAGACCGGGTCCTGCGGGGCCAACTTCAATGGCCGCGAGTACCGCATCTGGAAAGAGATGACGCTCGACAGCGCCGTGCGCATCCAGCGCGCGCCGGCCGATGACCCGCACAGCGTCATCCATGGGCACACCTTCACGATGCGCCTGCACCTGTCGGCGCCGCTGGACCAGGTGATGGGCTGGACGGTCGATTTCGGGGATGTGAAGGAGCGCTTCAACCCGATCTTCAAGATGCTGGACCACCACCCCTTGCACGAGTTGCCGGGCCTGGCCGACTGTGACGCCGCCTCGCTGTCGCACTGGATCCTGCAGCAGGCGCGTGCCGTGCTGCCGGAAGTCGACCGGGTCGACCTCTACCAGACCCGCGGCTGCGGCGCGCTGGCGCTGGTCGGCGCCGAAGGCCCGGCGCTGCCGATCTGAGGCGGGTGACGCCGGCTTACCCGCCCAGCGGCAAGGTGGTCCGGTCGACCACGCGGCGCAGCACGAAGCTGGTGTGCACGCCGGTTACGCCCGGGATGCGCGTGATCTGGCCCAGCAGCAAGGCCTGGTAGGCCTCCATGTCCTGCACGACCACCTTGAGCAGGTAATCCGACTGCTGGCCGGTGATGAGCAGGCACTCCAGCACCTCCGGCAGCTCGCCGATGCGCTGTTCGAAGTGCGTGAAGCGCTCGGGGGTGTGCTGGTCCATCGAGATGCCGATGAGCGCCATGAGCGTCAGGCCCAGCTTCTTGGCGTCCAGCATGGCGCGGTAGCCCGTGATCAGGCCGGACTCTTCCAGCGCCCGTACGCGCCGCAGGCATGGCGAGGGTGACAGGCCGATGCGGTCGGCCAGGTCCTGGTTGGAGATGCGCCCGTCGGCCTGCAGGGCCTCCAGGATCAGTCGGTCATAGCGATCCAGTTGCATGGCTATCCACCCATTTGTTCTTTGGTGGTTGATTATGCCAATTACCATTTCAGTATTGACAGAAGATGGCCAGACACTAGCTTGTGGTGGCAATAAAAGCAAGCACATGCCAAGCCGGTTTCTCTAAGATTGCTGGCAGTGAACAGCTTTTCTGACGGAGTCTTCTCGCCATGTTGAACCAGCCTGCAAGCAAGTACAGCGCCTTCCAGCCCGTGCGCCTCACGGACCGCCAATGGCCGAACCGGGTCATCACCCAGCCGCCGGTGTGGATGAGCACGGACCTGCGCGACGGCAACCAGTCGCTCTTCGAACCGATGAACGCCGACAAGAAGATGCGCATGTTCAAGATGCTCTGCGACATCGGCTTCAAGGAAATCGAGGTGGCCTTCCCCTCGGCCTCCGACACCGACTTCAACTTCGTGCGCAGCCTCATCGAAGACGGACACATTCCGGACGGTGTGGCCATCGAGGTGCTCACCCAGGCGCGCGAGCACCTCATCCGCCGTACCATGGAGGCCGTCAGGGGGGCGAAGCGGGCCATCGTCCACGTCTACAACGCCACGTCCAAGCCCTTCCGCGAAACCGTGTTCAACATGAGCCGCGACGAGGTGCGCGACATGGCCGTGGCGGGCGTGAAACTGGTGCGCGAGATCGCCGAGACCATGCCCGAAACCGAGATCGTGCTCGAGTACAGCCCGGAGACCTTCACCGGCACGGAGCTCGATTTCGCCCTGGAAGTGTGTGACGCCGTGACCGCGGCCTGGGGCGCGACCCCCGAGCGCAAGGTGATCCTCAACTTGCCGACCACGGTGGAGCTCACCACGCCCAACGTCTACGCCGACCAGATCGAGTGGATGCACCGCCACCTCGCCCGCCGTGACAGCGTCATCCTCAGCCTCCACCCCCATAACGACCGGGGTACCGCCGTGGCCGCGGCCGAACTCGGCCTCATGGCCGGTGCCGACCGTGTCGAGGGCTGCCTCTTTGGCAACGGCGAGCGCACGGGCAACGTCGACATCGTGACCCTGGCGCTCAATATGTACACCCAGGGCATCCATCCGGGCCTCGACTTCTCGGACATCAATGCCGTGGCCCGCACCGCCGAGTACTGCACGCAATTGCCCATCCACCCCCGTCATCCGTATGTGGGTGACCTGGTCTTCACGGCCTTCTCTGGCTCCCATCAGGACGCCATCAAGAAGGGATTTGCCGCTCAAGAGGCGGACGCCCCGTGGAACGTGCCCTATTTGCCGATCGATCCGGCCGATGTGGGGCGCACGTATGACTCCGTGATCCGGGTCAACAGCCAGTCGGGCAAGGGCGGCGTCGCTTACCTGTTGGAAACCGAGTACGGCATCGTCATGCCGCGCCGCCTGCAGGTCGAGTTCTCGGCTGTGGTCCAGGCCCATGCTGATGCACATGGCACCGAAGTGAGCGCTCACGACATCTGGCAATTGTTTGCCGCCACCTACCTCACGCCAGACCAACCGGTGCGTTACCGACAGCACCAGCAGGTCCAGCAAGGGGCCCACGAGGCCTTGCGTCTGACGGTGGATGTCGATGGCCAGACCCGCATCCTCAGCGGCGAGGGCAATGGGCCGATTGATGCCGCCGTGCACGCCATGCGGCAGTTGGGCATCGATGTGCAGGT
This sequence comes from Aquabacterium sp., assembly GCF_041909175.1. Taxonomy (GTDB): domain Bacteria; phylum Pseudomonadota; class Gammaproteobacteria; order Burkholderiales; family Burkholderiaceae_C; genus Aquabacterium. The sequence goes on along the minus strand of NZ_JAYRDZ010000001.1, from coordinate 32,004 downwards.
GCGCAGCTACGAGGAACGCTCGGTGGCGGCCAGCGCGGCAGCGGGTGAGGCCCAGGCCTGTGCGATTGTCGAACTGGTGGTGCAAGGCCACGAGTGCTTCGGTGTCGGCATGGATGCCAACATCGTGACGGCTTCCATCAAGGCGCTGGTCAGTGCGCTCAACCGCAGTGGCGACATGTGGCGTATGCACGCCACCACAGAAAAGGTAGCGTAACGCGTACGGCTAATCTTGGCCTGGATCAATCGGCAGGTTATACATCGTGACACGATGGCTTACATCGTTTAACGACTGTGTGATGGTTTGCGGGAGATCCAGCAGTGAAGTGCGTGTGGAAGAAAGTGGCCCTGGCAACGCTGGTGGCCTCAGCCCTGTGTTCGGTGGCCGGTGAAGCGGCTGCCCTCGGGTTTGGCACCCCCAGCAGTCGCACGCTACTGGGTGCGCCCTTGAGGGTGTCGATGCCGCTGCATTTCAGCAGCGCTTCCGACGAAGTCGGCGACGAGTGCCTGACGGCCGAAGTCTATTTCGGGGACGTGCGGGTGTCGCAGGAACAGGTCTCGGCCATCGTCAAGCACCTGTCGGACACGGACTATGCCCTGCTGATCGGTACCTCGGTGCCGGTCAATGAGCCGGTGGTCACGGTCAACCTCCGTTACGGGTGCACCACCAGCTATGCCCGCCAGTTCATCGTGCTGGCCGACCCGCCGCTTGACACACCGTCTGTGCCGGTGACGGCGCCGGTGGAGCCGGCGGCCGATGCCGCGGGCAGGGGCGCATCAGGTTCCGGCATGCCCACGGTGGCCGGCTCGGTGACCATTCCGCCCGCCACGGTGGAGCCTGTCAAGCCCAGAACACCTCACCCGCGACGGGCCGAGCCCAAGGTGGTGCAGGGGATGGCCGTGCCTGCCGCCGTGAAGGTGGCCGAGTCCACCTCGTCCGCCAGACCGGAGCCCGCCAAGCCGAAGCCGGCATCGAAGTCGCCGAAGGTGGCGCCACAGGCCAAGGCAGCCGGGCCCCACCTGCAACTGGACCCGGTGGATGCCCAGCCATTGGACCCCCTGACACTGGGACGCAGCGTGCCGGTGACGTCGGCCGGTTCTGCGGTGAAGGTGGGGGCACCGGCTTCTGCCGTGGCCGTGGCCGCTGCGCCGCCGCCTTCCCAGGCGGATGCGCCGTTGCAGTTGCGCATGGAGCAAGACCAGCAGCGCATGGACGACATGGAAAAGCGCATCGCTGCGCTGAATGCCGAAGTGGCCGCGCTCAAGTCGCGGCCTTCAGGCTACGACCGCGCCACCGGCTTGCTGGCGGCGCTGGCCTTCCTGGCCATCGTCACCAGCGGGGTGCTGTTCATGCAGTGGCGTCGCGAGAAGCAGACCCGCGAGCTGCTGCAGTCGTGATCACTTGCCGAACCAGCTCAGGATGCGTTGCCACAGGCGCTTGAAGAAGCCGGCTTCTTCCACGGCCTGTTGCGCCACCAGGGGCTGCTCGGCATAGGTCTGACCATCGATGGTGGCCACGATCTTGCCGACCACGGCGCCTTGCTGGATCGGGGCGGTCAGGCCCGGCGTGTACTGCACGCTGGTCTTGACCTGCTGGGCCTGGCCACGCGGCACCAGCAGCGAGAAGTCCTGCTGCAGCACGGCGGGTACCAGATCTTCCTTGCCGAAACGCACCGGGGCCTGACCCAGCGGTGCGCCGGTGCGAGCGGGCACCGCGCGTTCGAACTGACCGAAGCCCCAGGCGAACAGGGCGCGGGTCTGGTCGGCACGGGCCTGCATGCTGTTGGCGCCCATCACCACCGAGATCAGGCGCATGCCATCACGCTTGGCCGAGGCCGTCAGGCAGAAACCGGCTTCCGAGGTGTGGCCGGTCTTGAGGCCGTCCACCGTGGGGTCGGTGTACAGCAGGGCGTTGCGGTTGCCCTGCTTGATGTTGTTGAACTTGAATTCCTTCTCGGCGTAGATCGGGTAGTACTCGGTGCTGTCGTGGATGATGGCGCGCGCCAGGATGGCCAGGTCACGCGAGGAAGCCTTGTGCTGCGGGTCGGGCAGGCCGGTCGCGTTCATGAAGTGCGACTGCGTCATGCCCAGGCGCTGGGCTTCCTTGTTCATCAGCTCGGCAAAGGCGGGCTCGGTGCCGGCAATGTGCTCGGCCATGGCCTTGGAAGCATCGTTGCCGGACTGGATGATGATGCCACGCAGCATGTCGATGACCGAGGCCGTGCCATTGAGTGGCAGGTACATGCACGACTCTTCGCTGGTGCCGCGGCACCAGGCGTTCTGGCTGACATGGACCTGGTCAGTCTGCTTGAGGCGGCCGGACTTGAGCGACTGCTCGATGATGTAGCTGGTCATCATCTTGGTCATGGAGGCCGGCGGCAGCGGCATCTCGGCATTGACCTGGGCCAGGATGCGGCCCGAGTCGTAGTCCATCAGCACATAGGCCTTGTTTTCCAGCGTCGGCGGGGGCACGGCAGGGCCGGCGGCAAAGGCGGACAAGGAGGACAGAACGAGGCAGGAGCCCATCGCCAGCGGGGCGATGAGAGAGAAAGAGAGCTTCTTCATGAGCGGGGACGTGGTCACGTCGGTTTGAACAATACGCAGGTGCGTATTTAACTGCGATATCGGGTCGATTTCGCGTTGCCGGATGAAACGGACCGCGTATGGGCCCGGATAATTGAGGGTTCACGTGCCGAGATGACGAGGAGAGCCTGACCATGACGACCGCCTGCCTGGATGCCGCAGCCCTGTGGGCCGACCTGGAGGCCGTGCGTGCCCAGGCCCCGCTGGTGCACAGCATCACCAATTTCGTGGTCATGAACTACAACGCCAACGCCCTGCTCGCGCTGGGGGCCTCACCGGTGATGGCCCACGCACGTGAAGAGGTGGTCGACATGGTGGGCATTGCCCAGGCGCTGGTGCTCAACATCGGTACGCTGGAGCCGGTCTGGATCGAGGCCATGAAGCTGGCGCTGCAGGCCGCCCGGGCCCGCCCGATTCCCGTGGTGCTCGATCCGGTCGGCGCAGGTGCCACGCCCTATCGCAACGCTGCGCTGACCGATCTCATGAAGACGGGCGCACCCACCATCGTGCGTGGCAACGGTTCCGAGATCATGAGTGTGGCCGGCTTGTCGGCGCGTACCCGTGGGGTCGACAGCGCCGCGTCGTCTGGTGAAGCGATCGAGGCGGCGCGCGCCCTGGCGCGCGACACGGGCGGTGTGGTGTGTGTCAGTGGCGCCGACGACCATGTGGTCGATGCCCGTGGCCGCTGGGTCAGCCTGTCGAATGGCCACCCGTGGATGACGCGTGTCACTGGCGTGGGTTGCTCGGCCACGGCCATCGTGGGGGCCTTTGCAGCGGTCCAGCCCGATGCCTGGCGTGCCACCACGGCCGCCATGGCGGTGCTGGGCGTGGTGGGCGAGATGGCAGCCGAGCGTGTACAGGCCTTCGGTGCGGGTGTGGGGCGCCTGCAGATCGAATTGCTCGATGGCCTGCAGCTGCTCACCGAGGCCGACTTCCTCTCCCGCCTGAAGATGGTGGTGCATGGCTGAGTCGCGCTGGCGCCCTCATCTGCTGCTGCACCTGGTGACCGACGCAGCCCTGTGTGGCCCGCGCGGCGTTGAGGCCGTGGTGGCGGCGGCCGTGCGCGGTGGCGTGACCTGCGTGCAACTGCGCGAAAAGACGCTGGACACCCGCCCCTTCGTCGAGCGCGCGCGGGCCCTCAAAGCCCTGCTGGCGCCGCTGGGCGTGCCGCTGATCATCAACGACCGGCTGGACGTGGCCCTGGCCAGTGGCGCCGACGGCGTGCACGTGGGCCAGCATGACATGCGGGTCGACGATGTGCGCCGCTGGCTTGGCCCGGAGGCCCTGGTGGGGCTGTCGATCGAATCGACCGAACAACTGGATGTGGCCGAGCACGAGCCCGTGGACTACTACGGCATCAGCCCGGTGTTCGCCACCCCGACCAAGACCGATACCGCTGCCGCGCTGGGCCTGGACGGCCTGGCCGCACTGCGGGCGCGCACACGACGCCCCCTGGTGGCCATAGGGGGCATCCACGTCGGCAATGCGCCCGATGTGATGGCCGCTGGCGCCGATGGCCTGGCCGTGGTCAGTGCCCTGTGCGCGGCCCCTGATCCCGCCGAGGCTGCGCGCAGCCTGCGGCTGGCCATGCACCTTCCCCTGACAGCATGAACGACATGAGCGACTCCCCCATTCCCGCCTGCCACCGCTACACCCGCGTGCTCAGCATTGCCGGCTCGGACAGTGGCGGCGGCGCCGGCATCCAGGCCGACCTGAAGACCGCGGCCGCCCTGGGCTGCTTCGGCATGACCGCCATCACCGCCATCACCGCGCAGAACACCGTGGGGGTGCAGGGCATCCATGCCGTGCCGCCGGAGATGCTGGCCCAGCAGATCGAATCGGTGGTGACCGACATCGGGGTGGATGCCGTCAAGATCGGCATGCTGCATGACCCGGCGGTGGTGCAGGTGGTGGCCGAGGCCGTGCGTTGGCACCGTTTTGCCCATGTGGTGCTCGACCCCGTGATGGTGGCCAACAGTGGCGACCGCCTGATCGCCGACGAGACCGTGGCAGTGCTGGTGCGCGAGCTGTTTCCGCTGGCCACCGTCATCACGCCGAACCTGGATGAAGCGGCCTGGTTGCTGGGGCACCCCATCACGTCGAACGACCAGCTGCAATCGGCCGCCGATGGCTTGCGAGCGCTGGGTGCGCCTGCAGTGCTGGTGAAGGGCGGGCATCTGGTCGGCCCCGTGGTGGCCGATCTGCTGGTCACAGCCGAGCGCAGCTGGCGCTGGGAAGACACCCGCATTGCCACAGCGAACACGCATGGCACGGGCTGTACGCTGTCAACGGCGATGGCCTGCCATCTGGCCCTGGGCTTGAGCCTGCCGGAAGCGGTCGAGGCTGCGCGGCGCTATGTGCGCCAGGCGATGCAGTCGGGTGCCGAGCTGCAGTTGGGGCACGGCCATGGTCCGCTGGACCACGGCTTTGGCCCGCAGGCGACGGTGCGCCGCCCGCTGGCTTGAATCAGGCGCTGCGGCCGCGCACCAGGCGCCCCAGCACCAGGGTCAGCGCGAGGCTGGGCAAGGCCGAGCCCCAGGCCGGTGCGAGTTGGGCGCAGGCATGGAAGCAGGCAATGCCCAGCAACCACACCACAGCCGGGCCCCAGCGCACGCTGCGCGAGGCCGGCAGGCCTTCGGTCAGCTGCGAGATCACCACGCCAAACAGCGGCACGAAGATGGAGCTGAGCATCAGCAGGAAGGGCTCCAGGCTGTGCATGGGCAGCACCAGGGCGCAGCCCGTGGCCACCACGGCCAGGGCCATGCCGGCGGCGCGGATAGAGACGCGATCCGTCAGGAAGTTGGTCGACACGGCGCCGGAGTGCACATCGCCATAGGCGTTGTCAGCCTCGTCGACCAGGATCAGGCCCAGCGCGATCAGGCCGCCTTGGGCCAGCAACAGGGTGGCCACCAGGTCGGCGCCGGCCGGGGCCGTGCTGACCACCATCACCCCCAGCGTGTAGCACCAGATGTTGGCCACGGCATAGCCGATCCAGGTGCCGCGCAGGGCACTGCCGGTGTGGCGACCATAGCGGGCGTAGTCGGCCACCAGCGGCAGCCAGGACACGGGCATGGCGATCACCAGGTCGATGGCCGAGAGCATGCTCATCGAGCCATCACCGGGGCGCGACCACCAGGTGTCGAAGCCGACCGCGGCCACACGCGAGCCAAACTGCCAGCTCAGCCAGCACAGCGAGGCGATGATCAGCGGCAGGCCGGCGTGCTTGACGAAGCGGCGCACCAGCCCGGTCATCGAGCCGTTGGCCAGACCCAGCAGCAGCGCACCCCACACCAAGGTGGCGACGGTGGGCAGCCAGGCCGCCTTGAAGCCGAACAGCTCGCCGGCGATGGCGCTGGTGCCGTCGCGCATCACGACCAGCTCGAAGGCGGTCCAGCCCAGCAGTTGCAGCACATTGAGGCCCACGGGCAGCACGGCAAAGTGCTGGCCCAGGCTGCGGCCGATGAGGGCCGAGCTCGACAGGCCATGGCGGCAGCCGATGGCGGCGACCCAGGCCAGCAGCCCCGAACCCAGCAGGGAGCCGAGCACCACGGCCAGCAAGGCCTGCGGGGCGCTCAGCCCGGGCAGCAGGTAGGCGCCGACCTGGATGACCAGCAGGCCGACCCCCAGGCTGAACCACAGCGAGGCGTGGTCGGTGAAGCCGAAGGTGCGCTGCGCCGTCGGTACGACGGTGGTCGAGGAGACGGCCGTGTCCGGCGAGGAAGAATAAGAGGCTTGGGCCATGTGCTGCATTCCTGCAAGGTGATGGCAGGAACAGACGGCACAGGTCACCCGGGACCACGGGTCACGTGATCGGACGACATGTTCGCCATGCTTCCCTGCGCGAGGATGATCTCAATCAGGTTCAAAGGGACTCTCTCAGCCACCACCGGTGCGAACCGGGGTGGCACCCCTAGCGAGTGGCTGCCATTCTAGCGAGCCTGCGATACCTCTGCCGAGTCGCGCAACATGGCCCCGAAAGCCTCGGCCGGCACGGGGCGGCTGAACAGGTAACCCTGCACCTCGTCACACCCGGCTTGCCGCAGGAAGGCGAGTTGCTCCTCGGTCTCAACCCCTTCGGCAATGGTGGTGAGGTTGAGGCTGCGCGCCAGGCTGATCACCGCGGTCACGATGGCCTCGTCCTGTGGGTCGTGGTGGAGCCCACGCACGAAAGACTGGTCGATCTTGAGCTTGTCGACCTCGAAGCGCTTGAGGTAGCTCAGCGAGGAGTAGCCGGTGCCGAAGTCGTCCACCGAGAGCTGCACGCCCAGGGTCTTGAGCGAGGCGATGGTCGACACCGTGAAGTTGGAGTCCTCCATGGCCACGCTTTCGGTCAGTTCCAGCTCGACCAGGTGGGCGGGCAGGCCGCTGCGCTCGATGGCGTCCTGGATGGTGTCGCGCAGGCCGGGGTGGCGGAATTGCACCACCGAGAGGTTGACGGCCACCGGCACCACCGGTAGCCCATCGGCCAGCCAGCGGGCGTTTTGTTGCAAGGCCGTGTGGAGCACCCATTCGCCAATCTCGCGGATCACGCCCGACTCTTCGGCAATGGGAATGAAGCGGGCGGGCGACACCAGGCCGCGTTCAGGGTGCTGCCAGCGCACGAGGGCTTCCGCGCCGACGATCCGACCGGTGGCGATGTTGACTTGCGGCTGGTAGTGCAGCACCAGCTGGTCGCGTTCGACCGCGAAACGCAGGTCGCGCTCAATGGCCAGGGTCTCCCTCATGGAGTCCTGCAGCTCGCGCGAGAAGAAGCGGAAGGTGTTGCGGCCTTCGCGTTTGGCTTGCTGCAGGGCCGATTCGGCACCCTGGATCAGCTGGTTGAGGGTCGATCCATCTTCCGGGAACTGGGCGATGCCGATGCTGCCGGTCAGGCGGATTTCGTGCTCGCCCATGGCCATGGGTTCGGCCAGGCTGCTCATGAGGCGCAGGGCAATCGGCGTGATGTCGCGGGCGCTGGCGTTGGGCAGCAGGATGATGAAGTCATCACCCCCCAGGCGCGACACCGTGTCTTCCGGCTTGAGGGCCGATGCCAGACGGCGGGCCATCTCGATGAGCACCTGGTCGCCGGCCTCGTGCCCCAGTGACTCGTTGATCGAGCGGAAATGATCGAGGTTGAGCTGCATGACCACGACATGGGCATGGTGATGGCCTGCCGCGGCCAGGGCGATGGTGGCGCGGTCGTCCAGCAGCGCGCGGTTGGGCAGGTCGGTGAGGATGTCGTAGTTGGCCAGGTGCTGGATGCGCTCTTCGGCGGCCTTGCGGGCCGAGGTTTCGGTGCAGATGCCCAGGAATTGCCGCACCAGACCTTGCTGGTCCTTGATGGCGCTGATGGTCAGCCACTCGGGGTAGAGCTCGCCGGTCTTGCGGCGGTTCCAGATTTCGCCCTGCCAGCGTCCCTCTTCGCGCAGCTGGTCCCACATGGCGTCGTAGAAGTGCTTGTCGTGCTTGCCCGAGTGATGGACGCCCGGCGTGCGGCCGATGAGCTCGTCGAGCGTGTAGCCGGTGATGCGGGTGAAGGCCGGGTTGACCGAGATATAGCGCCCGTGGGCATCGGTGATGCAGATGCCTTCCTGGCTGGCGTCGAACACCGAGGCGATCAGGCGCAGGCGGTCTTCGGCCTGCCGGCGATCCGAGATGTCTTGCGCCATGATGATGCGGGCCGGGCGCCCCTGGTAATCGAAAGCGTGGCCGCTGATGTCGACCCAGAAGGTGGTGCCATCCCGGCGCAGATGCAGCCATTCGCCCGACCGCAGGTAGCTGGCTGGCGCCAGGCGTGCCCGCTCGACCGCAAGCTGCATGCGCAAGGCATCTTCAGGCCGGCGGATGTCAGCCAGCGTCATGCGCAGAAACTCATCGCGGCTGTAGCCATACGCGCTTTCCGCCGCCTTGTTGACCGACAGGAAGCGCAGGGTCTGCTGGTCGTAGATGTACATCGGCATCGGGTTGCTCTCGTACAGCTCGCGGTAGCGCTGCTCGGAGTCCGACAGGTTGATCTCGATCTGCTTGCGGTCGGTGATGTCCAGCCAGGTGCCGGTGATCTGGGTGGGATGCCCCTGTGCATCGCGCAACAGGATGACGGTGTCACTGATCCAGCGGTAACCCCCGTGGGCGTGCTGGAAGCGGTACTCGTTGGCAAGGCTGCCGGTGGCCATGAGGTCGCCTTGGGATGCGGCCACGCGCGCACGGTCATCCGTGTGGATGCGTTGCAGCCAGAAGTTGGGGTCAGCCTGCCAGGCAGCCAGGCCGAAGCCGGTGATCTGCTCCATCTTGTCGCTCACATAGTCGACCACGAAGCGCGTGCTGCCGGGCGCATCGGGCTTGAGTGAGTAGATGGCTGCTGGCGACACGCTCAGGATGGAGGCCAAGCGGTCGCGCTGGCGTTCGACTTCGGCCTGAAGCTGGCGCTGCTGCCGGGCTGCGCGTGCCACCAGCACGTAGATCAGGGCGGCGCTGAAGGCCACAAAGGCCATGCCCTTGATGGATTGCAGCAAGGTCCAGAGATCAGGCTGGTGGGTGAGCAGGTTCAGGGCATGGTCCGAGCCCCAGATCCAGACCAGCCCGAAAGCCAGAAACAGCACGACAATGCGCCAGGCATTCATGTCGGGGCGACCCTCTCCGCTGAATAATTTGTTTATCCGGACAGTGTGTCCCATGCCGCTCCACCTTGGCAACACTGCCGAAAACCCGATACCGTGAGATTTCCATGACCTGCTCCGACTCTTCTCTCCATCAGGTGGTGTTTCTCGATGCGGGTACCTTGCCCAGTGGTCTGCCCTTCGCGCCGGCGCAAAGGGCGCTGATCGACTACCGGGCCCACGACACCACCGCACCGTCCGAGGTAGCCGAGCGCGTGGCCGATGCCTGCATCGTGATCGTCAACAAGGTGAAGCTGGGCGAGGCCGAGATGGCGGCGGCGCCGTCGCTGCGTCGCATCTGCGTATCGGCAGCAGGCACCGACAACATCGACCTGCAAGCGGCGGCCGCGCGTCAGATCAGCGTCTTCAATGTGCCCGACTACGGCAGCGAGGCGGTGGCCGAGCACGCCATCGCCACCTTGTTCGCCCTGCGTCGGCAGTTGCTGAGCTATGCCGCGGCGGCGCGGGACGGGCGCTGGTCACAGTCGCCGGCGTTTTGCTGGCATGGCCCGGAGATCCGCAACCTGTCCGGCAGCCTGCTGGGTGTGGTGGGGCGTGGCCGCATCGGTCAGGCCACGGCGCGCATGGCGCAAGCGCTGGGCATGCGTGTGGTGTTTGCCCAGCGCGACGGCCGTGTGCCAGCGGCCGATGAGTGGCCGCTCGAGGCCCTGCTGGCGCAGGCTGATGCGGTCAGCCTGCACCTGCCCCTCACCCCGCAGACCCGTGGCTTGATGAACGCCGAGCGCCTGGCGCGCATGAAGCCCGATGCGGTGCTGATCAACACCGGCCGTGGTGCGGTGGTCGATGCGCAGGCCCTGGCCGATGCCTTGCGAGGGGGGCGTCTGGCGGGTGCAGCCATCGACGTGCTGGACGTCGAGCCGCCGCCACCCGGGCACCCCTTGCTGGCCACCGATGTGCCGGGGCTGCTGCTGACCCCGCATGTCGCCTGGGCCAGCCGCGAGGCACAGGCGCGCTTGGCGAGCCGCCTGGTGGACCTGGTGGTCGACGGGCTGGCAGCGCTGACCCCGCCTACCCCCTGATGCGCCAAGCACTCACTGCAGGGCGTTCTGGCACAGGATCAGGACACAGCCCAGGGCACAGGCCAGGGCCAGCATCAGGAAGCATTGCTGCGCGCTGATCAAGGCGGCCTGCTGATCGAGCAGGCGTGACAGCGTGCCCAGTCCGGCCGCCGAATCCACCAGGGCGGGGTCGGGCGCCATGCCGGCGAGCCCGCCTATCTGTCCGACCAGATCGGTGCGTGCCGTGGCCGAAACCTTGAGCCAGTACAGGTTGCCCACGCCAGCGCCCACCGCCAGGGCAAGCTGGCGCAGCACGTTTTTCAGCGCGTAGGCATGGGCGAAGTCCAGGTGCTGGAACTCCTTGAAGGTGAGGCCGGCCACCTGCACGGCCACCAGCACCGGAAACACGCCCTTGATGGCGAAGGCGGGCAGCAGGGTGCTCATCGGTGTCCCACCGGTGACGTGGTCTGACAGCCAGTACAGCGTGACGCCCATGACGGCAAAACCGGTGGCGATCACGTGGCGGCGGCTGCTGAGGAAGGGGGCCGCACGGAAGTAGATGGGCAGCAGCAAGGTGGCCGTCAGGCTGGCCGCCGTCATGATGTTGCCGGTGGTCTCGACGTTGAAGCCCTCGCCGGATTCGAGGTAGAGCGGCGTGAAGTAGTTGAGTGCGCCGGAGATCAGGTAGTAGAGGCCGTAGAAGGCCACCCCCATCACATAGCGGCGGCTGTTGATGCGGCGCAGGTCGAACCAGGGGTCGGGGTGGCGGTGCAGGTGCCAGGCCAAAAAGCCCAGTGCGGCCAGGCCACACAGCAGGCCCCAGAGCATGGACAGATCGAGCCAGTGGTAGTGCATGGCCTCGAAGGCATGGATGAGGCTGAGCGTGCCGATGATGAAGGCTGCTGCGGCCACCCAGTCCGCCTGCCCCAGGGAGCGGGGCTGGTGAACCTCGTCGGGCAGCACCCGCCAGCAGGCCAGCCACATGGCCCCGGCGTAGACGAGATGCAGCACGAACACGGCATGCCAGTCCCAGGCCTGGATCAGGTGGGTGCTCAGCCAGGGGGCCAGCGAGGTCGAGCCGATGATGCCGATCATGAAGCCCTTGAGCTGCGCCGGCCGCTGCCGGGCGGGGACGGCGGTTTGCACGAGCACCCGGGCCACCGTCATCAAGGGGCCGCCGCCCAGGCCCTGTATGACCCGGGCCACCAGCAGCATCTGGAAGGACTCGCTCAGGGCGGCCAGCAGCGACCCCGCCATGAAGACCACCAGACCCAGCATCAGCAAGGTGCGGTAGCGCAGGGCCCGGCTGAGTCGATCGAGAAACAGGATGGCGGTGGTGCCCGCTGCGGCATAGAGCGTGAACACCCACAGGAAATCTTCGGGCGCAGCCGAGACCCCGCCCCGCACATAGGCACTCGATACCGACACGGTGACGTTGGCGAGGAAATCGGCCCCGGCGCTCAAGCCCGCGACCAGGCCCAGTCGGGCCGGCAGCGGCGTGGGGGTATCAAGCGGGGCAGCGGTGGACGGCATGAGGCAGCAGCAGGGCAACAGCCTTCATGCTATGGATTGTTTTTGGTGTGAATAAGGGGGTATCGCGGGCTTGTTTGTTCCACAATTGGAACAATGGCCCAACTGGATGACCTCAAACTCTTTCTGGCGGTGGTGGACTGCGGCAGCTTCACGGCGGTCACCGAGCGGCTGGGTGTGCCGAAGTCCACCGTCAGCCGGGCGGTGGCGCGTCTGGAGGCCAGCCTGGGCAACCGCCTGGTCGAGCGCAGCACCCGCCACGTGCGGCTGACCGAAGCCGGCAAGCTGCTGCACGCACAAAGCGCACCCTTGCTGGGCCGGCTGGGTGAATTGCTGGATGGGGCCCGCCAGGACAGCGCAGCGCCTCAAGGTACCCTGAGGATCGCGGCGCCTTACGAGTTTGGCGTGCTGCGTCTGGGTGACATCCTCACCGCCTTGTTGAAGCAACACCCGGGGCTGCAGGCCGAAGTCGATCTGCTGTCGCGGGTGCCCGATACCCGGGCGCAAGACTACGACATTGTGTTCAGAGTCCAGACCGATGCGCTGCCTGACAGCGCCCAGGTGGCCCGGCGCATGTATGCCTTGCATCGGGGGCTGTACGCGGCGCCCGAGCTGGTGGCGCGGCTCGGTGCACCGCACCGTGTTGACGAGTTGACGGCCTGGCCCTGTCTGGTCAGCCCCGATGAGCCGATCTGGTCGTTTCAGGACGGACAGGGGCAGGTGCGCGAATGCGAGCCGCATGGCCCCTTGCGCTCGCAACACGCCGGGCTGCGCATGCGGGCTGCGCTGGCGGGGCTGGGGGCGACCTTGCTGTCGAGCACCATCTGCCGGGAGGAACTGGCCTCGGGGCGCCTCGTGCGGCTCTTGCCCGACTGGCAACCGGCCATGACCCGGGTCTACGCCCTGTTGCCCAGTCGACGCCACATGCCGGCCAAGGTGCGGGTGCTGCTGGACTGGCTGGCCCGCGAACTCAGCCAGCTCGATGTGGAAACCTTGCCGGGCGGACCGCGATCATGACGGTGCTCGATCATGGCCTGTCGGCTTGATCCGGTTTGGCGCAAGCGGGGCCGAAACTGGTGCACGAAAACGTTTGCGCGCACCAGAATAAAGCCGGTCATGCGGGGTGGCTGGCATCCCATTTCTGCATGGCCGCCAGCGCGCGGGCCCGCGCTTCGGCCGGCAGGAAGGACGCCTCGGCAGCGTGCCGCATCATCTGCGCCGCTTCATGGGCGGGCAGATCCAGGTGGGTGTAGAGGCGGTGCAGTTCTTCGGCCACCGACACGCCCGACATCAGACGGTTGTCGGTCGAGCATGACACCGACAGGCCCGCCTGCAGCATGCGGCGGATGGGGTGCTCAGCCAGAGAGGGCGCTGCACCGGTGTGCACATTGGAGGTGGAGCACACCTCGAAATGCAGGCCCAGTTCACGGGCCATGTCGACCCAGGCGGCGCTGACGTCGGGGTCGTCTGCCCGCATGATGTTGACCCCGTGGCCGATGCGTGTCGCGCCCATCGATGCGGCTTCGAGCACCCGCGAACCGACGTCGGCTTCACCGGCGTGGCAGGTCAGCCCCAGGCCTGCGTCGCGCGCCAGGCGGTAGGCTTCGTTGTGGAGTCGCGGCGGGAAACCGAATTCGGCACCTGCCAGGTCGAAGCCGACCACGCCCTGATCGCGGTAACGCGCGGCCAGCCGGGCGGCGCGCACGGAGGCTTGCGGACTGTCGGTGCGCATCGCGCAGATGATCAGGCCGCTGTCGAGCGCACTGCGGTGCAGCCCTTCCAGAATGGCTTCGATGACCGCTTCAGGGGCCATGCCATATGGCTCCAGCAACAGGGGAGCCATGCGGAATTCAGCCAGCACACAGCCGTCGTGGCGGGCGTCTTCGGCTGCCTCGAAGGCAACCTGTTCGCAGCCGGCTTCGGTGGCCATGGCTTGTACCGTCAGGCCGAAGCCCTGCAGGTAGCGCTCGAGGCTGCCGGAGTCGGCGTTGGCCAGCATCCAGGCCGCCAGATCGGCGGCGTTGTCAGCGGGAACGGCGATGTTGCGTGCACGACAGAGGTCCAGCAGGGTCTGCGGGCGCAGGCCGCCGTCAAGGTGTTCGTGCAGCAGGGCCTTGGGCATGTCATGCCATTGGTAGCCCGCTTGCGTGGCAGAAGACGTGGTGGGTGTCGATGGGAAGGTGGCGTTCATCTGGAATGTCCTGTCAGCCGGCTGAGGCCGGAAAGGTGGCGCAGGGCAGCACGTTTCGGGCCAGGGCGGCTGTCACGCAGCTGTCATCAAGCTGGCCCGCTTTCTGCTTAATATGTTGCTAGCAAACGTTTGCAATAGCAATATCGTCTCCTATTCCCCGAATTGGTGCTGACATGAAGAATGTGATGAGCTGCGTGAAACGCCTGGGCCTGATGGCTGGCCTGCTGGCCGCTGCCTCGGTGCAGGCTGCACAACCGGCCGTGATTTACGAACTCGGTGGCAAGTTCGACAAGTCGTTCAACGAGGCCGCCTATCGTGGCATGGAGCGCTGGAAAAAGGAAACCGGACAACCCTATCTGGAGTTCGAGATTGCCAACGAAACCCAGCGCGAACAGGCCCTGCGCCGCATGGCCGAGCGGGGTGCCAACCCGGTGCTGGCCATCGGCTTTTCGCAGGCCTCGGCTGTCAGCAAGGTTGCCAAGGACTTTCCAAAGCAGCGCTTCGTGCTGATCGACCAGGTGGTTGAGCAGCCCAATGTGCAGTCGGTGGTGTTCAAGGAGCAGGAGGGCAGCTTCCTGGTCGGCGCCCTGGCGGCCATGGCCAGCAAGTCTGGCAAGGTGGGCTTCATCGGTGGCATGGATGTGCCCCTGATCCGCAAGTTCCAGTGTGGCTATGAGCAGGGCGTCCGGCACATCAACCCGAAAGCCGAGATCCTGGCCAGCATGACCGGCACCACCGGCGCGGCGTGGAATGACCCGGCGCGTGGCGGCGAGTTGGCCAAGGCGCAGTTTGCGCGGGGCGTCGATGTGGTGTTTGCCGCAGCGGGTGCCACCGGTGTCGGGGTGTACCAGGCCGCCAAGGATGCTGGCAAGCTGGCCATTGGCGTCGACAGCAACCAGGACCACCTGCAGCCCGGCACCATGCTGACCTCGATGCTCAAGCGCGTTGACGTGGCGGTCTACCAGGCGCTCAAGAGCAGCCAGACCGGCGTGACCGTGCTGGGGCTGAAGGAAGGTGGGGTTGACTACGCACAGGATCAGTACAACGCCAAATTGCTGACCCCTGAGATGAAGAAACGGGTTGAAACCGTACGCGCAGATATCATCAGCGGCAAGCTGAAGGTTGCCAACTACGTTGTGGGTGGCGGCTGCAAGTGATGGCGAGATGATGTTGTTGCAGGCAGGGCAGGACGCATGAGTACGATCAAGGATGTGGCCGCACGCGCCGGGGTGTCGTTCACCACGGTCTCGCATGTGCTCAATGGCACCCGTCGCGTGAGCGACGAGGCCCGGGCGCGTGTGGAGCGGGCGGTGGCCGAGATGGGTTATGCGCCCAGTGCCGTGGCGCGCGCCCTGAAGACCAGCGAAACCTTCATCTTTGGTGTGCTGGTGCCCAATATCACCAACCCCTTCTTTGCCGAGCTCACACGCGGCATCGAAGACCGTTGTCGCCAGACCGACTACTCCGTCTTCCTGTGCAACTCGGACGACGAGCCGGACACCCAGTCTCGTTACCTGCAGACGCTGCTCGAGCGCCGCGTCGATGGTCTGCTGCTGGCTGCGGCCGCCGGTGAGGCCGATGTGCTCGTGAAGCGCCTGGCCACCACGCGGGTCCCCACGGTGGTGGTGGAGCGTCGCATTCCGGGCCTGGCCACCGATCTGGTGCGGGTTGACCACGATGCGGGCGCCCGGCTGGCCGTGGCCCACCTGGTGTCGCTTGGCCACCAGGCCATCGCTTGTCTGTCGGGTCCGTCCCGGTTCGAAGTGGCGCGTGAGCGCACGGCGGGCTGGGTGGCCGGCTTGCGCGAGGCGGGGCTCGACATCAAGCCCGAGTGGATGCTGGAAGGCGACTACAGCTCGTCGGCCGGCTACGACATGACCCGCAGCCTGCTGGAAAAGGGCGAAGTGACCGCCATCCTCGCCGGTAACGACCTGATGGCCTTCGGCGCCCTGCGTGCCGCGGCCGAGATGGGGGTGTCCGTGCCGCAGCAACTGTCGGTGCTGGGCTTTGACGGCATCGACATGGGCCAGTATGTGTACCCGGCGCTGACCTCGGTGGGCTATCCCATCCGCGAGTTGGGCGAAACCGCCGCCTCGGTGCTGCTGGAGCGGCTGGCGAACCCCGCAGGCGAGACCCGCGAAGTGGTGTTGCCACCGCAACTGGTGATGCGGGCATCGACCGGCCCGGTGCGGGGAAAGTGAGCGCAGCATGAACACGACCAGTCACATGCCGGCACCGCACGCGCCTTGGGCCGTGCGCATGCAGGGCATCGTCAAGCGTTTTGGCGCCGTGCAGGCCAATGCCGGTGTCGATCTGAGCGTGCAACGGGGCTCGGTGCACGCGCTGGTGGGTGAAAACGGCGCGGGCAAGAGCACCCTGATGTCGGTCCTTTATGGCTTTTATCAGGCTGAAGCCGGTCACATCGAGATCGATGGCCAGCCGGTGGAGATCGCCCATTCCCAACAGGCGATTGCCTTGGGCCTGGGCATGGTGCACCAGCACTTCATGCTGGTCGACACCTTGTCTGCGCTGGACAATGTGCTGCTGGGCAGCGAGACCGATCTGCGCCTGCGCCGCGCCGAGCAGACCGCCCGCGCCCGCCTGCAGACCCTGATGGACCAGTGCGGCCTGCATGTCGCCCTCGACAGCCTGGTGGCCGGCCTCTCGGTGGGCGATCGCCAGCGGCTCGAGATCCTCAAGGCGCTGTACCGCGGTGCCCGCATCCTGATCCTGGACGAACCGACCGCGGTGCTGACGCCCCAGGAGACACGGCAGCTGTTCGAGGTGCTCGACCGCCTGCGTGCGCAAGGCACCACCATCATCCTGATCACCCACAAGCTCAAGGAAGTGATGAGCCTGTGCGATGCCGTCACGGTCATGCGGGCAGGCCGGGTGGTGCATGAGTGCGCCATTGCCGACACCTCGGTCGAACAACTGGCCGAAGCCATGGTGGGCCGCAAGGTCAACCTGGGGCGCGGTGATGCGCCTGCCGTGGTGGGCGGCGAGGTCAGGCTGCGGGCCGAGGGCCTGCTGGTGCAGGACGCACTCGGTGTGGCGCGGCTCAAGGACGTGAGCCTCACCTTGCATGCCGGCGAGATCGTGGGTGTGGCCGGGGTGGCCGGCAATGGTCAGAGCGAGTTGCTGGCCGCGCTGTCTGGCCTGATCCAGCCCGTATCGGGGTCTTTGTCTTTGGGTGCGCAAACGTTTGGCTGCCGCAACGGGCAACGCTGGCTCGATCCCCGCACGGCGCGTGAACAGGGCCTGGCGCATGTGCCGGAAGACCGTCACGCGCGGGCCATGGTGATGGGCTTTCCGGCGTGGGAGTCAGCCGTGCTGGGCCATGAAGACCAGCAGGCCTACAGCACCCGCTGGGGCTGGATGCGCCGCAGCCGCATGCTGGCCGCCACGCGGGCCATGATGGCTCAGTTCGATGTGCGCCCTCAGGACCCCTTCCTGGGCAGCGCCAAGTTCTCTGGGGGCAACCAGCAAAAGCTGGTGCTGGCCCGCGAGATGGGCCAGAACCCGGCGGTCCTGCTGGTGGGGCAGCCCACCCGGGGTGTGGACATCGGGGCGATCGAGTTCATCCATGCCCGCCTGCGTGCCTTGCGCGATGCGGGGTGTGCGGTGCTGGTCGTCTCCAGTGAGTTGGATGAAATCCTGGCGCTGGCTGACCGCGTCATGGTGATGAATGCCGGCCGGATCACCGGTGAGCTGCCCATTGGTGACTGCGATGAAACCCGCCTGGGCCTGTTGATGAGCGAGACCGCAGCATGAAGTCCTGGTTCAAATCGAGTGGAACTGCTCCCCTGCCACGCTGGGCCGACGTTGCCCTGATGCCGGTGGTCAACCTGCTGGTCGCCCTTGTGGTGGCGGGCTGCGTGGTGGCGCTGGTGGGGCAGCACCCGTGGGAGGTGTTGGGCATGCTCGCACGGGGCGCCTTTGGCAGCGCGCGGGGCCTGTCCTACACCCTGTACTACACGACCAGCTTCATCTTCACCGGCCTGGCGGTGGCGGTCGCGTTCCACGCGGGCTTGTTCAACATCGGTGCCGAAGGGCAGGCCACGCTGGGTGGTCTGGGTACGGGGCTGGTTGCGCTGTGGCTGTCGCACAGCTTGCCCTCTGCCCTGTTGTGGCCGCTGATGCTGCTGGCCGGCTGTGCCTTTGGCATGGTGTGGGCGGCGGTACCGGGCTATCTGCAGGCCTACCGCGGCAGCCATGTGGTCATCACCACCATCATGTTCAACTTCCTGGCCAGCTCGCTGATGGTCTACCTGCTGGTGCACCACTTCAAGGTGGCCGATGGCATGGCCGTTGAAAGTGCGCCCTTCGGCGAGGCAGCGCACCTGAGCGGTATCCACCAGCTGCTGGCACAACTGGGTGTCGAGTGGCCCTCGTCTCCCCTGAACCTGAGCTTCGTGCTGGCGCTGGCCGCGGCGCTGGGCGTGTACCTGCTGCTGTGGCGCACGCGCCTGGGCTACCGTCTGCGTGCGATCGGTACCGGGCCAGGTGCGGCTGAATATGCGGGCATGTCACCCAGGCGCCTGACGGTGCTGGCGATGGCGCTCTCTGGTGCCCTGGCGGGCATGGTCGGCATGAACGAAATCGCTGGCGTCAACGACAAGCTCCTGCTGGACTTCGTGGCCGGTGCGGGCTTCACCGGCATTGCGGTGGCCGTGATGGGGCGCAACCATCCGGTGGGCATCGTCATGGCGAGCCTGCTGTTCGGGGCGCTGTTTCAGGGCGGCGCCGAAGTGAGTTTCGATGTGCCCGGCTTCACCCGCGACATGGTGGTGATGATGCAGGGCCTGATCGTGCTGGTATCGGGTGCCATGGCCCATGTGGTGTCGCAGCCGGTGGCCCGTCTGATCCATCTGCTGACGGCGCGGGCACCGTCTTCGGTGAAGGAGGTGCAGCATGGATGAACTCATGCTGGGCGCCATGCTGGCGTCTACCTTGCGGGTGGCGACCCCGCTGATCCTGTGTGCCCTGGCTGGTGTACTGTCCGAGCGTTCGGGCGTCATCGACATTGGCCTGGAAGGCAAGATGCTGGCTGCCGCCTGTGCGGCCGGTGCCGTGGGCGCCCTCTACGGTTCCACCACCTTGGCCTTGCTGGCAGCTGCTGGCGTGGCGGTGCTGCTGTCGCTGCTGCATGGCTATGCCTGTGTCAGCCACAAGGGCGACCAGGTGGTGTCCGGCATGGCGATCAACATCATCGCGGCCGGCCTGACCTCGGTGATCGCTGTGGCCTTGTTCCAGCAGGGCGGGCAGACGCCGCCGCTGCCTGATGCTGTGCGCCTGCGTGCCTGGTGGCCGGATGCCGCCGACCATGTGGGTGACCTGCTGGGCAATGGCCTGCTCAGTCACAACGCCATGGTCTACCTGGCGCTGCTGCTGGTGGTGGCCGTGTGGTGGCTGCTGCAGCGCACCACCCTGGGCCTGCGCCTGCGGGCGGTGGGCGAGAACCCGCACATGGTCGATGCGGCTGGCGTGTCCGTGCTGGGGCTGCGCTATGGTGCCCTTGTGCTCAACGGCCTGCTGTGCGGACTGGCTGGGGCTTACCTCGTCATGGCTCAAAACGCCTCCTTCTCGCCCAACATGACCGCCGGCCGAGGCTACATGGCGCTTGCTGCGATGATCTTTGGCAAGTGGCGACCGCTGCCAGCCTTCGCGGCCTGCCTGTTGTTCGGCTTCCTGGATGCCCTGGCCATCCGCCTGCAAGGCGCGGTGTGGCCGGTGATCGGCGAGGTGCCCGTGCAACTGATCCAGGCCCTGCCCTATCTGCTGACCGTGATCCTGCTGGCCGGCTTCATCGGCCGCACCGTGGCCCCGAAAGCGCTGGGCCAGCCTTACGTGAAGGAGCGTTGAACGCATGTCCGACATCATCGTGACCGAGTCCCTGCAAGTGGCTTTGTGGCAAGCAGCCAAGGCGGCTCAGGTTCAGGCCTACGCACCCTATTCGCGCTTTCTGGTGGGTGCGGCGGTGCTCGACGAGCATGGTCGCATCCACGCGGGCTGCAATGTCGAAAACGCAGCCTACCCGCAAGGCACCTGCGCCGAAGCAGGGGCGCTGAGCGCCATGATCCTGGCCGGCAGCCGCCGAGCCAAGGCCGTGATGGTGCTGGGTGAGGGCAGCGGGCTGGTCACCCCCTGCGGCGGGTGCCGTCAGAAGTTGCGCGAATTTGCCTCGCCGGATACCTTGATTTTCATTGCCAGCCCGCAGGAGGTGCGGACCTGGTTCACGCTGCAGCAACTG
This sequence comes from Aquabacterium sp., assembly GCF_041909175.1. Lineage (GTDB taxonomy): Bacteria > Pseudomonadota > Gammaproteobacteria > Burkholderiales > Burkholderiaceae_C > Aquabacterium. Next base: position 11,796 of record NZ_JAYRDZ010000001.1, on the reverse strand, counting down.
CTGCCTGAAAGCTTTGGCCCTGAGCATTTGACAACATGACAACAACGAAGACAGCCGTGCAATGGGTGCAGGAACGCGCACCCCAATACCGCCCACGGGTCGCCGTGGTGCTGGGCTCCGGATGGGGAGGGCTCACGACACACATCGAGCAACCGGTTCGCATCCCGTATGCCGAGCTCGAAGGCTTTCCGAAAGCTACGGTGCCCGGTCACCAGGGGGAACTGTGGCTGGGGCGCATCGGTGGCGTCGACGTGGCCGTGATGAGCGGTCGCAAGCACGCCTATGAAACCGGTGACGTGACCGGCATGCGTGTGCCGCTGGAAACCCTGCGCGAGCTGGGGTGCCGCATCGTGGTCCAGACCAATGCTGCGGGCAGCGTGCGTGCGGACATGCCGCCTGGCAGCCTGATGGTGCTGTCGGACCACATCAACCTCACGCAGCGCTCGCCCTTGATCGGTGAGGGCGGTGCCGAACGTTTCGTCAACCTCAGCGATGCCTACGATCCCGACCTGCGTGCCTTGGCCAAAGAGACAGCCGCGCAACTGGGCGTGCCGCTGCACGAAGGCGTTTACGTCTGGCTGATGGGCCCGCAGTTCGAGACGCCCGCCGAGATCCGCATGTTCCAGAAGCTCGGAGCCGACGCCGTCGGCATGAGCACCGTGCCGGAAACCATCCTGTCGCGCTACCTGGGCTTGCGGGTGGTGGCCCTGTCGCTCATGACGAACATGGCGGCCGGCCTGTCCGCCGAGTCCCTCAGCCACGCGCATACCCTCGCCCAGGCCAAAGCCAGTGGCGACACCGCCAGCACCCTGCTGGCTCGCTTCATTGCCCGACTCTGATCGGGACCGCACCATGACCGACGCCTTCGACCCGCGTACCGCTGCCCGGCTGGCCCTCGCCTGCCTGGACCTCACCACCCTCAACGATGCCGACACCGAAGCCGATGTGGCTCGCCTGTGCGCCCGCGCCAGTGGTCCGCATGGCCATGTCGCCGCTGTGTGCGTGTGGCCTCGTCTGGCCGCCTTCGCACGACGTGAGTTGCCCCCGGAAATCCGTGTGGCCGCCGTGGCCAACTTCCCGGATGGGTCGGGCGATGTCGCACGTGCGGTACGTGACACAGCCGCCATCGCGGAATCGGGCGCCCAGGAGGTGGACCTGGTGCTGCCCTATCGCCCACTGCAAGCTGGCGACGAAGCCACGGTGCGTGCGGTGCTGAGCGCGGTGCGCAAGGCCAGCGAGGGCCTGCTGCTGAAGGTGATCATCGAAACCGGTGAGTTCAGCGACCTGAACCTCATGGCCCGGGCGTGCTTCCTGAGCCTGGAAGCCGGTGCCGATTTCCTCAAGACCAGCACGGGCAAGACCAAGGTGAGCGCCACGCCGCAAGCCGCCAAGGTGTTGCTCGATGCCATCGCGACCGAGCCTGGCGCGGTGCATCGCGTGGGCTTCAAGCCATCCGGTGGCATCCGTACCGTGGCCGATGCCGCTACCTACCTGGCTCTGACCGCCGACGCACTGGGCCAGGGCGCCCTCAACCCGCGGCGCTTCCGCATCGGGGCCAGCAGCCTGCTCGACGACATCGAACGGGTACTGAGCGGGCAAACCTCGGCCGCCGCTGCACCGTCCGGCAGCTACTGAGCTCACGCATGACCGACGGAGACACCACGATGCTGCCGCAGGAAATCATCCGCCACAAGCGCGACGGCCAGGTGCTGACGCGCGCCGAAATCGACCATTTCGTCCATGGCCTCGTGCACGAACAAAGCTGGGGCGACGCCCAGGTTGGCTCCATGGCCATGGCCTGCTTCCTCAAGGGCCTGAACCAGGATGAAAAGGTTGCGCTGACGCTGGCGATGATGCGCTCCGGCGAGGTGCTGTCCTGGGCCGAAGCTCAGCTGCCCGGCCCCGTGCTCGACAAGCACTCCACCGGTGGCGTGGGTGACAAGGTCAGCCTGCCGCTGGCCCCCATCCTGGCTGCGTGTGGTGCGTATGTGCCCATGATCTCGGGGCGTGGTCTGGGTCACACGGGTGGCACGCTCGACAAGTTCGACAGCATCCCTGGCTACACCACCGCACCCAGCGTCGAGCACCTGCGTGTTGCCTTGCGCAGTGCAGGCTGTGCCATCGTCGGGCAGACGGCCCAACTGGCCCCGGCAGACCGGCGGCTCTATGCCATCCGCGACATCACGGCTACCGTGGAGTCCATTCCGCTGATCACGGCCAGCATCCTCTCGAAAAAGCTGGCGGCAGGTCTGCAGGGCCTGGTGATGGACGTGAAAACGGGCAATGGGGCGTTTGCCGCCGACCTGGGCATGGCCCGCGACCTGGCGCGTTCGCTGGTGGACGTGGCCGAGGGCGCAGGTTTGCCCACACGCGCCTGGATCACCGACATGAGCCAGGTGCTGGGCCACAGCTGTGGTCACAGCGTGGAAATGCTCGAAGCGGTGGCCCTGCTCAAAGGTGATCCGGGCGATGCCCGCCTGCTCGAAGTGACACGCACCCTGTGCGCTGAGCTGCTGTGCATTGGCGGGCTCAGCACCAGCCTGGACGAGGGCCTGAACCGCGTCGACGCCGTGCTGGCCAACGGCCAGGCACTGGAGCGCTTTGCCCGCATGGTCGCGGCTTTGGGCGGACCCACCGACTTTGTCGACCGTCCAGCGCACTACCTTGTGCCAGCCCCCGTGGTGCAACCGGTGCTGGCATCGCGTGCAGGCTGGGTCAGCGAGGTCGCTACCCGCGAAGTTGGCCTGATGCTGATCGAGATGGGGGGCGGGCGGCGTCTGTCGACGGACCGCATCGACCACCGTGTGGGGCTGAGCCAGGTGGCGCCGATTGGCCGCCGGGTCGAAGCCGGTGAGGTGCTGGCCATGGTGCACGCTGCAGACCGTGCGTCGGCCGATCTGGCCTGTTCCCGCCTGACGCAGTTCATAGGCTTGAGCGAACAGCCGGTGGCGCCGCAAGCGGTGCTCATCGAGCGTTGCGGAGGGGTGTGACATGGATCGCCGAGCGGTGGTGGTGGTGCTGGATTCGTTTGGCCTGGGCGCCACGCCCGATGCCGATCGCTATGGGGATGCGGGTGCCTGCACACTGGGCCATATCGCCGAGTGGTGCGTGCAACAGGGCGAGCCCTTGAACCTGCCGCATCTGTCGCGATTGGGGTTGCCTCAGGCCGCTCATGCGGCGTCGATGCGCTGGCCAGCCGGTCTGTTGGTGCGGGCGCACCCTGAGGGGGCTTACGGTGCGGCACGGGAAACCAGTCTGGGCAAGGACACGCCAAGCGGGCATTGGGAGCTGATGGGCTGTCCCGTGCCTTTTGACTGGGGCTACTTCCCGCGCGCAAGCCAGATGGGCGAGTCGGTCTTTCCGGCTGAACACCTGCGTCGCTGGCTGCAAGCCTGCGGTCTGGAGGGCTCCCTGGGCAACGAGCACGCCAGTGGCACCGAGATCATCGAGCGGCTGGGCGATGAGCACGTGCGCACCGGCTGGCCCATCTGCTACACCAGCAGCGACAGCGTGTTCCAGATCGCGGCCCATGAAGTGCATTTCGGGCTGGACCGGCTGTATGCCATCTGCGAGCAGGCTAAGGTCATTTTCGATGAACTCAACATCGCCCGCGTGATTGCCCGGCCGTTTGTCGATGCGCCGGCTGGTTCTTCGCAACGCTATCGCCGCACCGGCAACCGCCACGACTACACCACACCGCCACCCGGGCAGACCCTGCTGGATGTGCTGCAGGCGGCAGGTCGCGAGGTGCACGGCGTGGGCAAGATCCGTGACATCTTTGCAGGGCGCGGCATCACGCACCACCACGCCGCTGACGGCAATGAGGCGCTGAGCGAGGCGACCTTGGTGGCCTTGCAGCAATGTGCACCGGGCGGGCTGGTATTTGCCAATCTGGTCGATTTCGACATGCTGTACGGACACCGTCGCGATGTGGCCGGTTATGCACAAGCCCTGCGCGCTTTTGACGCGTTTTTGCCAACCTTGCTGACGGCATTGCGTGAGGGGGACTTGCTGGTGCTGAGTGCCGACCACGGGTGCGACCCGACCTGGCCGGGCAGCGACCACACCCGTGAACACGTGCCCGTGCTGTTTGGCGGCCCCGCCTGCCCGAGGGGCATCGACCTGGGTGTGCGCGGCTCTTTTGCCGACGTCGGGCAAACGTTGGCGCGCCATCTGGGTGTCCCGGATCTGCCCCACGGACAAGCAGCCTGGTGAGCGTCGATGCACCAAATGCAACGCCCTCGCACCACTTTGAGCGCCGACCGTTCCTTCATGCGCGCAATTTCGGTCAACCACGCCGAAAAAAGACTGATCTGGCGGTTTCTGCCGTCATGAAGCTGTAACAACATCTTGGCAAGCTCCTTGCTATGAACTAAGCAAACGTTTTCCATTGGCAACACGCAAACGTTTGCGCTACACATTCAACGGTATCCCTCATGCTGCATTTCGAAGAGACCCCGCCCCGCAAAGCCCGCATCGAGATCATCCCCATGATCGACGTGATGATGTTCCTGCTGATCTTCTTCGTGCTGATCAGTTTGAACGTGATCCCGGCATTCGGTCTCAAGACGGTGCTGCCCGACAGTTCGACCGCCAAGGCTGCCAGCAGCGATCAACCGCCCGTGGTGGTGTCCCTCGCAGCGGATGGCAGCGTGGCCCTGGACGGACAGAAGATGCCGATCGCCGACCTGGGTGCAGCAGCCAAGCAGGCGCATCAAAAAGACGCCCGCAAACGTTTTGTCGTGAGTGCCGACCACACCGTGCAATGGCAGGCCGTCGTCTCGGTGATGGACGCCTTGCGTGCCCAGGGCATCGACAGCGTGACGTTTGCGACCAAGCGAGTGCAGTGATGAAACGCGATTGGTTGTACCAGCAACGGGACCCGGCTGCCGCAGTCGGTGCCGTCCTGATCATGGGGGGCTTGTGGCTGGCGTGGCATCACATGCCCGCACGCAAAGCTTTGCCAGCGTTGTCTGACGACATGGTGGTGCGCATGGAAGAGCTCAATGAACCCATGCCCGTGGCCCCCCCCGCACCGCCAGCACCCGTGACCCCGGTGCAGCCAACCCCGAAGATGGCCCCGACCCCAACCCCGACCCCGGTTCAGAAGGCGCCGACCCCTACCCCGACACCGGTGGCCACGCCCACGCCTAGCCCGAGTCCCGCACCGGCACCGGCACCGTCGCCAGCCCCGGCCGTCGCGGCGGCCCCAGCTCACCCGGCTCCTGTGGTGGTCCCGGCGCCCGCACCGGCGCAGCCTCGCCCGGTGGCTTCGTCGCGCAACCTGGAAGACAAATACAGCGCCCAGGTCATCGCCTACCTGCACAGCATCAAGCGCTACCCGACCAGCCGCGATGCACGCCAGCTACGTCCGGCGGGCACCGTCACCTTGTGGCTGGAGATCGACCGCGCTGGCCAGCTGATGGACACCGGTGTCGAGTCCTCCTCCGGATCGATGGTGCTGGACCAGCAAGCCCTGCGCACGGTTCGATCCGGTCGTTACCCGGTCTTTCCTCAAGAGGCCTACCAAGGCCAGAACCAGCACCGCTTCCTCGTCCAGCTCGAATACGTTCCCCCAGAGGAATCCTGATCGAGTAGCGAATTAAACGCTTCCCATTCTCCCCTTTGCTTCTCTTCTCACTCGTTTTTCCACTACCAGCACAACCCCATTGAAGGCAGTAGCACCATGCGGACACACAAGCTCCACCCCGTGACCCTGGCGATGATCGCCATGCTGAGCACGACTTATGTTTACGCCGAAGAGACCACCGACCTAGGCAAGATCACCGTGACCGGCGAAGGCGACAAGCTCGGTACGGGTCTGATGATCGATGAAGACACGCCCAAGGCGAAGAGCACCGTCACCAAGGCCCAGCTGGACAAGACCCGCTCGAGTGCCAATGCCTTCCAGGATCTGAACCTGCTGCCCGGCGTGAACGCCACCAGCCAGGATGGCAGTGGCATGGCCGGCGGCAACCTGCGTGTGCGCGGCTTCAACAGCGACCAGATGGGCTTCACCATCGATGGGGCGCCGGTCAATGACTCGGGCAGCTTCGCCGTGTACCCGCAGGAGTTCACCGACAAGGAGAACATGTGCGAACTGTTTGTGACGCAGGGTTCCACCGACACCGAAGCACCCCACGTCGGGGCTTCTGGCGGCAACATTGGCATGACCACCTGTGGTGCAGAAAGCAAGGGGCGCTGGCGCTTTGCCCAGTCTCTGGGTGCGCTGGATTACCGCCGCACCTTCCTGCGTTACGACACGGGCAAGATCGGCAACTTCAAGGGCTACCTGTCCTACTCGAACTCGAAGGTCGACAAGTGGCGTGGTGAAGGCGTGAGCCAGCGCGAGCACATGGATGGCCGCGCCGAATACGACCTGGGCGGTGGTTCGAAGCTGTCGGCGGGCTTGATGGCCAACTACCTGATGAACCACCAGTACCGCGCCCTGTACCTCGACCAGGTCAAGAGCCTGGGCTACAACGCCGACTACTCCACCGTTCGCCCGACCCACCAAACGCCGGTCTCGGGCAGCGCCCAGACCGACACCCTGTCTGGCGACTACTACGACTACGAGCGCAACCCCTTCCAGAACGTGTTGCTGACCCTGAAGGCCAATCTGCAGCTCAGCGAAAAGACCCGCCTGGACATCGAGCCTTACTACTGGTACGGCTATGGCGGTACCACTTACCCGACCGTTGTCTCCGAATCGAGCAACGCCAGCTATGTGGGCGGCGGTGTGGCCGACATCAACGGTGACGGCGACGTCAGGGACAAGGTGGCCGTGCTGACCGGCAGCATGACCCGTACCGATCGTCCGGGTGTGAACGTCAAGATGACGCACTACATGGACAACCACAAGATCATGGGCGGCTTCTGGCTGGAGCAGGCTTATCACAAGCAGACGCGCCCGATTACCACGTTCTCGAATGATGGTCATACTGACTTCTGGTTGGACGACAACCTCCTGAAGTACCAGAATGGCAGCACCTACCAGGGTCGTAACTGGAAGACGATTTCGACCGGCAAGAGCGTCTTCGTGCAGGACACCATGGACCTGCTCGACAGCAAGATGCAGGTGACCCCGGCCATCAGCTATCGTGAAATCAAGCGCGATTTCACCAATACAGCCAATGTCGGCACGGCCTCGGCTTCTGCCACGTCCAGCAGGGGCTATGGCTACGCAGACTACCGCATCACGCGCACCTACCAGGAAGTGTTGCCTGGGGTGTCCGGCACCTACCAGTTCAATGAAGCTGTTCAGGGCTTTGCAGGCGTCAGCACCAACTTCCGCGCGCCCGGCAACTACGACTACGGCAACCTGGTGAAGACCTACAGTGGCACGGTGGCGACCAGCCTCTACCCGGTGACGGTCAAGCCTGAAACCTCGACCAACATCGACATCGGCACCCGCTTCCGTGGCGACTGGTACAAGGCCTCGCTGACGGCCTTCTACGTGGCCTTCAAGGACCGCATTGCCGCCAGCTACGACCCGGACACTGGCATCACCCACGACTGGAACGTCGGCAGCTCCACCATCAAGGGTCTGGAACTCGAAGGCGGCACCGCCCCGTACAAGGGCTTCAGCGTGTATGGCTCCTTGAGCTACACGAAGTCCACGCTGGACGAGAACATGCCCTCCAGCACCGGCTACTACGACACCAAGGGCAAGATCTTCCCGGACACACCGGAGTGGATGGCGTCTGCCTCGGTGCAGTGGGCCAGCGGGCCTTACATGATCAACCTGGCTGCCAAGTACACCGGCCGCCGCTATCTGACGCTGGAAAACGATGTGGACATCGGTGGCTACACCCTGGTCGACCTGAACGCCGCCTGGAAGCTGCCGCTCAGCTCTTCATGGGGATTCAAGAACCCGGTGCTGCGCCTGAACGTGTCCAACCTGCTGGATCGCAAGTACCTGATCGCCAACTCGGGTAGCGGCTCCAACGTCACCATCAATGACACCGTGGGTTCGCCCAAGGTCTACACCGGCGCACCGCGCTTTGCCAGCATGACCTTCCAGGTCGACTTCTGATCCCGCATCGCACTCAGGAATCTCTCACCATGAATCTCAATCTTCTCCATGAAATCGTCCTGGGTGCGATGGCGGCGCTGTTCGCCATCGCGGTGGCGGTGATCATCGAACGCTTCATCTATTACACCTATGTCGAGCGCGCCCGCAAGCGCCTGCTTGATGTGATGAGCAAGGGCGACAAGCTGGCCCTGCAAGCTGAAGTCGAAGACTCCAGCGCGCCGCACGCCCGCATCATGGCGGGGGTGGTGGCGCTCAAGGGCACGGTCGACAAGGAAGCTTTCGACAACAAGGTGCAGGCGCTCTACCTCACGCAGCAGCCCGCCGTGAAACGCCTGCTGTGGCTGATCGACACCACCATCACCCTGTCGCCCCTGCTGGGGCTGCTGGGCACCATCCTCGGCATCATCGACACCTTCAGCGCCCTGGCGTCGCATGGCGTGTCCGATCCGCAGGCGGTCAGTGGCGGCATCAGTACGGCCTTGTTTGCGACGGCGGCCGGTATCGGCATTGCCGTGTTCTGCCTGATCTTTCACAACTACTTCAATGAGCGTGTCGAGCGTGTCAACGAGCAGTTGAAGGTGATGGCGCTGGAACAGGCCGCAGCGGCCTGAACGCAGGAGCACAGACGTGAAGTTGCTACGCACATGCATCGTTGGCGCCTTGGCCGTGAGCCTGGCGCCATCGGTGGCCTGGGCCTGGGGTGCGGAAGGGCACCAGGCCGTGGGGGCGATCGCCGATCGCCTGTTGGAAGGGACACGGGCCGGCCAGATGGTCAAACAGACCCTGGCTGGACAGAACCTGGAGACGGTCGCGGTTTGGGCCGACTGCGTGAAGGGCACCACGTCCAGTGATGGGGAAAACTTCAGCTATCACGCTGATATCGGACGGTTCCCCGAATGCGCGCCGTTTGAAACCCCCGAGCAGCGCGAGCGCATCATCGCCTTTGTGAAGGCGAACTGGGCGCAATGCGGCGTGGTCAATGGCAATGAGCATTGCCACAACCAGTATCACTACACCGACGTCGCCATCCAGCGGCAGCGGTATGACCGACGCTTTGCCGGCACCAGCGACCACGATGTGGTGCATGCGATATCGGCCACCATCGATGTACTGCAGGGCAAGCCAGCGCCCAGTCCCTTCAAGATTGCCGATCAGCGCGAGGCTTTGACCCTGCTGGCCCACTACATCGGAGACCTGCATCAGCCCTTGCACGTGGAATCGGTCTACCTGGACGAGCACGGCGAGAAATATGATCCCGATGCGCGTGGCTACAAGAAGCAGACCGACACGGCGGGTGGCAACCTCGTTTACGTGGGCCGCAAGAAGATGCACTCCCTGTGGGATGGCATTCCCGATCGGCTCTCTACCAAGGGGGACAGCTTTGCCGACACCGTTCAGCGGGCTCGCCTGGTTGGCGTCAGCCCCGGCACCGTGCAAAGCTGGTCCACGCAGTGGGCCAATGAGGTGATCCTGTCCGGTCAGTCGGCATTTGCCGATCTGAAATTCGGCCCCCACACCTACGAGCCACCGCCGTCGTCGAGCACGCCGACGGCCCTGAAGCCCAAGTCGACCATGGCAGCCCTGGAGTTCACGCCCAAGGACAAGCCGCAGCAGATGCAGAACACGACCATGTGGGATGCGTTCGGCGTGGACGACGACTATGTACGCAAGGCCGATGAACTGAAGCAGGCGGAAATCGCCCTGGCTGGTGCCCGTCTGGCGCAGGTGCTGCAGGCCATCTGGCCCGATGCGCCGCAGGCTGCCACCACACCGCGCACCATCCCCTTGCGGCTGATCGTGTTCAATGATTTCCACGGCAACCTGGAGTCCGGCAACCTCAGCCTGCCCTTTGCCGATCCGCTGCTGGCCACACCCAGCGAGCGCGTGCCCGTCGGGGGCATGGCCGCCCTGTCGGGCATGGTCAAGCTGCTGCGCATCGGCATGCCCTACAGCCTGACCTTGTCCAGCGGAGATCTGTTCGGTGCCTCGCCACTCGTGTCCACGCTGTACCGGCACGAGACCACCGTCATGCAGATGAACCAGCTGGAGCTGGATGCCTCTGTGGTGGGCAACCATGAGTTCGACGCGGGTCTTGACGAGTTGCTGCGTCTCAAGAAGGGCGGCTGCGCTGCCACCGTGCCTGACGCACTGGCCACCTCCTGCGCGATCAAGCCTTATGATGGCATGCAGTTTGATCTGCTCGGCGCGAACGTCCACAAGGACGGCGAGACCAAATCGGTGCTCGACCCGGTCATGGTCAAGAAGGTGGAGGGCATCCCCGTGGCCTTCATTGGCGTGGTCACCAAGGAAACACCCAGCATGGTGCTGCCTTCAGGCGTCAAGGGCCTGAAGTTCGATGACGAGGTCGAGGTGCTCAACCGCACCGCAGCCCAGCTCAAGCGGCACGGCATCAAGGCCATCGTGGCCATGGTGCATGAGGGGGGGGAAGTCGGTACCCAGGCCCATCCGGTCGACTGGAATGACACACGCTGTGATCAGGCCCGAGGACGTGTTTTCGATATCGCCAGGCAGGTCTCGCCCGACGTCGACGTGCTGCTGACGGCGCATACCCACCAGGGCTACCGCTGTCTGGTGGATGGCCGGCTGGTGATTCAAGGCACCTCGTTCGGGCGGGGGCTCTCGGTGGTGGACCTGGCGCTGGACCCCTCTACGGGTGACATCGACCGTGCGCAGACCACCAGCATCAACCTGCCCGTGGTCAACGAGCGCACGACGGCCTTGCAGCGTGCCCAGCTGGCCCGTTTGCTGCCGCCGGCCTTCAGCCCCATCGTGCGTCAGTCGCGCCCGGATGAGGCTGTGGCCAAACAGGTGGCAGGTTACGCCCAGCAGATCGCGCCCAAGGCCAACCGCGAGGTGGCCCGCATCGGTGCGGTCTTCGAGAAGGGTTCCAGTCGGGGTGACCACGCGATGGGTCGCCTGATTGCCGATGCCCAACTCGCGGCCGCCCGCGCGGCCCTGCCGGGCGAGTCAGTGCAACTGGCCTTCATGAACGACGGTGGCGTGCGATCCGATCTGCGCTGCGCCAACGGGCAACCGCCCTGCGTGGTGACTTTTGGCCAGCTGTTTGCGGCACAGCCTTTCAGCAACGACCTGGTGGTCATGAGCCTCACGGGGGCCCAGATCAAGGCCGTGCTGGAGCAGCAGCAAAAGCCGGGCATGACATCGCCTTACTTCTTGCAGCCGTCGGCGGGGCTGACTTACGAGTGGCATGAGCAGTCCCCCATCGGCCAGCGTGTGGCTGCGGTCACGGTCCATGGCCAGCCGCTGGATGCCAAGGCGACGTACCGGGTGGTGGTCAACACCTTCCTGTCGCAAGGTGGCGATGGCTTCGACGTGCTGCTCAAGGGCACGGACCGCCACAGCGCCGGCAATGACCTCGATGCCCTACTGGCCTACCTGAAGCCGGGTCTGGACGACCCGGCCAAGGCGGCCATGCCCACCGCCGAGTCGCGCGGGCGGGTGATGCCCTGAGCACCTCGCCAGCCGCCCGTGCCCAAAAAAAAGCGGGCCCCGAAGGGCCCGTTTCAAAGCACTGGCTGGTGCTGCTAGGAGAATCAAACCATACCGATCCAGGAGCGCCCCCAGGGGCGCTCAATGCATTTGCAAGCCACCCGAAGCCTTGCCCTTGCCGGCGCGAGCCGGCGGGTTGCACAGGCCACAGACATAGTGGCGCGAGATTTCATGCGGGTGGCTCACGAAGTGGCCGCCGCACTTGGAGCACTTGGTCATCGTCAGCATGC